>NZ_PXUE01000003.1 GCF_003020585.1 Chryseobacterium aurantiacum
TAGTCTATAATGTCTCTGCCTATCAAAAGGCTCTTCTGCGCTACTGATCCACTCTCGTTTTCAGTGGGGCAAAGATAGAAACTTATGCCATAACCCGCAAGTTTATTTAACATAAAGTTCATATTTTGTTCATATATTTCCATAAGGGGCTGGCAGTCAGCGGGAAAGATTTTAAACAAATGTTTGGGAACGCAGGGCAGCGGTGGAAGGGGGACAGTATATGGAGGCAAATGGAGAGAAATGGGTGATGAAAGACATGCCTATACATTATATTTATATATACGACATCTTCCCTAGCCCTGATAGCAACGGTTACCCCGCAGCAGGGATCGGGAAGCGGGTGGACCTGGATTGGGGACGCCTGGCGCGAGGAGTAGAAGTGAATAGCAGGATAAAGCTCCTTTTTAAATTGGATCATTGGTGAACACTTGGCTCCAAGTGGTATCAACCATTGTATTATAGATAGGTTTGAAGGTAAAAAAAATTCCGTAAGAATCCTAAATATGGGATCCTTACGGAAATATGATAAAACCTAAGTTTATATTTTTAGCTTAGAACATAAGATGTTCCGTCTCTTCCGTCTTTTAATTCGATACCTTCAGCTAGCAGCTTGTCTCTGATCTGGTCTGAAAGGTCGAAGTTTTTGGATTTTCTTGCCTGATTTCTCAATTCGATCAAAACTTTTAATGTTTGATCTAGCTTCTCATTGTTGTTTTCTTCTACATTCTGTAACCCCAACACATCAAAGATAAAGGCATTTAAGGTTAATTTTAAATCTTCAAGATCTTCTGTTGAGATGGTCTCCTTATCGTCGTTTAAAGCGAAGATGTATTTCACGGCTTCAAATAGGTGAGCAATTAGGATTGGAGAATTGAAATCGTCTGTTAAAGCTTCATAAGATTTATTCTTCCAGTCTGCAAGGCTGAAACCAGATGGTTTTTCATCATTAGGAGTAATTGTATTCAATACTTTTACAGCTTCCATTAATCTGATAAATCCTTTCTCACTGGCAATCATGGCATCGTTGGAAATATCCAAAACGCTTCTGTAATGCGCCTGTAAGAAACAAAAACGTACGATTGAAGGGTGAAAAGGTTTTTCAAAGAAGTCATTGTCTCCTGTAACCAGCTGCATTGGAAGAATATAATTTCCTGTAGACTTACTCATACGTTGAGAGTTCATTGTCAGCATGTTGGCATGCATCCAATAGTTTACGGGAGCTGCATCATTGCAAGCTTTTCCTTGTGCAATCTCACATTCATGGTGTGGGAATTTCAGATCCATTCCACCTCCGTGAATATCAAAAGTTTCACCTAAATATTTAGTACTCATTGCAGTACACTCAAGATGCCATCCCGGAAAACCTTCTCCCCAAGGGGAATTCCATCTCATAATGTGAGCCGGAGATGCTTTTTTCCAAAGAGCAAAGTCCTGAGGGTTTTTCTTTTCTCCCTGTCCGTCAAGGTCACGGGTATTTGCAAAAAGTTCTTCTATATTACGTTTTGAAAGTTCACCATAGTTCAGTCCTCTTTTGTTGTATTCCAATACATCAAAGTATACTGAACCATTGCTTTCATAGGCAAAGCCACGTTCTATTAATTTTTGGGTCAGTTCTATCTGCTCTACAATATGGCCTGTTGCAGTAGGCTCAATATTAGGAGGAAGCAGGTTGAACATATCTAATACTTTATGAAAATCAACAGTATATTTCTGTACAATTTCCATTGGCTCCAACTTTTCAAGTCGGGTTTGTTTTACGAATCTGTCGTTATCAACGTTTCCATCATCGGTAAGGTGCCCTGCATCGGTAATATTTCTTACATATCTTACTTTATACCCTAAATGCATTAAGGTACGGTAAATAAAATCGAATGAAAGAAAAGTTCTTACATTTCCCAAGTGCACATTGCTATACACTGTAGGTCCGCAGACATACATGCCAACATTTCCGTCTAAAATAGGTTTGAATATTTCTTTTTCCGCTGTAAGCGAGTTATAAATTTTTAATTGCATTTTTTTAAGTTCAAAGATTCAAATAATTAAGTTTTAAAAATTAGTCAAAATAATTTGACTACAACAAATAATTGTTGCAATAAAAATTTTATCTGAAACCTTTTTAAATTGTATCATAATTAAATAGTTTCTAAATGATGCTGCAAATGATCTATATAATCCTTAATGATGAATTCCAGTGTAAAGACCTTAGGTTCTGTTTTGGTAGTATCACAAGTCTTTTGTAGGGCTTCATCAGGAATATTTTCTACTACATGAACAATCTGATAATTCAAAGACTTCCACAGGTTAATCAGCTCTGAAGCCGGAACATTTTGATAGTTCTGAGCTTTTACCCAAGCATTCTGATCATATACAATATTCTCGTTCTCTTTATATTGAGTTACTACAAATCTACGGATATTTGTAAAAGCGCTATCACAAAGGTGTCCAATAATTTCTTTTTTAGACCATTTCTCCGGTGTAACCTTGTATGCCCACTCTTCTTCAGAAATCATTTGAAATCTCTGAAATTCAGCGTCTACAATATTCTTAAGGACCTGATAGTTCATTACTAATAATCTAGTTTAGCATGGCTTCCTACATAATGTAAGAATTCTTGTCTTGTAATAGGGTTTGTTCTGAATATACCGCTCAATTCTGCTGTAATGGTAGAACTTGCCGTATCTTTAATTCCTCTGCAATTTACACAAAGATGTTTTGCATCAATGATACAGGCAACATCTTTGGTTCCCAATGCTTCTTTCAAAGCGTCTACAATCTGCATTGTAAGTCTTTCCTGAACTTGTGGTCTTTTTGCATAATAATCCACAATTCTGTTAATCTTTGAAAGACCAATTACCTCCCCGTTTGAAATATAGGCCACATGCGCTCTCCCTATAATTGGTAAAAAGTGGTGTTCACAAAAAGAATATACGGTGATATCTTTTTCCACCAGCATCTGACGGTATTTATATTTGTTTGAAAATGTAGAAATCCCCGGTTTATTTTCAGGAAGAAGTCCTCCGAAAATTTCATTCACATACATTTTGGCAACACGCTTCGGAGAGTCTTTTAGAGAGTCATCAGTCATATCTAATCCTAATGTTTCCATAATCTCACCAAAAAGCTCAGTAATTTTTTCTATTTTTTCCTGTGGCGATTTATCAAAAGCATCTTTCCTTATAGGCGTATGTTCTTTTCCAGTGAAAATATCATCGTCGTTATCAGTAAAATCAACCATTTTTATTTAATTTGCAGCAAAAATACGGATAATATTGTTTCATCGATTTCAATTGAATGAAAAACGTTATCTTTTATAACCTACTCTGATTAGAAAACCTATGATTATTGTCGAAGAAGTACAAAACCAACACCAAAAAAAGGAATTTTTAGTATTCCCGACACAACTTTATCAGCACGACAAAAATTATATACGCCCTTTAGACAACCATATTGAGGAGATTTTCAACCCTGAAAAAAACAAATTCTTCAAGAGTGGGGAATGTAAAAGGTTTTTGTTTAAAAAAGATCATAAAACAGTTGGTAAAGTGGCTGTTTTTATCAATAACTGCTATGAACAGGATCAGCCGACGGGAGGGTTCGGTTTTTTTGATTGTATTCATGATCAGGCAACGGCTAATTTTATTTTTGATCATTGTAAAAACTGGCTTCAGGAAAGAGGAATGGAAGCTATGGATGGCCCCATTAACTTTGGAGAACGTGATAAATTCTGGGGACTTTTGATTGAAGGTTTCGGGGAGCCTTTGTTTGGGATGAACTACAATTTCCCTTACTACAAAGAACTTTTTGAAAACTATGGTCTACAAGTTTATTTTGAACAGCTTTGCTTTACAAGGCCCATTTTTGCTGAAGTTTCACGGGTTTTCACCATTGCCTATGAAAGAAACAGAAGAAATCCTGCTATTTCAGCCCGGCCCATGAAAAAGAATAACCTAGGAAAGTTTGCAAAAGACTTTACAGAAGTTTATAATAAGGCCTGGGCATCTCATGGAGAGGGGAAACAACTGGAAGAGGCCAAAGTCCTGAAAATGTTTAATACGATGAAGCCTATCATTAATGAACATATCTCCTGGTTTGTTTATGAAAATGAAACTCCTATTGCCATGTGGATCAATATTCCGGATCTGAATCAATGGTTTAAATACCTCAACGGAAAGTTTGGAATTTTTGAAAAGATTAAGCTGCTCTTTTTGAAGCAATTTAAAAAGAATGAAAAAATGGTAGGTCTTGTCTTTGGAGTGGTTCCGGAATGGCAAAGAAAAGGAATTGACGGCTACATGATCTGGGAAGGCACACAGCACCTGAGAAAGCATACTGATTTTAAGATTACTGAACTTCAATGGATTGGCGATTTCAACCCGAAAATGATCAAGATTGCAGAAACTCTTGATACCACCGTGACCAGAAAACTGGCTACTTACCGGTATTTATTTGACAGAAATAAAACGTTTGAAAGGCATCCTTATCTATAATTAAATAATTCTTTGTTCTAGATTTTTCATTCTTTCAATAGTGAGAGAACAGAACTTATATTTTTTAAAAAAAACTAAAATAAACCATATAAAATGAAAAAAGTTATTATTAGTATTTTATTAATATCTTTTAGTATTACTTATTCACAAAACTTTACCCCAAGCGGCTATAAA
The DNA here is from genome assembly GCF_003020585.1 of Chryseobacterium aurantiacum. Lineage (GTDB taxonomy): Bacteria > Bacteroidota > Bacteroidia > Flavobacteriales > Weeksellaceae > Chryseobacterium > Chryseobacterium aurantiacum. The sequence goes on from NZ_PXUE01000003.1 coordinate 4,662, forward strand.
TCTAGCTATTCAAGTACCCTTTCGGTAAATAGCCTTGGAGGAGATCATGCTGTATTTGGAGTAAAATCTGAAAACTCGGGGAGGTCATTAAAATATGATGAGATCATTGGCTCTCCTTATCACAACACCGAATTTCAGCTTGCTAAAATTTCAGACAACTATGAAAAAGCAGCCGTACGATATAACAGCTATCTGGATGAAGTAGAGTTTCAAAAAGATGGAAAACCCCTTGTACTTCCCAAAGAGGAAAAGTTCTCCAGAATTGAAATTACTTCACCTAAAAATACCATTGTATTATTAGACACCAAAGATGAGCTAAGCGGTTATTTTTTTGAGCTTGTTCATGGAAGTAATGTACTTTATAAGAAAGTAAAGACTAAGTTTAACGATGTTGTTCCTGCGGCTAATTCCTACGCATCAGAGAAAGCAGCATTCTTCAGAACACTGGATCCTGTTTATTATATTAAAACAACAAAAGGACTCATTAGAAAAACTAAAAAGGAGAAAGATATTCTGTTATTCTTTCCTGAAAAGAAAGAAGCTCTGGAAGCATTCTTTAAATCAAACTCAATTAAATTAAACAAAGAGGAGGATCTGATTAAATTGGTGAACTTTTTAAATCAATAAAAAAATAAAAACCCTGTGAAAATTCACAGGGTTCCTTTCATTTTTGGTACTTTTATTAGAATAGCTCTCCGGCTACTTTTTTAATATTATCACTCTTCCCCATGGAGTAAAAGTGTAGAACAGGTACTCCAAAATCAAGAAGTTCTTTGCACTGGGCAATGGACCACTCTATTCCAATCTGCTTTACTGCTTCATTATTTTTGGCATTTTCCACTTCCGTAATCAGTTCTTCCGGAAGGTCTATTTTGAATACCTGTGGAAGAATTTTCAAGTGTTTTTTTGTGGCAATTGGCTTTATCCCCGGAATAATTGGAACTGTAATTCCCATTTCTCTTGCTTTCTGAACGAATTCAATATACTTTTTATTGTCAAAAAACATTTGGGTAACGATATAATCTGCTCCTGCATCTACTTTTTGCTTTAGCCATTTTAAATCATAGTTCATGGATGGCGCTTCCATATGCTTCTCCGGATAGCCTGCTACCCCAATGCAGAATTTATTAAGTTCATCACAAACCTGTTCTTCATTGTGGAGATATTTTCCTCTTCCTAAGTTATTAATCTGGTTGACAAGATCCATTGCACTGGCATGACCGCCTTGTGTGGGCTCAAAATACTGATGTCCCTTCATGGCATCTCCTCTCAGCGCCATTACATTATCTATTCCAAGGTACATACAGTCTACCAGAAGGTATTCGGTTTCTTCTTTGGTAAAGCCTCCACACAATAAATGAGGAACTGTATCTACGTTATATTTATGCTGAATGGCAGCGCAAATTCCCAGTGTTCCCGGGCGCATTCTTGTGATACGGCGTTCCATGAGGCCATTTCCTTTGTCGAGATAGATATATTCTTCTCTTGAAGTAGTTACATCAATGAATGGAGGCTTGAACTCCATCAACGGATCTATGTTTGTATAGAGATCTTCAATACCTATCCCCTTTTGTGGCGGAACCACTTCTAAGGAGAATAACGTTTTTCCATTTGCGTTTTTAATGTGTTCTGTTATCTTCATGTCAATTTTAATCTGCTAAATTTGGTGACAACCATTTTTTCGCTTCCTGGATGCTACACCCTCTTCTTTCTGCATAATCCTTAAGCTGGTCTTCTGTAATTTTTCCTAAACCGAAATACTTCGCATGCGGGCTTCCGAAATAATATCCGGAAACAGATGCTGTTGGGAACATCGCCAGGCTCTCTGTAAGGTAAACTCCTGTATTTTCTTCTACTTTTAAAAGATCCCAGATTGTTTTCTTTTCTAAGTGGTCCGGGCAGGCCGGATACCCTGGTGCAGGACGAACTCCCTTATATTTTTCAGCAATTAGCTCTTCATTGCTTAAACTTTCCTGGTTGGCATAGCCCCAATATTCTGTTCTTACTTTTTTGTGCAAAAATTCGGCATAGGCTTCTGCAAAACGGTCAGCCAAAGCCTTTACCATAATGGAGTTATAATCATCATTTGCTTTTTCATATTCGGCAGACAGTTCATCTGTTCCGAAACCTGTGGTTACACAAAATGCCCCTACATAATCGGTTTTGCCGGAGCTTTGTGGTGCTATGAAGTCGCTTAATGCTAAATAGTCTTTTCCTTTTGATCTTTGAGCCTGCTGTCTTAGGGTTAAAAATTTGGCTTGCTCATTGTTATTTTCATCAAAAATTAAGATATCATCCGTCTCATTGGCATTGGCTTTAAAAATTCCGAAGATAGCTTTTGCCGTTAGAAGCTTTTCGTCTAAAATTCTTTTTAAAATAACCTGAGCATCTTTGAAAAGTTCTTTTGCCTGAACACCTACCACCTCATCTTCTAAGATATTTGGATATTTTCCGTGAAGATCCCAGCTTCTGAAAAACGGAGACCAGTCAATAAAAGGAAGAAGCTCATTAAGGTCCTGGTTCTCCACAACCGTTATCCCCAAGTTATTTGGAGTGAAAATTTCTTCGTTTTCCCAATCAATTTTAAATTGATTTTCTCTTGCTTCCTGAATGGAAACATAATCTTTATCAACCTGTCTATTCAAAAACTTTTCTCTAAAGTCCGAATAATCGCTCTTTAGGTCGGAAACATATTCTTTATTTCTGTCCCCAAGCAATGAGCTTACCACGTTTACGGCTCTGGATGCATCATTCACGTGAACGACTGCATTTTTATATTTTAAATCGATTTTCACGGCGGTATGTGCTTTTGAAGTTGTTGCACCACCTATTAGCAAAGGAAAATTCAAATTTTGTCTTTCTAATTCTGATGCGATGTACACCATTTCATCCAGACTTGGTGTAATCAATCCGCTTAACCCGATTACGTCTACTTTTTCTGCAATAGCTGTCTGAATAATCTTTTCAGCCGGTACCATTACTCCAAGGTCTACAATTTCATAATTGTTACAACCCAAAACAACGCTCACAATATTTTTACCAATATCATGAACGTCTCCTTTTACAGTAGCCATTAAAATTTTTCCATTGGCAGGTCTTGTTCCATCTTTTTCAGCTTCAATGTAAGGCTGTAAATAGGCCACCGCTTTTTTCATTACCCTTGCAGACTTCACTACTTGTGGTAAAAACATTTTTCCGCTTCCGAAAAGATCTCCTACCACTCCCATTCCGGTCATAAGATTGATTTCAATGACATGGAGTGGTCTTGCTGCCAATTGTCTGGCTTCTTCTACGTCTTCTTCTATAAAACGGTCAATACCTTTTACCAGAGCATAAGTAATTCTTTCCTGTAATGGGTTGTTTCTCCATTCAAGATCTTCGGTCTTTTCTTTTTTAACTGATTTATGTTTTTCAGAATAATCGAGAAGTCTTTCTGTAGCATCTTCTCTTTTATCAAGAATTACATCTTCTACAAGTTCTAAAAGCTCTTTATTAATTTCATCATAAACCTCCAGCATGGCAGGGTTTACAATACCGATATTCATCCCGGCCTGAATGGCATGGTAAAGAAATACCGAGTGCATAGCTTCTCTTACCGTATCATTTCCTCGGAATGAGAAAGAAACGTTGCTCACTCCCCCACTTACGGAGACATATGGAAGATTTTGTCTTACCCATCGGGTTGCTTCAATAAATTCGATGGCATTCCTTCTATGCTCATCCATACCTGTTGCAACCGGGAAGATGTTTAAGTCAAAAATGATATCTTCAGCGGGAAAGCCTATTTGGTTAACCAGAATATCATAGGATCGTTTGGAAATTTCGATTCTTCGCTCAAGATTGTCAGCCTGTCCTACCTCATCAAATGCCATTACAATAACTGCTGCTCCATATCTCTTGATTGCTTTTGCATGCTTGATAAATTCTTCTTCTCCTTCTTTTAAACTGATGGAGTTTACCACACATTTTCCCTGTGCAACCTGAAGACCTGCCTCCAAAATTTCCCATTTGGAAGAGTCTACCATGATAGGGATCCTTGCGATGTCCGGTTCTGATGCTATTAAGTTCAGGAATTTAACCATGGAAGCTTTTCCATCAATCAATCCATCATCAAAATTAACATCAAGAATCTGCGCGCCTCCTTCTACCTGATGACGGGCAATGTCTAATGCTTCAGAGAACTTTTCTTCTTTAATTAGTCTTAAAAACTTTTTGGAACCGGCAACGTTAGTTCTCTCACCAACATTGATGAAATTACTTTCCGGCGTTATGATAAGAGGCTCAAGGCCTGATAATCTTAAATACTTCATCTATTTTATTCTTCTAAAATATAGTAGGCATTGTTTGCATTCTGCCTCAATAAATCCCTGTGCTTACCTAAAGCGGCTAACAGCGGAAATCTTTTGTATGCCAAGTGGTGTTCTTTAGCAAATTCTTCTATTTCTTCTGTGATCTCATTGTAATACATATAACTGTAGTTAGGAAAAAGGTGATGAGCCACATGAAAATTAAAGTTTCCTAATACATTTCTTACAAACCAGTTATTTTCTTTTAAATCATTTGTCACTTCCAATTGATGACGAAGCCAGCTGAATGGAAGTCCGTTATCTTTATCCAATTTTGGAAAAGCATTGTCAGGAAGCGGATGCAGAGGCAATAAAACAAACAATGCAAAAATACTTGCTGCAATCACCTGCAAAAACCAAGCTCCAAAAGCCAAACCAATTGATACTTTAAAGAACATAACAGGAACAATAATTTGATAAAAAAAGTAAAACAGCTTATAACTAACCATCTTTATTTTTTCCGCAACAGGTATTCTTCCCTGGGTTTTTAAAATCACTCTCTCCTTGTCAAAGAAGTCTCTAAAGTCTCTTATAAACATCCAGTTAAATAAATACAACGGATAGACTAAAAAGAAAAACCTGTGCTGATACTTCTGAACTCCTTTGGCTTTTATCCATGGTACTATTAAAAGTAACCCGCTCTGCTCTATGTCTGTATCCCATCCATCTACATTCGGATATGCATGGTGGCTTGCAATATGTCTTTTTTTCCAGATATAAGAGTTGGCTCCTATAAAGTCAAAAATGTGCAACACCCATCCGTTCAGCCTTTTACTTTTATAGATATTATTATGGGCTGCTTCATGAATCAGGTTTAAATAAATTAAAACCAAGGAAATCCCCATTAATACAAAACTCAGTATATAAACCCAAGGTTTCTCTGCATTTAGAATAGCCAACCAGTATAAACCTACATAGATCAGGGGTAAAATCACCGCCTTGATTTGAATATAGATCTCCCTATTTTCAGGAATTGCCTCTACTCGTTGGTTCACTTTCTTTCTCAGTTCATTAAAGAGTTTTGTATCATCTGAATCTTTTAAATAAATCGGCTTTTCCATTATAATAGACTTTATGATTTATTTAAAGTTAATATTTATAATTCAGCCTACATTATTGATTTTAATTAAAAAAATCTATCAAATCACACAAATTCTTTCAATTTTCTTGGTGGATAAGTTTTCACCAGATCAGCAATTGCTTTGATATGTTCCGGCGTGGTACCACAACAGCCTCCAATAATATTGATTAATCCTTTTTCTACATATTCTTTGATCTGTCTGGCCATATCTTCCGGAGTTTCATCATATTTTCCAAAAGCATTGGGTAAACCGGCATTCGGATAAGCTGAAATATAAAATTCTGAATTATGGGCCAAGGTTTCCAGATAAGGTGTTAACTGATCTGCTCCCAAAGCACAGTTGAATCCCACGCTTAATAAATTCAAATGGGAAACTGAAATTAAGAAGGCATCTGCTGTCTGCCCGCTCAAGGTTCTTCCTGAAGCATCTGTGATAGTTCCTGAAACCATAATTGGAATTTTAATTCCCCTTTCGTCTTGCAGTTCATCAATGGCGAACAAAGCAGCCTTGGCATTCAGAGTATCAAAGATGGTTTCTACTAACAGAATGTCTGACCCTCCGTCTAATAGTGCTTCACACTGCTGTCTGTAAGCAACCCTCAGTTCTTCGAATGTTATGGCTCTATATCCGGGATCGTTTACATCAGGACTTAAACTTGCCGTTCTGTTTGTAGGCCCAATGGATCCTGCTACAAATCTTGGTTTATCAGGGTTTTTGGCTGTAAATTCATCACAGACTTTTCTGGCAATTTTTGCAGACTCATAGTTCAGTTCATAAACCAGATCTTCCATGTGATAATCTGCCATGGCAATTGTAGTTCCGGAGAATGTATTGGTTTCAATGATATCTGCATCTGCTTCCAGATACTTTTTGTGAACTTCTTCAATGGCATGAGGCTGGGTAAGGGAAAGTAGGTCATTATTTCCCTTTACCGGATGTTCCCAGTCTTTGAAACGTTCCCCACGGTAATCTTCTTCTTCGAACTTATATCTCTGAAGCATTGTTCCCATTGCCCCATCAAGAATTAAAATTCTTTCGGATAAGGCTTTATATAATTGTTCTGAATTTTTCATTTTCTATCTTTTTGTAATAATTTATAAATCCGCTCGTCAATTTTTTAGACAAGTGAATTTTTTTACTAATGATTTCAAAATTCACATTAGAAACATATTTCTGATCTAAGGCGACCCCAAATTTAGTTTCCAATTCATAGAGAGACTCTTGAGCAGCATGCAAAAATTGTAATGCATCATCTTTAGAAGTTCTTCTTTCGTATCCTTCAGCTATGTTTAATGGAACTGAAGTGGCAATTCTTCTTACCTGACTGGTTAAATCAAATAATTCTTTCTTAGGAAATCTTGTGGTTAAAATATAAGCCAGGTTCACCAACTTTTTTCCTTGTATCCAAACTTCTAGCTCTGTACAGTCTCTACTCATCATCTAGGTATCAATGGTCAACTATTATCTTTCGATTAGCCTAAAGCTTGCTTTAAATCCGCAATGATATCCTCTACATTCTCTAATCCTACAGAGCAGCGAACTAATCCTGCTGTAATTCCTACTTCATTTCTTTCTTCATCTGACAATTTGGAGTGTGTGGTGGATGCCGGATGAGTAACGATCGTTCTTGTATCACCAAGGTTAGCAGAAAGCGAACACATTTGTATCTTGTCCAAGAAGTTTCTTCCACCCTCTATTCCGCCTTTTATTTCAAAAGCAACAATGTTACCACCAAGTTTCATTTGTTTCTTGGCTACTTCATAGCTAGGATGGGATTTGAGGAACGGATATTTTACCAATTCCACATTAGGATGGCTTTCTAAAAACTCAGCTACTTTCAAAGCATTTTCGCAGTGTTTTTCCACGCGGATAGCCAATGTTTCTAAGCTTTTTGATAATACCCATGCATTAAAAGGAGACAGAGCGGGACCTGTATTTCTTGCGAAAAGATAGATTTCTCTGATCAGGTCTTCTTTACCTACTGCTATTCCTCCCAATACTCTTCCCTGCCCGTCAATCAACTTCGTTGCAGAGTGTACAACAACATCTGCACCATATTTAATAGGCTGCTGAAGATAAGGTGTTGCAAAACAGTTATCTACAATAAATATCAGATTATGTTTTTTAGCAATCTTCCCAAAAAACTCCAGGTCCAGAATTTCTATAGCAGGATTGGTAGGTGTTTCAAGGTATAGTACTTTTGTATTAGGTTTAATGTATTTCTCAACATTCTCTGCATCTCCGGCCTTGAAATAAGTAGTTTCAATATTCCATTTCGGAAAATACTTGGTAAATAAGGTGTGGGTAGATCCAAAAACCGACTGGCAGCTTACAATATGGTCCCCCGCACTCAATAACGCTGCAAATGTTGAATAGATGGCAGCCATTCCTGTAGCAAATGCATATCCGGCTTCTGCGCCTTCCATTTTTGCAATTTTATCTGTAAATTCCGTTACATTTGGATTGGAAAAGCGACTGTATAAGTTTTTAGGTTTTTCTTCAGCAAAACTTGCTCTCATATCCTCAGCATCCTGAAATATAAAACTGGAAGTAAGGTATAATGGCGTAGAATGCTCGTCAAACTGACTTCTTTCAGTTTGGGTTCTTATTGCTGATGTTTCAAAATTTTCCATATAGTTTTAATTAATGTAACAATGTAGCAGTCTAATAATGTAACAATGAGATTCTTCGCTACGCTCAGAATGACAATAACTATTATTGGTAAACTGATACATTGTTATATTGGTACATTATTATTTTGTTTCACTTACTCTTAAAATATCTCCGAATACTCCTCTTGCAGTTACTTGTGCTCCGGCTCCGGCTCCCATAATTACAATTGGGTTTTCTCCATAACTTTCTGTATAAATCTCAAAAATAGAATCGGAACCTTTCAACTGTCCTAAGGCTGAAGTAGCAGGCACAGAAATCAGTTTTACATCCAATTCGCCTTTGTCTTTCTGTAAGTCACCGTGTAGATCACCAACATATCTCAATACATGACCAGGCTCTTGATTTTCTTTAATTTTCTGGTATTCTTCATCCAATTCTTCAAGTCTGGAAAGGAATTCTGGTTTTGAAACTGAAAGTAAACTTTCCGGGACCAGATTTTGAATATTTATATCGTCAAATTCATTGATTAGATCCAGCTCTCTTGCCAAAATCAATAATTTTCTTGCTACATCATTTCCGGATAGGTCTTCTCTTGGATCCGGTTCTGTGTATCCTTTTTCTAAAGCCTCATTGATGATCGTTGAGAATTTGTTATTTCTCAAAGAAAAATTATTGAAAACATAGCTCAATGTTCCGGAGAACACCCCTTTGATTCTTGTGATATTTTCTCCTGAAAGGTGTAATAATTTAATGGTATCAATTAACGGAAGACCCGCTCCTACATTGGTCTCATACAGATAACGTCTGTTATTTTTGCTTAACGTATATCTTAGTTTTCTATATTCCTCGATAGGAAGAGTGTTGAAAATTTTGTTGGAAGAGACTAAATCAAATCCATTTTCTGCCAAAGCGTGATAGTTTTTAACAAAATCCTTACTTGCAGTGTTATCCACAACAATCAGGTTTTCTAATTGATTTTCATTAGAAAAATTAATCAGCTCCTGAATGCTTGACGGATGTTCTGCAGTTAAAACCTCATCTGCCCAGTTGGCATCAAAACCTTTTTTGTTGAAGGCAATTTTCTTTGAGTTAGCTACTGCAACAACCTTCAGGTCTATTTTTTTACGTCTTTTTATTTCTTCTGAAGATTCCAGAACCTGTTCTATCAAAGTTTTCCCCACGTTACCATGCCCAATGATGGCCAGATGAACGGGCTTTGGCTTTTTGAAAATTTCGGACTCTATGATATTTTTTGTTTTTTCATCCTGCGAAGAAGTCACCACAATATTCACTCTGTTTTCTCCTGCTACCTGATTTAAAAGTAATGGGAAAACGTTGTTTCTGGCCAGTTCGGCAAAAACTTTATTGAAATCTTCTGCTACAAAACCAATGACAGAAACATTATTAATACTATAAATTTGTGAAACTTTTCCTGATTTTCTTTCTGCTTCAAATTCATCGATAAGACAAGCAACGGCTTTTTCTGCATCATTTTCCTGAACCAAAATAGAAATTCCGTTTTCTATGGCTTGCTGAGAGATTACTCCTACACTGATACGCGCTAAAGTAAGCGCTTTAAAAATTCGTCCGTCAATTCCGATTTCTCCTAGGAAATCTTCTCCTTCAAATTTGACGATTGATCTGTTCTTTAAAAATTTTATTTCGTTAGCCTTTTTCATTACTATATAAAATGTTTTTTATTATATTATTTAATTGTTGATATTCCATTAGGAAGGCATCGTGCCCGTGCATAGATTGGATCTCGTGATAAGAAATATTCTCTTTTTTCTTTTTTAAGTTCTCAAAACACATTCGGATTTCAAAAGCGGGAAAGAATAAGTCGGTATCTACGGAGATCATGTGCATTCGTGCTTCTATTTTCTCGAGTGCAGCTTCATCAGCATTAATATTCATCAGCAAATGATTCATGAGCTTGTAGGCTTGTAAACTAAACCTTTCGTTTAATGCATTACCATGATAAACTAACCAGTCTTCTGATTCTAAGCGTTGCTTTTCCTTATTGTATTTATTTTGAAATCTATCGTTAAGAGATTCTGGAGTTCTATAACACAACATGGCATGAATTCTTGCTTTTTGTAGTGGCTCATCTTTATCATTCAATAAAAATTTCTGAACCAGACATTGTGCATGAAGCCAATCGTGAGTTCTGTAATCACAGGCTATAGGAATAAAGATTTCCGCAAGCTTAGGTTGCTTTGCAAGCATTTCCCATGCAATTCCTCCTCCAAGAGAGCCGCCAATAATGGCATATAGGTTTTTGATATGTAAAGCTTCCAGCCCTTTCAGAAATATATTGGCTATATCTGATGGCGTGAAGTCTTCATAATCTTCAATTAAAAAATGATCATATCCATTTCCAGGGATATTGAAACACAGAACGGTGTATTTATTCGTATCAACAATTTGATTTTCTCCTACCAATTGCTTCCACCAGCCTGTCTCTCCGGATACGCTTGAATTTCCGGTTAAGGCATGATTAATTAAAATAATAGGAGCTGTAAATAGGTCTTTCCCGAAAAGCTCATAGCTTAACGAGATATTGTATTCCTTTTGAGAATAAGTTTGATACGAAAGATTAATATAGTTTAGTTCTGTTTTCAATTCTATTATATTATTATTTTAATACAATTGAAAATGCCACAGGAAATGGCTGAAAAGAACTTCAGTAAGTTATCTGTCCAAAATAATTTTGGTAGAACGTAGCACCTTCTTTGCTTGCGCAAAGGGTTGCTAAGGTTTCATAGGGTCTAATCCCTCAACCTTTCTTGATAACATTTTCAATATTTGAATGAACGAATGGTGCAAAGGTAGTTCTTTTCTTTTAAAATCAAAAAAAAATTAATTTAATATTTTAAAAAGCCTTTAAATACAAGTATTTCAAGACCATATTAATAATTATTCAGATGGAAAGAATTGGAATTATTTTGCAAAAAAACTAACTTCGTATGGAAAATGATGATATATGATCGCCGAAAAAGAAAGATTACAAGATACCAAATGGAAAAACTGGGGACCTTATGTAAGCAACCGGCAATGGGGAAATGTACGTGAAGACTACAGTACCAATGGAAATGCATGGAACTATACCAATCATGATAATGCTGAAAGCTATACCTACCGCTGGGGAGAAGAAGGTATTGCCGGAATTTCTGATGTAAAGCAATTGTTCTGTTTTGCTTTTTCATTCTGGAATAAAAGAGATAAAATTGTAAAGGAGCGTTTCTTTGGATTGAGTAATCCACAGGGAAATCATGGTGAAGATATTAAGGAAATTTTCTATTATCTGGATAATACCCCTACTCATAGCTATATGAAGATGGTTTACAAGTATCCTATTAATGAATTTCCCTATGATGAACTTGTTGCCGAAAATGGACGACGCAGTAAACAGGAACCGGAATATGAGCTCTTCGATACTGGAATCTTTGACCATGATGAGTATTTTGATATTTTCATTGAATACTGCAAGGCTGATCACAATGATATTCTGGTCAGAGTTACTATTTGCAACAGAAGCCAGCATGATGCTCCCATTGTAGTTGCACCTACTGCCTGGTTCAGAAACAACTGGAAATGGGGATACAACACCTATAAAGCTGATATGTATGCTTCCCATGACGGAAGTATTAATATTGAACACGACAGTATTTCTATCAAAAAGTTTTATTCAAGAAAAGATAATACACAAAGGGTATTCTGTGAAAATGAAACCAATACACCCAAGTTGTATGGTGCTCCTCAGGCAGAAAACACTTATTTTAAAGATGGAATCAATGATTTTATTATTCATCGCAGCCATACGGTAAATCCTGAAAAAAGAGGAACAAAGGCTTCTTTTTTGATTGATGAAATAATAGGTGCGGGACAATCTGAAACGTTTGAATTCAGGCTTTGTCCTGAGCCAACTGCTGAACCTTTTGAGAGGTTTGATGAAATCTTCAGTATCAGAAAATCTGAAGCTGAGGAGTTTTACCGCGAGGTTCAAACCGATACAACAAACGAGGATGAGAAGAATGTGCAGAGACAAGCTTTTGCAGGACTTCTTTGGAATAAACAGTTTTATCACTACAATATCGGGAAATGGCTGAAAGGTGACCCTAATTTTGAAGCTCCCAGAAATTTTAATGAATATGTAAGAAATACGGAATGGAATCATCTCCACAATAAGGATATTATTTCCATGCCTGATAAGTGGGAATATCCCTGGTATGCAACATGGGATCTTGCATTTCACTGTGTTCCTTTATCCATCATTGATGCAGAGTTTGCAAAAGGACAGCTTTTACTTCTTACCAAGGAATGGTACATGCACCCCAACGGACAGCTTCCTGCCTATGAATGGAATATGAGTGATGTGAATCCTCCTGTACATGCATGGTCCTGCTTCAGGGTTTTTAAAATTGATGAGAAAAATAACGGCAAACCTGATTTGTTGTTTTTAGAGAAAGTCTTTCAAAAACTTCTCCTGAACTTTACATGGTGGGTGAACCGAAAGGATAAAAACGGAAAGAATATTTTTGGTGGTGGTTTCCTGGGGCTGGATAATATTGGAGCCTTTGACAGAAATATGGTATTACAGGATGGCCAGCATCTTGAGCAGGCAGATGGTACAAGCTGGATGGCCATGTATGCTTTAAATATGATGCGAATAGCCATGGAACTTGCCCAATATTATCAGGTATATGAAGATATGGCCATCAAATTCTTTGAACATTATCTTTACATCGCAGAGGCCATGGAGAATCTGGGTGAAGGAACAAAAGGCCTATGGAATGAGGAAGACGGTTTCTTCTATGATGTTCTTCAACTTGGGAACGGAGACAGTGTTTCTTTAAGATTGAGAAGTATTGTCGGATTAATTCCATTGTTTGCCGTAGAAATTGTTGATCATCGATTGCTCGAAAAGATGCCCAACTTCAAAACCAGAATGGAATGGATCTTAAAAAACAAACCTGAACTCACCAAGCTTGTGTCTCACTGGGATGAGGAAGGGCAGGGACGAAAACACCTGATGAGTATTCTTCGTAAAAATAGACTGACAAAGGTTTTAAGCAGAATGCTTGATGAAAAGGAATTTTTAAGTTCCTACGGAATCCGTGCCATGTCTAAGGTATATGAGGAAAACCCGTTTGTATTTTCTGTACATGGGAATGAAAATATGGTGTACTATACCCCTGCAGAAAGTGACAGCAGAATGTTTGGAGGAAACAGCAATTGGCGTGGCCCCATCTGGTTCCCAATTAATTTTCTGATCGTGGAAAGTTTACAACGTTTCCATTATTATTACGGAAATAGCCTGAAAGTGGAACTTCCAACCGGAAGTGGTGAAAAGAAAAATCTTGATGAAGTAGCCCAAAACATCAGTAAAAGACTTTGTTCTATCTTCTTAAAGGATGAACATGGGCAACGTGCTTTTAATGGAGGAAATCCAAAGTTTAATTATGATGAACATTTTAAGGATTACATTACGTTCTTCGAATATTTCCATGGAGATAACGGACGTGGCGTGGGTGCTTCTCACCAGACAGGATGGACTGCCACTGTAGCAAAACTGATAAAACCCAGACTTACCTTTTAATAGGTAATGAGCAATAAAAAAGCCGGATAAATTATCCGGCTTTTTCTATTTTTATATCAGAGATTAAATTTTTTCTCCATTCACATAGACTTCGTATCCGATTTCTACATTCGGTTCTAAAGTTTTTGATACAGAACAATACTTTTCAAAAGACAATTCTGCAGCCTTTTGAGCTTTTTTAGGGTCAATTTCTCCCTCTAAAAGAAATTTCACGTTGATTGATTTAAAAGGTTTTGCATCTTCTACCTGCACTCTTTCTCCTTCTACTTCTGCCTGAAAACTCTTGATTTCCTGACGCTGCTTCTTCAGAATAGAAACCACATCTATCCCGCTGCATCCTGCTACTGCCATTAGTACACTCTCCATTGGAGAAACTCCTTTAGCTCCCGGCTGGGAAGTATTATCCAAAAGAATTGAATTTCCCTGGGCATTTGTACATTCAAATAAAAAATCGTCGTTTATTCTGTTAAGTGTAATTTTCATTATTTATTGCTTATTGCTTCTACAAAGTTATAAAATTCCTCTCGCTTTTATCTCCAGATATTTATTGATAACATCAATATTCAAATTCTCAGGAAGGGTATACACTGTATAAATTCCATACTTACGAAGTTCCTGAATGATGAGTTTCTTTTCAAATTCAAATTTTTCGGCCACAATTTCATCATAGATCTCCTGCATATTCTCGGGATTCTTGTTAATCATAGTCTGCAGTTCCGAGTTTTTGAAAAATACCACAACCAATAGGTGATTCTTTGCAATTCCACGAAGGTATTTCAACTGGCGGTTCAAGCCATCCAAAGTTTCAAAGTTGGTAAAAAGCAGGATCAGACTTCTCTGGTTGATGGAGTATTTCACATCCTGATATAAACGATTGAAATCACTTTCAAAGAAATCTGTTTTAATATTATAAAGCGCTTCCGATATTTTTTTCAGCTGTCCGGATTTATTTTCTGCTGCAATTTTATTTTCGGTCTTTTTTGAGAACGTCATCATTCCTGCTCTATCTCCTTTTCTTAAAATAATATGGGACAGCGCCATCGTAGCATTGATGGAATAATCCAATAAGCTTAATCCGTTAAAAGGCATTTTCATTGTTCGTCCCTTATCAATCAACATAAAAATACGCTGTGATTTTTCATCCTGAAACTGATTGACCATCAATCGATTGGCTTTGGAGGTAGCTTTCCAGTTAATTGTTCTGATATCATCTCCGGGAACGTATTCCTTGATCTGCTCAAATTCCATGGTATGCCCAAGCTTTCTTACTTTCTTGATTCCTCCCAATAAGAATTCACTCTGTAAAGCCATCAGCTCATATTTTCTGAGGTGAACAAAGGATGGATAAGACGCCAGCATTGCATCTTTTTGAAAATTAAATCTTTTTGAGACTAATCCCAGTGGTGACGAGGCATATATATTCAGGCTTCCAAAATGATACTCTCCTCTTTCCTTAGGTTCCAGAGTATATTGGAAGAAAGTATTTGCTCCCGGGTTAATATGCTTTTCAATCAGGAAATCTCTTTTCTGAAATTGAAACGGAATTTCATCGATAATTTTAGTTGTGATTTTAAAACTGTAATTATTTTTAATATCAATCTTTACAAAATTTTCGTCACCATTGGACAATTTCTCCGGTAATATTCTCTGTGCCTGCAAAGCATTTTTTTGATTAAAAATCAGCAGATAATCTACCATGACGGCAAGAAAACAGAGCAACAGTACAATATGGGCAACCCACATCAGCCCCGGAAAGAAAAATGCAAGAACATACAGTATCCCCACTCCGATGAGTGTAAAGAAGAAACGTGTATTGATGTATAAGTTTTTCATTGTTTAGGTGGCGGGTAGCAGATTATAAGTTACAATCTACTCTCCTATCTAGGAATTTCTATTCCCTCTAAGATTTGACGGATAATTTCATCGGCTGTAAGGCCTTCCATTTCTCTTTCCGGAGAAACGATTACTCTATGTCTTAGTACAGCATAACTTGCTTCCTTAATATCTTCCGGAGTTACAAAGTCTCTTCCTCTTAATGCGGCAAAGGCTTTGGACGCAGTAAGAAGTGCTAAGGATGCTCTTGGTGAAGCCCCAAGATATAAGAATTGATTTTCTCTGGTGTTAATGATAATTTTAGCAATATATTCCATCAACTGAGCTTCTACAATGATTTCCTTTACCAAATGCTGATACGCCTTCAGTTGTTCTGCAGTAATCACTTTGTTTACGCTTTCTGTTTTATCTTCTTTTTTGCTTTCGTGCTGGTTCTTAATGATGGTAATTTCCTGTTCAAGATTAGGATACCCTACATTGATTTTGAATAGAAAACGGTCAAGCTGAGCTTCAGGAAGTCTATAGGTTCCTTCATGCTCTATTGGATTTTGAGTAGCCACAACTAGAAATGGCTCCTCCATGATGTAGCGGGTACCATCCATTGTGATCTGTCTTTCTTCCATTACTTCAAACAATGCAGCCTGTGTTTTCGCTGGCGATCTGTTGATCTCATCAATTAATATAAAATTGGAAAAAATAGGTCCTTTTTTAAATTCAAATTCTGAATTTTTCACATTGAATATTGAAGTTCCCAGGATATCGGAAGGCATCAAATCCGGCGTAAACTGAATTCTGCTGAAACCTACGTCAATGGTCTTTGCCAGTAACTTGGCTGTAATTGTTTTGGCTACTCCGGGTACTCCCTCAATAAGTACATGGCCATTAGAAAGCAAAGCTGCTAACAGATGTTCTATCATGCTTTCCTGTCCTACAATCACCTTGCCTATTTCGGTTTTTACTTTATCCAGGCTGGCGCGAAGTTCAATCATATCAATACGGGACTGAAACTGATCTTCATTTTTATTAAGGTTTATAGAAGTTTGATTTTCTATATCTTGGTTATCAAAGTTTTCCATAATTTTTATCTTTGGTTTTCCGATAGAACTCATTCTATCTTTTATTAAATCATCCTGTTAGGATTCTCTTATTTTAGTATTTCATCAAGCAGCTTATTCATTCTTACCAGGTCTTCTTTCATTACACTGGAATAAGGATCCTGTGCTTTTTTGATAAGATGAATAGCTTCATTGATCATTTCCATTGTCTTTCCGGTCTTTAATTGCAGCTTCTTGGCAAATTCACTATCTAAATTCTGAGTATCAATAAGAAAATCCATTCTTACCTTATTCAGGAAATACTGAGCTTTTTTGGCCATCATATCATGAAAATCTCCCTCCTGCAGATAAAGATTTCCAATACTTTTCACAAAATCTAATGAGGTATTCCGCAATGGCTCTATTACAGGTACAATTCTTTGTTTTCTTTTTGCATTAAAGAAGATAAAAAGAATTAATCCACCCAGAAATACCCACCAGGCATATTTCAGAGCCGGATTTCCCAGTACAAATCTCATAAAGAAACTTGAAGCCTTGGTCCCACCCTCTACAAACCAAAGCGTTTCTCTATCCTGAAGATATGAGAAAACATCCTGTGCATATTTTATACTTCCGGGTTTCAACAAATAATAATTGGTGAGAAAAAGAGGTTCACTGTGAACATACATATTTCCTTTTCCAAATTTTACTTTAATAAAGTTGGCCTGATCCGTATTTTTATCCTCTACCGTTTTCCCAAGTACTTCAACATCCGGTTTAATGAATGAGAATCCTCTCCCAGACGGAAATTTATCCAATTTAATAAAATCATTCTGATATTTCGTATCGGTAAGTTTCAATACATTCTGCTCTTCAAAGGATATTTCCGAATCATAAAATCCAATGCTATCTGAAATTTCCTTAGGCATACGGCTCACAATCAACAATGCATCCGAGCCTTTCGATACCTGATCCAGAATTTTCTTCCAGGATTCACCATCAATATCGTTTTCGATAACAACAATATTGTGGCTGCTTTTTTTGTGCTGGCTATAATATTCATAAGGAGCCTGATCAATCTTTTTCAGATGGTTCTTAAAAAGATCCTTGGCTTCATTATTAAAAACAAACAGGCCAAAAGGAGACTTCTCATTGATGTCAAAATTTTTACGCCAGTTGGTGGTTTCTTTTTTGTTAACTTCAAGCAATGCCAAAATAACCATCACTACGATGAAGATTACAGCATATATTCTGAAAGTCTTATTCATGGTGATTGGGATTATGGTTTAAATGCCTGATACTGATTTTTAAATTTCTGATAACTCTGCTCATCAATATTGAATTCTCCATACCAGACATAATCAAAGATATAGGACAGATCAGAAAATTCATTTTTAAGATTCGGAGCTTTTAATTCTGCTACATAATCCTTGTTGGTTTTTTCTGGATTCCAGTTGATCAGTTTTTTGTCACTTAGTTTTTTAAGAATGAACAAAAACTGATAACGAACAGCCGAACGATAGTCTCCTGCACGTTCAAAGTTTGCAATACTTTCAGGAAAATTGATTTCATGGATGTTTTCATGCAGTTCTTCCACATTCAGATCCAGCTTCTTATTCTTTTTACCGAAAATAAAGTTTCCGTCTTTACCAAGAACATACTTAATAATAAAATAAAGTAGAAATCCTACCAAAAGGATCGCAAAAAGGCGAACAAGGGCTACGGTAAACTCGGAGGACTTGGTAAAAACTGTTTCCCCAAAAATACTTTGTAAAACACGGTCGATTTTTCTTACTAACTTTTGCCAGAAAGATTCTCTTGGTTTTGATACTGAATAATCAAATTCATTTCCTTTATATCTTGAGGGAATATTTTTTTTAAATTCTTTTGGGTACACTGTATTTTCTGTAACCGGCTTTTTCATCAATACAGAATCTGCACGAAGCATATTATGATAATGCCCTGTTGTATATAGAGAATCACCCAAATAATCGTCCGCAGAGTCATCTTCCTGAGCCTTAACAAGGCCTAGTGAGAAGAAAAGCAGTATAAAAAGTAAAATCCTATTCATTGATCCCAATAGTGTCTATTTCTTCAAGTTCAACTTTCTGGTGAAGATCTGTTCTGCTGTCATAATACATGAATCCTGCATTCACATACAACAGATTGGAAAGCAAGAATGAAAGCAGCATTGAAATTCCATAGAATACAAAAAAGATAATCCCTACAGTCCCGGTAAAAGGATTTTGTTCAAAATTCCCATCCGGAGTAGAGGTAAGAACTGATCCATAAACAAAGATCATAGGAACGTAGGTGAAAATGGAACTGGCAATGGATATCATGATAAACATAATAAATGCGGCAGCCCAATATTTCCAATAGGGTGACTTTTCACTTCCATTAGGATAAGAAAACTGCGATCGTATGGAATAACTCAGACTTTCCCAGAAACCTCTCCCTGAATTAAAATAATCATACATCAGAAATGTAACTACATTAAACAGGGTAGGATAAACAAGTACTATGAGGAAAAATCCAATAATAATGATTATCAATATATAGGAAAAAGCTACGATAAACAAAGCCAATGGAATGATAACAAAAGTCATCCCGAGGCATAGTTTAGCAATTCTCCCCAAATTTTTCTTAAAATCATCTAAGATTTCATCAGTTTTTATTCTATCGGATCCCTGTGCAATTCTTTTCAGATAGAAAACAGGATATAAGTAATTGACAATTGCAAGAATCATACAAAGCAAAAACGTTATTATTCCTACACCTATGAGCATTCCTGCATTATTAGAGAAATATCGTTCAAAATAATAGGAATCTCCATCTAAATTGGATCCGAAAATCTGTGAAAAAAGTTCTCTATAACCAAAAATAAAAACGGTAACCATTAAGATCAACAACAATCCATTGATCAAAAGATAGTTTTTAAAATAATTTTTTCCGTATATCTTGAAAAAGTTGAAACTGTCACTAATGAAAGCTCCAAAATCTCTTTTTTTATAAAATTGTATCATTGGTGTGTTTATTAGTTTTTTTATTCACAATGGACGGATACACAAGATAGTAAAATATGACAATGGCCAGTGAACCGAAAATAATCAACAGGTTTAAAATCAAGGGCATCTTTAATGCATGTCTTGTTACATATCCCTCAATGATTCCTGCACAGATTGTGAATGGAATGGTACTTAAAAATATTTTGAAAGAATCTTTAAACCCTTTTTTAAAGGAATTAAATCTTGACAAAGTTTTCGGAAATAAAATAGAAGCACCAAGAATCAATCCGCACATCGCTTCTACCACCATGGAAAAAATTTCAAATACCCCATGCAGCCAAATCCCTCTTGCACTGTCCTTCAATGCACCATAATCATAGAAAAAATATTGAAAAGATCCTAGCATTACGCTATTGGAGAGTAAAGCAAATAAGGTCCCTACTCCTCCGGAAACTCCATAGATATATAACTTGGCTCCTACCTTAATATTATTAAAAATGATTCCGATAGTGGTTCCCCATGTAGTTCCACTCTGATAGACTCCTACTGCGTTATTATTTTTAATATTTTCAATAGTTTCATTTACATAGCTTTCCCCAAGAATAATATTAACAAAATCCTTATCATAAACCGCTGAAAGTACTCCTATAGAAGTAAAAAGAATAAAAAACAGAAAAGCATACAACAGGTATCTTCTGTACTGATAAACCAACAACGGAACCTCAGTTTTAAAGAAATAAAGCAATCTGTTCTCCTCTACTCTTTTCGTTTTATAGATTTTCTGAAAGATCTGGGAGGATAAGTGATTCAGATAAACAGTGGTATTACTTTTGGGATAGTAAGTCTGTGCAAAAGAAAGATCATTAATCAGGTTGATATACAGCGAAGACAGGTCATCAGGATTTTTTTTAATTTTCCCATCAATAACCTGTTCTATTCCCAACCATTTTTCTTTATTTTGTTTAATGAAATAAACTTCTCTCATAATTGTAAGGCTAAAATAATAAAAAATATGTCTCAAATTGCGATAAATACCTCACAAAATGTAAATATTAACTTTAATACTGCCAGTGTAGGAGAAAGAATGCTCGCCTTCATTATTGATCTTCTGATAAGGGTTGCCTATGTGATTATAGTCCTTTATATATTCTTCAATGTTTTTGATTTGGGGTACCTGTTAAATGGTCTGGATCAATGGTCTGTGATGGCGGTATATATTATTCTTACATTCCCTACCTATATTTATCCTGTTGTTTTGGAAAGCTTAATGGAAGGGCAGACTCCGGGTAAAAAATTAATGAAGATAAGAGTCGTAAAAATTGACGGCTATCAAGCTAGTTTCGGAGATTATATGATCCGTTGGGTATTCAGGCTTGTAGATGTATCCTTTGCCGGCGTTGTGGGTTTAATTTCTATGATTGTTTCCAAAAACAATCAGCGGTTAGGAGATATAGCTTCCGGAACCGCCGTAATTTCACTTAAGAACAACATCAATATTTCCCACACTATTTTGGAAAATATCCATGAAGATTATATCCCCTCATTTCCGCAGGTTATTGCATTGAGTGATAATGACATGAGAATTATCAAGGATAATTATACAAAAGCTTTAAAAATAGATGACCGACAAATCATCCGCAAACTTTCCGACAAGATCAAAAGTATCCTAAAACTGGAAATAGATCCTACAAAAATGACAGAAAAACAGTTTATTAATGTCATTATTAAAGATTATAACTATTACACAGGAAAAGATAATTAGTGATTTTAAAATAGGGAATGGCGAACTTTAATGGTAAAGCAATAAACAAGACAACAAAATAATCCATCATTTATTATTCATAATTTTCGTATATTTATTAACAGCAAAGCCTTAAGTTATGAATTTTGAAAACAACAAATCCGGAAACGGTGGATTTCTTACCCTTAACAACGAAGTGAAAGAAGTTGGAAGATTAACCTATACCATTTTCCCGGAAGACCATAAGTTTATCATTTCGTTTGTACTTGTTCACCCTGAGTTTGAGGGCAGAGGAATGGGAAAATACCTAGTGGAAGAAGCCATTAGGTTTGCAAGAGAAAACAACTGGAAAGTTTACCCTCACTGTTCTTACGCTAGATCAGTAATGACGAGAATGAGTGATGTGGAAGATATTTTTTTAAAGAATTAAAACTTCATTCAGCAGAATATCTTCAATATCATTTGGATAATCTACATCCAGGTGATGGTCAGCAGCTACCCACTCCATGATCTCCTGTAAATTTAAAACCTTAGAATTTGGAATTCCCATTGTATCTAAGGCACATGCATTGCATTCCTGTTCATATTGATTATGGATAGGAATTACAAATAGTTTTTTATGCATGAAAAGAGCTTCAGCCGGGGTTTCAAAACCTGCATTACACAGAATTCCCTCACAGCCTTCAAAGTATTTTAGGTACTGTATTTCATCAATAGGAAATACTTCAACATTTTTTACTTTCACCTGTACCTTACTATATTTCGAAAACACTTTCCACTCCACAGGAATTTTCCTTAGAACCTTAATGATATTTTCGTCTGCAAAACTTGGGAGATAAACCAGGTAATAGCCTTGTTTATAAGGATTAAGGTTTCTGATCTTTTTCCGGATCACAGGTTTCTTAATCTGTGGATGATAATTTTCAAAGTGAAAACCTATTTTTCTTTCGCTGGGAACATAATATTTCAAAATCATTTCTCCCAGAAAATCTTTCTTTTTAGGTTTAGGGGTTTCAGAAAAACTCATGGATGCCTGATGGCTCAGTTCTATCATCGGAAGCTTTTTCAATTTAGAAGCCCATCCGGTTAAGGGTTCATAATCATTAATGATCAGATCATACTTTGAAAGTTCAAGATCCCTTATCGTTCTTGCTGCTTCAATGAATTTATTATCAGTAAATGTTTTACGGTAGGATAAACCGCCTGTTTTGTTGTAAAGAAGAGAAATACCCTTGTATTGGAAGTTAACGTCAAAATCAGCCTTTAATTGCGATTGATGCCCACTTATCAATGTATCTACTGAGGCATGTTTTTTGAGAATTGGAATAATTTCCTGCGCTCTAGCCACATGACCATTTCCGGTACCTTGAAATGCATACAAGATCTTCATTTAGGTAAAATTAGTTACTATTTTTAAAAGTGCAGAATTGTCCATGTCCTGAATTTCCTCTGTTTCATCATCTTTCAGTAAATGTTTATGGTCATCGTAGTAAAAGATCTTCCATTCATTCTCGTTATATTCGAGTGCTGATAGATTTTCAATCCAATCTCCGGAATTCAGATAAGTACAAGACCCTTTTTTATTAACAACTTCTCTAATCTGCGGCTGGTGAATATGTCCACAAACTACATAATCATAGTGGTTATCTATTGCTAGCTCAGAAGCAGTTAATTCAAAGTCTCCAATATACTTTACCGCTTTCTTTACATTGTTTTTGATTTTTTTTGAAAATGAATATTTTTCCTTACCCATTTTTTCCAGGAACCAGTTCACCACGTTATTGATGATGATTAAAAGATCATATCCCTTTCCACCAAGCTTCGCAATCCATTTGGAATGCTGAACTGATGCATCGAAAACATCACCATGAAAAATCCAGGTTTTCTTTTGATCAATAGTCAGACAAATCTTATTACAGACCTTAAGCTTTCCAAGTTCAAAATCGGTAAACTTCCGGAACATCTCATCATGATTTCCTGTAATATAGTAAACGTCGGTATTCTTGGTAGCAAATGAAAGAATCTTTCTGATCACTTTCAAATGAGGTTTAGGGAAGTAAGACTTTTTGAACTGCCAGATATCGATAATATCGCCATTCAAAACCAAAGTTTTAGGCTGAATAGAATTGAGATACCTCAGTAATTCTTTAGCCTTACATCCATAAGTTCCCAAATGAACATCCGATATGACAACTAATTCAACGTTTCTTTTCATCCGTATATTTTCAGCTTTTTTATTTTGCCGAATGGAATGCCACAATGCTTTTTATTATTTAAAAAAGTGCTTCAGGGCATTTCATAGTTTTATACAAAGAAACTAATTGAAAGTTAACTGTATATGAATGCTATATTATTTTTTATAAAGAGTTCATCAACTCTTCTGTAATTTCCATGTTGTGGTAAACGTTCTGAACATCATCATCCTCTTCGAAACGTTCAAGCATTTTCATATTTGCTTTAAACTGTTCTTCGTTTACTTCTTTTGTATTGTTTGGAATTCTTTGTAATTCTGCACTCTTTGCTTCAATACCAAGCTCATCCAATTTATGAGACAATGAACCAAAGTCTTCAAAAGCAGTAGTAATCATTACTTCTTCTTCGTCTTTTTCCACATCTTCAGCACCTCCATCAATCATTTCCATTTCGAACTCATCCCAATCCATTTTGATTTGAGCCAAATCAATGGTGAAAATACCTTTTCTGTCGAAGATAAATGCTAGTTCACCATTTTTCCCAAGGTTACCATCAAACTTGTTAAAAACAGCCCTTACGTTGGCTACCGTTCTTGTTGTATTATTTGTAGTACATTCTACAAAAAAAGCGACACCTCCCTGTCCGTATCCTTCATAAGTAACCTCTTCATAGTTTTCAGCATCAGCACCGCTGGCTTTTTTAATTGCTCTTTCAACATTATCTTTAGGCATATTAGCCCCTTTTGCATTCTGGATACATCTTCTCAATGCCGGGTTAGATTCAGGATCTACCCCACCAGCCTTTACTGCTAATGCAATATCCTTACCTATTTTAGAGAATGTTTTGGCCATTTTATCCCATCTGGCCATTTTAGAAGCTTTTCTATATTCAAATGCTCTTCCCATTTTATTTTTAAAATTTTCAACAAAATTACTTAAAAGTCTACAAAAAAAAAATACCTCCAAAAGATTGGAGGTATTCATTATTTAGAAAAATTAATTATTTTTTCTTTTTAGCAACAGCTTTTTTCTTAGCTGGAGCTTTTTTAGTTGCTTTTTTAACAGCTTTCTTCTTAACTGGAGCATCAGCGTAATCTTTCTTAGCGATTGCGTTCCACTCAGAAGCATTTTCAATAGCTTTTACAACTACTTTTCTGTCAACTTGTCTTTCAGCATCTGTAGCTTTAGCAGGAATAGTAGCTTTAGTAGCACCTACACCTACTGATTTAAGAGCGTTAGCATCTACACCTCTTGCATCTAAAGCAGCAACTACAGCAGCAGCTCTTTCTCTAGATAATTTCAAGTTGTAAGCAGCAGCACCTTTAGCATCAGTTCTACCTTCTAATAGATAGTTACCTCCATCTTTCTTAATGATATCAGCAGCTCTATCTAATGCACCTGCAGACTCAGCTTTGATTGTAGCTTTGTTGAAATCGAAGAATACACTCTTGAATGTAGTTTCAACTTCTTCAGCAGTTTTAGTCTTAGGTTTAGGACATCCGTTGTATTCTGGAAGACCTGGAACAGTAGGACAAGCATCATCTTTATCTAAGATACCGTCACCGTCTTGATCTGGCCAAGGACAACCGTTGTTTTCAGCAGGACCTGCTACTGTAGGACAAGCATCATCTTTGTCGATAACACCGTCACCATCTGTATCTGGCCAAGGACAACCGTTGTTTTCAACTGGACCAGCTACATCTGGACACTGATCGTCTTTATCTGGAACTCCATCTCCGTCAGTATCAGGACATCCTTGGAATTCTGGTAAACCTGGAGTATCTGGACAAAGGTCATCTTTATCTAGGATACCATCCTTATCTCTATCTCTGTTTCCGAATCTAAATAAGATAGATGCAGAAGCTTGCCAGAAGTTAGCAACTGTAGAGTGGTCACCTGGAGTTGATACATAATCACCTTGGATACCAAGACCGAAGTTCTTAGTTACCCAGAAGTTAGCACCAGCACCAGTAGAAACTGCAAAGTGGTTTGCTTTACCGTTCTCATTACCATCTTTACCGTTCTTAACAGTTTCAATGAAATTACCGTCAGCATCAACAGCATTTCTTGGGAAAGAAAGTCCAGTATAGTCATGTCTTAAGTAGTTAGCACCAACTCTTAAATATGGATCAAACCAAGATTCTTCGTTCCATAAAAGACCTGCAGCTTTAGCCTGGAAACCAATACCTGTCATTAGGAAAAATTCTTTCCCCATGTTGAATCTTTTGTTTTCAACATTTCCAACAGAAGTTTGCCAGTCGATAACTAAACCTTTTCCAATGTTTCTAGCAACTGTTAACTTAGATAAAGGAGGTGTAATAGAGTAATTGTTCACATTGAACAATCTCTTTGTTAAATTTTTAGCAGCGAACGTATTACTGAAGCCATCTCTAACTGCTACATGGTTTTCTGCATGAGCACCAACCCCGATTAACCACGGATTGTTGGTAGTCTGCGCGAAAACAGTAGAAGCAACAGTAAGTGCCAATGCTGAAATTCCTAATTTTAGATTTTTCATAGAATTAAATGATTAAATAATTGATAATGCAAAATAAATATAATTTTTCTTTATATACAAAGTTTTTCAAATGATTTTTAACTTTTCTTTAATATTCTGTCCAGGTTCCGTTTATTTTCTCTATCTTTTATCGCCTCCCTTTTATCGAAAAGTTTTTTCCCTCTACCAAGTGCTATCAGCACTTTTGCTTTACCTCGATCAGTGATATATAACTTTAGGGGTACGATAGTGTTCCCGGCATCCTTTAACTTTTTTTCAAGTTTCTGTAATTCTTTTTTGTGCAAGAGCAATTTCCGTTCCCTTTTTGTTTTATGATTGTAAAAAGTTCCTAATTTATACTCGTCAATCATCATATTTATAATGTATAACTCCCCATCAATAAACTGACAGAACGATTCTGTAATGGATGCTTTGGAGGAACGTAAAGATTTTATTTCTGTACCCGTCAAAACCATTCCTGCTTCGTATTCTTCAAGAATCTCATATTCAAAACGGGCCCTTTTATTTAATATGCTAACTGTTTTTTCAATCTTCATCATTTTAAAATTTCGTTAATGAAATATATAAAAAATACGATACATTTAAAAACTTGACTATTATAATATTACAAAATACCCAAATTCTTTTCGTAATTTTGCGCCAAATTTACAAAACTATATGTTAACAGTATCTAACTTATCTTTACAATTCGGGAAAAGAGTTCTTTTTGACGAGGTAAATATTATGTTTACCAAAGGAAACTGCTACGGGATTATCGGAGCAAACGGTGCAGGAAAGTCTACATTCCTTAAAATATTAACAGGAAAGCAGGATCCAACAACAGGACATGTATCTTTGGAACCAGGAAAAAGAATGTCTGTTTTGGAGCAGGATCACTTTGCTTTTGATCAGTATACTGTTCTTGAAGCTGTTTTAAGAGGTAACAAAAAATTATTTGAGATAAAGGAGGAAATGGATGCGTTATACGCAAAAGAAGATTTCTCTGATGAAGACGGAATTAAAGCTGGTGAACTAGGTGTAATCTATGATGAAATGGGAGGATGGACTGCTGAACCTGATGCACAAACCATGCTTTCAAACGTAGGTATCAAAGATGATATGCACTGGCAGATGATGAGTGAACTTGAGAATAAGGACAAAGTAAAAGTTCTTTTGGCTCAGGCACTTTTCGGAAATCCTGATGTATTGATTCTGGATGAACCTACCAATGACCTTGACATTGATACAATTTCTTGGTTAGAGGACTTCCTTGCTGATTATGAAAACACTGTAATTGTGGTATCTCACGACCGTCACTTCTTAGATACGGTATGTACCCACATCGGTGACTTGGATTATGCTAAACTTAACCTTTACACAGGTAACTACTCTTTCTGGTACCAGGCTTCTCAGTTGGCAACAAGACAAAGAGCTCAGGCTAACAAGAAAGCTGAAGAGAAGAAAAAAGAACTTCAGGACTTCATTGCCAGATTTAGCTCTAACGTTGCTAAGGCAAAACAAGCTACTGCAAGAAAGAAGATGATCGACAAATTAAACATTGACGATATTAAACCATCTTCAAGAAGATATCCGGCTATTATTTTCGAAATGGAAAGAGAAGCAGGAGATCAAATCTTGGATGTAAAAGGTCTTGAAAAAACAAAAGACGGTGAACTATTATTCTCTAACATTGATTTAAATCTTAAAAAAGGAGATAAAGTAGCAGTTCTTTCGAAAAACTCTTTGGCTATCACAGAATTTTTCGAAATCCTGGCTGGAAATGTTGAAGCAGACAAAGGAAATGTTGCTTGGGGAGTTACTACAAACCAGTCTCACATGCCTTTAGATAATACGAACTTCTTCCAAGAGGATTTAAGCTTGGTAGATTGGTTGAGACAATTCACTAAAAATGATGAGGAGCGTCACGAAGAATTTGTAAGAGGATTCTTAGGAAGAATGCTTTTCTCTGGTGATGAAGCTTTGAAGTCTTGTAAAGTACTTTCAGGAGGTGAAAAAATGAGATGTATGTTCAGTAGAATGATGCTTCAGAAAGCTAACGTTCTTTTATTAGATGAGCCTACCAACCACTTAGACCTTGAAAGTATTACTACTTTGAACAACTCATTGTCTAACTTTAAAGGAAATCTTTTATTGGCATCTCATGACCACGAAATGCTTTCAACTGTCTGTAACAGAATCATCGAATTGACTCCTAGCGGAATCATCGATAGAGAAATGACTTATGACGAATACCTTGCAGACAAAAAGGTAAAAGAATTAAGAGAAAAAATGTATTCTTAATCTGATCTGAATACGGAATCAAATAAAAATACCTCAAAGCAGTGCTTTGAGGTATTTTATTTTCAACAATAAATAAAATAATTATTTTGTAAGTTTTGCTGTTGGAAGAGCAACAGTTCCCGGATCTTTCCATAATCCATCCTTTTCTGCTCTTTTCTTGATTGCCTGTGCTCTTTTCTCACTATCAGGGTGAGAGTTGAACATTTTTTCAAAACCGGTCTGTGTACTTCCCTGTGAAAGCAATGCCAGTTTTTTGAAAGCTGTATAAGCTCCTACTACATCATATTTATTGGCTTTCATGAAGTCGTATGAATAAGTATCTGCTTCAGACTCCTGTTTCTTACTGTGAGAAGCATCTAAAAATGCATTCGCCATCTTACCCACCTGGCTATCATTAAGAGTAGCTACGGCGTTGGAAGCAGAAGAAGCCGCATCTAATGCTGCTGCTTTTAAATAAGCAGATTTCATAGCATCTTTTGTATCTTCATTCTTTACGTGGCCAATTTCGTGACCGATTACAGCTAGCAGCTCATTATCTGTCATGATATCCATTAAAGATGAAAACACACGTACACTACCGTCTGCACAAGCAAAAGCATTGATATCTTTCACTTTATACACTTTGTAGTTTAGGTTCAGACCGTCTTGAGATTTGTGTTTTCCAAACAGTTTGTTCAGTCTTACGGTATATGGATCTTTCGGTCCTGCTACCGCGTTGTTTTTATCCATCCAATCTACTGATTCTTTGGATAATTTAACTGCATCTTCGTTCGTAAAAGTTAAGGCTTTAGCACCATTTGAAACTATTCCGGCAGCTTTACCAAGATTAATTTTTTGTGCACTGATCGAATTCATTGCCCCTAAAAGTGAAAGGCACACGATAATTTTTTTCATAGTCATTTAAATTTGGAGGACGAAGATAACCATTTTTCAACAATAATAAAGTTTAAAAAGTAAACTCTGTTTTTTTTAATTTTAAACGAAAAAATGAAAGCCATTTACCTTTTTACTATATTCTTCTTTTCTCTATTCACCGGGCAGGAAAAAATGAAATATAATATGCCTGATTATGAAGATGTAATGATGACCTCTACTAGTTATAATCTACCGTTTAATGTCAATTTTACATCATCAACCTATCCCAAAAACTTAAAAAGACTGGAGCAAAAAAGCAATGGAGAATATCTTAATATTTTAGAGTATGATAAAAACGGAAATTTGATCTATAAATATTACCGACAATATGTAAGTGAAAACTGGGATGGAAAATACCTGACTATTATTGAAAGAAATATTTACAATGATAAAAACCAGCCGGTCAAAACCCTTATTCTACACTCTAATACTGGTGCAAGTTTAAATGAATATCATTATGATGCTGTAGGAAATATAATCCTTGTAAACAGCACAGGAATTCCAATAATCGGAGGCAATGAAAATGCCTGGAGATATATCGAAAGTTTACTAAAACCCGAAGATTTTGACAAGGATAAAAATATTCTGAAACTGAATAATAAAAAGAATAAAAGCGCCTATGTTTTTGAATATGATTTTAATAGAAAGCTAGTAAAAGCATTCCACAAGGATCAGCCTTCAAATCATGATTTCCATAGTGTGTATCAATTTAATGACTCAAATCAATTAATGTCAAAGACTGTTTTAGATCAGGGTAAAATCTATTATGACAACTCTTATTTCATTGAATATAAAGACAATAAAAAGATCACAAAAGAATATGATGAGGAAAAGAATTTAACTCAAACCACAACGGAATATTCTGAGGATAAATTTACTCTTATTGAAACGGCTAATACGGAATATAAATTTAACCAGAAAAGAAAATACTTTGGAAAAACACTGATTTTTGATGATAGCTTTACTCAGGAAAACGATGAAAAAGCATTCGAAAAATTTGATTTGGATGAGTATAACATGCCTGTAAAGATGATTTCAGAAAAGAATGGAAAAATAGATTCTACCGTTATTTTTACAAATAAGTATGAGTTTTATTAGACTTATTCCTGCTGTTTTTTAAAATCTAATTTGCTGATTTTTAAAGAGGCTTTTAGAACTTTTTTCCTTATTTTTGTGAAATGAGTCAAAAATGGATTTATAAGCCCGAACCCGATGAGGAAATTGTGGACGGACTAAGTTCGTCGCTTGGTTTTGGTACTTTTGAATCTAAAATTCTCGTTCTAAGAGGAATTGACAATTATCAAAAGGCGAGAGAATTTTTCAAACCAAACCTTAACGATATACACAGTCCGTTTTTAATGGCAGACATGCAAAAAGCTGTAGAGCGTATTGCCACTGCAATTGAAAATGGCGAAAAGATATTGGTATATGGTGATTATGATGTAGATGGAACTACAGCAGTTGCTTTAATGTACCTTTACCTCAGCAAAATTGTTGAGAAAAAATATTTGGATTATTATATTCCGGACAGAAATTCTGAAGGATATGGTATTTCCACAGAGGGAATTGATTTTGCCAAGGAGAATGGTTTTTCATTAATCATTGCTCTTGACTGTGGAATTAAGGCTCTTGACATGATTAATTATGCCTCTAGCCTGGATATTGACTTTATTATTTGTGATCACCACCTTCCTGGTGACGAAATTCCCAATGCTGCGGCTGTACTTGATCCTAAAAGAAGTGACTGTAGGTATCCATTTAAGGAACTTTCCGGATGTGGTGTCGGCTTTAAGCTTTGCCAGGGATTAAATACCATTTATAAGCTGCCAGATGCTGAATTGTTTGAGCTAACAGATCTTTTGGCGATCTCCATTGCCGCAGATATTGTTTCGATGACTGGTGAAAACAGGGTTCTTGCTAAAATGGGGCTAAAAACTCTTAGAAAGACCAGAAATCTTGGATTAAGGCTTTTGATTCCTGAGGATAAGCTTTCTCATTTTGAAATTTCAAATATTGTTTTTGAAATTGCACCTAAAATAAACGCTGCCGGAAGAATTTCACATGGTAAAGCCGCTGTGGAACTTATGGTGTCTGATAACCTGAAGCATGCCCACCAAATTGTTCATGACATCATGAACCTGAACGATGAAAGGCGTGAATTGGATATGAACTCTACTCTTTCTGCTTTGAATCAAATTATGGAATCTCAGCAGGAAACCAAACACTCCACTATTGTTTATCATCCTGAATGGAACAAAGGGGTCATAGGGATTGTGGCTTCAAGACTTATTGAAACCTATTATAAACCAACACTGGTCTTTACGGATGGTAATAATGGGGAAATGGTTGCTTCTGCAAGATCCGTTTCAGATTTTGATGTTCATGAAGCTCTTGATATGTGTTCGGAATATTTCCTGAAATTCGGTGGACATCATGCTGCGGCAGGACTGTCTATGGAAAAGGATAAGTTTGAAGCATTCAAGGAAAAATTTGAAAAAATTGTTTCTGAAAAGATCAAGGAACACCAAAAGGAGCCATCCATTACGATTGATTCTGAAATTAAAATTGATGAAATCAACAGGGAGTTTATTAATTTCCACAGAAAACTTGCTCCTTTCGGGCCCCACAATATGAAACCTATTTTTACATTAACTGATCAAAAGCTATCTGGATATGTAAAGACTATGGGGAAAGACAATAACCATATGAAGTTTTATATCAAGCAGGAATCTACGGGACGAAATATTGAATGCGTAGGCTTTAAGCTTGGCCAGTTTGTAGAGGATTTTAAAAATAAAAATTTTGATATTGCTTTTACCCTGGAGGAAAATCATTGGAAAGGCAATGTAACTCATTATCTTAATATAAAGGACGTAAAGTTTAGGGAGTAAATAAGGCTGCAGGATTTAGGTTCCAGGTAATGAAAGTCTGAACCCCTATAAAATTCTGATCAAAATATTGATATTCCTAACCACTGCTCCATGCTTGCTACCTATTACCCAACAAAAAATGAAAAAAATCGGTCTATTCTTCGGATCTTTTAATCCAATACACATTGGACATCTTATTTTGGCCAATTATATTCTTGAAAATTCTGACATGGATGAGTTGTGGTTTGTAGTAAGCCCACAAAATCCGTTTAAGGATAAAAAATCTTTATTGAAAGACCATAACAGACTGGATATGGTGCAGCTTGCTGTAAAAAATTATCCGAATATGCGTGCTTCCAATGTTGAATTTTCTCTTCCACAGCCGAGCTATACGATTGATACACTCACTTATCTTCATGAGAAACATCCTGAT
Organism: Chryseobacterium aurantiacum; assembly: GCF_003020585.1. Classification (GTDB taxonomy): domain Bacteria; phylum Bacteroidota; class Bacteroidia; order Flavobacteriales; family Weeksellaceae; genus Chryseobacterium; species Chryseobacterium aurantiacum. The sequence continues at coordinate 37,126 of NZ_PXUE01000003.1, forward strand.
TATTCCTTTAGTCTGATTATGGGTGAGGATAATCTGAAGAGCCTTCACAAATGGAAAAATTATGATACTCTTATCAAGAATCATCATATTATTGTTTATCCAAGGGTTTTTGATGGGGAAAAGAAAGATTCTGACTATCTTCAGCATGAGAACATATCTCTGATAAAAGCGCCTGTGATAGAGCTTTCCGCTACTGAAATCCGCAATATGATTAAAGATGGCAAAAATGTAAGACCAATGCTGCCACCTGAAGTTTTTGAATATTTGGATGGAAGTAATTTTTATAAGTAATTTTGTAAATCAGAAATGAGAGAACAAAACTATAAAGCCAGAGAAAGACTCTTGCTTTTAACTCTCACCTCACAACCTTAAGAAATGGACTTCATCGAAAAATTTTTCTCAAAATATTCTCAGGAAAAAATGATCAAATGGTTTAAGCAGGTATGTCTTGCGGAAGCTATTTCATGTTTTTTACTATACTGTGTTGCGATGATCTGGATCCGTTATGATGAAAATTTATATTCTATTATCTTCATCAGTATTATTGGTAGCTTGCACGGGTTATTTTTCACCCTTTATCTTCTACTTTGTCTTCCTGCAAGAAAAATTTACAACTGGGATGATGAAGATTTTGTTTTTGCTTTATTAGCTGCTTTTTTCCCATTTGCAACGATTTGGGTTGATAAAAAACTGGCTAAATTCGACAGAGAATAAATCTATTTTTCATAAAATTTCATGTTTTGCTGTAACAAATTTATTGTTACAGTTGTCTTATTATACAGAAAGGTCAAATAATCAATAATTTAATTTAAAATTTTACACACTGTAAATCAATCATTTATAACAAATTAAAAATATTTTTAAGTACTTTGTATTGCATAATACTAAATTTATTATATATCTTTGTAATGTAAAATAACAAACCATACAAGCTATTAACATTTAAAAAATAATAATCATGAAAACTCAAATTCTTATTGCAGCCCTATTTTTCAGTGGATTTGTTACTGCTCAGCAGAAAAAAGACAGTGTGAAAGTAAATGCTATTGATGCAGTAAATATCAAGAAGCAGGTTTTCAAAAAACAAGGTGACCGTTTGGTATATGATGTAGCTTCCTCTCCTATTGCTAAGGGAACAAATACATTTACTCTCTTGAAACAAACTCCAATGATTTCTAGTGTGGATGGGAAAACGTTGAAGATTTTGGGTAAATCTGACGCGGTTATCTATATCAACAATAAAAAAACGAATATGGATGCTGAGGCATTAATTGAAATGCTAAAGTCTACTCCATCGGAAGATATTCAGAAAATTGAGGTAATAACTGTTCCGGGAAGTGAATTCCAGGTGGAATCTAAGGAAGGTGTCATCAATATTGTGATGAAAAAAAGCAGAAACAACGGCTACAATGGAACTATGAAAATGCAGAATGAGCATGGTTATTATAATAATCCTTCGGCTGGAGGTTCATTCAATTTCAGACAAGGAAAATGGTCTGGGAACTCAAATGTAAGAGTAGGAAACTGGACAGACAGAGAGAAATATAGATTATCCAACGGGGACCCAACGTTCAGAAATGAGTCTTATGGTTATAATGCTGATCCTAACAATAACTATGGAGGAGGTATTAATCTTGATTATGAGATTAACAAAAAGCAGAGTTTGGGATTCTCTTACAATATGAGATACAATAAAAGCTTCAACTCTGTTCTGGAAATGATGAACTGGCAAGATGGAGTTTTAACGAACAGAACGATTAATAATGAAAATGCACAAACCAGAAATCATTCATTTAATTTAAATTATGAAATAAAGATTGATTCTCTGGGAAGTAAACTTACATCTAATGTTTCGTACTTGTGGTTCAACAGGGATAAAGTAAGTTTTAATGAAAGTTTTCCTTTGTATGAGGATGTGAACAACAGGTATTCAGCTTTGCATCAATCTGTACCACAGATTATTAATAACTATGCTGCCAATATTGATTATTTGAAAAAGACGGCTAAGGGTGCAACATGGTTGATGGGAGTGAGCTACAACCATACCAATACGGATAATGATACCAGACAGGATGTTTTTAACGGAACAACATTCGTGGATAATCCGGCACAAACCAATCACTTCATTTATAAGGAACAAATTCTGGGAGCTTACATCAATTATGAGAGAAAGCTGACTGAAAAAATTTCCGGAAAAGCAGGCCTTAGATACGAAATGACCAAAAGCACGGGAGATATTCTTGGAAAAACAGGATTTGAAAGAAACTACAACAATCTCTTACCTTACCTGAACCTGAACTATGCCATCAGTTCGGATCATAATCTAAGCTATACATTCTCCAGCAGAATCAGAAGACCTAGATTCTGGGAACTGAACCCATCGAGAATGTATTTTACTCCTAATAACTATACTCAGAATAACCCATTTATATTGGCTTCAAAGTTCTATAATCAGGAACTGAATTATATGTATAAAAATGCATTTTATGCCAATCTTAGTTTCACAATGATAGACGATGCTTCCAGCCAGCTACCATTAAGAGGAACTTTAACCCGAACTAAAGAGGATGAGAATGGAAATCCTATTACAGAAAAAGTAAAGTTTCTTCGATATATAAGAACCAACTATGGCAACAGCAGAGAATTAGGATTAACATTGGGAATGAACAAATCCTGGTTTAAAGATATCTGGACCACCAATTATTCTGTGAATCTTGGATATACAACGTTCAATGGTAGTGTAACAAAGGATCCTACCTCCATCCCTGCAGCTGGGGAAACAGAAGAGTTGGAAGCCTATGTTCTTGATATTAAAAACTACAATATAAGCGCTACGCTTAATAATAACATCCGTCTTTCTTCTAAAAAGGATTGGTTTCTGGGAGTTAATTATTTTATAGCCAGCAGAGCTGCAACAGAAGGGGGAATGATGGGAGTAAGACAAAGCCTTGATTTTAGTGTAAAGAAAATAGTTGGAGACTGGACGGTGCTAGTAGAATTATATGATGTATTCAATCAGAATTTCTATAAGATTGAAGGAGTACAGCCTCATGGCAGTTATAACAATGTAACCAATTTCAATTATCCAAGATTATTTAGTGTTGGGGTTACCTACAATTTTGGAAATCAGAAACTGAAAAAAGCAAGGGAAATGAAATCAGCTAATGATGCTGTAAAATCAAGAACCTAATCTATAAAAACTTATCTCACTTAACCACTCTAAAAAAACAAACATGAAACGTATACTTTTGTCAATAGCTGTCATATTCGGTACCTGTGCTTTTGCTCAGGAAAAGAAATCAGACACGGCAAAAACTAAAAATATAGAAGGTATTACCATCACCAAACAGGTATTTAAAAAACAAAGTGACCGTTTTGTATATGATGTTGCTGCTTCTCCTATAGCGAAAGGAAATACTACTTTTGATCTTTTGAAACAAACGCCATTGTTATCTTCAACTGATGATAAAACATTAAAAATTGCAGGAAAAAACAATGTATTAGTTTATATCAACGGAAGAAAATCCAATATGGATGCAGAGTCTCTGGCGCAATTCCTCAAAAATACACCGGCCGAAAACATCCAGAAAATTGAGGTAATTACAGTGCCGGGAAGTGAGTTTCAGGTGGAGTCTTCTGATGGGATTATCAATATTGTCTTAAAGAAAAAGATGAGTGATGGCCTTAACGGAAACATGAGATTCTCTAATACTCAAAGTAAATACAATGCCAGCCAGGCAAGTTTCTCTGCCAATTATAGAAAAGACAAACTGGGAATTAGTGCCAACCTCAGCGGTGGGGAAAACATTCAGGCTCAAACCTATACTTTAAGAAACAGCAGTGACAATGCTTCAAATGAATCAACCGGTGATATCACCGATCCAAACAAAAATATCGGAGGTTATCTGAACATTGATTATCAGTTGAATGATAATAGTAACCTGGCTTTATCATGGAATACATGGGCCAACAAGAGCTATAATTCAACGGTATCACTTTTCAATACAATTGTTAATAAAGAGGGCCCCCAATACACATGGTCTAAAAATAAAGAGGATGCGAGAACCTATAATAACTCGCTCAATTTAAACTATGAGTTAAAAACAGATTCCCTAGGAAGCAAGTTAAATGTAAATGCAGCTTATCTGAATTATAAAAGATTTCAGGTTACAGACAATATCACTTATAAATCCGATATCAATAGAAAGCTAGACTATAGAGATAAATCTATCCAGATGTTTCAGGACCTTCCGCAGATCATTAACAATTTCTCCGGAATGGTAGATTACATCCAGAAATTTAAAAATGATCTTACTATTTCTGTAGGTGGAAATTATAACAAAACAAAAACAGATAACGATACTAAAAGTGACACTTATTTTATTGATCCTGAAAAAGAACCGAAATTAGCACCTAACCACTTTATTTATGATGAAAACATTTATGGCTTTTATGTAACTGCCGAAAAGAAGTTTTCGGATAAATTTTCCGGAAAAATAGGAACCCGATATGAGATTACCAACAGTTTAGGAACCTCAGATAATCCGCCAACAGAAGCTCTTAAAAGAATTGAAAGAAACTATAACAATTTTCTTCCTTATATGAGTCTTAACTATGCCATCAATGATAAAAACAATATTTCCTACTCCTTTTCAAGCAGGATGAGAAGACCTAGCTTCTGGGAAATAAATCCGGTGGTAAATAAACTGACTGATGATAATTACACTCAAAACAACCCTTTTGTAAAGGCTTCTTCTACTTATAATCAGGAACTGACTTATATGTATAAAAACTCTTATTTTGTAGTTTTAAACCATTCTTATATTAAAGATGCCATCACTCAGGTCCCGTTACAAGGTTATCCCGAGAAGCCTAATGGGGAGCTAGGAGAAAATCTTGCCTTAAGATACATCAGAACCAATTTTGGAGATAAGCAGGAAATGTCTGCCATGGTAGGAATCCAGAAATCATTCTTCAAACAATATTTGACTACGAATTTCAGCATCGGTATTCAACATAACAGAAACAATGGAAGCTTGGATATGGATCCCACTACTGGGGACCGTTTCAAAAATGAGAAAGGAGAATTTGTCACCTATATTAATAAGACCAACTCTACCAGTATTTTGATTCAAACGAACAATACCATCCGTCTTGATAAAGCGAAAACATGGTTCCTTGGAGTTAACTTTTTCTTCATAGACAAGCAGCAGATAGAACTGGGTATGCTACGAAGTTTATCAAGTTTAGATCTTAGCATCAAGAAAAATTGGAACGACTGGACTTTTGCAGTCAATGTAAATGATGTCTTAAGAACCAATATTGTAGTCATTGATGACATCCAAGACAATGGAAACAAAAATTACATCCACCAGAATCAATACCCAAGAAGCTTAACGGTAAGCCTTACTTACAACTTCGGAAATAAAAAACTGAAAAAGGTAAGAGATATTGAGGGTGCTTCTGACTCTATCAAGAGTAGAACAAAGTAAAATAATCTTTCTTCATATTCAACTCAATTATATTCCACGGAAACCTGTTGATCTTTCAACAGGTTTTCTATCTTTATAGGCATGAAAAGAAAGTTAGCCTTTATTTTTTTATATTTTAGTTTATCCTTTCTGCTGACAAACTGTAAGGAAAAAAAGGTCACACTAGGGATGAATATTTCCTTTGATAAAGAGGAAAACATTCATTATGGAAATGATTCTGACCAAGTCATGGATCTTTATATCCCCCATCAAAAATCTACGAAGAAAAGAGATGTATTTATTATCATTCATGGAGGGGGCTGGCGTAGTGGAAACAAATCTCAACTTACTTTCTTTACCTTATCTATGATGCAGAAATTTCCTGATTATATTTTTGCCAATATTAACTATCGGAAAGCTTCTCCAACACAATATGCCATTCCCAATCAAACGGATGATATTAAAAACGCAATTACTTTTTTAAAAAGAAAACTAAAAGATAGCCCAAAGATTATTCTAATGGGAAATAGTGCCGGTGGACATTTATCTATGCTCTACGCTTATAAATTTGATATCGATAAAGAAGTAAAGGCTGTGATTAACATTGTAGGGCCGGCTGATCTATCTGATTCCGGTTTTAAGACCTATCAAGAATATTCCTTTGTAGAGCAGCGCCTGATAGATCCCAAAATACTCACAAAAGGTGCTCCAGCAGTTAATTTTGCCAGTCCGGTTCATTGGATAGATAACACCTCTGCTCCTACTCTTTCCTATTATGGAAAAATAGATCAAGTAGTACCTTTAAACCAAAATAAGATTCTGGATTCTGTTTTGAATAAAAAGAATGTTTTTCACGAATCTTTTGAATTCAGTGGAGGTCATTTGGATTGGGATAAGGCACCAAACCATACTTTTCTTATCGATAAGATTGAAGCTTTTCTTAAAAAGACAGACAAAAAATAACACGTTCTGATTTTTCAAAACGTGTTATTTTTTTATCTTTTAATTTGATTTACTCGGATTTTGCGACTGCTGTTCTTTCTGAAACTCCATTCGCGTTGAAAGCTTCAATCTGGAAATAATAAGAATCTGTTCTGTCTGCTCCTGTAAAGAAATATTCATTCTTTCCGTATACCATAATGCTTCCGTACATTTTCTCAGGAGATTTCCCCCAGTAGATTACATAGCCATCCGCTTCAGGATTCTGTTGCCATTTCATCCAAATACTTCTTCTTTCTCCATACTTTTTAGGGTCAGCTCTTAAAGGTACAAAACCTTCCACTTTTGCAGGCTGTTTCCCAGCTCCTTTTCCAAACACTCTGAAGCCACTTAATGCAAATTTTCCTGTAGGTATTTTAAGGTTTTCCATTTTTAGGAAGCGGGTTTTTGCAGGCTGCTCAAGCTCAATATAATCGTGAGGAACATCTTTTGTATTCTTGCTCTTATCCACAATCACATTCCACGTCTTGCCATCATGAGAGCCGTAGATTTTATATTGATGCATTTTCCCTAAGGTTTTCCCCATGAATTCAGCATCCTGGTCTGCATAATTGATCTGAATGGCATTGATTGTTGAAACTTCACCCAGATCCGTCTGGAACCATTCTCCGGAATTCCCTGTTTTAGCACTCCAATAGGACTTGATATCTTCATCTACAGCATAATTGGGTTGATAACCACCTAAAGTAGATGAAACCTGAACCGGTTTATTATAATTTAATAACATCCATCCGGCAAAAAGACCTTTTGTAAAGTCTTTCCCTTGTGCATACTGCGGAAGATAAGTAGGATAATCACCATAAGCCGTATTACAATACATCACATCATCTTTATCAAAACCTGCAGGCCAGATACCCAACCTTCTTTCAAAATTATTTTTGGTAGAAATAAATATAGTGGAAACGTGCCACCAGTTTTTATAATTGTCTTCAAAAGTTGCTCCATGACCAGCTCCCCTTGCAAAACCTCCAGGTTTATAAGAGAATGGATTATGCTGCTGATATTCAAAACCTTCCAAAGGGCTTTTGCTTACGTATACTCCATCGGAATATCCACTGAATTCTGTTGCCGGAGCACCATACTGCATATAATATTTCCCGTTATGTTTTGTCATCCACGCTCCTTCTACAAAAGGCTGAAGAAAAACATTATCATTGTATTCTCCGAAACGCTCCCATCCGTGGTCTTCGGGTTTTAGTTTTAGAATGGGCTTCACAAAACCTTCAGACTGAAGATTTTTCACTTTCACTTCTGTTCCCAGCAAAGGCCATTCATTACTTGAACCCCAATATAGATATAATTTATTCCTATCTTCATCATAATGGAATGCAGGATCCCATGCGCCTACTTTTAAAGTATCTACTGCAATTTTCCAGTCATCTTTAGTTGGATTTGTACTTTTCCAGATTGGGAAATCCTGCTCCCAGGTAGAACCATAAACATATAGAGTATCTTTCATAGCCCATACTGCCGGAGCATTAAGATCATGAATATATTTATTATCTCTGAGAAATTTCCTTTTTACAAACTTCCAGTCCAGCATATCATCACTGTACCAATATCCTTCCTGGTTTGTAGAAAAAAGAAACAGCTTATTTTTAAAATTAACAATCACCGGATCTGCTGTGGCGCGGTGTTTCCCTTGTTTTGAAAAAACTTCAAAAGGAGTATAACCATAATCTATGTTGATCGGATTACAAAATGTTTTCTGCTGAGCTCCTACAATCATTCCAAGAAAAATTGCTAATGACAGAATATATTGTCTCATTTTTAGATTTTAAAGATTCCAACAAATTTAGCTAACTTTTTTTGGTTTTCTCCAAATAAAACCATCCAAAAGATAATGGGTAAGCTGCGGCACCACCAACAGCGGAACTAAAAACTGCAGTAGATTTTCAGAGATCACAAATTCCAGTGAAAAATGCTCATTCCAAACCAAGGTTTCCCATAGAAATTCTTCAAGCAAAGCAAAGCCTAAAATAACTCCTACAAATAAAAATATTCCCGTGGCTGATTTAAAGATCTGCAACCTGTTCAACTGATGATTATCTTTTTGCTTTATTTCACGAAGATAGATCAAGGCAATATAAGGAATCCCGTGGGATACGACATTCAGGAAAGTAAAGAGCAAATCATTATTAAAATAGACAATCCCGAAATACCAGGAAAGATAAGTTCCGGTAATGAGAGCTGTTTTGGGAATATTAATGGTTCTGGTTTTTATGATTTCAAAAATGGTTTTCAGCATCCAGATTGTTAATATTCCTATATACAGAACTGTGATAAAACCAATATAATCGGGCAAGTTTTTAAGCCAGTCAAATTCATTATTAACAAACCATGTAAATGCACGTGGTGTTTTAAACCAATACAACATTGGGAAAATTGTAGCAGCATATACAGCTACCTCATCTATTTTCTTCTTCCAGTTATTAGGTTCAAAGCGGGCGTATATTCTCATGAACCCATATTGCTGTCTGATAAAATGAAAAACAGCAATGAATGCCAGTACCGACCAGAATGTAAGGCTTCCAAGTTGGAATAAAGCAATTCCCAGGAACCAGCCTAGAATGGGAACCCCGAAATACAGTAATTTCCTTTTCTGAACCTCATCTTTTACAAAATAAGTCTTAAACAAAGTGGAATATACATGGGCAACATCCACAAAAACAATCAAAAGAAGCCATGTATAAAAGGAATACTTATTTTCTAATCCTTGAATTTGTTTCTGGAAAAGAAAAATTATCAACAAAACTATAAAAGGTGGGGATAAAATAAACCACCAATCTGTTTTTGCATTATGTATCCAAGGTTGCTTCATATCATTTGCTTAGCAGTTCTTATTCCCTGATAAAAGGCTTCTTCAAAAATAGATATTCCGGAAAGATCAGAATGAGCAAAGAAAACTTTCCCATCCATAGGTTCTTTAGCAAGCCTGATGTCTTCACCAAAAATTTGATTGGGAACCGGAGCAATCATAGCGTGTCCTATTTTATGAAACTGCATTTCAAGAATAAATTCTTCTATGAGCGGATGTGCTTTCTTCAGGTCCTCTAAAACTAAAGTTTTAAGTTCAGCTTCTTTCATGGAATACAGCTTCTTTCTGGCTTTTTTACAATCATTTGTAGAGAAGCTTTTGTAATAGGTAATTACTTTTTCTCCCAACACCTGATTGATATTCTGATGCTGATCATAAATATACCCTAACCCGGAAGATCCATAGATTACATTATCCCAGGCAAGCTCTTCATCTCCTCCAAACTCATTCTTCAAGGTAATGGTTGTCAAAAGCCAGGGAACATATTGAAATGATTTTGTGTTTCTATTATTTAAAATTCTTTCGTTGACAAACTGAGGAATGGCAAACAAAACTTTTTCGGCTACAATAGTCTTTGTTTTCTTCTGAGCATTATCAAAACACTGTATTTCAACCTTATCATTAATTTCAACATCAAAAACTAAATGATTAGTTAAAGATTTTTCTTTGATATATTTTGAAAAATGCTGAGTGAGTCTTGCATTTCCTTCCGGCCAAGTAAATACCTGGTCCTTATATTTTGTACTCCAGTTATTTTTTCTTCCGGCAAAATAATGAATCCCCGCCCAGGCCGAAACATAGTCTATCCCCAAGCCATAATCATCTCTACAGGAATAGTCCAATAACCAAAGAAGTTCTTCTGACTGAAAATGATGTTCCTGAAGCCAATCTATAAAAAGAGTTTTTTCAAGCTTCATCACCTCATCTTCCCTGCTGGAATCATGTACAGGAATGGCAAACCAATACTTTCCAAGATGATCTTTTTTTTGACGGAAATCGTTCATCATTGTAAAGAAACGGTTAAGCTCTTTTTGTATTTCTGATGATATTCCCTTTTGCGGGACAACATCATTCTGCCATGAGTTTTTATAGAACAATCTTTCCTGCTGTGGAAAAGTCATCTGATATTCATCCAGAATAGGTTCACCATTTTCTTCTATTCCCTGGCAGATTCCACACTCTGTCAGAAATTCGATAATTTCTGTGTTTTCTTTATTGGGTAGAGGCAGATAATGTGCTCCCAATGGAAACTTTGAAAATGAATTCTGTCCATTTGAAGAATTTCCTCCCAAGTGATCCTCCATTTCCAGAAGGAGATAATCATGCTTGTTATTTTGACTGAAAAACCTGCATGCAGAAAGCCCAGAGATCCCACCACCCACAATAAGATATTGGGTGTGGATAACTTCTGTAGATTGTGGAAAATCCTTAGCCCACAATGTATGCCCAAGAATATGATTGGTTCCTGTAATTCTCAGTAATAAAGTTTTTGCTTTCTTTCCACAATATTGCAGAAAGGGAAGCATTAGACTGCCTAACATTACTGTCTTTAGGAAATCCTTTCTACTGAACCTTCCCCCACTCTTCATCAAAATAGCGAACTAGTATCTGGTTATCCAGACGGTTAACTTCTACATCTTTTACTTTCATATCCTTGTTAAAGTAGGACATTTGCGAAAAATCATAATCGTAGTATTTTAAGTTGGGAATCTGTCTGTAGATCTTATTATTGACCGGTTCAAATGAAGCCATTGCAAAGCCCCACTCTCCAAACGACGGAACATAGGTGTGATACGCGGAGGTAAACGGAAATATCTGATTGATTGTTTTCTCTATACACCAGAAAGATTTTGGTGCAAAATAGGGAGAAGTAGTTTGTACTACAATCTTTGTCTCCGGAGTGGTTATTCTTTCAAGTTCTTTATAAAACTGCAGAGAATAGAGTTTTCCCAAACTATAATTGGATGGATCCGGAAAGTCAATGATAATGACATCAAATTTCTTTTTATTCTCCTTTACCCAAATATAGGCATCCTTGTTAATAACTTCCACTTTAGGGCTGGATAGGGAGTTTTGGTTCAGCTTACGCATGGTCTCATTGGTTTTGAAAAACTGGGTCATATCACCATCAAGATCTACAAGGGTAACTTTATTCACCTCTTTATATTTCAGTACTTCACGAACAGCAAAGCCATCACCACCTCCAAGAATCAGAACGTTATTAATATTTTTGGCCATAGACATTGCAGGATGCACCAATGCTTCATGATAACGATATTCATCTGTGGATGAGAACTGCAAGTTATTATTGAGATAAAGCCTGAACTCCCGGTTATTTCTTGTTAGAACAATTCTTTGATAGGGAGAACTTTTTGTATAGACTATATTCTCTCCATATAATTTTTCTTCTGAGTAGGACAAAATCTTATCTGAAAATATGAAAAGTCCCAAAAGGAATACAAAAGCTCCAATTGATTTTACCTTTAGAGAGATTGGTTTTGAAAGTTCTTTGGTAAGATAAAAACACAGGAATATCGCAATGGAGATATTAATCAAGCCAAAGAATAATGGGGTTTTTACAATTCCAAGGTTAGGAATTAATACCAAAGGAAAAAGAATGGACGCGAGTAAGGCTCCAATATAGTCGAAAGCAAAAACATTGGATACTAAATCTTTAAACTGAACCCTATCTTTCAAAATATTCATTAAAAGCGGAATCTCCACTCCTACCAAAGATCCTGTAAAAAATACAAAGAGGTACAGAACGGCTTCAAAATGGGCTAATGTATTGAAGAGGATGAATAGTACCACGGAACTTATTCCTCCAACAATTCCTACCAGAATTTCAATTTCTACAAATTTATCTATTAAGTTTCCTTTGATAAATTTTGCAAAATAGGAACCCACCCCCATTGAAAACAGATATACTCCGATGATAAAGGAAAACTGCTTTACAGAATCCCCTAAAAGATAGCTCGCCAAGGCTCCGGCCACCAATTCATAAATCAATCCACATGTAGCAATGACAAATACTGAAAACAATAAAAGCAGCTCAAGAGGAATCCTCTTCTTATCCATGAATTGCAGCGCTTATAATCATTGAAATACCGATGATAAAGGCTCCAAAAACAATAGCCAGTGCTATATTTTTATTTTGGGCAATCTCATGCCATGTTTTCTCAGGAGTTAGTTTCTCGATGATGAAATAGCATAACAGCAAAATGGCAATTCCTAAGAATGAATAAAGAACTGAATTGAATATTGGTAATAGATTAATGTTGTCCATAGTTATATTTTTTATTTGTGATAGTATCTGTAAAATCCTGCTCTGGAGTGGCTTCTTGTGGTTCCGTCACGGTAGTTTTCCGTTTTGGCACAGTCACAGAATTGATTTCCTGTAAAAGTCAGGTACACAAACCAGCCCAGGAATAACCCTCCAATGGCAAACAATTGCCAATTATTTCTGATATAATTGATGATTCTTTCCATGATTAATTAACGGGATAAGGTGAGTTGGAACTGTTACTCCATTTGTTTCCTTCAAAAATGCGTCGAGCCAAATAGCTCAATCCGGCAAATATCAATAAGCAGACAAGTACAATCCCAAAGTTCCAGAACGAAACAGGGAGCCATGTGGCTTTGATCTTTACGGTAGCATTTTGTTCACTATTGCTTGGATAGCCATAATTTGGTACCATATTAACAAGGATAGAATCTAGCTTACCAAGCTCTTTTAAATTATTTTGAAGACCGGTTTTTAATAGAATATCATTTTCCAGTGCGACTCTGTCTGTATAGGTACTGATGCTTTTGTCTTTATCATTTTGCATAAAGAAAGCTCCGGTTTCATTTTGAATGATTGAGAAATCCCCATTTTCCGGCCGGTAACCTGATTTGAAAGGATCTGCTACTCCTCCTTCTTTTTCCGCTGATATTAAAAAATGGTATGTTCCCTGAGGAATACCGCATATATTAAAATCTTCCGTCTGGCTTCCCTCACTCCAGCTTTCTCCACCTTCAAATCCGGAGTATTTTTCAATATCCTTGGTAGCGTAGATTACTTCATTGGTTTTCTCATTAACGAGACCTATCCCTACATTTGCCCAGGAGTTATTCACCTCAGAAAAAAGATGAATTTTTAAGGGTGCCGAACCGCCAGAAAAGCTGAAGCTTTTGCTCACCAGTTCTTTATCATTTACATCTGCAAAGTTTATATTTTGTTCAAAAACAGTCTGATTGTTTCTTGAAGTGACTACATACAATTGCAGCAGGCATATCAGCAATGCCGTAATTGCCATAATATTGATACATTGCCTTACATTATAAGGAAAGGGTTGAACAATTCCTATTCCTGAGCTATAGGGCATATTTTTTAGGCCAAAGGCTTTTCTTATCTGGGATTTCGAAATATGATTCCCTTTAAAGAACTGTGATGAATTTCCGTACTGCTCCCGAGAGATCATTTCTGCGCCATTCACATATTCTTTATAATTAACGAGTCCAAAATTCAGTTTATCTTCAAAATACCCTGCAGCGGCGTAGGTTGTACATGGTGTGGTTTCGTACCATCTGTATTTACGTCCGTCCAATTCAGCATGAAACTTAGATTCTTTAAAGGCAACTTCCAATTGTCGAAGAAAAACCCAGTGCCCATCACTTTCACTTAGATAAGCATTATTTCCGGTTTGATCTTTCAATGCATATTCACGCCAAAAGGTATCCGAACCGTATTTTTTAATGACAATATTAATCACCCAATAATCTGTACCATAGAGCGTTCCCTTACGCCCTACTTCCAAAACAACGTTTTCTACAGGCTTTTTAATATTTTTCTTCTGGGTAATATTTTTTACTCCAATAAGGGTATTACAATGACTGCAGATAAATTCTTCAATGGCAAAATCAATGGCCATATCATTATTATTGGTTCGGCAAATGGGACAAATGTGATCCATTTTTATCTGTAAATTTTGTGTTTTTGAATGGTATTAGCTTTAAAATATTGAACCACTTCATCAGCTATCTGTTCTACTTTTTCTGTATTGTCCTGAGTATAATTACATAGGAATACATCAAAAGTAAGCTGCTTAAACTCCGGCCACGTATGAATACAAAGATGGGACTCTTTAAGACAAACTGCCGAGGTGAAGCTTTGATTTTCAAAAATATGGTTAGTAATCCCTACTATTTCTACTTCTTTTGTTTTCAGAATATCTTCTGTGAATGCAAGAAATCTCTTGCTGTCTAATAACAAATCTTCTGACTCTGTTTCCAAAGTCAGAAGAATATGTAAACCTTTATTTGATAATGGGTTCAATTAATTTTTTCGTAAATATATTATTTTTTTGGAAGAAAAACCTCGGCAAGCATGCATCTTGCACTTCCGCCTCCATTTACTTCTATGGTATTAAGATCTGAGTAAATAATCTCACAGTACTTTTCAATAGCGGCAACCTGTTCTGGTGTTAAAGACTGGTAAGCGGTCTGGCTCATCACCAAAAACTTTTCACCATCTTTATTTTGTACCTGAAGCATATTTCCTGCAAACTGCTGCATCTGCTCTTCTGAAATTTCAATGATTTCTTTTCCGGAATTTTTGATGGTTTCAATTACCTTTTCTCTTTCCAGCTCATCATCAATACAATCAAGACAAATAACAACAAATTGATCTGCCACACACATCATAACGTTGGTATGATAGATAGGAAGTCTTTCTGTACCCACAGTCTGGTAGGAATGGAAAACGATGGGTGTAAAACCATATTTTTCGCAAAATTCTCTGAACAGATTTTCATCTAGCCTCAAAGAAACAGAACCATAGGCAATTTTCTTGTCGTGGTCGAAGATCATACTTCCTGTTCCCTCCAGGAAGTGTCCTTGTGTTTCAGGAAAGGACCAATCATCTATTTCAGCAACTTCGAATCCCTGTTCTTTGATATTTTCAATAATATCATCTCTTCTTTCCACTCTTCTGTTGGACGCGAACATAGGATATAGAACTACTTTTCCATCATTATGAAAGCTTACCCAGTTATTTGGGAAAATAGAATCTGGTGTATGGGGATCCAATGTATCTTTTATGGTAATTACATTGATGCCTTTACCTCTAAGTTTTCCAACAAAAGTATTGAACTCTGCCAATGCCTTTGACTGTATATCGGAACCTGTTTGTTCTACCTGAAAATAATTATTTTTCGCAGTTTCTGCATTATAACCGAATGCAATCGGTTCTATCATTAATACGGTATCTGTTGTCTGCATGTTTTTTTTAGTTTGAGGGTGTTTGTGTATGAGTGTTTGGGAGTATATCAATGTGGCTATACATTCTTATTCTCTTTATTGAGTGATGAAAATGAACACCATTTTTCTGACTGACTCATCATATTGATTAACATCCCTATTATTTGGTTATACTGATTATGCAAGTTATTATATTGATCTTCATTTATGTAGCTGCAGGCATAAGCAAATTGAAGCCATGTTTGGGTTTCTCTTGCTTCCCCTTCTGCGTCTGTAAGCTTAGCAATAAAGGATTTCTCATATCTCCTTTTTCCCCAGGCTTCACTAATGTTTGCAGTTACAGATCTTGATGATCTTCTTATTTGATCTGTAAGAGAGTAAAGTTCTTCTTTTGGAAAAGACTTTGAGAGTTCATAAATATACTGTGCTGTCTGAAAAGATTTTTGAAAAACTTTTAAATCCTGATGAAATTTAATTGTTGACATCGTTCAATTATTTAAGGTTAAAAATCACTTCCTCTTACAACTTTACTACTTACTCCAAAACTCTCTCACTCTATTACTCTATTACTCTACAACTCAATTACTCCCTAACAAGTGGCATTGTAGAACATCTCAACAAACCTCCCATTTTAGAGATTTCTCTGTAAGGAATTTCTTCTACTGTCATTCCCCATTCGTTTCTTAAATGATTGTTCATTCTGGTAAATGTTTTGTCCGAAACAACTATTTCAGGAGATATAGAAAAGATATTCGGGAACATTTCAAACATTTCTTCATCATTGATGTGGAAGCAGTTTTCTTCACCGAAAATATCGATGATTAAACGATAATCGCTTTCGTCAACAAATCCGTTTTTATAAATGATACATTTATCTTCTCCTATTGGGTTGAAAGTACAATCAAGGTGTAGGATTCCCTCAAATGGGATTTTATCATTTTTCTTTAATTCAAGATCAATAATTCTTTTCTTGGGAAAGTATTCTTTTAAGATTTCAATGGCATATTCGTTGGTTCTTGCCGTTTTATAGTTTCTGTAATCTTCACTGAAGCAAGTTCCTATGAATAGAAAGTCATTCCATACAATTACATCACCTCCTTCAATATGGGCTGTTTCCGGAAGGTTGATGATTTTTCTCCAAGCAACTTTTTCAAAAACACTCTTGTATGCTTCCTGCTCATCTGCTCTATCTGCAATTACATTAGAAATAATCATCTTGTCATCAATAACAAAGGCTACATCTCTTGAAAAAACCTGATTGTAGTCTTCGATGATGCTTGGACGCAGTACTTCTACGTCATACTTTTTTAAGACCGCTTCAAAAGCGTTCATTTCGTTAATGATATCCTGTTCTTTAGGATATATATTGTGTTCGATTGAGTAATATGACTTGGCGTCATAACTTTCCTCTAGCGTGGGAACCGGTCCCAATGAATTAGGCTGGCCTAGAACTACTGACTTCAGCCTACCCGTTTCGTTTTTAATGTTTAGTCTCATAAAGATTCATGCAATACTACAAATATAAGTAAAGGTCTCTACCTATAAAACTTTTGGAATATTTTATGCATTAAATTTGGTTTCCAAAATCACCCCTCTTCAACAAAATTTCCTTGTCTGTTTAGCTAACTGTAGTGAATTGCTCCAAAAACATCTACAACTTACTATTTTCCATCTACATAAGTAGAAAAAAACAGATAATCATATTATTTAATTTCCTATATTAGTGATATAATTTTCGCGAAATTATAAGTACTAAAACTTAACTATTAACATCAAAAAACAAAGTCATGAACAAGAACAATCCAGTGCTAAAGAATGCACAAAAATTAGGAAGAGAGCAACAAAAATCACTTATGGGAGGTGCTCCAATTTCAACAGGAAGAAGATGTTGTGAATGGGACCAGAACGGAAAATGCTATATCTGGACATGTGACAGATGCCAATGTCCTTAAATATAAGAACCTGCTTTTTTAAGCAGGTTTTTTTATCTGGTTCTGTTTTCTTCTTCTGTCTTCTGAATTTCTTTAGCCTGATATTTTGAGCTTCCAAAATGATAACTCAATGAAATTAACAGCCTGCTACTATCCCACCAATGGGTAAACCTATTATCCATAATCTGTTTATGTCTGAATTCTAAACGTTGATCGTAAGAATCAAAAATATTACTGTACCCAAGCTTAGTACTCAGTTTATTATCCAACCATGATTTTTGAACAGATAAATCTACAGTATAACGCGGCCTGATAATATAAAGACTGTTTCCTGTTTTGGATTCATAATTTGCAAACACATTAATAGTATATCCTTTGGGTAAAGTAAAGACTTGATTTACTCTTATCTCGTAATTATAAATTTTCAATGCAAAAACATCATTAAGATAGGGTCGGAATTCATAGTTGTAATATCCTGCAAACTGACTGGTGATATTCCACCACTTTGTTAATTTTACAGGGAAGCTTGTCTCAAGGGAAGCAAAATTTCTATAAGGAAGATTGGTCCCTAAATATTCAAGAACATTGGTTTCAGGATTGTACAAAGGATAACGGGTCATAACATCTTTTTCTTTTCCAATGGTGAAACTGGTCACCCAGTTTTTGTACCGATAGGCTGTTTTAATTTGAGTGGTAAAAGAGGGTAACAAATAAGGATTTCCTATCCAGTAGTTCAATGGGCTGAAATAAAACCGAAAGGGGTTAAGTTGTGAGAAAACAGGTCTTGTTATTTTTCTGCTATAGGAAAAAGACAATTCATTAGATTTATTAAAAGAATAGCTTGCACTAAAAGAGGGCAGCCATTCAAGATAATTTCTTGAAATAACGGAACCCACAACAGCTGCATCTGAAATACTTTGTGTATTTTCAGCTCTTATCCCTGCATTGATCTGAAGCTTTTCAAACCTTTGTCTATACGCTAGATAACCTGCCATTATTTTTTCTTTGTAAATGAAAAGATTACTTCTTGTAGCATCAAAAACAAACTGTTTGTTTACTGACAAAGTATCATATCTGATATTATTATTGGTAACCGATTGACTATATTTAAAGCCAGCCTCTATAGTGGCACTTCCTATTTTCTGAGAGGAATCTACCTGTCCTGTATAAATATCAATTTTATTAAACAGATCAGACTTCCAGTAGGATAATATTTCAGAAGAAGATTTATTCTTATTAATGAAGTCATCCTGCTGCTTATTTTTCACAGAAAGATAATTCCCCAAGAAGCTCAATTTAAAATTTTTATTTTGAAAAGAATAGTCAGTGGTAATGCCATAATTATTCTGTGAATAATCTATTGGATTTTCACTTTCAGTATTAAATATAAGTTGATTTTCATTTTTATCAGTAGTATATAATGAGCCTGAGCGTAAACGGTCATTTTCCCTGAAATTGCCCCTTAAATTTAAGCTTACCCGATGCTTATCATTCAGTCTGACATCTGCCCCTGCCTGAATATTAAAAAATTTTCCGTGATCTTTCTGATAGGTAGCCGTTCCCATGACATTGGTATTGGCTAACCTTTGCAGTGCATTATAACGATAGGTAGAAATTCCATCATTATACCCTGCTTGTAGGATATAAGCAACTTTTTCCGTATTGTTTGTTAAATTCAAGGAATTCTCTCGTGAACTGAATTTGTTTATATATAGATTTCCATTATAGCTTCCTTTCCAGCCAAGATTGGTATTTTTTTTAAGCTTAATATCAATAATTCCTTTAAATTCTGCATCATACTTTGAAGACGGATTGGTATTGACTTCTATGGACTCTACCATTTCAGGTGACAAAGACCGTAAATAGGCCTGCAACTCCTGAGAACTCACCACAATAGGTTTTCCATCAATAAATATCGCCGGTGCTATTCTTCCACCAATAAAAATTCCATCTTCCTGATCTACGGTAACTCCTGGTGTTCTTCTGAGGACTTCAAGAAGATGGGTAGAAGTTTTGAAGTCTTTATTACCGGAGACAGCCATCACGATGCTTCCGTCATTCAACTTCAGGTTTCTGGGTACAGCCTGAATCACCACTTCTGAAATATTTGTGGTTGTAGCTTTTGGGGCAATCAAAGAATCTGCTGTTTTTTCTTTTACAACGTTCTGAGCATTTCCAAAAAATGAGATAAATAATAGCAACAGAAGTAGCCATAGTTTAGTGGTCATAAATTTTATATTTTATGAAACCAAAAGTATTAGCTTACCAAAGAAAATAGGTTTTGAAGTTAAAATTCCGCAGTACGAAATTATAAATTAGAACCCTGAAAACTATGCTCAGACGGCATTTGGGATTGCCTATATAAAAGCGGAGTGGTGTTTTTAATTTTTTTGAATGTTGAGAAAAATGTAGATTTAGAATTAAAGCCTACTTCGTAACCGATCTCCTCGATCTTTAAATAAGAACCATTATCTATTTTTTCACATGCTTCATGGATTCTATATTCATTAATGTAGGTGGAAAAGCTTTTCCCCAGATTATCATTCAACAATTGAGAAAGCTGATGCGAAGACATATTCATTTTAAAAGCAAGGTCACTAAGCTTCAAATTTGGATTCCTATACAAATCTTCAGAATCCATTAACTTCTCCAGCTTAGTTACAAAACTATTGGCCTGCTCTCCGGAGATTTTTCTATTTGAATATTTGTGAGCTTCTTTTACTTCTGCCGCTTGATACTTTTTATTGAATAAAGTCAAAAAATTTGCATAGAGTACGAACGAAAATACCAGACTTCCACCTGCACAATAGATTTGTACCCAGCCCGTAGAAATTAATTGGTAGGTTAAAAAGATAATCACATTACTAATCAAAACAGGAAGAAGAAACTTATTGAAGCTTTTCTGGCCTTGTTTTACTAAGATATAATATTGATAAACCGCAAGAAACATAAATATCGACCAAACGGTGTAAATAAAAGTTCCAAAATAATGATCCCATGTAACAGGAAAAAATAAATACAGTAACCCGACAGCTCCCAAAATAAGAGTCAGTATTCCGAATACCTTCCTACAGTTCTTAAAATCAAAATGATCATTCTGAAAGGAAGATTTTACATAGTAATAAAGTGCGGGTCCTGTAAAAAATAATGCGGGCATCCCCAAATGCTGAATAACCCTTGGTAAATCCGGATAAAAATAAATACACACGGAAATCCCTACTCGCAAACTTAGCATTAGGAGAAGAATTCCCAGAAAAAAATCTGGAAGGTTTTTCAGTTTCTTGATAAACAACAGATAAATCCCAAGCAGAAGCCCATTAAAAGCTCCCACTGCGCTGAAGAAAAATAGCATCTGTTGCCCGAAAGTCATGGTCTGTTATTTTTTATTTTAAACAAAAAGCTGTACAAATGATTTCAAAAATTATGTTACAGCCTGATCAATAGCCATAATCTTTATGTCACTTCATCAATAAACATCCATCATCTGACTTTATCTGAACCTTTTATTCTGCAAGAGTAAATTTAATAATTTATTTAATATCAGACCTATATACATTTCATCAAAATAAAATTTTGCTATCAACCTAAATAAAAAATCCCAAAGCAAGCTTTGGGATTTTTTTATTATAGAAACCGAAATTATCTGTTTGTAATATCGATATAGTTTCTTTCTTGAGCACCTTGGTAAACCTGTCTTGGTCTTCCGATTGGATCTCCTTTTAATCTCATTTCTTTCCACTGAGAAATCCATCCTGGAAGTCTTCCTAATGCAAACATTACAGTAAACATTTCTGTAGGAATTCCTAATGCTCTGTAGATGATACCTGAGTAGAAGTCTACGTTTGGATATAGTTTTCTTTCAATGAAGTACTCATCCTCAAGGGCTACTCTTTCTAACTGCATTGCAATATCAAGGGCTTTATCCTGGATACCTAGTGCAGTAAGGATATCGTCAGCAGCTTTTTTGATGATTTTTGCTCTTGGGTCGAAGTTTTTGTAAACTCTGTGTCCGAATCCCATTAGACGGAAGCTATCGTTTTTATCTTTAGCTTTAGCAACATATTTAGATACGTCACCTCCATCTTTTTCAATAAGCTCAAGCATTTCGATTACAGCCTGGTTAGCTCCACCGTGAAGTGGTCCCCAAAGTGCAGATACCCCAGCAGAGATAGAAGCGAAAAGACCTGTGTGAGCAGACCCTACCATTCTTACTGTAGAAGTAGAACAGTTTTGCTCGTGGTCAGCGTGAAGAATTAATAATTTATCTAAAGCACCTACTACTACCGGATCGATTTCGAAATCAGCGTTTGGTAATCTGAATGCCATTTTGTAGAAGTTTTCTACGTAGTTTAGGTTGTTGTCTCCGTGGTTTAATGGTAAACCTTGAGTTTTTCTGTAAGTCCAAGCACAAAGGTGAGAGAACTTCGCGATCATTAGCTCAGCAGCATGATCCATTTCTTCTTTAGAGTTTACGTTAACTGCTTTCGGGTTGAAAGCTGTTAAAGCAGAAGTCATAGAAGATAAAACTCCCATAGGGTGAGCAGAACGAGGAAAAACATCAATGATCTTTTTCATTTCATCTGCGATGAAGTTATATTTTTTAATGTTGTTGTCGAAAGAAGTAAATTGATCCTGAGTAGGTAATTCTCCATGTAATAAAAGATACATTACTTCTGTGAAGTTAGATTTTTCAGCAATTTGTTCAATTGGATAACCTCTGTAGAATAATTCTCCTTTATCTCCGTCTAAGTAAGTGATGTCGCTAATAGTAGCTCCAGTATTTTTGTAACCTAAATCCAGAGTGATTAAACCTGTCTGGTCTCTTAATTTTGAAATATCAATCCCTCTGTCTCCGATAGTACTATCCACGATAGGATATTCATATGAATTACCGTCGTAATTCAATATTACTTTGTTGTCTGACATTATTTATTTATTTTTTTTAAATATACCACTTTCCATAAAATACGGCAAACAAAAATTATCGCTTGCCGTTATTTATAAATTCAATTATCTTTTAATTTTAAATGCTTCTAAACCTGGGAAAATTGCAGTTTCACCTAGTGCTTCTTCAATTCTCAACAATTGGTTATATTTCGCCATTCTGTCTGATCTTGAAGCTGAACCTGTTTTGATTTGTCCACAGTTCATTGCTACTGCCAAGTCAGCAATTGTAGCATCTTCAGTTTCTCCTGATCTGTGAGACATTACTGAAGTGAACTTGTTGTTCTGAGCCATTTGTACAGCAGCCATTGTTTCAGAAAGAGAACCAATTTGGTTTACTTTTACAAGGATTGAATTAGCAATACCTTCTTTTACACCTCTTGATAATCTATCCACATTAGTCACGAATAAATCGTCACCTACCAACTGTACTCTGTCACCGATTTTATCAGTTAACATTTTCCACCCTTCCCAGTCATCTTCCTGCATACCATCTTCAATAGAGATGATAGGATATTTAGCTGCTAATTCTGCAAGGTAAGAAACCTGCTCTTCTCTTGATCTGTGAGCTCCTTTATCTCCTTCAAATTTTCTGTAATCGTAAGTTCCATCTTTATAGAATTCTGAAGCAGCACAGTCTAACGCCAACATGATATCATCACCAGGCTTATAACCTGCCTTTTCAATAGCCTGAAGTAAAGTATCCAAAGCATCTTCAGTCCCGTTGAATGTAGGAGCAAAACCTCCCTCGTCCCCTACTGCTGTAGAAAGACCTCTTCCTTTAAGGATTGATTTTAGGTTGTGGAAAATTTCAGTACCCTTTCTCAAAGCGTGAGAGAAAGAATCTGCCTTTACCGGCATAATCATAAATTCCTGGAATGCAATAGGGGCATCAGAGTGAGAACCACCATTAATTACATTCATCATAGGAACAGGAAGTGTATTTGCATTTACACCACCTACATATTTATATAGAGGCATTCCTAATTCTGCAGCTGCAGCTTTTGCTACTGCTAAAGAAACACCAAGAATTGCATTAGCACCAAGATTTCCTTTGTTAGCCGTTCCGTCAAGATCAATCATAATCTGATCGATATAGTTTTGTTCAAAAACCGGCTGTCCAACTAAATTTTCAGCAATTACTTCTTTTACATTTTCAACAGCTTTCAGAACTCCTTTTCCTTGGTATTCTGAACCACCGTCACGTAGTTCCACAGCTTCGTGTTCTCCGGTAGATGCTCCTGAAGGTACAGCTGCACGCCCCATTGCTCCACTTTCTGTAAATACATCTACTTCAATGGTTGGATTACCTCTGGAATCTAAAATTTGTCTTGCTTCTATGTAAGAAATTGCACTCATTTTTTATTTTTTTAGTTTACACAAATTTAATCAAAAATAAACTTTAAAGGGGCATTTTTCATGGATCTTTTGGTACAAATTCAGAGTTAAATTTTCGTTAATTTTGAACATTCTAATTGTATAAAGATTCAATAAAAAAAATTACAGGTATCCTTTCGTTTTCATGTAATTTTTAAATGTAAAATTAACGTTGTTGGTTTACTTTTTGATTTCATTAAAATAATTAAATTCTTCATTATAGGAATAAAAACCTATATTCGATACATAAAAAATAACCATTATGAAAAAAGGACTTTTAATAGCAGTTTCAGCTTCTGCCCTACTACTTACAAGCTGCAAAAAAAGTGAAAGCGGAAACAAAAGTGTAATTAAAACAGATAGCTCGGAAACATTGGTTACTGATAACAATGGAAAAATTGATTCTGTAACACAAAGCTCATCAACAATAGATGTAAACGGAAAGAAAATTGAAAAAACAGATTTTGTTTATAAAGCTACGGACGGAACCTTGGTAAAGGTTATATTTAAGAATGACCCAAAGGAAAGTACAGTAGCTATTACCAGCAACAAAAAAACATTTACTCTTCCTAAAACTGAAACTAAAGGGGAGGAAACCATCTATAAGAAAGATGATATGACGGCAAGGGTAAAAGGAGACAGCTTACACCTGGAGCAGGGAAATAATATCATAGAATTGAAAAGAACTAAGATCTAGATTGATTTCAAGTCGGGAAATGAAACGATGACGATATCAATTTCCATCGATATACAAACAAATAAAAACCGTTCAGCATGCTGAACGGTTTTTATTTTATTTTTTGATTACTTTTTCAAAGTATGTTTTATTATTGGTGGTAATTTTTACAAGATAATTCCCTTTTTCGAGGTTAGAAATATCTATGGAGTTTCCTTTAATATTATCCATATTTTTGAAGACCCTACCTATCATATCTACAACAACAATATTCTTGATTTGTTCTTTAGTATCAAAAAACAGAACTGAAGAAGTGGGATTTGGATAGATCCTCATTTCATTATTGGTTTTAATACTTTCCTCATTAATTGTTAAAGTACCATTATTCACCAAATCCAATCTATAGAATCCAAACGTTCCAGTTCCAATTATATAGTCTCTATAAATGGCGTACTTACCCATATTCGCTGCAGTTGAATAATATAATTTTGTCTCCCGTATTTTTTGCCAGGATACTCCATAATCTGTTGTTTTAAAAATATCTCCATCATGTACTCCATAGCCCGTACCATCATCGAAGATTTCAAAATCTTTAAAAGATCCTGTCCAGTTATTATTAACAAACCATGTGTTTCCCAAATCTACAGAACAATAACTTCCTACATATATTCTTGAAGAATTTCCGAAAATAATATCTCTAACATTAGAGACTCCTCCGGGAATACTAATGGTGCTCCAGGTTAGACCACCATCAATTGTCTTCATCATTTTTTCACTAGTAAGAAGAAACCCTACATTATTATCCACAAATTTCATGACTTGCACATATCGTCCCACCTCAAAAGGAGTTGACCATCCTGTCGTTTCGTTGTAAATAGTAACGTAACCTTTATATTGATCTGCATTATCTCCTCTCGTTGCCATTGCAAAGTCACCATTAGGCTTCATTGCTAGTGCCCCTGTCAAACCACGGGAAATACTCTGGATAGTCCAAGTTAAACCGTTATCTTGTGTTTTCCAAAATTCATAGGCATATTTACGTAGTCCGATTCCTTTACCATTAGGAAGTATACTAATAGCTCCAGTGGGTATACTAGGAGGCATATACTTCCAAGTCTTTCCCTTATCTGTTGATGCGTATTCTCCCCCTGCTGTTGCAAGATTTTTACTTGCATAAGAATAATCATATTTTAAGCCTCCTCTATAAATCCAATTTATTTTTTCAGGAATCCAGTTCACAAGATCTGTACTCTTAAAAATTGAATGATGTAGCTCGTTGCCTGTTTCATTATCTCCACCTACTAGAAATTTTCCTCCGCTTATTGCAAGAGCAGTAAAGACATGGAATGAAGTAGGATATATAACACTTGAATTCCATAATTCCCCTGTTGCTGTTCTGTACAATTTGTTTGGAGTTCCAACGGCAATGAATTCATTATTATAAACCTTAATATCCTTTAGAAGGGGAATATTTGTGTCCAGCCAAGTATTTCCACCATCCAATGTATATTTGGTAGTTCCATTATCAAGAGATGCAATACCGTTTAGTGCATTTTTAAAAATAACTTTCCAAAACCTACCAGGGCTTTCACTTACCTTAATCCAAGTTTGACCTCCATCCGTTGATTTTAAAATAAAGCTATTACCTGCTGCCGCCTCAGTTACACAGTATCCTGTATTTGCATCTGTAAAGAACAGACTTGTAATTTTTGCAGCATAATCACCAGTAGGTACCATATATACATTCCATGTAACCCCACCATCAGTAGATTTCATTATCCGGCTATTTGTAGTACTTATAAATATAGTGCTATCATTCAAAACAAACAATGCCTCGGGAAAAAGCGACCCAGGTAATGGATAAGAAACACCCGGTGTTGAAAACTTAGGATCAGAGATGATCAAGTTATATCCTATTACAGCATAACCTTTATTATTATGAATTGTAAAATCGCTTACGTTACTATAGTCATTAATTTTCCTCCAAGTATTACCTTCATTCTCAGTTATCAATAAATCATCATCTTCATTACGTTTTTGTACCAAGTAACTTCCATCTGGTAAAATTTCCATCTTCATCACGCTCTCCCCTTTTAAAAATGGGGTAGTGAGCATCCAGTCAGTATTCAATGATTGACTGAAAAATAGAGTACAGCATAGGATTGCTGTTGCAAATATTATTTTTTTCATGGTTTTAGTTTTAAATAAAAGGAGCTTATGGTAAACCACAAGCTCCTTTAAAATATTTTGAAGTGTAAACTAATTATTCTTCAGTTTTTTCTTCAGTAGTGTCAGCTTTAGCTTCTTCTACTTTTTCTTCTACTGCTGGAGCATCAGCAACAACTGTTGCTTTAGCTGGCGTAGATCTTCTGCTTCTTCTTGTAGCTTTTTTCTCTTCAGCATTAGGGTTGTAAAGCTCGTTGAAATCTACTAATTCGATAAGAGCAGTATCAGCAGCATCACCTGGTCTGAAACCTGTCTTAATGATTCTTGTATAACCACCGTTTCTTTCAGCGATTTTTGGAGCTACAGTTCTGAATAATTCAGCAACCGCAAATTTATTTTGAAGGTAAGAGAATACTACTCTTCTGTTATGTGTAGTATCTTCTTTTGCTTTTGTTAATAGAGGCTCAACATATACTCTTAAAGCTTTAGCTTTAGCTACAGTAGTGTTGATTCTTTTATGCTCAATTAGAGAACAAGCCATATTAGAAAGTAAAGCACTTCTGTGAGAAGCTGTTCTTCCTAAGTGATTGAATTTTTTACCGTGTCTCATTATTAATTATTTATCAGCGTCTAACTTATATTTTGCAACGTCGAAACCGAAGTTAAGACCTTTTGAATGCACTAATTCTTCTAGTTCTGTCAAAGATTTTTTACCAAAATTTCTGAATTTCATCAAATCAGACTTACTGTAAGAAACAAGTTCTCCAAGAGTTTCTACTTCAGCAGCTTTTAGACAGTTAAGGGCTCTTACAGAAAGATCCATATCTGCTAATTTAGACTTAAGTAGTTGTCTTGTGTGAAGTGTCTCTTCATCGTATTGGATAGATGCTTTTACAGCTTCAGTTTCAAGCGTGATTCTCTCATCAGAGAATAACATGAAGTGATAAATTAATATCTTAGAAGCTTCTGTTAAAGCATTCTGAGGGCTAATAGACCCATCAGTTTCTATATCTAATACAAGTTTTTCGTAGTCTGTTTTTTGCTCTACACGATAATTTTCAATGCTGTATTGTACTTTCTTGATCGGCGTAAAAATAGAGTCAATAGCAATAGTACCTACAGGTGCATTGTTTGACTTATTTTGTTCCGAAGGAACATACCCTCTACCTTTTTCAATATTGAAAGTAATTTCGAAAGTTACATCATTATTTAGGTTACAAATCACTAAATCCGGGTTTAAGACCTCAAATCCGTTGATCGATTTTCCTAAATCACCAGCAGTAATAATCGTTTGACCTGAAACTTTAGCAACAACCTGCTCGTTAGCCTGGCCTTCTGCTGAAGCTTTTAATCTAACCTGCTTAAGGTTAAGAATAATTTCGGTAACGTCTTCGATTACTCCTGGAATAGTTGAAAATTCGTGCTCTACACCTTCTATTTTGATAGATGAAATAGCGTATCCTTCCAGAGAAGAAAGCAACACTCTTCTCAAAGCATTACCGATTGTAAGCCCGAAACCTGGTTCTAAAGGTCTGAATTCGAATTGACCTTTAAATTCATCAGAGTTAAGTAAAATTACTTTATCGGGTTTTATGAATTGTAAAATTGCCATATTATTGGGTTGAGCAAAAATTTGATTAAAAAATTATTTAGAGTAAAGTTCGACGATAAGGTTCTCCTTAATGTCCTCCGGAATTTGGATTCTTTCAGGAGCAGAAATGAAAGTACCTTCTTTCTTCTCATCGTTGAATTGTAACCACTCATAGTTTGACTTAGAAGCCAATGCATTGGTAACAACCTCAAGAGACTTAGACTTTTCTCTTACAGTGATAATATCACCAGCTTTTACCAAATAAGAAGGGATGTTAAGGATTTCTCCGTTCACAGTGATGTGTCTGTGAGAAACCAATTGTCTTGCACCAGATCTAGTTTTAGCAAAACCTAATCTGTATACAACGTTATCCAATCTTGATTCACAAAGTTGTAATAGAACTTCCCCTGTTACACCTTTACTTCTGTGTGCTTTTTCAAATAAGTTAGCAAACTGTCTTTCTAAAATACCGTAAGTATATTTAGCTTTTTGTTTTTCAGCTAACTGAACTGCATATTCTGATTTTTTAGCACCTCTTCTCTTGTTAGGACCGTGTTGTCCTGGCGGTTGGTTTTTTCTCTTTTCGAAGTTTTTATCATCTCCGTAGATTGCAGCACCAAACTTTCTAGCAATCTTAGTTTTAGGTCCAATATATCTTGCCATAATGGGTAAATTCTAAAAATTAAACTCTTCTTCTTTTTGGTGGTCTACATCCATTGTGCGGCATAGGAGTCACATCAACGATTTCACTTACTTCAATACCTGAATTGTGAATAGATCTGATAGCAGATTCTCTACCTGCACCTGGACCTTTTACAAACACCTTTACTCTTCTTAAACCAGCTTCGTGAGCTACAGCAGAGCAATTTTCAGCTGCCATTTGAGCAGCAAATGGAGTATTCTTTTTAGAACCTCTGAAACCCATTTTACCGGCAGAAGCCCAAGAGATAACCTCTCCGTTTTTATTTGTTAAAGAAATGATGATGTTATTGAAAGAAGCTTGAATATGTGCTTCACCAATAGCTTCAACTTTTACTTTTCTTTTTTTAACTACTTTAGTTTGTTTTGCCATAATTCCTAACGATTATTTACTAGCTTTTTTCTTGTTAGCAACAGTTTTTCTCTTTCCTTTTCGGGTTCTAGAGTTGTTTTTCGTTCTCTGGCCTCTTAAAGGTAATCCTAGTCTGTGACGTATTCCTCGTTGGCATCCTATGTCCATCAATCTCTTGATGTTCAATTGCACTTCAGATCTTAATTCTCCTTCTACTTTTACGTTTTCAGAGATATATGTTCTGATTGCAGCCAATTCATCGTCATTCCATTCGTTGACTTTCTTGTCTTCGCTGATACCGGCAGCTTTAAGGATTTCAGAAGAAGTATTTCTTCCTACTCCATAGATGTAAGTTAAACCGATAACACCTCTTTTGTTTTTTGGTAAATCAATACCTGCAATTCTCGCCATAATTTAATGTTAACCTTGTCTTTGTTTAAATTTTGGGTTCTTCTTGTTGATTACGAACAGTACACCTTTTCTGCGTACAATTTTGCAATCAGCGCTTCTTTTTTTAATTGATGCTCTTACTTTCATTTTGATAGTATTTATTTTTTAACAAATGCCAAATGGAATGCATGTTCCATTTGGCTAATTGTTTAGTATCTAAATGTGATTCTCCCTTTTGTTAAATCATAGGGAGACATTTCTAGTTTTACCTTATCACCAGGTAAAAGTTTAATATAATGCATTCTCATTTTACCGGAAATATGAGCGATAAGTATATGCCCATTCTCCAGCTCTACACGGAACTGGGCGTTCGAAAGTGCTTCCGTGATAACGCCGTCTTGTTCAATATGTTTTTGTTTCGCCATAAATTAATATCCAGTCGTTCTTGATAATTTAGACTGCATTAAGCCATCATAATGATGGTTCAGCAGATATGTATTAATCTGTTGAACTGTATCTAAAATTACACCCACCATGATTAATAGCGACGTTCCCCCGAAAAACAGGGCAAACGCATCTGTCTGAACAAAGCTTCCATGCACAATTGCAGGAAGGACTGCAAAGATAGATAAAAAAATTGCACCTGGCAAGGTAATTTTTGATAAAATATCATCTAAATAATCAGCGGTCTCTTTTCCGGGTCTTACTTTTGGTACTAAACCTCCATTTCTCTTCAAGTCATCAGCCATTTGGTTTACCGGAATTGTAATTGCAGTATAGAAAAATGAGAAGATAATAATTAATAGCGCAAACAATACGTTGTATTGCCAGCTAAAAACATTTTTGAAACCTGCAAGAAAGGTATTAGATTCATCGAATTTTGTTAATAATCCTGGTACGAACATCAATGCCTGAGCAAAGATAATCGGCATTACACCAGCAGCATTTACTTTCAAAGGAATCCATTGTCTTGCTCCCTGCATAAGATTTTTGTTTACACCTCCTCTTGCTTGAGCTCTGCTTACATACTGAATAGGAATTTTTCTAACAGCCACTGATAAAATCACGGCCAGAAGAACAACTACCATCCAGAATAATACTTCAATAAGGATCATGATAGATCCCATTCCTCCTTTTCCGTTCTGCACGGCCATTTCCTGAACGAATGCTTCTGGTAATCTTGAAAGGATCCCCACCATAATAAGGATAGAGATACCATTTCCGATACCTTTGTCGGTGATTTTTTCACCTAACCACATTGCGAATACTGAACCACCTACCAAGATTACAATACTTGGCAACCAGAACATGATAGAATTTGGCTCTACAAAATATGCAGATTGGAATTGAGCATACGGTAAGAATAATTGAGTAATAGAAGTTAAGTAAGAAGGTGCCTGTACCAGACAAACCCCGATCGTTAACCATCTTGTAATTTGGTTCAATGTATTTCTACCTGACTCTCCATCTTTCTGAAGCTTCTGAAGATAAGGAATAGCCATTCCCATCAACTGAACAATAATAGAAGCAGAAATATAAGGCATGATACCCAACGCCATTACGGAAGCGTGGCTGAAAGCTCCCCCCGTAAACGACGAAAGCAAGCCAAGGAGACCTGCTCCTTGCTTGTTACCGCCTTGATTTTTATAATGCTCTAAGAGATCTCCCACCTCTGCAAGGTTAATTGCAGGAAGTGAGATATAAGATGCGAATCTATACACAAGGATAATACCTAACGTAAAGAGAATTTTATCTCTTAACTCCTTTAGGCTCCATATATTTTTAAGTGTTTGTATAAATTCTTTCATTAGTAAGTATTATAAGGTAATTGCTTTTCCACCTGCCTTAGCAATAAGCTCTTCAGCAGATTTAGTGAACTTGTCAGCAGAGATTGAAACCGCAGATTTCAATTCTCCTCTACCCATAATTTTCACTAATTCGTTTTTAGAAACTATCCCGTTTGCTACTAAAACTTCTTTCGTGATATCTCCAGTGATGGATTTGTTCTCGATTAAAGTTTGAATAGTGTCAAGGTTAACTCCTCTAAACTCTTTTCTGTTTACGTTTTTGAATCCGAATTTAGGTAATCTTCTTTGTAAAGGCATCTGTCCACCTTCGAAACCGATTTTCTGAGAATAACCAGCTCTAGCTTTCTGACCTTTGTGACCTTTTGTTGAAGTACCTCCTTTTCCACTACCTTGACCTCTACCAATTCTCTTTGAGTTGAAAGTAGATCCTGCAGCAGGTTGTATGTTATTTAAATTCATTTTAATTTCTCTTTTATAAAATTATTTTTGAACTTCAAGTAAGTGGCTTACTGCAGCGATCATTCCTAAGATAGAAGGAGTTGCTTCGTGTTCTACAACTTGGTGAAGTTTTTTTAATCCTAATGCTTCAAGCGTTCTCTTTTGGGTTTTTGTTCTACCAATAGCGCTTCTTACTTGCTTTACTTTAATTGTTGCCATTGTTTTATTATTAACCGTTAAACACTTTACTTAGAGAAACTCCTCTCATTCTTGCGATCTCTTCAGGTCTTCTGATATCCAATAACGCTTTGAAAGTAGCTTTCACCACGTTGTGAGGGTTAGAAGATCCTTTAGATTTTGAAAGGATATCGTGAATACCAGCAGATTCCAATACCGCTCTTACCGCACCACCTGCGATAAGTCCTGTACCGTGAGAAGCAGGTCTTAAGAAGATATCTGCACCACCGTATCTAGCAGTAGTTTGGTGAGGAATAGTATGGTTCATTACAGGAACTTTCACAAGGTTTTTCTTAGCGTCTTCAACTGCTTTAGCAATTGCAGAAGCAACCTCTTTAGATTTTCCTAAACCAAAACCGATAATACCTTCTTCGTTACCTACTACAACAATAGCAGAAAATCCGAAAGCTCTACCCCCTTTAGTTACTTTTGTTACTCTGTTAACAGCTACGAGACGATCTTTTAATTCTAATCCTCCCGGTTTTACTCTTTCTATATTATCTAGTCCTAACATATTTTCCGAAATTTAATGATTAGAATTTAAGTCCACCTTCTCTCGCACCATCAGCTAGAGCTTTTACTCTACCGTGGTAAACGAAACCGTTTCTGTCAAATACAATACTTTCGATTCCTGCAGCGATAGCTTTAGCAGCGATAGCTTTACCAACAGCAGCAGAAACTTCAGTCTTAGTACCTTTAGCGTCTACACCTTTCTCTCTAGAAGAAGCTGATGCTAAAGTTTTACCATTTTTATCATCGATTAACTGAGCGTAAATTTCCTTATTACTTTTGTATACAGATAATCTTGGCAATTCAGAAGATCCAGAGATTTTCCCTCTTACTCTTCTTTTGATTCTTATTCTTTTTTCTAATTTACTTAATGCCATAATACTTATAATTTATTAAGCAGATTTACCAGCTTTACGTCTAACAATTTCTCCTACGAATCTTACACCTTTTCCTTTGTATGGCTCAGGCTTTCTGAAAGAACGGATCTTTGCAGTAACCATTCCTAGAAGTTGCTTGTCGTGAGACGCTAAAGTAATAATTGGGTTTTTACCTTTTTCAGTCAATGTATCAATTTTCACTTCAGTTGGAAGTTCTAATACGATACCGTGAGAGAATCCTAAAGCTAACTCAAGTTTTTGACCTGTGTGAGAAGCTCTATATCCTACCCCTACTAGTTCTAGTTTCTTTTCGAAACCTTCTGATACACCTACGATCATGTTGGCGATCAACGCTCTGTATAAACCGTGAAGCGCTTTGTGTTGTTTAGAATCAGATGGTCTGTTTACGTTAAGTTCACCATCTTTCTGTTCTAAAGTAATTCCTGCTGTAAGCTCCTGAGAAAGTTCTCCTTTAGCTCCTTTTACTGTTACTACACCGTTATTTTCAGTGACTGTAACTCCAGCTGGAATTGTTATAATTGCTTTACCAATTCTTGACATTTTCCTCTGATTAAAAATTAATAAACATAGCAGATTACTTCACCGCCTACTTTCTCTTCTCTAGCTTTCTTGTCAGTCATTACTCCTTTAGAAGTAGAGATGATAGAAATACCCAAACCGTTTAGTACTCTTGGAAGTTCAGTAGAACCTTTGTACTGTCTCAAACCTGGTCTAGAAGCTCTTTGAATAGACTTGATAGCAGGTTTGTTAGTTTGCTTATCGTACTTTAAAGCGATTTTGATCACTCCTTGAACAGCGCTATCTTCAAACTTGTAGTTTAAGATATACCCTTGATCAAATAAGATCTTAGTAATCTCCTTTTTGATTTTCGATGCAGGAATTTCCACCACCTTGTGGCCTGCGCTTTGTGCGTTCCTTACTCTTGTTAGGAAATCTGAAATTGGATCTGTTACCATTTTTCTTTTATAAATTATTGGTTAAAGAACAATCAGTTTTGAAAAGACTTGAAGATTAAAATATCAGACTTCAGAAATTCTTAGGTCTGATATTTTTATTCTCTAGTATCTTGACAACTTAATTGTCCCGATTTTCAATTAGTAATTATTACCAACTAGCTTTTCTTACACCTGGGATAAGACCGTTGTTTGCCATTTCTCTGAAAGTTACTCTGGAAATACCAAACGTTCTCATGTATCCTCTTGGTCTACCTGTTAGTTTACATCTGTTGTGTAATCTTACAGGAGAAGCATTTTTTGGTAATTTTTGAAGTCCTTCGTAATCACCTGCTTCTTTTAAAGCTTTTCTTTTGTCAGCGTATTTAGCAACAAGTGCTTCTCTTTTGCGCTCACGCGCTTTCATTGATTCTTTAGCCATTTCTTAGTTCTTTTTAAATGGTAAACCGAAGTGAGTTAATAATGCTTTAGCTTCTTTATCTGTCTTCGCAGTTGTAACGAAAGTAATGTCCATCCCTTGGATTTTTTTCACTTTGTCAATTACGATTTCAGGGAAGATAATTTGCTCAGTAATACCTAAGTTGTAGTTACCTCTACCATCGAAACCATCTGCTTTGATACCAGAGAAATCTCTGATACGTGGTAAAGCAGAAGAAGTAAGTCTGTCTAAGAACTCATACATTCTGTGAGCTCTCAATGTTACTTTTGCTCCTACAGGCATTCCTTTTCTTAGTTTGAATGCAGCTTCATCTTTCTTAGAGATTGTACCTACTGCTTTCTGACCTGTAATGTTTGTTAATTCTTCTACAGCATAATCAATAATTTTCTTATCTGCAGTAGCATCTCCTAAACCTTGCGAAATAACGATTTTCTCTAATCTAGGTACTTGCATGATTGACTTGTACCCAAATTCTTCCATCATTGCAGGAACAATTTGCTCTTTATATATTTTTTTGGGTCTTGCTATAAATTCCATGTGTTAATTTAAATTATAAAGTTTCACCCGTTTTTTTGTTGATTCTTACTTTCGTATCTCCTTCGATTTTGTAACCGATTTTGATAGCTTTTCCGTCTTTATCAACTAAAGCTACGTTTGAGATATGAATAGAAGCTTCCTTTTCAGTAATTCCTCCTTGAGGATTTGAAGCTGAAGGCTTAACGTGTTTTTTAACGATGTTAAGTCCTGCAACAATTACTCTAGGGTCTCTACCTTCTTTCTTGATCACTTCAATAACTTCACCAGTTTTACCTTTGATATCTTTCTTACCAGTAGTAATGATTACGTTATCTCCTCTTTTTATTTTTAACTTTGACATTTCTTTAAAAAATTTTAAAAATTAAAGTACTTCAGGAGCTAATGAAATGATTTTCATATATTCTTTGTCTCTCAACTCACGAGCAACTGGTCCGAAAACACGAGTTCCTCTCATTTCTCCCGCTGCGTTTAGTAATACACAAGCATTGTCGTCGAATTTGATGTATGAACCATCTTTTCTTCTTACTGCTTTTTTAGTTCTTACTACTACAGCTTTAGATACCTGACCTTTTTTAGCGTTTCCTGATGGTGTAGAATCCTTGATAGTAACAACGATTTTATCACCAACTGAAGCATATCTTCTTCTGGTTCCTCCCAGAACTCTGATAACTAGTACTTCTTTTGCACCTGTGTTATCAGCAACTTTTAATCTTGATTCTGTTTGTAACATTATTACTTAGCTTTTTCAATGATTCTTACTAATCTCCATCTCTTGCTCTTGCTCATAGGTCTAGTTTCTTGGATAAGAACTGTATCACCTTCTGTGCATTCGTTGTTCTCGTCGTGTGCAGTATATTTTTTCGTTTTCAAAACGAATTTACCGTACATCGGGTGCTTCACTCTTGTAGTTTCACTAACAACAATAGTTTTTTCCATTTTATTGCTGGAAACCACTCCGATTCTTTCTTTTCTTAAATTTCTATCCATTGTAAAATGAAATTATTGTTTGTTAGTTAACTCAGTGTTTAGTCTTGCGATTGTTCTTCTCAAATCTTTGATTTGAATCGGGTTTTCAATTGGGCTGATTGCATGAGCCAATTTCAATTTAGAATATTGAGCTTTTGCTTCAGTTAATTGAGCTTGAATATCACCCGCGCTTAAATTTTTAATATCAGCATTTTTCATTGTATTCAAAGATTATAGAGGTTTAACAAAATCGTTAGCAACGATGAATTTAGTAACTACTGGTAATTTTTGTGCAGCAAGTCTTAAAGCTTCCTTAGCGATATCGTAAGGTACACCTCCGATTTCGAACATAATTTTACCTGGTTTTACTACAGCTACCCAGTATTCAACAGCACCTTTACCTTTACCCATACGTACTTCCGCTGGTTTTTTAGTAATTGGCTTATCTGGGAAGATTTTGATCCATAGTTGACCTTCTCTCTTCATATATCTTGTAGCAGCAATACGAGCTGCTTCAATTTGTCTTGCAGTGATCCAAGCTCCTTCCGTAGCTTTGATCCCAAAAGTTCCGTAAGCAAGTTGACTACCTCTTTGGGCATTCCCCTTCATCTTCATCTTGTGAACTCTACGGAATTTGGTTCTTTTTGGTTGTAACATAATTTCTAAATTTTAGATTTTAGATTTTAGATTTTAGATTTTTTTTAATTTTAAAAAAGTAACGGTAATTTAAAATTCAAAATTTCTAATCTAAAATTTTAATTATTATTGTTATTGTTGTTGTTTTTTCTAGGTCTTCTGTTGTCTCTGTCTCCTCCTCTGTTTCCTCTGTCTGACTGACCTCCTTTTTTCTGTTGTCCCACTAGTGGAGAAAGTTCTCTTTTACCGTAAACTTCACCTTTCATGATCCAAACTTTTACACCTAGTCTACCGTAAGTAGTGTGAGCTTCTGCCCAGTGGTAATCGATATCTGCTCTGAAAGTAGACAATGGAATTCTTCCGTCTTTGAAAGATTCTGATCTTGCCATTTCAGCTCCGTTCAATCTACCAGAGATTTGAACTTTGATACCTTCAGCACCCATTCTCATAGTACTTGCCATTGCCATTTTAACAGCTCTTCTGTAAGAAATTCTGTTTTCAATTTGCTTAGAAATACTATCAGCAACTAGTACAGCATCTAATTCAGGTCTTTTGATTTCGAAAATATTGATTTGAATATCCTTACCTGTAAGTTTCTTCAATTCTTCTTTCAATTTATCAACTTCCTGACCTCCTTTACCGATGATAAGTCCCGGTCTAGCAGTAGTGATTGTAACTGTTACTAATTTTAATGTTCTTTCAATATAAATTTTTGAAATACCACCTTTAGATAATCTAGCCTCAAGGTATCTTCTGATTTTGTAGTCTTCAGCGATTCTGTCTCCATAATCGTTTCCACCAAACCAGTTAGAATCCCATCCTCTGATGATACCTAATCTATTACCAATTGGATTTGTCTTCTGTCCCATACCTTGATTAATTTTCTTTTTTACCTAAGATTAATGTAATGTGGTTTGATCTTTTTCTGATTCTGTACCCTCTACCTTGTGGAGCTGGTCTTAGTCTCTTCAATTGTCTTGCACTGTCTACAAAAATTTCTTTAACGATAAGATTTGCTTCTTCAATATCAGCACCTTCGTTTTTAGTTTGCCAGTTAGCCATTGCTGAAAGCAATACTTTTTCTAACTTGTTAGATGCGTCTTTTTTAGAATATTTTAGAATGTATAAAGCTTTGTCCACTTGCTCACCTCTAATGATATCAGCTACTAATCTCATTTTTCTTGGAGAAGATGGGCAATCATTGTGAATTGCTTTTACTACATCTTGGTTTGTCAATTTACGTGCTAATGCACTTTCTCTTTTTCTTGATCCCATGATTATCTGCTTCCTTTGTTTTTGTTACCACCATGACCTCTGAAAGATCTTGTTGGAGAAAATTCGCCTAGCTTGTGACCAACCATGTTTTCTGTAACATAAACAGGGATAAAAGATTTCCCGTTGTGTACTGCAATAGTTTGTCCTACGAAGTCCGGAGAGATCATTGATGCTCTAGACCAAGTTTTGATAACTGTCTTCTTACCAGACTCTATATTTGTCTGAACCTTCTTATCTA
This sequence comes from Chryseobacterium aurantiacum, assembly GCF_003020585.1. Taxonomy (GTDB): domain Bacteria; phylum Bacteroidota; class Bacteroidia; order Flavobacteriales; family Weeksellaceae; genus Chryseobacterium; species Chryseobacterium aurantiacum. The sequence continues at coordinate 75,215 of NZ_PXUE01000003.1, forward strand.
AAGTATGATGAATGAATGGTCCTTTTTTAAGTGATCTTGCCATAATTATTTACGTTTAGATATGATATGACGGTTAGACGCTTTATTTTTCTTTCTGGTTTTGTAACCTTTAGCAGGCATACCGTTTCTAGATCTTGGGTGACCTCCTGAAGAACGTCCTTCACCACCTCCCATTGGGTGATCTACTGGGTTCATTACAACCGCTCTTGTTCTTGGTCTTCTACCTAACCATCTGCTTCTACCAGCCTTACCTGATACAGTTAATTGGTGGTCTGAGTTAGAAACTGATCCAATCATTGCATAACATTCAGTAAGGATCATTCTTGATTCTCCTGAAGGTAACTTGATGATTGCATATTTTCCATCTCTAGAAGTTAATTGAGCTGAAGAACCAGCACTTCTTGCTAAAATTGCACCTTGACCAGGCTTCATTTCAACACAAGAAATAACAGTACCTAATGGAATGTTTTTCAACTTCATTGCGTTCCCTACATTTGGTTCTACGCTTTCACCAGAAATTACTTTCTGATCAACTTTGATACCATTTGGAGCGATGATATATCTTTTCTCTCCATCTGCGTACTCTAGTAAAGCGATAAATGCAGTTCTGTTTGGATCATACTCTACAGTTTTTACAGTTGCTTCAACGTTTGCTTTGTTTCTTTTGAAGTCAATAATTCTGTATTTCTTTTTGTGTCCACCTCCGGTGTAACGCATGGTCATTTTACCAGTTTGGTTACGTCCACCTGACTTACTAATACCAACTGTTAGAGATTTCTCTGGTTTGTTGGTAGTAATTTCTTCAAAATTGTTTACAATTCTGAATCTCTGTCCCGGGGTGATAGGTTTTAATTTTCTAACAGACATTACTATTATTTATAATTAATAATTAATTTACAGCAAAAATATCGATAACCTCACCTTCAGCAAGTTTGATTACCGCTTTTTTCAATTTGTTTGTCTTTCCTACTTGAAGACCTTTTTTAGTGTATTTTGAAGAAACCTTCGGAGCATAAATCATTGTGTTAACGTCTGCTACTTTTACACCGTAAGCTGCTTCAACAGCTTTTTTAATCTGGATTTTATTCGCCTTAGGATTAACTAAGAAAGAATAAGAACCTCTTAAATCTGTAAGGTAATTAGCCTTTTCTGAAATAACTGGTTTAATAATAATAGACATGACTTATTTCTTTAAATTTTCCTGGAATTTTTCAACTGCACCTTCGAAGAAAATAATCTCACCTGCGTTTACTAGATCGTAAGAACTGATCTCGTTGAAGTTCATTACTTTAGTTTTAGGTAAGTTTCTTGAAGATAAATACACATTCTTGTTAGCTTCAGGAAGAACGAATAAAGATTTTTTACCGTTAAGTTCCAATGCGTTTAATACATTGATGAAATCTTTAGTCTTAGGAGCACCAAAGCTCAAATCTTCTAAAACTTTAATGCTGTTGTCTCTCATTTTCTGAGATAAAACAGATTTTTTAGCTAATCTCTTAAGAGCTTTGTTCAATTTGAATCTGTAGTCTCTTGGTTTTGGTCCGAATACTCTACCTCCACCTCTGAAAGTTGGAGATTTGATATCACCATATCTAGCAGATCCTGATCCTTTTTGCTTCTTAAGCTTTTTAGTAGAAGCAGTAATTTCGCTTCTTTCTTTTGCTTTATGAGTCCCTTGTCTTTGTGCAGCAAGGTACTGTTTAACTTCTAAGTAAACCGCGTGCTGATTTGGCTCAATTCCGAATACTGTTTCGTCTAGAGTTACTTTTCTTCCGGTCTCTTTTCCTGATGTATTTAATACTACTAGTTCCATTTTCTGATAATTACATAAGAATTTTTAGCTCCCGGAACAGCACCTTTTACTACTAAAAGATTTTGTTCTTGATCAACTTTTAACACTTGAAGGTTTTGAACAGTTACCTGCTCACCTCCCATTCTTCCAGCCATTCTCATCCCTTTGAATACTCTTGAAGGGTCTGAACCAGCACCGATAGAACCTGGAGCTCTAAGTCTGTTGTGCTGACCATGAGTTGCCTGCATTACACCTCCAAATCCGTGTCTTTTAACAACACCCTGGAAGCCTTTACCTTTTGAAGTTCCTGTTACGTCAACATATTCACCTTCGATGAATAAATCAACTTTCACTTCTTCTCCTACTTTAGCATCAGAGAATCCATCATGGAATTCTACTAATTTAGCTTTAGGAGCAGAACCAGCCTTTTTAAAATGGCCAGCTAACGCTTTACCAACGTTCTTTTCACTCTTGTCATCGAAACCTAATTGAACAGCTGTATAACCGTCTTTTTCTAAGGTTCTGACCTGTAAAATCGAGCATGGACCAGCTTGAATAACTGTACAAGGAATGTTTTTCCCGTCTTCGTTAAACAAAGAAGTCATACCGATTTTTTTACCAATAATACCTGACATTGTTTATATTATAATAAAATTTATCCTTTATTTATCACCATTTTTTGGAAGTCTGAAGTAATTTCTACTTTTGATATAGGCATACTACGCTCCTAAAATGAGTGTGCAAATCTACGAATAATTTTATTACTGACAAATATTTTGACTAAAATATTTTGATTTTTAACCATTTACACTTTTTTAAAAAAATCACCTTTTATTTTTAAGACAAACCAAACCTATCGAGAAAGAACAGAAGTCTCAAAAAATATATTTTACAACAGCAACATTAAACTTTACCGTCTATAATTAAAAAAAAGCAAAAGCCTTATGAAACCATAAAGCTTTGCATTTTCGACATCCTATATATTAAGGAATTAATTCTATAGGATTATTTCTTTTTTTCAATTTATCTTTTACTAAACTTTCTGCACCGGCATCCAGCTTAAATCCACTTTTCGCCATTTCCTGGACCAGATTCTCCTGGCTATTTTTCAATCCTTTGTAAAAATCTGCCTTAGATATCTTTTTTCCGTTCATTCTTTTCTCTGAAATCCACAAAGACTTTTCATCGGCAAAATTTTTATAACTTAATAATTCAAATTTATAATGCTTTTTATCATCTTCCATTTCTACAATGAGTCCCGGCAATCCATAAAACTTATACGGGCCGTCTGACACAGGAATATCGTTTGTAAACCAAGCTTTATAATTACGCCCTCCATACTTAAGAACAGCAGCCTGGCATTTCAGATTTCCAATATTCTTTTTTTCACTGGTGATCTTCCAGTTAAATCCGGGATTTTCTTCATAGGAAAAATCCATTCTGATTATTTTATCATAATAATCAATTTTGCTTTTGGCCGGATCTTTAATAATTCTGTATGTAAAATTAGTTTTTGGAATGTTTGTTAAATCCAATGTTGACGTCCTCACACTAGTATTAACCAATCCCGCAGCAACAGAATCTCTTTTATAAGAGTTCAAACTCATGAATTGCGATTTATCCTTCCCTCTCTGTAATATAAAATATTCCTCACTTTTATTTTCAACATCCAAGGAGTCACGCTGATTAGTCAATAAATAAATATATTGAGATTTTACTACATCTATATCCACATTCTTTTGGCCATAGAGCCCATTCCCCATCGTGCATAAAAAGAAGAACAGCATCGACGCTATAAATTGTTTTTGCATAAAAAAGTATCTACAGTAAACTATAAAAGAGGATATGACATCCCCTTTCATAGTTTGTATTGATTAATATTAATTAATTTCCACACAGTATATCATCCGCTATAATAGCGATGTCAATCACATCAGCAAGCGTTTCTCCACAAGCCATTCCTGTGATTCCACAAGAAAGAGTTGTAGGTACACAGCCATACGCAGCTGCCGCTTCAACCTTAACAGTTGCATTTTCTTCTACAATTTCAGTTTCAGAGGAAATAGTATTCGCACTCATTGAACCAGCAACCATAATTGTTGCTACTAAGAATAATTTTTTCATGGTAATAATTTTTTGTTTTAGTTTCACTAAGTAATTAAAAAAAAGGCAAATAGCCAAATTTTCAACAAAGAAAATCACCAATTAATGAAAAATAATTAAGTATTTAACATAAAATATGAATATTTATTTTCGATAAGCATTATCCAACTTCAATATTAATGGTTATTTGATAACATTAACTCCAACTTCTTCTAATCTTATATGTTCTTCAGCAGAAATCCCGTCATCTGTAATCAGATAATCTACCTGATCCAATAATGCGATTTTACCGAACCCTTTCTTATTTAATTTTGAAGAATCTGCCAGAATAATAGTCTGATCTGCACACTCCATCATCACCTGATTCAAATGAGCTTCCGCTGCATTGGAAGTACTGATCCCAAAATCTACATCAATTCCGTCTACTCCCAGAAAAAGCTTATTGCAGGAAAACTGCCTAAGGATACCTTCTGAGATAGATCCCACGATGGAAGTAGAGCTTTTTCTAACCTCTCCACCCAATTGGATGATATTAATATTAGGATTATTACAAAGTTCAATAGCCACCCTCAGCGAAGATGTTAATACCGTAAGCGGGCCAAAATTCACCAGCATCCTTGCAAGATAATGCATGGTAGTCCCGGAAGCCAGTATAATACAGTCATTCTCCTGAATCAAAGAGAGTGCAGCCTTTGCAATGGCCTGCTTTGCTTCCACATTAATACTTTCCTTTTCTACCACATTTTTTTCATAGGCATATCTTAGCTGTTTACTGGCTCCTCCATGATTTCTGAAAAGAAGCCCTATACTTTCAAGAAAATTCAGATCCTTTCGTATCGTAACCGAAGAAACATTCAGTTTTTCACATAGATCCTGAACAAGAACATGTCCTTTTTCATCAAGTTCTTTTAGTATTTCATCATGCCTGGGGATTAGCTTCTCCATTTTATTCGTTTGATCAAAAATACCCTTTTTTTTCCACATCTTAAAATTTCATTTATTTTCTTTTTGCTTTCATTTTTAATTTATATATTTGAAAACGAAACATAAACGAAACATTTATGAAACGAAACGAAGAACTCAGTAAGTTAACCAATGTAAAGGAATGGGACTTTATTGTCATCGGAGGGGGAGCCAGTGGTTTAGGCTCAGCATTAGATGCAGTAAGCAGAGGATTCAAAACCTTATTGCTTGAATCTCATGATTTTGCGAAAGCAACTTCTAGCAGAAGCACCAAGTTAGTACACGGTGGGGTAAGATATTTGGCACAGGGAGATGTTGGATTAGTGAAAGAGGCTTTAAAAGAAAGAGGTCTATTAGCAAAAAATGCAGCGCATATTGTAAAAAACCAATCTTTTATTATCCCCAATTACACATGGTGGGGTGGAATCTATTATAAGATAGGACTCTCTGTTTATGATTTCCTTGCGGGAAAACTAAGCTTGGGTAAAACGAAATATATCGGTAAGTCTAAAACCGTTGAAAAACTTCCCACTATTGAACAAAACCATTTAGTAAGTGGTGTTGTTTACCAGGACGGACAGTTTGATGATGCAAGGCTTGCGATTAACTTAACCCAAACCATTATAGAGAAAGGCGGAAGTGCAGTTAACTATGTAAAGGTGGTTAATCTTCTGAAAGATGATGCTGATAAAATTATTGGTGTCGTAGCAGAGGATCAATTCTCGAAACAGCAATATCAAATTCACGCAAAGGTGGTCATTAATGCTACAGGTGTCTTCACAAATGACATTCTTAACATGAATAATCCTAAGCATGGTAAGCTGGTGGTACCCAGCCAGGGAATTCATCTGGTATTGGATAAATCATTCCTGAAAAGTGATGACGCCATTATGATTCCTAAAACTTCTGATGGCAGGGTTCTATTTGTTGTGCCTTGGCATGACAGAGCTTTGGTAGGAACTACTGATACCCTTCTAAAGGATGAAAGCTTTGAACCGCGTGCCTTAGAAGAAGAGATCAACTTTGTTTTAAACACAGCAAGACAGTATCTGTCTAAAAAACCAACCCGTGAAGATGTAAAATCTGTCTTTGCCGGCCTTCGTCCTCTTGCTGCTCCTAAAGATGGAAGCAAAAGTACAAAAGAGGTTTCCCGAAGCCATAAAGTAATTGCCTCTGAAACCGGATTAATCTCCATTATTGGTGGAAAGTGGACTACTTATCGTAAGATGGCAGAGGATACTGTTGACAAGGCAATGCAAGTACACAAACTGGGTAATACTACCTCAAAAACAGAACACATGTCCATTCATGGAAATGTAAAACCCGAACAGGTAGACAGAACCAATCATTTATACGTATACGGATCTGATATTCCTGCTATAAAAGCTTTACAGGAAAGCAACCCACGCCTTTTACAAAAAATACATCCTGATCACCCTTTCACGGTTGCAGAAGTAGTTTGGGCTGTAAGAAATGAAATGGCTGAAACTATTGAAGACGTTTTGGCAAGAAGAGCACGTTTACTATTCCTTGATGCCAGAGCAGCTATAGACAGCGCCCACAACGTTGCAAGAATTATTGCAGAAGAGAAAGGATATTCTGAAGAATGGGCTCAGCAGCAGGAAAACGAATTTATCGAACTAGCAAAAGGATATCTATTAACACCTTATTCACCTAAAGTCATCAACCTTAATTAATCATAATATGAATGAAAAATTAATACTCGCTTTAGATCAGGGAACTACTTCCTCCAGAGCGATTCTATTCAATCACAGCGGAGAAATAAAATATGTATCTCAAAAAGATTTCAGACAAATATTTCCAACTCCGGGCTGGGTAGAGCATGACCCGAACGAGATCTGGTCTTCACAGATTTCAGTGGCCGCAGAAAGTATTGCCAAGGCTGGCATTTCCGGATTGGAAGTAGCCGCAATTGGTATCACCAACCAACGTGAGACAACTATTGTTTGGGATAAGGAAACCGGTGAACCTATTTACAATGCTATTGTCTGGCAAGACCGTAGAACTTCAAAGTACTGCGATGAACTGAAAGAACAAGGGCATGCAGAAACTATAAAAGAAAAAACAGGACTTATTCTTGATGCTTACTTCTCTGCAACGAAGCTGAAATGGATCCTTGACAATGTAGACGGGGCGAGAGAAAAAGCTGAAGCCGGAGAACTATGCTTCGGAACTGTTGATACATGGCTTGTGTGGAAATTAACCCGTGGGAAAATGTTTATCACTGATGTTTCCAATGCCAGCAGAACCATGCTTCTAAATATCCATACATTAGAATGGGATTCTGACTTATTAGAATTATTCAACATTCCTAAAGCCATTCTTCCTGAGGTAAAGCAAAGCAGTGAGGTATATGGAGAAACAGCCACTACTCTATTCTCTACGAAAATTCCGATTGCAGGTATTGCAGGAGACCAACAGGCAGCTTTGTTTGGACAGATGTGTACTTCTCCCGGAATGGTTAAAAACACCTACGGAACAGGATGCTTCTTACTAATGAACACAGGAAAAGAAGCTGTTGCCTCCAAGAATAATCTTCTGACTACGGTTGCATGGAAGATTAATGGAGAAGTCAACTACGCCCTGGAAGGAAGTGTATTTGTAGGAGGTGCAGCCATCCAATGGCTGAGAGATGGTCTTAAACTTATTCATTCTTCTGAGGAAGTAAATGATCTTGCAGCATCTGTTGAAGACAATGGCGGAGTTTACTTTGTTCCTGCCCTTACCGGTCTAGGTGCCCCTCATTGGGATCAGTATGCACGTGGAACTATTGTAGGAATTACTCGTGGAACTACTGATGGACATATTGCAAGAGCTACCCTTGAAGGAATTGCCTTTCAGGTATATGATATTGTAAAATCCATGGAGGCTGATTCCGGAAGAGCAAGTCTTGAACTAAGAGTAGACGGTGGCGCTTCAGCAAGCAACCTATTGATGCAGATACAATCTGACCTTTTCGGATTTAAAATCACAAGACCCAAAACACTGGAAACAACAGCGTTGGGAGCGGCCTACCTTGCAGGTCTTGCAGTAGGATACTGGAAAAATATTGATGAAATACAGGAACAATGGATTGTGGACAAAGATTTCCACCCTCAATTGGATAAAGAAAAGGTAGATACCATGGTTCACTTTTGGACCAAAGCCGTATCTCGTGCTCAAAGCTGGATCGAAGATTAATCCCCTGACCTTAAAAATACACGTATGAGTCCATTTATCGCAGAAGTAATCGGAACGATGCTTCTTATATTGTTAGGCAACGGCGTTGTAGCCAATGTTGTCTTGAAAGATACCAAAGGAAATAATTCCGGATGGATTGTTATTACCACTGCCTGGGCGTTAGCCGTTTTTGTCGGGGTAACCGTTGCAGGTCCTGTAAGTGGAGCTCATTTAAATCCGGCCGTAACCATTGGTTTGGCTGCTGCAGGAAAGTTTTCCTGGGATTTAGTGCCTTCTTACATTGCTGCCCAAATGATTGGAGGAATGCTGGGTGCATTTCTGGTATGGCTGTTCAATAAAGATCATTTTGCCATTACAGAAGATGAAGGAGCAAAATTGGCTTGTTTCAGCACAAGTCCTGCCATCAGAAAGGTTTCATCCAACCTTATCAGTGAGATTATCGGGACATTTGTACTGGTATTTGTTATTCTCCATTTTTCGAATCCTAGCATCACATTACAGGCAGATCCTAACGCACAAGTTGGACTTGGCACTGTAGGAGCCATTCCCGTTACATTTCTTGTTTGGGTAATAGGTCTTTCTTTAGGAGGAACTACAGGATACGCCATCAACCCTGCCAGAGATCTCGCCCCAAGAATTATGCATTCTATTCTTCCCGTAAAAGGAAGCAGTGATTGGAGCTACTCATGGATTCCTGTAATAGGCCCTGTTACAGGTGCTATAATTGCCGCTTTATTATTCCTGATTTTAAAATAAAAAATACACATGATGAGAATACTAAAAGGGATCTTCCTGCTACTTCTGGGTACAGGGAAGTTATTTTCACAAGAGAGCAGTGATACGAAAGAGACAAAAGAAGGCAGACTTGATTTCACGGCCAATATTCAAAACAACCATTTATGGAGAGGCTTGATTATTACTGACAAACCGGTTGTGATGGGTAATCTTTCATATGCTTTGGATGCAGAAAAGAAATGGAAAGTAGGTATTTGGGGAGCTTCTGCACTGGCAGATGACAAAGACAATACCCATTACAAAGAGATCAATTACTATGTTCAGTATTCTAACGGACGTTTTTATATTGGATTATGGGATCTTTACAACTCGAGAAACATCAACACAGCCATTGCTGCCGATGATATCTTTAGTTACTCCCAAAGGAGAACAGCTCATATTATTGATTTAAGAACCAATTACACATTCGGGCCTTCTTTCCCTATTAATATTGAGGCAGACATTATGCTTTATGGTGGTGCTAATGCAGGAGAAGTTATTCTGGAAGCCGATGGAAGCTATAAAAAGAACAGATATTCCACTTATATTCAGGCAAGTTATCCTGTAATAAGCGGGCAGAAAGTGAATCTGGATGCGTTTGTAGGAGCAGGATTTTCACTCAACGACAAATCCTTTTTGTATGGAAATGGAAAAAACAATTTTGATATTGTTAATGTAGGAGTAAAAGCAGGAAAGATTATCAAGATCACAGATCATTACAATCTTCCGGTCTCTATGATGGCGATGTGGAACCCGTCTAATAAATATGCAAGAATTCAACTTGCAGCAACAGTTTTTTAATCTAGCTTTAACTAAATTATAGACAAGCCGCTCCTTTTGGGGCGGTTTTTGTTATTACTAAAAGTCAATATCAGGGTTTTTACGGCTTACTGACTGGGTAAATATTCCTAATTTTGAAAAAAAACTATGAAAAAAATTTTCAGCTTAGTAATTCTGTGCATCAGTATGTTTGCTTTAGCACAGATAAAAACTCCTTTTAACGGACACAGAAGCTTTGATATTCTTAAAGGATATAGCGGTACCGGTACTCCTCATTATTATTTGGATTTGAAAAAAAATGGCGATGTACACTTTGGATATGTTCAGGTGAATCAGGCCAACGGAAAGGAAACCAAAGAAGAAATAAATGCAGGCAAATATGCTCCCAACAAGGTAATGAAAGTTGTATTTAAAAAATTCAACGAGACCTTTTTTGTTAAACTTAACAACAATAAAATCTACCTGACGGATGAAAAAGGAAACATCCAAAATCTTGAGGGTTGCTGCTCTTCCAGCGAAAGCATAGACAAAGAGACCTGCCCCTGTGAAAGTGAGCTGTACCAATAAAATATAGCTACTGCTTTCTGTGCCCGAAATGACTAAACCAAATTGCAACTGCAAGAGTATTTTACATCAATGAAAATTTTAAGAATTTTACTGCTATTCTTTCTAATGGCTTCATGCAGTAAGAAAGAAAATCATCCTTACACGTTCTATTACTGGAAAACCAACTTGAAATTGGATCGTGAAGAAAAGAAAGTATTGGATCAGGCTTCTGTTCCTTATTTATATACCCGGTTTTTTGATGTTGATAAAATGGGAGGAAAGTTTCAGCCTGTTGCTGTCATCACCAAGGACAAGAGCTTTGAAACTCAAAAACAGATTGTACCTACTGTTTTTATAACCAATCGGACTTTATTGGGTATTTCTTCAGAAGAGATTAAGTTTCTTGCAGAAAGCATTCATCAGCTGGTTCAAAAGAAAGCCCAGGAATATCATTTGAAGACCAATAATGAAATTCAAATTGATTGTGACTGGACCGCCGGAACGCGGGATGATTATTTTAAATTTTTAAAAGAACTTAAAAGGGTTTCCGGAAAAGAAATTACCTGTACATTACGTCTTCATCAGGTTAAGGATAAAAAGAAAACAGGAATTCCACCGGTAGGAAAAGTGTATCTGATGTGCTACTCTACTTCTTCGCCATTGGAAAAGTCAGACAAAAATTCTATTCTGGATGTTCCTACTCTTAAAAGTTATCTTTCAAAAATGGAAGATTATCCCATCAAAGAAATTGAAGTGGCTCTCCCTATTTATTCATGGGGCATTATTACCAATCATCTGGACAAGCACAGACTGATCAATGCCTTATCTAAAAGTGACCTTGAAAACCCCAATTTTAAGAAAATCTCTGATCATGAAGTTGAAATAATGAAAGACGGTTTTTATTTTGGAAACTATCTTAATAAAGGTTTTAAAATAAAGGTAGAAGAAATTTCCAAAGAACAACTGGAAGATGTCACAGCTTTCCTTGATAAAAAAATCCCGCATTTTAATATTATTTATTATCAATTAGATAGTAAATTTGTGTTAGATCGAAACTTTTAAATCTTTTACAGATTACGGCAGATTATAAAAACATCATTAAGCTGAATTATTTTCTGCCAGCACCATTATTACAAACAACTATATAAAATTATAAAAACACTACACACCCTATGAAAAAATACATTCTTTCACTTGCGGTTGTATCTCTTTTCTACACGAATTCTGATGCCTGTGCATGGTCGGATCCTGATTATGAATACTTCAATCTTTTTACACAAAGTATTATCAAGGATAAATCTTACCTTCCTTTTCTGCATACCTACTCCAGCAGATTCTTTGGCGGATACAACCCGTCTCTGATTCCTGATGACAATGTTGAAGCATGGAAAAAATTCTTCAACAATCAGCTTAATTATGCCGAGACCCAGAATCTTGTGTATAAACTAAGCATGAATGATCTGAATGCTTTAAAGAATGGCAACCCCACCCAGCCCCTTTTACAAAAACTGGGAACCGGATTTTATCAGAAATATAAGGAAGGAATTGATTATTTAATTGAAGCCAAGTATCTGGAACCTTACATGAGCATCAATTATGTTGAAACTGAAAATTCATTCTATTCTTATAGCAGAAATGAGAGCAAGAAAGATGCAACTTCTCTTGATTACAATAAAACAATTGCCGCCCTTACATCTTTGTACAATGCTGCAAAAAATCCTGAGATCAAGCAACGTTACGGATACCAGCTTGTACGTTTCAATCATTACACCAGAAACTACGATGATGCATTACAGGCATTCAAAACCTATATAGAACCTATCAAACTAAAAGGTACCGTTTACTTTATGGCACTGGACCAGTTAGCGGGAGCCCAAAGAGGACTCGAAATGAATGGTGATGCCAATTGGAACTTCTTCCAGGTATTCATGAACAGCAAGGATCGCAAGGAATCTGCGTTTGTTTCCATGAAGCTTTCGGATACAGCTTCTTTCAGTAATATCATGAAAAGAGCAAATACGAATGAGGAAAAGAACATGGCTTATTTCCTTTTAGGTTATGAAGACTTCAATAATCCCATTCCTATTATGGAAAAGATGTTCGACATCAATCCTGATTCTGAGATTTTGAAAGTAATGGCCGTAAGAAGCATTAATGAACTGGAGAGAAGTTATCTTCCTACTTATTACTACACGTCATCCTCTTTGGGAAAGGTATCTGTACACACAGGAAATACTGAAACCAAAACCTCAAAAGATACTCCTGCCGATAATAAAGCTACAGCAGAAGTAAAAGAGGAAAAAGTTTCTTTCTGGCAGAAGATTGTCCGATTCTTTAAAAATCTTTTTGGAGGTTCATCTTCTGATAAAACGGGTGACGGAAATAAAGCCGACCAAAGTGATGATGAATTATTAAATAATCCGAATAGAATCCCTTTCTATACCACCGGCTATGAAGGCTATGATCAGACAACCAAGGATTATCTGGATGATCTTGAAAAGTTCACCGCAAAAACCAAGGAAAAATCTAAGGATGAATATTGGCAGATTGCAGATGCATACCTGAAGTTTTTAAAGAAAGATTATAAAGAAAGTACTGAAATTCTTAACGACATCAAGACTACCAATCCTGAATATCTGGAGGAAATTAAAAGAATGAAGGTCCTTAATGATATTGTTTCCCAGCCTAAAGTAGATGCAGCCTACGAAGATCATTTAATGAAAGACTATGCTGAATATTTTGTGGAAAAAGAAGTGAAAAAGGATACCGCCAACGTTAATGATTATGACTATTACGGAGATGTTCCTTCTACTGCAGATTTCCTTAAGGATGTAATGGCAAACCGTTATTTTCTTCAGGGGGAAGATGGAAAATCATTCCTGATGAATAATAAGCTTTCTGATCTTCAGTATAATCCGAACTCTAGTTTGGTAAAGAGCGTTGAGGAGTTCTACAAAAAACCAAATAAGTCACAGTTTGAACAGCAGATCATTGCCAAAAATATGGACAGTGTAGGAAATATTGATGCTTTCTTCAATTCAATCTATGGTGACAGAGCTATGAGGCTTGCCGACTTCGAAAAGGCTAAATCATATTATGAAAAGGCTCAAAAGTTTGCCGGAATTCCAAGAGTAAATTATGACTGGACTGAAAACAACGGTCAGACGATTACCCAAAAACAATATACATCTTCCGAGTATAACGGATTCAACAATATTTCGAGTTTGGTCTTCGGACATAATGTATGGGAAAGCTTCCAAAGTCCGGATACTGAAAGCATGAAAGCCGAAAGCTATACTGACTTCCCTTTCATTAAGGATAATATGAATAAGCTTGAACTTGCTGATATCCTTATCCAGCTTAAGAAGATAGGAACCGGAAATAATGAAAAGGCTGCGAAAGCAAATCAACTTATCGGAAACCTATTGTATAACACCTCTATTTTGGGGTATTACCGACAGCTTTTTGTAATGGATATTGATAACAGCAATGGTGGAAAATACAACTTCTGGAACACGAATACCAGTAACCCCTACAAGTATTATTACAAGAACTTTCTTGACACTTCATATATTGAACCTGATAACTTTGATTTAGCGATTAATTATTATCAGAAAGCACTTAAACTTTCAAATAATAAGGAAGAAAAAGCAAGAATCCTGTTCCAGATGGCAAGTGCTGAGCAAGGGAAATACTACCAGTACGAAGCAAAATCACAGAAAGACTTCGATTACTCTGATCCAAAGTGGTCTGAAAAAGAAGAGGCACGCCAGAAAGAAATGGACAACCTTAAAAACCAAAAGTACAGAACCTATTTTGCACAGTTAAAAACTCAGTATTCCGATACCGAGGCTGCTCAAAGCCTGATGGGAAGCTGTAGTTACTTTAGCTATTTTATGAAAAGATAATGTATGGAATTATATCTGAAATGATGTATAAATATTCAGGTAAAATTCAAGACAAGCTTAGCATTTATCAAATAAAAAAGGAATCATTGCGATTCCTTTTTTTGTTCTTGTTTCTGTAACCATTCTTCATGTTTTTTTCTGAAGAATTCATGCTTATAGTCTTGGTTTCTTTGCGCGGCATCAATGGAATGAGAGGTATGAATATCGGCATCTTTCTTCGCAAAGCGTGCCAAGTTTTCATAATAGTGGTGAAGCTGATCCAATTCTTTCTCTGTAAGATCTTCAATATCTACAATTCTGTTACTTGCTTTTTCGTGAGCAGCAATAAGTTCATTCAGTTTAATCTGTGTGGCTTTTGAATCTTTATTCTGGGCTTTCTGAATAAGAAAAACCATTAGAAATGTAATGATTGTGGTTCCTGTATTGATAACCAGCTGCCATGTTTCTGAATAATCAAAAAAAGGTCCGGATACAGCCCAAGCTATTACGATAGCCATCGCTCCTAAAAAAGCATTGGGGCTTCCGGTAAATCCGACAGCCCAGTTTGAAAATTTTTCAAAAAGATTTTTATTTTGATGGTCCATAATAGAGGTTGTTTTATATAATAAATGTATAAAATTAACCTGAACGAACGAAATATTAAAAATCAGAATACAAAATCAGATAATAAAGACTTTTTTTATTTCATTTTTCTGAATCTGTGCCACCAGATTAGAAATCCTGTAACGGGCAAAGAACAACCGATAAGGGAGATGATGAAATACAGAATAATACTTGGCAAACCCACAATTTCTCCTGTATGAAGTGGTTTAGCCAATGCTGTAAATTGTTTATTTAATGGTTTATCAGAGAACAATTCTTTTGTTTTAAACACTCCGGTTTTGTCAAAGGTCACTTCATCCGGAAGCATCATTCCCAAAAAGTTTTGCGTGTTCGTTTTTATCACTACATATCGTGGGTTTTCCTTGTTGGGAAGCTCAATACTGGTGGTAGCGGTATAAGGCAACTGCTGGTCTGCTAATTTTAAAATTTTATCAATGGACGCCGATTCGGAATTTTTAAGATTTTTCTTTTCATCCTGTTTTTGAAGCATATCTTCTAAAAGGCCCCCAAAAGCATAATCCTCACTATCTTTATCTTTGGAAATATTATCGATGGATGATCCGCCCAGGCTTACAATAAGACCATTCTTCACCCAAGGATAGGTGACATACAAACCGGTAATGGCAATGAAGAACAGTATCAGAAAAGTGTAGAAACCAAGAGTGTTGTGCAGGTCATAATTCAATCGTTGGAACTTCGCCTTGAACATAACGGTTAATCCCTGCTTCAGGAACTTCAACTTTTTGGGTAACCAAAGTATAAAACCTGAAACCAGCAGTACACAAAACATCAATACTCCGGCACCCAATATCTGACGTCCTGCATTTCCCATCATTAGATTTCTGTGGATATCAAGAACAATCTCAAAAAAACGGCTCGATCCTACATCAGGCTGTCCAAGAATTTTGCCTGTATATTGATTATAATAGGTGGCTTTGTCCAGTTGCTTTTCACGATAACCAACCACATAACTTCTCCCCAAGTCATCAGGCATCAGCAAGGATGTTAATTCCTTACCATCTTTCAACAGTTCGGACTGAATCTGATCAGGACTTTTAATCTGTTTAGAGGATGAACTGATGTACACCTTATCTCTATTACTAAAGTCGGTGATCTGGTTTTTAAAGGCATAAAGGCAACCTGTAAGACACACCACGAAAACAATGATACTTGATAAAAGTCCCAGCCAAAGATGAGTAATCCACATTACATATTTAATGATAGATTCGTTCTTCCGTCTTTTCCTGTAAAGGCTTTTAAACAATGTTTTCATTTTTGTTATAATAGCAAAAACATTAAGACAGTTTTGCCGTCTTAATGTTTTTAAATTGATATGAATAAATTAAAAAGTTAATACGAATTAAGGAAAGAATCCGGCACCGATGATGAAATTATTGATCTCCAAAACATTCCATCTTCTTTCTCCTTACTTCTCACCTAAACCGGTATCAATGTTGGTTATTTTCTTCCTTTAAACTGAACTTCCTTTACAATCTCCTCGAATTTTGTAAAGTGTTCCGGAGTCAATGCTTTTTGAATGGCAGCTTTTCTTTGGGCATCAAATTTTTCCCAGTATTCTTTAGCTAAGTCATTATTCCCATGATATACATCGTGAGCATCATTGAATGCTTTTTCAAAGGCATCATTAGCAGCGTTCACCATTTTGAATTCATCTTCAGAAAGCTGAGCTTCTGCTTTTATTTTTTCTAATAAAGCATTGTCATATCTTGGTCTTTTTCTAGAATTTTCATCAACAAATTTGTTGAATTTCTCCATTTGTGGAGCATCCAGGACTTTAGCCATTTCGATCGCCTGTTGTGCTCTCAGTTCTTCCCCTTTAATTCCCAGTGCAACACGGTCCATGTTTCCTCCCTGAGCTTTTGCAGCCTGGAAGTTCTGTTCCTGTAATTGCTGGTATTTTGTTGTAATCTCATCAAAGCTTTTTTCCTGCTCAGGAGTAAGCTTTACTTCTGTTTTGAATTGATTATAATCTACTCCTTTCTTCTTGTCTCCTGAACATGAAACAACCAAGAAAGTGGCGAATGCTACTGCTACAGTTTTGATATAAGTGCTTTTCATTGATATTTTATTTTAAGGTTTTAAATATTGTTAGAAAAAGTAATTTGCTCCGAACTGATATCTGATACCATCTATTCTGAAACCAAAGTTATTTGCCGGATCAGATGCGTCGTTACGTATATTTTTATCTAATAAATTGTATACTCCAAACGTGAAACGAACATGCTTGTTTAGTTTGTACATTGTTCCTAAATCCCAAAGGAAGTATGATGGTATTGGATACTCTTGAGCCTTACCTCTGTTTACACCAGGTTGGCTTTCACTTCTATAATTTCCTCTTGACCAGAATTCAAAGCTATCCGTTGCTTTCCATGAAAGGTTCACATTGGCCATATGCTTCGGTATTCTTGCATAAGGTTTATTGTAAAGGGCAGGGATTTCATCAGATTTGATTTTAGTATCTGTATAGGTATAATTTGCTTTTAGAGCAATATCCTTTGTTACATTTACTCCAAGGTTAGCTTCTAGGCCCATGCTGTTTGCTTTACCAAGGTTTTCTCTTGTGGAGATAAAGTCATAAAGATGATTGTACAGACTTTCAAATTGTTTACATTCTTCTGTATTATTACATTTTCTTACTTCTACCAATTTGTTTCTAAAGTCTGTATTAAATCCTGTAACGCTTAGGTTAATAACTTTTTTGTTATCCTCAAACATTACAGTAACTTCCTGGTTGAAGCTTTTTTCCGGCTTTAGATCTTTGTTCCCGATGATCACTCCATCCTGAGTTCCTCCTCCGGTAACTTGTCCCCAGAAAGGATTAACGGCTCTTAATCCAGGTGCTTTATATCCCCATGAAGTTCCTCCTTTTACGGTAAAGTTATTGTTAATGCTCCACACCAAATATCCTCTTGGTGTAAAATTGGAACCATAGTTTTCATCATTATCCAAACGGGCACCCGTAACCAAGTGAAGTTTGTCAACTAATTTCCAGTTTGCTTCGGCAAATGCAGACCAGTTCCAACGGGTCAATCTGCTTACAATGTCACCGTTTTCAGATTTCATTTTATTTCCCAGGTCATTCAGTCTTTCATATCTGTATTCTGCACCAAAGCTGATTACATGATCTTTCAGATTGAAATTATTAAGACTGTAAGCCAAGAAAGTTTCATACCTCATATCCCTGTTTGGGTTATTGGTATTATCATATTGAATGTAAGAATTCGTATGGAAGTTGGAGTAATCTCCTTTGTGACTTAAAGCCAATACATTTCTCTCGTAGTTATTACTTGAGCTTTTTGCATTTGGAGCCAAGGAGTATCCAGGGTTCTGGTTTCTCTCCTGACGGTTATAGTCATAGTTTAATTTAAATGTATTTTTTGCATTTGGAGTAAGGCTAAATTCTGTACCAAAAGCTTTAATAACTCTTTCTGTAAATCCCCCTACAAACTTGTCTTCGTTTCTGTTTGAGTAACTTCCTGTCACTTTCATTTGAAGCAGGTTCTTCACTAAAGATCCGGCAGTATATCCATCAATCTGGTAGGTATTCCCGGATTCTTTATGTACTTGCTGTATTAAGCTTGTTCCCACAGATCCTCTCCATCCGTCTGTAAGTTTTTTAGTGATGATGTTAATTACCCCTCCCATTGCATCGGATCCATATAAGGAAGACATGGGTCCTTTTACTACTTCAATTCTTTCAATGGTTTCCAATGGTGGCATCCATCCCTGTTCAATTCCGGGACCATCAGAGTTGGGTCTTGTTTCTCTTGTATTAATTCTTTTACCATCAATTAGAACCAATGTTTGCCCAGACTCGGCACCTCTTATTGAGAAATCACTTGTACTTCCTCCTCCTGTAATGAAAACTCCGGGTACATCCTGCAATGCATCTGTAATATCTCTATAGGCTCTTTTTTTAAGGTCTGCCTGTGTAATTACAGAAATTGTTGCCGGAGTATCCTTAATCTTCTGAGCATATCCAGAACCAGTTATTACTACTTCATTAATACTATGGCTTTTCAAAGTGTCCTTAGTTTTCTGTGCATTTGCTAAAGCTGTTCCTAAAACAAGTAAAGAAAAAGATACTGTTCTTATCATCAATAAAATTTTTTGCAAAATTATTATTTTTAATGATTCTAAATAAACAAATTAAACTGACATATGTCACATGAAAAAGAATAATCATTACCAGATTATCAACCATTGCATATTCATTGTAAAAATATACTATCAGGATCTACAGATCATTAGGTTATATATTCACAAGAGACTATATGAATGTAAAAAATTAAATTAAAAAAAGTTACCATTTTGATTAAAAAAAATAGGCCATTACAACTCTATTGGAAATCATTAGAGATAAATTATGGGCATAAAAAAATCCGTTCCTTTTCAGGAACGGATTCTATAATGATTGCAAATTATGCAATTATCACACTTTAATTTCAACGTCAACACCGCTTGGTAACTCTAACTTCATTAGAGCATCAACAGTTTTAGAAGAAGAAGAGTAGATATCCATTAGTCTCTTGTGAGCTGATAATTGGAACTGCTCTCTTGCTTTCTTGTTTACGTGCGGAGATCTCAACACTGTGAAGATTCTCTTATTCGTTGGCAATGGAATTGGACCGTTTACAACAGCACCAGTAGCCTTTACCGTTTTTACGATTTTCTCAGCAGACTTGTCTACCAAGTTGTAATCGTAAGATTTTAGTTTTATTCTGATTCTTTGTGACATTTCTTTAATTTAAAAATTAACCTTTTGCTTTAGCTATGATATCTTCAGCAACGTTTTGTGGAGTAGCTTGATACTTCTCTAATTCCATAGAAGAAGTAGCTCTTCCTGATGAAAGTGTTCTTAGAGTAGTTACATATCCAAACATTTCAGAAAGTGGAACAGAACCTTTGATTACAACAGCTCCATTTTTCTCTTCCTGACCACTGATTGTACCTCTTCTCTTGTTAAGGTCACCAATGATGTTACCCATGTATTCTTCTGGAGTTACAACTTCCAGTTTCATAATAGGCTCCATAATTACTGGCTTAGCAGCACGTCCCGCTTCTTTAAATCCTAATTTAGCAGCCATTTCAAAGGAAAGAGCATCAGAATCCACCGCGTGGAAAGATCCGTCTTTAAGAATAACTTTAATACCTTCAACTTCGAAACCAGCCAAAGGACCGTTCTTCATTGCAGCTTTAAAGCCTTTTTCAATTGCAGGAACAAATTCTCTAGGAACGTTACCACCTTTGATCTCATTGATGAATTCTAAACCAATTTTACCTTCGTCAGCAGGTCCTAGTTCAAATACAATGTCAGCAAATTTACCTTTACCACCAGATTGTTTTTTGTAAACTTCTCTGTGTTGAGCAACTTTTGTTAAGTTTTCTTTGTACTCTACCTGAGGTTGTCCTTGGTTTACTTCAACTTTGAATTCTCTCTTCATACGGTCAACAATGATATCCAAGTGAAGCTCACCCATACCAGAGATAATCGTTTGTCCAGAAGCTTCGTCAGTTCTAACAGTAAACGTTGGATCTTCTTCAGCCAATTTAGCTAAAGCGTTACCCATTTTATCCTGGTCAGCTTTAGTTTTAGGCTCAACAGCGATACCAATTACCGGATCAGGGAAAACCATCGATTCAAGAACGATTGGGTTTTTCTCGTCACACATAGTATCACCAGTTTTGATAGATTTGAAACCTACCGCTGCACCAATATCACCAGCTTCAATATATTCTACTGGGTTTTGCTTGTTAGCGTGCATCTGATAGATTCTTGAGATTCTTTCTTTATCTCCTGAACGAGTGTTCAAGATATAAGAACCTGCATCTAGTCT
Source organism: Chryseobacterium aurantiacum (assembly GCF_003020585.1). Taxonomy (GTDB): domain Bacteria; phylum Bacteroidota; class Bacteroidia; order Flavobacteriales; family Weeksellaceae; genus Chryseobacterium; species Chryseobacterium aurantiacum. The sequence goes on from NZ_PXUE01000003.1 coordinate 95,743, forward strand.
TCCAGAGTATGCTCTGAAGAATGCCAATCTTCCCACGAATGGGTCAGTAGCAATCTTAAATGCTAGAGCTGCGAACGGCTCGTTTACGTCTGGTTTTCTTGTGATTTCAGCGTCAGTTCTAGGGTCAGTACCTTTGATATCATCTTTATCCAATGGAGAAGGCAAGTATTTACATACTGCATCCAACATAAACTGTACTCCTTTATTTTTGAATGAAGAACCACAAGTCATTGGGATAATAGATAAATCGATAGTAGCTTTTCTTAGAGCTTCGTTGATTTCTTCTTCAGAGATAGAATCTGGATCTTCGAAGAATTTCTCCATCAAAGTATCATCGTAGTCAGCAACAGCTTCTACTAGTTTCTCTCTATATTCAAGAACTTCAGCTTTCATGTCTTCAGGAATTGGCACTACTTCGAAAGTAGCTCCTTGTCCTGCTTCATCCCAGATGATAGCTCTGTTTTTAATTAAGTCAACAACTCCTTTGAAATCTTCTTCAGCACCGATTGGTAAAACGATTGGAACTGCGTTAGATCCTAACATATCTTTAACCTGGTTTACCACGTTAAGGAAGTCAGCACCTTGTCTGTCCATTTTGTTTACGAATCCCATTCTAGCAACTTTGTAGTTGTCAGCAAGTCTCCAGTTTGTTTCAGACTGAGGCTCTACTCCATCTACTGCTGAGAATAAGAATACCAATCCATCCAATACTCTTAAAGATCTGTTTACTTCTACAGTGAAGTCAACGTGTCCCGGTGTATCGATGATGTTGAAGTGGTAAGGTTTAGTATCTGCAACAGGTTTTCCTTGATCAGTTGGAAAGTTCCAAGAACAAGTAGTTGCAGCTGAAGTAATAGTAATACCTCTTTCTGCTTCCTGCTCCATCCAGTCCATTGTAGAAGCACCATCGTGAACTTCACCAATCTTGTGGTTAACACCTGTATAGAATAAAATTCTTTCTGTAGTGGTAGTTTTACCTGCATCAATGTGAGCAGCAATACCAATATTTCTTGTGAATTTAAGATCTCTTCCCATTTCAGATTAGAATTTGAAGTGTGAGAAAGCTTTGTTAGCTTCCGCCATTTTGTGAGTGTCAGATTTCTTTTTGAAAGCAGCACCTTCTTCTCTTGAAGCAGCTACAACTTCATTAGCTAATTTCAAAGCCATAGACTTATCATTTCTCTTTTTAGAGTAGCTAATTAACCATTTCATTGCCATAGAAATTTTTCTATCAGCTCTGATTGGCATAGGAATCTGGAAGTTAGCTCCACCTACTCTTCTAGAACGTACTTCTACGTGAGGCATTACATTTGTAAGTGCATCTTTCCAGATTTCTAGTGCAGTTTTCTCAGTTTCTCCTTTTTTAGTTTCTACGATTTCTAATGCATCATAGAAAATTTTGAATGCGATTGACTTCTTACCGTCAAGCATTAAGTTGTTTACGAATCTCGTTACCAATTGATCATTAAATTTCGGATCTGGTAACAACGGTCTTTTTTTCGCTTTTGTCTTTCTCATTGCTTTTGTACCTTATTTAATGATTATTTTTTCTTTCCTTTTGCAGGAGCAGCAGCTGCTTGTCCTGGTTTAGGTCTCTTAGCTCCGTACTTAGATCTTCTCTGAGTTCTTCCATTTACACCAGCTGTGTCTAAAGCACCTCTTACGATGTGGTAACGTACTCCCGGTAGGTCTTTCACCCTTCCGCCTCTAACCAATACTATCGAGTGCTCTTGAAGATTATGTCCTTCGCCCGGGATATAGGCGTTAACTTCTTTACCGTTAGAAAGTCTTACCCTTGCAACTTTTCTAAGTGCAGAGTTAGGTTTCTTAGGTGTAGTAGTATATACTCTCGTACATACACCACGTCTTTGTGGACAAGAATCAAGGGCAGCCGATTTGCTCTTCTTGGCAAGCGTGGCTCTTCCTTTTCTTACTAATTGTTGAATAGTAGGCATTTAATTGCTTTTTATTTTAGGGTGCAAAAATAATAATATTTTTTTAATTGACAAGCAGTTATGGAATTTTATTTCTTCTCTTTTTTTCTTAATTGATTTCCATAACAAGCTGAAACCTCGATGAATTTTATATTATTCCATCATTTTGGGGTGATGAAACTGATCTCAAAAAATTAAAATTTATTTAAAGGCATCCTTTATTACTTTTCCTTTCATGTATTGTTTAGGCATTCCTAAAAGTTCAGCCATTGTACTGGCAATATCAATCTGTTCATAATTTCCGGTGCTTATGGTTGTATTCTTTTTGAAATCCGGTCCCATTGCAAAAAACTCGATATGTCTGCAACCAGCACAGTCATCCCCATGTTCTGCAAAACCTCCATTGGCATCCAGATGTCTTCCGTGGTCGTTGGAAACAATCAGCGTTGTTTTATCTTTATAGGCAGGAAGTAACTGAATATAATCCCAGATCTCCTTAATGGAAGCATCTGTAGTTTTAATGGCCTTAATATATTCGTTCCAGTTATTGGCATGTCCATAGGAGTCTACATCCTTAAGATTAATAACCATTACATTTGGACTATACTTCTTCATCACTTCTTTTGTATTTGCCATTGTCACCGCATCTGCGCGGTATCCTGAGCCATTTCCGCTTACTCCACAGTCAACACTTGGCTGAAACTTGCCATTCCATTCTTCCAGTTTGCAGTTATTCAATACTTCTAATTTATCCTTGGAAGCAATAACCCAAGCCTTAGTTTTATCTGCCCCGGTATATTTTAACCATTGTTGCATTACAGAAGGAAACCCGGGGAGCTCAGTACCGTTATTTTTAATGTTTTCGTATACCCCAGAACACATGGCACTATGACCGGGATTGGTATTGGTAGTCCCGTTATTTTTGAAATTACTGATAAAAACACCCTGGCTCAGCAAGCTTACCCTATTAGGTATATTCTCTTTATTGGCAGCTTCCCATGTTTCAGAAATACGAGGTCCGTCCACCACCAGCAGAACTACATTTTTAGTTTGATATTTTTCCTCGGTTTTTGTTTGGGCTTCCGTATCATTACTACTGCATGAAAGTATTGAAAACAACAAACTGAAATACAAGAAGATCTTCTTCATAGCTTTTTTACTTTTTTATAGATTTAAAGTGCAAAGCTAGAAAACGGACATTCAGGATTTATTAATAAATTGTTATCTATTCCTTAAGAATTTAAGCTCGGTTCTTAAATTAGATGGATATTTTTTAACCGAAAATATTTCACAAGATATTATTCCAAGATGGTAACAGTAACTTTTTTGTTCCATTTAAAGTTTCTCACCTGTTCTTTTAAGATATTATGAATTTCGGGATTGATGGAGTAAATATACAAGTGATCTTCCCCTAGCACGGCACTGCTTCCATTGATCTTTAAAGCAGCAATCTTTTTCCAGTTTCTAGGAGTGTGTCCATCAAGCCATTCCTCATAAGCTATGGCGAGCTGATAGTTATTATCACGGGTATAGTTGGTAAGAAAGTCTTCGACCTCATCATCAAAAAACTTCTTCTTAATTTTAAATTCAACCATTTCCATGGATCCCAACCCCATAAAATCAAGCAAATGAATATCTGTGAAGTAAGTGATTGCTCCAATATCATTGGCCACCACTTTAGAATCATTGTAATAGGTATTTAAGAATCTGGCAGATTCTACCTGTTGCTCATAAATATTTGCACTTCCATTGGTAATTAAAGTATGACCATACCCAAATTTATAAATAAGCAAGGCCATATTTGCCAATACAAAGATTCCTATTATTTTCTCTGTTTTAAAGGTTAACCATGGCTTTGTAATAAAAGAAACTAACCTCGGGATTAGGATCATAGCAAAAGCAACTAATAAATAAGCCTCATATCTGAAAATACTTTTAATCTCCCCAAACAGGCAATGCAAAACTAGAGTGAGACCCCAAGCCAAGAATAGGAAATTCTTCAATACAATATTTTTAAAACTCAACTTGCACTTATAATCCCGGTACATCAAAATTACCCCGATCAATAATGGGAATATTCCTATCTTATAAAAGGTAATATTTAAAATCAACTTTTTTAAGATAATTTCCAGTGCCTGAGTAAAAACATTGCCTGAAAGATCCAGCAAGGTCCCCTTTACTACTACTGAATTGGGGAAGAAATATCCACTTCTGGGATAATTGAAATACCCAAAAATAAGAATCGGAAGAAAACCAATAATAAGTACAAGTCCTGCATTCTTAAATTTCCTGATCAAAAAGAAAACAAAAGCAAGGGAGGCAAAGTAAAACATGCTTTCAAATCTTATTAATCCCAATAAAAGAATGGTAAAATAAAACCAATATGCATAGACTCCTGCCTTAAAGTTCTCTTTGATCCATTTTTGAAAACAATAAATATTCACAGCTATTACAAGCACTTGCAGGACATGTTCCATTCCTGATACAATCTGCACATGGAGTACTGCAAAGAAAAGAGTAAACAAACAGGCAATAACAATATGTCTGGATTGGTTAAAATAATATGAATAGTATTTATTCAGGATCACAATAAGCAAACAGGCTGCGGCTATATTAAAAATCAAAGGGATAAGTGCATGATTTCCAAAAACAGAAATCAAAATACTTAAAATAAATGTAAAAACGGGAGATGATGAAGAGGATGAAAAGGCATATTTTGTTACTCCCCAAACTCCGTGTAATGCAAAATTTTTAGCCACCGCCAAATGAATATAAGCATCATCCAATATATAAGTAAAGTAGTTCTCAGTAGTAGACAGCATGATCAGAATATACATCAAACATACTCCGAAAAATAAAGTTACTGTTGTTAAAAAGCTTTTCATTATTTGCAATATTACCACTTCCAAACTATTAAAAAAAATGCAATAACACCTGTTCATTTAAAAGGAAACAATCCGAACATGATATAGCTATCAAGAATTTAGTTGATTAGCTTAACTGATACATTTTTGTTCCATTTAAAGTTTCTCACCTGTTCTTTTAAAGCTCCGTGAATTTTGGGATTAATGGAGTAAATATATAAGTGATCTCTCCCCAGCACAGCATTGCTTCCACTGATTGTTAAAACAGCAACCTTTTTCCAGTTTTTTGGAGTATGCCCTTCTAACCATTCTTCATAGGCTATTGCAAGCTGGTAGTTATTTTTGATTGTATACTCTGTTAAGAATTTTTCAAATTGATCATCTATTCCTATTAACCTTTTTCTAAAGGGCATCACTTCCTTTGATCCCAGTCCCTCAAAGTCTAGCAGACGAATATCAGTAAAATAACAGATTGCCCCAATATCATTAGCGACCACTTTAGAATCGTTATAATATTTTTTCAGAAATCTGGCAGACTGTATCTGCTGTTCATAGATATTTCTACTTCCAACCACAATAAGATCGCTGACAATCCCAATCTTCAAGAGTAAAGTAAGACATGACAGCAAGAGCAATGAAGAAACAAGTCTATTTTCTTTCAATAAAAAATTACGTTGTTCAAAAACAGACCTGAGCCTTGGAAGAATAGCCATAGCAAAGCCTATTAATATATACACTTCATATCGATACAATCTGGTCAACTGACTGAAAGTACCATGCAGAAACAATGTAATACACCAAACAATAAGAAGAAAATGATTTACTACAATTTTTTGAAAACTCAAACCCTTTTTAACATCTTTGGCAATTAGAATTGCAGAAAGCAGTAGTGGTAGTAAACCAGCAAAATAAAAATAACGGTTATATAAGATTTTATTAAACAATATACTGGCTATCTGCCTAAAGAAAGCATCAGAAAAATCAAACTTGGCCCCCTTTACAACAACTGAATTGGGAAAAAAATATCCTGTTTCCTGATAAGTAAAATATCCGAAAATTAAAACGGGAATAAAACCAAATACCAGTACCCAGGCAACCTGCTTCCATCTTCTCAGCAACAGAAAAACTAAGGCAAGCGATAAGAAATAGAACATAAAATCAAACCTGATCAGCCCAAGCAAAGCAAGGGTACAATAAAACCAACCTGAATAATAGCGATCTCTATACTCAGACCTCAACCATCTTTCAAGGCAGAGAACATTCACAACCATTACCAATGCCTGCATCACATGCTCCATTCCAGAAAAAACAAGAAGCGAAACAGAAGCAAAAAACAATGTAAAAAGATTACTCAATATAATGGACTTGGTTTTACTAAAATAATCTGCATAGTATTTATTCAGAAAATATATTGCAAAAAAGGCACATAGTAAATTAAAAATCAAAGGAATAAGTTCATGATCTCCAAATAGATAAATAAGACCACTTAAAATTACAGTAAAAACCGGTGAAGAAGAGGTAGAAGAAAAAGTATACTTTGTGACACCCCACACTCCATGAAAAGCAAAATTCTTAGCTATTGCAAGATGGATATAGGCATCATCCAGAATATAGGTAAAATAACCCTCGGTTTCCGAAAGCATTAGGAGCATGTAAACCATACACATTCCAAAAAATAATGCCGCAGTTGTTAGTAAACTTTTCATTATTTGCAATATTAATACTTCCAAACTATTTTAAAAAATTTTCTTATAGTTATCATCTATCAATAAGCAAGGGAGTTCGGCACGATATTTCGTAAATTTGTGATACATAAATGATAAACTTACAAAATTGCTATTATCATAACTTCATTTCCAGTCATATGAATGAAGTCTGCAATTGAGATATAACCTTAAAAAAATAAATATATACATATGAAAAACGCTAGTATTATTGGCCTTAAAGAGGCCGACTGCAAGAAAATAGCAGAAAAGTTAAATGTACTGTTAGCTAACTACTCTGTATTTTATCAGAATACAAGAGGTTCTCACTGGAACATCAAAGGAGAACAGTTTTTTACACTTCATCCAAAGTTTGAGGAATTGTATAATAGTCTTGTTTTAAAGATTGATGAAATTGCTGAAAGAATCCTTACTTTAGGCGCTACTCCGGCACACAACTACTCTGATTATTTAAAAGTAGCCACCATTCAGGAGAGCAAAGAAGTAAGTGATGGAAACAAAAGTGTTGAGCAAATCTTAAACTCATTCAAGGTTGTACTTGATCTTCAAAGAGAGCTTTTAGATATTACAGATAAAGCAGGTGACGAGGGTACAAACTCTCAGATGAGCGACTATATCACTGAGCAGGAGAAAGAAGTTTGGATGTACAATTCCTATTTAGGAAAATAACCGATAAAGATCATCGAAATATTTCAAAAAAATCGCCTTACATTTAGGCGATTTTATTTTTTATTTTTATATTTGCGTTAAAATTACACATATTATGAACGACGTAAGACTCAACTCTATTCTAGATAACGATTTCTATAAAATAACCATGCAAAATGCAGTGGTAAAATTATTTCCTGGCTCTATTGTAAAATATGAATTCATCAACAGAGGTAAGCATCACTTCCCTGATGGGTTTGATGCTGCCCTAAAAGAAGCAGTCAACAAAATGGCTGAACTGAAACTTACCAAGGAAGAGAAGAAATTCATGGCAAGAACCTGCCCTTATATTGATCTTCCTTATCTGGATTTTCTGGAGGGTTATCATTATGACCCGTCAGAGGTAAAGATTCATCAGGAAGGAGGTGACCTGTCTGTAACCGTTGAAGGACTTTGGTACAGAACCATCCTTTGGGAAGTTCCTTTATTGGCGCTTATCAGTGAGCTTCATTATGAAATGAATCATATGGAAAGGGATTCTAATGAAGTGGTTATGAGCAAAACCATTGAAAAAGCAGAATCACTTGCCAGACTTGGAGTTACATTTGCAGAATTCGGCACAAGAAGAAGACATTCCTATAAAGTACAAAATCTGGTAATGGAGGCTTTGACACAGAAAAAAGAATCCACATTTATCGGAAGTTCAAACGTGCACTTTGCCATGAAATATGGAGTAAAGCCTATTGGAACCCATGCTCATGAATGGTTTATGTTTCATGCTGCAGAATATGGTTTCAAAATGGCCAATGAAATGGCACTGGAGCACTGGGTGGATGTTTACAGAGGAGATCTGGGAGTAGCACTTTCAGACACCTACACTACTGATGTTTTCTTCCAGCAGTTTGACAAGAAATTCGCCAAGCTTTTTGACGGGGTACGACATGACAGTGGTGATGCTTTGGAGTTTGCAGATAAGACCATCGCTCATTATCAAAGAAACGGCATCAATCCGATGTTTAAATATATCATTTTCTCCGATGCTTTGAATCTAGAAAAGGTGGAAGAAATCACCAATTACTGCAGGGGAAAAATCGGAATTTCTTTTGGAATAGGAACCAACCTTACGAATGATGTAGGATTAAAGCCAATGAACATTGTGATGAAGCTTATTGGAGTTCAGGCACCCAATAAAGAATGGATTCCTACGGTAAAACTTTCTGATGAACATGGAAAATATACCGGAGACCCAAAGATGATTGAGCTTGCTAAAGAATTTTTAAGAATAAAAGATTAGCATCATCTTATTAAGATATTAAATACAACCTCGTAACCATCGAGGTTTTTTTGTTTTACATCATCATTTGAAATTTCGGCTTCAAAAATTTATAAGGTTTTATTATATTTATCAAAACAAAACAATATGATATCAAGAACATTATTTATCACTTCCCTCTTCATCTCAACATTATCCTTTGCACAGGAAAAAAAGATCGGTAAACCCCAATTTAACCAAGAACTAGCCACTTCTCTCGGTGCAGACCAGTATGGCATGAAAGCTTACACCATTGTAATGCTTACAACCGGTTCTGCAAAGATTGAAGATAAAACCAAAATGGGTTCTTTAATGAAGGGACATATGGCCAACATTGGCAAGCTGGCAGATGAGGGTAAAATTGTTGTAGCCGGACCTTTTCTGGAAAAGAATAAGGAAAACTATCGTGGAATGTTTATTTTCAACACTAAATCTAAAGAAGAAGCCGAACAATGGGTAAAAACAGATCCTGCAGTTCAAGCCGGAGTTTTCAGCTATGAAATCTTCCCTTGGTATGGATCGGCTGCATTACCTTTATACCTTAAGCACCATGAAGAAATCTCAAAGGAAAATCCTTAAGAAATAACAAATCCCTCACTTGAGGGATTTTTTTATTAATCAAAACAGATATACGGTTTTCTTGGTGGGTAACAGCAATAAGGATTACTACAAAACGTGTATCCTGCCGGACATCCTCCGTCTACAGGAGTTTCACAAGCCAATGCTGCACCTCCCAAGACAGTTTTCAACTCTTTCCTGTTTAAGTTTTTTAAATTTTTCATGATTAATTTTGTTTAGTTTAATTTCCTACTCTTAAAGATTTTCGGATTCCTCTTTTTTATTTCTCTTTATGTAGAAATAAATATACAATTTCTTTTTTAATCTATTACATTTCAAATAATTATATATAAATAATGCGAAAAATATAAAACATATCTCTTGTTTTAATGAATTAATTTAATTATTTTAGCTTATTAGCAATTCCACTTATCAATCTAATTGTGAGTAGTTTGCAAACAAACAATACCATAATTAAAAATTAATTCCATGAAAAAAATTAATGTATCAAAACTTTCAAGAGCAAAACTGAAAGATGTATTCGGCGGGTATTTATATCTGCCAGAATGTCCCGGAGGATGTCATGGTGAGGGCATGATCAGATGTCCTGACGGCACTACCACAATGACTAATTTTATATGTATGGGGGGAACCTGCCAACCGGCCGCCATGTGCAAACCATTGGTTCTTGAACCTTTTCCTGGTCCCATTGAAATCACTCCATAACCTAATGAACAATACATAAAGTGGGCTTCCTAGCTCACTTTTTCATTATTAAAAAGATCACTACACTCGTTTTCAAAGCAATACATCACTGATCCTTGGTTTTTATTATCTTTAAGTAAACAAAAACCACCATGAAAACCATTGAAGAAGTTTTACAAAAACTGGATGCCATTATTATCTGGTGCAAGGAAAACAAAAGTCCGGCAGGATATTTTGCCTGTACTTACCGCATTATGACGGCACAGGTTTTAAAAGGAATCCAGCAGAAGAAATTTGATGACAATCCAAGGATGACAATGCTTGATATTGCTTTTGCACAAAGGTATCTTGAAGCATGGGAAAACTACAGCAAAGGCAAGAAATGTACAAACTCATGGTATCTGGCCTTTGAAGCAACCAAAAACAAGGACCTATTGATTCTACAGCATATCTTCCTTGGCATGAATGCCCATATCAATCTTGATTTGGGGGTTTCGGCAGCCTCCATTATGCCTTACCGAAAAATAAATCCTTTAAAAAGGGACTTTGAAAATATTAATAATGTCATTGCATTCATCAACCAAAAAGTTCAGGATTCTTTGAGTAAAATATGTTACCCTGTAGATCTTATTGATCAGCTTTCTAATGGAAAAGATAATGCCATACTCGATTTTGCAATCTCCAAAGCGAGAGAAACCTCTTGGGCAACGGCTGTAATAGCATCAAGCACTCCAAATTTCCTCAGGGAATCAGTCATTAGTATTGTTGATTATGCAGCAGCAAAGATTGCTACCCAAATTGTAAGCCCGAGACTCCTCACTCCTACCCTTATCAGGGAACTTAAAAAATGTGAAAGTGGTGATGTGATAAAAAATATCGAAATATTGGAATCAACAAAAACGGTTTAACAGAAAATAAAAAAGGCCGGGATCTTCCTCACGGATCCCGACCTCATAATGAACAAAATAAAAGAAACTATATTGTTTCCTTATGCTTTTTACGATAGGCATAATGAAATACAATTGGCAATACTGTAAATGATAGCAGCATACAGATGATAAGTCCTCCAACAATCATAATGGCTAAAGGTTTTTGAATTTCTGACCCCATTCCGTTGGACATTGCCGCAGGAAGAAGTCCCATAGACCCCATTAATGCAATCATTACTACCGGCCGAATTCTGCTTTTAACTCCTTCTGAAATAGACTCTTTTAGGGACATTCTATTTTGAAGATTCTCTTTCATTACCCCAATCAGGACAATCCCGTCAATGGTAGCTACTCCGAAAAGGATAATGAAACCAATTCCTGCCGAAATTCCAAAGATGGTTCCTGTAAACCATAGGGATAAAAACCCTCCAATAAATGCAAAGGCCAGTGTGATGGATGAGATCAGTGTATCTTTTACATTTCCAAAGTTGAAATACAGGAGCATAAGAATAAGAACTAAGGAAATTGGAACCACCATTGCCAACTGCTTTGCTGCTCTTTCTTTGCTTTCAAACTCACCGGCCCAGGTCATTTTATGATTTTTGGGAAGCTTTACATCTTTATCCACTTTAATCTTGGCTTCTTCAATGGTACTTCCCAGATCACGTCCCTCGATATTGAATCCTACTCCAATGTATCTGCTGTTTCCTTCACGGTAAATAAAGGATGGCCCCGTATGATAGTCGATGGTTGCAATTTCCTTCAATGGTACTTTTTTATTATCCTGAGTAGGAATCAAAATATTTCCCATTTTTTCCGGAGTATCACGGTATTCTTTTTCAAACCTCAGCATCACGTCAAACATTCTTTCTTCTTCATAGAACTTGGTTGCAGCCTGTCCTCCAATCGTCATTTCAATTACGGCCTGCGCATCTGCTGTAGAAACACCATACTTAGCCATTTTAGAATCGTGAAGCTGTATTCTCAGTTCCGGAAGCCCAATATTTTTGAAAACATTTACATCTGAAATTCCCGGAACGGTTCTGATGGAATTAGCGACCTGATTGGCATAATTTTCAAGTTCAAATAAATCATTCCCAAATATTTTAATAACCAACGGAGCTTTTACCCCGGCAACATATTCTTCTACGTTATCCTGAATTGGCTGGCTGAAACCGAAATTGATACCAGGATATTTTTCAAGAGAAACCCTCATTTCCTCAAGAAGTTCTTCTTTGGATATTTTTTTCTTCCACTCCTTTTCAGGTTTCAGCTGGATATTAAATTCAATATTAAAAAATCCTGTGGGATCTGTTCCATCATTGGGACGGCCGGTTTGGGTCATTACAAATTTCACTTCATCATACTTCATCAAAATCTCTTTCATCTCCTTGGTCAACCGCACAGATTCATCAAGATTTACACTGTTGGGAAGTGTTGCCCGTACATAGATAGCTCCCTCATTCAGTTTGGGTAGAAATTCTGAACCGTAATTTGAGAACTTCCATCCACAAATTGCAATTAACCCTACAAAACCAATGATAAATCCTTTTTTATGATGAATACTGAACTCGTAGATTCTGTAAATATTTACCCTGAAGAATCTGGAAATAAAGTTCTCTTTTTCTTCAATATTTTTAGTTAATAAAAGCTTACACATCGCCGGAACATACGTTAAGCTTAGAATTAATGATCCTAACAAAGCATAGCCTAATGTAAACGCCAGAGGTGAGAACATTTTGCCCTCCACTTTCTGGAATGAGAAGATCGGCATCAGGGCTACAATCAGGATCAATAGGGCAAAGAAAATATAACTTGCTACACTTCCTGCACTCTTCTTGATGATTCCTAGTTTAGAAATTTTATTAAATCTCTTTAATCCAATTTTTTTAGCTTTCAATTCGAGGGCAACAAATACATGTTCTACGATGACCAGGGTTCCCTCCAGCAGCAACCCAAAATCAAGCGCTCCCATGGAAATCAAGTTAGCCGGCAATCCCTGAATTTTCAGCATAATGATTGCAAAAAGGAATGCCAATGGAATCACAGAGGCAACAATAAATGTAGTTCTCCAGTTATACAGAAATATGAATACAATAATGGAAACCAGAATTACCCCTTCAATCAAATTTTTGGAAACGGTATGAACGGTTGTATTTACCAGTTCTGTACGGTCAATAATAGGAACAATCTGAACATCTCCTGGTAATTCTCCGCCATTCAGCTGTTCTATTCTGTCTTTAAGTCTTGCAATCACTTCACTTGGATTTTCACCACGAAGCATGATTACAATGCCTTCTACAACATCATTTTCTTTGTTGTACCCTACCTGACCCAATCTTGGCTTTGCAGAAACCTTTACTTCAGCAACGTGCTTTACCAAAATAGGAGTAGAACCTTTTACCTCAATCTGAATATTTTCAATATCCTCTTTTTTCTCTAAAAGACCAATCCCCCTCACTACATAAGCCTGATCTCCTTTTGCTACTACATCTCCGCCTACATTAATATTACTCTTCGAAACTGCTTCATACACATCCAGGGGGGAAAGGTCATAATTGTGTAGCTCCGTAGGATTAATTTTTATTTCATATGTTTTTTCCTCTCCACCAAAGCTTACCACATCAGCAACTCCCGGAACGGCCAACAATTCTCTTTCTACCACCCAATCCTGAATGGCGGTAACTTCTTTAATGGGTAATTTACTTTTAATAATATACCTGTAAATTTCACCGGTGGCTCCTGATGGAGGCTCAATACTATATTCTGCTCCACCCGGAAGATTTACATTTCCTAATTTATTGGAAGCATATTGCTGGGCATAAAAATCATTGACATGGTCATCAAAAATGACCGTAACCACAGATAATCCGAATAAAGAAATGGAGCGCACCGAAGTTTTATTCGGGATCGCATTCATCTCCTTGGAAATTGGGAGCGTGACAAATTTCTCTATTTCTTCAGCACTTCTTCCCGGCCATTGGGTAATGACTCTTACCCTTGTATTGGTAACATCCGGAAATGCCTCAATAGGAGTATGTATATAGGAATAAATACCTCCAGCCAACAAAAGAAAAGTTCCTAAAAGAACAATCAGTGAGTTTTTTAACGAAAAGGAAACTATATTCTGTACAAATTTTCGCATTACTTGGTCGACTTATTTAATTGATTTTTCAGGTTTTCATAGATCAGTAACCCATTAGAGGCAATTACATTTTCTCCCTGCTTTAAGTTTCCTTCTACATAAATATACTGGCTGTTGGAAGCCACTTCTGTTACAGGCCTTATCTCCAGTTCACAGTCTTTTTTATACACTACCACATAACTTTGATTGTTGTCAAAGATCAATGCCTTTGCAGGTATAGCCAATGCGCTTTTATTTTGAGAATTAACAGGCAAAACAACATCTGCTGACATTCCTGGCCTTAGCTTCATCCCGTTATTATCCATAATAATCTTGGCCTTTAATACTCTTTCATTTTCATTAAACACCTGTGATATATTGTTGATTTTACCTGAGAAATTATCATCAGGATAAGCCAAAGTCTTTACCACAACAGGTTGGTCTACGTACACGTGCCTCATATTGGTTGCATATACATTCGCCATTACCCAAACCTTATCCAGATTAGAAATAGTGAAAAGCTGATCTCCACCAGCGGTAACCGGCATTCCCTTGGAAATATTCTTGGCAATAACATATCCGTCTGCAGGGGCCTTTATCTGAATGGTACTTCCCCCCGCAGAATACAGCTGCATATTTTTTTGAGTCTTTGAAATATTGGACTGTAATATGGTTACTTCCGATCTGGCTTCCTGAAGGTCTTTTTGAGAAGCGATATCGTCTTTATACATGGCTTCTACAGAAGCCAGTTTTCTTTTGGCCACAGCCAATTGCGCTTGTAAGGTTTGAGTATCATCCTGCATTTCGTTAACCGCTGTACTTTTTACACTGGCTAGAATCTGTCCTTTTTTTACATAATCTCCCAAAGAAAAATAGGTATCTGTAACCACTCCATCTACAAGGCTTACAAAGGGAACTGTTTTATCAGAATTACTCTCCACTTCTCCGGTAAGAGTGATGCTTTCTTCTATGGGAAGCATTTCTGCTTTAGCAAGTTTAATATCCTTTTTTAGCTCCTTGCTGATGCAGTATGTTTTTTCTGCTTCATTATCCTGTTTTTGATCTTTACAGCCTGTAAGCGTAACCAGGGCAGACAGATATATTACTGCAATGTATTGGGTAGTATTTATTTTCATAAGTAGATGTTTGTATTTTTATAAGGTAATGGATAGTTGTCTGCGGTATCCCTATTCACTGGGATTCTTTCAATGACAGCTTTACATCTTATAAATCTTGTCCTACAACATATTGCAGGTTTTCGTAGTATTGATTAAGTTCCTTTTTAGTATCCAGTATGATCATTTTATTGCCAATGTAGGTATCCAGAAAATCCATGTATTCCAGCATACTGATATTTCTTAGTCTAAAGTTTTTCTCATGACTCACCAACAAACCGTCTAATGTAGCTTCGTAAGCATCATCAATTTCTTCGGAAACTTCCTGGGTACGGATATAATTTCTGAAAACGGAGACTATTTCATTCTCAGACTTCAACCTATTTTTTCGGGTTTCATTCTTGCTTTTCTCTATTTCAAGCTTAGCTTCCTGAATATTTCCTTTATTTCTGTCGAAAATCGGAAGATCAACCGAAACCCCTAATCCAATAAAGTCTTTCATAATATTTCCCCCTCGGTCATACCCTATGGAAACTGCTACATCAGGAGTCTTCATTGCATTTTGAATTTCAAGATTCTTAAAAGCATGCTTTTCTTTGTTTTTTGAAATCAAGATATCCGGACGATTTTCCTTTGCCTTTTCCAGCCACTGTGTCAATTCTATTTCCGAAAGTTGTTTTTCCGGCATTGTAAATACATCTGAAATCACAAGGTAAGAATGGGACGGAATCATAAGTAAAGATTTCAGCTCCACTTGTTGATCTTCAATTTCCTGCTTCAATGAAACAAGCTTTTTCTTGAATTCAATTTCCTGAGCCTTTAAACGAACATACTCTGCCTTACTAATATTCCCCAGATTCAATTGGTTATGATAGGATTTCGTTAATTTTTCAATGGATGCAATCTGCCCCTGATAGATCTTTTGCTGTTCCTGATTGAACAAAATTTCAGTAATTGTATTCCTCAACGTTTTTTTGAGCTCACGTAATACTTCCTGTAGTTCATACTTTTCTCCCTCAACTTCAATTTTCTGCAATTCAATATTTTTTCTTCTCTTTCCTGCTGTCTGAATTACCTGTTCTATTTCTGCAGAGATCTGTGTGTTTTTTCCCCAGTTTCCAATCAGTGCAGGCTGCTCTTCAATATCATAAGTTCTCCACAGATTAACTTCACTGATGCTTAATTTAGGATTGGGCCAGTATTTAGCCTGAACTGCCCTTGCCTCTGCCTGAGAAATTTCAAGTTTTTGGGCAATAAGATCAAGGTTATTGGCAAGAAAAATCGTTTCAGCTTCCTTTCTGTCAATTCTCAGAGTATCTGAAATCTGTGCTGAAAAGAAACTGAAACAATGAATATAAAATAGTGTAAAAAAAATTTTCTTCAAGGTCTCTTATTTAAAACCACAAAATTATTTTTCTAACATTAGAGGCAATTTCGAGTGAAATTAAAATTCAATTAGTTCAACATTAGAGTTTGATTAGAATGATTTTTATTCCGGTAAATTATATTTGATTAATTATATTTTGGCTAAAGAATTATGAGCCTATTATGTA
The DNA here is from genome assembly GCF_003020585.1 of Chryseobacterium aurantiacum. GTDB lineage: Bacteria > Bacteroidota > Bacteroidia > Flavobacteriales > Weeksellaceae > Chryseobacterium > Chryseobacterium aurantiacum. The sequence continues at coordinate 112,209 of NZ_PXUE01000003.1, forward strand.
AGTGGGTTAAAACCTGCTTCCATTGAATATTGAATTTACCCAATCAGCAAAATATGAGAGAGAAACATCAGGAATGAACCGGAAATTCAAGAAGAACACTTGTACCAACATTTACAACAGAATCAATTTTCATTAGGATATTATGATGATCAAAAATGCTTTTGGATAATGACAATCCAATTCCGCTTCCTTTCACATTTTCTACATTTTGTCCCCTGTAAAAAGTTTCTGTAATCTTCAAAAGGTCATCAGAGAGAATGCCCTTACCCTGGTCTTTAACCTCTATATTCAACTGATTATTTTTTTCTGACAAATTGATAATCACAGGATGGTCCTGAGAATACTTAATGGCGTTTTCTACAATATTATATAACGCTAAATATAAAAGAGTCTCATTCCCAGGAAACTCAAGCAGGGTTGGTTTTGTAACCTGAAGCTCTATTTTAAGCTTAGATTGTTTTTCCTTCGCCTTAGGTTCCAGTTTTTCATAGATTTTCCAGATAAGTTCGTCTATCCTCACCTGCTTATGGGAGGCCTCAAGCTTTGTCATTCCCGACATCAGAAGAAGATTATTGAGAATATTTTCAATTTCATAAACATTCTCCAATGATTCCTTGGCCACCTTTTTATATTCTTCCGGAGTTCGGTCCCTTTGGGCAAATACTTCCAGGTTTCCGGAAATTGCGGCTAAAGGAGTTTTAAATTCATGGGAAACATAGTTGATAAAGTTCTGTTGCAGCAGGACATTTTCAGAAATACGGCCTAATAATTTATTGTAAGATTTAATCAGATCTTCAATCTCATCATTGGTATTGGTAGATGTAATGGCTGTAGAAATATTATTATATTCCACTTTGTTGATCCGCTCTACCACATTGGAAATCGGTTTATATACAACCTTTGAAAGGTATCTGCTTAAAAAATAAATGGCCAGCAACCCGATAATAAGCACAGAAATCATAATAATGGCAAGTCGCCAAATCTGCGATTGAAATGAATCATTAGGCGATTTTACAAATACAACAAAGTCACCCTGATTATCCGGATAAAAAATACCGTAGTAGAAATCATTACCAGCCATGAATTGTGTTCCCTTATTATTTCTGGCAGCTTGTAAATGAATAGGTTTAATATTTTTGTCATTCAGATTGTGACCAAAAGTAACCTGATTATTCTGGTTATAAACCGCTACCCTGTTATTCTGGATAAGATGATTATATTCTTGTTTAATCTGGGCATGCCTGTTCTTGGGTAGTTCATCTTTTTCAAGATAATAGATAGCTGAAATAAGTGCTGTATTCCTAAGCTTTTCAAAATAAAAGATCTTTGTACTGTCATAATAGGCAAAAAATATCACCGCAGATGTGATGATAGAAACAATGCCAAACGAAAGGCTTGAAATAAGGGTAAACCTGTTCCTAAGAGTCATTTCAATCTTTAATTAAATATCCTGTTCCCTTTACAGTATGGATAATTTTCTGTTGCGTTTCATCAATTTTATTACGAACATAGGAAATATACACATCCACCACATTCGTAGTACTGTCAAAATCTATTCCCCAAACATTGTGCAAAATCTGTGTTCTGCTCAATACCTTATTTTTATTTTCCATCAAAAAAGTAAAAAGCTTATATTCTGTAGGAGAAAACTCAATCTCTTTTTCATTTTGAGTCACCTTATGAAGGTCCGTATCAATCACAATAGTCCCACAAGTTAGATAGTGATCTTCTTTTTGATAGCTCAGTTTATTACGCCTTGTTAAAGCCTTAATCCTAGAGATCAGCTCTTCAAAATGGAAAGGCTTGGATAAGTAGTCATCCGCCCCCAAATCCAGCATTTTAATTTTATCATCCGGACTGTTCAGGGCACTCAGCACCAAAATCGGAGTGTAATTTCCCTTAAACCTTATGATTTGGGTAAGCTGCATTCCATCCAATCCCGGAAGCATAATATCCATCAGTATAATATCAAAATCATAGGTATGAAGAATTTCTCTGGCCTTTTCCCCCGAATCAGCAAGTGTCATATTATGGCCGGCTTCAGAAAGTCCTTTCAACAGGAAACTGCTAATTCTTTGATCGTCCTCTACCAATAAGATATTCATAATGTTTCTGAAATTTCCCATAAATATAGGGATTCTGGTTGAAGAAAGGAAGCCAGAAACAAGAAGCGAAAATTTTTCAAGCTTTAAAATAATAACAACAATACCATTTCGAAATGAATCATTCAATAACAACTTCCAGCCTTTTTTCATAATTTTGAGAAATGGAGATGACATATTTAATTATTGGATGTATTGCCGGCGGATTATTGGGAGCCATTATTTTATATTTTGCGTTGAAATCGTCTACGGTTTCAAGAAGTTCTTATGATGAACTCAATACTCTCCACATTAAAAACAAATCAGATCTTGAAAACTCAGCCTTGAAAGTTCAGGAGCTGAATCAAAATCTTACCAAAGAAAAAGAATTAAATATACAACAGCAGGATCTTTTGAATGACCTGAAAAATGAATTTGCCAAGATCTCTGCCCAGCACTCTTCTTTGAATAATCAGTTTCAGGAGCAGAAACAAGCGAATTTAAAACAGGGCTTTCAAATAGAAACACTTATTGCCGAGAAGCAGGAATTTTTCGCTAAAAATGCTGAACTTTCTGCCCAAAATGAAAGCCTACAAAAATCTCTTTCTACTCAAAAGGAAGAAATTACAAAAATACAAGAAGAGTCTAAATTGCAGTTTGAAAATCTAGCGAATAAAATCCTGGAAGAAAAAACTGAAAAGTTCACCACTTTAAATCAAAATAACTTAAAAAATATTCTTGATCCGTTTCAGGAAAAAATTGCTGACTTAAAAAACAGAGTGAATGAAGCCTATGAAAAGGAGAACAAGGAACGTTTCTCCCTTGCTGAAAAAGTAAAGGAACTTGCAGAACTGAACCAACAAATTTCTGAAGATGCAAAAAAATTAACCCGAGCCCTCAAAGGTGAAAGCAAAACCCAAGGAAACTGGGGTGAAATGATTTTGGAAAGTATCCTTGAAAAATCAGGATTGGTAAAGGGCAGAGAATATTTTCTGGAACACGAACTTCGTGATGAAGACAACAAAGCTTTGTTTTCTGAATTCTCAGGAAAAAAAATGCGTCCCGATGCCGTTGTAAAATATCCCGATGAAAGAAATGTCATTATTGATTCTAAGGTTTCCCTTACGGCTTTCACAGAATTGGTGGATGAAACAGATCAGGATGTTTACATGATGAAGCTTAATCAACATCTAGGTTCTATCAAAAACCATATCATGCAGCTTAGCCAAAAAGCTTATGACGATTATGGAAAATCTCTGGACTTTGTCATGATGTTTATCCCAAGTGAGCCCGCTTATATTGCAGCTATGCAGGCAGACCAAAACCTTTGGAACTATGCCTACGACAGGAGAATTCTTCTCTTGAACCCAAGTAACCTAATCACTTCCCTAAAGCTGATCGCAGATCTTTGGAAACGCGAGTATCAAAATAAAAATGCATTGGAAATTGCAGATCGTGGAGCAAGACTTTATGATAAATTTGTAGGATTTGTGGATAACCTCGAAAAAGTAGGAAGAAATCTTGATCTTGCTAAAAATGTTTATAATGATGCCTACAAACAGCTTTATACCGGAAATGACAACCTTGTCATTCAGACTCAAAAATTAAAATCATTGGGAATTAAAAATAAAAAAGAACTCCCCAAAAGTCTTATCGACAACACTAATTTAATTGAATAAAAGACAAAATATTATTCTGTTGAAATCCAGTAAAGAAAATTAAAATTTAAAAAGTAGCTGATATGTTTTCCCTTGTACCCTATTCATATCCAAAATCAAAATCGGTAAAAGAAATATTGATTTCCTCTGTGGCAGCAGGAATTCTTGTTTATCTTTTCCTGATTATTTTTCAGCCATTTGGTACAGAAAACTATCACCATCCATACAAATACCTTATTCTTTTTCCATACACTCTTATTTTTGGGGCAGCCTTTTTTGTTTCAAGCCTCTTTGTTTTCAAATTCAAAGATTGGAATATCGGCTCTGAGCTCTTGAAAATCTTCGTCATCTTATTGCTTGGTTCCATCTTGTCCTACCTTTACAATACATTATTTATAAGTCATGTAAAACTTAGTCTTGAAAATTATGGTTATATGCTTCTCTACTCACTCGCAGTAGGCATTCCTATTTCTACTATCTATATTCTGTCAAGATATATTTATTTAAAAAACATCCATGAAAATATTGCACAGGAAATCGCACCTCGACTAATGGATAGCCATGAAAACACCAAAGAAAAAATCCTGAAAATTTCCGGTAACAATATTGACCTGGCCATTGCAGAAGAAGATTTTTTGTGTGCCCAATCTATGGAGAACTACTGCAATCTATACATTGTAGAAAATAATGCAATAAAAAAACTTTTGCTCAGAATAAGTTTATCCAATGTTTTATCACAAGTGGAAACAGACTCCATCAAAAAATGCCATCGCTCTTACATTGTTAATCTGGAAAAAGTAAAAAACCTTAAAGGAAATGCTCAAGGATATAAATTAATTCTTCCTGAAATCGAATTTGAAATTCCGGTTTCCAGAAGCTTTATCTCAAATATTATTCCCGGGTTACAAGAATACAGAAAGTAAAAACTTGTCGCTGGTCACTATTCCTTGACACTCATCACATTCATTTGATTCTCTTTATCAAAAGCTACATTTTTGCTCAAAAATAACTGACATGAGTAAAAATATTCGCTTTTTTTCCATCTTTATTCTCGGTTTTACTACCTACTATTTCTTTGATTTATATTGTTTTAAAAGCATACAGCAATTCTCAAAACACCTTTTTCACAGTAAAGCTGTTGCCCATATTATTGCTTACGCGGTGAGCTTAATTCCATTGGGAATAACATTAAAGATTTTATTTTATAAAAAGAATATTCTTAATCTATTCTCATTAGATAAATCTGTTATTAAAGGATTTACCTTAGCTTTTTTAGGAACATTACCCATGCTCATTGGGAATTGGGTACATTTTAAAATAACCCGTTCAATAAATATTGAATCCTTATTCATCAATACTATTTCCTCTGCTTTTTTTGAAGAAATAATCTTCAGAGCATTTCTCATTGGAACATTATTCCGATTCACAAAACTCGGATTTCTGTCATCTGTATTACTGGGATCATTATTATTTGCACAGGTACACTTATATCAAAGTCAAAAAACCATAGAGCTTATTGAAATATTTCTCATTACATTTCTGGGCTCTGTATTTTTTGCGTGGGTATATTTTGAACACAATTTTAACCTCTGGTGTGCCATATCTCTCCATTTTTTCATGAACTTGTATTGGGAAATCTTCAATGTCTCGGAAAATGTTTCCGGAAACCTTTATGGAAATCTTTATAAAATTCTATCTATCTTTCTAATTATAGGCATCACTATATATCATAAAAGGAAAGATAAAATACCTTTTCAAATCTCATGGAAAAGTCTTTTTATAAAAAGCACAGAAGTTCAATCATAAATTTTGCATAATTTTGCGAAATGTTGATAGAAAGTTTTCAAAACGAAAAAATAAAAAATGTCACTAAGCTACTTACTGACAACAGATTCCGTAAAAAATCGAAGGTTTTTGTCGTAGAAGGACAGCAAGAGAACGAAAGGGCTGTACAATATAACTTCGAACCATTGGAGTTCTTTATCTGTGAAAATATCTTCAAAGGAGCCATTCCTGATGGAAAAATCCATTATGTAAGTGATAAGGTTTACGAAAAAATAGCTTACAGAGGAAGTTCTGAGGGAATTATTGGAATATACCAAGCTAAAGAAACGCCACTTTCATCATATATTCCCAAGGAAAATTCTACGGTTATTATTGTGGAAGGAGTTGAAAAACCAGGCAATCTTGGAGCTATTCTAAGAAGTTGTGAAGCTTTTGGCATTGATGCCCTGATTGTTGCAGACGGTAAAACCGATTTCTACAACCCTAATGTGATCAGATCCAGTGTAGGCTGCCTTTTTGGAATGGAAGTTTATCAGGCTGAAAATAATGAAACATTAGAATTCCTGCAAAAAAACAACTTCAGTATTTATACAACATTGATGGACGAAAGTGCGGAAGATCTTTATAAAAGAGATTTCACTCAGCGTTCTGCCGTATTATTTGGGACTGAACATTCCGGGTTAAGTGATTTCTGGATTGGAAAAGGGAAAAATACACTTATTCCTATGGCAGGAAGTATTGATTCTCTGAATCTGAGTAATGCTGTGGCTATTACTTGTTATGAATCCTTAAGACAGAAGAAAGGATAAAGAGAATATAGACTCCTTAAGATGATATCATCTTTTAGATATTTAGGATTCATCTTTTTGTTTATGATATTAAAGCATAAAAAAACCGTCTCACTGAGTGAAACGGTTCTTTTATTTTTAAGCTAGGCTAAAATTATTTCTTAGCAGCGTCTTTTGCAGCATCTTTAGCAGCGTCAGCAGCTCCTTTAGCAGCATCAGCAGCTCCTTTAGCAGCGTCAGCAGCTCCTTTAGCAGCATCTTTAGCAACTTCAGTTCCAGCAGCAGTAGTAGCAGCAGCAGCATCTTTAGTAGCTTCTACAGCAGTAGTTGCAGCAGAATCAACAACTTTAGCAGCAGAATCAGAAACTACAGCAGCAGAATCAGCTACGTTAGCAGCAGCAGAATCAGTTGTACCTTCAGTAGCAGTAGCGTCAGTTTTTTTACAAGCAACTAGAGAGATTGCAGCGATAGCAGCTACGAATAATGACTTTTTCATAATAAATTAAATTTAATTTTGTTAATATTGTTTTATAAAATTTTCTTCTGTTCTGTTATTTGAACAAGACAAAGGTAGAGCAGTTAGAAAATTTGTTTATGAAAAATAATTGTAATACCTTTGTAAAATAGTTTTACAAAAAAACATAACTGATAATCAACAATTTAATTATTTAAAAAAAAATTGACAGATTTAGATCTATTACACTTTGAACAACTAAAAAAGGACGTTCAGGGTCAATATTTAAAAGAATATACCCCTTCGCAGGATGACATATCCAAGTGGAAGGGTATAGATATCATATATTTTCAGGAAGACCTGCGCAAAAAAGCAAAAGGTAACATCAGTGAAAAGTCATTTTACACCTATTTCAAAAATTCACCAGTCACAAAATTACCGAGGATAGATATGCTTAATTTATTGAGTATTTATGCGGGTTATGACTCATGGTATGAATTTAAGAAACAGCATCTTTTTGCTGGGGAATTATTACTCGAAAATGAAAATCTGGATGAAGAAGAAATTGATGAATTGGAAAAAACAGTGACATCAGCTCCTGAACTTCAAAAAAATGAGTTTCAGCCTAAAAAAACAGAACTTAACACCCCTGAAAACACTGATTTACAAAAATCAATTACTGAAAATCAACAAGTTAATACTTCCGTTACAAAAAATAACGAAACTGAATTTTCACCTATCCCTCCTAAGAAAAATTTCTTCAAAAAGAATGCTTGGGCACTTATTACTTCCGTTTTAATTACCATAACCGGTCTGTTAGGATTTAAAGATGTAATTTTTTCAAAAAGTTATACGTATTGTTTTATTGATAAGGACAGGGGAGTTTCCGTAATCAACACATTAGAGATAATGGTAGTTAAGGAAAATGAATCTCCTTTGATGTATAAAATAAAGCCAGGTGATTGTTTTTCTTATTCCACTAAGGATAAGATTCTAAAAATGCGCATTAGTGCTCCATTTTATGAACCTTTGGAGGTTAACAGAAATCTGGAAAATGCTCCTGAAGAGGAAAAAATAGAACTGAAGCCGGATGATTATAAAATGGCAGTCTATTATTTCTCTATAAAGGATATTAAAGGTGGAAACCCTGAAGAACAGGTAGCCCTTATTAAGCAGAAAAGAAATCAGCTGGAAAACCTGATTAGCAACAATGCTATTATATATCAGGTATACGACAATAACACTTATGGAATTGAAAGACTTGACAAACAAAAGTACATCACCCTTGTAACCACTCCTACTACTTCACTGAAAAACCTGAATGTAATAGAAATGAAAAAGGATAACAACGGTAAGATTGTATCCATTAAATTTAAAATTACCTCCACAGATGAAAAGAATAAATAACTTTTTAATTTTCTCGGTACTTCTGACTTTATTTGTTGCCTGTAATAATAAAAAAACAGAGGTAAGCGATCTGGACAAACTAAGAAACAGCAATAATGCAAAAAGCTATCCTGCTGTACAAATGGATAGTATGCAGGCCATCAACTCCATAACCAAACAAAAGGTTCAGGAACTTCTTGACCTTTCCACCCTATATTTATCCGGAAACAGAAATACGGAGATAGATACTGTTATTTATTCCCAGATGGAAAGCTACTTCCATAAACCTGACTCTTTAACTTTTAAAAGGTTATTTTCAGAACTGGACAGTATGAAGGTAAAATCTGTGAAAGTGAACAATTTAAACGTCTACAAGGAATTCTATAAGAAAGATACGCTTGATTATGCAAGATTCAATGTAGAATATTTTGACGGCAAAAATAAGTCATTAGGAAATTTTGAGAAGAATGCACAGTACATATTACTGTCCACCTCCAAGCTAAAAAAAGAATTTAAGTTCTACTTTTTAGATTTTTATTCCAAACCAATCAAGAAAGACAGTACTTCTGTAGGAGTAACCAAATAGTCCAGCGGAATATCATATTCCCAGACGTCATCGATATATTCATCGGGGTCAAAGTAATTGACTCCGATTTTTTTTGTCTCGGATGACATCCCTTGAAAAAGGCCATCGTAGAAACCTTTTCCATAGCCTATCCTATTTCCTTTTTTGTCACAATATAAAAGAGGTGTAATTACATAATGGTAATCATTTTCATCAGCATCCTCATTGGAGACAGGCTCTGAAATTCCCCAACTGTTGGTTTCAAATAATGTATCTTCAAAAATTTCTATATTGATGAGCTCATCCCCTACTATTTTAGGCACAAACACACGGATATTATGTGATAAAAAATACTGGATGAAGATTTGGGTATCAATTTCTTTTCTGGCCACAATCGGGATAAAAACATGTACTTTCTCCGACTCTTTTGGCTGGAAATGATGAATGAAATTTTCAAAAATCTTTTCAGATAACAAGAAAGCCTCATCAGGAGACAAGGCTTTTCTTTTTTGTATATATTTTTTTCTAAGTTCTGCTTTTAGCATAGTCTTATGCATTTTCAGTTTGCGCAATTTTATATAATTTGTCAGACAAACGAACTCTAAATGGTAATTCAAAAGTAATCTGATCTCCTACATTTGCTATTTCACAAGGACCTCCGTTTGCATAAATCTGAGTAATTGTAACTTCCTGCTCTCCTGTAGTAGGTCCTGAAATCAAAACTTTATCTCCTATAGAAAGCTCTTTGTTTTCAATTAGGAACTGTGCAATTTTTGATTTTGAATAATAATGTTCTGCCTTTCCAATTAATGTTTTTTTAACTTTTATTTTCTGGCGAATATCTTTCGTTTCAGCTTTTGTAGCCTTTCCTAAAGTTTGAGTTGATAAATCTCCTGAATTTTTAAATTTCAGTGCGTCAGATTTTCCTTTTCTGAATACTTTATTTCCAACCTGCAATCCTTTTCTTAGCTTAACCTGCTCTTCTACTGGTAAATGTATTGTTTCTAAACATTCAGTAGAACAAGTGTTTTCCATGGCTGCTTTACATTCATCACATTGAATAAACAATAAATGACAGGCATCATTGGCACAATTGGTATGGTTATCACAAGGCTTTCCACATTGATGGCACTGAGAAATAATATCGTCTGTAATTCTTTCCCCTAAGCGGTGGTCAAACACGAAATTTTTACCTATAAATTTACTCTCTATTCCTTCTTCTTTAATCTGGCGGGTATATTCAATGATTCCCCCTTCTAATTGGAAAACATTTTTAAAACCCTGATGTTTGAAGTAAGCACTGGCCTTTTCACAACGAATTCCACCGGTACAATACATTAGAAGGTTTTTATCTTCTTTAAAATCCTGTAGCTGATCATTAATGATGGGTAAACTTTCTCTGAAGTTTTCCACATCAGGAGTAATAGCTCCCTCAAAGTGCCCTACCTCACTCTCGTAGTGATTTCTAAAATCAACTACAATGGTGTTAGGATCATCAAGCATATTATTAAATTCCTGTGCTTTTAAATGGATTCCTTTATTCGTAACATCAAAAGATTCGTCATTCAAACCATCAGCAACAATTTTATTTCTAACCTTTATAGTTAGCTTTAAAAAAGAATGGTTATCCTGATCTACTGCTACATTTAAACGAATTCCTTTCATGAAGTCATAAACTTCCAGCGTATCCCGAAAAGCCTCAAATTGGTCAGCAGGAACACTCATTTGAGCATTTATTCCTTCATGCGCTACATAAATACGGCCTAGGGCATCAAGGGCGTTCCAGGCTATAAATAATTCGTCGCGAAATTTTTTGGGATCTTCAATTTTGGCATACGCATAGAAAGACAATGTAAGGCGGTCCTTACCAGCTTCATCAATAAGTTGAGCTCTTTCTTCTGCGCTTAAGGTGTTATACAGTTGCATGCTATAAACGTTTTAAGTGAGAAAAATATTTTTGCAAAGATAGTAATTTTTCAATTAAATGGATTTCTCTTTCATCATTGCATCCTATAGAATATAAATAACAAAGCCTTTAATAAGGGCTGATAATTTATTACAGAGACATAAGATTGGCATCGATTTTTCTATATTTTAATTTTTTCGTGTCCCATTTTATCATAAGACATCGTATTATTTTCTTTAATATTTTTTTAATTTTTGTTAACTATCACGTTAACAATTATGACATAATGCACAAAATGACACAATAGCCGTTAAATTTTAGTTAAAATTGAAACATAGCATACTAATTGCTTACTTATTTAACATTAAATTTGTTTACTCAAAAACATAATTAGAAATTATAATTAATAAACAAGAAAGATATACAATGAAGAGTACTTTAAAAAAACTATTACCATTTGCAGTAGTCGGGGTAATTTCCGGAGCTACTACCGTTGGAGCTATACAATATTTTGGACATACCTCCAACAACGGAGATCAATCATTTTTCACAACATCAGCCCCTACAGCTACATTCGCGGGAATGAATACCGGAGCGGTAGGTGATGACTTTGTAAAGGCAGCAAAGACAACCGTTCCTGCTGTAGTTACCATTAAAAATTACCAAAACAGAACAGCAAACAGAGCATCTGAACAGGACTTGTTTGACTATTTCTTCGGAGATCCTTTTGGAGGAAGAGGCCAGCAAAGACAAAAGCAGCAGCAGGCTCCAGACAACATGCCTTCCGGAATGGGTTCTGGTGTCATTATCTCTCCTGACGGTTATATCATTTCGAATAACCACGTTGTAGCAGGTGCCAATAAATTGGAAGTTGTACTAAGCAACAAGAAATCATATATAGCAACATTGGTTGGTACAGACCCTAATACAGATATCTCTTTATTAAAGATTGAGGAAAAGGGACTTCCTTACTTAAATTTTGCCAACTCAGACAATATTGATGTAGGACAATGGGTGCTTGCAGTAGGAAACCCACTGGGATTAAATTCTACAGTAACGGCAGGGATTGTTTCTGCTAAAGGAAGAGGTATTGGGATTTTAGGAAGCCAGGGAAAGGCTGCCAATCCTATTGAAAGCTTTATCCAAACGGATGCTGCAATTAACCCGGGTAACTCTGGTGGAGCATTGGTAAATACTAATGGTGAATTAATCGGGATCAACTCGGCGATTCAGTCTACGACAGGATATTATCAAGGATACGGATTTGCTGTTCCTGCTAACCTGGCAAGAAAAATTGTGGAGGATATTAAGAAATTTGGTATTGTACAAAGAGGATTCCTTGGAGTTCAGTCATTAGATCTTTCCAATGATCAGTTAGTAGCAGCATACAACAAACAGTATAAGACCAACCTTAAGTCTGGTTCGGGAGTATATGTTACAGGATTTGGGGATAATAGTGGTGCAGAAGATGCAGGTCTTAAAAAGGGTGATATCATTACTAAAATAGACAGCTATGACATTACGGATTTTGCAGACTTATCCATGTCTATCGGAAGCAAACGTCCTGGTGATAAGGTTCAGGTAACTTATTCAAGAAACGGTAAAGAATCTACTACAAGTGTAACACTTAGAGACCAAAAAGGAGGAACGTCTACCAGAACAAAGGCAGACCTTAGCATTACGGAAAAAATTGGAGCAGAGTTTGACCCACTTACCGAAAGATTCAAAACAGAATACGGACTGAACAGCGGTGTAGTTGCCAAGAATGTATCTGAAGGCAGTGAAATGGCGAAAATCGGAATTGTAGACAACTATATCATCATTGAGGTGAATGGCAAGCCGGTGAATTCACAGAAAGATGTAGAAAAGATCCTGGATAAATACCAAGGAAATGTACAAGTAAAATTTGTAGATGACTACGGAAGAATCTATACTAAAGGATTTAAAATGCCTTAATCTAAACTAAACAATAGTTATTTTCATATCAACAAAAAACGCTGCAAATATTTGCAGCGTTTTTTATATTATTTATTTAGGTTTATTCATTTTTTCAGCGATCCTTTTCTTCTTATTTCGCTCATAAATAACTTCTACAATCTTACCCCCAATCCATGAAAAAGGGAAAAAGGTAAGGAAGATAGAAATCTTATAGAATGTAGGGTGATAAGGAAATATAATCACATCCAACATTGCAATAAAAAGCATAATAAAACCGATCAGAATAGCATAGGCTACCTTGGCATATTTAACGATGATTGCCGTTGCTACCCCTCCAATTGTGGTTCCCAATCCGGAAATAAACAACAGGAAGCCAAAAAAGGCTTTATCATCTTTCATACTGAAAAGAAACCTCTGCCAGTGTTCAAATGGAGCAAAGGCCTCGAAGGTAACCCATTGCGGAAAAACCCTTATACCAAGAGTAATAATAAGCCCAGCAATACCAAGGCCTACCAACACCGCAATTGTATTTCTTATAAAATTCATTAATCCTGATGTGCAATCATAGAAATTTCGATATCCACATTTTTAGGCAGACAAGAAACCTGTACAGTTTCGCGAGCAGGATAGCTCTCTGCATCTAAATAAGAAGCATAAATATCATTCATTACCGCAAAATCATCCATACTTTTCAGGAAGATTGTAGCTTTTACAACATTTTTGAAAGTCATCCCAGCCTCAGTAAGAATCGCCTCAAGGTTCTTCATTACCTGATGTGTTTCTTTTTCAATTCCCTCTACCAGTTTACCAGTTGCAGGATCTACAGGAATCTGCCCGGAGATGTATAACACTCCGTTTGCCATATTAGCTTGAGAATAAGGCCCGATTGCTGCAGGTGCATTAACTGTATTGATTATTTGTTTCATATGCGGATATTTATTTTTTTAATGGTCAAATGAAATCGTCTTCTTCATTTATATTTCTTTTCTAACCGATTTCCTTAGCTTTTATTTTGGTTGCAAATATAAAATTTATATTCACAAATGCCAATCTGATATTAGAAAGGTGAATTTGGCTGCGTAAAGCTTCGGTCTTTATACTTCAGTGCATCGCTTAAGATATTGGCTTTGATCCCAATAAAGAAGTCATACACTTTATATTGTCCGAACGGCACCCAGTTAAAATTAATGGTAAAACTTCGTTGATCTCTTGAAAAACCAATTCTTGTATATGCCAATTCTTTAGTCACCAAGTCATAGTGAGTACTTCCATTGATATTCCAATATGGGGTAAGCTTAATACTTCCGTCAAGACCAATGGATGCAATTTTGCTACCAAATCGGCTAAGTCCTTTTGAATAGGCATAATTTGCATTCACATTCAAAGTCCATGCCTGATCAAAATGAGCATAGTGATCGTCATCAAAATAATAATTTTCATTTCGAACCTCTCCTTTCATGGAGTATTTTTTAGCATAATCTTTCTTTTCCCCAAAAAGTTCGCTGCTTAAAGGATAAGATAACTGAACATTGAATCCTTGTACTCCGAAATGTCCAAACTGCTCGGTTCTGATTCCGGTATCCTGACCTGGTAAAAACATAATTTTATACGGTTCAAGTGAAAGGCTTGTATTTACTGTAAGCTTGTTATTAAAGAAAGACGATTGTCCATTGATGGTAAAAATAGACCACGGGTGAGTTTTCGCAGCAAAGTTATAGCTTCCTGTAAGATTTAGAGATTCAAAGATTTTGATCTTCTTCACCCCGGTAGAATCGCTCTTAGACTTTACTTTCATTTCGATATTGTTCCCGATACTAAAACCTAGTGCTCCTACCATACCACTTGACGGGCTTCCTACAATACCTTTTTCAAAAATAGAATAAGGAGTAATAGCACCCGTTGCGTTATAGTAATTTCTATAGTATCCGAAGTTAGGACTTGAAAAGTCCGGAGCATACGTAAATCCAATACTTGGAATCATCATATGTCTTATTGCTTCTACAGCTGATCCTTTTTTAAACTTCATCATCCCGTAAAGAGTGGTTTGAAGACTGGCTGTGGTAGAGAAAGTAGAATATCCTGTGAAATTCTTACTGATTTCGTCCACTGTAACATTCTTGATAGGATCATAATATCTGTTCAGTGTTTTTGTTGTTAAGGCATTATCAATATTGGCACTTAAGCTGAAGGTAAAATATTTGGCCAATGTGGTATTGGTTGCCAATGCAATATTGTTCTTAAGACCAGTCTGCATTTTATCCCACATTTCCTTTTTAAACAATTCGTTTTCCTGAGTGCTTACAAAATTGGTAAGGTTAAATCCTGTATTTACTGTAATATTTTCAAGAAGGCCTTGTCTTACTCCTGTTTTGGATTTGAACAGATAAAACTGATTAACCGCTACGTTCATTTGTGGTAAACGAAGATCGGAAGAACCTGTTGCAAAATTCTGTGAATAAGACGCAGTACCCGTAATAGTTACCGGAAGCTTCAAAAATCTTTTGGTAAGACTTACCGTAGAGTTCTGCTGGGTATTCAGGACGTTTTGGTTGAAAATATAGTTGTTGTTAAGTGGATTGTTATAAAACTTCGTACTTACAATATCCACCTGTGCACTAAACGTAAGGAAAGGATTTGCTTTAACATCCTGCGAGTGGCTCCAATTGATTCTATAGGTACTGTTTTTAGTATAGTCATCCAGTCCCTTTATTCCTCTTACCATGGTCCCAACATCCGCATTAAAGGTTCCTGAATAACGGTATTTCTTCTGGTAGTTCATCTGAGGACGTAGGTTCCAACTTCCTTTTGTATAAATATCGGCCAGAACTTTAAGGTCGAAATGTTCTCCAATAGGCTGGTAATACCCTATTCCATTCAGGAAGAAACCTACATCTTCTCTTTCTCCAAAACTTGGAATAAGAATACCCGCTGCTCTTTTATCAGAAAACGGCAAGATGGCAAATGGCAGATACAGAGGTGTAGGAACCTGTTCTATAAACATCTGGATAGGTCCGGTAACGATCTGAGATTTATTTTTGGTTTTGATAAGCTTAATATTATAAGCCCTCATAAAATAATCCGCGGTTGTATCTTTTTTCTTAAGAAAATATTCATCTGTGGTGTAATCTGCTTTTCGCATTGCAAACACAGAGTCATTATATTTTTTTGTTTTTTGTGCTATAATCACCCCTTCGCTCTCCTCCGTTCTGGCATTGAAAGCGATAGCTTGTTTGGTTTTCGTATTATAACTAAACTCGTTGGTTTCGTATTTTTTCCCTGCCTGTGTGGTAATTACAGGTTCTATTATTTTTCCTAAAGAGTCTTGTTTCCCCCTGGCATAGATCAGATTTTTATTATCATCAATGGAAATATAATCTGCATCAATCTGCATATCCTGGTATTTTACCTGGGCATTCTTGTTAAGGAATGTCATTTTCTTGGGGATATCTCTTCGTTGATCATCTGCTTTTGTATGAAGAACATCATCTAAAGCTTCTTTTTTTACAACTATGGTATCCTTTTTGGAAATAGTATCATTAACCGCATTTTTAGGCAATTTCTCAGGCGTTTTTTGTGCTAAAAAATTGTTAAAAATTAGGATAATTAAAATTTGTAATATATTTTTGAGGACGGTTTTGGCCAATTTTATTATATATAATTAAGGCCCAAAATTAATATAATTTTTATAACTGTAAGATGCACAAACAAAATTTTAAAATAATTTTATCATTTCTCCTTATTCTAATGAGTAACTTTTTTTTCTCTCAAAAGAAATTTACAATTGTTTTAGATGCCGGACATGGAGGAAGTGATCATGGGGCTAACAGGTCCTATTCGGACATTGGAAGAATAGCAGAAAAAGACATTACACTTGCCATTACTCTCAAGGTAGGGGCAATGCTAGAAAAAAACAGAGACTTCAAGGTTATCTACACTCGTAAGATAGATGAGTACCCCTCTCTTTCTGACAGAACCAACCTTGCCAACAGAAGTAAGGCTGATTTATTTGTATCCATACACTGTAACTCTTCTGCGAGACCTACAGCCTATGGAACAGAAACTTACGTACAGGGACCTAATCAAAATAACGAAAACCTTGAGGTAGCAAAAAGAGAAAATGACGTGATCTTTCT
Organism: Chryseobacterium aurantiacum; assembly: GCF_003020585.1. GTDB lineage: Bacteria > Bacteroidota > Bacteroidia > Flavobacteriales > Weeksellaceae > Chryseobacterium > Chryseobacterium aurantiacum. Next base: position 128,903 of record NZ_PXUE01000003.1, read on the forward strand.
GGATGAAAAGGATAAGCAGATCTTCGGATCCTACAATCCCGAGTCTCCTGAGTCTCTTATTGCATTAAAACTTCAACAAAGCAAGTATCTTGAGTCCAGTCTTCTTCTGGGAGGATTGGTAGAGGATAATTTTGTAAATAAAGATAAAAGGTCTTCCAGAGGGGTATTTCAGAAGAACCTTCACGTTCTGCGTATGAATGCCATGCCTTCTGTACTGATAGAAACAGGTTTTATCAACCACCCGGAGGAAAGCCACTACATTGCTTCCGAAAAGGGACAGAATGAAATAGCAGAAAGTATTTACAATGCCATCATTGATTATAAAAAAGCGGTGGACAGAAAATCAGGAGGATCCTTTACCGCTAAAAAGCAAGAGCCGGAGAAACCTGCCGAAACGCCGCTGAAAAATGATTTCAGAATATTACTGATGAGCTCTCCTACGAAGTACAATGAGAATGACCCTGCCCTGAAAGGATTAAGCTATATCCTGACCCTTAAGGAGAACGGACAGTACAAGTATTACTATGCGGTAACCAACATGGCTTCTGTAAAAGATATTAATCTTAAAAGCGCCAAAGACGCCGGATTTAGAAATGCTTTTGCTGTAGGCTTTATGCCAAACCAGAAAATAAATATGGGTTATTATACCCTAGAAGTGTATACCGGTGATAAATTAAATGGTAATTCATACATCCTTCAAAACCTGAAAGATGTGGAAAGAGAAAAAGACAGCGGAGTCTTTTACTACACCTATGGAAAGGTATATACGTTGGAAGATGCTGTAAAGCTTCAAAAAGAAGTTGAAGCTAAAGGCATCAAAAACACAGTGATACAAAAAGTTTATAAATAATTTAAAAAAATAATTTTGAGGTTTAAAAGTTAATTATTACTTTTGCAACCTCAAAATTTGGCCTATTCGTCTAGTGGTCAGGACTCAAGATTTTCATTCTTGCAACAGGGGTTCGATTCCCCTATAGGCTACCAAATTTGATATCATGCCGGATTTAAAAATACAAGAAGCAAAATTGCTCTTTAAGAAAATCCACTCTAACCCAAAAAGTTATGATTTACAAATCAATGAAGAAGGGATTACAGGCAGGGATGATAAAATCAGTTTCAGACTTTACAGGACTGGAGAAAGGGTTGCTTTTGAAGTAACAATTGATGAACTCACTTTCACCAATACAACTGGGGAATGGAACAATGCACTGATCATGCTTGGAAATACGATCAAAAAAATAGAAAAAGAACAGGAAAATTTAAAAATAGAACAAGCAATAGATAAGCTTAGAAAGTACCTTTCCGAAGAAAATTGAAAATTTTCAAAATAAATTTGGTAGTTAAAAAAAAAGTTTATAGTTTTGCACTCACATTTAAACGATATGGCAAATCATAAATCAGCTCTAAAAAGAATTAGACAAAACGAAACTAGAAGACTTCGTAACAGATATTATCACAAGACTGCTAGAACAGCATTGAAGACCTTAAGAAATGAGGAAAACAAAGCTGCAGCTACAGAACAGTTGCCAAAAGTTATCGCTTTATTGGATAAATTAGCTAAGAAAAATATTATCCACAAAAACAAAGCAGCTAACTTAAAAAGCAAATTAACAAAGCACGTTAATAAATTAGCGTAAAAATATAGCTGGCCCGTTCGTCTATCGGTTAGGACCTCAGATTTTCATTCTGGTAAGAGGGGTTCGATTCCCCTACGGGCTACTTAAATCTTTAAAAACCACTGTATAAAATCAGTGGTTTTTTAAAGAGAAAGTAGAAAAGCTAATATTTAAAATAAAAAATCTAACCGGCCCGTTCGTCTATCGGTTAGGACCTCAGATTTTCATTCTGGTAAGAGGGGTTCGATTCCCCTACGGGCTACAAGATTAAGAGTTGATACTTATAAAAACAAAAACTAACACGTTACTTCGGTAATGGAAGATAGAGGGCCCGTTCGTCTATCGGTTAGGACCTCAGATTTTCATTCTGGTAAGAGGGGTTCGATTCCCCTACGGGCTACAAAAAGGATTTTTTCGGAAATCCTTTTTTTTGTTTTATACCACACCCTTCCTGTTTATCTTTTTCATACAAAGTATTACATCATTGAAATTAATAAACCTTTGAATTGATCCTTTATAAAGATATACTACTTCCCTATTCTTATTCCACTTTATTGACCTTCTCTTTAACTGCTATCTCCTGGTGAAAATTATTCATCCATAGAGAGCAAACACCTTAACATCACCGGGGTATTTTCAAGCTGTACCCTATTAATTTTATTACTATCTTCTTTGGAACCAACAAACGATAGACACCCCTTTTATTTACTATCATACTCTTCAACACCAGATTTCAAACCATTTTATTCAGCAATATTAATTTTGATCTAAAAATCACCATAAATGGAAATATTATTTCTTACTCTTCCTTTAATTGCTTAAATTTGAATAAAACTATTCATCAAAAAATAAATAACATGAAATTTAATTTACTTTTGGGAAATCATTCCTCTTTTAAAGCTGCGTTAGTAACTTTATTCTTACTTTCAACGCAAGCCTTATCATTCGGACAGGACAGAATTTATGCTCATGCTCAAAGCTCAGGGGTATTTGGAGTAGCATGTCTGGGATGCCGTGTAGACAATCCACTAAATGCAGTTGGTGGTAACGAAGACGATTATTCTACAATGGTATTGGGAACGGCTCTATTAGGAGGAATCCAGCAAACTTTAATTTTCCCGGATCTTAGATCGGATACAAGATTGGTTGTAGGAATAGGCACAGACAATATTCCATTATCTGTACAGCTTCTAAGTGGTGTTACCCTTGAAACAATGAACGGAGGAACTTCTAACGAAGACCGTAGAACGATAGATATAAGTTTGCTTAAGTTAGGAGCAACACCAAACAGGGGAACAGTGGAATTCAAACCGGCAAAACCTTATGATGGTATAAGAATCGGTTTAACAGGAGGAGTACTAAGCCTTGGCGGTGGATTCCGAATTTACTACGCTTATCAGGATCCATTGATTAGTATAATGGCCCACAGCCAGAACGGACAGGTTACTCTTGATGCCAACGTCTCACTAGAGGGAGCAGAAATAGCTTTAACCAATACTTCAGGAAAAGAAGTACACCGTTCTAAATTGAGATCAAAATCATTTGAAACCAATCAGCCTGAAGGGGTTTACTTTATGACCGTTCAGACTAAGGAAGGAAAAACTTATTCTAAAAAAATTATTATTAAATAATTCTCAAGGAACAAAACGGCAATCTTACTAAGGTTGCCGTTTTTTTTATGCTTAATCACAGGGAAAACAGAATTTTAAAAAATATTATTTCTAAATCAAAAAATTATAGTTATTAAAACAAAATATTAATAAATCACAAAAAATAGAAATAAAATAATCAACATAATCAATTTATATGTAAATTTACAAAAACTAAAATCCTAAAATATCAACATATGAAAACCAATTTATTAGTGAGACAGCATGCAATAAAAGCAGCGATGTCAGCCCTATTTTTGTTCTTAATGAACTCTATGTCTTTTGCCCAGATTGTAAAGTATTATGCCAGCAGCCAGACGAATCAAGTTTTGGGTGTTTGCATAGGCTGTGGCGTAGTAAATCCTCAAAATGCTGTAGGAAGCAATGAGAATGATTATTCTGTTCTACAGGTTTCAATAGGCTTACTTGCCCGTACGGAGCAAACATTAATTTTCCCGAATAGTACTTATACCAATAAGTTGGTTATAGGAATCGGGTCAAACGGAACTCCTTTATCTGCACAAGTATTGGGAGGTGTATCTATTGAAACATTTAATGGAGAAGTTTCAAACAATGACTACCAAAATCTAAGCAATGACATTCTTAAGCTAGGAGATACAGATCCAAGTAAGGGTGAGATTGAACTTACCATGAACAAGCCTTATGACCGAATTAAAATAAATGTGAATTCAGGTTTACTTAATTTAGGAGGTGAGCTTAGAGTATACTATGGATACCAATACAAGGATCCGTTTATCAGTCTACGTGCTCACAGCCAAAATGGACAGGTTACCATTGATAAAAATCTTCCAGTAGAAGGTTCAGAGGTTACCTTGGTTAATACTTCAGGAAAAGAAGTATTCCGCACTAAGTTGAATTCAAATACTTTTGAAACCAATCAGCATGAGGGGATCTATATTATGACCATTCAGACTAAGAAAGGAGAAACTTATTCTAAGAAGATCTTGATTAAATAAAATTTTTAAACCCACGAAACGGCTGACTTTTTTAAGTCAGCCGTTTTTATTTTACACCTACACCAGACAGGCTTGATGGTAATGTATGCTAAAGCAAGTATTTATTATTTAATGATCATCCAATGTTCTTAAGTAAAGCCTTACCATAGATTATAACGCAGATTGCATTAGTTTAGTAAGGCTAGCCTACATTCCATTTTTGGCTGAATATTATTTTTATAAAAAAGCCCCGACCAAGATTGGCCGGGGCTAAATGAAACAAAATTAGCTATGCTAAAATTAATTTTTAATCAGTTTTTGCTGATATGTTGCTTTGTCAGTTACTGCTTTCAAAATATACATTCCTTTTGGCAGCGCACTTACATTAACCTGTCCATTGCTGAACTGTGTGTTAACCAGTTTACCGGAAGCGTCATAAATAGTCACATTGACTACTTTTTCCTGTGTCTTGATATAAAGGATATCTGTAACCGGATTCGGATAAATACCAAATTCAAGTTTTTTCACCTCAGCAGTTGCTAAAGTTGCCCCAGCACTGCTTACTGTAAGTGTTTTATCTACAACCTTACCGTTAGAATTGAAACTAATTACAATATTAGCTGTTCCAGAGGTAATTGGTGTAATGACCAGTTCTTCATTAGCATTAATTTCGGCAGAAACAACTGTAGGGTTACTGTTTGATTTCACAGATTTAATAATGGATGATCCGAAGCTATCTTCATCGGAAACCATTGTTTTCAGATCAATAGAAGTAACATTAGCAGCTGTTAGCTGTGTCGGGAAAGTGTTGCTTACAGTTGGAGCGGTATTATCCGGGAATACGGCCAATGATGGGAACCAATAATAATCGTCTAGTGTTTTGGTATTGATCAGAGTACCGGCAGCGTCAAATGTATGGATCCAGTTCTTTTGAAAATGGGCACCATATCCGCTTTCTGTGGTATTCAGGATAAGATTTCCTGTAGATGGATTTACACGCAGTGCTGCTCCATAAGGAATCTGCTTAAAGCTCCCTGTTTGCCCGGGAAGTGTAATAAATGTCTCGTTAAATCCTTTTGTGGTAACATCAAACTTAACAATTTGATTTCCTGGAACAAATCCGTTTCCGCCTTTAATCCAATATAATGTATTTTCTGTATTGCTTGCTGTAAAGCTTCCTGCATTCCACGCACCCCATGAATCTGAGTATGTTGTAGTAGGGATATTATAATATTGTAATGCAAGAGTTGCAGGATTGATATTGGCTAATTTCTGCTTCTCAATTGCCCATACACTTCCATCTTTTGCCTGAGTAATAGAAATAAAAGGTCCTGCAATTGTATTTACTAAAGTATCTGTATTAGGATCAATTACTAAAATACCGGCACCTTGTTTTACTGCAAAAACATATTTTGAAGTACGGATCATATTTCCAATTTGTCCTGCATACTGGCTTCCACCACCTGTTCCGGTTATTAGACTTCCAACCTGCAGATTATCGATATTAAATAAATAAATTCCATTGGAAGCACCAATATATCCCTTGTGTTCGTTTACCCCAAGGAAAGATCTTCCATCTCCCCCTCCTATATCATTGAATCCTGCAATTTTCTGCATGGTCTGTGCATTGGCAATTACAAGTCTACCACCAGGTGTATATTGTGCATCTCCCGCATCAGCAGCCTGCTTAGATACAAAGTAGAATTTATCACCATAGATTGTTCCGAATTGTGTAGTTGCTCCGAAAGCATGATTGTTGTTTGCATTGCTGTAAACGCGATTCGTGATTTGCCCGTTGTTATCTATAAAGTTAACGGATCCGTTGGTATGCCCGTACCATTCTTCATTTACCATAAAGAATCCGTTGGTAAAGTTTGTAGAACTTATGTACGGAGAAACAGGCGTCATTGTAGAAGAAATCGGAAATGATCCTGACATAGGACTGTAATTCCATACATCCCATGAACCGTTTTGAAGTACACGGGAAGTAGCTCCTACTCCTGAAAAGCCAAAGTCTGCATCTGTAGGATCTTTCACCCAGTATGACCAAAAGCCATTATACCATCCTGAATTCCAGTGATCACCGGTATCCTGAGCAATATAATCATCAAAATCATAAGCTGTAGTGTTTACAATACCATCCAGAGGATATAGTGGATAGGTAGTATTGTTATTCTTAATAAGGGCTCTGCTGTTTTGCCCGTTCAGGTCAAAACCAATTCCACCTATTGCTGTTCCAAACTGAGTACCCTGGTATAGCAACGTATAAAATCTATGATCTGCCTTTGCAATAGCTTTAAGCATATCTTCTCCGGTAGCATTTCCGTCCCATTTAAATCCCCATACCAAAGCATCCGGGTTTTTGCTGTCATTCCATTGTACAACAAATGCAGCCTGATTGGAACCAGTTCCTACCCAATACTGCACATCAGAAAAACTGATTGTAGTGGTGGTATTATTAGTGGTGTTTAATTGATTATTCCCTGAAAGATCATTTCGGGGTACACCCTGTACTTTCATCTGAGCATTCGTGAACAATGCAAAGAGAAAAAGCATGGTAAAAATGTAAAACTTTTTCATTTTTTATTAATTTGAATTATTTCGTTGAATTATTTTTTAAAGTGTAGATCATAGGCTCCGGCAACTTCTGTAGAGACTTCTCCCAACCAGCCGGCCTCCTGATTGATTCCTGTATGTACTCTTACAAAATCAACTCCCGGGAGTTTCACATATCTTCCGTTACGGTCAACCGCCCATGAGATATCAATATTGGAGGCTTCATCGGTATTTGGGGCATTATCAGCATATCCAAAGTCATATGACTTTCCTACCCAGTAGGTACCTGTTCCGCTTTGATCGTAAAAATTATCTTTAAGTCTGGTTCCTGTAAATCCATAAGAAGCATCTGAAAACCATAAAGGGTAGTAGCTTTGTGCGTGGAACGTATTTTTTGTTTTAAATCCGCTATTCCCAAGATTATCCTGCCACTTGATGTATTCTATATCTGTCTGCCAGCCATCATTTCCAGGAACAGGAGCTTTATTGTCATTGGGTTTGAAATAGGTGATGCTATAGTCCTTTGTTGTTGTGTTTTTAAAATATTCACTTCCTGCAATTTCATACCATTCATTGTCATCGGGTTTCCCGTTTTTGTTTCTGTCGTAGGCAACCATAATAATTCCAGGCTCGCAACTTCCTGAGCGGGGATCATTGGCAGCATTTCCAAAGAATGCATTTCCGAGAATCTTAAAATCTCTTCCATTTAAATTAGGTATGGTATGGTCAAATCCGAATACTACATATCCTCCGAAGCCTCCAAGACTTAGCATTGTAGAATTGGAACCCACAAGGGATGCATTGGCTTTCTGAAGCATATCTGCTGCTGTATTGCCTTGAACATATTCAGGAATTTCATTCATGAATTGGCCTACAGCCGGACGAAAATCAAGGACCTTTGCAATATATTTACTTAAGGTTCCCGTTTCTTTAGTCACAACAATTTTAGAATGATAGACTTTTTCCTCACCATTATGCCCAATCTTTAATGTTAAAGGAAAAGCATCAGCCTTTGCACTGATGAATTCCAGCTCTGAATTGTTAGAAATAATAGAGTCATTAATACTCCAGGTAAAGCTTCCGGAAATATTGGTTGGAATATTCAGTACTTTGAAACGTTCAATGGTGTAGGAATCATCTAATCCGTTAAAGGAGAAATCATTATCATCATGTTTACAGGAAGCTATCAGTCCTACAAAAAGAAGTGATAAGGCTCCGGTTTTTAAATAATTAGTCGTTCTTTTATTCATGTCTCTCAGTTTTATTATTTATATAGAAAAGCGAAATGGGCAGGAATATTTCCTCCTTCTGTTTTCCATTTAAAATGTCCGTTTTTATCAAAGCAATACACATATCCCATTGATACATAATTTCTGGCATCGGTAATGTAAATGTCCTCTGTGATAGGGTTTACAGCAATTCCGTATGGAGTCTTAATGATGGCTTCATACTCCGGATCAACAATTCTGTTGGCAATAATCTGCTCAGTCTTTACATCAATAATTCCAAATGTTTTCTTATAGGTATGGGTATTGTAATTGAATTCGTTTCCGTAGAAATAAAGCTTGTCATTGACTATTGTCATTTCATTGACAGCAAGGTGAAAATCTTTTTTTATAGCTCCTGTAGCCGCATCTATGAGGTATAAATTGGATGGAATATCATAGTAATCTCCTCTTGAGCTTACGTATAAATCTCCATAATTGTCTTTTTTAAGACGATGAAGATTAATGGCAACATCAATCTTTTTTGTTTCTGTAAAGGTGTTAAGATCTATTACCGAAACTGTTTTGTCATAGTTGGGAACCATATATCCTCCGGAATTGGCCACAAAAAGCCTGTTTCCGATAATCTCCATCTCTTCCGGCTGATATCCTACCGTTACTTCCCGCTGGATGGCCAGAGAGGTGGTATCAATTTCCACTACTTTTCCCTTGGGCGCATTGGGATTGATATCTACAGGTCCCACATAACTGCTGGCATAAGCCTTTCCGTTATTGAATGCTAAATATCTGCAGTTCTGCAGGTGAATGGATTTTATTCGTTTGGCGGTTTTGGCATCAAGAACTTCAATGGTGTTGGAGACATTCACTACAATGTATAGTTTACCCCCATAGATCTTAATATCATTTCCTACATCTCCTAATTCCTTTAGGACATTCGGGTTAATCTCTGCATAGATATTCCTGTAGTAGGTTCCTTTGGTATAATCAAAAAAATCCAATGTACATTTATTGCTTCCCATATTGCCCTCATTCAGTACATAGAACCCTTTTATGGCTGTATTTTCAGCAGGAGCAAGACCATCTACCACCTCCATCGGAATCACAATTTCATCCGTACGGCAGGCTACAAGAGAAACCAATGCAAAAAATATAAAACAGATATTCAGTTTTCTCATAAGGTAAAGTTTAAAGTGAGTCTAAAGTTTCTTCCCGGCATAGGATAATTCTGTACAACATCATAGTATTGATTAAAAACATTATTCATTTCAAGGTTAATCTTAAACGGATGCCCGGCCAGACTCAATTTTTTCTGAACGGAAAGATCATGGGTATACCAAGGCTGAACAAAGTTGTACTGAATATTATCCATCTGACCGTCATAGCGCTTTCCTACATAGATCATACTGTAATTGAATCCCCAATCCTTATAGTCTGCCATCATGGTAAAAGATCCGCTGTGCCAAGGGGTATAAGGAATTTGCTGCCCATAAAAAGTATCTCCGGGAATAATCCCCCAGCCTTTATCAGTCTTATCCTTTGCACTTTGATAAGTATAGGACAGTAATGGCTTGAGCTTTACTTTTCCCAACATCATTTCTGCCTGAACATTTACGTCAGCTCCAATGATTTCAACTCTTCCAAGGTTAACCATCATCCATCGGAACATATTCACGGTAGGTACTGCAACAATCTTATCCTTCACCCTGTTATAATATCCGTCTACCTTCACGTAAAATCCCTTTAATACAGAGTTATTATATTTTTTCTGATAGGTAAACCCGATGTCATGCTGAAAAGTAAATTCGGGTTCCAGATAGGTACTCCCGATATTGGTATAATACAGGTCATTGAAGGTTGGCAGTCTGAAAATCTTTTTATAAAAAGCCCTAAGGGTAAGTTCCGGAATGGCCGCAGGCTGATAGCTCATAAACAGAGCCGGTGTCCATTCTCTTCTGTCATCCGGTCTTTTATTTCTTCTTACCTCTTCAAAGGTAAAGGTACCCAGAAGGCTTCCCAGAAACTTGAATCTGTTCCACTGGTAAGTTGTAGCCAATGCTACAAGTGTGGTATATCGGGTAGGATACGTAAAGTTTGTTAAATCTGCATTCAGATTATTGTACTGAAAATCGCCATTTAAACTTACATCCCAATTAGAATTAATAGAATACAAATTGGAAGAAGAAAGATATACTTCCCTTTGAATATAAGTATTTATTGAACTTTTAACCGTTTGAGCCAGTACAGTGTCATTGAAATGAGTATAATCGTAGGCAAATTTTGCCTTTAGCTGGGTTTCAAACTTTGGAAATAGTTTCTTTCTAAAATTTGCCTGTACAAAATAATTTTCATCAAGCATTCTCGCTCCTCTGGCCTTAAAACGATATTTTACAATAGGTGCCGGAATCCCTCTGTCTGAGATGTACCCATAACCGCGTACATTCCAGCTACCGTTATTTAAAGTACCGTTAACTGATGTTTCAAAACGCTTTGCTTTAATATCAGAGTCGTATCTTTTAGCAATTGTATCTGTAGCGGTTTCCCCATTCGGGTATTTTCTGGTATAACGGAATTTATACAGTCCATCACTTTGCAGAAATTCAACACTCACGCTGGCAGAAACTCTTTTTGAAATCTTTTGTTCTAAACGGAAAGAAGGGTTAAATAAGTCAATAGAAGCACTTTTGGCTCTAATAACCAGATTAGTTTTTCTGGTTCCTGTAAAAACAGGAGTCTTGGGTTGCAAATAAATAGATCCCGATGAGCCGAAATCTTTTGCGGGCTGAAAAATCTCGCTCTTTTGTCCGTTGTATAATGAAATTTCCTCCAGATCATCCAAAGAATATCTTCCTAAATCTACAACTCCATTTTGAGCATTTCCCAGTTGAATTCCATCATAGAAAACCCCCACATGCTGGCTTCCCATACTTCGGATATTAATGGTTTTTAAGCCACCCATTCCTCCATAATCCTTGATCTGGACTCCTGAGAAATATCGCAAAGCATCCGCCACAGAATGGCTGTTCAGCCTTTCAAGCTCTTCCCCCTGCAAGATTTGGGCAGGAAGTATTTCTTTAAAGTTCTTTTTGTAAATATTGACAACCTTAATGGTTTCTTCCTTAATGCTGTCTTTTTTCTTCGTTTGGGAAAACAAGAGTTGAGATGCTAACACAAATACTGTGAAAACAACCTTATGAAATTGAGATGTAGTCGGTTTTGCCACCATTAGCTCATTCAGGAATAATGATAACGCTAATGGATATAAGAAAGCAACGACAAAGCACAGCTGTTACTGCACAGAATCATTGTTGTCCTAAGCTTTATTCCACGAAAGCGTCAAACGTTTATATTTTCTGGCAGGTCTTCTGACTTACTCCGTTTTTGAAATCCTTCCCATTAAAAAACAGTGGATATATTCTTCAAAAACTTTGGTGTGGAGCTTACAGCAGCGGGTCTGTTCCGGATTTTCACCGGATTCCCTTTTAAGAGCTTTTTAGGGCTCACCAAATTTCGGCAAAGATAAACAATTATTAATATATAGTCCTAAATAACAAAATGATTTACAATATTATAAATAGAATGGTTTTGAAATCTTGTTTTAGATATAAGATTATTAAATCTCATCATGAACCTGATGGAACTTTGAATGATGATTTTTTTAAATACAAAGTTTAATTTTTAGAAAACATCGACTTTAAGGATGATAAATTCTAAAAATTAAACTTTGCTTTCGGTAGAAGTTATATTCCAATATTTACAAAGATACTGAACCGTGATTTCGCTTCAATATCTCCTCCCGCAAGGTTGGTATAGGCCGGCAGCATAATTTCACTTCCCAGGCTGAATTTTTTGTAAGAGGCCTCAAATCCTAATTTTCCATATAAAGCACTTCCGGCTGTATTGGGTAAAGCTTCATCAAACTGTTTGTTTTGAGCATACACTTCTCCCTGTACTCCTGCTTTTACAGAAAAAATAGACTTTTCATTGCCTGCAATCTGATAAAACCCTGTTGCAGCGTAATTCCATTGGTTTCCGAAACGATAGTTCTTTTTATTTTCAGTTTTTATGGTATAATCTGTATTGATCAGCACTGCAATTTTATTCTTTTGAAATTTATAGTTCAGAGCTGCCTGATAATCCCAACTTCCTGTTCCCAATTGAAAACTTGGGTTAACACCTGAGATTCCTTTTTCATCAAATTTACCCAAGGGTACCTTTACTCCTAATCCTCCACTTAGCTGGTGAAAGTTATCTTTGGAATTAAGAAGCTTATAAATTCCCATCAGATTAAGGTCTCCTATCCCATTGATCCTGATATCCCCCTGCATCGTTTTCTTCTCATGAAAATGGAATGGCAAGCTTGCATATACGCTCAGTTTTTGGGTTAATGGTATCTTTCCCCAAAGCTGTAAGGTATTGAAATACTGATCCTGTGTTAAATCCTTTACAAATAAATTTTCCTTTGCCTTGTAATGCTGTGCAAAGTATTTAATTCCTATAAATTGTGGATTCAATAAGGATTCAAAACCTGATGAACCGTTTCCTGCAGCACAACCGCAGGCATCACAATCGTCATCAAAATCTATTGTTCTAAAATTATTCAGTGAAATATCTGCGCTGTCTCTGATTGTTTTCGCCTGGCTTACCGTAAATAGAACCAAGCTCATGATTAAAAAGATCTTCTTCATGTCTGTATTTAATTTATTCTGCAAATTTTGGATTGGTGATAAAGTCTTTATCGGATAAGGTTTTCAGAAATGTAATAATCAACTGTTTTTCCTGGCCGTTCATGGCAATTCCGATGTGATTGTTCTGCTTCAGCTGAGGATCAAGATTGGGATTATCCTCTACATTGTCTGAGTAAAAATTAAGGACTGCTTCCAATGTATAAAATCTTCCGTCATGCATATAGGGAGCTGTATATTCTACATTCCTCAAACTTGGCACCCGGAATTTCATCCAGTCATTTTGATTCAATGTTACGCGGTGGAGACCTGCATCTTTAAATTGATTATTGTAGTACATCCCTGTATTTCTGAAACTTTCATCTGTAAACAATCCTCCACTATGGCAACTGGCACATTTTTGATTAAATAAAGCCATCCCCTGGGATTCTTCAGAAGTCAGATTTTCCTTTCCTTGCTTGAATCTGTCATATTTAGAATCGGCAGAAATCATTGATGCCATAAACTGAGATAAAGCCTTTAAAATTCTTTCGCCGGTTACATTTTCATCTCCATAGGCTGCACCAAATAGTTTTTTATACTTCGGATCATCTTTTATTTTGGAAATGGCTTCCGGCATAGAGCTATCCATTTCATTCACATCTGTCATAGGGATAATGGGTTGTTCATTTAAGTTGTGAATAACCCCATCCCACATATACCTTTTGAGAAATGCCATATTCTGAATAGGAGGTGCATTTCTGATTCCGATTCTGTCATCAACTCCGTGGCTTACGGTATGTCCGTGATGGGTAAAAGCATTTTCCTGAATATGGCAAAAACCGCAGGAAATAGTATTGTTTCTGGAAAGTCTTCCTTCATAGAACAATTTTCTACCCAGCTCTACCCCATTTTTGGTAACAGGGTTGGCAGACTTATCAAAAGTCATTTCCGGAAAATAAGAGGGAAAACTTAGATTATATGCTTCATTTTTATCAAGAGGCTGCATCACCTCATCTGAACAAGAAGTACAGCTCAGGAGCAAAACTCCCAGAGCCAGTACTGTTTTTATGAAAAAATTAGTCATTGTGTACATGATCTACTTTAAACATTTTTGTAAGATTGTTGGTAACATCCACCAAATGCTGGCTTGAACCCATCATCATTGCATTAGCTTCGGTAAGGGCAAGTGATTGGTCTCCGCTTAAAAATTGATTTAAATCTGCCAAAATATGAATGGATGGTCTTATTTTACCATTTACCCTTGCTGTGGTAGGAAGATTCAGTGTAATTTCCCTGTATAGATCAGGAGTGTTGTTCTCTGCCACTTTCCCCATATTTCCTGTATGATTCATAAATTCGGTGGTTGCAGAACCTGTTCCGTATTTTCCTTCTAATTTTACAAAGACATAGCCGGCAGCCCACGACCATGACATTCCTTTTTGCTTGGCTCTGTTCCAGAAATCAGCCTGGCCGTCCATTCCTAATAGATATGCATTTTGACTGATTCCCAGTCCAAATTTTATTTTCTTATAATTATTTTTCGGGATTTCGTTAAGGTTTAAATAAATAATTCCTGCTACAGCATCTGCCTGATCAATGATAAATGCACCTTTATCAGGATTATTCTCGTTGTATTTAAATTCATTTCCATTTTCATCGGTCAGAGTAATATTGCTAATGACGTATTTTAGGGTTGAAAAATTATGTTTTTGTCCCTGAGAAGAAGTTTGTACAGTTTGATTGAGAACAATATCTCCAAGGTTATTAAATCCGTTTTCAAATTTAATCTGAAGATTTCCTGGAGTTGTATCCTGCGGATTATCATCATCATCTCTGCTGCTGCATGATGAAAAAGAAAATAAGGTAAAGGCAATAAAGAATAGTGATAAAAATTTATAAATTTTCATTGTTGATTTTTTAAGTTGAATTATAATTTTTGAATGTAAAAACATTCTTTTTTCACCACAAAAGGCACCAAAGTTCTTACACTTAAGGTTATTAAGTGATAGGCTTTATGCATCATAAGAACACTTAAGCTTTTTAAAAATCTTTGATTTTTAATGTAAATAAGCTTTTGGGACTTTTGGGGTTGAATAGTGATAGTTACAACTTAAAGAACTGGTGGTCTGAAAATGTGTTTCAGAAACAGAAAAGAATAATCTGTTTTATAGATAAAATTGAAATTGAAAAATGGAATTTTTTCCGTGATGTTAATTTCTGCAATGTCAGGAAGAATATAAATATCAAGAATCTTCTGCCCTGAATTCTTCACCTTACTGAAAGGGGTAGACTCTGCATTGTCACTGGCTTTTGCCAGCTCTTTACTCAGATAACATTTTCCGTTACAATGAACTTCCGGCTTGCTTTTGTTAATACATAAGGTATCAACAATATAATTATAATTTACAGCATACTCTACCAGGGGGATCAGAGGTCTGAACACCATATAAAGGGTAAAAAGCATGCTGTAAAATAGTTTCATGAAGTTATTTTTTGCTTAAAGCTTCTTCATATCTTTTGCTTACTTCTTTCCAGTTCAATACATTCCAGATTGCGGAAAGATAGTCTGCTCTTTTATTTTGATACTTCAGGTAGTAAGCATGTTCCCAAACATCAATTCCTAAAATTGGAGTTCCTTTTTCCTCTACAATATCCATTAAAGGGTTATCCTGATTTGGGGTTGAAGAAACAAATAGTTTTCCTGTTTTATCCACAGAAAGCCAAGCCCATCCTGATCCAAAACGATCTGCTCCTGCTTTACTCATTTTTTCTTTAAAGGCATCCATGCTTCCAAAGGTTTCATTGATTGCCTTTGCTAATTTTGCTGATGGCTGGCTATTTTTTTCCGGGGTAAGAATGGTCCAGAAAAGCTCGTGGTTGTAATGTCCACCTGCATTATTTCTTACCGCAGGGGTTAACTTGGATGTTTCAGAAAGAATCTGAATCAAGGTTTGTTTTTCCTGTGGTGTTCCTGCAATAGCCTTATTCAGGTTAGCCGCATAGGCTGCTCCATGTTTGGAATAATGGATCTCCATTGTTTGTGCATCTATAGACCCTTCCAATGCGTTGTAGGCATATGGCAGAGGAGTCTGCTTAAATTGGGCCATTGTAAACTGAGCCGCAAATACTGCTCCTAAAGCAGCAATTTTCAAAATCTTCATAACATTTTGTTGTATGGTTAAACAATATTTTTTTCTCAAATGGAAGCTATTTGCTTCCGGTACTTACTTTAAAAGCTTTTTGATATCTTCTATCAAAATCTCTCTGTCGGGATGATACTTCCCTGTTAGTTTCGCTGTCTTCCCTTCGGGATCTTCATAATTTAGTCCTGAATAATACAAGATCGGCATATTGTCTTTGTTGTATCTGCATCGGATATTTCCCTCCTGATCTACTAAGGCAATCATTCCGCTGTGATTCAGACTTTCACTTTCGTCCTCCTTATCTCCCACATAAATATTAAACTTGTCTGCAAGATTACCGATATAGGTTCTGTCACCCGTCAAAAAATGCCAGTTTGGAGATTTTGCTCCTATTCTTTGAGCATGCTCTTTTAAGGCTTCGGGTGTATCATTTTCGGGATCAATACTAATGGAAACAATTCCGAAATCAGGATCATTAATCTGGTTTTGAATAGCTTTCATATTGCTATTCATCACAGGACATATGGTAGGACATTTGCTAAAGAAAAACTCAACCAGGTATACTTTTCCAAGCATATCTTTATTGGTAATCTTTTTACTGTTCTGATCTGTCAGTTCAAAATTAGGAACCGCCATTACTGTATACAGATTCTTTTTAAAATATCCCATTCCTACTCCTATTCCCAGAAATAATAAGGCAATAACTGCAATCGGAATGATGACCTTGCTCTTGTTATTAGTCTGCTTATTTTTGGACATAGCTTTCCGGATTTTTCTTGAATTCATCTTTACAATAAGAACTGCAGAAACCGTATGTTTTATTTTTATATACTGCAGTATCTTTCAAAAATTCTGCCGTTTTCATATGACATATAGGATCTTCCTGGTTCACAACTTGTACATTTTTTATATTTTCTTTGGAAGAACTCATGTTGTTTTTATGCTTCACCTGAGGTTCTTTTGCACAGGATAGCAATGATATTGACAGCAATGCAGCCAAAATAACTGGAGATTTCATTTTAATGGTAAATTGAAATTAATATTATTGAATAAAGGTATAACACTAAGCAATGCATCTTGAAAAAAATCTAAACTTTAACAAATAGTTGTTGAAGCTCATTGGATTACATCATAAAAAAACACGATGATTTTATTTAAACTTACTTAAATCTATTTCAGTAAGTCTAAAACCATGCTATATAATTAAATGATTAAGATACCGTTAGTTTAAAACTAATATTTTAGTTTATTTTGAAATTAAATAAGCGGAGGATGAAAAATCCTGAAAAAATAATCTGAAGATTGGAAATCGGGATAATCCGAACTGGGAGTTTCCACCAACGGTTCCAGATCTTTTTGATCCAAAAATGAAAGGATATCATGAGAAAGAAAAACATCCAGACCTGCTATCTTTATAGTCTGTGAACTATTGGATTGCTTTTCTGTTTTTGCAAGTTCTTTTTCAACATAACATTTTCCTTTACAGGTAGACTGAGGTATTTCTCTGTTTTCACAAAGGTTATTTACAATGTAATCATAGTTTACCACATAGTTTACCAACGGCAATACAGGACGTATTGCAACTGTAAAAATGATAAATATGGAAATGAATACCTTCAACTCTTCAGTTCTGTGTTACAAATATACTATTTCGAAATTGTTTTATGCTCTATTTATGATGAATGTCATTCATTGATTTTATTGTTTTACATGTAGATTATATTGATTAGAGTTGTTTTCTTGTCATTTTTATTTCCGCAGATTTTTCTGATTGGGCAGATATTTTCAGGTGAAAATTCTTCATTTTTCATTATTAATAGCTACTAAAATGAAAATAGAGATCTGTTACCCATAAAATTAAAAAAACTGTATCTGTTATTGTATTAATATTATCACGACCTTTGATTATAAGGCTTGTGAATTTAATTCAGGATCAGGAAACAAACATTTGGCTTCCTTTTCTTATCAAAGCAAAATTTAGTTCTTTATAAAAGTTTAATCTTGTTAAAGCTCTGCTGATGGTTTTCAGTGGAGCTTTTCTTTGGACACTAGAGGTTGAGTGAATTTCATGTCATTTTTCTCTCTCGCAGATTTTATTGATTATGCAGATATTTTTGGTTGGAAATTCGGAAAGACGCTAAGTTCTTTTAAGCCCATGATAAGGAGCAAGGATTCATCTCTGATAAAATTGAATAATGCGGGTTTTATGTTCTTCCCACTTTATATATAGAATTTCAATAAAAAAGCTCTACTGAAAACAGCAGAGCCTTTATTAATATAATTTAGTTGTATGTTATTGTTTGCTTTCTAGAACTTCATTCTCTGAATTCTTACAGCATTTAAAATAGCCAACAGCGCTACTCCGACATCTGCAAAAACGGCTTCCCACATGGTTGCAAGACCTCCTGCTCCCAGAACCAAAACAACTGCTTTTACTGCAAAAGCCAGAATAATATTTTGCCAAACGATCTTTTTCGTTTGCTTTCCGATATTGATGGCCATTGGAATTTTGCTTGGTTTGTCATCCTGAATAACGACATCTGCCGTCTCAATGGTTGCATCACTTCCTAAACCTCCCATGGCTATCCCTACGTCGCTCAAAGCAACTACCGGAGCATCATTAACGCCATCTCCCACAAAAGCTACTGTTTGTTTTTTTGCCTTTATTTCTTTAACCTTATTCACTTTATCTTCCGGTAAAAGGTCTCCGAACGCATTATCAATACCAAGTTGGTCTGCAACATATTTTACAACGGTTCCTTTATCACCGCTCAACATTGTGGCTTTTACACCCATTTTATGAAGATTATCAACTGTTTCTTTTGCATCTTCTTTTATGCTGTCTGCGATAGTAATATACCCTGCAAATTTTTTATCGTAAGCTACAGCAATAAGGGTGTATACAATATTGGCATGGTTAATATCATATTGGATATTGAACTTATCCATTAATTTGAAATTCCCTACAAGTAGTTCTTTTCCATTAACGGTAGCCTTTAATCCGTGTCCTGCAATTTCCTCTACATTTTCCATCGGAATGGAATAATTAATATCTCCTACATAGTTGTGGATAGCAGTTGCTACAGGGTGTGTACTTTTGCTTTCCAGTAGATTGACTAATTGAAGAATCTCATCTTTATTAAATCCGGAGGCTATACTTACTTCCTGAACTTTGAAGACTCCTTCCGTCATAGTTCCTGTTTTATCCATCACAACATTTTGAATCTCCGCAATGCTGTCGAGAAAGTTACTTCCTTTAAATAAAATTCCGTTTCGGCTGGCTGCTCCGATTCCTCCGAAATACCCCAATGGAATGGAAATTACTAAGGCACAAGGACAAGAGATCACAAGGAAAATTAAGGCTCTGTAAAGCCAATCTCTGAACTGATAATCATTTACAATGAAATAAGGCAAGAGACAGATTCCTATGGCAAGAAAAACTACAATCGGTGTATAAACCTTGGCAAATTTTCTGATGAATAGTTCTGTAGGAGCCTTTTGAGCGGTTGCATTCTGAACCAGCTCTAATATTTTACTTAATTTACTGTCTTCATAGGCCGTAGTTACCTTAACAAGGGCTATGCTGTTCATATTGATCATCCCTGCCAATACAACCTCACCTTTATTTTTGGTATCCGGTTTACTTTCTCCCGTTAAGGCAGCTGTATTGAATGATGCTGAATCTGAAAGCAGTTCACCGTCCAATGCCAGTTTCTCTCCCGGCTTCAACTGGATAATATTTCCGATTTTGGTTTCTTTGGCTTTAATGGTTTTAGGCTGATTATTTTCCATAATCGTTACCTCATCGGGACGCTGATCCAGCAAGGCTTTTATATTTCCTTTTGCTCTGGTTACCGCCATGGATTGGAAAACTTCTCCTACAGCATAAAAAAGCATTACAGCAACTCCTTCAGGATATTCTCCAATGGCAAAAGCACCGATGGTAGCAATGCTCATCAAAAAGAATTCTGAAAACACATCTCCTTTAATAATACTTTTATAGGCATCCCTCAATACAGGAAATCCTACAGGAATATAGGCGGCAAGAAACCACACCAGTCTTACCCAGCCTGTAAACCATGCTGGTTTTATATAATTGTCAAAAGCAATTCCTAATAATAAGATCACAAAGGATATAATGGCCGGAAGAAACATCTGAAAGATGGTCTGATCTCCGGAATCATGGGAGTGATCATGCCCGTCATGGTCATGTCCATCTCCGTCTGAATGATTATGATTGTGTCCTTTTGGTTCTATTTTTTCGGGGGTTGTACTACAGCATTTTTCCATAACTGATATTTTTATACAAATTTAATGGGGAAACGGATGCAATGCTATTGCAAACTTTCAAGACAATTTTCACATATTCCTTTGGCAAAAAGCCTTATTTCATCAATCCTGAAATTGGTCTGAATATTTTCAGGAAAGGAAATATCTTCTTTACATGTTGTTTGCTTACATATTTTGCAATAGAAATGAAGGTGCCAGTCCTTATGGGTTTTCTCGTCACAATCATCATCACACAGTTTGTATTTTGTGGTTGTATTTTCCTGTATACTGTGAACAATTCCTTTTTCTTCAAAGGTTTTTAATGTTCTGTAAATGGTAATTCTGTCTGCATTCTCAAAGTGATTTTCTATTTCAGAAAGGGACATTGCTGCATCCTGTGAGCTTAGAAAATCGTACACCAGAATCCTCATGCTGGTGGGTTTGGTATTTTTATCAATGAGTTTGTTTTCTATATCTTTTTTCATTTTCAACAATTTAAAATTTACAGATGGACTTCATTTTCTTCATAGCCATCTTCTTCTATCTGAAAAGTAGTGTGGCTTATTTTAAAGTTCTCCACTGTTTTATCTGTTAATGTTTTCAACAATTGATTCTGGGGAAATGTTTCTTCTTTCACAATGTGGGCACTCATCGCATTCACACTTGATGTTAACGACCATACATGAAGATCGTGAACATTTTTCACTCCCTGTGTCTGCTCCAGTGATTTACGCAGCTCATGAATATCTACATCATTGGGAGTTCCTTCTAATAATACATTGATCGCTTCTTTCAACAGCCGCCATGTTCTTGGAAATATTAAAAGGCCAATGGCTGCCGAAATCAACGGATCAGCATAATACCAGCCGGTTGTCAGCATAATAATTCCTGCAATCATCACTCCTACTGAGGTTAGCATATCTGAAAGGACTTCAAAATAGGCTCCTTTCATATTAAGGCTTCTTTCTGAATCTTTTCTTAGAATCATCATTCCGACAATGTTTACTAACAATCCTATACCTGCTACAATCAGCATAGATTTGCTTTGTACTTCCGGTGGATCCTGAAAGCGTCGATATGCTTCAAATAGAACATATATAGAAATTCCCAATAGCACCACAGCATTAATAACAGCAGCCAATATTTCAGTACGGTAATATCCGTAGGTTCTGGAAGGGTCTGCTTTTTTCTCTCCAATTTTTATGGCAATAAATGCCAATAATAGGCCTACGACATCTGTGAGCATATGTGCAGCATCGGCTAATAAGGCAAGACTATTGGTAATAAGTCCTCCAATTACCTCAGCAATGAGATAGGTTCCACTTAGGCATAGTACAATCAGGAGATTTTTTTTATGTCTGCTTGCTGCAGAGGGAAGTTGGGTTTGTGTTTTGGTTTCCATAGCTGGTGGCTTAATTACATTTCATAATAGGATGTATTTTCTTTTTTTAAAGGCACATTTTGCTCCCCGATCATTTGCCGGATATTGATTTCTATAGTCTGCGCAAGGGAAGTCATGGGAGTATCTACCGGACCATTTTCGAATGGATCCTGCATAATGATAGATGTTTTTTCTATGGTAATAAACACTATCGGAACCAGAAAAGTAATCATAATCTCTACTGTCAGCTGCGAATCATCCAACCCAAATGGCAGGATAGCTGCAAATACATAGATCAGAATATGCACTAAAACACTATAGGATCTTGGAAAAACTGTATTTTTTAATCTTTCACATTTTCCCATACTGTCACATAGCCTTGTGATCATATCATTCAGTTGCATCTGATGAAAATCTGTAAGCTCTTTTGAAGCTGCAATTTCTTTAAGCTGCTTGGAATGGGCATCTAAAAGAGCGTTGGGGATATTGACTGCACTGATTTTATTTTCATCCAAATATTTTTGAACTTTATCAGAAAAAGGCAGCTTTCTCAAAGATTCTCCCAAGGCATAGGTCCAGATGATCTGTCTTTCTGCAATGGCTCTGATATTTTGATCTCCTTCAGGCAAAAACTGACTAACCAGCCTTACCAGTGTTCTGGAATCATTCACAATAGCTCCCCAAACCGTTCTGGCTTCCCACCATCTTTCATAGGACTGAGAGGTTCTGAACGCCAGCAATAGCGAAACCGCTGTTCCTAAAAGCGCCGGAATATTCAGTGGAAGTGAAATTTTCTGAAACCATGGCAGCATATCCAAAAGTCCAATAACCACGGCGAATATTCCAATAAACAGAATTTGAGATTTTATTTCACGGATGAAATACCAGACTGATATTTTTTTGTTTAATAGCATAGTTGGGCATGTATTAAATTTTATAAGATATTCTTTGCTTTCCCTCAGTCGTTTTAACTTCAATAAAACTATTCCGTAAACAGCTCTAATTTAAGTATAAAATTCGACATTTTATTGATTTTAAACACTTTCATTAATGTTCATGCTCTCCTGAATTTACTAGTTTCGCATTCACAAAAAAGGCTCCTTTTACTACAATTTTTGCCTGCTCCGGGATTTGTCCAATAGAAGTAATGGCAGTGTATCCCATGTCTGAGGTTCCTTTTACTACTTCCATTTTTTCAAAATTCAGGGTCTTCGGATGTGGTTTTCCTTTTTCTTCATGTTCTTCTTCTACCTTTTTATCGGTTTGTACAAACACATAGTATTTTCCGTCTGCCTCTACAATGGCTTCAGTAGGAACTGCAGGTGTTGTACTTTTATCAAGGCTTACCAGCCCTGTAATATTCATCCCGTCAATCAGCCCAGATTTATTTCCTATCACCTCGCAGTGCATAGAGATGGTCTTGCTTTCGTTTTCAAAGGAAGATCCAATGCTGTAAATTTTTGCATCATATTCTGTTTCGGGATTATTGGTCAGTTTAAAATGAACAATCTGCCCTACTCTCATTTTCGGAAGATCTTTTTCAAACACCTGAAGATCCAGATGGATGGAACCGTTATCAATAACTGTAGCAACAGGGGATGAAATATCTACATAACTTCCTATCTGTGCTGTGATACCGCTGATTGTTCCACTGATTGGAGCTGTGATAACCAAACCGGATTTCATGTTACCATTGTTTACACTTCCCGGGTTTATTCCCATCATTTGAAGCTGCTTCAAAAGGGAGGCTCTTTTGGTTCTTAGTGTTTTCAATTCTGCATCTGCACTTTGAAGATTCTTCTTGGCTCCCGCATCATTGTCGAAAAGCTCTCTTTGTCTTCTGAACTCCTGTTCAGCATAGGCAATCCTGCTATTGGTAGTCAGATAATCTTCCTGAAGTTGTATATATTCAGGATTGGCAATGGTTGCGATAACCTGTCCTTTTTTCACAATACTTCCTACCTGAATATTGATTGTTTTAATAATTCCTCCGTATAGAGAAGTTATGGTTGCCTTATTACTGTTCGGCACGCTCAAAAGACCATTTGCCTTGATGGTAGAGGTAAGTTCCTTCATTTCTACCGACCCCAAAGCTACTCCTACAGATTTCATCTGCTCTTCTGTTAATGAGGCAATGGTTTCAGGGGCTTCTTCGTGGGCTTTCTCTTTCTGTTCCGTTTTTTCCGGTGCTTTTTCTTCTGTAGATTCCTTTTTCCCACAGCTTATTGCAAACAGAGAGATTAATACAAGAGATAGGATATTATATTTGAGTTTCATATGCGAATATTTATTTTTTCTAAAATCGTATGCCATCATCTTCATTGGGGAATTTTCTGTTAATAGCGGCTTCATATTATTTGTTAATGATTGAATTAATGGTAACTACAGATTGATTCACCTGCTGGATTGATTCCAGATATTTTAATTGAATATTGGTGGCGGTCTGTAAGGCAAAAAGGTATTCTACATAAGAAATCTCCCCTGTTTTATATCCTAATTGAGCTGCTTTTACAATTTTCTCAGCATTAGGCAGCGCCTGATTGGTATAGTAATCATACTGCTGTGTATCCTGCTGATATTGATTAAATGCATTTTCCAACTGGGCAGAAAGTTGTTTTTTCTGCATTCTGGCATTGGTTTCTGCTACTTGCTTATCATATTCTAAAGCCCTCATTCTTGCCTTTGTAGCACCAAATGTTAAAGGTATTGCTACTCCTACTGTTGCTGATTGAAAGCGCTTCCCGGAATCATAGAAATTTTCCTGTCCGTTTATGGTATGGAATCCTATTAATGACTGGTTTGTATATCCCAAGCTAAAATCCGGCAACCCAAGGGCTTTTTCTACCTTTTTATTCTTTTCCGCAATTTCCATTTCGTGATAAAAAGCCTTTACCGTAGGATTATTGGCAACCACTGCACTATCCAATACATTTTCGGCCTTTAAAGGTTCATAACCTGTCTTGAATGGTACCTCCAGGGATTCTGAAGTATTCAGGAGGGTTTTTAAATTCTTATAGGCATTATTCAGAAATACTTCATTTTGTCTCAGAAGCAGATCGATTTCTCCTTTTTGGGTTTCTGCTGTATTGATTTCGATCTTTTTGATATCACCTGCTTTAAATCTTACGGTTGCAATTCTGATAAACTCTTCATAAAATCCTGCCAGGCTCGTCAGTTTTTCTTTATTGTACTGAAGATATTCAATCTGGTAATAATAAGTCCGAACGTCTTTAACAAGCTCATTGGCTGTAACTTCCTTATCAATTTGCTTACTCTTAATATTTTCATTAATGAGTTCCTTTCTTGCCTTAAACAAGGTGGGAAAAGGAATACTTTGTGAAATAGCAAAAGACTGGTCAAATTTTGGGCTGTTGTATTGTCCCAGCTGAGCATCAAAGCTTAATTTGGGAAGTTCCTTTGCCGTAGGTCTTAAAGCTTCTGCAGATTTTATGCTTAAGTCCTTTGACTGTAGGGTTAAATTATTATTCATCGCCATTTGTACAGCCTCTTCCACGGATATGGGTCGGGTTTGAGCTTTAAAGGTCTGTCCCATCATCATTAATCCTAAAAGAAGAATGATTGTAAATGATCCTGTCTGGTTATTTTTTCTTTTCAAAATCTTTGTATTAAAAATAATATAAAGCATTGGTAGAACGAATAGGGTAAGGAATGTTGCCGATACCAACCCTCCAATGACTACTGTTGCCAGAGGCTTTTGTACTTCTGCTCCAGCCCCTGTAGAAATTGCCATCGGTAAAAATCCCAATGATGCTACGGTGGCCGTCATCAAAACGGGTCTTAATCTGGTTTTTGTTCCTTCAAAAACACGTTTTAAAATATCTTTCTCACCCTCTTTTTCCAATTGATTAAAGGTTCCTATCAAGACAATCCCGTTAAGAACTGCCACTCCAAAAAGAGCAATAAATCCAATTCCCGCACTGATACTGAATGGCATATCTCTTATAATCAAGGCAAAAACACCTCCGATAGCACTCATTGGAATAGCCGTAAAGATTAATCCGGCCTGCTTGAATGAACGGAAAGTAAAATACAACAACATAAAAATAAGAAGCAGTGATACCGGAACAGCAATCATCAGACGTTTGCTTGCTTCCTGTAGGTTTTCAAACTGCCCGCCATAGGTAAAGTAGTATCCGGACGGTAATTTCACCTTATCCAGCTTTGCCTGAATGTCCTTTACTACACTTTCCACATCTCGACCTTTCACATTGAATCCGATTACAATTCTACGTTTTCCCTGTTCGCGGCTGATTTGTGCCGGACCAAGCTTATAACTTACATTGGCAACCTGTGACAATGGAATCTGTGCTCCTGTGCCTGAGGTAATCATTAGGTTATTCACATCTGAAATATCTGTTCTGTGAAGACTGTCCAGACGTACTACCAAATCAAAACGTCTTTCATTTTCAAAAACCTGTCCGGCAGCTTTTCCTGCAAAGGCAGTACTTACCGCATTGTTGACATCTTCTATATTTAATCCGTAATTAGCAATTCTTGTTCTGTCGTATTGCACATTGATCTGCGGAAGGCCGCTTACTCTTTCAATCTGAGGAGCTGTTGCGCCATCTACAGTCTGAATAATTTTTCCAACTTTATCGGCATATACGGCTAATGAATCTAGGTTTTCTCCAAAGATTTTCACGGCAACATCTTGTCGGATCCCCGTCATCAGCTCATTAAAACGCATTTGGATAGGCTGGTTTTTCTCGAAAAATACCCCGGGAATTGTTTCCAGCTTTTCACTGATTTCATCTGCCAGTTCACTATAGGATTTTTTAGTTTTCCATTCGCTTTGGGGTTTTAAGACCACAATCATATCTGTTGCCTCAGGCGGCATCGGATCTGTAGGAACCTCAGCAGATCCTGTTTTCCCTACTACCATTTTCACCTCATCAAACTGCTTGATGATTCTGGAAGCCTGCATGGAGGTTTCTATACTCTGGCTCAGGGAACTTCCCTGTGGTAAAATACAATGGAACGCAAAATCTCCCTCCTGTAATTGTGGAATAAACTCTCCACCCATATTTTTAAAGGTAAATGCGGAGATCACAAAAACCGCTACTGTTGCTGAAACAACAATATATTTTACTTTGATTGCTTTTTGCAATAATGGCTGATAAATCTTCTGAAGACGATTCATCATTTTATCTGAGAATGTTTCCTTGTGTGATATTTTTTTAGATAAGAACAAGGCACTCATCATCGGAATATAAGTTAATGACAAGATCAAGGCCCCAAGAATTGCAAATCCTACTGTTTTTGCCATTGGTGTGAACATTTTTCCCTCTATTCCTACTAAGGTAAGAATCGGAATATATACAATCAGGATAATGATTTCCCCGAATGCAGCACTGCTTCTGATCTTTGATGCTGAAAGGAAGACTTCTTCGTCAATCTCAGACTGAGTTAACGTCCTCATTGATTTCCTTACCCCAAGATGATGCAGGGTTGCTTCTACGATAATAACAGCTCCGTCTACAATTAATCCGAAATCTATTGCTCCAAGGCTCATTAAATTGGCACTCACCCCAAAGACGTTCATCATCCCCAGCGCAAATAATAAGGAAAGTGGAATGGCAGAGGCCACAATGAGCCCAGCTCTAAGGTTCCCCAGAAAAACTACAAGAACAAAGATAACGATCAACGCTCCTTCGATCAGGTTTTTCTGAACGGTACTAATGGCCCTGTCTACTAAATCTGTCCTGTCTAAAAACGGTTCTATTACCACATCATCCGGAAGTGATTTCTGAATGGTCGGAATTTTCTCTTTGATGTTGCCAACAACTTCATTACTGTTGGCTCCTTTTAGCATCATCACTACTCCACCCACGGCATCTACTTTTCCGTCATAGGTTAAAGCTCCATAGCGTACTGCACTTCCTAAACGAACATCGGCAACATCCTTTATAAAAATGGGAACGCTTCCTGTTTCATTTTTAACGGCAATGTTCCTGATATCTTCCAAAGAAGTCACAAGCCCGATTCCACGGATAAAATAAGCATTGGGTTTTTTATCAATATAGGCTCCGCCAGTATTTTGATTGTTTTTTTCAAGCGCTGTAAATATTTCGGTAATGCTTGTTCCCATCGCCTTTAATCGATTGGGGTCAATGGCTACTTCATATTGCTTTAATTCTCCTCCGAAACTGTTGATTTCTGCCACTCCCGGAGTTCCGTTAAGCTGTCTGCGGACAATCCAGTCCTGCATGGTTCTTAATTCTTTGGCATTGTATTTCTTTTCGCTTCCTTTTTTCGGGTGAAGAATATACTGATATACTTCTCCAAGACCTGTACTTACGGGAGCTAATTCGGGGGTTCCCACTCCTTTCGGAATTTCCTCTACTGCATTTTTTAATTGTTCACTGATAAGCTGTCTGGCAAAGTAAATATTTACATCTTCCTTGAAAACAACTGTTATTACAGAAAGTCCAAATCTTGAAATACTTCTTGTTTCCTGAATATCGGGAACATTTGCGATACTTTGTTCAATGGGAAAGGTGACCAACTGTTCTACTTCCTGCCCTGCCAACGTAGGACAAGCGGTAATAATTTGCACTTGATTGTTGGTAATATCCGGTACTGCATCTATGGGTAGCTTTGTGGCACTCCATGTTCCCCAAATGATCAGTATCAGGGTCATAATACCAATAACAACTTTGTTTTTGATACTAAGTTTTATGATTTTATCTAACACGATTTATATTTAATTTTTATTGAAAATACATTGCGTACAGCTTAATTCTGCAGCAAAAATATCCTGAAAACCTCTGCAATGGTATTGCAAAGTTTCAAACACGTTTAGAAAGGTAACTTTCTAAAAATCAATAAAATTAAATTTTAGGGGGTTGCCAGACGTGATCATACACCTGGTAAGCAAAGTCGTTTTTATGAAATAAAATTTTCTTTGAAAAGTAAGCAGGAATCTGCTCTGGAATTTCTAACAATGAACCCATTTTAAATGCTGAAACCGTAATCTGGCAACAGCTGCAGGCACAAAGAGGTGAACAAATATCCCCTTTTTCTGTTGAGTGAGCTCCCTGAATGTTTAGGGAAATCTTTTTATCTCCAGTGTCTGATGAAAGATGAGACACGTCTTCACAGGGCATCAATGATAACGCCATGAAATAAATTGCCAGTATCCATCTTAACAAGTTCATTGTGACAAAGGTAAAGTTTTTTTCTAAAATGGGTAAACTTTCAATTTTAAATACATGATAAAAATCATAAAAAAACATCGATCTAAGAAAAAAGTCCAAAACAATCTTTTAAAATTATAAATAAAACAAAATTAACAACAAAAAAGTTAAACAAATACTTCAAATGATTAAATAAGATTAATAAACAATAACAAATTGGACTAAAAATAACAAATGCAGCATTTAGTAAATTCACGCAACGAATTATTTATTTAACTAATTATGAAACGATTACTACTATTAGCCTGTACAATAACTACTTCTTATATTTTTGCTCAAAGCTGGAGTACTATAGGAAATACAGGTACAAATTCTTCAAACAACTTTATTGGAACTAAGGATAATCAGAGTTTAATATTAAAAACCAATAATACTGAAAGAATAAAAATCAGTTCTACAGGAAGTGTAGCCATAGGTGGCCCTGTAATAGATCCAAACATCACTTTCAAAACTTATGGTAGAGCTCAGTTTCATACAAATGCTAATGCTGATGGTTTTCAAGTATTGGGTACATTGGATAACGTTAGTGCTGGGGTAGATTTAATATGGGGAGTTTATAATAAATACCAATCTAATGATGTTGGATTATTAACTCTTTCTGCTCCTCTTTTCTCCGGTGATTGGGCAAAACCCTTATTCTCAGTAAGAGCAAACGGGAGAGTTCTGATCGGAACATCAATGAACACAGCACTTTCCGGATGCAGTGACTGTAACGAATACAGATTATTTGTAAAAGATGGAATCAAGGCTGAAAAGGTAAAAGTTGAAAATCCATCAAGCAACGGTTGGGCTGACTACGTGTTCAAAAAAGGCTATAAACTCAGATCTTTGGAAGAGGTAGAAAAACACATTTCGGAAAAAGGTCATTTACCCAACATTCCATCCGCAAAAGAAGTGGAAAAAGATGGAATTAATCTAGGTGAAATGGATGCTAAGCTTTTGGAAAAAATAGAAGAATTAACCCTCTATTCCATTGAACAAAACAAACAACTGAAATCCCAGTCTGAAGAGATTAAGGAACTTCGAGAACAAGTACAGCAATTAATTTCTACCAAAAAATAAATACCGATGAAAAGAAAATTACTTTCTCTGTTTTCCCTGTTCATTGGATTTTTAGGGTTTTCACAAACTGAAGTCTACTTCAAATATGATGAAGCCGGAAACCAACGATATAGAGGAACTAACGCCGCGGGTAAAAACGCAGAAAAACAAATCCTAAAAGAAGCAAAAATTGAGGAACAGTCCAAAACAGCAGCCATTACCACGCAGGCTCTTAGTATGGATGAAACAACTTTCTGGAAACAGATCAGGCTCTACCCGGTTCCGGTGAACGATTATCTGACGATTGACTGGACTGAAGAAGTGGATGGATTAATAGAATCGGTTTCTCTCTACCAGCACAGTACCGTTCATTGGAAATTTCAGCAACAGAATATTCCTGGACTAAACCGTCAGCTTAAAATTAATATGACTGGGTATGATTGGGGTATCTATATTCTACGCTTTACCCTAAAAGACGGAAGAGTCTTTGCCAGAAATGTCACCAAAAGATAAAGATTAAAAGAAAAATGTAAAGGCATTGAAAGAGTTTTCTTTGCTCTTACCTGTATTGAGTAATCTTTATTAATTATCACTTATAAAATAACCAATATAAATATGAAATTTATTTCATCATTGATATTATCCTTGTGTTCAGTAATAGGTTTTTCACAAACCATACTGTACCAGGCAGAAACTACTTCACGGACAGTGCAAGATCCACAAACAGTTATTTTGACTGAAGGATTTCATGCAAAATCAGATGTTTCTAATCCTTTTATTGCTAAGATTGGTCCTGCGACAGAAACCCCAGGCGGAGGACTAGTAGATTCAGGAGCAGGAGCAACCAATCCATCAGGAACAACGGCTCCACAAGGGAAAAGTTTCCATGATACTAAAGGGAATATTGAAGTAAATGGAGCCGGACAATTGCAATTTACTTTACCTATTGCTTTACCACCTGGGGTGAAAAGCGTAGCACCGCAAATTAACCTTGTTTATACTAGTGGCTCTGGAAATGGAATTGCTGGATATGGATGGAATATATCAGGCCTTACAGCTATTTCAAGAATAGGGAAAACCATTGAGAAAGATGGAGAACTACAGGGAGTCCAACTAGACTATTCTGATTATTACAGCTTCAATGGGCAAAGGCTGATCTTGAAATCTGGTGAATATGGAAAAGATGGAGCCGAATATGTTACGGAGAAATATTCCAATATCAAAATAAAATCTCTTGGCTCAATAACAGGACAAACATGGAAAGGTCCTGAATATTGGGAGGTCACTTTTGAGGATGGTTCACAGGCTTGGTATGGGGCAACCAATTCGGGGCTTAGTAATGCCAGAACTCCTATCGAATACAATATTGTCAAATGGAAAGATGCACTGGGGAATTTTATTATTTACAACTACACCCAGAACAATTATAATAATATAGCGATAATTTCAACTATTAGCTGGGGAGGAAATGAAAATCTTGGGAAAGCACACTTTAATAGTATTACATTCAATTACAATACAAATACCACAAGAAACTTAAAGGAAATATCATATATAAATGGAATTTCGCTGTTTCAAGATAAACTTTTAAACGACATAGTTGTAAAATCTAATAATAATCAATTTAAAAGATTTCTAATTGAATACAGTAATAATGGTTCAAATTATCAATTTGTTAATAAAATAACTGAATACAATGCCAATAATGAACCTGCTAATCCCATAGTTTTTGAAAATGCATCATCTACTCAATCATCAAATACTTTTAATCAAAATTCTAGGTTTGACGAAATATATGGGGATAGTGTTGTTTCAGGAGATTTTAATGGTGATGGAAAATTAGATTTTATCAAAGGAAACACATTAATGCTAGGAAGGCTTGATGGTTCAGGAAATTTTGTAAATATTAATTACACAGGAACGGTTATAACTCGTGGCAATTACCCTAAAAATAATGGGGTAATGCCATCAAACGATACATTCTTTACTTATGAATGGGTTTTTGGGCCAACTTATAAATTAACTCTTAGAGCCTATAATTTTAATGGGTCTGGAGTTGATGAAATCATGCTAAAGCAATTTGATTTTTCTTCATTTGGGTTTTCAGATCTAACAGGTTATCATGGGACTCAACATGGACCAATAGGCTATCTGCTCAGTGATTTAAAATTTCTTGAAGGAGATTTTAATGGTGATGGTATTTCTGAATTTATTATTACTACATTAAAAGATGTATATGAAGAAATTTGGGGACAAGACTGGAACGGGTATCCCGAATTGCAAGGAACTGCAAATATTGGAAGTGAAGTTTTTGAATTCTACCTTGACCCATTGCAAGGAATACTAAAAAAGAGAGAGTATCCGCTAACGGATTATACAACCAATATGGGACAGTATACCTTTATTTCGTCTGCCTACTATAAGCCTATACCATTAGGTGATTTTGATGGTGATGGAAAAACAGATTTATTTGGGTTGAAAGACGGGACTAAAATCTACTCCCTAAATACTGTCACAAAAGAATTTGATTTAAAAGCACAATCTCCAGCTCAAATTTCTGTTAAAGGAGTGGCACTACTTGGTGATTTTAATGGTGATGGAAAAACTGATGTAATGTCTCCAGTAGCAGAAGACTCTTCAGACTGGAAAATGTTTATTTCAACAGGTAAAGGTATTGCAGAGTACTATTATTCAAATTTGTCACTTTATAAACCTCAGCATACTGGAGCTCCTACTAAGCGAAGAAATACCATAAGAAATTACTTTGTACCTGACCTGAATAAAGATGGGAAAAGTGACTTCCTTCAATTCCAATCTGAGGTATGGTTTAGAGAATGGGCAATCAATAATCCAGATTCTAGTTATGGCTTTGTTTATTTCAGAAATGATGGTGTAGACACTACAGGTAAACCTGTACTTACAGTCGCTTATGATCTAGCCTCTAAAGAAGAAACAGCATGGGGAGATAAAAATGGTGAAGACATTAACTACTCTAATTATGGAGAGCACTATTTGCCTTTATTGGGAACTTTTCGTCTTTCGCAGTTAAATACCGACTTTGCTATTATCCATAAGACAAAACTTATCACATGGGATCTAGAAGGTAAGCTTGATAAAATAGCAAGAATTAAATCTATTATCCAAGGAGGTGTAAAAACAGATATAGAATATTCTCCTTTGATAAATGAAGGAAACATTTATAAATCTTATTTAGAGACTACTACTGTAAATTATCCTTATGTTAATATTAAAGAGAATCTAAACTATCATGTTGTCTCAAAACTAACCCAAGGAGAAAGAAAACAGGAATTTAGATACAGAGATTTAATAGGACATTTGCACGGTAAAGGAATTATTGGTTTCAGACAAACTGCAAGATCCACATTCTTTGCCAATGGATTTGAAAATACTAAAATCTGGACAGGTTCAGAAATAAACCCTATTAATGAAGGATTACCGTATAAGGATTGGTCTATAAGAACTGCGGATGAAACAAAAATATTTCCGATTGATATTTCGTTAAATAACACTCAACTATTAACATTCAAACAATATGATTATAAAATTGATAAGTTATTGAATGGAAATGTTGTTACTAATGTTTCTAATGCGGATAAATCTAAAATAGTTCTTGCCATTAATCCGTCTGTAACGACATCAAAAGATTTTTTAACCAATATTAAAACAATTCATACTGTAGAGCAATATGATAATTTATATCTTCCTAAAAAATCGGTAACGAGGATTAATGACGGATACTCTGTTTCAACATCTGAATTAGAATATTATCCGCCTAATACTACCCCCGGAACAAATTATAGCATTGGAAAACCTAAAGTTAAAACAGAAACTGTTCAGGCATATAGTGATACAAAATCTGCTAAGGAAGAATATACTTATGAAAACAATCTTTTAAAAACGTTAAAAACATGGAACAGGGATAATACTGGATATTTGCTTGAAACCTATAGTAATGATGGTTTCGGAAATATTACCCAAAAAGTAATAAGTAACAGCATTGATGCTCAAATCCAAACAAATACAAGTGAGTATGATCCAAAAGGAAGATTTGTAATCAAAAAAACAGATAACTTAGGATTAGAAACCAATATTGAATATAATGATTGGGGACAAATAAAAAAACAGAAAGATCCTTTAGGAAATACGCTTGTTAACACATATGATGGTTGGGGAAAACTACTGACCTCCAAAACCAATCTTGGAGGAACAACCGCGTATCAGTATAACAAAGATAACAATTCTAATATCACTGTTACACAATATTACCCCGATGGGGATATTTCTAAAAAATTCACCAACAGATTAGGCCAGGATTATAAAACTTCTACCAAAGCATTTGGGCAAGGGCAATTTATTTCAAAAGATATTACTTATGATGTTTTAGGCAGACAAACTTCAGAAAGTGAACCTTACTTTGAGGGACAAAATGCATCTCAATGGAATACTATTGTTTATGATGATACCGTTTTCCCTGCCAAAGCTAGTGCTAATGCATTCAGCGGGAAGAGAACAGAAACCTCAGTTTCCAGTTTAACCACAACGATAAAAGAACTTAATGGTTATGGCAGAACAACCTCCAAAACTACAGATGCCCTGGGAAATGTCATTTCTTCCACCGACAAAGGAGGAACGATTCAATTCTCCTACAATGCAGCAGGAGAACAAATTCAGGTAAAATATGCCGAAAATATTGTTACGACAAAATATAACTCCTGGGGAAGAAAATCAGAATTTAACGATCCTTCTAATGGCATTTACAAATATGAATACGATGGATTCGGACAACCAAAGAAGATCATAAGTCCGAAAGGAACCAAAGAATATAGCTACAACGCTTTGGGGCAATTAATTTCTCAAAAAGAACTCTCTACTGTTGATGGTGGAGAAGCAACCAATAAATTAATTTCCTTTGCTTATGACGATAAAGGAAGGATTATTTCAAGATCAGGAACTTCGAAAGGAAAATCATACAGTTCCAATATCAGTTATGATCCACAGGGAAGAGTATTATCATCTTCGGAAAGCAGTAGTGGAAAGTATTTTATCCAAAAAGATATTACCTATGATGATAAAGCAAGGGTTGTTTCTTATGAGAAGCAATTATATTCTTCTGGTGTTCTTACTAAGGTTCAGATTGAAAATGTATATAGCGCTTGGAATGGAGAGCTTATACAGGTAAAAGATAAAATAACTGGCAAGAGCCTGTGGGAGCTTAAGGAAGCCAATGCTAAAGGCCAGGTTTTAAAAGCTAAATTAGGAGTAGCGGATGTTAATAATACCTACGATGCTAATGGGTTCTTAACGAATGTTAGCCATTCATCAGCTGTTAAGCCAAGCATTCTGCAACTTTCTTACTCATTTGATGCTATAAAGAATGAGCTGAAAAGCAGAATAACTGGAGGGGATTTCAATATAGTAGAATCTTTCGATTATGATGATAACAACCGATTAATTAACTGGACGAATCCTGTAACCGGAATCAAGCCAGCAATGAACAGAAATGTCTATGACATCAAAGGAAGAATTACCCAAAACGATCAGGTAGGAACCATCAAGTTTGAGAATTCTGCCAAAATCTACCAACCGACAGGAATGACGTTGAATGCTGCCGGAGAACAGAATTATAATAATAATTTAATACAAAGCATTAGCTATAACGAAAATAATGACCCTGTATTCATTGATGGGATTAAAGGAGACGCCGCATTCCAGTATGGCTTAACGAGCATGAGACAAAGAGTTACCTTTGGCGGTAATTTCAGTACAGATGGAGAAGGGAAATTCACTAAATTTTACAGTGAAGACGGAAGCTATGAAGTGATAAAAGATAATACGACCGGAAAGGAAAAGCATATTCTTTATATTGGTGGGACACCATATGAATCTAATATTCTATATTTAAAGAACTATACGGAGAGCAGCGGTTCTTATAAATTTTTGCATAAAGATTATATCGGAAGTATTCTGGCGATCAGTGATGAGGTAGGAAATAAACTGGAACAAAGGCATTTTGATGCGTGGGGTAATTTCACTCATTTACAGATTGGCAATGGAGCGGTTATTACAGATAAGGACGCTATTCTGAACTTATCGAAAGATCTTAGTGTAGACAGAGGATATACCAGTCATGAGCATTTTATGGAAGTAGGAATCATTCACATGAATGGTAGATTGTATGATCCATTACTCAGAAGATTCTTAAATGCAGACGAGAATATACAAGATATATTCAACACCCAGAATTACAACAAATATGGATATGTATTTAACAATCCATTGATGTATAATGACCCGAATGGGGAGTTTGTCTGGTTTGTCCCTATCATAGCAGCTGTAGTTTCGGAGTTTTTTACCATGTATTATACACAGACTCCTTTTAATGGAGCTCGTTTTGTAGGTGGTCTTGCTATGTCATATGCAAGCGCTGGAATAGCAGGAGCGATAGGAGACGTATTTAAAATAGCTTCTGTAGCAGGAGCTCTTGGTAAATGGGGAACGATTGTAGCCAGAGCAGGGGCACACGCTCTAACGCAGGGTATTTTTTCAACAGTACAAGGAGGTAACTTCTGGGGTGGTGCTTTAAGTGGTGCTTTTGCTAGCGTATCTAATGATTTACTTGGATTAGCTACAAGTAAGGTAGGTGAAAATAATATTTTAAGAAGTGATGGTTTTGCTTTATTTAATGGAGCGGTAAGTGGCGGTGCTGGTTCTGTGCTTGGAGGCGGGAATTTCTGGATGGGTGCAGGACAAGGACTAATTGTTACGGCTTTTAATTACTTAGCGCATAAAGAAACTACTGTTGTGGAAGATAGTCCTGATAATGGGTATGATAAAAATGGAAATAAAATTAACAATAATGGTGGAGATAAAACAGATTATAAATATGATGATAATGGAAATGTAATATCTTCAACGTCTGTAAAAATAACTCGTTCTCAAGGAGGAGAGCTTTCTTCTTCATTTGAAGGATATGGGTTCAGGCACTATAACCAAGGAACGGGTGGAGCTATGTATGATGCCAGCTGGGATGTTGCTTCAATGTTTATTGGTGCTGGAGAAGTGAAAGCAGGATATAATGTTTTGAAAATGGGGGTGACAAAAGTATTAAAATCAGAAGTGGGCATAAGAACTGTATTTGGAGCTTCAAAATATACCTTAAAATCTTCTGTTTTCTTTGAAAATGTAATAGGATCAAAAAGTATTAATTTATTTGGATTGAAATCTCTACCAACATTATATGGAAAAGCTGTTACTTGGGGTACATTTTTAGGAAGAAATTCACCAATAATTGGGACTGCAATGATGTATGACAGCGCACGCAGAATAAATAGTTCAATTACAAAAACTAGAAAATAATGAAAGATTTAGAGAAAAAGATTATAGATTTTTTTTCAAAATATGACATCCCCATTAAAGATGTTAATGCGATTATAAATCCAGATTTTATTTTATCTGATGATGCTAACATAATTATGGGACGTTTTATAAAGGAATTTAATATAGAGAAAGGTTATTTAGAAATAGATAAATTTTTCGAACCTTTATCCAGTATTAGTTTTAATTTATTTAAGAAAAAAAGTAAAAAAGTAAATCGACCATTAATTACCGTTGCTCATATGATAAAAGTAGCAAAGCGAAAAGAATGGTTTGACCCTGAATAGAAGTTCAAATTGTTGTTTCTTTCTGATGTAAAAGTTGACTTATTATTTCGTGTGCCAGTGTGGTTTGGAGGTGCACGAGCAGGAGTAGGAAACGGACTTATCTATAATACAACTAATAAATAACACTGAAGATGAATATACAGGAGAAAGTAATAATGTTTTTTAAAAAATGGGGAGTTTATAATGGTGAATTAAAAAACAAAACAATTATTAATGATATAAATGAAGATTTTATGGATTTGGAATGGTTATTTGAATCTTTCTTTAAAGAGTTTGATATTGAGAACAGCCATGATTTTGATGTTTATAAATATTTTTATCAAATATCATTTTTAAAAAAAATTTTGATAGAATTTGGATTTAAAATTAAAATAGAAAACAAACCATCAATAACAATACACCATATGATAGAGGTAGCAAAGCGAAAAGAATGGTTTGATCCTGAATAGAAGTTCAAATTGTTGTTTCTTTCTGATGTAAAAGTTGACTTATTATTTCGTATGCCAGTGTGGGAATAGCAAATGGTGTAGGAGAAATTTTCCAGATAGGAAGTCAGGTTGCCAATTCTTTAGGAAGTACCTGGACCATTGCAGCGAGAGCAGGAGCTAAAATGTCTTGGGCAAACTCTAGCATTATGAAAAAAATATTTTAAAATGTATCGTAATATTAAGTTTTTATTATTTTTAGCATCCATTCTCTGTTTAATAGGTTTATTCATCTATAATCACAACCCAAATCAAAAGTGGATTATCCATAATATTAAATATAGTTTTCACGGTATAATTATAGAAAAAGTAGATGTTCGAAAAGGAGTTCTTTCCCATGCTAAGATAAAAATAGGACAAAAAGATACTTTGATTTTTTTGAATAAAGTAGAGATGGTAAGTATTGGTGATAGCATAAAAAAGTTTACTAATAGTCCTTTCTATTATTATAAACATAACGGTTTATGGCATAAACAAGTTTTTGAAATTATATCTCAGGATTTACAGAATAGCAAAAATTTTCCAAAAGATTGGAAAAATAAATGTGATGGAGAATGGAAAGAGGCCTGTTTATAGGAACTATCATTTATAGTGATAGCTCCATAAAAGAGAGAGAAACTGTATACTTACATATTCTCAGATTGCAAAGATTATGCGATAGAATTACTTTATCATTATAAAGTAAACAATATTAAATTAAATATAGATGAGAGTAATAAACATTCAAACCCTAACTCTAGTATATATTCTCTGGCGGAATACTGAATAAATAATAACTACTGTTTGGGGTAAATAAGTTCTTATTAAGAAGATTAAAGATGGAAATTTAAAACTTATGGAATATCTGTAAGTTTTGGATTAGATTCAGTAGCAACTGGTGTTGATATTAACTTCAACAAGACAATGTCAGCCGATAGGTTTATTCAACTTAAATCAATCTTTAATAAATAGAAAACATGAATTATCGTACAGCTTTAATAATAATACTTTCCTTTTTCACTACTTTAAGTTGTAAGGATAAAGATGGCAAAGATCTTCGTGATTTTAATAATTATTCATTTAATACAATTATAGAAGGTGAAGGAACTTATGGTATTGGATATGAATTTGAAATTGAAAAACATAGGTATGCTAACAAAAAATATAATTTCTTTTATTATACAAAAAGTTTAGCGGAAAGAAAATTTTTAATACCAGGAAGTTTAGCAAATGATGAATTCCCCATATCTTGGAGAGAAGTTAATCTTCCTTTTAAAATTATTAAAAAAGCCAATAGTGATACATTATTAATCATTAAAAATAACAAAGTGTTTATATTTAAAAGAGTTAAAAATGATAATTAAGTAAATTAAAAAGAATGTTTATTTAAATATTAATAAATGAAAATCACGTATTTAAAGAAAGTCATAATGCTATTTTTATTTGCATTACTAATCTACTGTTCAAAAGATAAGGAGCAAAATAAACCTAAAAGTATTCCTTTAGAAAAATATAAAAAAGAGGTTCTGATGAATGGCAGTATTAATGCTTACAACCAACTAACACTATATTATCTTAACTCACCATTTCATAATAAAACCTTACCCTACTCAATTTTAATGGCAGATAAATATAATCATGGAGATGCCTGTCATGAGATCTTTGTACAAATAATTGGACTGAAACAAGCTCCAGGGACTCAACATTATGATATATCAATTTTTAATAAGTTGAATAAGGGTGAAAAGGAATATGTCTTATTTTATTTGAAAAAAGGAGCTAAACTGAAAAATATAGGATGTATAGTAGCTCTTAGAGACCTTGGTATTTCTGACAAGGATTAATACATTCAGAACGAATACCTTTGTTCTATTTAAAAACAAAAAACCACCGCTTTTGCGGTGGTTTAAAAAATCAAATCTAATTATGGACTGTAATTATAAATTGGGATTATTCTCAATTTCCTTCTGTGGAATACTGAATAAATAATAACTACTGTTTGGGGTAAATGCGTTCTTATTAGGAAGATCAAAGATGGAATGACCTCTACCATCAACTGTTTTCACAGTTCCGTTAGGTGTTGTTATCTGAACTTTGATAGGCTTTCCATCAGCATCTACAAATGGCTTTCTTACCACAGAACCTTGTGTTCTTATAATATCTGAAAGAGAGAATCCTTCTCCAAATAATTCTTTTCTTCTTTCAATCAAGATTTCATTCACCACATCATTTTGTGCCAACGGCCCGCTATATACATTAGCATTTCTTGCTGATCTCAATTGATTTAAAATAGCTACTGCCTGTGTCGTATTTCCGTTTCGCGCTTCTGATTCAGCTTCGATCAGGTACATCTCAGCAGCTCTCATGTAGACAATATCTGCAATAAGATTGGGTTTAAATTTAAATTTAGCATATCTCAGCAATCCCTCTCTTGCCGGAAGACCATCCCATGAAAACAACTGAGATCTGATATCGTTGGTATCAAACAAATTTTTAAAGAAAGGGTCTGCCATAAAACTGTAATAATAACTTCCTGATGAAGATACATCCAAGTAGTGGAAGGCATAACTGGCGTCTGATTGCTCCTGGGTTTGTGCATGTCCCCAGATCCACTCCACATTGTTAATATCATTGAAGCCCTCCTTATACTTTTCCGGAGCCATTAACGTAAATCCTTCTTTTGCAATTTTTGCAGCCGCAGAAGCTTTACTCCATTCCCCCGTATTCAGATAAACCCTTGCTAAAATCCCGTTTACTACATTTCGGTTGATTTTATCCTTATTATTTCTTGTATAATTTTTTAATAAATTATCTGCATCTGTAAGATCACTTTTAATTAAAGTATAGATGTCTTCCAGACTGGACTTTTTCTTTCCTACTGTACTTGTAGAGGAAGGTTCTGTATAAATGGGAGCCGTTAAAGCGGTTTTATCCTTAAGGTAACTGAACTGGTAAAAGCTGGCAATATTAAGATAACAGAAAGCACGTAATGCTTTCGCCTGCCCTTTCACCTGATTCTTTTTTTCCTGACTGCCCTCTGTTCCGTCTATTCTTGCAATAACATTGTTCATATTATTGATTGTAGAATAAAGCATAGTCCAGATAAACGACGGGCGACCTAATGTATTGTTGACCATTTCCGTAAAACCATAGGTAGACGCAAACCCATATTTATTGGTAAGTACAGCAACATCACTTCCCATGGCATCACTTGCCCTTAAAACAGTAGAGTAACCAATATTGGCAAAAGTGGTCCCGTCATTATTAAATTTTGCCCAGGTTCCGTTGATAACTGTCTCAGCATTTTCAGCTGTTTTAAAAACCTCTACACTATTAGACTGATCGGTTGGAGCTGTATCCAATTCACTTTCACAACTTGTCAGCGACCATAATCCTATTAGAGCAAGAGAGATATATTTTATTTTTTTCATTGTTTCAATTTTAAAGATTAAAGAGTTGCCTGAAGACCAAATGTAATTGTTCTCATTGCAGGATATCTATAGTAAGTTGTACCATCCAATGCCTGCTCAGGATCCATCCCTTTATGCTTATAGAATGTCAGAAGATTCTCTGCCTGAACATAAATTCTGAATTTCTTAAGTCCTATTTTTTCAAAATAATCTGACGGAAGTGTATACCCTATGCTCACATTTTTAAGTCTTGCATAAGTTCCTGAATATAAAAATCTTGTAGAGTTTGAAGTCCAGTTATTTGTTCTTGTACTTAAGGCAGGAACATCCGTGTTGGTATTTTCCGGCGTCCATCTATTCAACATTTCCACGCCCCATGCACGTCCTCCGGAATTTCCGTTATGCAGAACGGAAGTGTAATCTGTATCTAAAATTTTTCCTCCGATTTTAAATGTTAACAATGCAGAAAAATCAAAGTTCTTATAAGCAATACTTGTATTAATCCCTCCTGTTAGCTTAGGTAATGCAGAGCCTTGTAATATTTTTGTTGCTTTTGCATATTCAGAAGTTGTTCCCTCAACTGTATTTCCATTGGCATCCTTAGAAATTGTTTTCCATAATGGGCTTCCGTTACTTGGATCTACTCCTGCCCATTCCTGAATATAGAAATCATATACAGAACCTCCTTCTCTCAGCATTTTGGTTTGCCCTACAACAAGAGGTCCTTTTGGTAATTTGGTTATTTTGTTATTTAAAGTACTCAGGTTAACATCTACATTCCACTGGAAATTATCCGTTCTAACAGGTGTAGTGAATAATGAAAATTCAAAACCTGTATTCTGTATTGTTCCGATATTCGCAGGATAATCACTGATTCCTATAGACGGAGCAACCGGTACGTTGAACAGAAGATCCTGGCTTTCTCTTTTAAAATATTCGATATTTCCTTTAATTCTGTTTTTCAAAATCGCAAACTCTAATCCTACATTTAAGTTGAGATTGGTTTCCCATTTTAGATCCAGTGTACCTGCTTTTTCCAATGTTGTTCCAGATTCTCCACCCAGATTATAGGTTTTGTATAATTCCTGATAAGCATAATAAAGCGGCTCTCCATTGGGTCTTAATAATTTATCATTCCCTTGTCCACCATAACTGGCACGCAGGGTTAATTGATTGAAGAAATTTAGGTTTTTGATAAACTCTTCATTAGAAATTTTCCATGAAGCTCCTACAGACCAAAATCTTCCCCATCTGTTATCTCTACTGAATCTTGAAGAACTATCTGCCCTACCTGAAGCCGATAGGAAATAGGTATTGTTAAAATCATATTCAACTCTTCCAAGGTAACTTAACAGACTTAATTTATCACTTTTCCCACCAAAATCTACCAATAAAGAAGCAGCATCCGGCTCATAGTAATAAGGCAGACCAAAACGGTTTCTTGTCCCGGAAATAGTCTGATAATCGTATTTATAAAATTCCTGCCCTGCTAAAACATTAATATGGTGTTTCCCAAATTTCTTATCGTAGGTCAGAATATTACTGGTGGTGTAAGAAAGCGTTCTTGTGTTGGATTTTGTAACTGAACCTCCGATATCAACTCCTTGTCCAAGAAGCGGATTGGTATAATAATGTCCGTTATAATTCACTAAGTCAACAGAAAAGCTGGTCTTGAACTTCAATTCCGGAAGGAATGTAAACTCCATAAACCCTTTCCCTGAAAAGTTATCTTCCTTATTTTCATTTTTATCTAAAGGTAGACTTGCCGCAGCATTTTGATTCTGAAGAGCTACCGTAGGTCTGTATTTTCCGAAATCATAAATCTTATTTCCATCTGCATCCAACACATAAGATCCATCTGCATTTCTTTCATAGTAAGGATAGAATGATGGAACGAATCTCGCGGCATTAATAATGTTACTAGCCTTGGAATCTGAAGAGGTTGGAGCCTGCTGAAGACTGTTTGTATAACTTAAATTCACACCAACATTCAACCATTTTTTCACCTCAGAATTAATCTTTAATCTGGTATTATATCTTTTAAAGCCAGATTCAATAGCCATCCCTTTATCATCAAGATATCCTAATGAAAAGAAATAATTGCTTTTCTCACTTCCACCACTGATATCCAAATCTACCTGGTTTCTGGAAGCCACTCTTTGCAAAATATCTCTCCAGTCATCATTCCACAGAGGAGTTGCTCCCGGCAATAGTTTTCCATCTGTGCCTACAGGTTTTGAATAATTAATTCCGTAAGGGTTAATTCCCAGAGCTGAAACAATATTATCCGTTGCCATCTGCCCTGCCTGCTGTGCATTCACTTTATCAGACTGATATCCATTTCTCATGGCTTCCCAGTATAATTGAAAATAC
Source organism: Chryseobacterium aurantiacum (assembly GCF_003020585.1). GTDB lineage: Bacteria > Bacteroidota > Bacteroidia > Flavobacteriales > Weeksellaceae > Chryseobacterium > Chryseobacterium aurantiacum. The sequence continues at coordinate 172,550 of NZ_PXUE01000003.1, forward strand.
TGGTCTGTACTCACCTGTTCGTAATCTTTTACGGCTCTTCCTGAGAATCCCTGGCTAATATTAAGATTAACCTTTGCTTCTCCTTTCTTACCGGATTTTGTGGTAACGATGATAATTCCGTTCGCTCCTCTTGAACCATACAAGGCACTTGCCGTAGCATCTTTCAAAACACTGATGGATTCAATATCATTAGGGCTTATCGCGTTTATATTTCCGTCAAAAGGAATTCCATCCACAACAAATAAAGGATCGCTGGAAGCACTTACCGAACCAATTCCTCTGATTCGAATGGTAGACAAAGCCCCCGGTTGTCCTGAAGATCCCGTAGTCTGAACTCCGGCAACCTGTCCATCCAAAGCTTTCGTAATATTGGTGACAGGTCTGTTATTGATCTTATCCCCTGAAAGAGTGGCTACAGAACCGGTATAGCTATTTTTTTTAGCCTTTCCATAAGCTACCACTACTACTTCATCAATTTCCTTTTCTCTAAGTGTATCTTTTTTCGGCTTGGAATTCTGCCCACTTACGCCTACAATTCCTAAAAAAAATGCAGCAACTGGTGGAATCCAAACTTTAGAATTAATTAAATTTTTACCAAACATAATCAGTTTTATTTATCATATATTAAAATTTTGCCCTTTGCAGAAAAGTCAGCAAAGGGCATCGATAAATACGATAAACCAAATGCTTATTTTTCCTTTAAAGGCTGAATGTAACACCTTACGCGAAGCAGGTTGTTAAGATTTCGCAGGGTCAGTTCCCTCCATCTTTCTTTATAAGCCGATCGAAATATGGTTGCAAAGCTATAAACTTTTAGTCTACAAAACAAGTAGACTTATTATTTTTTCATGATAAATTTTCAAAAATTAACATAAGATTATATTAAAAGCCATTAAAATAAGGAGTTGCAGGAATTATCAATTTTTCAAACATGACAAATATCATTAAACATAATTCAATTGACAAAAACCAAAGACAAACAGAAATTTCTGAGCTTTAATTAAAAAAAGTTTTAATTTTATAGAATGAAAGTTTTGATTATAAACGGGCCCAACCTAAATCTTCTAGGCACCAGAGAACCTGAAATCTATGGTACGATTTCCATGGAAACTTATTTGGAGAATTTAAGATCCGAGTTTCATTCTCATGAATTAAAATATTACCAGTCTAATATTGAAGGAGAAATCATCAATAGACTTCAGGAGGATGATTTCGATGCCGTAGTGATCAATCCCGGAGCATTTACTCATTATTCTTATGCAATTGCAGACTGCTTAAAGAATATTCGAAAGCCAAAGATCGAGGTTCACATCAGCAATATTTACAAAAGAGAAGAGTTCAGACAAAAATCTGTAACTGCAGCTAACACTGATGCAGTTTTGTCCGGATTTGGAATGGATGGATACAGGCTGGCTTTATTGAGTATAAAGTAAGTTAAACAAAGAATTAAAAAATTCACAAGATGCTTCCGTATATACAATTTAATTTACATGTTAAATGTATTGCTCGCTGATTTAGCAGATTATGCAAATCTTAAAAAACATCATATGATTCTGTAAAGCTTATAATAAGTATAAAAACAAAAAAGCCTCATCAATGATGAGGCTTTTATTTATATAAACAATACTATTAGATTGTTTGTTGCTGTAATTGAGGCCCTGAAGGGATTAATCTCTTACCTTCCTCAGTATCACAATACTGTTCGAAGTTCTTGATATATCTTGAAGCAAGATCTTTTGCTTTTTCTTCCCATTCAGAAGCATTCTCATAAGTTTCTCTAGGATCCAGGATACCTGCAGAAACGTTTGGAAGCTCAGTAGGAATCTCAAGATTCATGATTGGAACCTGAGTTTTATGAGCATTATCAATAGATCCGTCAATGATAGCATCGATGATTGCTCTTGTATCTTTTAGAGAAATTCTCTTTCCTGTTCCGTTCCAACCTGTGTTTACTAGGTAAGCTTTAGCTCCGTGTTCTTTCATTTTACCAATCAAAGTTTTTGAATACATTGTTGGGTGTAATGTAAGAAACGCCTCACCAAATGCAGGTGAGAAAGATGGTTGAGGTTCTGTAATTCCTCTTTCTGTTCCGGCTAATTTAGATGTATAACCGCAAAGGAAGTGGTATTGAGCCTGATCTTCATTCAAGATGGAAACCGGAGGAAGTACCCCGAATGCATCCGCAGAAAGATAAACGATCTTCTTAGCATGACCAGCTTTAGATGGTAATACAATTTTATTGATATGGTAGATTGGATAAGAAACCCTTGTATTCTCAGTAATAGATCCGTCTGTATAATCTGCTACTCCATTGTTGATTACAACATTTTCAAGAAGTGCATCTCTTTTGATTGCTCTGAAGATATCCGGTTCTTTTTCTTCTGAAAGGTCAATAACTTTAGCGTAGCATCCTCCTTCATAGTTGAATACTCCGTTATTATCCCATCCATGCTCATCGTCACCGATAAGGTATCTTTTTGGATCTGCAGATAAAGTAGTTTTACCAGTTCCTGAAAGACCAAAGAATAAAGCAACATCACCTTTTTCTCCTACGTTTGCAGAACAGTGCATTGAAGCCATACCTTTTAATGGTAGGTAATAGTTCATCATAGCGAACATTCCTTTCTTCATTTCACCTCCGTACCAAGTACCTCCAATAATCTGTAGTTTTTCAGTAAGGTTGAACATAACGAAGTTTTCAGAGTTCAATCCTTGTGCTTCCCAGTTCGGGTTTGTCGTTTTAGAACCGTTGATTACAGTGAAATCAGGCTCTCCAAAGCTTTCCAGCTCATAATGAGAAGGACGGATAAACATATTAGTAACAAAATGCGCCTGCCATGCTACTTCAACGATAAATCTTACCTTAAGTCTTGTATCTGCATTTGTTCCACAGAAAGCATCTACAACATAAATTTTCTTTGCTTCAGCAAGTTGGTCCAGCACTAGTTCTTTACAAGACGCAAAAATTTCTGTACTCGTTGGTAAGTTTACTTTACCATCCCAGAAAATCGTATCTCTTGTAACATCATCCTGAACAATATATCTGTCTTTAGGTGAACGACCTGTGAAAATTCCTGTTTTTACTGATACCGCGCCAGATTCTGTAAGTTCAGCTTTCTCAAACCCTTGATTTTCAGGAGAAACTTCAGCCTGATATAATTCTTCGTAAGAAGGATTATACACTACTTCATAGTTTCCTTTAATCCCTAATTTCTCTAAATCCTGGATGATTTTAGTGTTTTTCATTTTACTTATATTTTCTATTTCTTTATTGACTTCAACAAAAATAATATTAATTATTTGTTAAAGGAGGTTTAAATATACTGATATAAGTCAGAATGACAAATAAAAAAACAGGACGGTAAATAACTGGTTATAAATCAATTATATTTTTCCATTCAAAAATAGTTGTAAAACCTTTCTCCCAAAAATAGTCTTTAAAGCCCCCAAATTTGGCACTCATCACAAAATCTCCACCCCAAGCGCCTAAACTTTTAACGAAAGAAGGGCAGTCTGAGAATATTTTTTCCTTAACTGTAGGAATCTCAAGAAAATAAGCAATTTTACGCTCATGAATCATCATTAATTCGGAAAAACTTTCCAATTCATTGCATAATAAAATTTTCTTTGTGATATCTGAAAATTCATCAACAAGTTCCGGAGACTTATTTTTTGATTTATAAAGATTAATCCCTTCTCTGCTATCCTGCTTTTGATTTAAATGGATAAAAATCAATTCATCTTTAAAGGAAGGGTTAAAATCTACCTTTTCAAACTTAATCTCAGGTTTGTTTTGAAAAAGAACAGCTGATTTCTCCTTTGCAACAGCAATATCATATCCGCTGCCCCCTAAACTGATGGTGTTTAAATGGAAAGGATCTATCTCTGCCCATTCTGAAAGGTTGTTCATTAAGGTAGAACTGCTTCCAAGTCCAAAATTAGCAGGAAACTGAAGATTTGTTTTTAAATGGTAAGTAAAGTTGGTTTTGAACTTCGTAGTAGAAAGCTGCTGAACATTTTTTAATGTCTTTAAAATAAATTCTGCGCTTGCTGGAATATTGGTTTCCAGAATCTGCCAGTTTTTATAATCTATAACTGCAGTTAACCAATGTTTGTCTTGATGTAGGGCTTCCCAAAAAATAAGGGATCTTGCATCATCTTTTTCTTCAAAAAAAAACTCTTGTCCCAGCTTGGTAGGTACCGCTAAGACAAGAGCTCCATCGATTGCGAAATATTCTGAAGTAAGCATAAGCTTTCCCGGTGAAAAAATCGCGTTCATATTTTTTTAATTAGATAGCAGAAGTAGCATCAACTGATCCATCAATTTTCTTGATTAATCCTTGAAGGGTTTTTCCTGGTCCAACTTCTACAAAGTTAGAAGCACCATCTTTGATCATATTCTGAACAGACTGAGTCCATTTTACAGGACCTGTAAGCTGAGCAATAAGATTTTGCTTAATCTCATCAGGGTTTGTTACCGCTGTAGTGGTAATATTCTGATATACAGGAATTGTTGCTTTTCTGAATTTTGTTTTTTCTATAGCTGCTGCCAGTCTTTCTTGTGCAGGCTGCATCAATGGTGAATGGAAAGCTCCATTTACCGGTAATAATAGGGCTCTTTTTGCTCCAGCTTCTTTTAGTTTAGCGCAAGCTTCTTCTACTGCAGCAGTTTCACCTGAAATTACCAATTGTCCCGGACAGTTATAGTTTGCAGGAACTACTATCCCATTGATCTGAGCACAGATTTCTTCAACCTTAGCATCTTCTAATCCTAAAATAGCTGCCATAGAACTTGGATTTGCATCACAAGCAGCCTGCATAGCCTTAGCTCTCTCGGATACTAGTTTCAAACCATCATCAAAAGATAAAACACCATTGGCAACCAACGCAGAGAACTCTCCTAGGGAATGTCCTGCTACCATTTCAGCCCCAAGACCATTTACTGCTTTTAATGCTGCTACTGAATGTATAAAAATTGAAGGTTGGGTAACCTCTGTTTTCTTTAGATCTGCATCCGTTCCGTTAAACATAATGGAAAGAATATCGAAACCTAAGATTTCATTAGCAGATTCCATCAGATCTTTAATATCTTTTCTGGAATCGTACAATTCTTTTCCCATTCCTATGAACTGAGAACCCTGACCTGGAAATACAAGTGCTTTCATGTATTGAATTAAATATTATGCAAATATAACTATAATGTTAACAATATTCCTTTTTATGAAGTATATCATTTAAGGAACTAACCTGATTACTCTGTAACCAGTATTTACATAAGCTCCATTAGCTTTTGATTTTACAAACTCAAATTTTGTTGCCAACTGAGTCTGAACCTTATTCATTTGTTTAAAGATTTCTCCTTTTTTATTTTCTCTTGTCAGCATATCATTAACAACATCAAAACCTACAACAGCATATTTTGGTGGTGTTTTGCAGTACTTAGTTTTATAAGCTGCTAGAATTTCCTTCTCAAAATTACCATCTGTATTGATTTTTCTATCCATTAGATATACCAAGCTTGCCTGGCTTAATTCATCCACTTTCTTTTCAAAAATAGGAGAATAGAACATACTGAAAGCCTTTACTCCCTGCACCTCTTTAGAAAGAGCAGTGATTTTGTTTGCAAAAGCATCTCCCATATCATCATTTGCCAAAATAGCAATTACCGGTGCAGATTGCCCTGTCATCATATTCTGATCTAACTGAATATCTGCCGGAGAATTAACAATAATAATATTAGGGTTCTTTACAGCTTTTTCCAGACCGGATTTAATGTAGTTCGCATTTTCTTTTTTAGCGTCTGCCACTACATATATTTTTTGATCTGAATACACTGCTTTTACTTCTTCTACAATCTTATCTGCATAGGTCTGATTGTTTGTTTCTACAATAATCAGATTGCTATAGTTGTATAATTCCGGTGTATTAGCAAATGGTGCTACTACAGGAATTTTTTGATTTTTAGTAAAATCAAGAACGTCAATTACGTTTGATTTGAAGAATGGACCGATAATAAGGTCTGTATTATCAGGATTAATCTGCGTTAGAGAATTTTTGAAAGAAGCTTCATTTCCTGAATCTACGATTTTTACATCCAGTTTCTGTCCAGCTTTTGCATTTCTTTCAATGGCTAGTTTGGCACCTGTCAAAAAGTCAAGAGCCATTCCTCTGTACTGCGTTTCATTTGTACTGTATCCGAAAGGAAGCATCAATACTACGCTTAGGACCTCTCCATTTTTCTTAACGTATGCAGCATCTTGTTTTTTGATTTTCAAAACCATTCCGGTCTTCAATCCATGTGAAAGATCCGGGTTAAGTGCGATCAATTCATCGATTGAAACACCAAATTTATTTACAATAGAGAATACAGTATCTCCCTGCTGAACAGTATAGGTTACGTAATCATCCCCTACTACCACATTGGAGGCTGTTGATGATTTTTCGTTTCCTGAATCCATTTTTTCTTTTGGATTAGCCACTGGTTCAGTAACGGAAGCTGTATTGCTATTTGATTTTTTAATTTTGATGGTATCACCAGGCTTTAAGCCTTTTTCTTCCAATCCTGGATTGAGAGCAAAAAGATCTTGTTGGCTGATGCCAAATTGTTTTGTAATTCTGTAATAATTATCCTTAGCCTGAATCACATACGCTTCTCCCTCAGCAGCAGCCGGTGTAGCCGTTACTGTTTTTTCTACGGGTGTTTCTACAGGTTTTGTAGCAACTACAGCCTGTTGGTCTCCGCCATATTTTTTAATACTTGTAAGAGGCAATGTAATTTCGTCACCAATTTTCATGTGAGAATCCAATTCAGGATTCAACTTTCTTAAATCGGTTTCAGAGATTCGGTATTGTTTTGTAATTCCGTAAATGGTCTGCTTTGGCTGTAAAACAATCTTACCCACTGCTGTACCTGCCGTATGGGTTACTTTTTCAGCAACCACTGCTTTGGTAACAGCCGGAGTTGTTTTCTCAGAATTTATAGTTAAAACATCTCCAATAGCCAGTTTGCCATCTTTATGTTTTGGGTTTAGCTTCAGCAATTCATCTACAGTTATTCCATACTTTTTTGCAATGTTGTAAGGATTATCACCTTGTACAACCGTATGTGATTTCTGGGCTGAAACTCCCAAAACCATACATAAACTGGATAGAATAAAAAACCTCTTTATCATATTCGATAATTATAATTTACAAAAATACTTCTTTAAAATTAAATGGCAACAATTATTAATTTGGAATCTTGAACCACCATCTCTTCCAAACAATTTTCAAGCCACGAATAGCCGTAATCTGAAAAGAATACACTAAAGTTGTAGACTCTTTCCTGCCAGGTTTTAGATGGGTGTACGTCTAAAAATAAATTTTCGAGTCTTTCCAGCAATTCGTTCTGTTTTATTTTTTCGGCATGAAGCAGACGTTTTTTCATTCTTTTAAAAGATTTCAATTGTCTTACTTCTTCTGCTTTCACCATATTTCCAAAGGATTTTTCAGTGGATTCTGCAGATGTTTTCAGCTGAGCAAAATTGTTGATTAAAAGTTCTTCTTTTTCTTCCAGTAATTTTAAAATAGGATTATTATTTAAAATTTTATGATTGGTAATTACTGTAAAGTTTTGGAAAAAATCTTCAATTTTGAGATCCAGTTTCTCAATTTTTCCTAATGTTTTCTCTTTCAGGAAAAGCATGGAGTTTCTCGGAATCAGGATTGGAAAGGGAATGTTAATTTTTGAAAAGTAATCTTTCAGTTCCAGCCAATACATAATTTCTGCATTTCCTCCAATATAGGCTAGGTTGGGTAATACTTTTTCCTGGTATACCGGACGCATTAAGGCATTGGGGCTGAATCTTTCGGGATGATTTTCCAGCTCTGCAATAATTTCTTCTTTTGTAAACTGAATATTGGTGTCTACAACAATATATTTCTGGCCGTTAAAATCTATTCTGTCTCTTGTTTCGGAAAGATAAAAAAGATTGATATCCCTGGGATTTACCTGAACTTTCCCGTATTTTTCTGTCAGGAAATCTACTTTATCTTTAGATGTTTTTTGAAGTTCAAAGCCAAGCAGTTCATCTTTAAAAACATCTTTAATCTGTTCTTTAAGTTCTCTTGAATCTCCATCCACGATCAAAAGTCCAAATTCAGAAAAAAGACGGTTAACCAATATTTTAATGGCTTGCGTCAAAGTATTTCCAGCTTTATAGGCTTCTTTCAGCATTAAGATCAATTCAGTACCAAACACAGAATCCTTAAATTCTTTTTCAAATTCTGAAATAAAATACGTGTCATTAATTTTAATTCTACCTACAGGACCACCGGAGAGCTCGTTAGTTTCGTAATAATTATTTTCGGTCTTGAAGTGGTTGATCTCCACAAAATCATGATCCTCGGATGCCATCCAATAAACCGGCACAAAGTTGAAGTCCGGAAAATTTTCTTTCAGATAGACACATGTTTTAATAGTCTGCAAAATTTTGTAGACAAAGAAAACAGGTCCGGAAAAAAGATTCAGCTGGTGCCCTGTTGTGATCGTAAATGTGTTGGGTAACTTTAGATTTTCAAGATTTTCTTTCTGTTTTGAAGAAAGGGTAAGCTCCGACAATTGTTTTTCAAATACATCGGCTAAAACATCCCTTTGTTCTGATGAAAAGGAATCTTTTTTCACATGGATTTGTTGACTAAAGTGATCTAAAGAGAATGTATTGTTTTCAAAACCCTCAATTTTTTGATTCAAAAAATCTTTCACCAATTGAGGTATGCTTTCTATATCGTTAAATGATATTTTATTAATTGTTTTCAACTTGTATAATTTTTAGTTGAACATATACCACACAATCCCAATATTCAATCTAAAATCATACACCGGATAATGTGGGAATGCATATGCCTTGTTATTAGAAATAAAGGTTCCTATTTGCTGACCTTCTATGAAAAAGAACATCTTTTTAACTTTCATATTGATATACAGATCAACAATGGGCTGCCCTCCGATTGAGAACGAATCTGCATTGGGAAGAATATATTCATTAAGGATTGGCGAATAATCTCTTGAAGCAAATTTAGAGAAATAATACACCTTAAGTCCTGCCTGAATTTCTGCTGCCTTTTTGAATGCCTGTGTTTGGTAGAAGAAATTGGCTCTCCCAATAAAACTAGGCATTGGTAACAAATTTTTATTAGTCATTACATTTTGGAAATGTAATCTTGTATTCAAATGAAATTTACCATAACTGAATGTTGCGTCTCCACCAATTTGAGAGATATTCACTGAGCTTTCACTTTGTTTTGGTGTAGCTCCAAATCCAGGTTTAACATCGTTATCAAGATACGTATAATTATCAATTCTGAAATAGTTGGCAAAAATTTGTGTTTTGAACCACTTCAGGTTGACGCTCCCTCCAATTTCCATTACAGATTGATTCTTCGCGTTTTCAAGATAGTAGTTGAAATTATTATAAACTGAAGTATTTAATAAGTAGTTGAATGATGGATAAGCACTCTGGAAATTCACTTTTGCATTAACAAAGTAATCTTTTATAGGTTCAAACTTCAGGTTGTTTGTTGTTTTAAGGAAGCTCTTAAACTGGCTTCCGTTGGAAAACTCTAAAAATGAATTCAATTGAACTTTATCCCATAGTTTTACCTGTAGGTTTCCTACAGCTCCAATTCTGTTCTCCTTAAGCTCTTCAGGAAAAGGAACGCCATTAAAGGAAACGAGATCTCTTATTCCAAGTTTAATTGTCTGATAACGAACTCCGGCATCTAGTTTGAATTTTTCATTGTTAAAAACCAGACTTACTGTATTGCTGAAGTTACTGGAGTATTTTTTTGTAGTCAATGGAAAACCGTTGACTAATTCTGTAGGCTGGTCATACCAATAAGTTTCCAATGCTCCCTGATTATAATAGTACTTATTTCCCTGGTGAGACATTGTATGTCTAATGCTGAAAGGAAATTTTTCTGAATTAAATGGAGTAAACTGATGGCTAAGATAGTACCTTCTATAAGCATATTGTGAACTACTAGACGCTAAATTTACTTGTGCGTTTTGTCTGTTTTTATAGTCACTAGCTCCCTCTTGAAAAAGATTATCTTCAGTAATACCACCACTTTCCTGGTTGTTTACGTTTTGATGAAGATAGTGAGCGAAAAGTTCATAGTTACCACTTTTAGAGGTGTAGTGCCCAGAGAATAAGGTATTGTTATTCGCTGATAATGAATTTCTATATAACCCTTGTGAACGAAGTCCCATATATTCAAGGGCAAAGTTGAATCTTTTTCCAATATTCTGGGTGTAAGTAGATTGTAAAGCTGCTCCGTTTCTCATGGCATTATGATAGATAAATGTTGCAGTGGGTGTTTTTACATCATAGTACTTCACATCATTAGCTCCAAGAATCATATAAGATTTATTGGATGGCAGCAAGGAAAGGTTTTGTTCGGCATTTACTTCGAATACCAATGGATTGAATCCTGCCCCGATATTAGCGGGCTGTACTCTTCCAAAGTTATCGGCATTATTGTATTGTGAAAAAATAAGGGTTTTATCAAAAGTCATTACCGTATCAAAGATTTTCTTTTCTGAAAACTGGGTTTGAAATTGATAGTCGTTGATGGTAGGTTTAAAGATCTTTAGGGAATCTTTTTTACCTGAATCTATGACCAAAGTATCCTCTGGTTTAGACTTATTTGTATCTGTTGTATTTACAACTTGTGCCTTTACAGCAAAGCTAAAGAGAGTGATTATGAAAAGTATATACTTCATTATTCATTATTGTACAGCAAAAATAAGAAATAATAGTAAATAAAATAGGCTGTCTCGAAAGTGAGACAGCCTATTTAGTATTATGAATATTAAACTAACCGATTAAGGGTTTTGAACCATATTTGGATTAGCTAACATTTCTGCTTGAGGAATCTGATATTTGAATCTTGGATCTCCAGCAGGAATATCTATTTTACCTGATAGAAGAACGTGGTTACTATCTGGATAGTTTCTTACTAAAGATACATTTAATCTCTTCATATCTGTCCAAGCACATCCTTCACCCCATAACTCAATTCTTTTCTGTAAAATAATTTCGTTAATTAGTGCAGTTCCTGATGCTGTTACAGTATATGCTGGGTTTCTCAATACAGTAATTTCTGCTAGAAGAGCTTTTGCTCCTGCCTCATTTCCTGTTCTAGCCAAAGCTTCTGCTTCAATATAATACATCTCAGATGCTCTCATGTAGATATAATCTCCACCATTACCTACTGACATATCTCTAAATTTAAGATTTGCATACTTCGGTAAGCTTACACCATCTACACCATCATATGGAGCTGCGTTGTTAGAAGCTTGGTAAGCTTTCTTTCTATAGTCAGTGTCTGGAATTGCATCATATAATCTTTTATCAATAGACTTAATAAAAGCTAACCCTCCTGCATAACCACTTGGATCTGTATTGTCAAAATGTGCAAAATAACTAGCCACAAAAGAAGTTGTTGCTTCAGATATAATACCTCCCCACATTACATCAGGGACTTTGTTTAAGTCATAGAAACCATCAAGCCATTGAGCTTCTGTTGGCTGAGTAAAAGACTGTCTTGCTTTGTTAGCCATTTCAGCAGCCTTAGCATAGTCTCCCATTTCCAAAGCAACTTCTGCTAAAAATGCTTGAGCAACACTTTTATCAACTTTTTCTTTATTAACTCTTGTAAAGCCATCTAAATTACTGATCCCTTTATTCAAATCATTTACAATCTGCGAATAAGTATCACCAACTGTAGAACGAGCTTTCCCTTCAAGGGTAACAGCAGTATATACAGGAATAGCAAGTTCTGAAGTATGACCAACATATGTAGGTCCAAAAATACGAGCTAACATAAAATGCATATATCCTCTTAGGGCTAATGCCTGGCCATACATAGCCTTAGTTTCAGGCTTTACTCCACCCTTTTCAATAGCAGCAATAACGTTATTAACAGCTTTTATTTGCTGATAATAAGTTTTCCAGATCATAATAGGTCTAACACTGGTTTGTATTCTTCCTTGATAGTTATAAAAACTACCAAACCAGCTACCCTTTGTCTGTACCATATCATTGGTCATCATGTCCATCCCAGCCAAAACAGCTTTGTGTCCAAAATCTTCATGGTTCTGTCCATCTACTAGACCAAATGTATGAAGACTGGTATAAACTCCATCAAGTAACCCTTGTAGGGCTAGAGGAGATGTAGCTAATTGATCTTCATTAATCGTCGACTTCAAATCCGTATCAAGATAGTCTTGACTACATCCTGTAAGTATTAAAGTGGAACAAAATAATATTCCGAATATTTTTTTCATTTTAATTAAAATTTAACTGTTAAACCTAAAGATATTGATCTTTGTGCACCATATTTGTTGGTTGCTTGTCCATTTGTACCCAAAGAATTCCCAACAGAATTCAAACGTGGGTCCAATCCTTGTCTTTTTGACCAAAGTGCTAAGTTAGTAGCAAATACCCCAAAAGTAACTCCAGAGATTCCTTCTGGTAATAGAGTTTTACTGAAATCATAGGTAACTGAAACATCTTCAAGACTTATATAATCTGACTTAATTAAGAATAAATCTGAAGTTTGCATGTTGTTAGGTCTTACTCTGTCAACTGCAGGTAGAGCAGCATTCGTATTGGTAGGAGTCCAAGTATTATAAATATCCTTGTGGAAGTTTGTAATATCTCCGGAATCTCTTGATCTAAGCATGCCTGCATAGGTACCATCATACATATATCCTCCAAACTGATAAGCAAAGTTCATGGAAAGGTTAATTCCCTTGTAACCGAATCTAGTACCAAATCCTCCATAATATTTAGGGTTAGCACTCTTATCTAAAGAATATAAAGTTGCATCTGTATATACTTCTGTTGTAGTTTGTCCAGTAACATTACCACTTGCATCTTTAATATCTTTATACCAAATCGCATTACCATTACTAGCATTTACTCCTGCAAACTTTCTCATGTTGAAAGTATATGCTTCTTTACCTTCTTCAAATTTGAAGATTTCTGATGTAAATGAATTTGGTAAATAAGTAACCTTATTTTTATAGTATGTACCGTTTCCGTAAACAGTCCAGTTAAAATTCTCTCCTTTAATGATATCTGCAGAGATATTCAATTCAAATCCTGTATTCTGCATATTACCAATATTTCTGGTAATAAACGAAGTTCCTGTAGATGAAGCCAATGGGAAGTTAAATAATAAATCATTTACCTTTCTTTGGAAATATTCTGCATCAATAGTAATTCTATTGAATAATTCTAATTCAAAACCTGTATTTAAGTTTTTAGAAGTTTCCCATTTGATATCTGGATTTCCTTCGTAAACCTGTACGATAGAAACATCTCCATTTGCATCAGGAATATTCTCCCACTGAGATTGATAAGCCTTGTAGTTTCTTGCCCATCCAAAGTAACTTCTGTGGTTCATGCTTACAGAATCAGGATAGTATAAAGCATCATTTCCTTGCTCACCGTAACTTCCTTTAAGCTTTAAGCTTGTAACAATTTTATTTCCTTTTAAGAAGTCTTCGTTAGAAACCATCCAAGCACCTCCAAGTCCGAAGAAGTTACCCCATCTGCTATCCGGGCTGAAAACAGAAGATGCATCTCTTCTATAACTTGCGTTCACAAAATATTTATTTGCGTAACCATAGTTAATTCTAGATAGATATCCTTCTGTTGTATATATATCATTATAACCATTCAAATCAACAAATCTAGATCCGTTACTTACATTTGTTCCACCAGGGATTACAATGTTTGTTCTGGTTCCAGATAGCATTCTCGAAGTAAAGTCATTATTTTCATGACCTATTAGGATGTCAATATTATGCTGTCCAAAGTTCTTTTTCCAAGATAATAACTGTTGATTATTGATCGTTTGATCAGTTGAAGTTGCAGTTCTTACCTGACCATTTGTTTTACCATAATAGTCACCACCTATGTTATTTCCATATGAGCTATAGTTACCATTTACGATATCCATACCGAAGTTATAGGTAAAATTGAACCCTTCAAAGAAATCCCAAGATAAGCTAGCTCTACCACTTACGTTATCTTCAAGATTTCTAACTTGATCTAAATCAGCCTTAGCATATGTATTCAAACCACCTCCGTAAGGTCTAGCTAATCCCATTCCATTAGGATTCCCCATGCTTCCGAAGTCATACATTCTACCATAAGAAGCATATTTCAAGCTTCCATCAGCGTTTCTAGCCCAAATAGGATAAATAGGAGCGATATTTCTTCCCCATCCAATTAAGTTAGAGTAAGTAGCATTTCCTGTTAAAGAGTTTGGAGCTCCTTGGTCAGTTCTTGTATAGTTTATACTAGTACTTAATTTTAATTTATCTGTAATTTGATAATCAACCTTTGAACGTCCAGAGAATCTTTTAAATCCTGAATTCAATAAGAATCCCTGATCATTTAAATATCCTAATGAGAAGTAAGTATTAAGTTTATCTGATCCTGCCTGAAGGCTAACATTATATTCCTGTCTAACACTTGGTTTAAACATTTCCTTATTCCAGTCATCATGATATAAAAGCTTAGCATTTGGGTTTAGCTTTCCTGTTAAAGGATCTATTAATTGATTATCTGGTACATTATAATTGTTATAAGCCAATCCATCAGGACCTGTGATTAAGTTAGCAGCTGCATCAGCAGAAGCATCAGCATAATTCATACCTGCGAAAACATTGCTTACTCTTAGTCTTTCGAAATATACTTGATAAAATTCTCCCGGGTCTGTAATTAGATCATACTCTTTTACTGCTCTCGAGTTAACCCCGAATTTAGTATCAAAAGTAATGTTCATTTTTCCTTTCTTTCCTTTCTTAGTTGTAATCATTACAACCCCGTTTGCTCCTCTACTTCCGTATAGCGCGTTAGCAGATGCATCTTTTAGGAAAGTAATACTTTCAATATCATTATTATTCAATGCATTGATATTCCCTCCAAAAGGCATCCCATCTACTACATATAGAGGGTTGTTAGAAGAGGACAGTGATCCTAGACCTCTAAATCTTACTTGCGGAGGATCTCCAGGCTGTCCTGAGTTCGTCGTAATCTGCACCCCTCCTACTTTACCAGATAGTGATGTAATTACGTTACTTGTTTGAGCATTAGCTAATTCTTTTGCATCAATTTTCGCAACAGATCCAGCAATAGATTGTTTCTTCTGAGATCCGAAAGCAACAACGACAACTTCATCAAGTTCCTTTGTCTGTTGAGGAATTGTATCATTAGTTTTTTTTTGTGCCAGCAAAGCTTGTCCTCCCATAAAGAACAAAACTCCTGCAGATAACACACGTAGTTTAACATTCATATTAACAAATTTTAATATATTTTAGAGGCAAATATGTTAATAAATATTAACACTAGCAAATTTTTAACTTACATAAAACAATAAATTTTTAACAACAAACGTCAATTACAGCTTAAATTATAAATATATCACAATTTTTAAAGGATTAAACAGCTTAAAATTCAAATGAAGACTAAAAACAAACGCTTTAAATAACTAATCCACAAATTAATATTATTTTATTTATAACGATTCTAAACTGAAGTATTGGAAAAAAATTAGCTTTTTAGGTCATATTCCCATATAAAAAGGAAAAAAAACAAGCATTTAATGCACAATCTCAACGAATTACCCTAAATGATTAAACATCATTTCCCAAAAACAAGAAGATGAGCATTCCAGAATTTTAAATAAAGGCATAAGATCCATGCACTTCCCCATCAAGAGAGAAAAAACTATAAAACGAAAAAAAATAACCAATACAACAAATAACATTAACAAATTACTTAACCTCTAGATATAGACATAAAAAAAGTGTCATCTCATGAGATGACACTTTTATCTATTATATTAAAATATTATTTAAGCTTTTTCTTAACAGCTACTTCTTCGTAAACTTCAAGAATATCTCCTACTTCAATATCGTTGTACCCTTTCAGATTCAGACCACATTCGTAACCTTTAGTTACTTCTTTTACATCATCCTTGAAACGCTTCAAGCTTTCAAGCTCTCCGTCAAACTTCACGATACCATCTCTTAATACTCTTACTTTAGAGTTTCTAGCTACTTTTCCTGAAAGAACCATACATCCTGCAATTGTTCCGACTTTAGAGATTTTAAACACCTCTCTGATCTCAACATTACCAATTACCTGTTCTTTAATTTCAGGAGAAAGCATTCCCTCCATAGCTTCTTTCACTTCTTCGATAGCAGCATAGATTACAGAATAGTTTCTGATCTCAATTTCTTCTCTATCAGCAAGGTCTTTAGCATTAGCACCAGCTCTTACATTAAATCCGATAATAATTGCATCTGAAGCGGCAGCTAAGTTAACATCAGATTCAGTAATCTGGCCTACTCCTTTATGAAGAATGTTTACATTAATCTCTGCAGTAGACAATCTTTGTAACTGATCAGACAATGCTTCAACAGAACCATCCACGTCACCTTTCAAGATAATATTCAATTCTTTGAAATCACCTAGAGCAATTCTTCTACCAAGTTCTTCAAGCGTAGTATGCTTCTTAGTTCTGATTGAAAGTTCTCTCTGAAGTTGTTCTCTCTTATTAGCAATAGTTTTACCTTCACTTTCATCTTCATATACTTTAAACTTATCACCAGCTGTAGGCGCTCCGTCTAGTCCTAATATAGTTACAGGGATAGATGGACCAGCCTCTGTAAGGTTTCTTCCTCTTTCATCAAGCATCGCTTTCACCTTACCATGGTTTTTACCGGCAACCACATAGTCTCCTACTTTTAGAGTACCTGTTTGCACCAACATAGTTGCAACATATCCTCTTCCTTTATCTAGGGAAGCTTCAATAACAACTCCTTGAGCATTTCTATTAGGATTCGCTTTTAAGTCAAGCATTTCTGCCTGAAGTAAAACTTTTTCCAATAGAACATCCATATTGTTACCGAATTTTGCAGAGATCTCCTGTGCCTGAACATTTCCACCCCATTCTTCTACAAGAATATTCATTCCTGAAAGTTGTTGACGAATATTATCAGGGTTTGCACTTGGTCTATCTACTTTATTCAATGCAATAATCATTGGTACACCAGCAGCCTGTGCGTGGGAGATTGCTTCTCTCGTTTGTGGCATTACATCATCATCGGCAGCAATCACAATAATTGCGATATCCGTGATCTGAGCACCTCTGGCTCTCATTGCTGTAAAGGCTTCGTGACCCGGAGTATCTAAGAATGTAATTCTCTGTCCGTTTTCAAGCTTCACATTATAAGCACCAATATGCTGTGTAATTCCTCCAGATTCACCTGCAATTACGTTGGTTTTTCTAATGTAGTCAAGTAATGAAGTTTTACCGTGGTCTACGTGACCCATTACGGTTACAATTGGAGCTCTTGATACAAGATCCTCTTCATTGTCTACTTCTTCTTCACTATCGCTTTCTTCAAGATCAGCATCGGAGAATTCAATTTTATAACCAAATTCATCTGCTACTAATAATAAGGTATCAGCTTCTAATCTCTGGTTCATGGTAACCATTACCCCAAGTGAGAAACATGCAGAAATTACTTCTGTTGGAGAAACGTTCATTAAGCTCGCCAATTCCCCTACAGTAATAAATTCTGTTACCTTTAGAGTTCTATCTTGTGCTTCAAGCTCTTGCTGACGCTCATCTTGTTCTCTACGGTATGTTCTCTTATCTTTTCTGTGTTTTGCAGATTTAGATTTACCTCCTTTATTGGTAAGTTTTTCAAGGGTCTCCTTGATCTGGTTTTTAACTTGTTCGTCAGTTAATTCAACTGGCATAACTCTTTGACCAGGTCTGTTATTCTGACCACCTTTCTTAAACCCACCACCTTGACCACCTGGACGGTTTTGGTTATTGTTTCCGAAACGGTTTCCACCTTGACCTCCCTGACCTTGCGGACGGTTTCCTTGGCCACCTTGACCCTGAGGACGGTTTCCTTGACCACCTTGACCACCATTGTTGTGTGGACGGTTACCACCTTGACCACCTCCTTGGTTGTTATTTCCGGAGTTTTGATTATTACCTTGGCCTTGTTGGTTATTATTCTGGCCTCCAGGTTTTTCAATTCTTTTTCTTTTCTTTTTTGCCCCAGAACCTGGTTTTGGTGCAAACTGAGTTAAGTCAATCTTTTCTCCGACAATCTTAGGACCGTCAAGTTTTTGATAAACTGTCTCGATTTTCTGAGGTTCCTGAGATTCTGGTTCAGCTTCCACTTTTGGAGCTTCTACTTTTTTCTCTTCAGTAACGACAGGTTTGGGAGTTTCTTTCACTGGTTCCACAGATTTTATTTCTTCTTTTTTCTCCTCTACTTTTGGTTTGTCTTTTTTCACAGGTCTATTTCTAGACTCTATTTGAGACAAATCAATTTTATCTAAAACTTTAAATTCCTGCTTTTCAGGAGCTGCCTTCACTTCCGGTTCTTCTTTCACTATTTCTTCTTTCTTTTCTTCAACCGGTTTAGCTACAGGAGCCTCAGGAGCTGCAGGAGCCTCTTCAACTTCGGGCTTGCTAGGTTCTAGATCTATCTTACCTAAAATTTTAGTTTCTGGTTTGTTTGCTTTAGCTCTTATCACTTCAGGGGTTTTCTTTTCTTCAATTTCCAGTTTTTCTTCCGGAACTTTAGTGATCACCACCTCATGGGAAGCCTTTCGTTGTTCGCCATCTTTAGCAAACTCAGCTTCCAATGCAGAATATGCCGATTCTTCCAATTGAGCGTTAGGATTGCTTTCAACCACGAAACCTCTAGACTGTAAAAACTCTACTAATCTGGACATCGAAATGTTGAATTCCTTAACCGCTTTATTTAATCTAATTTTTGGCATCTATATTATTTACTGTTTTTTAATTTTTAAAATTAAAGTATTTCCTTTTTACTGTTTATTAAGATTTATTTTACATCTTAATCTTCAAATTCTTCTCTCAGAATACGTTTAACATCCTCGATAGTTTCTTCTTCAAGGTCAACCATATTTAGAAGACTTTCAGTTTCTTTATCCAATACTGATTTTGCAGTTGTAAGTCCTACTTTCTTAAACTCATCCAAAATCCACTGCTCGATATCGTCATTAAATTCTCTCAATTCAACATCGTCATCCTCGCTGGACTCTCTGTATACATCAATTTCATATCCTGACAACCAAGAAGCCAGTCTAATATTCTGTCCTTGTTTTCCAATTACTTTAGAAATCTCTTCAACAGGAGTATATACTAATGCATAGTTTTGCTCCTCATTGATATCAATTTTATTGATGGTAACATTTCCTAAAGCTCTCTTCACCAAAATTTCAGGGTTTTTAGACCACTGAATAACATCGATGTTTTCATTTCTCAACTCTCTTACAACCCCATGAATTCTGGATCCTTTCACTCCTACACAAGCTCCTACAGGATCAATTCTGTCATCATAAGCATCTACTGCAATCTTCGCCTTTTCTCCAGGAATTCTTACTACCTTTTTCAAGATAATAGTTCCGTCCTGAATTTCAGGAATCTCCAGCTCTAATAACTTCTCAAGGAACTTAGGTGCAGTTCTGGAAATAATAATCTGTGGTTTTGAACCTTTAAAGTCTACTGTCTCAACAATAGCTCTGATATTCTCACCCTTTTTAAAGAAATCGGATGGGATCTGGTTTTCTTTCGGTAAAATAAATTCGTTTCCTTCATCATCCAACAAGATCACATGCTTGTGACGGATATGGTGGATTTCTCCTACTACAATTTCACCAATTTTATCTCTAAATTGTTCATACAGCATTGCATTGTTATGTTCCTGAAGTTTTGTAGCCAAGATCTGCTTCAGAGTAAGAATATTTCTTCTTCCTAACTGAGCAACAGGAATTTCCATCGTAAAGTCTTCTCCTACTTCAAATGTAGGATCAATTTTCTTTGCTTCAGAAATTTCAATTTCCAGGTCATCGTCTTCAGACATTTCGTCTTCAACAATAGTTTTATTTAAAAATATCTGAAAATCTCCTTTATCCGGGTTTACAATCACGTCAAAGTGGTCATCTGAATCAAATCTTTTTCTCAAAAGTGTCTTCAGTGAATCCTCAATAATTGCCATAAGATCAATCTTACTGATCCCCTTTTCGTCTTTAAAATCACCAAAGGATTCAATCAACGCTATATTATCCATCTATTCTTTTTTCTTTTTAAAATTTAATTACTACTAATGCTTTTTTGATCTCAGAGTAAGGAATTTCTTTTTCCTCCTCCACATCTACCTTTCCTTTTCCGATATCTTTCGGTTTGCGGTAACGTAAAACAAGTGTGATCTTTTCTTCATCTGCCTTTGACAGCTCTCCTTCAATTTTAGAAGCATCTTCCAGCATCACTTCAATCTCTCTTCCTAAATTTTTTCTAAACTGTCTTGGAGTAGACAATGGCTCACTTAATCCTGCAGACATTACCTGAAGGCTAAAGTCATGTTCTTCACGATCCATATTGAATTCTACTGCGCGGCTTGCATCAAGGCAATCCTGCAATGAAACACCGTTGTCACCATCTAAAATCACTGTAATGTCATCCCCTGTAGAGAACTTAAGATCAATAAGAAAGAGATCTTCTCTGGTCTCAAGGAATTCATTTAATAATTCTTCAATTCTTTTTCTAAACTCCATAAATTTTTATCTTGATTTACAGTACGAAAAAAGGCTTTCTTCCGAAGCCTTCCCATTTTTTCCGTAAATCCAATGCAAATATACGTCTTTTTTCTAAAAATGCAAAATTATCTTATTATCAAGTAAATAGCGCACATTTCATTTACCATAAATTAAAAGAGCAAGTGAAAGTATTTTTATTATTTTTGTCTTTGAATTTAAAAAAACAAACATTTTGAATATAACGATTGTAGGAACAGGTTATGTAGGGTTAGTTACAGGAACTACACTGGCAGAACTTGGCAATTCAGTATACTGTGTTGATATTGATGAAAAAAAGGTAGAAGGTATGAAAAACGGCGTTGTTCCCATCTATGAGCCGAACCTTGAAGAGATGTTCCTTAGAAACATCCAATCTGAAAGACTATTCTTCACTACCAATCTTAAAGAAGCCCTGGACAAGAGTGAGGTTATCTATTTAGCCCTGCCCACCCCTCCCGGAGAGGACGGATCTGCAGATTTATCTTATGTGCTTAAGGTTTCCGGTGATATAGGTGAAATGATGACAGAATACAAGGTTATTGTTAACAAAAGCACCGTACCTGTAGGAACCGCAGACAGGGTAAGAGAAACTATATCTTCTAAAACCGACATCCCTTTTGATGTGGTTTCAAATCCTGAGTTTTTAAGAGAAGGTTTTGCCGTTGAAGATTCTATGAACCCATCAAGAGTAGTTGTGGGAGCGAGTTCTGAAAAGGCAAAAGACATCATGGCTAAAATTTATCAGCCATTTACAAATATAGGAATCCCTATTATCTTTATGGATGAGAAATCATCCGAGCTTACAAAGTATGCTGCCAATTCATTCTTAGCTGTAAAAATTACCTTTATGAATGAAATTGCAAATTACTGTGAAAAGGTAGGAGCAGATGTAGACAAGGTAAGATTAGGGATGGGAAGTGATGACAGGATTGGCCATAGATTTCTGTTCCCTGGTATTGGATACGGCGGAAGCTGTTTCCCTAAGGATGTCAAGGCACTTATCAAGTCCGGAAAACAGGAAGATTTTAATTTCCAGATCCTTGAAGCTACAGAAAATGTAAATACTGCACAGAAAGTAATTCTTGTTGCAGAAATTGAAAAATACTTCGGAGGAAATATTAAAGGAAAGAAGATTGCCATGTGGGGACTTGCATTCAAAGCCAATACAGATGACATCAGAGAGGCTTCTTCTTTAGATAATATTGCCCTCTTATTAGAAAAAGGCGCAGAAATTGTAGCATATGATGCTGTTGCAGAAAATAATGTAAAAAAACTTCTTGGTGATAAGATCCAATATGCTAAAGGCATGTATGATGCACTGGAAGATGCAGACGCTTTATTTATATCTACAGAATGGCCTGAGTTTAAAAATCCTAATTTTGAACTCATCGCTAAGAAGATGAAAAACAAAGTAATTTTTGATGGAAGAAATATGTATCCGCTAGAAATCCCGGAACAAAATGGATTTTATTATAAGAGTATAGGTAGAAAAACGATTTCCTAAATTATGCCAATTGTAAAAGATTTCAAGTTTTGGCTTATTGCTAGCTTGGGACTGATTTATTTTAGTTTAATATATTATTCCAAATGGGTTTCCTCAGATGGACTTTCAGTTACATACCAATCTTACAATGTTTTGAATGGATTAGGATTAGTCTGGAATTTAGGAGAAAGAACATATGTTTCAACATCTCCTCTTTTTACCATTACCTCTATTCCCCTCACCTACATTTTTGATTTATTATTCAAGGTATTTCACATCTCAGACAATAAAATATTCAACATTCCCATTATTATTAATATGATATTCTCAATAACATCAATTACAATGATATTGAGATATTTATATTTAAAAACCACAACAATTAAGCCTGAGCAAATCATTATATTGCTATTTAGTTTTGGTTTATTATTAGCTTCAAAATTTTATATTGATTTTAGTACCAGCGGCCTAGAAAATTCATTGTCATATTCGGTTATAGCATGGTTTACGATACTAAGCATGAATGAGGAGAACCCAAAATCAGTTTTCCTGATTCCTATTGTTGTTGCTTTAGTTTTCCTCACCCGATATGATTTTTTTCTAATAGTTTGTCCCACAATACTCTATTATTTCTACAAGCATAAGTTCACAAAAGGATTTATGACAATGTGCATTATAATATTGAGCTGGCTTATATTTTCTTTTTTTTATTTTGGGAGTATATTTCCTAATAGCTTTTATCTTAAAACCAATAATTTCAATCTTTATCAATCTCTATTCTATTATAA
Organism: Chryseobacterium aurantiacum; assembly: GCF_003020585.1. Classification (GTDB taxonomy): domain Bacteria; phylum Bacteroidota; class Bacteroidia; order Flavobacteriales; family Weeksellaceae; genus Chryseobacterium; species Chryseobacterium aurantiacum. The sequence continues at coordinate 195,511 of NZ_PXUE01000003.1, forward strand.
GGAAAACATATTCGAAAGTAAACCTATGTTTCTGCTAATAGCCTTGGGGTTATACAGTTCATATTTTACTAATAAAAAAATATTTCTTGGGATGATCTTCTATCTGGTTTATATATTTCTGGTACGTGATTATATGTTTGGAAGACTGTTTACTATTTTAGTACCTATTTCCATCATCTCAATTATAGAGTTTACCTCAAAAAAAGAAATCCGGGTTTATAGAAAAAATTTCATCAAAGTATCTGCACTTTCATTAGTCTTATTTGCCATTGTATTTTTCTTTCCTCCGGTAGTAAAGCTATATGCGGATAACTATGTAAAAGGACGTTTCATTTTAACGAACGAAAGAGAATATTATACAAAAAGGTTTTCAAACATCAACTTCATCTATAATAAACCGGTAAAAGATATAACATCCATTAGTGAAAACGTACAAATGCTTCATACACCATTGCTGCCCGAAAGTGGAAATACTTACTTCATAGATCCTGTTGGTTTGGCCAGCCCTTTTATAACGTATTATATAAAGAATTATGGAAGCAAAGGAGAAAGACCCGGGCATTATTTTGTAAATATTGATCGTTTAAAACAAATAGGACTTTTTGAATCCGTACTTTTGAATAAAAATGTATTACGGGACAAAGATGCTGCGGAGCTATATGATGATGTTAATATCGTTTCGAAAGGAAATATTTTTAGTTTAGAAAGGCTAAAAACAATTATTAAATTACACACTCACAATTATAAAAGTACAAAAAATGAATAATGTAATCATTACAGGGGGAGCCGGATTTATTGGATCTCATGTTGTAAGAGAATTTGTAAAAAACAATCCGGACATGACAATCATCAACCTTGATGCATTAACCTACGCCGGAAATCTTGAAAACCTAAAGGACATTGAAAATGAACCTAATTATGTTTTCGAAAAAGCTGACATTACAAAACCTGAGGAACTAAGAAAGGTTTTTGAAAAATATAACCCGGACGCTGTTATTCATTTGGCAGCAGAAAGCCATGTGGACAGAAGCATTACAGATCCAATGGCTTTTATCAATACCAATGTAAACGGAACAGCCAATCTTCTTAATCTATGTAAGGAATTTTGGACATTAAACCCTGACCATACCCATGGAAGATTTCCTGATGAGAAAAGGACAAACCTATTCTATCATGTTTCCACAGATGAAGTGTATGGAAGCCTGGGAGAAACTGGATTCTTCCTTGAGACAACTTCCTATGATCCACAATCACCATATTCTGCATCAAAAGCTGCTTCTGACCATTTAGTAAGAGCATATGGAAATACCTACGGGATGCCATTCATTGTTTCAAACTGTTCAAACAACTATGGCCCCAATCACTTTCCGGAAAAGTTAATTCCACTTTGTATTTCAAATATTATCAACGAAAGACCTTTACCAATCTATGGTGACGGGAAATATACAAGAGACTGGTTATTTGTAATTGATCACGCGAGAGCTATTCACCAAATTTTCAATGATGCAAAAACTGGTGAGACCTATAATATCGGAGGATTCAATGAGTGGCAGAATATTGACTTGGTAAAAGAACTTATCAAGCAAATGGATGCTAAATTGGGTAAACCTGAAGGACATTCTGAAAAGCTAATCACTTTTGTAAAGGATAGACCAGGTCATGACAAGCGTTACGCTATTGACGCCACTAAGCTAAATAAAGATTTAGGATGGAAACCATCGGTAACCTTTGAAGAAGGATTAGGAAAAACAATCGATTGGTATCTTGAAAACAAAGAATGGTTAGAAAATGTAACCAGTGGAGATTATCAGAAGTATTACGAAAACCAATACAACTAAAATAAAATAATGAAGTATATTGTTTCATTGCTTTTTGTAGTATTTTCTTCTTTTGCTTCGGCTCAGGAGCTTCCCCCTCCGGCAATGTCCAATCTTTCCCAACAAAGACTGATTGATGAATTCATAGAAGCATCCCACTACAAGGAAGCATTGATCAATTATGCCAAAGAGTATCTCGAACTCAAAATGTTTGATTATAATGTAGATCCCCCAAAGGAACTACTTACAAAGAAACAAGCCAATTCAATCATCAACAGTTTCAATTTTGATGATTTTAAAACTTCGTTATATAGTTCATTCTCTTTTATATCAGAAAAAAATCTAAAAGAGCTGATCAGGTTTCACAAGAGTATAGGAGGCGAATTATCAAGAGGTAACTCTGCACTTTTAATGACACCTGCCATTGATTTGAATATTAAAAATCAAATGGACTATGCAATAGAAAATATAAAATAAAAAAAGATGAAAGGAATAATATTAGCCGGAGGATCCGGAACAAGACTTTACCCTCTAACGATTGCCGTAAGCAAGCAGCTAATGCCTGTTTATGACAAACCTATGATTTACTATCCACTTTCTACATTGCTTTTGGCAGGAATTAAGGATATCCTGATCATTACCACTCCACATGACCAGGCCGGATTCATCAAACTTTTGGGTGATGGCTCTCAAATTGGCTGTAATATAGAATATGTTGTACAACCTAGCCCGGATGGTTTAGCTCAGGCATTCATTCTGGGTGATCAGTTTATTGGCAATGATCCTGCAGCACTTGTTTTAGGAGACAACATCTTCTATGGCTCTGAAATGGGTAATTTACTAAAAAATAAAACCAATCCAAACGGAGGTGTAGTCTTTGCTTACCACGTGGCAGATCCTGAAAGATATGGTGTAGTAGAATTTGATGAAAACTTCAAAGCTGTTTCTATTGAGGAAAAACCTTTAAAACCTAAGTCAAACTACGCTGTTCCCGGATTATATTTTTATGACAATGAGGTTGTGGAGATTGCTAAAAACATACAACCATCTGCAAGAGGCGAGCTTGAAATCACCGATATCAACAACGTTTATTTGAAAAACGGAAAACTTGAAGTAGGTGTCTTGGACAGAGGAACAGCATGGCTGGATACCGGAACTTTTGATTCTCTTCATGACGCTTCTGAATTTGTGAGTGTAATTGAAAAAAGACAAGGTTTCAAAATTGGATGTATTGAAGAAATTGCTTTCAGAAATAAATTCATCAACGAGGAAAAGCTATTGGAAACGGCTGCAAAGTATGGAAAAAGCGGCTATGGAGAATACCTGAAGAAACTTGTAGGTAACTAACCACACAATTTATAGATCTTATAAACTATTGGCTTTATGGCCAATAGTTTTTGTCCATAACAACAAATATCAATATATTAGTTGTTATTTTTCAGTTTTATATGAATGATAATTTACAAACTGAAAAATCCGGTAAGAATTAATTATTATAAATTTGCAAAAACTTACACAGATGAATGAACCACAACAAAAGTGGACAGAAACGATTGAAGCAGATCATTCTTTATTTGATTTAAAATTCAAGGAAGTCTGGAGATATAAGGATCTTATTTACATGTTTGTAAAGAGAGATTTTATATCAAGCTTTAAGCAAACCATTTTAGGACCGATCTGGTTTTTTATTAATCCTATTTTAACAACGATCGTATATTTGGTTGTTTTTGGCGCTATTGCCAAGCTTCCTACAGATGGTGCTCCGCCTATTTTGTTTTATCTGGCTGGCGTAACCCTTTGGAATTACTTCTCAGCTTCACTGCTGGCAACCTCCAGTACATTTGTAGGAAATTCAACTATTTTTGGAAAAGTATACTTTCCAAGGCTTGTGACTCCTATTTCCATTGTTATTTCTAACCTAATGCGCTTTTCCGTGCAGTTTCTTTTATTTATTCTTGCATGGGCCTATTATCTAAGCCAAGGAAAAGTACATCCTAATATATGGATTCTTGCAACTCCTTTTTTAGTTGTATTAATGGCGTTTTTCGCCCTAGGTATGGGGATGATATTTTCTGCGCTTACTACCAAATATAAAGACCTTAGTATGCTACTGGGATTTGGAATCAGCTTATATATGTATGCAACTCCGGTAATCTATCCGGTTTCTTCACTTCCTGCCGGTTTCAAAAAACTGGCGTATTACAATCCTCTTACAGGGATTTTTGAATGTTTTAAATACGCCTGGTTAGGCGTAGGTGATTTCTCGCCTTTAATGCTGGGAATCAGTACGGTCATTATTCTTATTCTTTTACTAATAGGAATACTTATCTTTAATAAGGTTGAAAAAACCTTTATGGATACTGTATAATACTTGGGAATTACCTTCTATTAATTTAAAATTCAAATTAAACATGCTGGCTTTAAAAGCAGAAAATATATCAAAACAGTACCGCCTTGGACAGGTGGGAACGGGAACCTTATCTCATGACCTTAATAGATTTTGGCACAAGGTAAGAGGAAAGGAAGATCCTTATTTAAAAATAGGTGAAGCTAACGATAGAACAACAAAGGGAGATTCTGAATATGTTTGGTCTCTTCGTGATATCAATTTTGAAATTGAACAAGGAGATGCCGTAGGAATCATTGGGAAAAATGGAGCTGGAAAATCTACCCTGTTAAAACTATTAAGTAAAGTTACCAAGCCTACTACAGGGCAAATATACACCAATGGAAGAATCGCTTCACTGCTAGAAGTAGGAACTGGTTTCCATCCTGAGATGACAGGACGTGAAAATGTATTCCTGAATGGAGCTATTCTGGGAATGACCAGAAAAGAGATCAAGCGTAAATTTGACGAAATTGTAGATTTTTCGGGTGTTGAAAGATATATTGACACTCCTGTAAAAAGATATTCTTCAGGAATGTATGTTCGTCTTGCTTTTGCCGTAGCAGCTCACTTAGAATCTGAAATTCTTATTGTAGATGAAGTATTGGCTGTAGGTGATGCAGAATTCCAGAAAAAATGTCTGGGAAAAATGGGAGATGTTACAAAAGGAGAAGGAAGAACAATTCTTTTTGTAAGCCACAATCTTCCTAGCATTTTGCAGCTTTGCAAAAAAGGAATTCTTTTAGAAAATGGATTATTGAAAGGGTCTTCTGATATCAGCACGATCATAAGCATGTATTCCCACAATGCGGAAAGTGAAGATATCATTCCTAATTCTGACAAAGAGGTTTACTTGAAAAATTTCAATTCCTATAGTGAAGATGATAATGAAAGCAATTTACAAACCGCTAAAAATGGTGTTTTGGAATTTAACATTTACTCTAGCAAGAATTTAAAAAATGTTAAAATAGGTATTGGCTTCAATGATGACATGGGAAACAGATTATTTACTCCTTTCTCTGCTCATTTTCAAAAAATGTTTGATCTATCCATCGGAGAAAACATGATTTATTGTACAATAGATAATTTCCCACTAAAATCAGGTAAATACACCTGTGAAGTTTATATAGGTGACAATACCGAAACATTAGATTATTACGACAAAGGACTAAAAGTGAATGTGAAAGATAATTTCACATTAGAAAAACCCGATTATTCACAAGGATATTTTATTATAAACCAAAACTGGACAAATGAGAGAAAATAATATTGAAGAAGAATTATTCTGTACAAATTTTGAACTGAGAAATCTGTCTGACTTACTTGTATATGGAAAAGCAGAAAGATGGGTGTATGGCTTTATGTTAAAAAGATATGAAGACGAACATCTGGATAGATATAAATATGCACAAGCCTATACAAAAGGGAAAAAAGTTCTGGATATTGCCTGCGGTTGTGGCTATGGCACTTATCTTCTGGCAAACCAGGGTGAGGCTGAATCTATAATTGGTGTGGATCTAAGTGAGGAAGCAGTTCGTTACGGAAATTACAGATACTCTCACCACAATCTAAAAAGATTGGTTGAAGATGGTGTAAAATACAAAAATGAATATCCTTTCGATGTCATTGTAAGCTTTGAAACCATTGAACATGTTCCTGATTACATTGACTTTATAGATAATTTATATAAAAACCTAAGCGATGACGGAGTGTTATTAATCTCTACTCCCATTACTAAAGTTACCAATACAAAACCCAATAATCCATTTCACGTTATTGAATGGAATTTCTATGATTTCCACAAGCTGTTTACAGATAAATTCGAAATCGTTGAGATTATGCTACAGCAAATAAAAATACCGGGTGAAAGAAAAAGACAAGAATATACCATCAAAAACCGTATTCTCAATAGAATATCTCCGGAAAAGGTATTAAATATAACCGGAAAAGATATTGAAAAATTCACCAATCAATATGATATGAATTTATGTAATGAAGGGTATCAGCTACTAGTATTGAAGAAAAAATCCAGTAAGTAAAATATTGAATGGTTCTTCTGAAGAAGAATCAACTAAGTATTAAATCATCATCTATTTATTGTGTAGTTCATTACTGATTGGAAAAATATAACATAAAAAACCTGATACAATGACGCCTCAGAATCATCAGAATAAGCTGGCTATAGTGATCCCTTACTATAAGATAGATTTTTTTGAGGAAACCTTAAAATCTGTTGCAGCACAAACCAACAAGAACTTTACTTTATATATAGGTAATGACACCAGCCCAAATGATCCCCTGCCCATCATTCAGAAATATTTTGAAGTGGGGACCTATCATTATTTTGATTATAAAAAAAACATTGGTGGTCAAAATCTGGCGCTTCAATGGGAGCGAATATTGGAAAATGTTCAGGAAGAATGGTTTCAGATCTTAGGGGATGATGATATGATCTCTGAAAATTTTGTAGATGTATTTTATCAAAGCTTGCCTTTAGTTGAGACTAAAAAGATCTCTGTGATTAAGTTTTCACATCAATGGATTGACGAACATGATCAGGTGATAGAAGATTTTGATTATGATTTTTCAGAGCTGAAACCGTCAGAGTTTTTCATCAAAAAATATACTCACGAAATACAGAGCAGTCTTTCCGAAAACATCTTCAAGCTTGACAGCTATAAAAAAATAGGGTTTCAAAAAATGACATTAGCTTGGGGAAGCGATGATTTGGCCATATTTTTATTTGCTCAAGGAAATAATATTCTCTACACCAAGAACAGCAAAGTAAAGGTAAGAATTTCAGGTTCCAGCATTTCAGGATCAGATCATTTAGATGATCAAAAGCAGAAAGCTTATTTTGAGTTAAAGGAAATTTTGGTTACCCAGTATTCTTCATTATTTGATTACCAATTCATATCCGGAGTGGTAGAAGAATATTTAAACGTGAGTAATTACAAAACCTATAATGCTCATTATTCGGTAATATTCTTTTATCTTAAACATTTTAAAATTAAGGCTTTTTTAAAGGCACTCAAAAAAATTTATTACATCAAAAGAAAATGTCGCCTACAATTTCCATCATAGTACCATGCTATAATCAAGAGAATTATCTTGATGAATGTCTGCAGTCTTTATTGAACCAATCCTTTACAGATTGGGAATGCATTATTGTAAACGACGGGTCTACGGATCACTCCGCAGAGGTAGCCAAAAGATGGCTGGAAAAAGACAGCCGGTTTATCTATGTATATAAAGAAAACGGAGGTATTTCCTCTGCAAGAAATGCAGGTCTTGATAAAGCTTCAGGAGAATATGTACAATTCTTAGATGGAGATGACATTCTTGATCCTGAAAAATTTTCAAAAAGTCTCATCGGAAATGAAAATTACGAATTGATTGTAAGCCAGTTCACAATCTATAGAAACGGCCAACACTTACCTGGTTACAACAGGATTGAACAAGACTATCTGACATTTGACAATATCGTTTTCGGATGGAATCTAAAATTTACCATTCCCATACATTGTGCTTTAATTTCCAGAAAACTGCTGGATGGGTTTCGTTTTGATCTTACCTTACAACATAATGAAGACTGGCTGATGTGGATATACATCACCAAAAACCATCCGAAAGCCATTCTTATTGATGAACCTTTAGCCCATTATCGGAAAGAAAATGATACACAAAGTTTGTCTTCTGATTATAATAACATTCTTCTTCGCAGGGTTCAGCTACTTCCTGTACTAAAAAAATTATACGGTGAGGATCTTCACGACAGACTGGCCTATCATATGATTGATGTACATACCAATCAGCTTATACAGCTAAGATCTGAGTTTAATAAAATAACAGGTGGTAGATTTATAGCAGGTTATCTCGCTTTCAAGAAGTATTATTATAAACTTTTTCAGAAAAAAAAATAACCACATCTGCTCTTAAGATTCATTCAAATTCGAGGAAAATTTGAGATATTGAATTTCATGTTTGATGTTATCTGATCGTCTTTGATTACAAAAACAAGATAAATTCATAATTTTACACCCTCAATAGTCGTTTAGCAATCTAATGTATCTCTCATCCCTGAGGTTTAAGACACCTCCGAGGTTGGTTTAATAATAAGAATAACCTTAACTTCGATGATTTTATTACATTGACAATTGTTGAACATTTTAAATATATTAATGGAAAAACATAAGCCACATATTCTTCTTCTTGATAAGATAGGTTCTTCAGAATTAGGTTACATTACGATAGCTGAAGCACAAAAGGATGTACCTTTTGACATACAACGTGTATATTGGACTTATTATACTCCACAAGATGTGACCCGTGGAGGTCACGCACATAAAAAACTTCAACAGGTCATATTTGCGGTGTCCGGAACAATAACCTTTAATACTGAAGATAAAGAAGGAAATAAGGAAACTTTTGTTTTAGATCATCCTACCAAAGGATTGTATATCCCTGAATTAATTTGGAGAGATATTCAGTTTACTCATAATGCCGTTTTGCTTTGCCTGGCTTCAGAATTGTATGATGAGAAAGATTACTTCAGAGATTTTGAAGAATTTAAAAATTATTAACATGATACATCCTTTAGCTGACGTACAGTCTCAAAATATAGGTGAGGGAACTTTTGTATGGCAATTCTGTGTCATTTTAAAAGGAGCAAAAATTGGAAATGGATGCAATATCAATTGCCAGGTGCTCATAGAAAATGATGTGATCATTGGAAATAATGTCACCATAAAACCGGGAGTTCAAATTTGGGACGGGGTTAATCTTGAGGACAATGTATTCATTGGGCCTAATGTAACATTTACCAACGATCTTTTTCCTAAATCTAAAAATAAGGATTTTAAACTGGAAAAAACATTTGTAAAAAAAGGAGCTTCTATTGGAGCTAATGCCACAATCCTTGCAGGAATTACCATTGGCGAAAATGCCCTTGTTGGTGCAGGAAGCGTTGTAACTAAAGATATACCGGAAAACGAAATATGGGTAGGAAACCCAGCTAAATTTTTAAAGAAAAATCAACATGATAAAATTTCTTGATTTACAGAAAGTAAACCTTAATTATCAACAAGAAATAGAAGAGGCCTTATTACAGACATTCAGATCCGGATGGTATCTTCAGGGAGAAAGAAATAAAGGTTTTGAAACCAATTTAGCCCAATATATAGGAACTCAACATGCCATTGGTGTAGCTAACGGGCTAGATGCACTCCGCCTTATTTTGCGCGCTTATATAGAACTCGGTATCATGAAAGCCGGAGACGAGATCATTGTTCCCTCCAATACATATATCGCATCTATATTAGCCGTTTCAGACAACGGTTTAGTGCCTGTATTGGTAGAGCCTGAACTTAATACCTACAATATTGATATTTCTAAAATTGAAGAAAAAATAACTCCAAAAACAAAGGGACTTCTTATTGTTCACCTTCAGGGAAGAGTTGTTTTTTCTGATCAGCTTAAAGAGATAGCAGCAAAGCATAATTTAAAAATTATTGAAGACAATGCTCAGTCCATAGGAGCAGAATGGAATGATATAAAAACAGGAAATCTGGGAGATGCTGCCGGATTCAGTTTTTATCCTGGAAAAAATCTAGGTGCATTAGGTGATGGCGGAGCCGTGACGACCAATGATGATGAGCTGGCAAAAACCATCCGAGCTTTAGCCAACTACGGATCTAACCAAAAATATGTAAATATTTACAAAGGTTTAAACTCCAGATTAGATGAGCTTCAGGCTGCTGTTTTAGATGTTAAGCTGAAACATATTGACGAGGAGAACAACACGAGGAGAACAGTAGCCAAAAGGTTTATTGAAGAAATCAAAAACCCTAATATCATTCTCCCTGAAAATCCTAAAAATGAAGCTGAGCATGTATGGCATGTTTTCGTTATCAGAACAGCCAAAAGAGATGAGCTTCAGGCTTACCTTACAGAACAAGGGATACAAACCATTATCCACTATCCTATTCCTCCTCATCAACAGCAAGCGTATAAGGAATGGAATGAGCTTTCTTTCCCTATAAGTGAAAAAATTCATGCAGAAGTTTTAAGTCTTCCTATTTCCTCTGTTTTAGAAGAAGAAGAAATACAAATGATCATTAAAACGGTAAACAACTTTTAAATGGAGCAGCCATTAGTAACAATTGTAGTAGTTTCTTATAACCATTCCCGATTTATAAAAGAAAATCTGGACAGTATAAAAAATCAGACCTACAAAAATATCCAATTGATTGTGGGGGATGATGCTTCTCCTGATCATTCAATAGAAGTTTTTGAAGAATGGCTGAAAGAGAATCATTACCCTGCAGAAAAAAACTTTCACACTCAAAATACAGGATTACCCACAATGCTGAACGAGTGCGTTGAACTTGCCAGGGGAAAATATATAAAGATGATTGCTGCTGATGATTTTCTGCATCCGGAGTCCATTGAAAAATCAGTTTCCACTCTTGAGAGTCTGGGAAATGAGTACGGAATGTCTTTTTCAGATACTTATGCTATTGATAATGACAGCCAGATCATTCAGGATATTGCAGATTATAATGCGATGGGAAAAGTAGATCCATCCATTTTTAAAGAAGACTTATTAAAAGGTAACAGAATTGCGGCTTTAACCGTACTGGCAAAAACAGATGTTATTAGAGAAACCGGCCTCTATGATACTCAATTTATTATTGAGGATTACTACCGTTGGCTAAAGATCAGTCAAAAATATTTGATCGCCTATATTCCTGAAAAGCAGGCCTACTACCGACTGCATGAGGAAAATATTTCCAAGGTTAAAGCAGAAAAAATTGAAAAAGAAGCTGCTTTACTTCAGATGATGTTTGATAAAAAGGGTGTTGCAAAGAGTAGCATCAACACTGCTATCGAAAAGTTTTATTTTTCAGGAACGGAACTTTCAGAGGAATATCTTACAGCGTATCGTTCGTATCCTTTTCATCTAAAAAAGTTAGATTTTGCTATAAAAAAGAATCTTCCCATTCCTTTATACAAGATATTAAAGAAACTTTTTTAAAATAGCATATCTTTGAAAATAATGACGTAAAAGAAATTATTACAAACCCTTTCAGAAATAAAACTGAAAAAAACAAAACACAATGACCTCATCTGTAGCCCTCTGTACTTATAACGGCGAAACGTATATCGCAGAACAGCTGGAAAGTATTCTCAGCCAGACAAAACCTGTGCATGAGATTATCATCTGTGATGACGGTTCTACTGATGATACTTTAAAAATTCTTTCTGATTATGCAGACCGCTATCCCACTATTATCAAGGTATACCTCAACCCAGAAAATCTAGGATATGTAGGAAATTTTGAAAAGGCAATGAACCTTTGTTCAGGAGATCTTGTTTTCTTATGTGATCAGGATGACCGTTGGTATAGCCAGAAAATAGAGACCATTACTGAAATATTTAAAAGCCACACAACCGTTGATATTGTCTGCCATAACGTTAAGCTTTTTGGTGAAATGATCAAAGGTTCTGAGGAAACTACTTATTGGGATCTGGATGGTATCAAACAACAGAATTTTATACAGCCACAGGATATTATTAAAAGAATTTTATACCAGGGAAATATATTTCCGGGAATGAGTATGGCGATTAGAAATACTTTTCTGAAAAAAAATCTTCCCTTGAAAAAAATCAATCCCGTGATCATCCACGATTATGAGCTCTTGCTTCTTGCCTCCGACAAAGAGGCTGTATGGATGGAAAAAGCAGTTCTGGGAGAATATCGAATTCATCCTAAACAAAGTATCGGATACCAAACTTTTTCTCACTTTAATACTTCCGAAAAGGAAACATTAACCCGAGACGCCCTCTTTACAATATTTCAAAGGAACCCTTTTGTAAAAAAAGCGATTATCGAACTTAATTTAAATAAGGATCTGGAAAACGGATATAAAAAATATTGTCTTCAGCAATATCAGAATTATCTTAAAAATTTGCCCTTTTTGGAACGCCTAATGACCAGATTAAAAATGAAATACTATTTTCATATATTTGATTATCTGAAATAAATTGTTGATAATTTGGATATGAAATATGACTTCCCTACTACATCATTAATGAAAATAACTAACATATGATTATTGGCAACGGTATTATAGCAAATGCTGTAAAATCCCATGACAGAGAGGATATCATTTTTTTTGCTTCAGGAGTTTCAAACTCACTGGAAACAAGAGCATCAGAATTTGAAAGGGAGCTTTCTCTTTTAAAAACGGTATGCAACGAGAACAAAGGCAAAAAACTCATCTACTTTTCTACCCTGAGTATTCATGACCAATCCAAGCAAAACAGCCATTATGTTATTCATAAAAAAGAAATTGAGCAGTATATAGAAAACAATATTGATCATTATCTGATTCTAAGGATTGGAAATATTGTGGGAAAAGGAGGAAATCCCAACACACTTTTCAATTTTCTTAAAACACAGATAATCAATGACAATCAGTTTATGCTGCACCTTAAAGCAAGAAGACTGCTTTTAGATATTGAAGATATTTCAAAGTTTATAGACTCGCATTGCCTGGAAGCCGGCAATAAAATTATCAATATCTCTTATCCCTACTATTATGATTTAAAAGAAATCATAAGTGCCATTGAAAAAAAGACCAGCAAAAAAGGACTTTATTCAGAAGCTGATGAAGGAGATTTCTATAAAGTAGATTTTGATGAAGATATCATTACATTTTTCTCCAAAATAAGCCCTGAGGACTATTTGGAAAATCTAACCCAAAAGTATATCTAAAAATGGCTACTATCTACGTTATCATCGTTACTTACAATGCCATGAAATGGGCAGAGAAATGCTTTACCAGTTTAAGAAATTCTTCTGTTCCAATTACCTGTATCACGATAGACAATGGTTCTACAGACGGCACACAGGAATACATAAAAACTTATTTTCCTGAGATCGATTTTATACAAGCTTCGGAAAACCTAGGTTTTGGAAAAGCCAATAATCTCGGAATTGAAAAAGCCTACCAAGAAGGAGCAGACTTTTTCTACCTGATGAACCAGGATGCATGGATATATCCTGACAGCTTTCAAAAGCTACTGGACGTGTACAATAATCATCCGGACAACCATACAATTGGGATTCTAAGCCCTATGCACCTTGATGGAAGTGAAAAAAAACTTGACCTTCACTTTGAAAATTATTTGGCCAAGGACCTGAGAAATAACAGGATGCTTTCAGATATTTATTTTGGTGAAGCAAAAGAATACTACGAAATAAGCTTTGTAAATGCCGCACACTGGTGCATCCCACGTAATATCATTGAAAAAATAGGAGGATTCAATCCTTATTTTTTTCATGGAGCTGAAGATTATGAATATGTAAACCGAATCTCTTATTTCGGGCTTAAAACAATCGTATGTACTCAAAGTAAAGTAGTACATGATACCATTCAGTCATTTTACAAAAAAGAACCCAATGATAAGGCTGAACTATTAAAGAATAAAAGACTGTCCATGATCATGCAAAGGGAAACCAAATACCTTGATCCCAACTACGGCTATGATTCAAAAAGAGAAAAGACAGCCCTACTCTCTTTTGCCCTTAAAATGGGAGCCAAAGGGAATATAAGTGAATATAAGTTTTATATGGAACAGTATCAGTATTTCTCTAAAAAATTTAAAGAAATAGAGGCTGCCAGAAAAGCCTCCATGACGGCACAGCATCCGTTCCTTAATCTTTAGTCCCAATGAATATGGAAAAGTTACCCATAAGTATCTGCATCCTTTCCTGGAAAACAGGAAAAACGCTGAAAAATACGCTCAAGTCCTACAGTAAATTCGGTCTTCTGAACATGACCCAAGATATTGTTATCCTTTTTCAGGAAGTAAGTGAAGAGGATAAAAAACTGGCGGATCAGTATAAAATCAGATACATTGGGCTCCAAAATAATATTGGAATCGGGAAAGGGATGAAAATGCTCGCTGAAAATGCTGCCTGTGAAAATATTCTCTTTCTGGAACATGATTGGGAGCTTATTGAAGACCAAAAGACCGTATTTACACAACTTAATGGCGGACTGGAAATGCTTGACAACGGATTTGATGTAATCCGCTACCGAAGCAGAGAAAACCCGGGATATCCCCTTATATCAATAAGACACAAAGGAAATGAGCTGAACTATTATGACGACTGGCATGAGTGTACCTCTCCACATCTTTTAGAATCTTTACACTGGCTGGATCCCGCAGCCGGATTTCCTGATAAAATACAAAAGCAGGGAGATTTTTTTATTACGACCTCACGCTGGGCCAACTGGACCAATAATCCTTATCTTGTGAGGAAAAAATTTCTGTTGGAAACCATTATCCCGTTTTCAGGGGAAACAGCATCCCTGGAAAGAAATATTGCAGCCTGGTGGGTAAAACAAAACTTCAAAATTGCGCAGGGAGAAGGACTTTTTATGCACAATGATCTTACAAAATATCCGAAGAAAACCATTATTCAGAAAATAGTAGGACGACTGAAAAATAAATTTAAATAACACAACTAAGATGAAAATTCTTTTCCATGAGGATGAACTCAACTACAGAGGGACTTCCATCGCAGTATATGATTATGCAGATTTCAATGAAAGATATCTGGGAAATGAATCTATAATTGTTTACAATAAAAACTCAAAGACCAATCATCCATTGGGAGTTGAAAAATTTGAAAAACGCTTTCGTGTACATGGCTACTCCGACTTTAATGAGGTTGATCAACTCATCCGAGAAAATAATATAGACCTTTTCTATGCCATTAAAAACGGATATGTAGACGGTATAGATTCTAAGGAATGTAAAACTGCCATACACAGTGTTTTCACCCATTTTGAACCTCATGGAGATGTCTATGCTTATGTTTCAGAATGGCTGAGTGAGGAAATGACAGGTTCAAAATACCCTTACGTTCCTCATATGGTTAATTTTGAATCTCAAACCAATGAAGATTTGAGAGCAGAGCTGAACATCCCTCCAAAGGCAAAAGTATTTGGATATTATGGTGGCCACATTAGCTTTAATATTGTTTTTGCCCAAAAGACGATTGAAAAAATAGCGTCCAAGTATAAGGATGTCTATTTTATCTTCATGGGGGTGGATCCTTTTATCAAAAAGAAATGGTGGAAGTCTGCTCCGTCCAATATTATATTTCTACCTCCAAGTTCAGATATCATCATGAAACAGAGGTTTATCAATACTTGTGATGCTTTGCTTCATGCCCGTGAAAGGGGAGAAACATTCGGAATCACGGTCGCGGAATTTGCCATTATGGGAAAACCTGTGATTGCTTTTGCCAACCCGCCTGAGAAAGCTCATATCAACCATATGAAAGATCAGGCCTACTACTACCAGGACGGTAAAGAACTTCAGGATATTATTCTGGATGCAGATCTTACTCTATCTGCAAAAGAGCTCTATGAAAAGTTTCTACCTCATCCCGTAATGGATACTTTTAAAAAGGTATTTATTGATTAAAGTAAATAGTAAAAAATCAAACTTAATAACCAATCAAAGAGTATATGAAAACAAAAATAATCAATTATATAATTGGTTCAATATTTATCATTTACTATTGGATCTGTATTCAAAACAGCTATCTTCAGATCGCTTTCCATAAAAATGGATGGTACCTTGGTGAATGGCTGATTAATTATCAGGATGGCGGGTTCAAGCGCCGAGGACTTTTCGGAACTCTATTCATATGGATCAATGAGCTCACCGGCATCCAGCTTCAATTTATTGTATTTGCATTTGTAGCTCTTCTGTATGCCCTGTTTTTTTCACTTTTGATACAGCTTTTTGTTCAGAAAAAAAATACACTGCTTACCATAAGTATCCTTTTACTTCCAGCAGGATTGGGAATGATGCTGAAAGACCCTACCATCATTGCAAAAAAGGAAATTTTTATTTTTCTTTTATATCTAATTTATTTTCTACGTCTTGAATCCAAAAAGGCAGTAAAAGATCTTGCTGTCACATTTTTTATTATTGTTGCCATTCTTAATCATGAAGCCGCATTTTTCTATATCCCATTTGTAAGTTTCACCTACTTTGTAAAAGAGGATTCAACAACTTATATCAAATTAAAGAAAATCTTTCTGTACCATCTTGCCCCTGCAGCGGTTGTCATGTTGCTGCTTTATAAATTCGGGTATAGCATCAGTACTGAAAACTCTCTGCAATTTCTGAAAAACCACGGGCTGGATTTGGTTCTTAAAGGTATTTACGGTTATGATCCTCAATATAATGTCCTGAATTTTTACAAGTCTCATCTGTATGGGTATCAAACCTATCTGATCAGTTTGTTTTTCGCTTCCCTTACATTTTTCATCTACTGTAAATTTAATAAGATCCATATCAGCAAAAAATTTCTGATCATCCAGTTCATTTTCCTGATTCCCTTATTTTATATTGCTTATGACTGGGGAAGATGGATTAATATTTTCTTTACTTTGTTAACCATCTTTATAGCAGGAGAAAGACAGTTAATCAGTACAGCGAAAGGAAATATGATTGCTATTGCTTTAATCCTTTTTAACTCATTGTGGACAATGATGCTTTTCACGGCTGGCTTCATGACTTTTCCGGCCCTTGATGCCTTTATAAAAAAACTGTACTATTTTTTCTATTTCAAAATTTTCTAATAAATATACAAATACTCAACCCGGACTTGGATACTAAGTATGAAAACAAAAATAACCAACTACATAATCAGCTTAATATTAATTACTTATTATTTTATAAGTATTAAAACCTCATACTTTCTGATTGTAACAAAAAAAGGAGGATGGTGTTTTGGAGAATGGATTATCAATTATCAGGATGGTGGCTTTAAGCGAAGAGGACTTTTCGGAACTCTATTCATATGGATCAATGAGCTTACCCATATTCAACTGGAATATATCGTATTTGCATTTGTTTTCCTCCTGTACACGGTTCTTTTTTTACTCTTGATACAGCTCTTCCGAAAAGAAAGAAACAATCTTCTTACCATTGCTCTTATATTACTTCCGGCAGGTTTTGGAATGATGTATAAAGATCCTAACATCGCTACAAGAAAAGAGATTTTATTCTTTCTGCTTTATCTTATTTATATCCTATGTCTTCGTTCTAAAGTCATCATAAAGGACATTAGTATTACTTTTTTTATCATCATTGCCCTTCTTACCCATGAGGCTGCATTTTTTTATTTACCGTTTGTAGGGCTCGCCTACTTTATGAAAAATAGCGGTTCATCACCTGATAAAATAAAGAGAATACTGCTCTATCAGTTTTTGCCATCCGTCATTATCATGCTCCTTCTTTATAAGTTTGGAATTAATCTAAGGACGGAGAATACCATCTCATTCTTCAAGGCGCATGGATTAGTCCTTGGCGAAATGGGGATTTTTGATTATGATCCCAATTATAATGTTTTGAACCACTACAGATCTCATCTGTATGATTATCAAACCTACGGGATAAGCATCTTGCTTGGAGCATTAACATTTTACATTTACAGCAGGTTCAATAAGGTTAAAATCAATGCAATATTTCTTATAATACAAGTTCTTTTTCTTGTTCCATTATTTTATATGGCTATAGATTGGGGAAGATGGACTTATATCTTCTTCTCTCTGCTAACGATATTTGTAGCTATAGAACAAAAAGCAATGCTTACCAGGAAACAGGAAATTATAGCAGGATTAATCATCTTATTTAACCTTTCCTGGAAAATGATGTTGATGACCCAAGGATTTTTAGTCTTTCCGGAATTTGATGGCTTTCTTAAGCGCGTATACTATTTTTTGTATTTTAGAATCACTAATTTGCTTTAAAATTATGGGCAACTTTGTTTCCCGATGAAAATATTAAGATAAACAATGTCGAAGATTCATATTATTATTGTTACCTACAATGCCATGAAGTGGGCAGAAAGATGCTTTAGCAGTCTAAGGAAATCCTCTGTCCCTGTAAAATGTTTTGTAATAGACAACGGATCTACAGATGGTACTCAGGAATATATTCAACATCATTTTCCTGAAGTAGATTTTACCCAGTCTGAATCCAATCTTGGTTTTGGAAAGGCGAATAATATTGGCATTGAAAAAGCATATAAAGATGGGGCAGACTTTTTCTATCTGATGAATCAGGATGCATGGTTATATGAAAACAGCATAGAAAAGATGTTGGAAGTTTATAACAATCACCCCAACAAAGATGAAATTGGAATCATAAGCCCCATTCATGTGGATGGTACTGAAAAATACCTCGATATTTTTCTGGATCAATATATCGCAAAGAATTACGAAAAAACAAGAATGATCTCAGATCTGTACTTTCAGACCCTGAAACCTTATTATGAAATTCATTTTGTAAATGCCGCTCACTGGCTTTTACCCAAGAAAACGATAGAAACAATTGGAGGCTTCAATCCTTACTTTTTTCATTATGGAGAAGATGATGAATACGTAAATAGAATTCATTTCCATCAAAAGAAAGTACTTCTTGTTCCTGGCAGCAAAGTTGTACATGACGGAGTACAGCAGCTTCATAAAATAGACTTTACTAAATATGAAGATGTTCGTATTGAAATCAATACCCTAAACCCCAATTTTCCTAATGGTTTACAACAGGAAAAGAAGTCATTGCAACAAAGCATGTTTAAAAGCCTGATGACAGGAAACATGGGAAAGTACAAAGAATCTTCTTTGAAATATAAAAAAATCACAAGAGACAGTGAAAAATTGAGCAGTTTAAGAGCGCAATTGATTCAGGCAGGCCCTACTTTTCTGAATCTATCGTAAATTAGCTCATACAAAAATTGAAAATTAATGATGAAAAATAAAATATTATGTGTGGAATAGCGGGAATTATAGGCAGCAATGCCAGAAATTATCAGGAAGAGATTCAGAAAATGACAGACTCACTGATCCATCGCGGACCAGATTCTTCACATCATGAATTTTATGATAATGCTGCATTAGGCCACCGCAGACTTTCCATTATAGACCTCTCTGAAAATGGGAAACAACCCATGTTCTCCAATACTAAAAATGAATGCATTGTTCTGAACGGTGAAATCTACGGATATCAGGATATAAAAAAACAATACTGCGAATATCCTTACCATGGAACTTCTGACACTGAAGTTATTCTCGCCATGTACCAGAGAAAACAGGAAAACCTTATCCATGATCTTCCGGGGATGTTTGCATTTGCTATTTGGGACAACCAGAAGCAACAACTATTTTGTGCCAGAGATCGTTTTGGAGAAAAGCCTTTTTATTATGCCATAGGTAAAAACAATGAATTTATTTTTGCATCAGAAATAAAGGCCATCCTGGCTTCCGGACTTATTCAGCCTAAAGTGAGTTCCGATGCACTCTCCCACTATCTTCAATATGGATATGTAAGTTCCAATCAAAGTATTTACAGCAATATATTCACTCTTCCACCAGCACACCAGCTGATCTGGAAAGATGGCAGGTTTACCGTATCACGCTATTACAACCTCCCTGCAAAAGACAGAGTGATTGGCCTTTCTGATGCCAAGGAAGAATTTTTGTATCTGTTAAAAAATGCAGTTAAGAAACAGCTTATTGCAGATGTTGAAGTAGGAAGTTTCCTCAGTGGAGGACTGGATTCCTCTTCCGTTGTAGCCTTGGTAGATGAATTTCTGCCTCATCAGACTACCATCAGCTTTGGTTATGATCACAAGGACAACGAGCTGAAATATGCAAAAGAAATTGCTGATAAATACAAAACCAATCATATAGAAGTTCATGAGCAGAAATCTGATCTTGTTTCCTCTCTTTTAAAAATATCTCCATTCTTTGATGAACCTTTCGCAGATGCCTCTTTTATCCCTCATTATGAGATTTGCAGGGCTGCTAAAAAGAATCTTACCGTAGTATTATCAGGAGATGTAGGAGATGAACTATTTGGAGGCTACCATTTCTATACTGTTGAAAATAAATTAAAAAAACATTTCAGCTATAAAAATATGATTGCTCAGTTTGGTTTAAAACTTTATCAACAACTTAAGCCAACCTCATTCCTTACTCAGAAAAATATGGAATTTTCGTCCATTATGGATTTTCATCTGAATGATGTTCGAAATGCATTCAATAAAAAGGAACGTAATCTTCTGGGGGTAAGCTCTGATTATCTGCAAACGTATAGTTTTACTCCCCATCCAGACTCTCTTAATGATATTATGAGGGTAGATCTCGAAAATTATGTTCCAGCCAATATGATGGTGAAATCCGACAGAATGGCTATGGCCAACTCTCTGGAAGTAAGAACTCCTTTTCTGGACATTGATTTTGCTGAATTTTGCATTCAGCTGCCGGATCAATTAAAACTGAATGATACCAATGACAAAATCATTCTTCGGGAGGCAATGGGATCTTATTGGACAGATACTATCAGATCACGTCATAAGCAAGGATTTGGTCTCGGAGTAAAGAGTTGGTTTGCAGAAGATAATCTGATGAACTTTTCAAATGATTTATTAAAAGATCCCAATCATAAAGTTTTCGATTATATTGACTTTAAAGCGGCTCAAAATTTCCTTGATAAGGATGAAAAGCACTGGAACCTTTTACAGCTCGCCTTATGGGCCGATAATAATAAATCTGTATTGTAATGCTTGACATCTCTGTTATTATTCCTGTATACAATGCAGCTGAATTTCTGGAAAAAGCGGTACAGTCCGCTGTACAATTTGAAGAAGTAAAGGAAATCATCTTAATCGAGGATAAATCTACAGACAATTCCCTGGAAATTTGTCAGTATTTAAGTAGTAAGAACCCCAAGGTAAAGTTTTTTCAGCATCCTGATCGAGGAAATCATGGCGCAGGAGCGGCAAGAAATCTGGGAATTGAAAAATCATCAGCTCATTTCATTGCATTTCTTGATGCAGATGACTATTATCTTCCCAACAGATTTGATGCAGAGAAAGAACTCTTTAAAGATTTAAAGGTAGAGGGTGTTTTTAATGCCATTGGTACTGAGTATTTAACAGAAAAAGGAAAAGAGGAATTTGAATCCAAATTTAAGGAGCTATCACTCAGTACTGTTAATTATCCGGCAGAGGGAGAAGAAGTATTTTTGGGTCTTTTAGGTTTAACAACTAAAACTTTCGGTACATCTTTCCACCTCAATTCACTTACCATTAGAAAAGAATCTTTGGAACCTCATCACATCCGATTCAATAAGGATCTTCGGGTACACCAGGACACGGAATTCATTATAAAACTGGCTTACCATTGTCATTTAAAAACAGGATGTATAGATAAAGCTGTAGCTATAAGAGGCGTTCATGACAATAACAGGATCACCAAGATTATAAAATATTCTCCTCAATACAATCAAAGGCAACTTCTTTTATGGAGTTCCCTGAATAACTGGGCTTCCGACAGCCAAATTCCATCAGAGCCAAGAAAAAGGATTTATTTAATTTATAAATCATTTGATCTGTCCTTAAAAAAAGGATTTGTCAAATATTGTAATATTTTGGGTGAAGTTCTAAAAAACCCGGAAATATTAAAGACCAAGTATCGTTTCACTTATTACAATAAATGAAAATGAAGATTTCAGTAATTATTCCTGTTTACAATGCAGAAAAATATGTATCAAAAGCTGTAGAATCCGCCTTACAACTTGATGAAGTAGATGAAGTTATTCTGGTAGAAGATAAATCACCGGACAATGCTCTTCAAGTTTGCCGTGAGCTCGTACAGAAGGATAGTCGGGTAAAGCTTTTTCAACATTTTGATCAGGGAAATCACGGTGCCGGAGCCAGCAGAAATCTGGGAATAGAAAAAGCGACCGGAGATTTCATTGCCTTTCTGGATGCTGATGATTATTTTCTACCCAACAGGTTCACTGCTGAAAAAGAATTATTCCAAAACCCTACTATAGAAGGTGTTTTCAATGCCATTGGCACTGAATATCTAACAGAGAAAGGAAAGGAAGAGTTCCTTGCCAATATCAATGATAGCCATCTATTGACTGTTAATTATCCCGCAGAAGGAAAGGAGGTTTTTAGAGGTTTATTGGGCCTTACTGCTAAAACATTTGGTTCTTTTTTTACTCTGGATGCGGTTACTGTCCGAAGATCTTCCCTAGAATCAAGCAAATTAAGATTCAATGAAGCACTCCGTCTTCATCAGGATTCTGATTTTATTATGAAACTTGCCCATCATTGTCATCTGAAATCCGGAATTATAGATCAGCCGGTTGCAATGAGAGGAATGCATGATGATAACAGAATCACCAAGATTGTAAAATACTCTCCACAATACAATCAACGACAATTTCTTTTCTGGAATTCCTTGTATGAATGGTCCCAAACTTTAGCTTTGGAAAAAGATGTCAAACAGCACATTGATCTTCAAAAAAAGGCATTTGAACTATCCACAAAAAAAGGGCTTTCAAAAACCTTAGATTTACTTGTTACCATTATTAAAAATCCTAATATATTAAGAACTAAATATAGATTCACTTACTCTCATTCATAAAAATTAATTTTATTAGTTTTTATAATCCTCCTACTTAAACCATTTATTCTAGGGAACGAATCATTAGTAAATTTTTCCCTATAGTGAGATTTTATAGCATTTTTTTGTTTTCAAAAAGAATATTTTACACTTAAAATCTACATTGTAATTACTCCAGCAATGTTTGCGTGTTTTTTTATGGAAAAAAACCTCACTTAGTATGTGAAAATAAAATTAAAAGCTTAAATTTCATAATTCAAAAGGTACTAAATAAAACGCAATTGTAATTCTAAATTTATTGTAAAAAGGAGAAATGAAAATGAGAATCTCAGTAGTTATTCCCGTTTATAATGCAGAAAAATATGTTTCCCAGGCAGTAGACTCAGCTCTTCGGTTAGAGGAGGTATACGAAATTATTCTTATTGAAGATAAGTCCCCAGATAATGCATTAGCGGTATGCCAGCAGCTTGCTGAAAAATATGAAAAAGTAAAACTTTACCAACATCCTGATAAAGAAAATCACGGAGCAAGCCCAAGTAGAAATTTGGGCATCGAAAAATCAACAGGTGACTTTATTGCTTTCTTAGACGCAGACGACTATTTCCTTCCCAATAGGTTCGATGCTGAAAAAGAGCTATTTAAAAATCCAAACGTAGAGGGTGTTTACGGAGCTCTTGGCGTACAATATTATTCTGAAAAAGCAAAACAGCAATATTATCAGTTATTCGAAGACCGATTAACCACTGTCTATAAAAAATATGATCCCAAGGATGTCTTTCCTGGACAATTACATATGTTGGGAAGTTTTGGACTTTTCAGCATTGATACTTTAACGGTCCGAAGAGAGTCTCTGATCAAGAAAATGAATCCTTTCTTCAAACCGCATCTAAGGCTTCATGAAGACACAGAATTTCTGTTCCGCCTTTCCTTCTACCTTGATCTCTATCCCGGAATTTTAGACGAAGCTATCGCCATAAGAGGTGTTCATGAGGACAACAGAATAACAAAGGTGGATCTTCGCTTGATAGACCCCTCAGTTTCCCGGGCTTTACTCTGGAATGAGGTTGATCTTTGGTCACAAACCGAAAATGACATTTCTGATGACATCAGAATCCATATCAAAAGAATGCACCGCAGCTTTGAAATTGCCAAGGCTCCCCTATTTAAAAAATGGGGAATGATTATTAAATATCTGTTCACAGATTATAGAAGCATAAGATCAGGATTGTATAATATCAATTTCAGACATTCTTTGATCTCATAAAAATGAGATTCTCTCAAAATTTTATCTACTAAAAAAAGTCAGAATTTTAAGCATTTTTCTGCAAAAATCGACTGAATAATTCCTATTCAGCCGATTTTTGTCTCTAAACTCAGTTTATCTATATATCTACTTTTTTATGTAAAAAAATCCTTATATAATTCTTTATAATTAACTATCTTGCAGTACTCTTACACATACAAATGATTTAAAAAATTAAGTTGATAAAAAAATGAGAATCTCAGTAATTATTCCCGTTTACAACGCTGAAAAGTTCGTATCCCAAGCTGTGAAATCAGCGCTTCAGTTTGAGGAGGTATATGAAGTTATTTTAGTTGAGGATAAATCTCCCGACCAAGCACTGCAGGTATGTGAACAGCTTGCCGAAGAATATGACAGGGTAAAGCTTTATCAACATCCTGACAAGGGAAACCACGGGGCCGGCCCTACAAGAAATTTGGGAATACAAAAATCTACAGGAGATTTCATTTCTTTTTTAGATGCTGATGATTATTTTCTTCCCAATAGATTCGATGCTGAAAAAGAACTCTTCAAACGACCTGAAGTGGAGGGAGTTTATGGTGCGCTTGGCGTACATTATTACACTGAAAAAGCAAAACAACAATATTACCAGCTATTTGGCGACAGACTAACTACAGTCTATAAAAGACATGAGCCTAAGGAGGTTTTTCTTGGACAGATTTACATGCTGGGGAGTTTTGGGCTTTTTAGTATTGATGCATTAACCATACGCAGAGACTCTCTGATGAAAAAAATGGACACCCTATTCAAGGCTAGCTTAAGGCTTCATCAGGATACGGAGTTTTTATTCAGGCTTTCTTATTATCTTGATCTTTATCCTGGGATCCTGGATAAAGCAGTGGCTATAAGAGGTGTACATGAAGACAATAGAATTACCCAAGTAGATTCTAAAAAAGTAAACCCTGCCACTACTAGGGTTCTTTTATGGAAAGAAGTAAATGACTGGGCAGAGAATGAAGCTACTCTTCCTGAGAATATAAAACTCCATATCATGAGAATGTACAGAAGTTTTCAGATTGCCAACTCCACAACTTCAAAAAAATGGAAAATGATCTTAAAATACTTTTTGAAAGACTATAAAAGTATACGATCAGGAATTTATAATATTAATTTCAGGGGTAACTTGTTCTAGCCCTTACATCCATTTTGAAAAACTAAACAGGAGTCTTAGTACTCAATTATTTTATTTTTTTCTACTGGCAATGATAGAGTCTGCAATCTGGGAAGTAAGTTTCTTTCCAGATTCCTTATACATATGGTTTCCATCCGTATAATCATAATCTGCGTAATTTTTTGAAAAATCAAAAAACTTTACATTTTGCTTACGGGCAATATCCTGCAATAGTTTACTGAAGTGGGGATATTTTTTATTCTCAATGGCTGTAAGGTTTTTAGAGGTAGGAATTCGGACGAGATAAACAGATCCTTTTGTTCTCAGATAATTGATGATTTCATTAAAGGCATCAAGACGTTCAGGTGACAGTTCCACAACATTTGCAATATCTCTATAAAATTTTGTTTTTTCCTGGGTTCTCGCTGCTACAGAGTCGACGTTCATGTCTATGCTTACTTCCAGCCAGCCATCATTGTGAAGAAAGGTATTTGATCTTCCTGCTTCAGCTCGTTCTGTATAAATCTTAAACCAGCTTCTTGTATAATGTTTTAATAGATATTCATAATTGGGAGAACAGTCGTAAAAGTGCATATCATTGAGCGGAGAATGTTCTTCAGGAAAATCTTTCTCTTTCTTAACACTCTTATTCAATGATACACTCCACGGATTGACTGTTAAAATAAAAATTCCATTCTTAGTTTCCGGATCCAGCTTTCTTTTCAAAGCTTTAAAGTAAACCTGACCATAGGGAGACTGTACAATATTCAGGGAAAAGTTATCAAAATCTGTAGAAAGTTTATTTTTTAAAACTCCGGACACTATTGCCTGAGAGCCACGAGAATCTCCTAAAATAATATTCTGTGGTTTCTTAACCGCAAAGTGCATATAGTTATCATCTGTATTTCCATCTGCATAAGATCCAAGTATGGCCAATACAATAAGTACTGCAACAAAGTAAGGGACTATTTTAATTAAAAACTTTTTCATGCTAAAACTGAAAATAAATGAATTCATTATTCCCGAAATTGGCATATCGGAGAATAACATAAATAACTATAAGATAAAAAACACGTCTTACCCACGGATTAAATCTTTTAATTTCTAACCCGTGAAATCTTTCCCTGTTGATCCATTCTATAACGAGCATGAAAACAATCAACGCCAATGCTTTGATTGGCAATGGCTCCGGCATGGAAAATAGCTCTCTACTGAAAATTCTTCCTATGTAATGCCAAGCCTGTGAGACAGATTCTGCTCTGAAAAAAATCCAGGCAATGCAAGTAACCAGAAAGGTGATCAAAATCTGAAAACACTCCTTGACTGACGGTACTATTTTTCCTTGGGCAGCAACCTCCATGTTCTGACGGTTTTTGTTCATAATCAATAGTGGCATAAAATATAAAGCATTCAGCCCACCCCAGATAATAAATGTCCAGTTGGCACCATGCCAGAACCCCGAAACAAGGAAGATAATAAATGTATTTCTGATTTTCATCAGAAGACCTCCCTTACTGCCACCTAAAGGAATATAAAGATAGTCTCTAAACCATGAGGAAAGTGAAATATGCCATCTTCTCCAAAATTCGGCGATATCTCTTGAGAAATAGGGAAAGGAGAAGTTTTTTAATAGTTCAATCCCAAACAATCTTGAAACTCCCAATGCTATATCAGAGTATCCGGAAAAATCTCCATAGATCTGAAAAGCAAACAAAACAGCACCTATTGCAAGATTTCCGGGGCTTTCGGTTTGGTAATTGGCAAAGATCACATTCACTAGAGGGGCACAGGTATCTGCAATCACCATTTTCTTGAAAAATCCCCAAAGGATCTGACGCATCCCATCTACGGCCTGTTCATAATTAAATATTCTCTTTCTTTGTATTTGAGGCAAAAGGTGAGTAGCCCTTTCTATGGGACCCGCTACAAGGAGAGGAAAATAACTTACGAAAACGGCATAATCAGTAAAGTTTCTTTCTGCCTTTATTCTTTTTTTATAAACGTCAATCACATAGGACAGCCCGTGGAATGTATAGAAAGAAATACCAACCGGAAGGATAATGTTGAGAAGCCAAACATTCACCTTGAAACCAAAACCACCCAAAAGTTCTGCAAAGCTATCCACAAAGAAATTATAATACTTGAAAAAGCCTAAAAATCCAAGGTTGATAACAATGCTTAATGTAAGCCAGAATTTAGCTTCCCGATTACTTCGGCTATTCTCAATTTTAATACCGGATAAATAATCCAGTCCTATAGAAAACATAAGTAAAAAGAGAAACCTCCAGTCCCAACAGGCATAAAAATAAAAACTGGCAAACAATAACAATCTGTTCTGATGCTGGAATTTTTTATTGAAGACAAACCAATAGAGACAAAATACTATTGGTAAAAAAATGAGGAATCCTATTGAGTTGAATAACATATGGTGACTTTAGAATTTGTTAATAGTTCTATACTTTTTTAAGGTTCTAAAGTTTCAATCCAATGTCTTTTTTTCCGAAATACCGGTAAGTATTATGTCCTTTTTTGTTGGAAAAAGAATTGTTTTAACGGGAACATTTGTTATTTCAATCATTATGGATGTTTTTAAATTTTACAAAAAAAATAATTTTTCTTTAAAGCTTTCAAAGTCATCTACTTTTGAGACTCAATTTACGGTTCTTCCACCAAAAAGGCAACAGCGAAATTCTTCAACCGAATTAATGTGATAAAATATCCTTTGCCAAGGCTCTTGAAAATAAAATTTCAGAATTACGATTCAGGTGAACCTCATCCAGCCATTTATATTGATTCGGTAGGTTGTTGTAATTAATGTAAGATACCTTTGTTTTTGAAGCCACATTATTCATACGGCTGTCAAAGTCCGGAAATGCATTATTTTCTATGGAATATGGTTCTTTATTAATTGGCATTCTTATAACAATCACTTTACCATGCTTTTTCAAAAAATCGATGGCTTTTTCAAGGTAAATAATTCTATGTTCAGAAATTTTTAATCCGTTCATTCTCTCTTGAAATTTATCCATATTATTTCTGTCGAACATGGCTTGCTTTTCAGGAGAAACTTTTTTAATGATCTTAATATCATACTTACCGTTGTCTAAGATTACTGCTTCAGCAATTGCATCTAAAGCTGGCCTTATTTTTTTATTGAGTTCATTTGTAAGAGATGGCTCATAACTTTCAAATAAATATTCAATATTAGGATTGATGGCAACCCTGGAAGTTTTTGCAACCGATTTATCGTTTTCAATATAAAACTCCGGGCTGTCCGGCTTGTTTTTATCTACCATTAAAGCCGTTGGCTCTACCGTAACCACAAAAACGCCATCTTTGGTATCCGGTTTTATCTTTTTTTCGATAGATTCCAGATACTTCGGTCCGTATGGTGAGTGTGCCCAGGTAAAGGAATAATTATACAATGTTGCATGGGGAAACTTCTCGTGTATAATACTGTTCATAATATCAGGATCTACCACCGCAGCTCTTGAGCTTCCCATAATAAGGGAATTCTGCTGGGGCGATGTGAATCTTTTATAATAATCGTCCGTATTTTTTCCCAAATAATAGACGGCATATACAATGACTAGCAATGGAAGTACAGAAAAAACGGCCAATCTTAGAATTGATTTCTTCATAAATTAAATTATACTTGAGTTCAAAACACTCATTATACATTTCTGCTCACCAACAAGACTTTTTAGATACAATACCTTAAAACATGGCATACATAAATCCTTTCGGAGCAATATAGAACAGGAAAACTAAAAATACGAGAACATAATAAAGTCCCCATCTCAGCACAATGCTTCTTCCTACAAAGATCTCTTTAATGGCATATTCCTGATCCCTATATGACCACTCTAGCAGAAGCATGAAAAAAGTAAGAATAATAACTCCTTTTTGGATCGGAAAATTAGGCAACTGAAAAAATGACAAGGAAAATATCCCCTGATAGTACTTCATAGCCATTTCCATATCTTTTGCGAAGAAGAGAATCATCAATAATGAGAAAAGAACAAACGTTACAGGAATATTTTTAAATTCCTCTTTGGTCGGAATAAAATTATTTGATGTTTTAATTTTTTTATTCATCTTCCCACTCATAATTAATGGGATAAACATGATTCCACTTACCAGCCCATGTACAATGTAATGCCACTCTGCCCCATGCCAAAAACCAACCACTAAAAAGTTAATAATGATGGCCATAATCAGTCCGTACTTTCCATAATCCCTGAAATTAATGGATAATGGGGTAAAGACATATTCTGTAAGCCATGAAGTAAGGGAAATATGCCATCTTCTCCAATAATCGGCTACATTCTGTGCAAACAAAGGGTAATTGAAGTTGGGTTGAATTTTGATTCCCAATAGCTTTGAAATCCCAATTGCCATATCTGTATATCCTGAAAAATCTGAATACAACTGGATAAAATACAGTACCGCTCCTACAAACAATGCGCTTCCATTTAAGGTGGGATACGCTTCAAATAATTTAGCAGTAATGACTGCAATATTATCTGCAATTACAAGTTTTTTGAAAAGCCCCCATAAAATCTGCTTCAGACCATCTGAAAACTGAGGTGCAGAAAATTCTCTCTTTACTTTAAGGTTTTTCAGGAAAGGAGTTGCCCTGTCAATTGGTCCGGCAATGATGCATGGAAAAAAGGCTACAAATATGGAATAGTCCAATAGGGACGGAATCTCTTTCAGTTTATTGTTTCTGATATCCAATAAGTAGCTGATCATTCTAAATGAGTAGAAACTAATTCCTATCGGGAAGATGATTTTCAATAAACCCAGTTGGTCTTTAAATCCAAAAAGTTGCAGAAAATCATTAAAGTTTTCAATGAAAAAGTTAAAATATTTAAAGTATAAAAGTTGAATCAGGACAATAAAAACGCCTGATCTCAGCCAAATTACCTTAGCTTTCTCATGAGAAGACTTTATCTTGTTTCCTACGAAATAAGTAATGGCTGTGGAAACAATAAGCAATGACAAAAACTCCCAACTCCAGCTGCTGTAGAAAATATAGCTTCCTAAAAGCAGAATTATATTTTGAATCTTAGTGGTTTTTCCAAAAAGATAGTAAGCAAAATATAATGCAATGAAGAACAGTATAAAGCTGTATGAATTAAGAAGCATACAACAGATTTTATTTGGAAGTTATGGAATCTATCATTTCACCCACATCATTCCAGCTTCTGATTTCCGATGATGTAAAACGCATTCCGAAAGCCTTTTCTACAGCTACAATTAACTGAATATGAGAAAGAGAATCCCATTCTTCAATATCTTCCGCTGTAGTTTCGGGAGTTAGTACAATCTCTTCATTATCCAATTCATCACGGAAAATACCCGTAAGTTTCACTAAAATTTCATCCTTATTCATGATGTTTAATGTGTTTTATAGTTTATTATTAATATATACTTGCTTGGTTGTATACTCATCCACATTCAATATCCATTTTTCATCCTGCTTTGTGAATCCCAGTCTTTCATAATGATCTTTGACCATTTGGTTTTTGGAGGTTGGAATAAACTCTCCTTCTATATATTTGTATCCGTTTTTCTGGGCGGTATCTACAATGGTATTCAGGGTAAAATCCTCCATCCCTCTTTTCAGGACACGGCAGCTCATCAGCCATGTATTGATAAACATTGTTTCCTGAGTTTTCTTTTCAAGTACGATAACGCATATCAGTCCATTATCTCCATATTTATCCTCCAAAGTAAAGGAAATGGTATGATGATCTTCAGACTTCATCAGTTCTTCAACATCTTGTTCTGTATACCGTATCGTTCTCAGATTAAACTGATTAGACCGCTGGGTTAATTGTGAAACCCTTGGTTTTGAAAAGCTATTGAAAGCCTGAACATCTGAAACCATGTTCATGCTTTTCAGAAAGTCTTCAACGTTTGTAAAACTTTCTATATCTACAGCTCTCTGTGCCTCAACCTGATATTGCTTTGTTCTTTCGGAATCATTCTCAGAAAAGCTTGCAGTTTCAAAAAGGTTTAGGCTGTACAGATACTCAAGATATTCTGCAGGATCCTCAGGCAGCTCCGGAACACAAACTTCCGGAATATTCTCTCTTACAATATTTCTTTCAAATGGGTTATCATCCAGAAAGACCATAGAGTCAAACCCTATATTTAGAATGCTTTGTATTTTCCTGATATTATCTGCCTTATTTTCCCAATTGGCAACAAAAACCGCTATATCCTCTAGTCTAAGAACCATATCCGGGTGTTTCTCAAAGGGCTCCTTGGCTTTATCTTCATCATTTTTACTACAAACAGCAAGGATTACTCCTCTTTTTTGCAGAGCTTTTACCCAATATTGAAATTCTGTAAATGCCTTTCCAATTCCAAAGCTTCCGATTTGAATTTTTTCAAGGCCGTCATCTCCTATGATTCCACCCCAGGTTGTATTATCCAGATCCAGAATCAGGCATTTTTTAAACTTCCCTTCCAGAGAGGAAATAATTCCTGTAATATGATGAGCAACAATAGGTAATGCATCCAATGACAATACCATTTCTGTGTTTACATAGATATTAGGAGAAAACATAAAATCTCTTCCCCATTTATTTTGAATAGAAACCAGGTCTGCTATAAAAAAGTTATTATTCTTTACTGCAATTTCTGCTGAAAGAAGATAATTAAGTTTATTCTGCTGAAAAACAAATGAAGACTCAACTTTATTGGAAAAGTTTCCAAAGACCTGATTATTAATGGATGGAAAATTGCAATAGATCACACGGCTTTTTGTTCTGCCCTGAATTGTTTTATAAAGTTCCTCTACATATGTGATCTTATTGTCCGCAAAGACCGTCTGGGAATCATATGACTTATAATACTGTCCCAAAAGTTTATGAGAAGACTCAAATATAATGGTGTAGTCTGCATTAAACTCGTAATATTCAGAGGTAGGATCCAGTATCTGACGGGAAATTTGTCCGAAATCTGTTTCAAAGATCTCAAAATCAAAACCATCATGAATGGCCGTTCCCTTTAAGGCAATATTCAGAAACTGAGTAGCAGTATCACCCAATAAGGCAATCTTTATTTTTTTTAGTCCCTGTATATTTTTGCGAAGTTCTTTTTTAAGCTCCGAAAACGTCTTGTACATACTTATTCTTTTTATTGAATTAAAATATAGATGTACAATCTACGAATACACTCGGCTCTTTCTTATTTTTCACTTTACAGGCAAGGGATATCGAATCTTCACTCGACATGTTTGTATGGGAAACTTTTTTCATTTTTAAAATTGTGTTGCTTTCTTGCAAAAATAAAGATTTTTATCTGATATTCAACTTTTTCAGATAATCTCTCAATGGTTTTTCTATAAATTGATAAAACACAATGGAAGTCATAATAAGAACAATGATATAAATTCCAAATATAGTGTTAATATCAAGATTATATTCTTTTAATATTTCTCTAAGAATATATAAAATAGGGATATGGGTAATATATACAGCATAACTTGCTTCTCCCAAATATTCCAAAGGTTTCCATGAAAACAGCTTCGTTAATGTTCCGTTATTTTTGGATATTAAAATAATAAGCGGAATAAAAAGAATCGCCATCAAACCATCATGATAAAAAAGAGGAACGAAGATTAAGGATATCAAAATAGCTGCAAAAATAATCATCATCGGAATATCAAAATTCTTCTGTCCTGAGTTCTTCACAAAGTATAATCCGGCAAGATTTCCTACTAAAAATTCATTAACATGCATTAGAGGGAAATAATACAGCAGTTCATGACTTTCCGTATGAGGTCCTTCATAATAGGATGAACCAGCATAAAGATTACAGAAAACCTGAGTAATAATCCAGATAATAATTGTGACCACCCAGATACTTTTATTTCCCTTGGAATAAAAATAGTTGTATAGCAAAGGAAAAATCAGGTAAAACAAAAACTCAACAGAAATAGACCATCCCGGAAAATTAAGGATCATAGCCTCTCCCGGAAGCCAGCTCTGAAGCCCCAGCAGATACAAAAATCCTCTGTAAACACTGAAGTTATAATACCTTGTGATCAGATAAAGCAGAAGCCCTACTACATATAGCGGATAGATCCTTGCAAATCTGTTTTTATAATAATCAAAGTAGTCTATCCTATCTTTTTTGTGATAGGCAACAATCATAATAAAACCTGAAAGAATGAAGAAGTAACTTACTCCTACATTAGCTCTCAGAAAGATATTTGAAATATAATCTATGTTATATAAAAACAGATCTTTGTTGAAATGGGATATGACAATTGCCATAGCGGCAAGAAACCTGGTAAATGTAATCTGGCTTATCTTCATATAAACTGCTAAACAGTCGTGTTATAAGTTTTTATTTAAACATTTTTTCATCCAGAAATCTTCAACGATTAAAATCTATCACCATTTAAATTAAACGGGTATTATAAAAAGGGAACCAACCTCTTTTTTTAAAAGCTATTTAATAAAAACACCAATATATTTCCCTTCGTATTCTACAACTGTGGTTTCTATTTTATTTTTTTCACAGAAATCCTGATAGGCAGAGTTATCTCCGATATCATCACTGATGAAAACACCTCCTTTTCTCAGGTGGCTGTAAAGTTCATCATAAGCCCACATTCTTCCGTTATAGCTCTTGTCAGAATCATAGTGAAGAACATCAAACGTAGCGTTTTCGGAAAATATCTTCGGTAATGACTCCCTGTCTGCAAAACGGAATAATTTCCAGCCTGTCTTAAGGATTTCAGGAACTACATATCCTACGTACTGATCGCCATCCTGTGCAAGGTAAGGCATATCTGAACTGTATAGAGTTCCGTTTCTTTTTACCAGTGATAAAAGGCTTGCCAATGAAGACCATCCATAGGCCACTCCTGTTTCCACTACATGTTTAGCATTCGTAAACTCACAAGCATAATAAATCAGCTCCAAAGCACCGGGTCCTCCCATTTTTACGGGACAATCCTTTTCCTTTTGTGTTGCTGTTGCTAAAATCTCCTGATAATTGCTACGAAAAGCATCTATTTCAAGCCCGAAGAGCTTTGAAATAGCCTCTTTCTGTGATACAGCTCTTCCGGCAGCCCAAGAATTGGTTTTTTCCTTTCCTTTGAATGCATTGCCTCTGTTGACCGTATTTTTAATAATTTTTCTACCCAGTTCCGGATAAAGGTCGGGTCTTTTCAGATACCCGATAAATGTTTTGAGAACTCTTGTTATTTCACTCACTGTGTTGCCTTTAATAGAGCAAAAATAAAGATTTTTTTTTCATTTAATATAAAAACAGATTATATTTGTGTAACTCAAGTGAAAAAAAACAGGGCCGTATCTTCATTATGAAAAGTGCCATTTTACCCTCAAGATCCCATTTTCAATGAACAATTTTCATTCAACATACTTTCTGAGACTTCCATCATTATTAATTGATAAAAATATTGAACTTTACAGTCAGCTGTTAACCCTCAACCCTCTTTTAAATTAATATGAAGTTTTCTGTACTTATAGCCCATTACAACAACGCGGTACTGTTCAAGGATTGCTACAACTCTCTGCTACTGCAGACCTATCCGAACTGGGAAGCCGTTATAGTAGATGATGCCTCTTCAGAAAGTGAAAGAGATCAGGTGAAAGCCATCATTGCAGGAGACGAGAGATTCAGATTTTTTGAAAATGAAAAAAACAGTGGTGTTGGGGTTACTAAAAGCAGACTCATAGAGCTGGCTGCAGGAGAGGTTTGTGGTTTTGTAGATCCTGATGATGCCATTCTTCCGACAGCCATCGAAAAGGCCATGCAGATTTTTGAACACAAAAAAAATGTGGTACTCACCTATTCGCGTTTTATGGGATGTGATAAAGATCTTAAACCTATTGCTGCCTACAAATCAGCAATGCAGGTAAGGAACAACGACCCTTATTTCTTTAATTATCCTATCCAAATTGGTCATTTTACGACGTTCCGAAAGGATGTTTATGAACAGACCGAAAAAATGAACCCGGAATTAAGAATCGCTGAGGATCAGGATTTATATCTGAAGATGTACGAAAAGGGTGATGTTTACTTCATTGATGACACCAATTATCTGTACAGGGCACATTCCGGAGGGATTTCTCAGAATGACAATAAGGGAAGATCCTATGATTATTTTGCTCAAGTGGTTTTCGCAACAATGAAAAGAAGAAAGCTCACAAGCATCAATGGAAAAAAAATTCCGGAAAAATATACCAATCATCAGGAAATTTTCTCCCTTTTGGAATATCAGCATGGTATTGGCTATAGAATAAAGAAGAAAATAATTATTGCTTTACAAAAACTGTTCAGATAATGTCAGAAAATAAAAAAATACAGGTTCTTTTCAGGCATCGCTCTATGGAAATGGGAGGTGTGGAAAAGGTTATATTGAGTATGCTCAACAATCTTAATCCTGAAAAGTTTGACATTACCGTTTGCCTTAACCTCAATCAGGGAGAACTGCGGGATGAATTTCCAAAACATATAAAGAAAGTATATTTAACGGAAGGGAAGGAAAGTTTTTCACAAAATCCTCTTATTCATAAACTTCAGCTTATCCGCCGAAGAATGAAGCTTTCACAAGCTCTAAAGGATCACAAGGTATCTGATCGTATTCTTGGAAATAAAAAATTTGATATTGAGATTGCCCCCACATATGCCGCTTTCTCATCTGTGATTAACTCCAGCAACGGATCTTCAAAAAAAATAGGATGGTTTCACTCTGAAATTAATGTTCCTGGGATGCAGCCGCTGGTTCCGGAAATTCTTAAGAACTTTCCTCAATTTGATCATATGATCTACTGTTCTCAAAAGATTAAGGATATCATGCATCAGTCCTATCCTGATTTGTTATACCCAGCAGAAAGTGTGGTGATTAATGCTATTCCTATTGAAGAAATTAAAAAGAAAGCCGAGGAAAAGATAAACGATCTTCCTCAAGGGCCTATTTTTGTTTCCGTAGGGCGTCTTCATACCAGAAAAGGCTATCATAAGCTCATTGACGCTCATAAAAGGTTAATTGACGAGGGATTTCATCACAGTGTTGTTGTTGTAGGTAATGGAGAGGAAAGGAAAAACCTGACAGAGCAGATTCGTGTTAATAATGTTCAGGATACCTTTATTTTGTGTGGTAACAGGATGAATCCTTATCCTTATATTAAAAACGCAGATTACTTCATCCTTTCCTCCGAGTCAGAAGCATGGCCACTTGTAGTTGCTGAAGCTTTGATTCTTCAAACCCCGATTATTGCCACTGACACTGGTGATGTAAGTGTCATGGTAAAAGACAGAGAAACCGGATACCTCATCAATTATGACACCCATGAAATGTATGAAGCCATGAAAGTTTTTCTAACGGATCAGGAGCTTATTGCCAAGATCAGAAAAAATCTTGAAACAATAGAAGATCAGTTTGACAATCAGAAAATCTTCAATGCTGTAGAAAAGATTATTGAGAGTCTTCATCAAAAATAATTACTGCGCGGAATAGCCTCCGTCTACTACCAGATTGGAACCTGTAATCCATCTTGCGGCATCAGAGAGTAAGAAAATACAGGCATTGGCCACGTCTTCAGGTGTCCCGATTCCCAGAGGATGTTTTTTAAGGATTTCCTCAGCAGCTTCTTCGCCGATATTTTCAAACATCTTTTCCAAAATAGGGGTATTTACCATGGCCGGGCTGATACTGTTAACGCGGACATTACTTCTCGAAAGTTCCATGGCCATAGAACGTGCTCCGGAAATAACGGCCCCTTTGCTGGAGGAGTAAGCAGCTTTTCCGATTTCACCAACCATTCCTGCTACAGAAGAAATAAAGACAAAACTAGAAGTTTCGGTTTTATATTTTTTAAGGGACAAAATCTTGGCGATTTCAAAACCGGCAATCACATTAACAGCAAAAATATCATGGTAAAGCTGTGGGGTATGTTTTTTTAGTGGTAGCGTTTTTTCTACTCCTGCACAGTGGATAAAGCCTGAGATCTTTCCTAATTCTGATACTTTTTCAGCAACTAGTTCCTCAAGGTTTTCACATTCTGCAATATCTGCAATAATAGTTTGAGTTTTGGTCTCCGGAGCCAGCATGGATACTGTTTTCTGAAGCTCTTCTTCATTCCTTGCAATCAGGATAAGGTTTGCACCACTCTTGCTGCATTCTACAGAACAGCTTCTCCCGATTCCGGAAGAAGCCCCTGTAATAAGAATATTTTTATCTTTTAATGAAAACTGATTCATTAATCTTCAAAGTTTTCTTTACCAATAATATTTACAAGATCTGCTACCGTCTGAACGTCTTTAAAATGCTTTGTATCAATCTTTTTACTGAAATTCTCATCTACAAAAGCAATAACAGAAAGTAAACTGATTGAATCATAGCTTTCCAGCTCTTTAAGGTTTGTGTCTAATGTAAGAGTTTGATCTTCTTCTAATTCTTCTTGTAACTTTTCTAAAAAAACGGATGTCTTCATATATTTTTTATTTTATGATGTTTATAATTAAATTTCCAATATGGTTGCGCCCCAGGAATAACCTACTCCAAAACCTGCCACTAGAATTTTACCGCCTTCTTTTAACATTCCTTTATCCATCATATTTTTCAATGCAATTGGAATGGTTGCAGAAACCGTATTCCCTGTTTTTTCCATGTCAATATAGAACTTCTCTGCGGGTATTTTGGTTTTCTTTCTAAGATAATTCAACATGAAAGAATTAGCCTGATGAAAAACAAAATGGTCAATATCATCCATTGTCAGCCCATTAATCTCCATTGTTTCCTTTACAAGACCCGGAATATTTTCAATAGTAAAATTAAAAATCTCAGGTCCGTTCATATATAGATTTTCGGGTTCAAACTCATTTTCAGGATTCAGTTCAAAATCTGTTCTGAAAGCTCCTTTTTTCACAATAAGATTTTCAGCACCACTTCCATCTGTTCCCAGGCAGAACTTATAGTCTTTTCCGTTGTCAGCTTTTTCAATAATAGCTGAAGCAGATGCATCCCCGAATATGCTTCGGTTTCCTTTATCTTTTGGATTAATATGCTTTGTATAGGTTTCTGAAGTGATCAGCAAAATGCTTTTAGCGATTCCTCCTGCAATCAAACCTTTGGCAAATGCCAGCCCATAGACAAATCCTGAGCATCCCAGGTTAAAATCCATGGCTCCTATATTTTTTCTAAGCCCAAGCTTATCCTGCAAAATGCAAGCCGTAGTGGGAAGAAAATAGTCCGGGCTTTGGGTACAGAAGAGAATAAAGTCTACTTTTTCTCTGTCGTAGCTCTCAAAAAGTTTTTCTGATGATTTTACGGCAAGGTCTAATACCGTTTCATTTTCTGCCGAGATGTGGCGTTGCGAGATGCCTACTTTTTCCTGGATCCTATCGGAACTCCATTCGGGGAACTCTTTTTCCAAATCCTCGTTGGTAAGAACCAGCTCCGGCAAATAATATTCTATTTTGGAAACTTTTATCATATAAATTCTTTTTCTTTGCAAAAGTAAAAAACAAATTTACAATAATGATATTCATATACCGAATAGTACTTAAAATACATTCCGTCTATCATACCTTTTTAAACAAAGCCAGTTTAGAGGCAGCAAAATATCATGGTATGAAAGTAGGGAAAAATTTCAATATGCCGGACAAAATCTATTTTGGAACGGAGCCTTATCTTATTGAAATTGGTGATGACGTTAATATTGCTGCAGGTGTAAGATTTGTTAACCATGGAGGAACCACTACCCTGCTGAGAAAGCTTCCGGGATATGAAGATGCTAGAATTCTTGGAAGGATTAAAATTGGCAATAACTGTACAATAGGAATCAATTGTGTTATTACTCAGGATGTGCAGATTGGAAACAACTGTATATTGGGAGCCAATTCTGTTTTATCGCAGTCTATGCCGGATAACACTGTATTTATTGGTAATCCTGCTCAATTTCTTTGTACCATTGAAGACTATGGAGACATTGTTTTAAAAAACAATCCGGATTACCCGAGAGAACTGGAAAAAGACCGCAAAAAACTGGATGAATACATTAAGGCCAATCTTCCACACAAATACAAAAAAGCAAGAAGAATAAAATAGACCGACAGGGTTTTAGTTCTGATGAAACAATGTATTTATTTTTCTAAATTCCTTTTGTTTAATAATAAATTCTCAGTATTTCAGAACAGAAACTTTATTTTTTATACTTTTGTGTTAGACCTAATGATGAATTAAAGATCACAAATGAATAAAAAAATTTTATTTGTATACTATCAGAATATTAAAATTGGTGGTGTAGCTAAAGTGTTAACTAATATCACTTCCAATTTAGCAGACCGGGGTTATACTATTGAAATCCTTTTTTTAATGGCTCCTCATGACGATTTTTATACCGTCAACCCTAAAATCAAAAAACATTATATAGATTCATTTGCAGACAAGTATTCTCAGTTTGCATTGCATATCAGAGAAAAATACAGTTCTGCTCCCAAAATACATACAGCCTACTCCTATCTTTATGACTGGGGTTCCTACAGGGTATTCCGGGACTGGATCAAGGAAAATCATCATCATTACACTACTATTGTTACATGCTGGTACAAACTGGCCACCATGCTCTCATTTGATAAGGAAATCAGCAAGAAAACCATTGCCTGGGAACATTCTTCATTTCGGGTAGGAGGCATGATCTATGACAAAATGCTAAGAAAGAATTATCGGAAATTAAAATCTATTGTTAGCATCAATAAACCTTCTGTGGAGTATTATGAAAAGTTGAATACAACCTTTTTCATCCCTAATCTTTCGGATGGAATTTATGAAGATCTTACATTTACTCCTAATCATGAAAAGGAGAATATCATCAGCTTTGCCGGAAGACTGGATAAAACCAAGAATGCAATAGATCTGGTTAGGATTTTCAAAGACACTCCAAAACCGGCAGACTGGAAGCTACAGGTCATTGGTGAGGGACCAGAAAGAGATACTATTGCAGCCTATATAAGAGATCATAATCTGGAAAACAGCGTTTTCTTATTGGGGCCTAAAACCCCTGAAGAAGTGGCCAAATTATTAGAAAAGTCAAAAATATTTGTTTTTACCTCCTTAAGTGAAGCATTCGGATTGGTTCTGGTAGAAGCCATGTTCTGTAGCAATGCTATTATTTCTTATGATTGCGAATTTGGGCCATCAGATATTATTAATGAGAAAAATGGTTTTTTAATACCTTTACATGATAGAAAAATGTTTTCTGAAAAGCTTGAACTCCTGATTCATGATGAAGAACGGCTCGCTAGCTTGATGAAATCCTCTTTTGAAGAATCAAAAAAATGGAGAAAAGAGGCTATATTAGAGGAATGGGACAAACTCCTTCAATAAACTAAATTATCCGTTATAAACAGCAATAAATATTTTTCATAAAATATAAAGATTCTCCTGAATGAAGAAAAAAATTCTTATACGTATTGGTTCCCTGCGCCATGGAGGTGCAGAAAAGGTTTTGATCAATTTCCTCAAAAACCTTCCTGAAGACAAATATGAAGTTGATTTATTAATTAATCTCTATACAGGAATGTACATTCAGGAAGTTCCGTCATGGGTTAATTTACATTATCTTCTGAAGGGAGAAATGATTACCACCAACAGGCCTCATGAGATTCCTATAAAAGCATTCAGGGTACTTTACCAAAAAATGTTTCTTTTATTTCCATCTCTTCTGTACAAGTTTGTTTTAAAAAACAAAAAATACGATGTAGAAATAGCTGCTATTCATGGGATGTACAGAGAATTGTTATCCAGTCCGCAAAAAGATTCTAAGAAAATCATCTGGATTCAGAATGACATTTTCAACCTTAAGGCATATACTCCGGAAGTGATTCAGCAACTCTTCAGGTTTAACAGGATCCTTGTTATTTCCAATAAGCTAAAGGAAGAAATGCAAAAACTGGCTCAAAGTGAAAAAGAAAAACAGGCGGTTATTAAAATTTTCAACCCTATCGATAAAGAAGATACTTTACAAAAGGCAGACATAGAGATCAATGATTTCCCTTTTTCTAAAGATCTACCAACCTTTGTTACCATTGGAACTGTTTATCCGCAGAAAGGCTACGACAGACTTCTTGACGTTCATAAAAAATTAATGGATGAAGGTTTAAAGCATCAGATCATCATTATTGGTGATGGATATGATTTTGAAAATATTCAGGGAAAACTTAATCAATTGGGACTTCAGGAAACGGTGAAAATGCTGGGATTCCGAAGCAATCCTTATCCTTACCTTAAAAAATCAGACTTTTATATCATGTCTTCCCGACACGAGGGATTTCCTACCATTATTGCTGAAGCCCTTATTCTGAATAAACCGGTAGTTTCTACAGATGTTTCAGGGATCAGAGACTTGTTACAGGATGGGAAACTAGGTCTTATTACTCCTAATTCAGAGGAGGGAATCTATGAGGGGATGAAAAAAATACTTACCGACAAGGACCTTTCAAAACAGTACGAAAGAGAAATTACCAATACAGACCTACCGTTTGTATTGGAGAAATCGGTAGCGCACCTTCAGGAAATTATAGATAAAATATAAAATATTTGCCATGCCGGATTACACGATAATACAGAAAGATTTTTACAGAGAAAAAGGCCAATGGCTTTCTACTGTTGGGATTTGGAAAAAATGTATCAATCCCAATCTTCATTACATTTATATTTTAAGAAAAGCACAAAAATATCCGAAGAAATCTTTTTCCGGTATATTCTGGAGGGTAATTTTAAGGCATTATCAAATAAAATATGGTTTTCAAATCTACCCTGAAACTGAAATTGGGGAAGGGCTGTACCTTGGACATTGGGGAGCACTTGTCATCAATCCTAAAACTAAAATCGGAAAGAACTGCAATATTGCCCAGGGTGTTACCATAGGCCAGCAAAACCGAGGAAAAAATGAAGGCTACCCTATCATTGGTGATGAAGTATGGATAGGTCCCAACGCTGTTATCGTTGGAAATGTAAAGATTGGCAGCAATGTACTGATTGCTCCCAATGCCTATGTCAATTTCGATGTTCCGGATGATTCTGTCGTAATGGGAAACCCAGGAAAGATCTCCCCAACCACAGAAGCAACGAGCGGTTATATCAACAATAAAGTATAAAGCTGAACAGGCTCAAATGAAATCCTTTTAAAAGGAAAACACCAAAGACTATTTAACATAACATATTCATAATCAATAATAAATCACACATCAATGTTGTGGGATTTATTATTTTTATTTACTTTTACAAAAAAAATAAAGAGAGCGATGCTATCATTTATTTTTCATAAAACTAAAAACACTTACCATGAAAAAAAACACTCAGATTCATCCTGGACGGTTTAAAAACTGTCATTTTCCTACTCTTTTTGATTTCGAAAAATAAAGATCTACGGTTTAAAATTAGAAAACTGTAAACATTTGCGTGTTTATAGCCCTTGCATTTTCATTATCCGTCAGTGAGAATCGCAATATAATTTGACTGTTTATTTTAATATGTACTCAAAACACAACACTTAACAATTCCTCGGAACATTATGAAAAAAAAGTCTACGCTCAGGGCACTAGCCGTACTATTTTGTATAGTACCTGCCCATGCTTTTTCGAGAGTCTCTTCCGTCCCGGCAGAGTACGGTTATGGAAAAGAAGAATTTTCACGGTCGAGCCATTATGCTCCACCCTATCTTTATGATTTAGATCCAGGTTTCAGCATTCAGCAGAATGTGAACCAAAAAGGATTAACCATTGTTGAAGGTAAGCTTACAAAACCTTTTACCAGTGATGACATCCGAATGGAAATCAAGTACCAGAACGCGCAAGGGAACTGGGTAACCGCTTGGTGCAAGATCTTGTATTCTTACAACCAGTACAATGAAAACCTGAAGGCTGTTTTCGAATTACCTGCCTCCACCACAGCAACGTACAATCTGAAAATTGAGCTCAGCTCAAATTCCAATCTCAGCAATTTCAACAGTGTGGTTTGGAATAAATCAGTAAGTCATTACAAGCAGGGAGATTATGCAGCTACCAGCTGTGATCTGGATGAAAACGAATATACCATCCTCCTTACTCCTAAAAAGGAAAATACATTGATCCTAGACAATGCAGGAAAGGTGACCGGTATTAAAGACAGGGTAACATCGGCCCATGCATGGAACAAGCTTGGCAATGTCATCATGAACAATAAAAAGGATGATGTGGTATTTGCTACAACAAATCCTTCAAACCTCATCACAGATATCAATGGCAGTAAATCTGTAAAACTGATAAATACAGGGGCAATAAGTGACACATTGGGAGCTACGCCTGAGTTTATCTATCATGCAATGCCTGGACACCCAATACCGTATTTATACAGCTATAATGATCCGGTATACATGTTTGCAGGGAAATTTTCCATTCACGGATTAATGATGAAATTCAGCCAATGGCCAGGAGAGCCTAACGGACCAGGCTATCATAATTTCAAGAACCCAAACAGCCTGGAAAGCAGATACTTTAATATGTATAATACAATTCATGAGAAACTATCTGACTTCATGACGGATCAGGAGCCTATCGTGATTGTCTCGAGTTATATCACAGGATTCAGGGTATATAAAAGCAATGGTACCTATATCAATATTACCAATCTGACTGCTCACAGTAATTATGGAGCTCCTCATTTCGGTTATACCAATAACGAAGGAAATGCCCGCAGAGGGCCAGGTTCTGAAGACCTCATCATTTCTCATACTCCGGAAATGACTTTATATGGCATGGGAGCACTACGAAATGATGTAACCAACTTCTACCAGCCTGTAAGATCTTTACAGGATATTGAATCGGAAGTATCAAAATTCATTAACTATGTAGGAATCTTCAATGTTCCTTATAATGTTGGAGAATGTGTCAACTCATGTTTCAC
Source organism: Chryseobacterium aurantiacum (assembly GCF_003020585.1). GTDB lineage: Bacteria > Bacteroidota > Bacteroidia > Flavobacteriales > Weeksellaceae > Chryseobacterium > Chryseobacterium aurantiacum. Next base: position 239,583 of record NZ_PXUE01000003.1, read on the forward strand.
CGTAAATTCGGGAGCCACTCCTGATAACAATGCCACAGACTGGACCAAGGCTCCTAACAGCTATATCTTTACAGGAAAAGACAAGAATGGCAATGCCGTAGATGGTCTTTACATTCCTGTTAAAAAGGCACATGAAATGTGGGCAAAAGGAGGCGATTTAATGAAAGATGAGCTTAACAATTATACTAAAATTCCAGACGGAGGAATTGCAAAAGCGGGATTATATTGGGAAGATGAAGTGGGATTGATACAATCAGTTGCCCTTGAGGGAAGTGGAGAAAATGCTAAAATCAAAGTACTTGTTAACAAGCTTAAAGAAGGAAACGCTGTAGTTTCTTATCGTATCAATGATAAGGTATACTGGACATGGCACGTTTGGGTTACTGATGACCCAACGAACGGAAGTACTTATCATCAAGGATTTGAAGCTGACAAAGAAAACCAACAGGTTACAGACTGGAGATGGATGGACAGAAACCTAGGAGCAACCAATGCAAATCTTGTAGGTCATGATTTCCATAAATCTGGAGGATTGCAGTATCAATGGGGAAGAAAAGACCCATTCCCATCCAATTACAAGGACCTTTCGGTATATACCATCAAAGGAGAAGTAGGAACATTAAAAGGTTCTGTTCCCTTGAAATACAGAGGAAATCTATATGCAGCAGCTGACAATACAGGTTTTGACTCTCCTAACGGAAACATCAGATATTCTATTAATAATCCAATCAACCTGATTATTCCTCCTGTCTATGTATACAAAATTGGAGAAACGTTGGTGGATAATGGTGAAAACTATCTGAAGCAAGGGCCGAATGCATCTGATTGGGAAAGGAAAGAACAAACTACATGGTTCTCTAAAAATAAATATAAATTTTTCAATAAAAATAACCATTACGAAAATGAAACCTGGGACCTTTGGGGAGATACCCGTGGTGGAAAATGGGTAAATATGAATACTTCTGATGCAACAGTTGCGAAAGAAAGTAAGCAATATGCCCTGAAATCCTCTTTTGACCCATGCCCTTGCGGATGGAGAGTTCCATCTTTCTACTCATCAGTAGATGCTTCACCTAAATCCAGCCCGTGGGGTAAAACCGGAGGCTTAGGGAATGTGGATATTGTTCCCAACACTCCAAGTGTTCAATACCCTGGAATAAAAGTATATCCTGGATATGGATTTGATTTAAGCAATGTTGCGGACCGAAATTTAGGAATGCTGCCAATTACAGGAAATTATGAATATTATCCTCAACCAATGACTTTGGCGAACCGTACCAGTGCACAGATTGATGCCCTAAGGGATGGCAACAAGTTATACAAACAACCATTCATAGGTTTTCAAGACCAGCACAGTGACGGAGCATTGCATGCATCTACGTTTTTCTCTTCCATCAGCCCAGGAGAAGCTCCTGTTACAGGAGCAAGAGGTCTTTTCCTTATATCCGATGCAGGAAACGTACCCGGCCACTCAAATCTGGGATGGCATAACATCGCATACAACCGAGTTTTGGAAGGAAATACTTATGAAACAAGAGCAGTACGTTGTATAAAGGATCCTAATAATGCTTATATGCCTACAGAATTTGAAGCAGAATATATTGCCTCATCTCCTGTACAATACTCATTGGAAACCCTTAAAGGATGGACAAAGGAAGCTAATAGCTATATTGAGTATACCAATTCAACATTAGCAACTCCAACTCCGGCTGATAAGGATAGAATAATTGATATTCCTTTAAGAAAGGCTTATGCAATGTATAAACTATACTTATCGGAGAGTAATGATTTCCCTACCGGAAGTACCAAGTCAACATCCATTGTATGGACAACTGACAAGACTCTCATCTCAAAAGTGGAGATTATAGATGGCGCTATGGAAGATGCTAAATTAAGAGTAACCCTGAATGAAAACAAAGCTGGTAATGCCGTAGTCGCATTTCATTTAGGAAATTCAGGACAGTGGGTAAACAATAACAACAGTGACCCTATTATCTGGAGCTGGCATATATGGGTTCCACAGTCTATCGTACAGCAGCAGGCTGAATTCACTACAGAAACAGTAGCCAATGGAGGTATTAAAGCGGATACAAGCAACCAATTTGTAAACCCCGCCAACAGTTACTATGGAGTTCCTTTGAAGACTATTCTAATGGATAGGGATTTAGGAGCACAAATGCCTTTTATCGATACTCATATGGCACTCCCGGCAGAGTCAACCACCGACCCATTATCCTACAACCCAGCTAACCCAACGGCTGAAAATAGTTTAAGGGTATTACAAATAAAGAACAGTGGGGGTATGCACTTTCAGTGGGGAAGAAAAGACCCAATTCCTGTATTCTATAATCCAGGAGGTTTTTACAACACCTATCGTTCATTTAATGTGTATACTATCTTTAGACAGACAGGTATAAGTGGTACTGCTCCGGTATACTCTGCGGCAATTAACAATACAAATTATGAAGCAAATTATACTAAGGAATATTCCACGTATTCAAGTATCATCAATGCCAATGATGCTACAGCAGACAGGATAAAGAAAATTATAAAATATTCTGTAAACAATCCATTTATATTCTTGTATAATAACTCCACCAGCCCGGTTAAAGACTGGTTATCTAATGAGAACGGACTTCTTCCCAATCGTTGGGGACACGCTACGGAAAAATCTCCGTATGACCCTTGTCCTGAAGGATGGAGAATACCAGACTTACAAGGTACATCTGCAGAAGGTGTGAATATATTTGATGGATATCTAGCCTATGCCAAAGGTAACTCACCTTGGTTTTACAATGCTAAGTTCAGTATCCTACAGTCAGGAGTTTATAAAAACTTCTATGGAATAGACCCCTCAGATGTTAATGCCTATGTAAGCAATGAACCTTATAACGTTAATAAAATGACTTATCTGGGTGGTTATGTAAGGGTAATACCAACCAATAAACTACCTATACGATATGGATATATTCTAAACAGACCTGAATATAACATTGGAACCTTTGCCAATAATGGCATCAGAGGTTTTGCAGGAGGTAAAACACTTGATGACATCGTAACACCGGATGTAACAGCCCAACTTAGAAGATCTGGTATTTGGACTTCTTCACCGTTAGGAAGCAGTGGACATGCGGCAGGAATGTATTTCAATGCTGAAATTACAACCGGGGCAAATGATAAGCTATATTTCCTGAACCCATCTTTTGCATTTTCTCCACAGGCAGGAATGTCTTGCCGTTGTGCCAAAATTCAATATAACAGTTTAGGTAAAGAAATAGCCCGATACGACCCTAATGCTGTAGCCGTACCAAAAGATGCCCTTAGAAAAGCATCCAATACTTTTGAGCAAGCAAAGGTTACAGAAATGGTTGTAAAGGACAAGCTAACTGTATTCCCGAATCCGGTAAAAAGTATTCTGTATATCAAGCCTAATGAGGTTAAAGAGTATTACTATCAGATCTATAATATGTCTGGACAACTTATCAAATCCGGTAAGTTTGAAAATGAGAAAACAGATCTGTCTTCTTTAATATCGGGAGCTTATTTAGTAAGAATCAATAATTCTGAAACATTGGTGAAAATTATTAAAGAATAACATTTATTATTCTCACATTAAACGGCCCCAATTGGGGCCGTTTTTTTATGCAAAAAATTAAAAACATCAATTCTCAATTCTCAAATTCCGGGTAATAAAATAAGCAACCAATACATTAGGAACCCAGCATAACCAGGCTACAGCAAGGTAGGAACCAAGAGGGTTATGCGTAATATTCTGCAACAATGGAAACCATAACCGGAGGGTTACTGCGGCAAAAGTACAGGCATAGCTGTAGATCATGAATCGTTTATGTTTTATAACCTCTCCTTTTCTTATTGCAACCAATCCCAGAAGAGTTGTAACCAGCCAAACAAGTCCCAAACCAATAAAACCTGTAGCAGAAATAACCCCGCCATTGGCATAAAATCCCATATAGATAGCAGCAACAGAACTTATCAGCACCGAAACCACATACACTTTTCCAATACTTCTGTGTATTCTGATGTATTTATTCCTGAACTTACTCCCAAACTGGCGCCAGCCTATAAAGAGAGAAATTCCGCCAAAAATAATATGGGCAAAAAATGCAATTCTCCAGATTTGGTTTTGGAGAACATCCAAAGATTTAGAGCCTAAAAAGGTATTCTTGTGATCAACAAAAAAATAAATTAAAGGATAAACACCAATAAGCAATGCAAAAATACAGACGATAATAAATAAGAGCTTCCTCATGACAGTTGATTAATTTTCCTGCAAAAATGAGCATAAAGAAAGGTTCAACTGTTCCAAAATGAAAGATGAAACAAATATTATATCATTTATTATGTGACACTTACTCTTCTAAAGTAAGATTTTGACTTTTTAAAAACTCTCTTGGAGAACAATTCATGTATTTCTTAAAATTCCTGTTAAATGAGGTCTTGGAATTGAACCCACTTTCAAAAGCTAATGACAAAATTGTGTACTTTTGATTTTCAGGAAGTAGTGCTATTTTTTTGAACTCCTCAACCCTTTGCCGGTTGATATAATCATAAAAGTTCTTATTTTCTACTGAATTAATGGTCTGGGATAACACATTGGGATGAACATCCAGCAGCTGTGCAACATGATTCAGGTTCAGATCTGGATCTTTATACAGCTTTTCATGATTCATCCTATACACAAGTTTTTCGTAGATGCCTTGTATAACACCATCTCCCGGAGAGTTCTTTTGATACTTTACCACCTCATTATCAATTTCTTTTTCATCAGCATCATCAGCTACAACCGGTAAACCCAAAATACCCACACGACTGATACCAAAGTAAGCGGCTACCAGAATAAACAGTACCACCATAGAAAAAATAAGAATATTATTCCTTATGACCACGGCAATCCATATGAACGCAATTCCTGTAATCAGATAGTATGCCCAATTCAGGTTAATTTTCTCCGTGTTGGAGTATTGATTGGAAATCTCTTTCTTGTATTTTCTGATTGCAAGCAGACTTAAGCCCACATATACAATTCCGGACATGATCATTAAAAATTTGAGAGCGTCACTCAACCCTTCATATCCTTTACCCCTATTCTGGTAAACCAACATTCTTTCATGAGGAGACAACATCAAAAATTGAAATAGAACCACATAAATCAGCAGAACAGGCATGCAATGCAGCAACCAGATCTTCCAGCTCATCTTTCTGCCTGTAACACTCAAAATATACAAATACAACATAGGACCGTGCATGAAAGGAAAAGGAAGTTCAAATCCAATGAGATAAGGAAATTTCATATAACCTCCTGAACGAAGCAATACAAAAAAAACAAGATGAACCCCTATAATCAGAAACCAAATTGCCAAAAGAAAATCCGATGTTCTCTTTTGTGGCTTTCCCAATATCAGGAAAGATGAAAAGCAGGCAATAAAAATTCCTGCCCAATAAAATATTCCCAGATCAAAGTTCTCCATTGAAACTATAGGGTTAAAATCAGGGCATTAATTTATTCATTTTCCCACACTAAATAATGATTTATTTTGAATATCATGATCTACTGGTCTTTAGGGCAACATCAAAATTTAAAAAAATTTTAATGTACAATTCTCAAATTATAATTTATACTTCGTAATTTTATCTTAGATTTTAAACGTTTGGATTATCGAATGGCTAGCAATCCCTCTAAGGCAAAGTATATCGGAATATTAGATATGATTTTAAGCATATTTTAATATTAAACTTTGTTAAAAGTAAGTGATTTTTCTGCAAAAAGTATATTTTTGCACAATTATTGATTTAGTCTATTGATTTTGAAAATAATTTAAACGAAATAAATAATTATAAACCTTTTTTAAATTTTTAAAATTATGTCACAATCGTACGAGGTTATTTTCGAGAACAATAGAAAATGGGTAGAATCTAAAGTTTCAGAAGATCCACATTTCTTCCATGAGTTGGCAAAAACTCAGCATCCTGACTATCTGTATATCGGATGTTCAGACAGCAGAGCAACAGCAGAAGAATTGATGGGTGCAAAACCGGGAGAGGTTTTCGTTCACAGAAACATTGCTAATGTTGTCAATACTTTAGACATGAGTTCCACAGCGGTTATTCAATATGCTGTAGAACATCTAAAAGTAAAGCACATTATTGTATGTGGACACTACAACTGCGGTGGCGTAAAAGCAGCGATGACTCCTCAGGATTTAGGATTGTTAAATCCTTGGTTGAGAAATATTCGTGATGTTTACAGATTGCACCAGGCTGAACTTGATTCCATCACAGATGAAGACAAACGTTATGACAGACTTGTAGAACTTAATGTTCAGGAGCAATGCATCAACGTTATTAAAATGGCCTGCGTACAGGAAAGGTATATCTTAGAAGAGCAACCTATTGTGCACGGCTGGGTATTTGACCTTAGAACAGGTAAAATTATTGATCTGGAAATTGATTTTGAGAAAACCTTAAAAGATATCCAAAAGATCTACAATCTTACAGGTTCTGATTGGGTAATGAGCAGGAAGACCAAATAGTTTTTCTAAAAAGAATGTAAAATGAAATTCTGGAGTATTATTGTATTAACGTTTTTTCTGAATTTTACAGCGCTGCCAAGCATTGCTGCGGTTGCAGGCTGGGATATTCTAAGAACGAATATAATAGTTAATGAAGAAGAACCACATTCTCACCCATCCTCATTTATTGTGTATGAAAAGACCCTTCCAAAACCTTTGGATGTCTTCGATTATCTAAAATTTTCTGAACCTGATCTTCAGGGGATGTCTTTTATATTGGTGGATGATTCTTTTCATCTTTCACCTTTACTCACTATATTTTCTCCGCCTCCGGAAGCTTAATTTTTAAGTATCATTAGATTATTTTGTACACCCGTTCATGTCGTTTTCCGGCACTGAACAATCATGTACGTGCTTTAAAATTAATTTTCCAATCTTTTATAATTGATTATTTAGGAATAAATCAATCGGTTATAATATTTTCAAAAATATCATGAAAAAAACATCATTATTAGGAGGAATCAAGGAGAATTTCCCTTCCGGACTCGTTGTATTCTTAGTAGCGCTTCCCCTGTGCTTAGGAATCGCCTTAGCATCGGGAGCCCCGCCATTATCCGGGATTATTTCCGGGATAGTAGGAGGTCTTGTCGTAGGATTTCTTAGTAATTCTAATATCTCGGTTTCAGGACCGGCTGCAGGTCTTACTGCTATTGTTCTTACTGCAATTACTGATCTTGGAGCATTTGAACTATTTCTTTGCGCCGGAATCATCGCAGGATTAATTCAATTGATTCTAGGATTCGTTCGAGCAGGTAGTATTTCCAATTACTTTCCCAATAACGTTATTGAGGGAATGCTTGCCGCCATCGGTATTATTATTATTCTAAAACAAATTCCGCACGCGTTGGGATTTGATAAAGATTACGAAGGAAATCAATCTCTTTTCAGCAATGGGATTAATTTTAATTATTTCACAGAGTTGTTTGGAGCTATTCATTTGGGAGCCATTCTTGTAACTGCAGTATCAGTAGGTATTCTTATTGCATGGGACAAAATACCGGGTCTTAGAAAATTGAAAATGCTTCCGGGAGCCTTGGTTGCCGTAGTTGCCGGAATCCTTTTAAACGAAGCATTTAAATTGTCTGGAAGTGCATTGGCTATTGGCACAGAGCACTTAGTATCTTTACCGGTTCCAAAATCTTTGGAGGATTTCAAAAATCTTATTGTAATGCCTGATTTCGGAGGATTCACCAATCCTAAAGTATGGATCGTAGGAGCAACTATTGCCATTGTAGCTTCTATTGAAACCTTACTTTGTATTGAAGCATCAGACAGATTAGATAAACAAAGAAGAATTACAGATACTAACCTTGAACTTAAAGCTCAGGGAATAGGAAACCTTATCAGTTCATTCATTGGAGGACTTCCAATGACCTCTGTAGTGGTAAGAAGTTCTGCTAATGCGAATGCGGGTGCTACTTCCAAGACATCAGCGATGATCCACGGAGTTCTTCTACTGGTATGCGTCCTTACCATTCCTTTTATCCTAAACCTTATCCCGCTTGCAACTCTTGCTGCAGTATTGATTCTGGTAGGATATAAGCTGGCGAAACCAGCTACGTTCAAACATTTCTGGCATCTTGGAAAATTCCAGTTTGTACCATTTGTAGCAACGGTAGTGGCAGTGGTAGCAACAGACTTATTAAAAGGAGTTGGAATTGGTCTTGCGATCTCTGTTTTCTATATCCTTCAAGGAAATATGAAACGAGCTTATTATTTAAGCAGAGAAAAACTGGATGATGCCGATGGGATCGGAATAAAATTAGCCGAAGAGGTTTCATTCTTAAATAAGGCTGCCATTAAAAAAACTTTGAAAAACATTAAGCCTAATTCCAATGTGATCATTGATGCAAGAGAAACCTCTTATATTGCTACAGATGTATTGGAAATGATCCAGGATTTTGCCAATATCCGTGCAAAGGAAGAGGACATCAATGTAGAGCTTTTAGGCTTTAAAACTTCATACAGGGATTATGAAAGGAGTGAAGATTCTCACATCCTAATTACCCACAAAAGAGCAATGTAAGCTCACTTATTAACATTTATTATTAACTTTAAATTCGAAAAACAATTAAATTATATGAAAGCACATACATACGAAACTCAGTCATCAATTACTCCTGAAAAAGCTTTAGACTTTTTAAAAGAAGGAAACCAAAGGTTTGTAAATAACCTTAAAGCAAACAGAGATCTTCTGGAGCAGGTAAATGCTACCCGCGAAGGACAATGGCCTTTTGCTGTGGTTTTAAGCTGTATAGACAGCCGTACTTCTGCAGAGCTTATTTTTGACCAAGGGCTGGGAGATGTTTTCAGTATCAGAATTGCCGGTAATTTTGTTAATCAGGATATCCTTGGTTCAATGGAATTCGGGTGTAACGTTGCAGGTTCCAAACTGATCGTAGTTTTAGGGCACACAAAATGTGGTGCTTTAAAAGGAGGTCTTGATGCTGCACAAATTGAAGGACTGGGAATGGATAATCTAAACCACCTTATCAATCATTTTGATCCAATCATCAATGAAGTGATTGAGGAAAATGAAGAACGTTCATCAAAAAACAGCTCACTTTTGGAAAGACTTAATCATCAAAACGTAAGAAGTGCGATTGAAGACATCCGTAAGCAGAGCACAACACTTAGAAAGCTTGAAGAAGACGGTAAGATTAAAATCGTTGGAGCCAATTACGATGTTGAAACTGGCGCTGTAAGCTGGTTATAACATCATTTCATTTCAGCTAGTTACAAAAAAAAATAGACAAAATAGAGCCTCGCTCAGATAAATTGATTGGAAATTAATTTTTAAAGCACGTCAAAAGGCCATCGGGAATCCGATGGCCTTTTTTTATTCAAATCGAAATTTAATTATTTTCTATACAATGCTTGTCCTGATCAACAGGTTTGCTTCTTATTTACCATTAAAAGCTGACATTGTATTGCTGATTCCGGCAAAAACAAAGGAAAGACTAGCCTTTGAAAAGGTCTCAATTCTCTCAGAAAGCTTTTCCGTTTCCTCCTCATTCCAGGTTCCCAATACGTAATCTACCTGTCTACCCGCAGAGAAATCTGCCGAAATTCCAAAACGAAGTCGTGCATAGTTTTGAGTCTGTAATACTTCATTGATGTTTTTGAGCCCGTTATGACCGGCATCAGAACCTTTCCCCTTCAACCTCAATGTCCCGAAAGGAAGGGCCAAATCATCGGTTACAATCAGTACATTCTCTAAGGGAATATTTTCTTTCTGCATCCAGTATCTTACAGCATTTCCTGAAAGATTCATATAGGTATCAGGTTTCAGAACAAAAACTTTTCTGCCTTTATACTTTCCTTCTGCCATCCAGCCGAAGTTAGCGGTATTAAAAGATACCTCAAGTGTTTCAGCTATTTTCTCGGCCACTTTAAATCCTATATTGTGTCGTGTATTTTCATATTCTGAGCCTTTATTCCCAAGCCCAACTATTAAATATTTCATCAGAAATTTTTTGCAAAATTAAGAGATAAAAAATAAAAAACTCAACCTTAGCAAGATTGAGTTTAAATATTGTTAAAAAACTATTCTATTGTGGTTTATAGATGTAGTTGATACCATATCCTTTTGTCATATAAGTCTGTAGGTCATATGCATAATTGGTGCTCTTTACAACCGGAGTTGGAATAGGTACTGTTAAATCTGTAACAGACCATCTCTTCGGGTTATTTGGAGATAGGATAAGACTTTCTTTATCATTGATTATAGTGGATAATAATCTTGAAATCTTATAGGCATGCGGTAATAAGGTGAACGGACTGATCTGATCATCATACGCATAATAATCATAGCTGTATTTTTTAGTCGGTGCACTATTTATAAGTCCATAATGTCTTATAACCTTAGATACATTATCCCCAACATAAGAATAAGCCGTTTTTGAATAATTTGTAAATGCAAACGCAGTTCCGGCAACCTCTACCCCATTCTTCATATCGATAGAATCCAGTTTTGCAGTTACAGGATTGTATACTATTCTGTAAAGAGACTTTTCTTTACTTAATAACGTTTGTGGTCCAGGAGGATCTGTTGGTAGAACAGGAGGTGTTCTTCTGAAGATAGAACGGTTTTCAGAGATTGTTTGTAACTTACTGTTATTACCATAGTTAAAAATCTGAGAATACGATACACTATCCTTATCAAGTTTTCCGTTTCCATCAAGATCCAGGAAACCATTAAAGTTAATTTGGCTTATTTTATCACCACTGTACATGATATCTGTAATAGAGGCACTGTCTGTAATTACTTTAGTAACAAGAAGTCCGCTATAATGATATTCAGCAAGGGTGTCCTTAGCTGTAATCTCTCTATATAATGCTCTAGGCCCATTCAGACCTCCCTTATCGTTCAGATCCAATAGAGGATTCCCGTCTTCATCCAATAAATTTTTGCAGGAGTGTATTGAAGAAAAACCTGCAATTAATAAGATAAAATAGAAAATTTGTTTCATTTTCAGGTAATTGATTATTTTTTTGACAAATATAATTTTTTTTTGCATAAAAATTATATTATTATTTATATTCTGGTAAGATTAATAGTAATATTTATCCTATAAATTTTTATAGGTAAATGTAAATTTCTGATTTTTTTCTGCCATAGGATATCCTTGATTATCATAAGAATAACTCTGCCCCGTATTAACAGACGGAGTTGGAGGCGGCATATCAAAATACATAGATGTAGGATTATTCGGAGACATCTTATAGAAATTGGTAGGATCCATTAAACTTCGTACGATAAAATAGTTCTTAGGAAGTAAAGAAAATGCACTTTTCTTTGAATCATAATTTTGAAAACTATAGGTTGTCTTCACTGCCGTTGCCATTTCGGGAGCACCGGTGATATCCAGAATCCCTTTTTTGCAAATGGCCTGAAAAATATTGTCTCCAGAATACACAAAGGTATATTCTATGAACTTATTATAGGCAGAAATTCCACCTTCTTTTCTTTTTTCAAGAATCTTAGTCAGCTTATCCGTTGCATCATAGGTAAAGGCATAGTCACTTAAGTGAGAAACGGCAGGATTTGCTCCTGTTGCTGTACATGATACGGAGGAGATTTTTCCTTTTTGCCCTGGTACAATATCAAAACTATAACTAAGGCTTCCGGCGGCCGGACTTACAAACTTAACTTTAGTGATGTTTTTTTTCGTATTATCATCAGGGTCATCAGTGTATGTTAATGTACCTGTGTAATACGTATTAACAGCTTTTTCATCTTTAAATAAATTTTGCTGCAGAACACCTTTATTGGTTGAAATATATTCTTCATAAAGGCTTGTATCCATCATAACCTTTGTAAGAATTTTTGGTACCGCAGGTCCATCGTCAGGGTTTGGTTTTGACTCCGTAGGATCCTGTGTTGTATTACATGAAGCCAGTAAACCAAAAAGAGCAATACCGGCAAACATTTTAAGAAAATAGTTTTTTACCATAAAAAAATTTTAACTTGCTCAAATATAATTCAATTTTCAACAAAAAGGAGTACTTTATCCTTACAAATTCACAAAGAACTGAGTTAATAAACAAAAAAATCTAAAAACATAACGTTTTTAGATTCTAATTTATTATATAAGTCCGGAAATTAATACGGCTGAAGTACAGATGTTGTTAATACAGACTGTGACATATCACTGTTTAGGAATGAGCCATCCACAGCTCTTCCGATACCAAGCGTATTCCCGGAAATTGCTCTTTTTATGCAGGCAACTTTAACTTTATATTGATTTTTAGGAGTAATATTAGTTAATGTAGCATTAAGGTTAAAAATTTTGTAGGCTCCACTTTCTCCCAATAGTACATCCGTTCTTACTGCTTTAAGTAAATCATCTACAAAAACTCCACATGCAAAACTGGCAGAATTACCTCCTGTTTTTTGCACTGTTGTCTGAAATGAGAATGTTACTTTATTATTAGCATTGGTAACAGAAAATGTATCAGAAGCTGAGGGAATTGCAGACCATCCGCTGATAGAATTCCCTTCATAATAAGGAACAGATTGCCCGTTATTTCCGGAGAAAGAAACTCCTGTTTTATCCGCAACGGTATTGATAGAAAATAAAGACATACTTCCCATCCCATCAGCAATTTTGACAGCCTTCCAGTCATTGGCCTGAAGATCAGTATTATTGTGAAAAATATCTCCGGCTAATCCAGATGATCCTTTCAAGGCATTGGTACCTCCGGTTCTTAATTCCTTTCTTACATTAATGTCTCCATTTACATCAAGCATATTGACAGGATTAGCAGTATTAATACCCACCTGAGCACTTGCAAGTCCGATAAACAATAAAAATTGAACAAAAAATATTTTTTTCATAATTGGTTTTTAATTTACTATTATCGGGTTAAATACTTGTGGAACCTCATATACATCTACCTTTAGGGATGACTGAGCAATGAAATCATTAATGTTTGAACTGGTATTCGTTCCAACCGATAGCTTTCTAAAACTTTCTCCATAGGAAGCCAGTCTCGAGCACGCCACATCTACTTTATGAATTCCTTTGGGAAGATTCTCTACAATACCAATTTGATTATGGGTAAGGAAAGGAAAAGAAGAGTTGATTGCCTTTAAGTTTCTCTGTCTAAGATTGATCAATTTATTATCTACAAAAATACCGCATGCATAGTCTATAGAAGTATCATCAGCATTGGCAGAAAGGGTAGAGAAATCCGCCTGCACCACAGTTTCAAACTGGAAATAAGCCTTACTCTCTGTACTGAAAACACTAATATCCTGTGATAGTCCATTAATTTTTTTAAATCCTTTCAAACTGCTAAGATCAGCTCCCTTCACAAATGTAGCCGCCTTAGAAGTCGTTAAACTTACTTCATCACTGGATGCAAATAAAATTCCGTCTTTATCCGAAAAGGAGTTATTGAATATCAAATAAAATTTATTGGTTTCATATTCAGGAATACGAAGAGTTTTCCATATTGGAGCAAAACCTTCACCCTGAGAAACCAGTAACTGATCATTATTTCCTTGAGAAAGGCTATTATCAGTAGTATTGAGTACAACAATTTTTTGTCTTAGATTCAAATCTCCATTAACGTCAATTTTCGCTTTCGGAGAATCTGTATTGATTCCAACCTGAGCTGACAATAGCAGGCCCGAGGCAAGAAATAAGGTCGATAATATTTTTTTCATCACTTAATTATTGGTTTTATAACTTACATATTCAATGACATCCATCTTCATGGTAGATTCCAGAGTAAATGCATTGGATGCTCCATTGGACGACTGAACATCACGTCCAACTGCAAATTGAGAAAGAGAGCTTGAAGTGGTAATCTTTCTACACGCAATTTCAATTTTGTGTAATCCTACCGGAACATCAAGTTCTGTATAATTAAGAGTGAAAATATAATCCTGAAGACCGCCTTTTGCATCATTATTATTGGAAGCTACTCTGTCCGGACGTACCGCAACCAGCTTACCATTTCTGAAAACGCCACAGGCAAATCTTATGTTTTGTGAAGTTGTAGATACAGGTGCTTTCATTTCAATCCCAGTCTGAAACTGATAAGTAAGTCTGTTTTTTCCATTCTTGATGGTAAAACTATTTTCAAGACCTGTAATTTTAGCCCATTTCCCTTTGCTCGCATCTGTGATATCATCTCCAACATTATTGGTGTAGATACCATCACCCGCAACGCCATTAGAAAGGGATGCAATACCCGTTTGATCTGACGACAGATATGAATTAGTCAATTTATACTGTCCCTCTTCCATAAAGGATACATTCAATGATTTCCAGACAGGAGCTTTGCCCTCTCCCTGGGAAACCAAAACCTGGCCGTTCAATCCTGCACTACCTGCCTGAGTTGAAGACCCGCCTACTCTAAGTTCTTTTCTTAAGGTGGTTTTACCATTGATATCGAGCATTGATTTTGGTTTATCAGTACCGATTCCCACCTGTGCGTTAGCATAGAAAGATAAAAGTCCAGCCGCGCAACAAAATATAATTTTTTTCATAATAAGGACTGCAAAGGTACAAATTGAAGTCCATAAAATTCCAGTTACACCTACTTAAACCTATAGAAATAAACACATTACGAGATAGAATTAATCACACACAAAAGTAGAATTATTTCTACGTAACTCTACTTTTTATATTTTTTTCAAATACCAAAAGGTCCCAAACCCTTACTGTGCCGTGTGTTGGAAACTTTTTTTAGTCATTGAATGGTGATTTTCACCCTGTTAAAAAGGGTTTAATTCTCTTAAGCATGAGTATTACCTACCTAAAAACTGATAACAATCACAAAAAAACATATAAAAACTTAAAATTTTATATGTTTTTTCAGCGTTTGCAGTAAACTTATTAATTTATAGAAATTATGCTTTAATTATGCTCAATTATCGCTTTTAATAAAATATTGACCTCATCTACATTTTTCACCCTTTCTTTTCTCATCATAAGCTGATTTCCCTCTTTGCCGGATTTTTCCTTAAGCTGAGCTTCGGCCGGATTTCGGGTTAAATAGTTAATAATATGTCTAAATCTATCTGTCTGATAGAATTTATCCTGAGGGTTACCCGGGAAATACCCAAGGAATACCCCATTTTTCATAACAATTTTCTCAAAACCAATATCTGCAGCCAGCCATTTCAAGGAAACACTTTTTAATAAATTGACAGCTTCCTTAGGCAATGCCCCAAAACGGTCAATCAATTCAAGTTCAAACTGGTGAAGTTCATTTTCATTATTAATCTCAGCTAGTTTCTGATAAAGCAGTAATCTTTCTTCTGTATTGGAAATATAGAAATCCGGTAACATCAGCTCTAAATCGGTATCGATATTCACATCTTTCACAGATTTGAAAAGCTTCTGCCTGTCTTCTTCATTTTCAAATAAACTTTCAAAATCAGCATCATCCTTCAACTCTTCAAGTGCTTCCTGCATTAGTTTTTGATAGGTTTCAAAACCCATTTCATTGATAAATCCACTTTGTTCTGCTCCCAATAAATCTCCTGCTCCACGAATCTCAAGATCCTTCATGGCAATCTGGAAACCGCTTCCCAAATCTGAAAACTGCTCTATTGCTTCCAAACGTTTTCTGGCATCAGAAGTCATCATATCATAAGGAGGAGTAATAAGGTAGCAGAAAGCTTTTCTATTACTTCGCCCCACTCTTCCTCTCATCTGGTGCAGATCCGCCATTCCGAATCTTTGAGCATCATTAATGAAGATCGTATTGGCATTCGGGACATCTACCCCACTTTCTACAATGGTGGTCGAAACAAGGACATCATATTTTCCCTCCATAAAGTCCAACACATTTTTTTCCAATTGCTTTCCTTCCATCTGCCCATGTCCTGTAATAACCCTTGCATCAGGAACCAAACGTTGAATAAGTCCTGCAATATCTTTAAGGTTTTCAATCCTGTTATTGATAAAATAAACCTGCCCATCTCTTTGAAGCTCATAAGAAACAGCATCACGAAGAATTTCTTCACTGAATCCTATCAATTGTGTATCCACCGGCTGCCTGTTTGGCGGAGGTGTTTTGATTACGGATAAATCTCTTGCAGCCATTAATGAGAACTGAAGGGTCCTAGGAATTGGAGTTGCTGTCAAGGTAAGCGTATCTACATTATTTTTAAGTGTCTTCAGTTTATCTTTCACAGACACCCCGAATTTGTGTTCTTCATCAATAATTAACAACCCAAGATCTTTAAATTTGACTGAGCTGCTTGCCAATTGATGGGTTCCGATAATAATGTCTAGTTTCCCATTTTTCAGATCATCCAGGGTTTCAGATTTTTGCTTGGCTGTTCTGAATCTGTTGACATAAGAAACATTTACCGGAAAATCTTTAAGCCTTTCTTTAAAACTTCTGTAATGCTGAAATGCCAGAATAGTTGTCGGCACCAGTACAGCAACCTGCTTTCCGTCTGTAGCAGCTTTAAAGGCAGCACGAATTGCAACTTCTGTTTTACCAAAACCTACGTCACCACAGACCAACCTGTCCATCACTGTATCTGCTTCCATATCTTTTTTTACATCTATGGTTGCTTTTTCCTGGTCAGGAGTATCTTCATAAATAAAGCTTGCTTCCAGCTCATTCTGTAAATAAGAATCCGGTGTATAGGCAAAACCTTTAGCTGTTTTTCTTTCAGCATATAACCTGATAAGGTCAAATGCAATCTGCTTAACCTTGGCTTTTGTTTTTTGCTTCAAGGTCTTCCATGTTGGAGACCCTAGTTTACTCAAAACAATTTCTCGACCATCAGGTCCATTGTATTTTGAAATCTTATGCAGGGAATGAATACTTACATATAATAGGTCTCCATTTTTATAGGTTAGCTTAAAACATTCTTGAATCTTGCCATCATTGTTTACTTTTACCAGCCCCATAAACTTACCGATTCCATGATCTATATGGGCAATATAATCTCCGATCTTTAAAGACATCAAATCCTTGAGGGTAAGTTGTTCCGATTTTGCAAAGGTATTTTTAGCCTTGTATCTTTGATAGCGGTCAAAAATCTGGTGATCCGTATATACCAATAGCTTATGCCCATTATCTACAAACCCTTCATGCAACTCGGATTTGAAACTTTTAAAAGGAAGTTCATGTTCAAGTTCTTCGAAAATAGATTCCAGTCTTTCTTTCTGCTTCTCCGTTGAAAAGGAAATCCAGGTATCAAACCCCTCACTTTGCTTTTCTTCTATGTCCTCAATAAGGAGTTCAAAGTTTTTATGAAAAGATGGTTGTGGGAGCTGTTCCATTTTAACGTCAGCTCTCTCTTTTAAGCCTTCAATAGATGCGTTTCCGAAATCAACTGTTTTAAATTTCTTATAATCAAACAAAAATTCCTGATCGGAAATAAAAAGCTCCTGTGGTGCTCTATGCGCAATATCTTTATTTAAAGTATCATATTTTTCAAGGGATTTTTCGTAGAATGTTTTAATCTTCTGCATTCCTACCATTCCATTTTTGGAAATAACATAACTTTCCTTAGGCAAGAGCTGCAACAGAGATACTCTACTTCCGGTCACAGAAAAATTCATATTCGAAACCAATTGAAAATCCTTGACCCTCTCTACAGAAAGCTGCGTTTCTATATCAAATGTTTTAATACTTTCCACCTCATTACCAAAGAAAGTAATCCTGTATGGTTTTTCGTAGGAATAAGAAAATACATCCACAATCCCTCCCCTCACAGAGAACTCTCCTGGTTCAGAAACAAAATCAGCCTGCTGAAAGTGATAATGATTGAGCAATTCATCAACAAAATCAAAATCCAGCTGATCTCCCACCTTTATATGGTGAGAAATGGCCTTAAAATCTTCTTTCTTTAATACTTTTTCCGATAAGGCTCCCGCATAAGCTACAATAACCTTTGGAGATCTCCCGGAATTGATTTTATTTAAAACCTCAGTCCTCAATACCAAATTGGCATTTTGTGTTTTCTCTACCTGATAAGGCTCTAGATGGGTTGCCGGAAAATAAAGCACCTTTTCTTTTCCAAGCAGGTCTTCCATTTCCGTATTGGCATATAGTGCATCTTCCTTATCATCTACAAGATAAAGAATATGTTTTTTTTGAACCAAAAAAAGTTCAGCTACAAAGACGGAAACTGAAGATCCGGCACTTCCTTTCACAGCAATATGCTGATTGTTTTCTAACTGGCTAAAAATCTCTTTTCCAAATTCTTTTTGCAATAGATCAGGAAGAAACTTTTCGTTGATGGATTTTAACTGCATAAATTGTAATGGTATAAACGACAAAAGCGATTTCGGGAGTTTTCCGAAACCGTTTATGCTATGGCAAAGGTAAGAATATTTTTTTCTTTCAATAGAAATGGGAAGACTTTCAAATTTAAAATGAACAACTTAGGTTGTTTAAATCTTAATTTTCTGCTAATTTATTTAATTACCTGTTAAAATAACTCAAATATTTTCTCGTGGCATAGTGTTTGGGATTTTTAAGCCTACCAAACATTAAAGAGAATAGTATTATGAAAAAAGCAATTAAAATCTTAGGAATTTTTATGCTGTTGATTTTTACAGCATCATCGTTTTCGTCGTGCAGCAGGGATGATGACCCTACCAACAACGACTTCTTCGCAGGAACCTATAAAGGAAGTGTTTCTTACAACGATGGGGGTTCTACCAACATCAGTACTGATAACGGAAGTGTTTTCGTAACAAAAATTGCCAGTGGTACCAAGTACAATTTTGCATTTTCAAACAGCATTCCTGACCTGAATGGAGTTGAATTTGAACAAAAGGGAGACAACACCCTTGTAATGATCGGTTCTACCGCAACTTCTTACATTAGAATTGACAATAATACATTGAAGATTTTATATATTAAGGATGGTAAAACCTGGACAGCCAACTGTACCCGATAAACAAACAATTTATATACAAAAGCCTGTTTTCAGAAATGAGAGCAGGTTTTTCTTTACATTGCTTATAACTCTTTAATCTTTTTTTAAGCTGTAATAAACTTTAGTTAAGTTTAAAATTCCAAATTTTCTAGCCTGCTTTTTGTATATCTTTATTCAACAAAAACAAATTGTAATTCTTATGAAAAAATTATTATCTGCAATGTCTTTAATTTTAGGATTAGGACTTGCTACTGCCCAGCAGACTGCTCCCGCTACAAGCACTACGGCTCATCAACCGGCAAAAGTAATGAAACCTGCAAAACCAGTTGAGGCAAAAGCTGCAAAACCAGCTGAAATGAAGACGGTAAAACCGGCAGAAGCAAAACCGGCCAAGCCTGCACAACCTGCTGCCAAAATGAAAAAAGATGGTACTCCGGACAAGAGATATAAGGACAATAAGCATTTGAAAAAAGACGGTACACCAGATAAAAGATATAAAGCAAACAAATAAGCATAACATTAACATATAGTTGTTATTTTCATAATCAAATTTCGAGAAACCGATGAACGATTTCATCGGTTTTTTTTATGTCATGTTTTATAAAAATGGTTTCAAATTCTATACTTATTTATAAATTTGACGCATGTTAAACTTCTTCAAGAAAAATGCAGCGCTTATCTGGGCAAAAAAACATGTCCAAAAGACAGGGGAATTCAAAAAAAATGCAGAGAAAAATCAGGATGACTTATTGATTTCTCTTGTATCTACGGCTCAAAAAACACTTTTTGGTCGTGAGCATGATTTTGAAAACATCCATTCTGTAAAAGAATTTCAGGACAGGGTTCCCGTTGCAGATTATGAAGACCTGAAACCTTATATCGAAAGAGTAAAAAAAGGACAGGCCAATATTCTATGGACAGAAACTCCGGAATATTTTGCCAAAACCTCCGGAACGACTTCGGGATCCAAATATATTCCTATTTCTAAAGAAGGGATGCCATTTCAAATTGCCGGAGCCCAAAGTGCGCTTTTCCATTATATCAGCAAAAAAAACAACGCAGATTTCGTAAACGGAAAAATGATTTTCCTACAGGGAAGTCCGGAACTAGAAGAAGTTTTTGGGATAAAAACAGGAAGATTATCCGGTATTGTAGCCCACCATATTCCTAATTACCTGCAAAAAAATCGCTTACCAAGCTGGGAAACCAACATTATGGAAGACTGGGAAGCCAAAGTAGACAAAATAATTGAGGAAACGGAACATGAAAACATGACGTTGATCTCTGGAATTCCACCATGGCTTATTATGTATTTTGAAAAACTTACTGAGAAGCATGGGAAAAAGATCAAACAATTGTTTCCTAATCTACAGCTTCTTGTTACCGGAGGGGTAAACTACGAACCTTACCGTGATAAAATGGAGGATCTATTGGGTGGTAGTGTAGATATTATTCAGACTTTTCCGGCTTCTGAGGGGTTCTTTGCTTTTCAGGATGACTATACAAAAGAAGGGCTTCTGCTATTGACTAACCATGGTATATTTTATGAATTTATTCCACTAGAAGAATATGGGAAACCTGGTGCAAGAAGATTGACCTTAAAAGAGATAGAACTTAATAAGGACTATGCATTGATTCTTACTACCAATTCCGGATTATGGGCCTATTCCATTGGTGATGTTGTTCGATTTATTGATAAAAATCCACACAGGATATTGGTAAGCGGCAGAACAAAGCATTTTACCTCGGCATTTGGGGAACATGTAATTGCCTTTGAAGTGGAGGAAGCGATGAGGGCGACTATTGAAAAATATCCGGCACAGATTACAGAGTTCCATCTTGCCCCACAAGTAAATCCTAGTGAGGGACTTCCTTATCATGAATGGCTGATAGAGTTTGAAAAGGATCCTGAAAACATGGAAATATTCAGAGATGAGCTGGATGTGCAGCTTAGAAACAGAAATACGTATTACGATGATTTGATTTCCGGAAATATTTTACAGAAACTTCAGATCACAAGACTTAAGAAAAATGCATTCCATGAGTATGCAAAATCTCAGGGGAAATTGGGAGGTCAAAACAAGACTCCAAGATTAGCCAATGATAGAAATGTTGCAAATATCTTAGAAATTTACAAATTTTAAAGATATTTTTTCAATTCCAAAAACGTATATTCGAAAAAAATTATAAATTTGAAAAACTAAACGAAAATAATGAAAGCATCTGTACTGTTGAAATCATCTTTATTAACGTCTTTATTTGTTATTACATCTTGCGCTACTACAAAATACAGCGAGGATGTTTCTAAAAACAACTATTCTAACCTGGAAGCCGGAAAAGTATATAAGGTTACCATGAAAGACGGATCTCCTAAACAGAAAATATTATTCAGAAATATTGTTGGAGATAACCTTGTAGGTACAGCTGGAAAAAAAGACAGTACAGTAGTAACGATTCCTAAAGCAAATGTAGCAGCGGTAAAAGACCAGAGAAAAGCTAGAATTGCAACAGGAGCTGCCATCATTGGTGCAGCAGGGGTTGCAGCCATTGTAATCAGTTCTTCAAGAGCGGACTAAAATAGATATTATCTTTCAGAAGGTATTTACTATATCTTTTAAAAAACCACATATAAATAGCCCTAAATAAATTTTTAGGGCTATTTTTGTTCATGATTTCCTTTACCCCCCTAAAAACATTACAAAATATTGAATTCAGAAATCTTCTAACGGGAAGATTTTTTATTGTTTTAGCTTTCAGAATGCTTGCCACATTATTAGGATGGTGGGTATATCAATTAACACAGGATCCTTTTTCCATAGGTCTTATTGGGTTATCTGAGGTAATTCCTGCGGTAAGCTGCGCTTTGTATGCCGGCCACGTTATTGATATGAATGAAAAAAAGCGACTGTTGCTTATTTGTAACTATGTTTATATTTTTCTCATCGGCCTTTTGCTTATTCCTGCATTCCTTGATGTAGAGATGCATTTCACAGGTCATCAGATCACCTACTTTATTTATGGTGTGATATTCTTTACCGGAATTGCCAGAGCCTTTATTGGCCCTATTGTACCGTCTATGATTCCCAAAATTGTAAAGAAAGAGAATCTACCAAATGCTGTAACCTTAAATCAGGCTACTTTCCTGATATCTTCTGTATGTGGACACGCCATAGGAGGAATTTTGATTGGATATTTTGGAGTACAATGGACATTGGTGGTTATTTTATCCCTCATTTTTGTGGCTTCTCTATTTTTCTGGCAGCTAAACAAGCAGTATTCTGAACATAAAAAGGAAGATGTAAATGTTGTGGAAAGTATGCGTGAGGGGATTTCCTATATTTTTAAAACAAAAGAAATTCTGGGTGCTTTATGCCTGGATATGTTTGCTGTACTTTTTGGAGGTGCTGTAGCCATGATCCCTGTATTTGCTACTGACATTCTAAAGTCAGGTGCTGAGGGCTTTGGTCTACTGAACGCCGCTTCTGACATTGGTTCCATGTGTATTATTACTCTTTTATCTATTGTTCCTTTACGAAAGAATCAGGGGAAAATACTTCTTGCCGTAGTTACAGGATTTGGAATCTGTATTATTGGATTTGGGCTATCCAAACTGTATTGGCTTTCTTTTATGTTCCTTGTCATAAGTGGCATGTTGGATGGGATTTCGGTGGTCATCAGAGGAACCATTGTGCAGCTGAAAACACCGGATCATATAAGAGGGCGTGTACTGAGTGTGAACTCAATTTTCATCATGTCCAGTAATGAAATGGGACAATTTGAAAGTGGAGTTATGGCCAAGTTATTGGGTGTGGTACGGTCTGTAGTATTTGGCGGATGCATGACTGTTCTTGTTGCTCTTGCAGTAGCAAGCACCAATCCTAAGCTAAGAAAAATGCAATATTAACAGATTCATTATTAAATAAATACAAAAACGTCTACAGCGTTTTCGAAATTCGATATACTTAAAATGAGAATAGAATGTTTTTCTATTCTCATTTTACATTTACACCTGTTTATTAAAAATATTTCACTTCATTTATACGCAATTTAAAGTCAAAGCGTTATTATTATTACGATCTTCATATAATTTAATAATAAACAAAAAATGCAATATCAAAAAACAACATAGCAGATTCATTAAATATATCTCAAAATCTTTAATTTAACGTTAATAATTTTTTATATTTGCTACAAATATCCCCTTTATGAATAAACTTTTATTTATTTTAGGCTTTTTCGTGACTAATTTCTGGGTAAGTGCTCAGACTTTTTCGGATGAAGCTTTACAGCAGTCTGTCCAGCAGCTCAATAATGCCAAGACAGACAGTGACTATGATACTCTCTTTCATACATTTTCCGAAACTAAAACCTCAGAGAAGTGGAAAGCTAATTACTATGCTGCAGTAGCAATGTATTCCAAAGCTCAATTTTTGTTAACAAATACAACAAACACCCCCATGACTGAACCGAATGAGCTGGCAAGAAAATTTGCAGCACAGGCACTCGCTTCAGAAAAAAACAATGGGGAAATCAATACACTTTTGGGACTCATTCATATCCAAAAAATCAGAATAGTAGCTTCTACAGATCCTCAAAAGGATTTGAAAACAGCGATCGGATATATGACAAAAGCAGATACCCAACTAAAAAATAACCCAAGACTTACCCATTTAAAAGCTGAAATAGCTGAACTTTCCAATAACAAAACTGAAGCTATAAAACTGCACCAAACTGCAGCTAGTGAGTTTAAAGATCTTTCTGCCGGTTCTCCAAACTGGGGTAAACAGTTAATAGAACAATAAACCCAATGAAGACCATGGCTTTTGATCTGAAGAATAGCATTTTATCTTGCAACATTATATCCATTATTTCTTCAGCACTAAAAACAAGAGCCTTTTTCTCACCATCATAGTTTTAATATTTGTTTTAAACATTCTCCTATGAAAAAAATACTACTCATTTTCTTAATAATATTCTCACATATTGCATATGCTCAATCAGATTGTTCAACAGCAATGGCAGTATGTGGAAATACAACTATCTCATACACTCCCAATGGCCATGGAGATACTCTGGAAACCATTGGCGGCTGTCTTAGTAGTGAAAAGTTCTCAGTATGGTACTCTTTTACCATTGCTGCAGGAGGAACTCTTACATTTGAAATTGTTCCTAATGACCTTGGTAATGACTATGACTTTGCAGTATTTGGTCCCAATAAAACATGCGCCACCCGAGGAACCCCTCTTCGTGGATCTTATGCGGTAACAAGTGGAATTACTGGTCTTAACATGACTTCCACAGATTTGTGTGACACTGTAGGTGGAGACAAATGGGCAAAGTATATGGACGTTTTACCTGGTGAAACCTACTATTTAATAGTAAACAACCATAGTGAGTCTGCAAATGGTTTCATTATGAAATGGGGAGGAACTGCTACTTTAGCATCTCCATTTACTGATCCAAACATACAGCCTCATCCATTCAACCCTCCAGGAGTTGCCGGTGCAACCCCTGCAGACCCAAGAGAGGTTCCTATCTGTAGCAATCCTACGCTTTTTGATTTTTCATCTTTATCAGCAGGGATCATCAATGGAAATCCTAACTTCTCAGTTACTTATCACTATAATCAGAATGAAGCTTTAACAGCTAATAATCCTATTACAACTCCTATTAGTGTAGGTATAACAACAGAGTATTATTACAGCATTAGCTATACGGATCCTCTTGATGCCAACAATCCGATAAATAAGTGTAGGCAAACCGGTAAGTTTAAGTTTAAGGATGGAACCATTGTAGCAAAAGACGCCACATTAACCATGTGCAACAACAACAATGCAGGAACAGCTGTGTATGACCTTACCACTGCAGATGTTTTTGCAGATCCTACTGCTACAAAAAAATATTATCCAACAATGCATGACCTGAATGCGGGAACAAACGAGATTACTTCAATCTATCAGTATGTTTCGGCAGAAGGAAAAATATATGTAAAAGTAACTTCTCAATACGGGTGTGTTGACACAGCTGAGATCACTCTTAAATTCTACCCGATTGTTATCGCGAAGAATGCTTTTATGAGAGAATGTTTCATAGAATCAAACCCTTCTACAGCTTTGTTTAACCTAGACAATGCTCCGGTTATCACTCCAGCAGCAGGTATTACAAAGAGATATTTCCCATCTTTAACTGATGCTGTAGATGCTACGAACGAGATTTTAAACCCTACAACTTACACTGCACCAAATGGTGTTGTATATGTAAGAGTAAGTGATACCAGAGGATGTTATACGGTTGTTAAGATTGAGCTAACTGTACTTCCTCCTGTAAAATCTAATGTACTGAAAGACAAAATCATTTGCGTAGAAGACAAAACTACTTTGGATGCAGGACCTGGATTTAAAAGTTACGAATGGAGCACGGGAGCTACCACCCAGTCTATCAAGGATGTGGGAGTAGGAACGTACTGGGTAAAACTGAAAACCGGAGAATGTGTTACTACTCAAACTGTAAAAATATATCCTTCTGAGCAGCCGGTAATAACCAGCATTGATGTATCAAACACAACATTAACTGTAAATGTTATAGGTGGAGCTCCTGACTACAAATACTCCATAGATAATATCATATGGCAGGATTCTAATGTCTTCAACAATATTGCAAGAGGGACTTACAAGGTATACGTAAAAGATGCCTACGATTGTGAGCCTATTGTAGTTTCTGTACTGGTTCCTAATTTGATCAACATTATTACGCCAAATGGAGACGGAGTAAATGATGTATTGGATTATTCAGCTATTGCCGATAAGCAAAATCTGATATTCAACATTTTTGATAGATATGGTGTGAAAATTCACCAAGCTGACAAATCTAACGGATACAAATGGGATGGAACTATTGCTGGTAAAAAAATACCAACAGGTACCTACTGGTATTCTTTAACATGGAATGAGAATGACAAAAAGAACACTCCTTTCAAATTCTCGGGATGGATTATTGTAAAGAACAGAGAATAATTCAGTAGAAATATACCGAAAAAGCCGCTTTTGGCGGCTTTTTCTCTACACAAAAAAAATGACAAAAAAACTATAGACCTCTTAATTTTGTTTCACAAAAATCATTTTAACAATGAAGAAAATATTACTCTTTTTTATTTTACTCATAACACAGACTATTTACTCACAATCAGACTGTGTTTCAGCAATTCCTATATGTGGAAATTCTAATATTTCCTACACTCCTTCCGGAGTGGGGAACATCGTAGAAATCCTTAGAGAAAATGGCGGATGCCTGGGAAGTAATGAAAAGTATTCTGTTTGGTATACTTTCACCGTTTCAACTCCAGGAACACTTGCATTCACCATTAAACCCAATGACCCCGGAGACGATTATGACTTTGCAATATATGGCCCAACTGCCAATGGATGTGCTTCTTTACAGGATGCCAACCATGTGTTTGTACAGCCAATAAGATGTAACTATGATGGTGCTAAGGGAGATACAGGATTGGATATCGCTATGCCTCCTCCTGCTGTATTCCCTACCTTTCCTCCAGGTGCTACCAACAGTATGAACACTGGTAAGTGGTGTCCTTATCTGAATGTTTTACCAGGTGAAACCTATTATTTAATCATAGACAACTGGGATAAATCTACTAATGGATTCTCCATGATCTGGACCGGAACAGCGAGTTTAAGCTCAGCATTTAACGATCCTACTTTAGCTCCTTTCCCATTCATTACTCCAGGGGTACCTGCAGCTGATACTAGTGAACCAAGTAAGGTAATGGTGTGTGCCCTTCCTACACAGTTTAATTTTTCAACTCTTACTGCTGGAATTATCAATGGAAACAGTTCTGACTTTAAAGTAACTTACCATAAAGATACTAATGACGTTCTTACAGGTGATAATCCTCTTACAATTGAAACTGTAGACGCAGTTAAAACATACTACTACAGAATTGTATATCATGATCCAAATAATGCAAACAATCCGGCCAATGGCTGTTTCATTACAGGGAAATTTAAATTTGTAGATGTTAGCATCAAAGCTAATACAGCCTCTACTCTATTTTCATGTAACAACAACTATGCAGGCACTGCCGCATTTGACCTTACAACAGCGAATGTATTTACAGGCACAGGAGCCACTATTAAATACTACCCTACTCAGGCTGATCTGAATGCAGACACCAATGAGATTACAACTCCTACCAATTATATTTCTCCGGAAAAAACAGTATATGTGAAAGTAATTTCTTCATTTGGATGTACAGCAACGACTACCATTCTGTTAAAATTCCATCCAACAGTTATATTAAAAGATGCTCAAATTGAGAATTGCTATATTGAAAATGATATTACCCGTTCTACATTTAATCTTACAAAAGCATCTATAGGAGTACCGAATCCTGAACCAACAGGAACGGTAATAAAATACTACAAAACGATAGCTGACGCGAAGGACGAAACCAACCCAATTGCAAGTCCAACAAACTTCCTTTCAGAAAGTACTGTAGTATATGTAAGGGTTAACAATGCGCAACAATGTTATTCAATTGCTCAAATCACATTAAAAGTTCTGGCTCCAGTAAAATCTAAGGTTTTAAAGAATAAAACTATTTGTGCTGAAAGCAAAACAACCCTAGATGCAGGACCTGGATTTGACAGCTATGAATGGAGCACAGGCCAAACATCTCAATCCATCAGCAATGTTGCTGTAGGAACATATTGGGTAAAACTTCAGACAGGAAGATGTTACACAACTCAGGAAGTAACCGTGCTTCCAAGTTTACAACCTGTTGTTTCCAATATTGAGATCAGTAATAACAGCTTCACCATTACTGCGACGGGAGGTGTACCCCCTTACAAATATTCTATCGACGGAATAAACTGGCAGGATTCAAATTCATTTAAAGGTCTTCCTAGAGGAGAAAATACAGCCTATGTAAAAGATTCTTACAACTGTACTCCTATCCAGGTTACAGTTACGGTTCCTAACCTGATTAATGCCATTACTCCAAACGGAGATAACATTAATGATGTAATAGATTATTCAGCTCTGTCTTATAAGAAAAACCTTATATTTATTGTATACGATAGATATGGAAACAAGCTTTATGAAGCCAATAAGATAAGAAATTACACTTGGGACGGAACAGCCTCAGGTAAAAAAATATCTACAGGAACGTACTGGTATACAATTTCATGGAATGAAAATGACAAGAATAATACCGAGACTAAATACTCAGGATGGGTATTGGTAAAAAATAAAGAGTAAGCTTTTACTCATATAATTAAAAAATCACCTCGCTTGAGGTGATTTTTTTTATCAACATTACCAAGCTCCTGTTTACCGCATTTTCCAAATAAGTGCGAATAATTTGTTGAATACTATTTTTTTAATATTTTCTAAATAAGCTATCTTTGCATCATGGCGCAGAAAGAAACATTATCATCCCTTACCCACGGAAACTTTGCAAAAGAGCTATCTATTGCGGATGGAAAAATGCCTCCTAATGCAGTGGATTTTGAAAGACTTGTTGTAGGAACTTTTTTGATTGACAAAAAAGGTCTTGACCATTCCATTGATCTTCTTACCCCAGAAGTATTTTATGATCCTAGGCATCAGGTCATTTTCTCTACAATTCTGAAGCTTTATGAAGGAAACCATCCCGTGGACTTAATGACTGTTATTCAGAACTTAAAGAAAGATGATAA
Organism: Chryseobacterium aurantiacum; assembly: GCF_003020585.1. Taxonomy (GTDB): domain Bacteria; phylum Bacteroidota; class Bacteroidia; order Flavobacteriales; family Weeksellaceae; genus Chryseobacterium; species Chryseobacterium aurantiacum. The sequence goes on from NZ_PXUE01000003.1 coordinate 268,259, forward strand.
ACTAAGTCAGGCAGGTGGTGATCACTACATCATTGACCTGACCATGGGAGTAAGCTCATCTGCCCATATTGAATACCATGTACGCGTAATTCTTGAAAAATATATTTTAAGAAGTCTTATTAATGTTTCCGCGAATGTAATTGACTCTTCCTATAAAGAATCAACAGACGTTTTTGAACTTCTGGACAAAGCAGAACAATCTTTCTTTGAAATTACTAACGGAACCATTAAGAAAGGTTTTGATACCGCAAATTCTTTGGTAAAACAAGCCATAGACACGATCAAATCTTTAAAGGACAAAGAGGGGATTTCAGGGGTTCCATCAGGATTCAGAGATATAGACAAAGAAACCGGCGGATGGCAGAATTCTGACCTTATTATTATTGCAGCCCGTCCGGCGATGGGTAAAACGGCATTCCTTCTTTCCATGGCAAGAAATATTGCAGTGGGGCACCAAATCCCTATGGCTCTATTCTCCCTCGAGATGGCATCTGTACAGCTTATCACAAGGATGATTGCTTCCGAAACAAAGATTTCATCTGAAAAACTTCGTAAAGGAACCCTGGATGATGAAGAATGGCAAAGACTTTTCTCCAATGTATCCGAGTTAGAAAATGCCCCTTTATATATTGACGAAACCCCTTCTCTTTCTATCTTTGACTTCCGTGCAAAGTGCCGAAGACTGGTAATGCAGCATGGAGTAAGACTTATCATGGTCGATTATCTTCAGCTGATGACAGCGGGAAGCAGTGGAAAAGGAGTTGGAAACCGTGAACAGGAAATCTCCATGATCTCCCGTTCATTAAAAGCAATTGCAAAAGAACTTAACGTACCGGTAATTGCTCTTTCCCAGCTATCGCGAAGTGTGGAAACCCGCCCGGGGAAAAGACCTCAGCTTTCAGATCTAAGGGAATCCGGAGCAATTGAGCAGGATGCCGATATTGTATCCTTTATCTTTAGACCGGAATATTATAAAATTACTGTTTGGGATAATGATGATGAGGGACAGGAAACTTCTACAGAAAACCAGGCCGAATTAATTATTGCAAAACACAGGAATGGTGCAACAGCAGATGTAAGATTATCTTTCTTAAAGCATTTTGCAAAATTTGGTGATATTGAGGCAGCCTTTGACAGCAATGCAGGAGGTGGCTATCCATCCAACTACGGTGAACCAAGCGGTTTTGACAAGATTAAAACAACCATCCAACCAGGAGCAGCATTTGATCTTCCGGACAGCTCAAAACTTTCAGGATCTTCTATGAATGATTTTGATGATGACGATGACTTTCCGTTTTAAGGCTTTAAAATCAAGACATTATCATAAGCATTAGGACACTTGTAGCCTTGTGGCTTTATTAAAGACAATTCATTTTTTATATAATTAAGTTTGAGAATCGAAATTTACACCGATGGTGCTTGTAGTGGAAATCCCGGAAAAGGCGGATATGGAATTCTCATGCGTGTTCCCGAAAAAAACTACCAGAAAACATTTTCCAAAGGTTTTAGAAAAACTACCAACAACAGAATGGAACTTCTTGCGGTAATCACAGCAATGGAGAAACTGAAGTCTGCAGAAAATGACATCCATGTTTACACGGATAGTAAATATGTTGCAGATGCCGTAAACCAGAACTGGATTGCAGGGTGGATTAAAAGAGGCTGGAAAAATGTAAAAAACCCTGATCTCTGGAAAAAATTCATTGAACTTTACAATAAACACACCCCTACAATGCATTGGGTAAAGGGGCATGCAGGACATTTTGAAAACGAGCTTTGTGATAAACTAGCCGTTGCTGCAGCGAGTTCTCCGGATCTTGATATTGACACCTATTTCGAAGGATTGGACAATAATTCTCTCTTTTAACCAATTAACACAATTCGAAATTTTACCGACTAACATTCGTTATTCCATCACAAGAAATACTGTTTAACGAATAATAATTAATTTTTTTAACAAAATTAACATTAAATACATATTTTTCAAATAGGATTTAATATCTTTACCTGATCCTAAATCCCAGTTAAATGAATAAAAATTTATTGTTTTATTTTTCAATTCTTTTATTCTGCCTATCCGAAAATTTTTTCGCACAGACCTATCAACTGACCGGAACACCTATTAATACTACTGGATGGACTGTAGTACCAAGCGCTACAACCAGTGGAGACTTTGTTATGTTGACAGATGATGTAGGAAATAGTTCGGGAGCAATAAAATTAAATGATCCCATCAATTTAAAATATTGTGATAAATGGAAGGTAGAATTTGATTTTAGAATTAATGGAAACGGCATACCCGGATTTGGAAAAGGAGATGGTTTTGCTTTTTGGTATTTGGCCAACCCTCCTATTACTAGTCAGCAGGGATCTGGACTGGGGATTCCGCAGAATGCCATAGGTTTTATGGTGGGTTTTGATATTTACAACAATACTACAAGCAGCGCAATGAGCAAGGTACATATTGCGTATGGGGTAGTTCCCAACACAACAGACACCAACAACATTGAATTTTTCAATACTGCAGGAAGCTCATTCCACTCACCGGATCTTAACTCTACACAATCTTTTATCGGGGATACCTATAAACATGTAGAAGTAACAGGCCAGGTTGATCCCGCCACTCCTACCAATTGGATTATAACGGTAAAAATAGATGGCAATACTATTACTTCTCAATCATTTGCCCCATCAGGAGGGGCTGCAACGATGACTCAGGGGTATTTTGGATTTTCAGCATCTACAGGAGGCGCCTCGGCGAGAAACTCCATTAAAAATGTAAAAATATACACTGACAAAGTTCCTATTTTACAAAATTCAACGACTCAATCATTTTGCCCCAATCCTACTACAGGATATGGGAATGTGAATTTAACAAGCTTTAATTCACAGTTTGTAAGCAACCCTGGAAATTACACATTCACATATTATCCTTTAGGCAGTTCTACTCCCATTAGCAGCCCTTCGAATTATCAATTTAATACCAATACAACAGTCACTGTCGTTATTAAAGATAATGCAGGAATTCTTTGTGACAATCCTGATGGAAAGATCCAGCTTGTACTGGCAGCATTCAAAGCAGAAGATAAAACTCTTACGGAATGTAATAATAACAAGGCAGGAACTGCCACTTTCAACCTCACCTCAGCAAATGTAACAAGTGTACCGGGAGTTACAAAAAAATATTATAAAACACTTAATGATCTGAATGCAGGAACCAATGAGATCTTGTATCCTAATAATTATCTTTCTGCTCCCGGAAGCGTTTATGTAAAAGTAACGACTCCTCAGGGATGTACGGGTACGGCAAAAATTAACCTTACTTTTTATTCTGATACCCCTGTAAAAGATGCAACTTTACAATCCTGCTTTATTGAAAGCAATATTTCAAATGCAATATTCAATTTAACCACTGCAGATGTAACTTCATTAACAACCGGTGTAAGTAAAAAGTATTATACTTCTGTAGAAAATGCCCTTAACGGAACCAATGAGATTTCCAACACTCTTCAATACACCTCAGTAAGTACTGTTGTATATGCGAAGGTAACGGATGCCAATGGATGTTTTGCCCTTGCCAAAATTAATCTAGTTGTTCTTCCCCCTGTTAAATCTACCATTCTAAAAGACAAAACCATTTGCATTGAAGAGAAAACAGATCTTGATGCCGGTCCAGGTTTTAGTGAATACCTATGGAGTACGGGAGCTACTACATCATCTATCAAGGATATAATTGTAGGAACCTATTGGGTAAAGCTTAAAACAGGAAACTGTATTACAACTCAAACTGTAAACGTATTACCATCTCCTAATCCTGTTATTTCAAATATTGATATCCATAATAACACCATTACAGTAAATGTAGCCGGGGGAACATCTCCGTATCAATATTCTCTAAACGGAACTAACTGGCAAGTTTCAAACACATTTAACGGTCTGGCCAGAGGAGAAGTAAAGGTTTTCGTAAAAGACTTCTACAATTGCGTTCCTGTTGAAGTACAAATTACGATACCCAACCTCATCAACGTGATTACTCCAAACGGAGACAATATCAATGATCAAATAGACTATTCTGCTTTGGCTTACAAAAGGAATTTACTATTTGTAGTGTATGACAGATATGGAAATAAAATTCATGAAGCCGGCAAAATAAGAAATTTCACATGGGACGGAATGGCCTACGGAAAAAGAGTTCCTACAGGAACTTATTGGTATACCATTTCCTGGAATGAAGACAACAAAAACAATACTGAAACTAAATATTCCGGTTGGGTATTGGTAAAAAACAGAGAATAAATAATCTCAGAAATACATCATTTATAAATGAAAGAGGCTCAATGGTTTTATCATCATGCTTCATACCAAGCTCATTATATAATAACATTAATAAAACTCATCAATGATTATATTTTAACATTTTAATACAAATAACAACTTCACAATCTTTCCACTATGAAAAAAAATATACTCTTTTTTTTGTTGGCTACTTTATCATGCCTCCCTGGAAAATTACTTTCACAAACGTATCAGCTTACCGGAAACCCTGTAAACACTACGGGATGGGATCTTGTTTCAGATGCCATTGTAAGCGGAGACTTCATCAGACTTACTACAGATCAAACCAGTCGATATGGAGCCATTAAGCTCTCCACACCCATCACCCTTAGCTATTGTGATAAATGGAAGGTGGAATTCGACTTTAGAATTGATGGAAACGGAACCACCCAATTTGGAAGAGGAGACGGATTTACATTTTGGTACCTGGCCAACCCTCCCACAGGATTTGTTTCCGGAGGTGGATTAGGAATTCCATCTAATGCCTCTGGCCTAATGGTTGGATTTGATATTTTCAACAATACAACAGAAGGTCAAATGAGTAAGGTGCATCTTTTATATGGTACCAATAATACAGCGGGTAACAATATAGAATACAATAATACCCCGGGAAGTTCATTCCATTCTCCTGATCTCTACTCTACCCAGCCATTCGTAGGAGACACCTATAAGCACGTGGAGGTAAATGGCGAAACTGACCTTAGCAATCCTACCAACTGGATTATCAAAATCAGAATAGACGGTGTACTTATTGTAGATCAATCATTTGCACCATCAGGAAATGCAATCGGAATGACACAGGGATATTTTGGGTTTTCTGCAGCAACAGGAGGTGCCAGCGCAAGACATTCCATCAAAAACGCCAAAGTATTTGTAGATAAAGTTCCTATTTTAAATAATACCATTACTCCTTTTGTGTGTACCAACCCCACCACAGGAAATGGCACCGTGGATCTTACTTCCTATAACTCACAGTTTGTAAATAATCCCGGAAATTACCTTTTCACTTATTATATATTAGGGGTTGCTACTCCTATCGCTAACCCAACCAGCTTTCAATATTCAGGAAACACTACCATTAAAGTGGTTATTAAGGATCCTACTTCAACTCTTTGCGACAATGGAGACGGAGTTATACAACTCAACCCAACTCCATTTGCCGCCAGTGATGCAAGCCTTATCGGATGTAATAACAATAATGCCGGCACAGCAACATTTGACCTTAATACCGCAGCAGTAACCACCCTGACGGGAGTAACCAAAGAGTTTTACCCAACCTTATATGACCTTAATGCAGGAACCAATCTGATTACCAATCCTAATGCTTATGCATCGGGACCTGCTACCATATATGTAAGAGTAACCACCTCACAGGGATGCGTAAGTACTTCCAAGATCACATTAAATATTCACCCTGTTGTTACCGTGAACGAGGTGGAACTAAGATCATGCTTCATTGAAAGCAATCCATCAACAGCTTCTTTCGATCTTACGGGAGCTGCAGTCACACCAACCCCTGTAGGTTTAACAAAAAAATACTACCCATCTTTAACGGATGCTGTTGACAACACCAATGAAATAACCAATGCTGCTAATTACATTGCGCCCAACGGTGTTGTTTATGTAAAAGTATTTAATTCAAACGGCTGTTATGCAATCGCTAAGGTAAAACTAAACGTATTAGCCCCTGTCCTGTCAAAAGTTTTGCAAAACCAAACCATTTGTATGACAGGTAAAACAACATTAGATGCAGGGCCTGGATTCAGTAGTTACCAATGGAGTACAGGAGCTACAACACAGATAATCAAAAATGTTGGAGTAGGTACCTACTGGGTAAAACTTAAAACCGGAGAATGTATTGCTACCCAAACAGTAAACATTTACCCATCTGAACATCCTGTAGTGTCCAACATTGATATTTCCGGAGGAACAGTTACTGTATATGTAAATGGAGGAACCCCACCTTATCAATATTCAATGGATAATGTTCACTGGCAGGATTCCAATGTATTTTCCAATGTTGCCAGAGGTGTAGCAAAAGTATTTGTAAAGGACCGCTATAATTGCGAACCTATTGAAATTAATATTACAGTCCCTAATCTAATCAATGTAATTACACCTAATGACGATGGTATTAATGATATTATCGACTATTCTGCACTGGCTGTGAAGCAAAATCTTGAAGTCAATATTTATGACCGATATGGCGTACAGCTTTTCAAAGCAGATAAAGCCAACGGATATAAATGGAACGGAACAGCTAACGGAAGAAGAGTTCCTACCGGAAATTATTGGTATTCTGTTTCATGGAATGAAAACAACAAACAGATCACTCCGGTAAAATTCTCAGGCTGGATTGTTGTAAAAAATAGAGAATAATCACTTTCTTATATATATTAACATGATCACTCCGATATTCGGGGTGATTTTTTTGTGGTAATTAAAAGGATATATTTCATTTAAAAGACTCTTTATTCATATTCAATCCTTAAATTTGTCCTATGAATTATTTGGAAGCTTTAAGCAGAAGATATTCTGTGAAAAAATTTAATAATCAAATCATTCCTCAGGAAACCCTTCATAACATTCTTGAGTCGGGAAAGCTATCTGCAAGCTCGCTGGGACTTCAACCCTATAAAATTATTGTTGTTGAAAGTGAAGAAATGAAGCAGAAGTTAATCCCTGCTTTTTATAACCCGTCTCAGATTTCCACCTGCTCTCATCTTGTGGTTATTATTTCAAAGAAAACAATAGAAGAGAATTATATCCATGGATATTTTAATCATATTTCTGAGGTAAGGGAAACTCCTTTGGAGAATCTTGATCCTTTCAGAAACAGCATCAATCAACATATCAATCAAAAAACACAGGATGAAATTTTCAACTGGGCAGAAAAACAGTCTTATATAGTATTGGCCAATCTTATGTATGCCGCTGCTATAGAGAATATAGACTCTTGCCCTATGGAAGGCTTCCGACAGGATCTGATAGAAGAAATCCTGAATATAAACTCCGAGACAGAAAAAGTAACCGTTACCCTCGCTTTAGGCTACCGTTCTGAGGAAGACCATTTTCAGCACATGAAAAAAGTAAGAAAACCAAACGAAAAATTGTTTAAATTTATTTAATATTAAACGATTGTACCTAAAGCAAGCATATGATAAAAGCGGATGTATTAGTAATCGGTTCCGGTATTTCCGGACTTTCCTATGCCATTAAAGTTTCTGAACAACTCCCTGATGCCAAAATAATCATCGTAACAAAATCTGACGAAGACGAAAGCAATACGAAATATGCACAGGGCGGACTAGCTGTAGTGACAGACTTTCAGAATGATAATTTCGAAAAGCACATTCAAGACACGATGCGCGCCGGAGATGGAGAAAGCAAACACGATGTTGTAGAAATGGTAGTAAGGGAAGCCCCTGCAAGATTCAATGAAATAGTAGAATGGGGTGCTCAGTTCGACATGAAGAACGGAAAATTTGCACTAGGAAGAGAAGGAGGTCACACTGAAAACAGAATCGTTCACCATAAAGACATCACCGGTTTTGAAATTGAAAGAGCGTTATTGGAAACCGCCAACAGCAGCCCCAACATTGAAATCCTTGATCATCATTATGTAATCGATATTATTACCCAACACCATGTTCCGGGACAAGAACTAAACGAAGGAGACATTCATTGCTATGGAGCTTATATTTTGGATGAAAAATCCAAGACCATCAAAAAAATCACCTCTAAAATAACATTGGTAGCCACAGGAGGCGCCGGACATGTTTATAAAAATACAACTAACCCTACCATTGCAACCGGAGACGGAATTGCTTTTGTAGCCAGAGCAAAGGGAAAGGTTTCCAACATGCAGTACTATCAGTTCCATCCAACAGCTTTATACAGCAAAATGGATGGGATGTTGTTCTTAATCTCAGAAGCCGTACGGGGAGACGGAGCAAAATTAAGAACAAAAAGAGGCGAAAAATTCATGCATAAATATGACGAGCGTGAAGAATTAGCATCTAGAGATATTGTTGCAAGAGCTATTGACGCCGAAATGAAAATTACCGGAGACGAATTTGTCGGCTTAGATTGTAAGGAAATGAATCATGAAAAATTCTTAGAACACTTTCCAAATATTTACAAGAAATGTAAGGATGAAGGAATTGATCCTTTCACTCAATTGATTCCTGTAGTTCCTGCCTGCCACTATTTAATGGGAGGAATTGAAGTAGACAGAGACGGACAATCATCCATCAGAAACCTTTTTGCAGTTGGAGAATGTACCAACTCCGGATTACACGGAGCGAACAGACTTGCCTCAAACTCTTTACTTGAAGGATTGGTATTTGGGCATAATGCTGCCATGAAGACCATGTCCTTATTAAATGAAAACAAATTCAACTTTGATGATCTGAAAGCCGTTCCGGAATGGGACGAAGAAGGAATGAAAATCATGGATGAAATGGTTATTGTTAGCTACCTTAGAAAACAGCTTCAGGAAATGATGAGTGACCTTGTAGGTATTGTAAGAAGCAACAGACGTCTGAATATGGCCCTGCAAAAGCATCAGGAAATTGCTGCTGCCGTTGATGAAATCTACCACTACTCCATCCTTTCTCCACAATTATCAGAATTAAGAAATCTTACTACCGTTGCCCACCTCATCATTACCCAATCTATGGAAATGACAGAGAACAAAGGAGCATTTTACAATAAAGACCTAGTCCAAAACATACAATAATGAAAAAACCAAGCTACGTTACCGATAAAGCATTAAAAACTTTTATAAACAACGCCTTAGAAGAAGATATTCAGGATGGAGATCACTCTACCCTCTCTACTATCCCAAAGGACCTTGAACAAAGTGCAAAGCTTTTGGTAAAACAGGATTGTATTTTGGCAGGCGTTGAACTGGCAGAAATTATCTTCACAACTTTTGACAAAAATTTAAAAGTTGAAACATTTCTTAAAGATGGAGATACCGCAAAAGTAGGAGATATAGCCCTTATTGTAACCGGAAGCGCAAGATCTATACTTTCTACAGAAAGACTTGTTCTTAACTGCATGCAAAGAATGAGTGGCATTGCCACCCTTACTCACGAATGGGATACCAGATTAATTGGTACAAAAACAAAGCTTTTAGACACCAGAAAAACGACTCCCAACTTCAGGATATGCGAAAAATGGGCTGTTGCCATTGGCGGTGGAACCAACCACAGATATGGTCTTTATGATATGATAATGCTTAAAGACAACCACATCGATTACAACGGAAGCATCACCAATGCCGTAAAAATGGCAAAAGATTATGTTAAAAAAAGCAAGAAAAAGTTAAAAATTGAAGTTGAGACAAGAAATCTTGAAGAAGTTCAGGAAGCCATCAATGCAAAAGTTGACAGAATCATGCTTGATAATATGGATATAAAGACCATGAAGCAAGCTGTAAAGATGATTAATGGTTCTTGCGAGTCCGAAGCTTCAGGTGGAATTACCCGTGATATGCTTAAAGAAATTGCCTCTACAGGAGTAACATTTATCTCTGTAGGCGCCCTTACACACTCGGCTGAGAATATCGATTTGAGTCTCAAAGCAGTGAAATAGCGTTGAATTTTTAATAAAAACACCCCCACTTTATTAAAAATTCAATAACATGACTTTTTTCATATAAAAAGTTGTTTTTTATCTATTTTACTAACAATCAGACACTTAATACTATTAAGACTGATTAAAAATTAACATTGAGTTAATAATAGTTAAAATTAATTTCGCGAATTTTGCAGAAAATTAAATCTAATTATTACTAACGATTATGAAATTAATCAACAAATCGATGTTATCTGCGGTAATCACATTATCTACAGCTAGCGTCTATTATGCTCAACAGGTTCAGGACACAGTAAAAACAAAGTCTACTGACATTGAACAAGTTGTAATAACTGGTGTTGCCGATATCGCTAAAGATAGAAAGACGCCAGTAGCAGTTTCAACAATTAAGGAAGCACAAATTGTTGAAAGATTAGGAAATCAGGAATTCCCTGAGATCTTGAACACGACACCATCAGTTTATGCTACTAAAGGTGGTGGTGGTTTTGGAGACTCTAAATTAAATATTAGAGGATTTAACCAAAACAATATTGCCGTAATGGTAAACGGTATGCCTGTAAATGATATGGAAGGAGGATCAGTTTACTGGTCAAACTGGGCAGGACTATCTGATGTAACTTCTGCTATGCAGGTACAGAGAGGTCTTGGTTCTTCTAAATTAGCTATCGCATCTGTAGGAGGAACTGTAAACATTCTTACAAGAGCAGCTGATAAAAAACAAGGTGGTATTGTATCTTTAGCAGTAGGGAACAATGACTATGTAAAGTCTCTTTTCGCTTACAATACAGGAAGATCTGAAAAAGGATGGGCATCTTCTTTCTTAATGTCCAGAACTGCAGGATCTATGTACGCTGATGGAACTAAGTTCGAAGGGTACAACTACTATTTCGCTGTAGGATATAAAAAACCAGGAGGTAACCATGAATTCCAATTCACTATTACTGGAGCTCCTCAATGGCACAACCAAAGATCATATGCCATTACTATTTCAGACTATATAAAATTCAACCCGGATAAAGACGGAACTCCAAATAGAAGATATAACTCAGACTGGGGATACCTTAACGGAGAACAGTACGGAACAAGAGTTAACTACTACCATAAGCCGGTAATGTCATTGAACTGGGACTGGACAATGAGTGAAAAGTCAAAGCTTAATACTGTATTTTATGCATCTTTCGGTAGAGGTGGTGGAACAAACACAACCGGTTCTGCTAATGGAAAAAGCTTAAACAGCTTCAGAGATCAAACAACAGGTTTATATAACCTTGGTGATCTTTATGCTGCTAACCAGGCTTCAACTCCGGACAAAGGTATTCTTATCAGAAATGCGTCAATCAACTCACACAACTGGTTTGGTGTAATTTCTAGTTTCAACCACACAATCAATGATAAATTTAAGTTCTCAGCAGGGGTTGATGCAAGATATTATTATGGTTACCATTATCAGGTAGTTACTGACCTATTAGGAGGAAGCGGATACCTTGATAAAAATAACAAAAACATCCCACCTAACTTGGTAACAGCTGTATCTAAACCAGAATCAAGCTGGAACCCATTTGGAGGTAAGGTTGATGACATGAACAACAGAATTGGCTACAGTAATGATGGTGAAGTACTTTGGTACGGAGCTTTCGGACAATTCGAATATACTAACGATAAAATTTCTGCATTCGTTCAGGGGTCAGTTTCCAACCAAGGTTTCCAAAGAATTGATAACTTCATTATAGACGGAGTTTCTAAGTCTAAAAAAGGAGAAATCATGAATACTAAAACAGGATTCAAAAACCTTTTTGGATATAACATTAAAGCAGGTGTTAACTATAACATCAACGAACAGCACAATGTTTTCGGAAATATTGGATACTATGAAAAACAACCATTCTTCAGTGCAGTATACAGAAGTAATGAAAATATTGTTTCTCCAGATCTTAAAAATGAAAAAATCTTTGGCGCAGAAATCGGATACGGATTCAGATCTTCAAACTTCAATGCTAACGTTAACCTATACAGAACTTCTTGGGATGATAGATACCTTAGAAGAACAGGTCTAAGAGATGTAGTAGCTGGAAAAACTGCCTATGTAGAAATGAACGGATTAAATGAAGTTCACATGGGTCTAGAAGTTGATGCAAGCTATAACTTAAACAAACTATTAACAATTAATGGTATGTTCTCTGTTGGAGATTGGTACTATAAAGGAAATGCTACAGCAACTCTTTTTGAAGACAGTACAAACTTGCCTCTTAATTTCCCAGGAAGTACAAGCAACGAAACTACTTTATACTTAGATAAAGTAAAAGTAGGTGACGCTGCTCAAATGACTGCCTCTTTAGGAGCTACAGTAAGACCTGTTAAAAACCTAAGCTTTGATGCGACATGGAGAAATACCAACAATCTATATGCTAGCTTAGATGCTTTCAACTTCAGAACTCAGGCTGCTGCAGATAAAGGTACACTAAAGTTACCAAGCTTTAACTTATTTGATGTAGGTCTTTCTTATAAAATTAACCTAAACAGTAAGCAATTCTTTACAATTAGAGGAAATGTATATAACTTGTTTGATGTAACATATATTGCTGAATCAAATACAAGTACACATGCTAATCTTACTGCTCAGGAATATGCAAACATTAAGGGAGTTTCTGTAACTGACCCTACTCTTGTTAAAGACTTTGCAGCTTACCAGGCAGCTGGAAACTACAAAGGAATCAGCCAGACTAACCAGGTATTCTTTGGATTCGGTAGAACTTGGACTGCAACTCTATCATTCAACTTCTAATTATCACAATATTAGATTTTATAAATATGAATCCCGGCTTTGAGCCGGGATTTTTGTTATCTTTGTGTACAAAAAAATAGAAAATATGGATTTTTACGGAATTTTGAAAAATGCCCACAAAGGATTCGGGTATCTTGAACTTCTTTTGGTGGCATTATTTATTATTGCACTTTTGGCTACTATGTTCGGTTTCAGTGGGAAAGTGAACAAGTTTTTAAAGAAAACTACCCTTTTCACAATGATCTTCTTCCACGTTCAGTTTTTAATAGGAATCATTATGTTGATAACTACTTTTACTGGAGGTCTAAATATGGGGGAAGTAATGAAGAATTCAGCATTAAGATTCCAATATGTTGAACATCCATTTTCTATGCTAATTGCAGCGGTATTAATGACGATCGTTAACAAAAAAGTAAAATCCAATGATACAATCTCCTTAGGAATTACCATTATGGGATTAATTGCGGTAGCATTATTTGCATTTGCATTCCCTTGGGTGAAAGTCTTTGGGGCATAAAATAGATAAAGAAATTATACATTATGCGTTATAATTTACAAATAGTTTAATCTTAAATTTTTAATTAAATCAATGAAAGTAGCTGTAGTAGGTTCAACAGGAATGGTTGGACAAGTTATGCTTAAAGTTTTGGAAGAGAGAAACTTCCCAATAACAGAATTAATTCCAGTAGCATCTGAAAAATCAGTAGGTAAGAAGGTGAAGTATAAACAGAAGGAATTTAGTATTGTAAGCATGAAGGACGCTATAGCTGCCAAACCGGATATTGCGATCTTCTCTGCCGGAGGTTCTACATCCCTTGAGTTTGCTCCCCTGTTTGCAGAAGTGGGAACAACTGTTATCGACAATTCTTCAGCTTGGAGAATGGATCCCGACAAAAAACTAATTGTTCCGGAAATCAATGCTGATGTATTGACCAAAGAAGACAAAATTATTGCAAATCCGAATTGTTCTACCATTCAATTGGTAATGGTTTTAGGACCATTGAACAAAAAATATGATTTAAAAAGAGTGATCGTTTCCACTTACCAGTCTGTAACAGGAACAGGTAAAGCGGCAGTAGATCAATTAAACGGAGAGATTAGCGGTGATGATTCTATCGCTAAGGTATATCCTTATCAAATCTTCAAAAATGCACTACCTCATTGTGATGTATTTGCAGATGATGATTATACGAAAGAAGAAATCAAGTTAATGAAAGAGCCGAAGAAAATTCTAGGTGATGATACATTCAACTTGACAGCAACAGCAGTAAGAGTTCCTGTTCAGGGAGGTCACTCAGAAAGTGTAAACATCGAATTTGAAAATGAATTTGAGCTGGATGAAGTAAGAAAGATCTTATCTGAAACCCCAGGAGTTGTGGTGATGGATGATGTTAAAAACAACCACTACCCGATGCCTTTCTATCTGGAAGGAAAAGACGAAGTCTTCGTGGGAAGAATAAGACGAGATCTGTCACAGCCCAAGACGCTCAACCTTTGGATCGTAGCAGATAACCTACGGAAAGGAGCCGCAACAAACGCTGTACAAATTGCAGAATACCTTGTAGCAAACAACTTAGTATAAACTAACAAAATAAAAAAGAGTCTCAAAATTGAGATTCTTTTTTTTATCAAACACTTTATGAATACCCCGAAAAACACCCATAAAGACAAAATAGGATTCCAAAAAATTATAGCGGCCTTTGGAGTAATCCTTTTTATTGGAAAAATCATTGCATGGAAATTAACCAATTCCGATGCTGTGTTCTCCGATGCCATGGAAAGTATCGTGAATGTCATTAGTGCATTTATGGGACTCTATTCCCTTCACCTTGCAGCAAAACCTAAGGATGATGACCACCCTTACGGCCATGGAAAAGTAGAATTTGTTACTTCCGGTATCGAAGGCGCTTTAATAGCCATTGCAGGGCTTATGATTATTTATGAGGGAATCCACAGCCTTATTGTAGGAAAAACACTCAGCAAGATCGATTTAGGAATATGGATTATTGCAGCTACAGCTGTAGTTAATTATCTTTTGGGTTATATTTCCATAAAGAAAGGAGAAAGAGAGAATTCCCTGGTATTGATCTCTTCCGGAAAACATCTGCAATCAGATACCATCACCACTCTGGGTGTAGTTATAAGCTTAGTGATTGTATATTTTACAAAAATATATTGGCTTGACTCTGCTGTGGCATTAATTTTTGGACTTTATATCATCTTTGTAGGCTATAAAATCGTTCGTAAGTCATTAAGCGGCATTATGGATGAACAGGATCCCGAAATACTAAATCAGATCATCAGAATCCTTGAAGAAAACAGGAGGACGGAATGGATTGATGTACACAACATGAAAATCCAGCAGTTCGGAGCCTCACTTCATATTGATGCCCATATTACTCTTCCTTGGTATTACAGCCTGCGGGATGCCCATAATGAAATGGAAAAAGTCATTCTTCTTCTGGCAAAAAATATTAAACGAAGTATTGAGTTCAATTTCCATATGGATGACTGTAAGCCAATATCATGCTCCGTTTGTCAGATCAAAGAATGTCCTGTTCGGGAAAAAGACTTTGTGAAACGTGTAGAATGGACTCCTGAGAATGTAACCAGTGTAGACAAACATACTATAGAGTAATCCAAAGAAAAAAAGAGAGCTGAGAAAGCAAAGATGTAGATTAACGATTTACATTGATTTGCTTTCTCAGCTTTATTTGTTTCCGGACTCTTTTTCTACCATCTGTTTTCTATAATAAAACATTGGAATAATTAATAATATAATCAAAGGCTGTATTACAAATCTTCTCATATAAAATGAAAAAAGATACCCAATTTCAAAATGGCTGTAAATACAATATAGATAAATAGATAAGGAAATTGCGAAAACAATGACCATCATAATCGCTCCCTGCATCGTCCATTGTCTGTTTTTAAACAATCCCTGAATAATCAGGCAGGAAAACAACAGATTAAGGAGAAACCTAAACAAATGTCCTCCAATTAATTTCCCCCATTCGAATAAGGGAAACTCAATATTTTTATTGGCTTCATGAAAATACCCAAGAAAAGGATCATAGAAAAGTTTTTCCTCTAATACTCTTATTCCTATCAATCCACAGATCCCGGAAATAACTAAAAGCCAATTAAGAATTTTCATGTTTTAAAGCAAAGAATTTAATCCAAACAAGCCAAAGCAGCACCACACTTCCATAGATAACAGCCGGAAAAACAAAGTCATGAAACATCTTTCCATACTCCTTATGGTCCACCATGACAATGTTCAGCCCTACTATCCGTAAAAGATTCATAATGTAAAGCAAAACCAGGCTTGCTCCTACAAAAACAAATGTCTTTGAACCTTTATAAAAAGCAAAAATAAAAGACACAAACAAAATGATAACAGAAATCGCATTGCAACCCTCTACCATTCTTGTTACATATTGATTCTTTACATAGAACCAAACCTGTTCATTTTTAACATCATTATAAAGCTTCGTAGGATACGCCATCACATTCTGTACAGCACTCACCTGATCAGCAATTATTCTGGAAAAAGGATCCAAACCGAAATCCTTATTGGTGTTCAGGTAAAATTGATAAGCAAAAAGCAACACCAGATAAATAATGATGAAGCGAAGTAAAATACCTAATACCGGCTTAAAGTCCTTTAGCATACTACAAAGATAAAAATTAGACTGTAATAACCTGAAATCGAAGCAAGAAACTTCAACCTCAAGACAAAAACCCTGTTACAAGAGAACAGAAACCACTATTGAATAACAAAATCTAAAAATTCACAATTTTTTTTTGAAACATCCATTATTAAACAAACTGAACCCAACATTTCAGTTGACTAAAAATTATCCCATCCTCTTTTTTAGGACATCTTAAAACTATCAGGATCCTTTATTTCCAACTCATGTTAAATTAGTATATTTGTTTCCATATTATGACTTCTGAAAACGCAAAAAGATTTTTTGAAAACCATATTGGTAAAAAATCCACTGAATTCATCACACTAGCCCAAAGCGGTTCTGCGAGGGTAAATTTTCTGGCCATAACCCCTGCTGAAAAATATATCATTACCTACAATGAAAATATCCCGGAAAATGAAAGTTTTCTGTATTATTCTCAGATATTCTCAGACTTAAGCCTGAATACACCTAAAATCCTATCTATTTCGGATGACAGGAAAATGTATATACAGGAATTTCTAGGAGAAAAAACCCTTTCGGAGGTAATTACAAAGCAGAATATTTCTCAGGAAGTAACTTCATTGGTACAGCAAACTCTGGAAAAACTTTTTCAACTGCAAATGAAAACCAATGGCAAAATTGATTTCTCAAGAACATTTGAATATGAAAGCTACGATGAATTACCCATCATTCATGATCTTTACTACTTCAAAAATTTTGTAGCAGATGTACTGGAACTGGAATACAACAAGTCTACCCTCCTAAAGGAATTCAAAAAAGTAGCCTCACTTGTAGAAAATCTGGAACCTAAAGGAATTATGATCCGCGACTTTCAGGCAAGAAACATTATGGTGAATGATAAAAATGAGGTTTCATTCATCGATTATCAATCAGCGATGAAAGGCCCTTTAATGTATGATGTCATCTCATTTCTTTTTCAGGCCAAGGCAGATTTTCCGGAAGACTTTAAAAATGAAATGCTGGATTTCTACATTCAATTATTTGAAAATCCAGAAATACAGGATCAACTAAAAAAATCGGTCAAGCCTATTCAGATGATGAGATTTCTTCAGGTATTAGGAGCTTATGGCTTCAGAGGGCTGATTCAAAGGAAACAACATTTTATGGCAAGTCTGGAAAAAGGAATTCAAAACATCACTCAGTTTGCCTTTTCATGGGAAGAAATGGATCATTATCCTGAACTTTTTAAAGTAATTCAACAGCTAGCTACAGATAAAACGAAACAAAAAATTGATACTATTTTAAAGTAAAAAAATAAAGAAAATGCTACACATCGACATACACAGTTTTTCATACAAGAAAGGAGGAATTCCTAAGGACGATTCAGGAAACGGAGGAGGTTTTGCCTTTGACTGCAGGGGAATTCTAAACCCAGGAAGAATTGAAGAATATAAAATCCAAACCGGAAATGACATTGGTGTTCAGGAATATCTTGAAACAAAAACTGAAATGCCTAAATTTTTAGAGCTTGTAAAGTCTATTGTATCCATCAATATTGACGATTATCTTGAGAGAGGTTTTGAGAATTTACAAATCAATTTCGGATGTACCGGAGGGCAGCACAGATCGGTATATTCTGCAATAAAAATTGCTGAATTTATCAAGGAAAAATACCCGAACGGAACAAAAGTAACCATCAATCATGATGAACAACCACAACTTAACATTAGTAATCAGTAATGAGCCATAAGTAATATCACACTTACTTATTTAAACTCAATACTTATCACGTATTACTCCTACCATATGAAAGCTCTAATTTTCGCCGCAGGAAAAGGCACCCGACTTAAACCGTTTACAGATCATCACCCCAAAGCACTGGCAAAAGTGAATGATGTTCCGCTTTTGGAGAGAAACATCCAATATCTGAAAGGTTTCGGTATACAAGATTTTGTGATTAACATTCATCATTTTGGGAATCAGATTGTTGATTTTTTGAAGAAAAATGATAACTTCGGATGCAACATTGAAATCTCGGATGAAACCAACGAATTACTGGAAACCGGAGGCGGCTTAATTTTTGCTAGAAAATTTCTTGATCATGGAGAAGATTTTCTAATCATGAATGCTGATATTTTAACCAATATAAACATCAATGCTTTGGTAGAATATCATAAAAAGATAAAAGATTTTGCTACTTTAGCAGTTTCGGACCGTGAAAGTTCGAGAAAACTTCTTTTCAATGATGACATGGTTTTAAGAGGCTGGCTCAATGTACAGACGGGAGAACAGAGACTTGCAGAATTCAACAAAGGATTTAAGGCTCTTGCTTTCAGTGGTGTTCATTGCATCAACCCTACCATCTTTGAAAAAATAAAAAGGAAAGGCAAATTTTCTGTTATGGAAGAATATCTGGATCTGATGCAGACCGAACATATCCACGGTTTTGTGCATGACAGTCTTCTTATAGATGTCGGAAGACCAGAATCTGTAATAGAAGCCGAAAAACATTTTAAATAATTTTTGTAATGGGAATTGATGGAACGAGGGATGAAAGTTTAGTAAATCCGGAATTTGATATGAACGAAATAAAGCTACACGACAGTTTCAGACAAAAAACATGGGACGAAACCGTTACCAAGGACAGCTGGATGGTCTTCAAGATCATGGCGGAGTTTGTAGATGGCTATGAAAAACTGGCAAAAATTGGCCCGTGTGTTTCTATATTCGGTTCGGCACGTCTGAAACCGGATAATAAATACTATGAAATGGCTGTAGAAATTGCGGAAAAGATTACCAAACTAGGCTTCGGAATTATCACCGGAGGTGGTCCCGGAATCATGGAAGCAGGAAATAAAGGAGCTTTTAATGCCAGCGGAAAATCAATTGGGCTTAATATTGATCTTCCTTTTGAGCAGCACTTCAATCCTTACATCAATAAGTCTTATTCCATGAATTTTGATTACTTTTTCGTAAGAAAGGTAATGTTTGTAAAGTATTCTCAAGGTTTCGTGGTTATGCCCGGAGGTTTTGGAACTTTGGATGAGCTTACAGAAGCAATGACGTTAATTCAAACCAATAAAATAGGTAAATTTCCGATTGTATTGGTGGGGAGTGAATTTTGGGGTGGATTATTGGACTGGTTCAAAGCTACACTCTTAAAAGAAAGTATGATTGCAGAAGATGATTTAGATCTTTACAGAGTGGTAGACACTGCTGATGAGGCAGTAGCACACATTAAGGCTTTTTATGATAAATATTCTGTGAATGTAAATTTCTAATTGGCATATTATTTGTGAACTATAACTAGCAAGTATGATTGTAAATCTATTAATTAAGATGAAAAAACTTTTATATATATCAGGAATTTTAACATTTTTTGTGTTAATGAGTTTTATGTATGTAGACTTTTTCTCTTCAATGACCAAGGTGGATTATATTGATGGAAGCAAGACATTGAAGTTTACCACAAAAATGAATACAAGCCATATCTCTGATGCCATTAAGATCAATCCGAACACAGCCGGATTTGAGGCAGAAGTGAAAAAATATGTGAACAATAATTTTGATGTATTTGTTAATGGTGCTCCCAAAACAATTACTTTCACCGGAAGTCAGATAAGTGGAGAAACTGTATGGGTATATTTTGAAACGGGAGGAGTTTCAGATATCAATACCTTAAAGATTAAGAATACGATCCTCCTAAGTGCTTTTCCTAAACAGATTAACCTCGTTAATATTGCCTACAAAGGCAGTCAGAAAACGATGAACTTTCAAAGAGGAAAAGAAGTGAATGAGGTATCTTTTTAAGAAAGAAATTTTAAAATATAAAACCACTGCTGATGCGGTGGTTTTTTGTTTTATAGGCTACCCTATCCAAGAAGCTTTCTACTTATTCTTTAAGTATTCATGAACCATAAGGACAGTATTTACTTTTTCAATACGTAATGAACCGCTTAGTCTATAGGTTTAAAAAGGAATATGTTCAATATCCGGTCTTTCTCAATTACTTTATACTCACTTTCATTCTTATGCGTTTTTCAATATCAAGTTTGGCACCCATTAAAAGGAAAGATCATGTATCTTAATACTGGTGCTTTTTCTTCTGTGATTCCATTGATATAGCATCTGAAAATAAAAAAACCGGCTCTTACGAACCGGTTTTAATTTTATAAAAACAATAATTATTGTCCTTTAATTTTGAAGTCATCTATCTCCCATGTTGCAGCAGCAGATGTTGTAGATGTATATTTAAATGCAATTCTTACATTTTTACCTAAGAAAGCACTTAAGTCAACATTTCCTGAGCTCACCCAGTCTCCAAATGCATTTGAGTTGGTATCCAGATTTGCCGGAAGAGCCGTCCAATTGGTAGTTGCAACGTCTCCTGTGTAGTTATCTGTAGCAAATACCTGTAATGCATTTCCTGCATATCTTACGTCTGTAGTAAAGGTTACAACTCCTTTAGATTTTCCAACTAAGCTTACTGCTTTAGAGATTAACCAGTCTTCGTTGGCAAAGTTATTACCAGCACCTCCTGCATTACCATTCATCATTGCATAGTAGTTTGTTCCGTTACCTTGGTTAGAAGTTCCCCAGAATTGGTTGGGTCCAACCTTGTTGACAACCGTCCAGTCTGAGCTGAAACCACCTGCAGCGAAATCATCACCATAAAGAAGCGGGATAGGTGTATAAACACTTCCATCACATCTAGGGTTTGTAAGGTTAAGATCTGTAAGCTGTGTAATCCATAATTGGTAGGTACCATTGAATACACTTAGGACAGCATATACATCTCCTTTTCCACCAGCAACCTCAATAGCACTTGCTGCTTTTATACCAAAGATGGCACGTCCGCTGGTTCTTAGTG
Organism: Chryseobacterium aurantiacum; assembly: GCF_003020585.1. GTDB lineage: Bacteria > Bacteroidota > Bacteroidia > Flavobacteriales > Weeksellaceae > Chryseobacterium > Chryseobacterium aurantiacum. The sequence goes on from NZ_PXUE01000003.1 coordinate 289,506, forward strand.
TAATTGTTTTTCCTGAACAGTCTTCCAGCGTTCTGTTTGAAAGAGCTGAACCGTCTGCATATGTTTTCCCTAAATCACCGTTAATGAATTCAAGGTCTCTAATTTTAATCCATCTTCCTACATCAGCAGTTGTTAATTGAGAGATTGATCTTTCCGTAGCAACCACAGTTCTTGCCGGAGCGTTTGAATCAAATAGAGATTTGTATACATCTTCTTCTTTAATTCTGTAAGCAATAGCAGAGCTTGAGTCATTAGATCCAATCTGAAGTTCACCAGCAACGTTTCTGATGTATAAACCTTTCAATTTAATATTCAGGTCTTTTCCAACTTTGAATCTGCCATCAAGGAATAAATCAGCTTTGTTGATATTTACTTTGATCCCTCCAGTTGCATCTTCTACATATAGATATTTAAATAAGTTTCCAGTTTCATCATTAGCGGTAATCTGAGCTTTCAGATAGAAGTCTCCTGTAATCTGAACAAGTCCGTTTGGAGCTAATGATCCTGCAAGTTGCTTAATATCTGATACTGTTTTAGCGGTAAGATTTGTAGCACTGAATCTACAAGGGTTTTCCTGTATTTTATCCAAACGAGGGAAGTGCTTGTCTTTTCCGTTAGCATCTAATGGTCCTCCTTCCATATCAAGGTCTGCTACCTTGTTGATATAGAATTGGTACGTTGTATTAGAACCTGACTGGAATTTACTATAAATCCCTTTAAGTGTTCCTTTTCCTGCAGGAAGTGTTTGATTGGCAAATGAAGCAAATCCACTGTTTCTTACTACTGCTGTACTCACGTATGCACTGCTAGATTCATTCCATCCCTGTCCAATTCCTCTGTCTACAGTCTGACCGTTGGGTGCGAAGTTTGAACATAAAGCTTTGCTGTCAAATTCTACTTCATTCAACTGTACAAGACAACCGATTAGGTTTTCGTTATTTTTCAGTTCAGCAAGAGTTAAAACCTTTGGAATTACTTCTCCTCTTGTTGTACATGATCTGAAAATGGTGTTTGGAACTAATTTTTCCGGGATTCTGGATACTCCATTAGCAGCTGATTCTGCTCCTGTTTTTACTCCTAATTGTACTACTCCACCATAAGTACCTACTGAAAGGCCATTAAGCTTTACATATACCTTAGATCCCTGAGGAAATTTAGTATAGCTGCTCACCATGTCTACACTGATGGTAAAACCATGGGTAGGATTTGCCAGTGCATCCTGGATATAAATTGTTTTGTAAACGTTCCCCGTTTCATCCGTAGAAGAAACATACCCTACCATATAAAGATCATCTGCTTCATTGTTAGGAGTCTCATCCTTAGGGAATGTATATACGGTATTATTTTGGAATTTTGCCTTTACATCAGCAAATGGCATTGCAGTTCCTTGCTTGTCTGCACAGTCATACCCGTCTAGGTTAGGCTGGTCATATTTATCGTCATGCACACATCCTACCGTTACAAATAGGGAAGCTGCTGCGATAAAAATATATTTTAAAACTGAATTATATTTTTTCATTATAGTCATCGTTATTAGAATCTTAAATAAACATTAGTAAAGAAAGTTCTTCCTCTGTCATACCAAAGTTTTGGTCCAAAGTAAGGAGTACCTCTTTGGTATTCTGCAAGTGCATCCGGGAAGTTTGAGTATCTTCCTTGTTCGAATCCACCTGTTACATAATTCCTGTTATTTAAAATATTATTTACTGAAACACTCACACCTATTCTGTATTTTCCGAATTGGAAAGACTTACCTGCGTTAGCATTCAACATAAATTGATCGTCAAATTTCTTTTGCGCTGTAAGCTCTTGAATAAGCTCCGGCGTAACACCATCATAAAGAAGACCTCCTGTACCCGGAACCGTGTACATTGCAGCTGTTTTATTGATTGCTGAGAAATCAAGATACTGATCCATCAGGTAGTTTGCAGATGCTCCTACCCACCAGTACTTAGGCGAGTTGTATTTCAATCCTAAAGAGAATGCCTTTTGTGGAGTTCCCGCTACTTTATAGTCCTTAATATTAGCAGAACCATAGCTTCTGAATCCGTTAAGATCATCAAATGTATATACCTGAGGAGTATTTGTGAATTTATATTGACCAACACTTGCCACCCCAACTGCGTTAAGTGTAGGGGTAACCTTTAGATCAAATCCTAGTTCTGCACCAAGATATCTCTTGTCTGCCCCACTCATGGCCTCATTAACCAATGTGTTGTATGACCCTGTATTATTGGAAGAAACCGCTAAGTAATATCTTGAAATTTCCGTTGAGTTACTAATGGTAGTATAGTATCCGGATATTCTAAGCTTTAGAATCTGACCTCTCATGATATAACTGATATCATTAGAATTGATCACCTGATTTTTAACTCCTGGAGTTAAGAAATCACCCATTCTCGGGTTAATGAAGATCTCATTAAGGGTTGGTGCCAGGCTAAATAATGCTCCGTTATAAACAATAAAGTTCTTACCGTTGATTTTGTAGGTAATCTTGCCTTTAAGTCCAGCATCCAATGCATTATAGATAGCACTTTTTCCTTTTGAGTTATCCATAAATATTGCATTTCTGAATTTCCCGTCTCTGTAAGATTCAGAATATGAAGAGAAGATGGAAGCTACCACATTCCACTTGTTGAAGTCTACTTCAGTGGAAACATTTAATGAATAGTGGTTTCTTGTTAACTCATAAGAATATTGAGTTCTGTCTCCCACTCTAACCTTAGTATTTGGGTCGTCAACATTGTATTGAGTATCATTATTAAAAGCATTAAGGTTATTGGCATAGTTAGCACCTAATAAATCATTAATTCTTCTAAAGTTATCTGATTTTAAGTTCTGATAATTGAAGTTAATATTCAATTTCCAGTTATCCTTTAGTCTTGTATCAAAGTGTGATGCAATGTTTAAAGTTTTGTCTTTATTTACATCATCCACCAAAGTATAGGAAGCACCTCTTTCGGTTCCATCCATATTCTTCAGGTTAAGACGGTTGGTATTGTATAGATCATTCCAGTTGATTTGTGCCTGTTCTCTGAATTCATCAGCAGTCAAAAGGCCAAAACTTGGTAATTTTCTGTAATAGGTAGGGTTTGGATCTGCAGCATGGAACCAGTCTAGTCTACTTCTTGCATCGCTACCAAACTGATAGGAAACTGTATTGATCCAGTTTGAGTTTTTACCGATTTTCAGGTAGTCTGTCAACATAAATACAGGTTCATATACATTTCTGATTCTGGAGTTTCTTTTTTCTCCATCCTGCCATCCCCAGTATGAGTTATAGTTTTTCCCCATGATGTCATAAACCTCCTGGGTATTTGGTGAATTGGAAGCTCTGTAAGTAGGAGATCCAAAAGCAGTTAAGTTAATAGAGTGTCTGTCACTGAATTTCTTCTCGATAGACGCAAAATAAGCGTAGGCATCCTGATAAACACCATCAAGGATTGCTCTATCACCCCATCTTCTACTTGCTGAGAACGTAAATGCCCAACCATTCCTGGTAAGACCTGAAGAATAAGTAGCAATGGCTCTGTGCAGGTAGCTTCTGTTCGTAAATGAATAAGCAAGTGAAGTCTGCTTTCTATAGCTGGAAGCTCTTGTATTATAATAAACAGCACCTCCCAAATTACCGAAAGTATATTCTGAAGGAGTGATGTTATCTACATTTTCGTAAGGGTATCTTGTTACATCATTAAGACCACCCCAGTTATTAAAGTCTACTTTTCCATCATCATTTTTAGACATGGAAACTCCATTAAACATTACATCCTCAAATCTGTTGTCTACTCCTCTTGGTCTGAACCAGTAAGCACCTAGTTCAAACGCGGAAACATTTTGGAAAGCATCTCTTCCTGAGCTTAAAAGTCCTACAGTAGGCTGCATAGATGAGCCTCCATCTTCAGTATCATTTGCTGAGTCATCAATAACTATTACTCCTGCGTCTGATCCTAAATTGTAATTAAGTGTAATAACACCTAAATCTTTTCTCTTCTCATCAGCAGTTACATCAAACTCTAAGATCTTTGACTCGAAGCTTGGTTTTGTTACCGTGATAAGATAATGGCCAGGTTTTAAATCCACAAACTGGAAGTACCCAATTTTATCCGCGGCGGCATCGTTCCCGGACTGTGCTAGATCTACTTCTGCTTTCTCTAAAGGCTTACCATCCTGATCTTTAACATACGCATACACAGTGGTTTGCGCAAAGTAAAAAGAGGCAGGCATTAACGTAAACAAAGAGATTAGGGATAGTTTTTTAATCATAATAAACTTATTTTTAACTCCTTCTTTATTTAAGGGGCAACAAATTTAGGACTATTTTCATTAACTAAAACATTTTTAGTTATTTATTCTATTAATTTTTCTTAACCTACCTACATTATCCTAAAAAAAAGCCCCAATTTTAATCAATCACAAAAAATGAAAGATCATCTTACGAAAGCTACAAAACAATCACCATAGAAATTATGAATCCCACAGGAAACAGCTCATTTCTTAATAGTGAATAAAATCTCATCAACAATTAAATAATGCCCTCTAATGCCTTTTATTGGGTATTTCATCTTATCCTTAACCTTTTCTTAAACTAAACTCAGATCATTTTAATCTTTATTCTTATATAAAATTAGTAATTTTACCCCCTCAATTTTTTGAATATACTAAGAATATGAAAAAATATTTAATCATTGCCGCTTTATTTTGCTTTGGCTCCGCTTTCTCACAGCAGAAGCAGGTAAAAAGAGCAGCTGTCGCATTCCTAAACGTAGAAAACCTTTGGGATACAATTCCTTCTGCAGATTATATTGATGGAACGTTACCTCGTTCCAATCCCAAGTTTCACAGAAGTGTACCCGTGGATTCTCTGAAGTATCTTGAAACAACAGAAGATTATAAAGGAGAATGGAGTGATGATCTATTGATTGGAAAAAAAGTAATCAGAAAACAATTCTTATCTGAAGACTTTACAGTTAACAGCCCTAAAAGATGGGGTTCAAAGTATTATAACCAAAAATTAGCGAATGAAGCTAAGGTTATCTCAGAACTTGGAAGACAATACACCAATGACAATCCTGCAATCTGCGGATTGATTGAGGTAGAAAACAGACAGGTTATTGAAGATCTTATCAAGCAGCCGGCATTGGCAAGAAGTAATTATGGAATTGTACATTTCAATTCTTATGATTCAAGAGGAATTGATGTAGCCATTATTTATCAGAAAGGAAGATTTTCAGTTTTGGATTCCTATAAAAAGGAAATCAAGATTTATGATGAAAACGGGAAAAGAGAATATACCAGAGATATTGTAATTGCAATAGGCTTACTGGATGGGGAAAAAGTAGGAATCTTTATGAACCACTGGCCATCCAGAAGAGGTGGAGAAGCTATTTCTCTTGCAAAAAGAAATACAGCTGCCACAGTCCTGAAAAGCGAAATGGACAAGGTAACTGCTGAAAATCCGGGAATTAAGTTATTCTCTATGGGAGATTACAATGATGACCCGGTAAGCCCAAGCTTAAAGAAACACTTAGCTGCCGTGGGTGATCCAAGTGAGCTGTCAGATAAAACCCCTTATTATAATTTAATGTACAAATTGTACAAAGCAGGTGTAGCTTCTTTGGCTTATAGAGATGCTCCCAACTTATTTGATCAGATCATTGTTTCAAGGAATCTTTATTCTCCAGAAAAAATCACTCCTACTTACAGTATTTACAAAGCTGAGATCTATGCTCCGGCTTATTTAGTAAACAAGGAAGGGCAATGGAAAGGATATCCTTTACGTTCTTGGGACGGTGACCGATTTACTGGTGGATACAGTGACCACTTCCCAGCAGTTTCTGTAGTTCAGAAAGAATACATTAAAAAATAAATACAGACAAGCACTCTTTTTAGAGTGCTTTTTTATTTTAAGGCACCCATCAAATTGAAAATAATTTAAACATTAGCCTGGGTTTTAATTATATTTGTATATCACTGACTTATGATTTTTCAGTGAATAATAACCTAATAACAAAAATTAAAACCATGAAACACTCATTACCTATGGCGTGCTTTTTACCCATGCCCTCATTTTCTTCTATTTCAAAGGTCCAAATACCGGATAAAGCTTTTAATCAATTCATTAATTAACATTACTAAAATCTGTGAATTATGAAAAATACATTTAAGCTTATCTTATTTTCAATTTTATTATCCTGGAAACCTCTCTACTCGCAATCAGGAAGTGACATTATTTTTTGTCTAGACAATAGTGGCTCTATCAGTGACGTAGCCTTCAATCAAATGACCGTTTCCACCATGAAACTTATGGAGCAGGTATTAAAATGCAATCGTGACAATCGTGTTTCTGTAGTACACTATGGAACGGACTATCCAGGCATGACTCCTTCTGTTCCAAGAATCTATATAGAATCTAATTTTACCAATGACCTGGCAACAGCCCAAACATTTTCCAGAAGATTAGGAAATGGGGATCATTTTCATGATGCTGTAAGCTTAATAGGAGCAGCTCTTGATCATTATCCTCATCCGGATATTGTGAGCCCGCAAAAAACTTTAGATACCCGCCGTCCAAGACCGTTAGTTATTGTTCTTTTTTCTGATGCCGAAAGAGCAAACGGAAGCTTGAGCAATGGTTCTTATCTGGTCAACTTTAATCCTCCTAACGGTCTGCATGAGGACAATGCATTTGCTGCCTTCACAAAATTTAAAATGGACAGAAATGCAAAGTTTATTGTAGTACACGTAAATACTGACCAAACCTATAAAGAAGCCGCTGCTAATATTGCAAGCCGTGGAGGTTCATATACCGGAGCTATTGAACAATATAATGATGATCCTGATCAAAATCAGCTTCCTAGATTTTATTTGAACAAGACCAACTTTACCTTAACCAATACTGAAATCACTGAATTAAGTGGTGCCATATGCAAAATGAATACAGGAAGTCTTGAGTTTACTTACCAAACCCGCTCATGCAAAGAAGTAACAAGCTTCCCGCTACATGTAAATGGAAATTATACCATCCCTATGGGAGCAAGTATTGTAAACTTTGAGATATCTCTTTTGGATATCGCAACAAGTGCATTGTACCCAACATCTGCTACCCTTAACTTTCCCAACCCTAATGAGTTTGAGTTTATAATCAATCAATCAGATCTAACCAATCCACCTTCCGGACAATATAAGTTCATCATTGAGATGGTATACTCTTTTGCGGGCAACAATGAGGGAATTCATGCTGAAAACAGTCTTAGCTATCTCCCATACGACTTTATGTACTGTCAGGAAAATTTACAAATGGACAATTTACCGGTTTCTATTCCTGCTAAAATAAAGATCAAGCCTACTGATAAAGATTATCGTATTGATCTTAATGCAGATCCAAACAACACGAAATCCATGCTTAAAGAAAAAATTCAGCAGAAAAATATTCAGGTTTCACCTAACCCAAGCAACGGAGTGTTTGTAGTATCGCTTGATAAAGTACGCTCAGGATCAGTACAGGTTAACGACATCAATGGTAAGATTGTTTTTGAAAAGTCATTCAGCAATGAAAAAGAAGTGGCTGTAAATATTCATTCACTGCCATCCAATACCTACATTGTAAAAGTAAGTTCAGGAAATGAAATCTTTACCCAGAAAGTAATTAAAAGATAAATTTTAAAAACATTAATACGAAAAAAGGTTCAGAAAATTCTGAACCTTTTATTTTTATAATAGTTGAAAATTATTTGTTGAATAATTCTTCTACCTTATCCCAGTTTACTACATCGAAGAATGCAGAAACATAATCAGGTCTTCTGTTTTGGTAGTTTAAGTAATAAGCATGCTCCCAAACGTCTAATCCTAAAACCGGAGTTCCTTTCACATCTGCTACAGGCATTAATGGGTTATCCTGGTTTGGAGTAGAAGAAACAGATACTGAACCGTCAGCATTCTTCACCAACCAAGCCCATCCTGAACCGAATCTTGTTTTAGCAGCATCAGAAAAATCAGTTTTGAATTTTTCAAGACCTCCATAGTTCTCAATGGCAGCCTTTACGTTTCCTACCGGCTCTTTGCTTCCTCCAGGAGTTAAGATTACCCAGAATAAAGAGTGGTTGAAGTGTCCTCCACCATTGTTTCTTACAGCTGGTTTATCAGTTCCTGTCTGGCAGATCTCCTCAATCGTTTTCCCTGCTAAATCAGTTCCTTCGATTGCTTTATTTAAATTGTCAATATACGCCTGGTGATGTTTTGTATGGTGGATTTCCATAGTTTTTGCATCGATAGTTGGCTCTAATGCATCATATGCATATCCTAGTTTTGGTAATTCAAATGACATAATCTTTATTTTTAATGTTATAACCCAAAATTAGCCAATATTTAAGCTATTATCAAAGATTGGGGATTACTTTAATAAATCTTTAACATTGACACATTGATTTAGAATGAATTAAATTTTAAATATTTTTTATTCTTAAATATTTAAGCTTTCAAAATAAAAAGCACGAATCCTGAGATCCGCGCTTTCTACTTTAACAATAATTAAATTTATTTATTCATGGACATCAGGAATTCCTCATTATTAAGAGTTCCTCTGATGTTCTTATCTACAAATTCCATTGCTTCTACAGGATTCATTTCAGAAAGATATTTTCTCAAAATCCACATTCTCTTAGAAGTCAATTCATCAAGAAGCAGATCATCTCTACGTGTACTGGATGTAACCAGGTCAATAGCAGGATAGATTCTTCTGTTGGCAATTTTTCTATCTAATTGAAGTTCCATGTTACCTGTACCTTTGAATTCTTCAAAGATTACTTCGTCCATTTTAGAACCTGTATCAATAAGTGCTGTTGCTATAATGGTAAGGGAACCTCCGCCCTCAATTTTTCTTGCTGCTCCAAAGAATCTCTTCGGTTTGTGAAGTGCATTTGCATCTACCCCACCGGAAAGAACCTTACCTGACGCAGGAGTTACTGTATTGTAAGCTCTCGCCAATCTGGTGATAGAGTCTAATAGAATTACAACATCATGTCCACACTCAACCATTCTCTGTGCTTTTGCAAGTACAAGGTTGGCTACTTTCACGTGTTTTTCTGCTGCTTCATCAAATGTAGAGGCAATAACTTCTGCATTTACACTTCTTTCCATATCAGTAACCTCTTCCGGACGTTCATCAATCAAAAGAACCATCATGTATACTTCCGGGTGGTTAGCTGCAATAGAATTAGCAATATCTTTAAGCAACATTGTCTTACCTGTTTTAGGTTGTGCAACAATCATTGCTCTTTGTCCCTTACCAATTGGGGCAAATAAGTCCACAATTCTTGTAGAAACTGTAGATTCACTTCCTGCAAGGTTGAATTTTTCTTCAGGGAAAAGTGGAGTCAGATATTCAAAGGCAACACGGTCCTTAATAAACGCAAGATCACGTCCGTTAACTTCCGTAGGTTTTAGTAATGAAAAATATTTTTCACCTTCTTTAGGCAATCTTACAATTCCTTTCACTGTATCTCCGGTTTTTAAACCAAAGTTTCTGATTTGTGCAGTAGAAACATACACATCATCAGGAGAAGAGATATAGCTAAAATCTGAAGAACGTAGGAATCCATAGTTATCAGGTAATATTTCCAACACTCCTTCAATACTTACCATTCCATCGAAACTAAATTCTTTTTTATGGTCAGCATGCTCCTCATTCTTTTCAGAATGTCTATTCTGATTTTGATTAGGATTTTGGTGTTGATGTTGATTTTTATGTTGGTTTCCGCTGTTCTGCGGGTGGTTGTGTCCTTTCGGAGATCTGTTAGCCTGTTGTTGTTGAGGATTGTTCGGTTTTTCTTCCGACTGAGCAGGCTCTTGAGATTCTGTATTTTTAGGAGCTTCTGGTTTCTCCTGAGAGATTTCGGTGTTACCTGTATTGGTAGGAGGAACTCTCTTTCTTTTCTTTTTAGCTGAATTTGTTGCGGAAGGTGTTTCTTCTGTTGCCAGAACTGTTTCCGCTTTAGGCTCTTCAGCTTTTATTTCTTCAGCAACCGGCGTTTTGTCTTCTACTTTTTCCTCTTCTACAGTTTCTGTCGGTGCTTTTGCAGTCACTCTTGGTTTTGCTGGAGCTTTTTTTGGAGCAGCTTTTTTTACCGGAGCCTTTACAGTTTTTTCTGCTGGAGCTTCTTCAGTATTGGCGCTGGTTTCCGTGGCGTTGAAATAATCTTTTGACACTTTAGGGTTGGAAGCCTGAAAGTCAAGAATTGCAAAGATTTTATCATTTTCGTTGCTGTTTCTTGCGACTTTAACGCCTAAATCCTTTAAGATTTTAGTCAGTTCCGTTACGGATTTTGACCTTAACGTTTCTATGTTAAACATATTTAATGTAAAAATGTAATTAATTGTGAGTAAGAAAAGTAAGTCCGGTGACTTTTGTTTTCAAGTACATTGTATAATGCAAATCTACACTTATTTTTGAATTGTGCAAAATTTATGTTATTTTTGCCAAGAATTTAATATTCAATGCTACAGAGAATACAAACCATATGGACATTACTAGCAGTTTTAGCTGCTGTTTTCCTTTTTATAACAGGACAGGATGCGGTCGTTTCTGACAGTATTCCCGTATTAAATATAGGATGCATAGTCCTTGTGATTATTGGAGCATTAAGTGTTTTTAGTTTCAAAAACCGAAAAAGACAAATTTTGCTGAATACTATCAGCATCATTATAAACGCTTTGTTGATTGGTGTATTGGCGTACTGGTTACTAAACTTATCCGGAGGAATTCAATTTCCTGAGAAGGGTATTGAGCCGATTTTCCCATTGATTGCGGTAATATGTCTGCTTATTGCAAACGTGTATATCCGTAAAGATGAGAGGCTCGTAAAATCTGTAGACAGACTTCGATAGCCTTACAACGATTTTTTGAGTAAGAACAGTTCCTTTTTGGAGCTGTTTTTTTTTTGCTTATTGCAGAAGCCATAAAGAATTATTTAATTTATTTATATATTCATGCAACTTTTATGTAAAGTACACGACTGATTCTATAACTAATGTAAAAGCAATGAAAAAAATTACTTATCTCACTCTATCACTTTTCTCCATCTGCACATTTGCACAGGAAGTTTCACAAGAAAGGGTAAAAACCATCATTTCAACTCTTGCATCTGATGAAATGAAAGGCCGAGAGATCGGAACTCCTGAAAATGACAATGCAGCCCATTATATAGCAACTCTTTTTAAGGAAAATAACCTTGAGTACTGCACAGGAAATTCCTATTTGATTCCTTTTGAATATAAAGGAAAAACAGCCTACAATGTATGTGGTATAAAAAAAGGAAAATCAGAGAAAAACTTGGCTTTTTCAGGGCATTTTGATCACATTGGAACCAGTGATAAAAGCGGAGACAATATTTATAACGGTGCTGATGATGATGCCAGCGGAATTACAGCTTTAACAGGCATTGCTGATTATTTTAAAAATAAAACTCCGGAGTTTTCAATGGTATTTATGGCCTTTAATGGTGAGGAAAAAGGAATGCTTGGATCAAGAGCTATTTCAAAAGACAAAAATCTTGATAAAATTTATAATAATATGACTGCCCTTTTCAATTTTGAAATGGTAGCTACAGAGTCCCAGTGGGGAAAAAATGCTTTGTATATGACAGGGGACGGATTTTCGGACCTGGATGAGTTGTTTAATAAAAATGCAGTGAACGGACTGAAGATTAATGCTGATCCTTATTCTGAACAACAATTATTTTACCGTTCAGATAATGTAAGCTTTGTAAAAAAGAAAATCATTGCCCACTCGTTTTCAACCGTTGATATGTCTAAGGCAACCCATTATCACCAGGAAAAGGATGACATGAGCATTGTAGATGTTGGCAATATGACCCAGATTATCAATAATTTCGGAAAAACACTGGATAAGTTAAATCCTAAAAACTTTGCTCCAAAATACAATGATCAGGTGAAATTTTAATCCAAATAAATGACTTTATAAAACCGCTTCAATGGCGGTTTTTATTCTTTAGTATCTCTTTCTGAAATCTTGCCTTTTCTAATATTTAACATATAAAATCATATGTAATGCGTTTCTGTTGTAACAAAGAGGCTTTTCGAGGAACATATTAATTAAAGTAAAATAGGATTAAGAACGTCTTATCTTTTAATTTTACGTAATTTTGCTATCCAATTTTTTCATTGAATGAACGAGTATAAAAAAATTCTGAGGTTCGCGAGGCCCCATCAAAAATATATTTACGGCAGTTTATTTTTCAATATCCTGTACTCCGTATTTCAAATTGCTTCACTGGGAACAATTTTACCGGTTTTAGGAATGCTTTTTGGCACCATTAAACCGGAGAAGTATGAAACAGCACCTGTATATTCTGGTGATATCACAGACTTCTTTACTTATATAAAAGAATACTCCAATTATTATGTACAGACATTGGTAAAAGACCACGGCTCTCTTACTGTTCTTGCATGGTTGTGTATTATTACAGCGTTCATGTTCTTTTTAAGAAATGCTTTCAGATATTTTGGATCTTTATTATTGATCAACTACCGTGTGGGAGTTACCAAGGATCTTCGTGGTGCCATGTACAGAAAAATACTTTCCTTACCTGTTTCATTCTTTACGGAAAGCAGAAAAGGAGATATGATGTCTCGTATGTCCAATGATGTGGGTGAAGTTGAAGGAGGTATCCTGGGAAGTTTAATAGAGTTGATTAATGCCCCTTTCATGCTTATCAGCACATTGGTTACTTTATTCTTCTTAAGCCCAGAAATGACACTTTTCTCTTTATTGGTACTTCCTGTAATGGGAACCATGATTGCCTTGATCGGGAAAAGCCTTAAAAAAGACTCTCATGAAGCCCAGCACGAGCTGGGAACTATATTTTCTATTGTAGATGAAACATTAAAATCTTCGAAAGTTATTAAAATTTTTAATGCTGAAAAGATCATGGATAACCGCTTCATGCAATCTATGAACAAATGGATCTCAAGCTCAATCAACCTAGGAAAAAAGAAAGAACTGGCATCGCCAATGAGCGAATTTTTAGGGTCTATTACATTCTTAATCATTGCCTGGTATGGAGGAAAACAAATTATTGTTGAACAAAGCATATCACCTGCTGACTTCCTTGTATTCCTGGGAATGTTCTTCCAGATTCTGCCTCCAGCAAAGAGTTTGTCAACATCCATCTCCAATGTACAGAAAGGAGAAGCATCCCTGAAAAGAGTACTGGAAATTCTGGATGCTGATGTAAAAATAGATGAGATTGCAGAACCAGTTTCTATCTCTACTCTTCAGAATAATATTGAATTCAAAAATATTGGATTCTATTATGATAAAGCCAATCTGATTCTTAAGAACTTTAACCTAACGATTCCAAAAGGTAAAACCGTGGCATTGGTAGGGCAAAGTGGAAGTGGAAAAACAACGATTGCCAACCTTTTAGCAAGATTCTATGATGTTTCAGAAGGAGAAATCCTAATTGATGGAACCGATATTAAGCATTTAAAATTAAAAGAATACCGTCAACTTCTGGGAATGGTAACACAGGAATCCGTATTATTCAATGATTCTGTGTATAACAACATCCTGATGGGTAAACCTGATGCTACCAAAGAAGAAGTAATTGCAGCCGCGAAAATTGCCAATGCAGATGCTTTTATTTCAAGCCTTTCTGAGGGGTATGATACCAATATCGGGGATGACGGGAATAAGCTTTCCGGAGGTCAGAAACAAAGAGTTTCCATTGCTAGAGCCGTATTGAAGAATCCTCCTATTATGATTTTGGATGAAGCTACTTCAGCCCTGGATACAGAATCTGAAAGATTTGTACAGGATGCTCTGGAAAAAATGATGGAAAACAGAACGTCTCTTGTTATTGCCCACCGACTTTCAACCATCCAAAAAGCAGACTGGATTGTAGTAATGGAAAAAGGAACCATTGTAGAACAAGGAACCCACCACGATCTTATTGCTAAAAAAGGAATGTATAACAAGCTTGTGGAGCTTCAAAATTTCGACTAAACTCATCTTTAAATTATTTTAAAATGAACCCTATACAAGAGTACTTCTACAGAATTCAAGAACCTGAAAGAAGTACTCTTTTATTTTTGCGCGAAAAAATTCTAGCATCCGATACAGAACACATTACTGAAACCTTAAGCTTTGGCCTTCCTTTTATAAAGTATAAAAAGAAAATGCTGTGCTATTTTTATTATAGCAAAAAATATAAAAAGCATTATGTCAGCTTTTATCATGGAGACAAATTGGATTATCCTGAGCTGACCCAAGACGGAAGAAAGAAGTTTAAAATTCTATTACTTGATATTGAAGAGGATCTTCCCGTAGAGTTTATATTGAGCCTACTGGAGGAAATAAAGCCTTATATTAAGTAATAGTCGGATAGGTAAAAGGAAAATAAATTGTGTTCAATTTTAATTTAAGTTGGTAAAAACAAAAAAGGCTGTTCTTTTCAGAACAGCCTTTAGTATGATGATTATAAATCTTAATCTTTTAACTTTGCAATAACATCCAGACCTCCTTTTGTTATATCACCAATTTTACAGGTAATTTCAGTATCCAAAGGTAGGAAAACGTCCATTCTTGAACCGAATTTAATAAACCCAAACTCATGTCCAGCTTTTGCCTGATCACCCTCATTACAATAGAATACGATTCTTCTTGCCACATATCCTGCAATCTGTCTGAAAACAACTTTATGGTTGGTTAAGGTTTCAACAGCTACCGTAGTTCTTTCATTCTCTGTAGAAGACTTTTCATGCCATGCTACCAGATATTTCCCCGGATGGTATTTTTTGTAAACCACCTTTCCGGTAACCGGATATCTACAAATATGTACGTTTAGTGGAGACATGAAGATAGAAACCTGAATCGCTTTTCCTTTTACGAATTCATTTTCTTCTACTTCCTTAATCATTACCACTTTTCCGTCAACCGGAGCTATTACGTTTTCTTTGTGGTCAAGAATAGAACGATTCGGAACTCTGAAGAACCAGAATACCAAACAGTAAATAACCAACAAAGGTACGATGATCAACAGGGACCATATTTTAAGGAAATAGATCGCTAAAGCTCCCAACACAATAAAAAGTAGGGTTGCTACAGTAATTGTTCCTTTTGATTCTCTATGTAATTTCATGAGACTATATAAATTTTTCTAAAATAAAGTACAAATATACGACAGGAACACAGATTATGAAACTATCCAGCCTATCTAAAACACCTCCATGCCCCGGAATGATGTTTCCACTGTCTTTTACGCCAAAGTTTCTTTTCAGTTGGCTCTCTACCAAATCCCCTAGCGGAGCAAAGGCTGCTACTAAAAATCCTACTACCATCCAGTTTCCGCGAAGTTCCGGCTGATAATGCTCTACAAAGTAGGATAAAACCAATGTTAAAACTACGCCTCCAATATATCCTTCCCAGGTTTTTTTAGGTGAAATTTTGGGTGCCATTTTATGCTTCCCGAAGAACTTTCCAACGAGATAGGCAAAGGTATCACTACTCCAGATCAGCACAAACAGGAAAAGAACCTCCAAAGAGAAAGTATCATTATAGCTGGAGAACTTGGGTAATCCTAATGCAAAACTAAACGGAAGGGCCACATAAATGACCGTAAAAATCAATTTTCCGCTGTCGTAGTATAATTCGTTAGGAAATTTAAATAAAGTAACTACAGCAATGGCAATGAGCGCCAGTGCCAGTATTTCACTTAATCTGAAATCAAAAAAGAAGTCGTGATGAAAGTATCTTTTGGAAAAGACATAAAAGATAAAGATGACCAATGGATAAACCACCCATTTTTCATATCCTTTTCCGAATTTCATAATCTTCACACACTCCCAGGTACCTACAACCAGTAGGAGGCTCATCAGTCCGTAATAAAGATATTGCTGCTGAATAAGGCCAGGAAAAATGTTATTGATGAATTGTGCTCCTAAAGGAGTCGAGCAAAGAATAATGACGGCTACATAAACGAGACCTGAAATGGTTCTTTGAATGAGATTTTTGTCCAAAATTTAAAATTTAGATGTGGGTGCTTAATCTTCAAGCAGCAGTAAAAACAATTTTGTATTGGAATTTGAAGAACTATCCATTTTCGACTGGCTGCCGCTGATGGAAGTAAGGTTCTTGATATTTCCGTTTCTTTTTATTTTCCCCATGGCATCATTCAGGTTATTTACAATCTGTGAAACATTGGCAATGATAATAATCTTATCCGGTAGCCTTGAAGAATGATAATGGAGAATATTGTTGTGGGAAAGCATAATCCTTCCGTCATAGGCAATCAGGTATTCACAAGTAATGAATGCTGCATCATTGGAAGTCTGTAATTCTGAAGTATAGGAGGTCTTCACAACGTTTAAGAAGTTTTGAAGTTCCTTATCCCAACAGAAAAGGTTTCCAATACCTTCTATTTTGATAATTTGATTTAAAGTTTGTAGAGCTTCCGCTTCATCTGCACAATAATTAAAAAATCCCCCTGAATGCGTAAATAATTGCGCAAACTTATAGTCAAGATCCGCATTTTTCAGCGAATCTCCAAGCTTCTCCAGGCTCTGTTTGTCCTCTTCCTCAGGCTGGTTGGTAAGTTTGCTTACAATCCTCTTGAATAAATTCAACTTAATCTATTTTTAGTCAACTTTATACAAAAATAGAAAATAAATTACAATAGATTCCAAAATATCTCTTTAAATATGAAAAAACCTGACAATTTTGAGGTTGTCAGGTTTAAAATTATTTTATTTTCAGAGTATTAAAGCTGTGTTGGGCTTTCTGGAGCCTGTATTTCACTTTCTTCCTCTTTTTCTTTTATTTGAGGTGTTTCCAATACTACAGGTTCCCCTTTTTCAGGAATAGTATTGGTAACGGGCTTCTCTGTCAATTCAGGATCCCATGCTCTCTTTCCGAAAATATCTTCTAGATCTTCACGGAAGATAACTTCTTTTTCTAAAAGCTTATTCGCAAGAGCATCAAGTTTATCCTTATTTTCTGTAAGAATTCTTACAGCTCTCTCGTATTGATTTTCAATGATTGCTTTAATCTCTACATCAATTTTAGTAGCTGTTTCTTCAGAATAAGGTTTTCCAAAATTATATTCAGATTGACCTGAACTATCATAGTAAGAAATATTACCGATATTCGGGCTTAACCCATAAATGGTAACCATTGCCTGAGCTCTCTTCGTTACAGTTTCCAAGTCAGAAAGTGCTCCTGTTGAAATATTGTTGAAGATCACCTGTTCTGCAGCTCTACCTCCTAAGGTTGCACACATTTCATCTAACATCTGCTCTGTAGTGGTAAGCTGTCTTTCTTCCGGAAGATACCATGCAGCACCCAGAGAACGTCCTCTTGGAACAATTGTTACTTTCAGAAGTGGAGATGCGTGCTCTACCAACCAAGAGATGGTAGCGTGACCTGCCTCATGATAAGCCACTCTTCTCTTCTCAGACGGCTTAATTGCCATGTTTTTCTTTTCAAGACCTCCGATGATTCTGTCTACAGCGTCAAGGAAATCCTGTTTTGTAACAGAGGTATGATTGTATCTTGCTGCAATTAATGCTGCTTCATTACAAACGTTAGCAATGTCTGCTCCACTAAATCCTGGAGTTTGTTTTGCCAAGAAGTCTCTGTCCACATTATCATCAAGTTTGATTTTCTTCAAATGAACATCAAAAATATCTTTTCTTTCATGCAATTCCGGAAGGTCTACATAAATTGAACGATCGAAACGCCCTGCTCTCATTAAAGCTTTATCAAGGATATCCGCTCTGTTGGTTGCAGCCATTACAATAACATTCACATCTGTTCCGAAACCATCCATTTCAGTAAGAAGCTGGTTCAATGTGTTTTCTCTTTCGTCGTTTCCGCCAGAGAAATTATTTTTCCCTCTTGCACGTCCGATGGCATCAATCTCGTCAATAAAGATAATAGCCGGAGATTTTGCTTTTGCCTGGGCAAAAAGGTCTCTTACTCTTGAAGCTCCTACCCCAACAAACATTTCCACAAAGTCAGAACCTGAAAGAGAGAAGAAAGGAACCTTCGCTTCCCCTGCAACAGCTTTAGCTAATAAGGTTTTACCTGTTCCCGGAGGCCCTACCAAAAGTACACCTTTAGGGATTTTACCTCCTAGTTTTGTATATTTTTCAGAGTTCTTCAAGAAATCTACAACTTCCTGAACTTCTTCTTTAGCCCCTTCTAATCCTGCAACATCCTTAAATGTCACCTGAATTCTTTCTTTCTCATCAAAAAGCTTAGCTTTTGATTTTCCGATGGAGAAGATTTGTCCGCCAGGACCTCCTCCACCTCCCATCTTTCTGAAAAGAAGGAAATAGAACAATCCTAAAATAGCAATCCAAATTAATGCAGACACAAGAATATCTGCGAACGGGCTTTTACCTGTTCCATAGTCCTTGGCTGTCTTAATAGCTGGATTGGTTGCTTTAATCTGCTCAAATTTTTGAAGGAAAAGCTGAAGATCTCCATATTTCACAGAAAAATCTGCTTTAGGAGCCATTTCAAATGCTGAAAGTGGGTTGTTTTCCTTTGCGGTTTTAGAAACCATAGCTGATTTTGCTTCTTTGGTAAGAAAAACATCAGCTTTTTCTATGTCTTTGTATATAATTATATTTTGGACTTTCCCCGTCTGCATTTCTCTAAAGAAACCATCTTCATCAATAGATTTTGCAGTATCTCCTCCTAGAAAATTGGAGCCAAAGAACAGCAAAAGAGCTATGATTGCAATAGGAAAGAACCAGTTGAATCCTTTATTATTCATTTATACTTTTTAAGATTTTAAAATTCATTTTCAATTTTGGTAATGACTGCGTCATTCCAAAGCTCTTCTATATCGTAGTACTCACGTACATCTTTTTGAAAAATATGAACGACTACTGAAACATAATCCATTAGTACCCACATTGCATTTTCTGTTCCTTCTACATGCCAAGGTCTATCTTTCAAGTCATTTCTTACTTTCTTCTCTACACCTCCTGCTAATGCTGCCACCTGTGTATTTGAGTTTCCGCTACATATTACGAACGTCTCCGCTACTGAGTTTTCAATTTTAGAAAGATCGAAGATCATAATATCTTCTGCCTTTATATCTTGAAGAGCTTCAACGATTTTATCTATTAGTGCTTGTTTTTCTGCTGTTTTATTCATTAAAAATATACTATAATCTGCAAATTTATTGTTTTTTCTTTACTTTAACCTTACTTTTACCCCCTTAATGTCTTAAAGTTTTCTTAAATGAGTCAACTATTCTACCTGAAAGAATGTTCTTCTACTAATGACGAAATATCAAAGTTTTTACTTTATGAAAATTCAGATTTTATTGGACTTCATACTTTCAATCAAACAAAAGGCCGTGGACAGTATGGAAATGTATGGACTCAAACTGCCGGAAAAAACCTGGCTTATACGCTGGCAGTGAATACCCACAACATTCTGTGCTCCGACTTTATATTCAATTATTATACCGCAATTATTGTCAGGGATTACCTGGCCAATTTGGCTGATTATGACGTAAAGATCAAGTGGCCGAATGATATTATCCTTAAAGGTAAAAAAATCGTTGGAATTTTAATTGAAAAGAAAAAAATTAATCAAAATAATTATTTCATCATAGGAACCGGCATCAATGTACTTCAGGATAAATTTGAAGCAATATCCAATGCAGGATCACTCCTAACGCAGACAGGACAGCAATTTGATCTTGAAGACCTTACATTGAACTTTCATGAATTCCTTTGTGAAAGGCTGAAAAATATTCCCTCTGACCAAAAAATCCTGGAAGATTTCAACAGGAACCTTTTCAGAAAAGACATGATATCAGTCTTTGAGATTGAAAAAGAACGCCAAAATGGCATTATCCGAAATGCAGATGACAAAGGTGAGCTTTGGATTGAACTGGAAGACGGACTGCACTCTTTTTATCACAAAGAAGTAAAGCTTCTTTACTGATTGGCTCTTTTGATATAAAGATAAAGGGTAAGCGGAAGAAACACCAGATTCGGCAACCACATTGCCAAGGCTGGAGATAAACTTTTATTCTCTGACACTACTTTCAATGCTTCAAATGAAAACACGAAGAGAAAAGCCAAGGAAATCCCTATGGCAAGGTTGACCCCCAGTCCTCCTCTTTTCTTTTGGGAAGACAGCGACAGTGCCAAAAAGGTAAGAATAATGATAGAAACAGGCATTGAGGTTCTTTGGTGAAGCTCATTAAGATAGGAATTCAGGTTACTGTTTCCTCTTGCTTTTTCTCTTTCAATAAATTTTAACAGTTCAGGAGTCGTTTTATTTTGTCCTAAAAGCTCGTTTGGAAAAAGTTCCTCCGGTGAATGTCCGTAGTTTTTCCTAAGCTCTATTCCACTTCCTAATTTTTCGGTATTGTCTTTATTGATGGTTTTTTCAAGGTAATTATTTAGAACGAACTGCTTTTTGGTATTATCCCAATATACATCACCCGCTTTCAGTTCGTACACCATTCTTCTGTCTTTATCAAATTTCTGATAAACAAAACTGGATCCTCTTTTTTCTCTTTTGTTCCAGGAATCCACAAAGATGTACTCTGTTTTGCTAAGCTGTGAGGAAGCCGGGGCTGTTCCCAGGATCTTTTCCTTATTGGCCGCGTTATAGGTATAAGCTTCTAACTCGTTCTTTTTGATATTGGCCCAAGGAAGGACCATATGATACACCAGCATTGCAACTAATGCAATCAGGATTGAAGTATAAAGATAAGGTTTTGAAAACCTATGAAAACTGGCTCCACTACTAATAATGGCTACAATTTCGGTATTATTGGCCATTCTGGAGGTAAAGTAAATAACCGTAATAAATACCAGAATGGAAAGGAACGTCACCACAAGGTTAACGATCCAGAAAGGATAAAAATGAATCAGGAAGTACACCAAATCAAGCTTTGGATCAAGCGCCTTTGCATTTTCTATCCTTGGGATCTTTTGCTGCACATCTATGACAAGCACCACTATAGACAATAGCACCAGCATGAAACTAAAAGTTCCAAGGTATTTTTTAATGATATATTTGTCTACAATTTTAAGCATAATTCTCTTACATTCTTTGTCTAAGAACTGGTACTACAGATTTTTTCCATTCGTAGAAATCTCCGGCTATGATGTGCTCTCTTGCCACCTTAACCAGGTCAAGGTAAAATGCAAGATTATGAATTGAAGCAATCTGTTTTGCCAGATATTCTTTGGATACAAATAAGTGACGAAGATACGCTTTTGAATATTCTCGGTCTACAAAGCTGGTTCCAAATTCGTCAAGAGGCGAAAAATCACGCTTCCATTTCTCATTTTTAAGGTTCATCACTCCCTGCCATGTGAAAAGCATTGCATTTCTTGCATTTCTTGTAGGCATTACGCAATCCATCATATCGATTCCCAACCCAATGGATTCCAAAATATTCCAAGGAGTTCCTACTCCCATCAGATATCTTGGTTTTTCTTTTGGAAGAATATCGGTTACTTCATCAGTAATCCTGTACATTTCTTCTTCCGGCTCGCCTACAGAAAGTCCTCCTATGGCGTTTCCTTCAGCTCCTGCCTCAGAAATCACCTCTGCAGATATTTTTCTTAGATCAGAATAGGTAGATCCCTGTACAATAGGGAAAAGCCTTTGTTTATGACCGTACAACTCAGGGTTATCATTGGTCCAGTCAATACATCTTTTCAACCAACGGTGGGTAAGTTCCATTGATGATTTTGCCTGATTATATTCGCAAGGATAAGGTGTACACTCATCAAAAGCCATGAAGATATCTGCTCCGATCTGTCTTTGGATTTCCATAGATCTTTCGGGAGAAAACATATGGTAGCTTCCGTCGATATGAGACTTGAATCGAGCCCCTTCCTCTGTCATTTTTCTGTTACTTGCCAATGAAAAAACCTGAAAACCTCCTGAGTCTGTAAGAATTGGAAGGTCCCAATTCATGAACTTATGCAGACCTCCTGCGTCCTGCATGGTTTCCATACCGGGACGAAGGTAAAGGTGATAGGTATTACCCAAAATAATCTGGGCCTTAATGTCTTCTTTTAATTCTCTCTGATGAACTGTTTTTACACTTGCAACAGTTCCCACCGGCATAAAAATAGGAGTTTGGATCTTTCCGTGATCCGTAGTAATCTCCCCTGCCCTTGCTTTTCCTTCAGAGGTTTTTTCTATATTAAAAAATTTCATTCGTATATTTTTAAAATTCACCGCCATCAGCGGTTAATCATTATTCGGGAAGAACCCGCTTCATCATTATTTATTTTACGAAAGGCATCAGTCCTCCATTCTGTTTTTTCTTATCCTCAATATATTTTTTGGCCTTGGGATCTTTCTTCAGCAAAATTTCCTGAGCATCATCCACTATCCCCTCCATTTCTTCTTTAATCACATAGTATTTAAAGCTTTCCGTGAAGTCATCAGGTTTTACTTTGTGCGTTTTCAACACGAATCTTGTGCCGGCTTCCATATTTTTATCCTGATACATAAAGATTGCCTGATCATTGATGGTAAGATCAACAAGAATATCCGTCATGACATCTTTATCAATAAGATTTTTAGGCTTATCAATATAATCACTGCATGAGGACAGTCCCAGTATAACAAAAACAAGGATCAGTAGTTTCATCATGGTCATGCTTTGTTTCATAATCTGTTGATGATTGATTTCCATTTTAAGTTGAGTACCCCAAAAACAGCTTCGTGGATAATCCCACCATTCATTTTGCTTTCTCCTAAAATTCTGTTGGTAAATATAATAGGAACTTCTACAATTTTGAAATTTTTTTTGTAGGCTCTGAACTTCATTTCTATCTGAAACCCGTATCCTTTCAATCTTACGTTGTCTAATCCGATTTCCTCTAATACTTTTCTGGAAAAGCATACAAAACCGGCTGTAGTATCATGAATAGGGAGTCCCAGAACAAATCTTACATATTTGGAGGCAAAATAGGACAGCAATACTCTTCCCATTGGCCAGTTTACCACATTCACCCCTTTTGAATAACGGGAACCAATAGCCATATCTGCATTTTTGCAGGCTTCAAAAAGTTTCGGTAAGTCATTCGGATTGTGTGAAAAATCGGCATCCATTTCAAAAATGTAGTCATATTTGTTTTCTATGGCCCATTTAAAACCATGAATATATGCCTTTCCCAAACCATCTTTAATATGTCTTATTGACAGATGAAGATAGTGTGGGTATTTCTTCTGTAATTCCTTTACAACTTCCGCAGTTCCATCCGGAGAAGAATCATCCACTACTAAAATATGAAAGTCATCCTCCAATGCAAAAACCGCGGAAATAATATTTTCAATATTTTCCTTTTCGTTATACGTTGGGATAATGACGAGTTTTTTCATTTCAGTTTGCAAAGATAGTTTATTTAACCTTTTTATTTTATACAAAATAATCTATAATTTTGCAAAAATATTTCTCATAGATTATATGACGATGCTGATACTTTATAAAATAGTTCTGCATACCATATACAATCTGCAAGGAAGTATACTTTAACATAAGTACCACGGATGAAGCGATAAAGAAAATCCATGCCAGATTGTGTTATTGAGCGTTAAATAAAAATTAAAAAAACTTAAGATTTGCCATCATCACAAAACTTCATCAATCACGTAAGGATCCCTGAGAATAATGACTGGGTGGTCTTTATATTAATAGGCTGTATATTTTTATATGTTTTTATGATGAACATTATAGAAAGAGATGCAAGTCTTAAAGATTTTTTGCTTCAAAAATATTTTGACGCCAGTAACAACCTGCCTAGCTGGATCATTACTTCCTGCGTCATCACGCTTACCTTGTCTGTACTTATTTCACAATATATTCCTATAGTACCGAAATATATTGCCGATCTTCAGGTTTTGGGATACCAACTTAATAAATTTGGCTATACATTACTGGTCGTGATCTTTTTTTATGTGATGAGATCAGCATTAGGTTTTTTATTTTATCAAAGTATAGGAGATGGAAAAAAATGGACTATTTTTTATTTCACCTCCACAAAATTCTATTTTATCCTGTCTTTTTTGTTGATAATTTTGTGTATTACCCATTATTACTTCCCTATCGACAGAAATAAAATATTTTCATACTATTTCTTCTTCTTTTCTTTTGTATTCGTTTTCAAAGTTTTTTTCTATTTATTTCACAAGAACAAGATTCTTCCTGAGAAATGGTATTATAAATTTTTGTATATTTGCACGCTCCAAATCGCACCATTATTACTGCTTTGGAAGTTGTTATTTTTTTAATAAATGTCAATGATGAGAATAAAGTCTATATTGGTTTCTCAACCAGCGCCTAGTGAGTCTTCTCCATATTTGGATATAGCGAAGAAGGAAAAAATAAAGATTGATTTCCGTCCATTTATCCACGTCGAAGGGGTTGACAATAAAGAGCTCAGAACACAGAAAATAGATCTGACGCAATATACTGGAATCATTTTTACCAGTAAAAATGCGATTGACCATTACTTCAGACTAGCAGAAGAACTGCGTTTTGCAGTTCCGGATACAATGAGATACATCTGTCAGTCGGAAGCAATAGCCAACTACCTTCAAAAGCATATTGTGTACAGAAAAAGAAAAATCAGCTTTGGGGAGAAAAACTTCTCAGACCTGCTTCCTCTTTTCAAAAAGTTTCCTACTGAAAAATATCTGTTGCCATCTTCAGATGTTTTAAGTCCGGATATTGTAAAAACTTTAGATTCTGCAAATGTGGAATGGACAAGAGCAATCATGTACCGTACTGTATGCAGCGATCTGACAGACATCACCATTAAGGATTACGACATGTTGATTTTCTTCAGCCCGCAAGGAATTAAGTCTTTACAACAGAATTTCCCAGACTTTAAGCAGGATGAAACAAAGATCGGAGTTTTCGGAAACACTACTTTAGCTGCTGCTGAAGAAGCAGGATTAAAGGTAGATCTAATGGCTCCTACAAAAGAAACACCATCCATGACAATGGCACTGGAAAAGTATATTAAAGCGCTTCACAAGTAGTCTTTAATACAAAAATAAACTCAACCATCTTTTCAATAAAGGAAAGATGGTTTTTTTTTACCTAAATTTGAACGAGAATTAACATTGAATGAAATGTCTATGCAAAACATTTTCAAAAAAGAAAATTGCGTGGGACATTAAAAAATTAAAATATCCGGATGAAAGCTCCACAGGCAAAAAAAATAGAAAAAATACTAGAAACTCACAACGACAGAAGAACAGACAACTACTTCTGGCTTAATGAAAGGGAAAACCCCGAAGTTATCAAATATCTTGAAGAAGAAAACGCTTACGAAGAATTCATTATGAAAGACACGGAAGAACTTCAGGAACAGCTTTTTGAGGAAATGAAGGCTCGTTATAAAAAGGATGACGAATCTCTTCCTTATATCTTTAATGAATACTGGTACATTGTACGCTACGAAGAAGGCAGGGAATACCCTATCTTCTGCAGAAAATATAAAAGCCTGGATAATCCTGAAGAAATTGTACTGGATGTAAATCTTTTAGCAGAGGGCGAAGATTTCTTCGAGGTGGGTAGTGTAGCAGTAAGCCCTAATAATGAATTGGCTTCTTTTTCTTCAGACAATGTAGGCAGAAGAATTTATACTTTAAATTTCAAGAATTTAAAAACAGGTGAAATTCTTCAGGATAAAATAGAGAACACAACAGGAAAAGCAGTTTGGGCTAACGATAACGAACATGTTTTTTACATCCGAAAAGATAAAAGCCTTCGCGCGTTCCAGGTATACAGACACCAATTGGGGACAGATTCTTCTGAGGACGTTCTCATCTTCCATGAAAAAGATGAAACATTTGATGTGAACGTCTTCAAGACAAAATCTTTACAATATATTTTCATTGCAAGCTCAAGCACCATTTCTGATGAGCATCATTTCATCCCTTCTGACAATGTATTTGCAGACTGGAAAGTGATTCAGCCAAGAATAGAAGATCTTGAATACTCTGTAGAGCATTATGAGGATGAATTCTACATCATTACCAATGCTGATGATGCCACGAACTTCAAAATCGTAAAAACAAAGATTGATAACTGTGGCATGGAAAACTGGGTAGATGTAATTCCTCACCGCGCAGAAGTTCTACTGGAAGGCTTTGAAATCTTCAGAGATTATTTAGTTCTTGAGGAAAGAGAAAAAGGACTGCTACAAATCAAGATTATTGATGAAAAAACGCAGGAGTCTCATTATTTACCGTTCTCGGATCCTACTTACACTACTTATATCGGAATCAACCTAGAATTTGATACGGATGTTTTACGTTATGGTTATACCTCGTTAACACAACCAAGTTCCACTTATGAGTACAATATGAAAGACAACACCACAGAGCTTCTTAAACAACAGGAAGTTTTAGGTGGACATTTCATTCCTGAAAACTATATTTCTGAAAGAATATGGGCAGATTCCAGAGATGGAGAAACAAAGGTTCCTATTTCTCTTGTCTATCACAAAGACACAAAGAAATCTGCTGACACCCCTCTTCTTTTATACGGATATGGAAGCTACGGACATACGGTGGATGCAAGCTTTTCTAATGTAAGATTATCAATTCTGGATCGTGGATTTATCTATGCCATTGCTCACATCCGAGGTGGCGAGTACCTGGGTAGAGAATGGTATGAAGACGGGAAAATGCTATTCAAGAAAAACACATTCTTCGACTTCATTGATGCAGGAAAACACTTAATAAAAGAGAACTACACTTCTTCAAAACATTTGTATGCTATGGGCGGAAGCGCGGGAGGCCTACTGGTAGGAGCTGTTGTAAATTATGAGCCACAACTGTTCAACGGAATTGTAGCACAGGTTCCTTTCGTAGACGTTGTTACCACTATGCTGGATGACACTATTCCTTTAACAACCGGGGAATATGATGAATGGGGAAATCCTAATGATAAGGAGTATTATCATTATATGAAAGACTATTCGCCTTATGATAATGTAGAGGCCAAAGATTATCCGCATATGCTGATCACTACAGGATTTCACGATTCTCAGGTACAATATTGGGAGCCCGCAAAATGGACTGCTAAATTGAGAGAGGTAAAAACAGATAATAATATTTTAGTCTTTAAAACAGATATGAGCTCAGGACACGGAGGCGCAAGCGGAAGGTTTGAATCATTGAAGGAAGATGCATTGGAATATGCGTTTTTATTGAAGATTGATAAAGAATAATTTTACGTTTTTCTTCCATTAAAACCTAAAGTGAGGAAAATAAAAAGAAAATAATAATTTATAAAAATATATTGTCATTATCAAAATGGCAGATATCATCATATGAACGAATCTGAATATTGGAAAAAAATAGAACAGTTCTTCGAAGACAACTTCCAGACAGAGAAGAATCCTCCTATTGAAACTCTTTTGTTTTTAATAGGATTACAGGAACTGGGAAGCGGGCAGCAGAAATATACAAAAGAAGACAAAGTAAACCTTATCCACATTGCGGTATGCAGGCTACTTGAACCTTTTGGATATTATAAATTCACTCACTATGAAGATGGGTGGCCACAGTTTGAAAAAATGGAAGACCTTCCTGAATTAAGGCCTAATGAGCAGAGCTTACTGATGAAAAAGGCGATTATTCAGTATTTTCAGGAAGAAGAATTAATTTAACCTGAAAACGCAATAATTTAAATATTTGATAATAAAACATTAGAATAATTATCAATATTAAACAAAACAAAAGCATATCATTCACACAATAGAGGTAAGCAAAAACTTATCTCTATTTTTTTTAAACAAAATTAAATGATTGATTAAAAATATTATTTAAAAAATAAATTATAATTAAAAATTTAAATCAATTCATTCCCAAACCTTTACCGTTTTATTTTCTAAAGATTAAATGCCTTACTTATAATATTTCACAATTCGATAGGTTGGTACCACATTAGATTTGTACTTTAGTGAGGCCCATACCACGTTCTTTTGATCAGGCACCATGATCAATTTCCCTCAGAATATGATGGTCAATTTCTTCAGGCTTTTTTAATCACAAGCCCGAAAAAAAAGACAACAAATGAAAAATCCAGTTCACAACCGAATCTGGAGAGATAAAATTTTGAATAAAAACCACAAAAAACTAAAAACTGAAAAAACGATGTATTTCGATAAAAATTCTTCTGGATAAAACAGATTAAAATTTAAATAGAAATCAAAACCATGAAAAAAATCAGCACTTCTTTGATGTTGCTCCTTGCTAGCCTGGCTTTTTCACAAGTAGGAATTTCAAAAAATCCAACCGTTGAAATTCACAACAAGGCTATTTTACAGGTAGACGGAAAACATGAAAGGAAAAACCTAGGCATGATGCTTCCTGAAGTTTCTTCACCGGAAAACCTCCCGTTGCATACTCCAGCCTCTTCTGATCCTGAAATGACAGGAATGATGATGTTTGAAAAAACACATGCAACATTTTATTCTTATGACGGAGCCAGATGGAACAATGAACCTACCGCCGCAGACTTCAAAATGAAGCAATCCAGATTTCTATCCACGGCTGATGAAGAAACCAGTGTGGTATGTGTTCTTCTGGGACGCGGACGACATGTAGGAATTGGGTTTAGTGCTCCTGTGGACGGGCAACAATCTTATAATAATCTCAATATTACAAGAGAAACGGCAGTAGTAGCAGGAGGAGGAATCTATGGCAACAAAAGCTTCGACAATGCTAAGTTTATCGTGAACGAGGCCGGTGTTTATGACATTTATTTAAATGTACCCTCGAAAACAGGAGGAGCTGTTTCATTAACAAGCGGACCACAATACCAGCTCAGAGCTTATCTGAAACAGAGTGACGGAAGCCACAGTGAAGTGAAGTTAACAACTTTCTTTCCCGATTACTATGGCATTCTTGGAATAGGTGGAGATACCAATACAGCAGCATTCACCACAACCAGAATTCGTCTGAATCCCGGGGATTATATTGTTTCAAGAATACATTCTCCTTTGGCAACAGTATCTGTAGTGGTTACGCTGACTGCAGCTGCCAATGCAAATATCGCCCAATACTACCCAAGAGAAATAATGTTCACCAAAGTAAGTGATTAAAATGATTAAAAAAGTTATTACACTCAACGTTTTTATTTTAACGGCTATGGGATATCTTGGATATGCCCAGGTAAAAATAGGCAACAGGCCTGAAGTTGTTCATCCACGAGCAGCTTTACAGATAGAGCACAACACCAAGGGAATAATGCTTCCAGTTGTGGAAAATCACACCGAGCTGCCCAATTACAATCCCGTACACCCAGATTTATATGAAAACAATGCTACCGACAATGGATTGATATTTTATAGCAAAGAAATAAAGGATGCCGTAAAATATGACGGTTATAGATGGATTGCAGCCACAGAAAGAAGCATTAAAAATTATAAAAACCTAAGCATTCTTGGATCTAGTTCCTCTGACCAGACAGTTGCTAATGTATTAGGAATTACAGGGCGACCTACCTTACAGTTTAATATTTTAAGTGATTTTGACCGAAATAACATAAATAATTTAGGATTAACGGTTAATGCCAATGGAGAAATCACCATTCCTGCAAGCGGATTCTACAGAATTAATCCCTCCGTTAAAACGAGTAGCGCAGGAGGTCTTTCTGTAGGAAATGCAGCTACTATTGTATCTCTACAGGCTCTTTATGCAAATGCAGTGGGAGAAGGATGGCAAAAAATTCATGAAAACAGCTTTTTGCTGTATGGATTGCTGGTAACAGGAGGAAGTTCAAATTCAATAAACAGCTTTTCTACTACCAAATATCTGCATGCAGGAGATCAAATTCGTTTGAGAGCAGGTATTCAGGCAGACACGGGATTAAACGTGGGAACAGGTGTAACGTTTAAAATGAGCGATAAGGATACATTTTTATACATAGAAAAACTGAACTAAAATGATGAAAAAAATATACATCTCAGCACTTATGGTTTGGGCTGGAGCAGCTTACTCGCAAGTCACTCTTGGAAGTGCCAGCAACCCAAGCAACAATTCCATGTTTAGCGTTGTAAATAATGAGGACAATTCAGCCAAATCCAAGGGGATGATGATCCCAACGGTAAACAATGAATCAGAATTGCCTTTATATAATGGCGGTGAATCTGACCATTTTAGCAATGATCCTACTATGCAGGGAATGATCATGTATAGAAAAGACATTCAGCGAGTGGTTGTTTATGATGGTGAAAAATGGAAGCCTACTTTTTATGAAAATGGTGGAAGAACAACCCGTGCCAGCATGAACCCTGCTACACCGGAAAATAATTTTCCTTCTGTAGCGTGTATACTTATTGGCTGCGGGGAAAAAGATGTGCCTTTTGGTTTTTACAACAATACTTTGGATGGAGACCATCTGGGCATTATTGATCCACAGGGAACAGTGAACAGCAACTTCAACAACTTTACATTCAAAGAATCAGGATTTTACAGAGTTCTGATCAGCTTAAAGGTGAAAACTTCAGGAATCCATGTAAGTCCGCCTGTTATCTCATTCAGGGCTTTAAAGAATGGCAGCGTGCTTGCCAGAAATGACGTATCCCTGAATGAAGCCATTCTAATTACGGCGGGAGCCAATAGAGTTGGAACCATGGAGTTTCTCGCAATGTTTGAAAAAGGAGACCAACTTAAGGTTCAGGTTTCCGGTGGTATTTCAATCCTTACCGTTGCCGATGTCTATAAAATAGTTCCTACAGACGGAACATTTATCAGCATAGAAAAGTTATAAACTGAAGTAGAAAGAAGAAACAGTAAAATATTTTTAATTCCATATTTTAATAAATAGAGTGTTCCCATTGGAGCACTCTATTTTATTAGTACAAAATTAACTTTCTATTTTTTTAATGGTGATCTAAAATTTCTTCCAACTGATTCAGGCCTATTGTAAAACCTTCTTGAAATCCCATTTCCAACATCTTTTTCATTATTTCCTGAGATTGGTAATGAATATTGATTGTAATTTTTGTTCCCTCTTCTATTCCCGTAAAGCCAACCAGCCATTTTGACCCGAAAAAATCTTCATTCACATTCCCTTTTTCATCGCAAAATGCACTTGTCCAATCCACGCTTCTATGCTCCATAATTTCTCCATACTTGAATTGAGCATACGCTTTTTCTCCGTTTGGGCCTACCATTGAATAGAGCCAGATGCCGCCTTCTTTAAAATCCTGATTTAAAGTTTCACATCTCCACGGCTTAGGTCCCCACCATTGATCCAATAATTCAGATTGGGTAAAATAGTTCCATACGGCTGAAACATCAGCATGATAAACTTTCATTACATAGACGCTATTCGAGTCAAAATCTTTGTTGAAAATGATATTAGATTCCATAACTAATTATTTTTAATAAAGTTAAGTCTTTATTTATAGAAAGGACTTTTCATATGACAAGTAAACAATAATTCATAAATAATTGTTAAAAAACACTCTTTTAAGAAAAAAAACATAATTTTTTGGCTCGTTTTTTGTTTACGTAGTCTTAAAACAATTAATTTTAACATTCATTTTTCCAAAACATATATAATTAAATAATGAATAACAAATTCATCCCAATAATTTCGGTGTTTATGACAATTTCACTGATTGTCTTTGTGACGCTCCAATTTTATTGGCTGAAAGGCTATTACGGTGTGCTGGAACAGGATTTTTCAAATAAAGTTTATGCTGTTTTGGAAAGTACTTCAAAAAGTATTGAAGAAATTGAAGCTGAGAAATATTTAAATCAGGATTATAAAAATTTCAGAAATAATATTCTTGCCAACAGTAAGCAGCCTTCTTTAACCACTATTCAACAGGTTGAAGATTCCGGAACCCAAAGACAGATCATTTACTCCAAGAACATTATTGAGAAAACACAGCTTCCCATCTCTAAGAAAGGGGATTCTATAAAGCTGACTACTTTATATACGGACGAAGCCGCCTATAAAATAAAGAGGGATACCACCAACCGCGAGCTTCTTACTACGGATATCAACCAGGATATAGAAACGGGTGACTACTCCATGAAAGAGTTTGTAAAGGTATACGGGAACAATCTTCCTATTACTAAAAGAGTTGATGCTACCGTTCTTGATTCGGTCATCACCAAGGAATTGAGAATAAGAGGGATCACCGCGAAATTCGGATACGGTGTCCTTGATAGAAACAGCAAATTAACAAGCATTGCTAACAAGGCCTATAAAGAGAAAAAAGACAGCAATACCTATAGCTTTCCTCTTTTTACAGACAAAAAAAATACACTATACAGTCTTGCATTGGTATTCCCTAAAAAGGAATACTCTTTGGCTATGAACAACTGGCCTATGCTATTGGGGACTTTCCTTTCCTTACTTACCATTCTGGGAATTTATATTATTTCCATCAATTACATGATGAGGCAGAAGAAGCTGGCTGAAGTAAAAACCGACTTCATCAACAATATGTCTCATGAATTTAAGACACCATTGGCAACTATTTCCGTAGCAACGGATTCTTTGGCTAATGATAAGATTGCAACCAATCCGGATAAGGTAAAATATTATTCAGAATTGATTAAGCAGGAAAATCTTAGGATGAAAAAGCAGGTGGAAAATGTCCTGAACATGTCTAAGCTTGAAAGAAATGAGGTAGAACTATTCTTAAAAGAAACAAACGTAAGGGAATTAATCAAAAGAACAACAGAATCTTTTAACCTTATTGTACAGCAGAGAAATGGATCTTTAACCCAGGAATTTAATGCAACTCATTATAATTTTAAGATAGATGAATTTCACATCTCGAATATGCTGGTGAACCTATTGGATAATGCCAACAAGTACTCTCCTGAGGCTCCTGAAATTCACGTAGAGACAAGAAATGAGGGGCATTGGTACATCATCCAAATCTCAGATAAGGGAATGGGAATGGATACTCAGAATAAAACAAAGATCTTCGAGAAATTCTTCAGAGAAGAAACCGGAAATATTCATAACGTAAAAGGACAGGGTCTGGGTCTTTCCTATGTTAAAAAGATTGTAGAACTCCATAAGGGTCAGATTATAGTAGACTCTAATAAAGGACAGGGAAGCACATTTACCATAAAGCTTCCAATGGGCTAAAGATAAAAGATCAATGATGATAAATCACTTTATATCAACCATCATTGATCCATTATAAAATATAAACCAAAAACAAAATATAAGAAGAGAGAGTGAGAAGGTTCATTCTTAATTGTTAATTATTAATTATTAAAATTATGAGCAACAGAATATTATTAGTAGAGGACGATCAGAGTTTCGGAGCGGTGCTTAAAGATTATTTAACAATCAATAATTTTGAAGTTACCCTGGCAACAGACGGAGAGCAGGGACTTAAAGAATTTACAGAAAACGAATTCGATATCTGCATATTTGACGTGATGATGCCTAAGAAAGACGGATTCTCATTGGCAGAAGATGTAAAAAAGATTGATAAAAATACACCAATCATATTCCTTACAGCAAGAAATATGAGAGAGGATATTCTGAAAGGATATCAACTGGGAGCGGATGATTACATCACAAAACCATTTGATACTGAACTTCTTTTATACAAGATCAAGGCTATTCTTCAAAGAAGCTCTACGTTGGAAAATGAAGAGCAGGAGCAGTTCAAGATCAGTAATATCTTCTTCGATTCTATGTTGAGACAACTGAAGGTGGGAGATAAAGAATACAAGCTTTCTCCAAAGGAAAATGAACTATTAAAGCTTCTTTGCATCCACAGAAACGACTTCATGCCTAGAGACCTTGCTCTAAGAAAGATCTGGAAAAAGGAAAACTACTTTACAGCAAGAAGTATGGACGTTTACATTGCCAAGCTTCGTAAACTATTAAAAGATGATGAAGGATTGGAAATTATCAACGTTCACGGTGAAGGTTTTAGACTTCTTGTAAAAAATTAATCTAAAAATCGAATTATAAATATAAAATTAGCAAAACAATTGAAAATGTTTTGCTAATTTTGTTTCATACCCAATCTAGGATATGAAGAATACGTTTTTAGGTTTGATCTCTGTATCAATATTAGCTGTCTCTTGTAAAAAGGATGAAAAAGCAACTTATTTAAAAGAAGAAGCAGGTTCTCAGCAATCTTCTGTAGCAATAAACAACACTCCCAAGGCTTCACTGATGGATCAGGCTGGAATTCAGTCTGTCTCTAATCCTGCTCCCATTGCAACTGCTGCAGGAATGAATCCTGCCCACGGACAACCAGGACACCGTTGTGATATCCCGGTAGGACAACCTTTGAACGGACAACCGGCAGCGACTCCTGCTGTACAAACGGTCAATACGGGAAATAGTAATGCCATTCAGATTGATCCAAACTCAATGTCTCCAGGAAAAGTAACCATTGACAATAATAGCGGAAAACAGATTAAAACGGCCCCGGGAATGAATCCTCCACACGGGCAGCCGGGCCATAGATGCGACATCGCTGTAGGACAGCCTTTGAACAGTAAGGCAGCTCCAGCAACTCCACAGCCTGTTCAAAATGTGGTACAAACGACCCCTGCTCCAGCTCCGGCAGCACAAAATATTGCTATGGGAGAAAAACCAAAGCTAAACCCGGGTCATGGTGAACCTTGGCATAGCTGTTCTCTAAAAGTTGGTGATCCTTTGCCATAAATTTTGTATTTTTGCAGATATGAAGCTGTTTCATCTACTTGCAATAGTATTTTGTTTGGGAATTTTTTTGGTTCCTAAGGACAGCTTCTACGCTCAATCTATGCAGGACACCTGCTGTAAGGCAGAATCTAAAAAGAGTGACTGCTGTAAAAATCATTCCTCAAAAAAAGACGGTAAAAAAGACTCAAACAAATCATGTAATGATGACTGCTGTTCATCATGCGTTGTCTGCTGTACTTTTATTGAGACTCCATTTTCAAAAAATCTACGTTTGGAACTTTCTTACTACAAAGCGAATAAGAATCCACAGTTCCAGTATTCAGATCCATACCTTTCAGACCGTTTAAAGGAGATCTGGCAGCCGCCCAAAATAGGTTAATTAAAACATTATGTGTTCGTTATATGATATAATGAACCGTTTTTACTTAATCTAAACTTTAAACAAATGAAATTATATATTTCCAGGTTCATACTTGGTGCATTATTCTTATTTACTCAATTTATATCGGCTCAAAATCTTTCAAAAAATCAGTTCAAGGTAAAGGGGAACTGTGAAATGTGCAAAACAAGAATTGAGGGAGCAGCTAAGAAAGCAGGCGCAAAAACAGCGACATATTCTATTGATCTTCAAACACTAACACTAGAAACAGACCAGGTTTCTACAGACGAAATCCTAAAAAAGGTTGCAGAGGCAGGCCATGACAATGAAAAGTATAAGGCTTCCAATGAAACATATGAAAGTCTTCCGGGATGTTGTCTTTATGAGCGAGATCTTCAGCCTAAAGCAGCTGAAAATCATGAGCATCATGCTAAAAAGGACAATGAATTCTATGTAAGAGGAAACTGCGCTTCCTGTAAAGCCAGAATTGAAAAAGCAGCCAAAGGAGCAGGCGCAGATTCCGCGGAATGGAACGCAGAAAAACAAACTGTTACTTTAAATTTTGATTCCTCTAAAACCTCATCGGATAAAGTGTTAAAGGCAATTGCCGATGCAGGACACGACAATGAAAAATACAAGACTTCTGATTCCGTTTACAATGGTCTTCCAGGATGTTGTCTATATGACAGGGATTTCACTTTTGGAGAAGCTAATCCAAAGGTACATTATGAGGAAGAAACAAAGCAGGAGGATCATAAAGATCATTCTACCCAGTCTGATAATGAAACTCACAGCAAACATGAAAAGAATATTGATGGAGTTGTTGTTACAGGCTCTAAGGCGGCAACCTCTTTAAGTAAAAAAGAGGCTGGACTTGTCTTTAATATTGATAAAAAAGAACTATTAAAAGCTGCTTGTTGTAATTTATCAGAAAGTTTTGAAACCAATGCTACTGTAGATGTTTCTTTCAGCAATGCGGTAACAGGAACAAAACAGCTGAAAATGCTTGGTCTGGATCAAAAGTACACCAGTTTAACCAAAGAGCAGCTGCCGGAGATCAGAGGACTGGCTTCAGCCTACGGATTGAATTTTATACCCGGAAGATGGATTGAAAGCATCCAGTTAACCAAAGGGGGAAGTACCGTAACCAATGGTTATGAAAGTATTACAGGACAGATCAATACTGAGCTTCTGAAAAACGCGAAGACTCCGGAAACGTCCCTGAATCTTTTTTCCGATTTTAATGGAAGAGCAGAAGCTAATATTACGAGTGTATCCCCTATCAACGATAAATGGTCGCAGACGTTCCTTCTTCACGGAAATGGAACTTTTGGAAATACGGATATGAATCACGACGGTTTTCTTGACAGACCAAAGGGCACTCAAATTAATGCGGCATACCTTCTTAATTATAATGATTTGGAAAAGTCAGGATTTGGTTCTCACTTTGGGATCAACTTTATCAGGGATGAGAGAACTGCCGGACAAACTAATTTTGATAAAAAACTGGCTCAGGATAAGCAACCTGCCTATGGGGTAGGAATTGATATTTCAAGATTTCAGGTTTGGAATAAAACAGGATATGTTTTCAAGGGAAAACCTTACCAAAGTATTGGCTGGATGAACCAATATGTGTATCATCAGCAGGATAGTTTCTTTGGATTGAGAAATTATGTAGGGAAACAGCATACTTATTATTCCAATTTAATCTTTGAAAGTATTCTTGGAAATACGAACCACAAATATAAGGCGGGTGCAAGCTTTTTATATGACGGGTATGAGGAAACTTATTTAATGGATGACATTAAGAGAAATGAGATTGTTCCTGGAATCTTTGCTGAATATACTTTAACAGGATTAAAATATACATTAGTAGCAGGAACCAGAGTTGATTTCCACAATCTGGCAGGAACTCAGTTTACGCCGAGAGTTAACTTTAAGTATGATTTTACACCACAGACTATCTTGAGACTTTCTGCGGGAAGAGGATTCAGAACAGCGAATGTATTTGCGGAAAGCCAGCAATATTTCGCATCCAACAGAACCATCAATATCTTACCAAACGGTGGAAACATCTATGGACTAAGGCCTGAGATTGCATGGAACTACGGAGCAAGTCTACAGCAGGAGTTTAAGCTTTTCGGAAGAAAATCAACCATTATTGCAGACTTTTTCAGAACTGACTTTCAGGATCAGGTATTGGTGGATCTTGACAGATCTCCTCAGCAACTGACATTTTATAATTTGGATGGTAAATCTTTTGCCAACTCATTCCAGACTCAATGGGATTTCACTCCATTCAAAAACTTTGATGTAAGACTGGCTTATAAATATTATGATGTACAGGCGGATTATATTGATGGAAGAAGAGAGGTTCCTTTTATGGCAAAACACAGAGGTTTTGTCAATCTGGCCTATTCAACCAATAAGAATGATAAAGGAGGATTCTGGAGCTTTGACACGACTTTAAACTGGGTAGGAAAACAAAGACTTCCTGATATGTCTAGCAACCCTGCAGAGTTTCAGCTGCCGGCTTATTCTAATTCCTATGCTGTACTTAATGCACAGATATCAAAGAACTTCAACAAGAAGCTTAGAGCTTATGTAGGTGGAGAAAACCTTACTTCTTATTATCAGAAAAATGCGATCATTGATTTTAAAAATCCTTTTGGAAATTATTTTGATGGCGGAATGGTATATGCTCCGATCATGAAAGCAAACTTCTATGTGGGACTGGATGTAACATTCTAAAATTTAGAAAATCTTATCCCTTGCTTTTCTCTGGGAGGAATAAAAAAACAGCATCAAATTGATGCTGTTTTTTATATATTTATCTTCCAAAATCGTCTTGTACTCTTACAATATCATCTTCATCTGAAGGATTGGAAGCATCGGTATGCTGCCAAATTTCGGCAACTACGCCCCAGCCTGTCAGACCAATTAACCTGTGTCTTTCACCTTTTTGGAGTTTTACCTGATCCTGAGGATTGTATTCTCCAACCTCACCTTCTTCATCTGTCATACTGCGTTTAATCCCTACTGTTCCTTCTACAACCTGCCAGATCTCAGCTCTCCTGTGATGATACTGCCAGCTTAGTCTTGCTTCCGGAGCTACAATAAGAATCTTTGGGCTTAGCTTCCCTCCTATTCTCAGGTTTTCTACGTCAATACCATCAAAGTACTGATTTGCAAAATCCTGCGCCTGTGTTTCATCAATCACGAAAAACCCTCCCCATGGCCTCGCATCATCTTTTGCTGCAATATTAAAACCTTGCGTGTGCAGCATTTCTTCTACTCTATCGAATATTTCTTTTTTTTCTGTACTCATACAGCTTGTATTTCTAAATTAAAAATTTATTTACTTGATTCTTCTTTTGACATGGAATACGGAAAGTCTTTTTCCTGTGATCCTCGGTCTTTATTCGGTTTACTGTCCATTTTAAAGTCTAAAACCGTTCCTTTCATCAGTTCCTTATGGCTAATCCAGTTTTTGGAGTAAGGCTGCTGATTAACATTGAATGATTTTACATAAAAATTTTCAGCGTTATTTTCCGGAGCTTTTATTTCAATTTTCTTACCATTTTCCAGGTGGATGGTAGCTTCTTTAAATAATGGAGCTCCCAACACGTACTGATCTGTTGCCGGCGTCACAGGGTAAAAACCGAGTGCTGAGAAAATGTACCATGCGGAAGTCTGCCCGTTATCTTCATCTCCACAATAACCGTCCGGGGTGGCGTGATATAATTTATTCATAACCTGCCTTGTCCAGTATTGTGTTTTATAAGGTGCTCCTGCATAATTGTACAGATAAATCATATGTTGAATCGGCTGATTTCCGTGGGCATACTGCCCCATATTCATGATCTGCATTTCTCTGATCTCGTGAATTACTCCTCCATAATAGCTGTCATCAAAAACCGGAGGCAGTGAAAATACTTCATCCAGTTTGGCTTCAAATTTCTTTTTACCTCCCATCAGCGCTACCAGCCCGTCAATATCCTGGAAAACAGACCAAGTATAGTGCCAGCTGTTTCCTTCTGTGAAAGCATCACCCCATTTGAAAGGATTGAAAGGTTTCTGGAAGTTTCCATCTTTATTTTTACCACGCATCAATCCTGTTTCCTTATCAAACAGATTTTTGTAATTATACGCTCTTTTTTTGTAAATATCAATTTCTGAAGCAGGTTTTCCCAATGCTTTTCCTAATTGATAAATAGAAAAGTCATCGTAGGCATATTCCAATGTTCTGGCTGCATTTTCATTAATTTTTACGTCATAAGGAACATAGCCTAATGTGTTATAATATTGTACTCCGGCACGGCCTACCGCTTCTATAGGGCCCTCGTTGTCTGCTCCGTGTTTTACAGCTTTCCAAAGGGTTTCCACATCATATCCACGAAGTCCTTTTATATAGGCATCTGCTACTACGGATGCAGAATTATTTCCAATCATGATATTTGAATATCCCGGGCTGCTCCATTCTGGTAAGAAGCCTCCTTCTTTGTAGGCATTAGCCAATCCTTCCTGCATTTCTACATTGATGCTTGGGTATACCAGGTTCAGGAAAGGGTACAAAGCACGGAATGTATCCCAGAAACCTGTTCCGGCAAACATTTTACCTTCTGCTATTTTACCATTGTAAGGGCTCCAGTGCTTTATTTTATTCTGAGCATCCACTTCATACAGTTTTTGCGGAAAAAATAAAGTTCTGTACAAAGAGGAG
This sequence comes from Chryseobacterium aurantiacum, assembly GCF_003020585.1. Lineage (GTDB taxonomy): Bacteria > Bacteroidota > Bacteroidia > Flavobacteriales > Weeksellaceae > Chryseobacterium > Chryseobacterium aurantiacum. The sequence continues at coordinate 329,314 of NZ_PXUE01000003.1, forward strand.
TAAAAGGTTCTCATTTGTTGGTCTGTACCTCCTTTTACCTCAATTTTTCCTAATGTTTTATTCCAGATATTTTGGGCATCTGTTTTTACCTGGTCAAAGTTTCTGTTTCCGATTTCTCTTTTAAGATTCAGTTCTGCCTGCTCGAAGCTTATGAATGAAGAGGCTACTTTTGCATAGACAGCTTCTTTATTTTTCAGTTTAAAACCTACTACTGCTCCTGTATGATCGCTGGTAATTTCCAATTGATCATTGACGAATTTATCATCTTTCCAGGTTTTTGTCAGCTCAAAATCTTTATCAAACTGAACTACAAAATAGTTTTTAAAATTATCATACTTCCCGGTGGAATATCGGGTTGTGTATCCCAGAATTTTTCTTTCCTTAGGCAAAATTTTGATGTATGAGCCTTTGTTGAGAGCATCAATGACTACATAGGCGCTGTCTGTTTTGGGAAAGTCAAATTTGAAGAAAGAAGCCCTTTCTGTTGGTGTAAACTCTGTGGTTACATTAATATCCGCCAGGTAGACACTATAGAAATAAGGGGTTGTAACTTCAGCTTTGTGACTGAACCAGCTTGCCCTTTCATCTTCTTTAAATTTTAGCTTGCCCACCCCCGGCATTATGGCAAATGCACCGTAATCATTCATCCAAGGAGAAGGCTGATGGGTTTGCTTGAACCCGTTTATTTTATCTGCATCGTAAGTATAAGCCCATCCATCACCCATTTTACCGGTTTGAGGGGTCCAGATATTCATTCCCCACGGAAGTCCGACAGCCGGATAGGTATTTCCGTTGGATAATGAAGGCTTAGACTGGGTTCCCATCAATGGGTTTACATAATCTACAGGGGATAGATTCTGCCCGAAAGCCAGAGCCTGTACTACGAGAAAGAAAGTAGAAAATATAGACTTCATTGTATCATTTCGTTTATTAATTTATATACTCTTTTTTAATGCATAGCTGGCAGCTCCCAGAATGGCTGCATCTTCAAAAATAGCTGAGATTTTGACCTGCAAATTAATATTATTCTTTTTTAAATTCTGAAGAAATCTTTCCTCAAAATAAGGGTAAGCTTTTGCAATATTTCCTCCTATAACTAAAACTTCCGGTTTATAGTGGTCTACATATTTTACAATGAATCCGGAAAAGGAGTCTGCATATTCATCAAATATCTTGGTACGTATTTCTACAGGTTTATCCAGGAGATCTTTGGTTCCGGAAATTTTTTCACCAGTCAATTCTGCATAGTAGTTGACAAACCAGCGTGTTGCCAGATAATCTTCACAGATAGAGTCTTTAAAGGGTGAATCCCACAGATCTTCATCGGTTGCCGTTTCTCCATTGTAAAAAGTGGTTCCCAAACCTGTCCCAAGAGTTACTCCAAAGATTCTTTTAAAACCCTGTACACAACCCCCAAATACTTCCCCTTCCATAAAGGCTGCCGCATCATTTACAAAATGAATCTGATTCTGCGAAATGGATAGTCTTTTTGCCAGTTCTTCTTTGATATTTACCTTGTATATATCGATGAATTTTCCCTGTTGCATTAAAGAGATTCCGTTTTCATAATCAAAAGGCCCGGGCATTGCAATGCCTATTAAAAGATCCTTTTTTACCAAATCCTGAGTTCCTTTCTCAATGGCCGAAACCCACGCAGAAAAAATAACTTCTTTATCATCAAAGGAATTAACATGTTCCCTTACATAAGTTGAAGCCATAATCTCACGTTTTTCAGGATTTACCTGAGCCAGTGTAATATGTGACCCTCCAATATCGATTCCTACTATATTCTGCATTATTTTTAATTTTAACTTCTAGTAATTCTCTCTTACTGAAAAACAGACAAACAAGAATGTACAACTTGTCTGCCTGTTTACAGCTTTATCTTAGTTACAGATAACAATCTGAATATCTTAATTTTACTTTATGATTATTTTACCTGATGATGAGACTTTATTGTTTGAGGATGTAATTTTGTAAATATAAGTACCAGTAATTAAATCCTGCGTATTCACTGTATTATTATTTTGATTAATATTCTGCTTTTTGATAACTTTTCCTGTAGAATCATACAACAAAACCTCAGCAGTAGAACTGCCATTGATTGTGAAATGAATGTCATTTCCTTTTTTTACAGGATTTGGATAGGCCCCGTTTTCTTTTGCCACGTTCAGGTCTCTCACAGATAGAAGTGGATCACAAGGTACATCCGTTTTCCAATTGGTATCTGACATATTCACAAGTGTTGCAAAATGAGTATTTGGGGTAGAATCCAGGGCTGCAACTCCACTTCCTTCATCCATTTTCCAGTTGGCTTCCAGACTTGCTGAGTTCGAAGCCACATTACATTTATTATCCAAAATTTCCTGAGCCGTCAGTGCTCTTTTCCAAACTCTAAATTCATCAAGAGAGCCGTTGATAGCACGGGAATTATCATAATTTCTACCCAGATAAAGAATACCGTTTGCTGTAAAATTACCTGTTGCAGCAACACTTGAATCCAGGTTACCATTGATATACATCTTCATGGAAGCCCCATCATACGTTGCAGCAATATGATACCAGGTATTTGTATTAAATGTAGCGTTGCTATTCAGTTTTATCTGAGAAGATCCAAAACTTAATATGAACTGAAGCTTGTTGTTGGCCAGGTTTCCATCCCCGAATCTTAGCATAGCCGAGTTACTGTCACCCACTTCAATACCCATTACAGAGGAAATATAAGGGAATGCTGCTTTAAATGAATTCACTTTTACCCAACCTTCAAATGTTAAGGCATTTCCATTCAGGTTAAATTGCCCTGCATTCAGGTAATTTGTACTTCCGTTAAAGGAAAGTGATCTCGGACCAGGACTGGTAACAGGAGCCAGCCCGCTGTTGAATGTTCCGTCTCCGGAATAGGTACTTGTAGTTCCTCCATCGCATACTGCCTGTACTTTCCAGACATAGCTTGTGTTAGGAGTCAGGTTTTGCAATGAATAATTATTGGATGTAATATTCTGTACTACAGTCCATGTTGATCCTGCTGTTGGTTTGTATTGCAAGGTATAAGAAGATGCTGTACTTGTACTCCATGATAGCTGTGTAGTATTTCCAAGGTAACTTCCTGATACCAGTCCTGAAGGAGTTGCACATCCGTTTCCGGAATTGAATCTTGGGGCAAAAAGGTAAGTACTTGTTAATGTTGGAGAACAGTTGGATTGTATTCTCCAGTCATAATCTGTATTTAAATTCAAACTATTGATTACTACATTACTTCCCGAATAATTAGTAGCGGCATTAGTCCAAACTGTTGAATTAGCTGGTTTATAATCAATATTATATGTTTGAGTTCCATTGGACGTCCAATTGAGTTTAGCAGAAGTACCTGCTACATTGGTAACTTCCAATCCTAGTGGTGGATCACAGGCTTGCCCTTGAGCCCAGGTATATAGCTGTCCACTTAACTGGGTATTTTCGTTATAAAGAATATTGGAGCCCGTACTCAGGTAATTGGCAACATCGGCTGATCCCAGATCATACCACATGAAAACTCCATAGCCATCTGTCTTTGTGCTGGTTGCTAAAGAGGCAAGTGTAGACGCAGATGTAGAACCTGAGTTTGAGTTCTGTACCCAGATTGCAGCCGGAGAAAGCTTGGTTTTATCAAGTGGAGGAACATTCGGAACGCTGTAGGTACCATACATTGCATTCCAGCTATAATTGATATAGTTTCCTGCCTGATCTCCGTTATAACTCTGTCTTGATGTGGCCGGACCATAGTAGTAGAATGTGATCAGTTTATCCGGCATGGCTGCTTTAAGTTCCTGCAACAGCATTACAAAAGAGCTGTTATTAGGTTGACCCGTTCCGTTATTTCCGTATCCTGCATATTCATCATCCAGATCTACCCCATCCAGTCCATAGGTATATACTGTATTTGCCACTTGTAAAGCAAAGTCTTTTGCTGCTTCACGGTTTGGGAAATTGGAAATACCGGCTCCCTGATGGTTTCCTAAAATATCTAATAATACCTTGATTCCTTTTTGTTGCAAAGGTTTCACATAGGTATTCACATCGTTGAGTACCTTGGTAACGTTGTTATTGTTCGAGATGTATGCTCTGTTTTTGGACACATCATAATTGATATTGGCAGCAAAGATAATGGCAACATCAAAAAGCTGTTTGTTCGAATTCTGCAAAGTATAAGAACCCGCATTCAGCATATTATTATTGTTTACCTCTACATAGCACACTCCCAAAGGATTAAGCTGCTGTGCTTTGAGCAATGGAGCCGACTGAAGCATCAGGGCCATTAAAGGAATAAAAAAGGATTTTTTTCTCATAGTATATTAATTTTATAGTAGAAAAAGCCATTGGGACTGAGCCCAATGACCTGTTTTTTTTTATTTTACCATTAATTCTTCTGTCTGTTTCAAACCTCCATCCTTAGACTCAAACTGAAGAATATAATTTCCTTCTCCCAATTTGGTCAGTTCATATGAATTATCACCGGCATTCAGTGATTTCGTATCTACCGCTTTTCCATTAAAATTATAAATCGTTAATTTTCCTCTGCTGTATTCATCGGGTACAGTAACTGTAAGGGATGAAGATTTGCTTACCGGATTCGGATATAGTTTTATCTGTCTTTTTTCATTGAGTTCTCCTGCATTTCTTGCTAATTTTGAAGTTCCTGTTGTACAAGGCAGATCTGTTCCCCAGTTGGAGGAATCTACTCCGGTTAATGTTAAACTCACCCCGTTTCCTGAGCTATCCTGAACCGTAGAACCACTTCCTTCGTTAAATTTCCAGTAGGCAGCAAGAGAGGACGCAGGAACTGATACGTTACACATATTCTGACTAATTTCTGTCTGGCTTAGTGCTCGTTTCCAGACTCTAACCTCATCTACTTTACCATTAAAGTTTCTGGAAGTATTGTATAAATATCCTACATTGAATGCTCCATTTGAATTGACACTTCCGGTTTGTGCTTTGGTTGCATCCAGAGCACCGTTGATGTAAATTTTCATATTGGCACCATCATAAGTAGCTGCCACATGATACCATGTATTGGCATTCAAAGCTGTAGCTGAAGCCAATTTTTGCTGTACATTGTTAATACTTACTACAAACTGAAGCTTGTTATTTGCCAAACCGGCGTCTCCCAATCGTAAAAATGCAGAGTTACTGTCACTGATTTCCGTTCCCAGAATTGAAGAAATATAAGGAGATGCTGATTTGAAAGATGATGGCTTAATCCACCCCTCAAAAGATAGTGCCGAACCGCTCAGCGTAAGGTTTCCAGCGGCACCTGACTCAGAGCTTCCATCCAGAGAAAGCGCATACGAGCCTGTAGGAGTTGTTGTTCCTGATCCGCTGTTAAATCTTGGAGCAAACATATAAGCACTTTTCACGCTGCAATTCGTTCTGATCCTCCAGTCGTATTCGGTATTGGCGGCCAATCCTGAAATCGTTACTGAAGTAGAATTAAGAGCTGATGCGGCATTGGTCCAAGTTGTAGATGAAGCCGGTTTATAATCGATATCATACGTATTGGTACCTACAGAAGACCAGTTCAGCTTTGCACTTGTGCCTGTAAGGTTGCTTGTGAATAGTCCAATGGGAGCATCACAATTTACACCTTGTGTCCAGGATTGTAAAGTTCCACTTAGCACTGTTGGCTGTCCATATAAGGTTTGTGTTCCTGCTGAAAGCTGGGCTGTTTCATTAGTTCCGTGAAGATCATACCACATGAATACTCCGTAGCCTCCATTTTTAGTCTGAGTTGCCAGACTAGTGGTTGTAGAGTTGGAAGTATTTCCCATCCATACTGCTGCGGGAGAGATTTGTGCTTTCGTAAGCGGAGGTACGTTGGGAGCAGAAAATGTTCCGTACATCGCATTCCAGCTGTAGTTGACATAATCTCCCACCCTAGCTCCGTTCCATGAAAGTTTTGAAGCTGCAGGCCCATAATAATAGAATGAAATTATTTTATTCGGAAGCAATGCTTTTAATTCCTGAACAAGCATTACAAAAGAACTGTCGTTAGGCTGCCCTGTTCCGTTTTTTCCATATTCTGAATATTCATCATCAAAATCAATCCCATCCAGACCGTAGGTATTAACTGTATTGGCAAGCTGTAATGCGAAGTCCTTTGCAGCCTCACGGGTAGGGAAATTACAAATCCCTGCTCCCTGATGATTTCCCAGAATGGTCAATACTACTTTCATTCCTTTCTGCTGGAGCGGTTTGATGTAGGTATCGGCATTGGTAAGAACCTTGGTTACATTATTATTAGAGTACAGGTAGGCTCTGCCACGACTGGTATCATAGTTAATATTGGCTGCAAAAATATTTACCACATTGAACAGATAGCTGTTCGATGTTTGCAGTTTGTACGCTCCTGCATTCAGGAGGTTGTTATTGTTCACTTCCACATAGCATATTCCTGTAGGATTAAGCTGTTGTGCATTAAGCAGGGAACCGCACTGAAGCATAGCCGCAGCCAGTACTGTAAAGATGGATTTTTTTTTCATTACTATAAATTTTGGTGATTTTTTTGTGTTAAAATTTGATATGGAATTCCCTCAGTATTCTTCTCTTTAAAGAAAAACACCTCAAAATAAGGACGATATGAAATGGTGAACTATGCTAGCAGTTCCGGGTTTTCATTAAACGTTTTCCATAGCAATTCTCCAAACAATGTATTTGACCATGCAAACCATTCTCTGGTAAATTTTTTGTCATTGTCTTTATGGAAGGATTCATGCATAAAGCCTGTTCCACCATGAGTTTTCTGCAAAGTATCTATACACCATCTGATCTCACCTTTATCTTTTGTAGTGAGCGCTTTCATAATGATACTCATTGGCCAGATCATATCAAGCCCAATGTGTGGCCCGCCTATTCCCTCTGCTAATTTCCCTTTGAAAAAGAACGGGTTGTTTTCTGACCAAACGAATTTTCTTGTATTCAAATAAACAGGATCATCAGATTTCACCGCATCCAGATAAGGCAAACCTAGCAAGCTTGGGCAGTTTGCATCATCCATCAGGTTATAACTTCCGAAACCATTGACTTCAAAAGCATATATCTTTCCATATTCAGGATGGTTGTAAATTCCGTACTTTTTAATGGCTGCATCTACCTCATCAGCAAGACTTATTAGCTGCTGGGCCAATGTTTTTTCATTTTTTATTTGGGAAACCATTTCTGCAGCCTGGCGTAGGCTTACCACTGCAAATAGATTGGAAGGAATTAAAAATCCATAGATTGTAGCATCATCACTTGGACGGAACATGGAACTGATAAGACCTACCGGTTTTGTCGGATAGCCATACCCACCCATAGGAACTCCATCTGTAGCCCAGGCTGTTGTTCGTTCAAATTTGTAAGGACCTAAGTCTTTTTTTCTCTGCTGTTCTGTAAAAGTCTGCAAAGTAAGTTTGATTCCCTGTAACCAATTGTCATCGAAAGGCTTGGTATCTCCTGTTGTTTTCCAGAAATGATAAGCAAGGCGGATAGGATAACACAGTGAATCTATCTCCCATTTTCTTTCATGGGTTCCTGGTTTCATATCTGTATGATCATATTCTTTCCATTTACTTATTTTCTGATCATCATTGTAGAATGCATTGGCATAAGGATCTTTCAGAATGAATGTTGTCTGCTTATGGATTACTCCTGAGATAAGCTTATGAAGTTTTTCATCCTTTTTTGAGAACTGCAGATAAGGAAAAACCTGAGCAGAGCTGTCACGAAGCCACATGGCATCAATGTCTCCTGTAATCACATAGGTATCCGGAACTCCATTGGCTTCATTGTAGAAAACAGTGGTATCTAATGTATTAGGAAAGCAGTTTTCAAAGAGCCAGCTTAGTTCTTTATTTTTCACTTTCTTTTTAAAGGCTGCAATGGCGCTTTCTACGGACTCACTGGTAAAATGTCTTTTGGCTTTAGGAACTCGGACTATAGGAAAATCTTCCATAGCCAGGTTTTTAGCAAAAACATTTTGGGTAAACAGCAATCCGGCTCCTGCCAATGCACTTGTTTTAATAAAATCTCTCCTTTCCATTGATACTTTTGTTTCGTTTATTTTTATTAGTCTTATTTTACAGGTTTACTTCCCATTACAAATCTAAGTTCACCACCATTCATGATGTCTGTATGGTTTAGCTCCCAGCTTTTGTACTCTTTCCCGTTAAGGAACATTTTCTGTACATAGATATTTTTGTCTGATATTTTATCTGCAATTACTGTAAAGGTCTTTCCGTTTTCCAATTGTAAAGAAGCTTTTGGAAACTGGGGAGCACCGATTGCATAAACAGGTTTCCCAGGTGTTACGGGATAGAATCCTAACGATGAGAAAATATACCATGCTGACATTTGCCCGCAGTCTTCATTATTGACAATTCCGTCCGGTTTGGCTGCATACATATTGTCACGGATGTATTTTACCATTTTTTGTGTCTTGTATGGGCTTCCTGCATAGTTGTACAAATAAGGGACATGGTGCCCCGGCTCATCTCCGAATCCTAAAGAACCTATGAATCCCGAAATGTCAACATGTTGTTCTCCTTCCATATTAAGAGCTTCTGTAAAGGTTTTATCCAGTTTTTCTTCGAAGCCTTTTTTACCTCCGTACAGATTCATCATTTCATCAATCTGGTGCGGAACAAAGAAATCATAGGCCCAGATATTTCCGGAAACCCAGTGTGGCTGAAGTTTCTTCCAGTCATTCAAAGCAAAATCTGCTAAGAATTTTCCGTCTTTTTGTCTTGGCCAGAAATGATTGTTTTCTTTATTGAAGGTATTCAGGAAATTCATGGAACGTTTTCTGTACACTTCAGCTTCATCTTTTTTGCCCAGTTTTTCCGCCAATTGCTGAATACACCAATCATCATAAGAATACTCTAGCGTTGCAGAAACGGAAGCTCCATTTTCTGAAGGGGTATAGCCAAGCTTGATATAATCATTAAGACCTCCGCCACCATCACTGCTGCTCATTTTGTCTGTAAGAGAAGCATCTTTCATGGCTGCAAAAGCTTTCTCAGCATCAATACCGGGTACTCCTTTAGAGATGGCATCCCAGATTACTGATGTACTGTGATAACCCAGCATACAGAAGTTATCATATCCGCATAATTCCCAGATTGGCATATGATCTTTACGATCTGTATATCTGCTAATTAAGGAATTAGCAAATTCTTTAGTATGCTTCTGATCCATAATGGTAAGCAATGGATGTGTTGCCCTAAACCCATCCCAATATGAATAGGTACTATAGTTGGTAAACCATTTAGTATTCATATTTTCCTGAGCGGCTACATAATCTCCATTAACATCCATATAAAGATTGGGTGCAATAAATGTATGATAAACTCCTGTGTAGAAAATTTTTCTCTGACTATCTGTACCTCCTGTTACCTGAAATCTACCGATTAGGTCTCTCCATGTTTTTTGAGCAGTTTCCTTTGCTTTTGCAAAATCTACATTCTTTGCTTCTGTATCAAAATTCTCCTGTGCATTTTCTGTGCTTACCGGAGATAGAGAAACCTTTACTTCAATACTTTCGCTGTCTTCTGTGGAGAATCTTACGAAAGCTTTAGCATCTTTAGCAAGGGCTATTTTTTCGTTATTCTTTACTTTTCCCTCTGCATAAACTCCATAGGATTTGAATGGTTTGGAAAACTCCATTACAAAATAGGCAAATCTTTTACCTCCCCATCCGTTACTGTAGCAATATCCTTTTATTTTATTGTTCCCCTCAATGCTTACGAGCGTATGGTAAATATTTCCGAAGATTTTATTGGTAGGATCAATAATGATATTGGCTTCCTCACTTTTGGGGAATGTATACTTATGAAATCCCACTCTGGGGGACGCGGTAAGTTCTGCTTTAATTCCATAACTATCAAGCATTACGGAATAATATCCCGGTGCTGCGGCTTCCTTATCATGGCTGAAAGTTGAACGGTATCCTGTTTCAGGTTTATCTTCTGATCCCGGAACCATTTTTACCTGTCCTACCGTAGGCATTACAAGAATATCTCCAAGATCTGCCCATCCGGTACCACTAAGGTGATTATGACTGAATCCCATAATGGTTTTACTGCTGTAGTGATATCCTGAACACCAATCCCAATCTCCGCTTTTGGTATTCTGATCCGGACTTAGCTGAATCATTCCAAAGGGTGTGGTAGCTCCCGGAAATGTATGGCCATGCCCTCCTGTTCCAATGAAAGGATCTACCCAGGATAAAACATCATTTTTATTTTGCTGGGCATTGGCTGTAGAAATCAGGGCTGTAAAAAGACAGATAAGCAATTCTTTTTTCATGATAAGAGAGATCGGAATTTTTTTAATTTAAAAGCTGGTTTAAAAATATGAAAACCATAACAAAGATCCCAAAAAGGAGAGAAATTAAGCTATTCAACATATTTTTAATTTTTATATTATTTAGATTGAATTCTTTTTCATAAAATCAATAATTTCTGAAATATATCCAAAAGCAATTGCCACTACAGTATCGGCAGCACCGTAGTATACTGTTACCTTGTCACCTTCCGTTAATGCTGCACAAGGGAAAACTACATTGGGAACATCTCCTGTCAATTCATATACTTCTGCCGGAGCCAATAAATAGGGCTTTGTTCTGTATAATACTTTTGTAGGGTCCTCAAGATCAAGCAAAGCAGCTCCCATTGAATATCTGAAACCTCTGCAGGTATTAATCACTCCATGATAGAACAATAACCATCCTTCTTCTGTTTTTATAGGAACCGGCCCACCTCCAATCTTTGTACACTGCCATGCACTGTCTTCAAAAGGAGTTACTTTCATTACACAACGGTGTTCTCCCCAATATTTCATATCAGGACTGTAGCTGATATAAATATCTCCAAAAGGGGTATGCCCATTGTCACTCGGACGGCTCAACATGGCATACTTACCATTGATTTTCTCTGGGAAAAGCACTCCGTTTCTGTTGAATGGAAGAAATGCATTCTCGCACTGGAAAAACTCTTTAAAGTCAAACGTATATCCAATACCAATGGTAGGTCCGTTGTATCCGTTACACCAGGTAATCCAATAACGATCTTCTATGAATGTGACACGAGGATCATATTTGTAATCGGATTCAATCATTTCGGTATTTCCTGCTTTCATTTCGATAGGATCATGATTGATATCCCAATTGATACCGTCTTTACTGAAACCAGCAAAAATATTCATCTGTACCGCTTTGTTATCACAACGGAACACTCCTGCAAATCCATCTTCAAAAGGAATCACGGCACTATTGAATATACTATTAGATGTTGGTATCGCATATCTGTTAATGATCGGGTTTTCGGAAAACCTCCACATGATATCATTGCAACTTTCCGGGCGATCCTGCCAAGGGATCATTACTGATTGAGCTGTCATAAAGTATTTTTACTTTTATTTTTAAATTTGTTTACTAACTGATTTGTTCTTCTTTCTGATTTTCTGAATAAGGGAAAGGAACCCATAAGGTTACAAGAAATGCGGGAATTGTAGCAAACAGCACCCAGATAAAGAACATCTTATACCCGATCCAGTCACTAATCATTCCACTAAACATTCCCGGAATCATTACTCCAAGGTTCATAATCCCTGTTGCAAAGGCATAATGGGCGGTCTTATGTTTTCCAGGGGCAATCTGCTGCATCATATACAGCATCAACCCTACAAACCCAAACCCATAACCAAAGTATTCTATTACTACCGCAACTCCTACAGGAAAAAGATCAACCGGCTGATAATAAGCCAATAGTGCATATACCACAAAGGGAATATTGAATGCACAGCACAACCATATCAGTGATTTTTTCAATCCGCGGGCTGAAATAAAATATCCGGCAAGGACTGATCCTAAGATAAAAGCTGCCGAACCATAAGTTCCATAAATAAGTCCAATATCTGAGGTTGATAATCCTAGTCCGCCAGAAGTTCTTGGTGCCTTAAAAAATAAAGGCGCTATCTTAATGGCAAATCCTTCTGCAAAACGATACAGAACAATAAACAAGACAGACCAGAGGATGTTTTTCTTGGTAAAGAATGAGGTAATAACTTCCAATAATTCTTTACGGACATTTCCGGCTGTTTTTTCATCTTTCTGATTTATTTGCTTGTTCTCTTTGGGGAGAATCAAATAATGATAAATAGCCAATACAAAAAAGAGAAGCGCATAGATCACCATAATGATCATCCAGGCACGGGTAACTCCTTTTGTTTTCTCTAAAAATCCTGCAAAGTAGACTAATGCTCCACTGCTGATAATTTTAGCAAGATTATAGAAAGCTCCCTGCCAACCAATGTATTTTGCCTGTTCTTTATTGGTAAGAAAGCCGATATACGTTCCGTCTGCCACTACATCATGGGTTGCACCACAAAATGCAATGACGGCAAAAAGAGCAATGCTGTATTTGAAAAAATCATTCAAAGGCAAGCTCAAGGCAACCAGGGCAAAAAGAATTCCTATGGCAAACTGGGTAACAACAACAAAGAATTTTTTGGTTTTATAGATTTCGAGAAAAGGGCTCCAGAGAGGCTTCAACGTCCATGAAAACATAATAAGGGCGGTCCAGAATGTAATTTGTGAATCTGAAATGCCCATATCTTTATACATAATTCCTGAAACCGCATTAATGGTTACAAAGGGAACGCCCATTGCAAAATATAATGTGGATATCCAAAGAATCGGTTGAATCCGACGGGTTCCGGAGTTGTTTTTTCCCATATTAAAAAATAAGATTCTAAAGAAAGAGAACATCTCAAAAGTTAATTCCGGCTAAAAACGAAACTATAAATTTATTGGAGATTGTACACTCCTGCCAGAATAAATAGATTATATAAATCTGACTTCTGAGATGTCTCTGTATTGTTGAGTGATATTGATTTGTTTTTATTTTTTATCCCACCATAATCTGGTTCCTCCAGTGTCTGGTCCATTAAGCATTTGTGAGGCCTGCTGGTAATTATACAATGAGATTTTAGTATCAATTGTGAAAGGGATTCTTCTGATCATTGCATCTGTGCTAATTAATCCTCCACTGTCATTTTTTCTTACTTTAAAAAGAATAGGGTATCCTGTTCTTCTTTGCTCTGCCCATGCTTCAGGACCATTCGGATAAAGAGACAACCATTTTTGGGTAATGATTCTTTCCAGTTTTCTTTCGTTAGAATCTGCATCATTCCATGCGATGGTAATCGTGCTTAATTGAGGATTTCCGATCTCTACGTTATTGGCTGCATTTTTCGGATCAACATAAGGAGCTTCCGTAGCTGTTGTATTGGCAAGATAACTTCCAACCTCAGCACCTTTCCCCCATTCACCAAAAGATTGCTGAACTCCGGTTGTGTAGTTGGTTTTAATATCACCAGCTCCTGCATATCCTCTCAGCGCTGCTTCCGCTTTTAGGAACCATGTTTCTGCGGCTGTAAATAATTTCATTTTACCATCGGTTGCGGAAAAATAATCTCCAGATGCTGATTTTGCCTGTGGTTGTGAGAATGCGCCATATGTTGATTTTCCGTTTAATAAATCAATTCCCTGACGTACCCCTATATATTTTCCCAGAACATCTGCATCTTTCGCAGGAATAGCGTATGCAGAAAGTCTTGGATCATTATATCCGTTCATATAAGCCATCAATGGAGCTCCTATCAAACAATCCCCCCATGAATAGATAATAAAACTTAGTTCAGACTGCCCCACACTAATCAATGCATTATCGGCATTATCAGTAATTAATCCTGCAGATGACGTCAATGCTTCTTCAGCAAATTGTTTTGATTTGGCGGGATCTGCATAACTCATTCTCATTGCTAACCTCAGCTTCAAAGAGTTGGCTAGTTTTGCCCATTGAGTCATATTTCCACCATATACTAAATCAGCGCTTTTTAATGAAGTTTTATCTTCCACATTCTGTGTGGCAGGAGTAGCAGCTATTTTCTGTAGATCTGTAATGGCTGAAGTAAGATCAGCAATAAAATAATTGTAAGCATCCTGCTGGGAATCAAAATCAGTAACTCCGTTAGGATTAGGTTTTTCATATTTACTGTATACCAGAGGACCATGATTGTCCGAGACTCTTGCTGCCGTAATAACTTTCAGAATCTTTTTAACGGCAAATGTTCCGGTAAAATCTACTCCCGCATAATTACCTTTAGCAGCATTATCAATGATGATAGAATAATTGAAAATATCCTGTTGTCTGGCAATAATTCTGTTATTCCATCCATCCATCATAGAATAGGTAAGGTTATTGACTCCACCATTAAACTGAGTTGCCGTACTGAACATTCCACTGTACATATCTGCACTAAGGTTAGGATAAAGCTGATAATCTGACTGCAGACCCCTTTGTATAGATTTCATTGGGTTCACAATAGCGATAAAATCTGCGTAAAAATTTTCTGGCCCTCCCAGTTTTTCCTGATTATATTGTTCAAAGTCATTGGTACATCCTGATGCAGAAAACAGAACAGCCGCTCCGAATACCAATGTTTTAATAGTATTGATTTTCATTTTCTTAGTTGTAAAAGTTAGAAGTTAGCTTTTAATGATAATCCGATAGATCGTGTAAGTGGTAGTCCGAATGAATCTACCCCTACTCCTCCAGGAGTGTTTCCTGATACCTGCTCAGGATCAAACGGTGCTTTTTTGTAGAAGAAAAACAAATTGGTTCCCACTAAACTTACCGTTGCATTTCTCATATATCTTGAATTGATATCAAAGGTATATGAAACAGAAGCCTGGCGTAAACGTACCGTTGTAGCACTATATAAATAGACTTCGTCAACTCCTTTTCCAAACCCTTCTGTAGTACCAACTGCTTTATAGTAATCTTTTGCATTGGTAGTCCCTGTATAAGCCTGCCCTGCGTTAGGAGTTCCCGGTGCATATACTGCATTTGGAATAGATACTCCTCCTGCATCTCTTGCATCAGCGGTAGCCTGGCTTACCCCAAACACATCATTGGCTTTCTCTGTAAGGGAAAGAACTTTACCTCCGAATTTACCATCAATAAGGAAGGAAACTCCAAGCTTACCAATGTTAAATGAGTTATTGAAGCCCATAATAAACTTAGGGTTCGGATTTCCAAGATAAGAAACAGTAGTTTCAGCTAATGGAATACCTTTTTCATTCACTAAAATACGCCCCTGATCATCTCTTTTAAACTTAATTCCGTAAAGATCTCCGAAAGATCCACCCAATTTAAGTTTAGTATACTCTCCTCCTCCAGTCAGCGAGAAAGGAAGTTCCTGAGAAATATTTATACTTGTTGGTAATAACTCAACAATCTTATTTTTATTTGCTGATGCATTCACAGTAGTTGTCCATCCGAATTTTTCCGAATTGAAAACTTTATAAGATAAGGAAGACTCAAAACCTGTATTACGGATTTTCCCTGCATTGATATAGTATGACCCGGGAATCAAACCTCCTAAATAGGATGGAATTGTGGTTTCCAATAACTGGTTGCTTGTGTTCGAGTTGTAATAAGTGATATCAAAACTTAATTTGTTTCCTAACATTCTTACTTCAGTCCCCGCTTCAAAAGTTTTATTAAGCTCCGGCTTTGGAAGTAAAGCTTTAAAGTCTTCACCTGTAGCAAAAGAGCTTTTAGGATATACAAGCGTTCCTGCATCTACACCATAGGTATATCCTTTACTGTATTCAACCATTGCATTGGAGATATTGGTTGGTAATCCCAATCCGACAGTTGCATAAGATCCTCTTACTTTCCAGAAATTAATCACTTCCGGAAGTTTGAAAACAGAAGATAATATGGCATTCACACCTACAGACTCATAATCAAATCCGGTTCTTCCAGTTAAAGCTAAGGTAGAATCCCAGTCATTTCTGAAAGTCATATCCACATAGAACATATTCTTGTACCCTACGGAAGCACTTGCAAAGAAAGACTGCACTTGCTTTTTCATGTTGGTATAAGTATGATGATATCCGTCTCCAGGTGCTCTATTGGTGCTCCACTGAAGGTTATTCAACGTAAAAAGGTTAGGATTTGCCAGATAAGCATTATCAATTTGCGTTATCTTGTTTCTTGTTGTATTAATACTTCCTCCTACTGTAAAATCTAATGAAATAGATTCACTTATTTTAGGGCTACCAATTAATAAAACATCTCCATAAGTAGAGGAATTTTCATAGATATTCTTAAGAATCCTTCCATTAACACCATTCGCCAGTAAGCTAGGTGCTGAAAAAGCAGCAATATCACGTTGGCTATCAGAGGTATTCCAGCTATAATTTCCTCTTACTCTTGCAGACAACCATGGATTGATCTGGTAAGATAGCGCAAGAGCTCCATAGGCATTCTTGTTACTAACGGTAACCGGATTTCTGTTTAAAATCCAATAAGGATTCTGCGTTACCGGATTCCCTTTGAAACTTCCGTCCGGATTTACTTCCCACCAGTTTTGAGCGGGTAAAAATCTGGTTTTATCTAAATAAGAATAATTATCTGGTCCATATTGATCAAAATTTACTCCTCTTGGTAACCAGTACAAACTCGTTAAAGGAGAAAAAGATGCTCCCGGAGTTTGCCTGTTCTTACTTTCCTGCAAGGAACCAATAAAGTTGGCATCTAATGTCAGCTTATCATCCAGAAACTTGCTTGAATTTCTAAAAGAGATATTATACTGGTCAAAATACGACATCGGAACCACTCCCTTATTGGTTGTATTCCCAATAGAGAAATAACTCGTTGATCTTTCATTTCCTGACTGAAAAGAAAGGCTGTTTACCCATGTAGTTCCTGTCTGCAGAAAATCTTTAAGATAATCCTTAGACTCTCCTTTTGCTCCCCAGCTTTCCGTAGATTGGCCCGGAGCCTGACCCGGAATTGAGGGATCATAGGACAAATAACTGTGTTGCAATTTTGGTAGACTATAAGCCCTGTCTACTGTAAGACTAGAACTGTATGTGATAGAACTTTTACCTGCACGTCCCTTTTTAGTGGTAATCAAAATAGCACCGTTTCCTCCGGCAGATCCATACAATGCAGAAGCAGAAGCCCCTTTCAGAAAATTCATGCTTTCAATATCATCAGGATTAATTGAGCTTAAAACATCTCCCGGATCCGGCATATTAGAATACTGCCCAATATCCGCAGACTTCCCCGATCCATTAATGATAGGAATTCCATCAATTACATATAGTGGCTGAGCATTGTTTACAGATTTATTACCTCTCATTATTACCCTTACGGAGCTTCCTACACCATTGGTTCTGTTGATCTGTACATTGGAAACTTTTCCGTTGATGGCATTTAAAAGATTGGGCGTTTTCACTTCTGTAAGCTCATCCCCTCCAATCTGCTGACTGGAGTATGTAAGAGAGCGGGCCTGCCTTTTTATCCCCAAAGAGGTGACTACGACCTCCTGAATATCGGTTGTCTTAGTAGTGTCGGCCGCTTTTCTTTCCTGTGCAGTTGCAGAAAGGGAAAAAACAAATAGAACCGGTATAACTGCTTTTCTCATAAGGTTTAGATTAGTTAGATTTAATTGAGAATCAATGACATTACTTTATATTTCAATACAGAAAAAAATATTATTCTTTTGACAATTTTTTGCTGTTTATGCATTAAATAATTTAAAGTTTTGTTAAGATTTAATTCACATTAACAAATCTAAATTTTGTAACCAGTCTGATATAATACTATTTTATCATAAAACGATATTATTTTTTCAGCAATTTCATTAAAAAGCAAATAATCAACTATATATCAGCTTTTTACAACCAATATTAAACAATCAATAAAAGAGGATTTATCTTTGTATTTACGAGAATAAAAAGAAGACACGGATTTGTATTGGAATGAACTTAAACATCAGAAAAGTAAAAAGAGGAATGTTAAAAAACATTATTCAATCTTTTTAACCCCTTTAAACTGTTCTTTAAATTCAGTGGGAGTGGTCTTTTTGATAGACTTAAATACCTTGTTGAAGTTGGCAATATTATTAAAGCCTGCTTCAAAGGCAATTTCAAAAACAGTAAGATTTTTTTCCATCAGCCAGCGGGCTGCATAGCTGATCCTTATTTCATTAAGATAATTGACAAACGTTTTCCCCGTTCTCTTTTTAATAAATCGGTTGAACGTTACATTACTCATATTAACAAGCGACGCCACACTATCCAGCGTTATTTTATTTTCAAAGTTCTTATGCACAAAATCATGAATAATCTTCATCTTATCATTGTCTGCAAACGTTTCCAATTCTATACTGTAGGACGACAAAAGTGTTTTATCCTCCGCAATCGCCAGTTCATTAAGGATCTTCATAATCTCTATGAATGACTCAAAGCTGTTCATTTTAGAAAGATTAAGAAACGAATCTTTCAGTTTTTCAGCGGTTTCTGTAGAAAATAAAATTCCCCTGATAGAATCCTGCATCAGATTTTTGATGGGTTTCAGGATATTCTTTTCCATCAATGCCTGGTTAAAGAAATCCTGATTGAATTGTATGGTGATCTCGTGTGTTTTCCTATTCTTGCATTTGTAATTGGCCCAGCAATGCGGCAAATTAGGACCTACCAATACCAATTCTATATTTCCGATTTCTCCGGTGTGATCTCCAATCATCCTGCGGTACCCCTTTCCCTTGTACACAAAGTTAATTTCAATTTCCGGATGATAATGATAAGGAAAATCAAATGAAGCCTTGATCCTGTCAAACACCAGAAAACTGTCCTCAGGAGATAGTGGAGTTATTTCTCTCAGAATATTTTCTAATTCACTCATGCAGGCCGTTTTGAAAAAAGGTTAATAAATAAATCGCGGTACAAGTTCTTGTAAAATTGATAAAATAATACCAATCTAAAAACATATTTTCGCTTTTTTTCATTCCGATTCAACATTCTCCTTATAAAACATGGGGTTCTGTAATTTAATATATCCGAAATCATGCTTTTTTGTATCTTTAGACTAAAGTTAAAGTATGCTGCAACCACTTATTTTTGAAGATCATTATAAAAGGCTTGGCCTGGAAATATTTTCCGCAGAAAATTTGGGGAACTTCAACGGAAATCTTTTCAGATCAGACATCAAAGTTTTTTTCATTCCGTCAGGGTATGAACTTACAGTAGACTTTAACCGGTACAAGACCAAAAAACCCGCCCTTTTCTTTCTCACCAACCAGCACCTAAGCATAGAAAAAGGAAAAGAAGAATCTATGCTTCTCCACTACAATCGTGATTTTTACTGCATCCAGATTCATGATAAGGAAGTGGCCTGTGATGGGCTTCTATTCCATAATGTATTTGAAATTCCTTTTGTGGAACTTGATCAGTCTGAAACAGCAATGGTAAAAGGGTTATTTCAGAACATCAAAGATGAACTTGAATGGAAAGACTCCTCCGCGGAAGAAATGATAAGAACCTATGTAAAACAGATCATCATCAAGGCTACCAGAAAATGGAAAAAACAGAATCTGGATAATAACACGATAAAAATCCCGGGCAGTGAACTAGATATTTTCAGAGATTTCAGCAGACATCTTGAAATTCACTTTAGAGAAAAACATAATGTTTCAGATTATGCCGAATTACTTCATATGGCACCCAAAACCTTAACCCACAAGTTTAAAAGCCTTCATCTGGAATCTCCCAATCAGTTTATTATCAACAGAATTTTATTAGAGGCTAAAAGACTGCTTTTTTACACAGATAAACCCGTCAAGGAAATCGCTTATGATTTGGGATACGAAGATCCCGCCTATTTCAACAGGCTTTTTACCCATAAAACAGGAAACACACCCGCAAATTTCAAAAAAAATTATACATCGGGAAAAAAGTACAATATTTAATTCCTTTTATCTATTGAATACGCCCGATCACCGACATACCTTTGTAACATCAAAATCAAACAATATTAAATAAAAACAAACATTATGAGACGTAACGCAACAGCCGTTTGGAACGGTACCATTAAAGAAGGAAAAGGACATTTAACTACTCAAAGTACAACTTTAAACCAGACTCAGTATTCTTTCAACAGCCGTTTTGCGGATGGCGTAGGTACAAACCCTGAAGAATTGCTGGCAGCTGCCCATGCCGGATGTTTTACCATGAAATTGGACGCAGAATTATCACAGGCAGGATACAACCCTGAAGAACTGAAAACCACTTCTGTCATTACTCTTGATCCAAACATTGGAAAAATTACAAAATCTGAACTGACTTTAACGGCAAAGGTTCCTGGAATTTCAGAAGAAGAGTTTCAAAAGTTGGCTAAAATAGCAGAAGAAGGATGTCCTGTAAGTGCTGCTTTCAACTTTGAAATTACTTTGAATGCTACTTTAGAGAGCTAAAAATCAATGCATTTATATCAACATCAATAAGAACGGGCTTTTGCCCGTTTTTTATTTAAAACAATTCTATTGGTTTCAGCCCAAACTGAAAGACCCAATATTAGATAGTAGTAAAAGTTCAATCCAAAATATACCAAGTGGTATATTTTTGTATCTTTGCATTAAAATAGATACTTAAAATGTCAAAGGCAGAAAAGACAAAGCAATTTATTATTGAGAAAACCGCGACGTTATTCAATACAAAAGGCTATATTTCTACATCATTGTCAGATATTACTCAGGCAACAGGACTAACCAAAGGGAGCATCTATGGAAACTTTGAGAATAAGGATGAAGTGGCCATTGAGGTATATAAATATAATGCTGCTCTGCTAAGTAAGATAATGAGTCATTCCCTTGGAGATCAATATTCAACTTCAAAGGAAAAACTTTATGCCTTTGTTGCTTTTTACAGAAAAAACTGGCGCTCGGTCTTCTCAAACGGAGGCTGCCCTTTGATGAATGCTGCAACAGAAGCAGATGATTCATTTCCCACTCTGAAAAAACATGTTCAGAAATCTTTCTCCTCATGGGCGGATAAAATAGCGGCGGTTATTATTCAGGGACAAAAAAATGGAGAATTGCGTACATCGGTAAATGCTGAAGAATTTGCATCTCTGTTGATTATGCTAATCGAGGGAGGAATTCTACTCTCCAAGACCATGGATGATGAGAAATTCCTGAACCAGGCTCTGGATAAGATCAAAAGTATGATTGATCATGAATTAACAAGTATTCCTTCATAAAATTCAAAATATGGAAACAAAAAAAGTGGCAATTGTAGGATACAACAGAATTCCGTTTGCCAGAATGAATACAGCCTATTCAGAAAAAGGGAACCAGGACCTTCTGCTTGCCGCCCTTAATGGTTTGATAGACCGTCATCAGCTCAAAGGTAAACTACTTGGAGAAGTTGCCGGCGGAGCCGTTATCAAGCATATTTCTGAGAGCAACCTCATCCGGGAGGCGGTAATGAACACTTCACTGGATCCAGCCACTCCTGCCTGTGATCTTCAGCAAGCCTGTGATACCGGTATTGAGGCAGCCATTTACATTGGAAATAAAATTGCATTGGGACAGATAGAAAGCGGAATAGCTTGCGGTGTAGAAGCCATGAGCAATATTCCTTTTGAATCTTCTCCCCGATTGAGAAAAGCACTTTTGAACGCCAATAAAGAAAAGTCTGCATTGGGAAAATTAAAGCACCTGCTAAGCCCAAGGTTGAAAGACTGGATGCCTATTCCGTATAAAGGACAGGAGCCCAAGACTGGCCTGGTAATGGGAGAGCACACGGAAATTACGGCTAAATATTATAAAATTTCAAGAGAAGATCAGGATGAACTCGCCTTTAAAAGCCACCAAAATATGGCAAAAGCATATGATGAGGGATTTTTTGATGACATGATCACTCCGGCATTTGGATTAGATAAAGATAATAATCTACGTCGTGATACTAGCCTTGAAAAGCTATCCCAATTAAGGCCTGCATTTGATAAACAGAACGGAACTTTAACTGCAGGAAATTCAACTCCATTTACTGATGGAGCTTCTGCTGTTTTGCTGGCAAGTGAAGATTGGGCAAAAGCAAATAATTTGCCTATCCTGGCTTATATTACATTTTCAGAGCTGGCAGGAATAGAATATGTGGAGAATCAGCAAAATCTGCTGCTAGCCCCAGTTTTCGCTGCTGAAAGAATGCTGAAGAAAGCCAATATGAATCTGGAAGACTTTGATTACTACGAAATTCATGAAGCCTTTGCTGCACAAGTTTTAGCCACCATAAAAATCTGGGAAAATGATGATCTGGCTAAACAGTTCGGCTTGGAGAAAGCTCTCGGGACAATTGAAAGGAGCAAATTGAACGTAAAAGGAGGAAGCCTTGCAGCAGCTCATCCCTTTGCCGCAACAGGCGGAAGAATCATTGCAACATTAGCCAAACTACTGAATGAAAAAGGCAGCGGGAAGGGTTTTATTTCAATCTGTGCAGCACGAGGTCAGGGAGTAACCATGATCATAGAAAAGTAATTTACCATAATAAAGTACACTCTTTTATCCAAAATAATTTCGTTATGCAATAAATAATATGTCTAATTATTCGTCTGTAGCGAAAGAAAAATGATAATATTGCAAACGAAAACCCAAATGATAAAAGAAAGAAGTGAAAATGAAGCATGGGTAAATCGGATTTACCACATGAAAATCTAATCTGTTTAAAATTAATAACTAAATATGAAAAGAGTTGTCATTACAGGCTTGGGAGCAGTGACTCCCTTGGGAAATAATGTCGAAGATTTTTGGCAAAACAGTATTAACGGAGCTAGCGGAGCGGGGTTAATCACTCATTTCGATTCAGAAAAGTTTAAGGTACACTTTGCCTGTGAGGTAAAAGGTTTTGACCCAAAGCTACACCTTACCCACAATGAAATTAAAAGGAGTGATCTTTTTACACAATATGCAATGTATGCTTCTGCAGAGGCATTAAAGGATTCCGGTCTGGAGCTTGAAAATATGGATCCGTTTGACACAGGAGTGATCTGGGGAACAGGACAAGGCGGAATGTGGACTTTTGAAAAAGAGGTCATGGATTTTGCACAAGGTGATGGTACGCCTCGCTTTAATCCGTTTTTTGTCCCTAAGTTTATTGCCAACATGGCCTCCGGGATGATCTCCATGAAATATGGGCTTCAGGGAATTAATTACACAACGGTTTCTGCTTGTGCAACAGGAAATACTGCATTAATGGATGCTTTCAACTATATCCGTCTGGGAAAAGCAAAGGTAATTGTAAGTGGTGGTTCTGAAGCCGCTATTACCCCTGCTTCCATTGGAGGATTTTCTATTATGAAAGCAATGTCTACAAGAAATGATGACGTTACCTCCGCCAGCCGTCCTTATGATGCAGAGAGAGATGGATTTGTAATGGGAGAAGGTGCGGGAGCTTTAATTCTTGAAGAATATGAACACGCAAAAGCAAGAGGGGCAAAAATCTATGCCGAATTAGCCGGAGCTGCTATGACAGCCGATGCTTATCACATGACAGCACCTCATCCTGATGGTATTGGAGCTATTAAGGCCATGCAGATCGCTGTAAAAGAAGCGGGTGCAAATATGGAGGACATAGATTATATTAATCCGCATGCTACCTCAACACCACTGGGAGATCTGGTAGAGTTAAAGGCAATTAATAATGCTTTTAAAGGGAGTAAAAACCTTGATATTAGTGCTACAAAGTCTATGACAGGACATTTATTGGGTGCTGCCGGAGCTGTTGAAGCTATTCTTTCCATTAAGGCTATTCAGAATGGTATTATTCCTCCAACAATTAATCTTCATCGTATTGACGAGAATATTCCGAAAGATATTAATATTGTTTTTGGGGAAGCAAAAGAGAAAGATATCAATTTTGCATTGAGTAATGCCTTTGGTTTCGGAGGGCATAATGCCACTTTGGTATTTAAGAAGTTCAGCTAATTCTGAAATAAAAATACTTGAAAATCCTTGTGCTTCTGTACAGGGATTTTTTATTTTTCATTACTGATGGTGTGGATACTAAAAGTTTATAAATCATCTGACAAATAAAAAAGCAGCCTGAACGACTGCTTTTATACCTATGATTTTAACCATTCTGATGAGGAAAGATAATTCTGATCAGGATAATAAATGAATAATAAATTTCTTCCTTTTATTGTATTGATCATTGATTGTGTCAATTCTCTTGGTATCGCCGGACATGCCCAGCTTCTTCCTATTCTTTTGTGCGTAGCAGCAAATTGGTCACTTACATAATCTGCTCCATGCATTACAATTGCTCTTCTATACGCTGCATCGTTGAATCCTTTATCCATTCCCAGTAACTTCAGTGAATATCCGTTGTCTCCCTGATAAGTTGCATCTGTGATATAAAATCCCATGCTGCTCTGCCGCGAACTTTCCGTGTTAGAAAAATTCGTAGCAAATTCTTCGCCTGTATTTTTTCCGTGGGCAACCAAAGAGTTGAATACTACCTTTTTGTCATCAAGATCTATTACCCATAATCTTTTCATATTGGAAGACATAGAAAAATCGCAGATAGTCAATAAATGCGAGTCCTGGGTAAGTAATCCGGCTTTCTTTAAATTTTCAAATCCTGTTAATGCCTTAGAGAAGACTTCGTAGTTTAGTTCGTGTTCAGGTTCAAATGCGATTGAATTGTATAATGCTT
The DNA here is from genome assembly GCF_003020585.1 of Chryseobacterium aurantiacum. Lineage (GTDB taxonomy): Bacteria > Bacteroidota > Bacteroidia > Flavobacteriales > Weeksellaceae > Chryseobacterium > Chryseobacterium aurantiacum. The sequence continues at coordinate 353,900 of NZ_PXUE01000003.1, forward strand.
CTGATGAAGATACAACAGCTGTACTCTTCTCAGATTTCGTGTCAGTTACTCTTTCAGTTTTTGTCGTGATGACATTTTCATTCTTTACCACCGTTCTTGGAGAAAGATAGAATGAGGTCGTCACCATGTAAACAAGGCCTAATACGCCATAAAATCCATTCATTCAATAATATATTAATTCCAAATTAGTGGGGCAAAATTATAAAAACATAATTACCAGACAGTTATAACTCCACAAAGTTTAACTCAATTTAAGAAACTTTAACGGAGGCCTCCTCCATCTATCTGATTATAAATCTCTTCTACTTTTTTCCAATAACTCCTATTAATCTTACCATAGAAAAGGTAAATACATTTGACAGCAAAAATATCAAGCTTACTTCTTGTTTCTATCCATTTCATAATATTTTTAACCAATATTGGTTCATTAAATCCTGCCCATTCTCCTGCCGGGGTTAATAAATTTGAAAAGAGGACCGGAAAAACTTCATCTTGGTCAATGGTTTTTATGTCCTCAAAAGTAAAAGGACTTTCAAGGAAAATTTTTGCCATGTATTTAAAATCTGATTCCTGAAGTTCAGTATCAAGATATAGTTCTGACAGAGCAATCCAGACTTTTTTTCTGCTTTCCAGACTCTCCTCTTCCATAGTAATTGGATAAAATGATTTTATTGGTGTGAATCCGAAACAAATTCCAGGCTTACCGAATTCATGCAATATCTCAATCCTGTAGGCTTCGGCCCATCATCAAAAACATGTCCCAGATGCGAATCACATCTTTTACAAAGAACTTCTACCCTCTCCATTCCGTATGTCTGGTCTCTTTTGTAATACGTTCCTTCCTTATCTGCTTCAAAGAAACTTGGCCATCCACAGCTGCTTGCAAATTTTGAAGTGGAGCGAAATAAATGATTTCCACAAACGGCACAAAAATAGTCTCCTACCTCATCGAATTCATTATATTTTCCTGTAAAAGCTCTTTCTGTTGCAGCTTCCCTCGCAATAGAATAAAGGTCAGGAGCAAGAATCTTCTTCCATTCATCATTGGAGATATTCAGCTTTGTAGTATCTGTTCTTGAGTAGTATGGATTGTTTTTTGCTTCAGTATTTTCCATAGAAGTAATTTGAATGGGTTGTTGTTTCTGCGTACATCCTTGCAGAAAAATTAATATAATAATTGAAACTAAGAATTTCATTGTAAATTTTAACTCTTAAGGTTGAACTACAAGATTTAAAACATTTAAGTTAGCTAAAGTGTTTAAAGCTTTTATAAAGATTAAACAGTTTCATAACCAAATTTAGTAAATTTGAGAATATGAATGACGAAGCAAAAAAAAAACAGCTTAGAAAATATAAGGCTTTTGCCACAGGTCTATTTGTTCTGATGGCCCTTATTTTCATTGTTACCACTCTACTACAGAAGTCCAATCCCTCTCATTGGATTGGCTATGTACGTGCTTTTGCTGAAGCAGCCATGGTAGGCGCCCTGGCCGATTGGTTTGCCGTAACCGCTCTATTTCGTCATCCGCTAGGTTTGCCCATTCCCCATACTAATCTGATTGAAAACAGCAAACAAAGATTGGGAGATAATCTGGGAAGCTTTGTTGTCAGTAATTTTCTTTCTCCACAGAATATACGTCCGTACATTCAAAAGATAAAGATTTCCAACTTCGTAGGCGAATGGCTGGGAAAGGAAAAAAATCAGAATATTCTGGTCAAAAATCTCGCAGACATCGTTCTTGATATCCTCAATAAACTTGATGATTCTACAGTAAGTCAATTTATCAGTAAAAAAGTATCTGATATGACTGATGATATTAAGCTTAACAAAGTAGTAGGAAACGGAATTCATTATATTTTGGAAAAGAATGATCATCAGAGAATTATTACCAATCTGTCTAAACAGATCAAGGAGTACATTATTGAAAATGATGAAATGATTCAGGATCGTGTAAAAAAAGGCAGCTACTCATTTATTCCATCCTTTGTGGATACTAAAATTGCAGATAAGATTACAGATGGCCTGTCGGACTTTTTCAGGGAAATTGAAGAAAATACGGAACATGAGGTAAGAACGCTAATCACTCAAAAAATTCACGAGTTTTCTACAGACCTTAAGGAAGATCCAAAATGGGATGAAGAGTTCAAAACGATCAAAAACGGTCTTCTGAAAAATGACAAACTTGATGAATATTCTAATGACATTTGGATTTCCATCAAAAAAACGTTGATGAAAGAATTACAGGAAGATCATTCAGCTTTGAAAAATTATCTTTTGAATAACTTAAATGAATTTTCACAAAATTTAAAAACAGATGAAAATCTTCAAAACAAGATTGATCACTGGGTTCGTGTAACGGCGTACAAATACATCCTAAAAAACACTCATCAATTCGGAAGCCTTATCAGTACTACTGTAGGAAACTGGCAGGGTAAGGAGCTAAGTGAAAAACTAGAGCTGGAAGTAGGAAAAGATCTTCAGTTTATTCGTGTGAATGGTACATTGGTAGGTGGCCTGGTAGGATTGATTATCTACACCATTTCCCACTTCTTTCTTTAAAAATGCTGCACTTAACCATGAAAAAAATCTTTATCTTATTATTATCCCTCTCCTTTATCGTTCTTTTCTGTCAAAAAGTTGAATTAAAAAAAGTTACCGATTCTTCACAGCTCTTCAAGGGAGAAATTGCCGGTGTTCCAATCACCATGCAGCTTCATTATGCCGGTATTGCAGATTGCAGCCTGTATCAATATTTTGTAGAGGGTTGGTATTACTACGATAAATATCAGAAGAAAATTCCCCTGACTGGAATTTATGACTATGGCAAACTAACATTATATAATTTCGGAACCAAGCATAAAAAAAACTCCGCATGGCTAAAAGAAGAAATCACTTCACCACAGAAAGTGGAAAAGATAGTTGAAATTACACAAAACCTCAACCCAAAAGAATCCATCATATTTGGGCAGGATCAGACTAAGGAAAATCCTATTTCGGGAAAATTTTATTTTGGAAATAAAGCGCTGTCAGCCCAATTATTTACCGGTAATGATATGATCTACCGATATAATAATTATCTGATCCTACCCAATAACAAAAAGATTAATACTTTTGATTTCATCAATCAACATGGCGGAAATGAATTGCTTTCCTATGTTTCCGGAGAAAAGGGGAACAGGGTTTTACTGTACTTTGAACATTCCTCGAATTTCAATGCCTGCGGGAGATGCGGGGCCAGTGAAGGAGAAAAAGGATACAGAGTTCTTTACTTTACCAAAGACTGGAATTATAAACGATATGAGGAGTTCCTTACCGAAAGTTGTCTGGAAAACATTGATGATACCACCGAAACAAAATCAAAAGACGGGAAGATGATACAGCTTAAAGTAGGCAAGTCAGATTCTTTACCGCCCCACACTCTTACTGTTGATATAAAAAATGCACTTATTGTAAAGTCCAAATAAAAAAGAGTTCAATTTTTGAACTCTTTTACTTTATATTATCTTGGTAATCTGCTTGCTCTTTTCAGAAGCTCCTGATTTATTTCGTTAATCAATTCCGGACCTTCATAAATAAATCCCGTATACAGCTGAACCAGTGTAGCTCCTGCATCCAGCTTCTCCATTGCATCTTTTGCAGAGTGAATTCCCCCTACTCCAATAATTGGAAATGCTCTGTTGCTTTTATCAGAAAGATATTTGATCATTTTTGTACTTCTCTCACGGATAGGTTTTCCACTTAGCCCTCCGTTTCCTATCTGCTCTAAAGCTTCCGCAGAGGTTTTCAGACCTTCTCTGTTTACTGAAGTATTGGACACTACAATACCATCAATTTTCGTTGCTGCAATCAAATCTACAATTTCATCTAACTGATTATTATTAAGATCCGGTGCAATTTTCAGCAATATAGGTTTCTGTACAGATTTTGACTGGTTTATTTTTTTCACTTCTGTAATCAACTCTCTAAGATATTCTACATCTTCAAGTTTGGCATGGCTTCCCACGTTCGGGCAGCTTACATTCAGTACAAAATAGTCTACATGAGGATGAAGCCCCTCAAAACAATCCAGATAATCCTGCGTATAATTTTCAGGAGTTGTATGGGTATTCTTTCCAATATTCCCCCCGATGATTATTTTTCCTTTGTTCGATTTCAGCTTTTCGATAGCAGCTTCAAGCCCATCATTGTTGAATCCCATTCTGTTGATGATTCCGCCATCTTCAATAAGACGGAACAATCTCTTCCTAGGATTTCCTGCCTGAGCCTTTGGTGTTACCGTCCCGATTTCTACAAAACCGAAACCTAAATCACCTAATTCGTTGAATAAAACTGCATTTTTATCGAAACCGGCAGCCAGTCCTACAGGATTTTTAAATTTCAATCCGAAAACTTCTCTTTCCAGACGTTTGTCTTCAATAGGTTTTGGGAAAAATAATTTAGTAAGAAATCCAAAATTCTTAAGTACCGAAAAAGTAAAGTGATGAACATCTTCCGGGTCAAATTTGAAAAGGATTGGTCGAATGAGCGATTTGTACATTGAAAAAAAGTTTTACAAAAATACTCATTTTAAAATTAATCTTTGATTAACCTATGATATTTTATCAAAATAGCTGATCTATAGTATCTATAAGATAATCAACAACTGTAATTTTCTACAAATCAGTGAGCTATTTTAACGCTACGATCGCAAAGAAATAGGACAATCCTGAAAACATTTTTGTTCGTAAGGGCGTTTCACTAAGCGAAGTACCAGCTATCAATATTTGCTGAACGAAGTGCCCTTGCGATCGGAAATAAAAATCATGTTTTAGTTAAACTTTGCGAGCATTGCGCTAAAGCAATAGATACAGAGAAATACCTTCATCATCTTTCTCAAGGTTTAAAACCTTGAAAAGGATATTTAAAATCTTAAGATTTTAATGAAGAGTACGCGCTCAGGTCAAATTTCAGGATATCCCCTACTCTTTTGAATTCCTCATCTATAGTTGCATTTACCGTAATTCTTTCGTTAGAAACCGGATGATTAAAAACCAATTGATGGGCGTGAAGCGTCATTTTGTTGATTTCAAATGTTTGAAGCCACAATTTGTTTTGTTTATTGCAGCCGTGCTTTCTGCAACCTAAAATAGGGTGCAGAATATGTTTGAAATGTTTTCTCAACTGATGAAATCTTCCCGTTTCAGGAATGGCTTCTACCAGACAATATCTCGAGGTCTGATGTTTTAAAAAAGGCAAATCTATTTCCGAAGTTTGCAAACGGCGATAGTAGGTAACTGCATTTTGCTTGACTTCATTTTCGTTAACTAAATCATAATCTATCGTTTCTTCTTCTTTTGCCCAACCACGAAGAATGGCCAGATATTTCTTCTCCACTTCACGTGATGCAAACTGTTCGCTCATGATTCTAAGGGTATCTTTATCTAAAGTAAACAACAGAACCCCTGATGTTTTTCGGTCTAACCGATGTACAGGATACACTTTTTGTCCAATCTGTTTCTTCAATTCCTGAATAGCATAGGTATCGGCTTCTCCTGCATAGAAAGATTTATGAACCAGTAATCCGCTGGGTTTGTTGATAGCAATAATATGCTCGTCACGATAAAGAATTTCTAACATGATGCAAAAGTAGAAATTTTCGTCCGATATAGCCCTGATTGTAACGGCATCCTTTTGCAAAGCAAAAGATATAGTGAAAAGCAGGTTCCCGGCTTCTAATTTACTGCATTATAAAAACTTCCATCTTCACGCTTCCATCTTCCCACATTTTCACTATTTTTGCATTTCAGACGTTAAAAAAATTATGGCAAAGCAAGAAGATGTTTTCAAGAAAGTGATTTCTCACGCTAAAGAATATGGTTTTATTTTCCCATCGAGTGAGATCTATGATGGTTTATCCGCTGTTTATGATTATGGACAGAACGGTGCCGAACTAAAAAATAATATCAAACAATATTGGTGGAAAGCTATGGTACAGCTTAACGAAAATATTGTCGGCATTGATTCGGCGATCCTTATGCACCCAACAACATGGAAGGCATCAGGCCACGTAGACGCTTTCAACGATCCATTGATTGACAATAAAGATTCTAAAAAACGTTTCAGAGCAGACGTTTTGGTGGAAGATTACTGTGCTAAAATTGAAGATAAAGAGAATAAAGAAATCGAAAAAGCAGCGAAGAGATTCGGGGATGCTTTCGATAAAGATCAGTTTGTTGCTACGAATCCCAAAATTCTGGAATACAGAGCAAAAAGAGAGGCTATTCTTTCAAGGCTGGCAAAATCTCTTGAAAATGAAGATCTTGCTGATGTAAAATCTTTGATTGAAGAGCTTGAAATTGCAGATCCTGATACGGGTTCTAAAAACTGGACGGAAGTAAGACAATTCAACCTGATGTTTGGAACTAAACTAGGGGCTTCTGCTGATTCTGCGATGGACCTTTACCTAAGACCTGAAACAGCACAGGGTATTTTCGTTAACTTCCTGAATGTACAGAAAACTTCACGTCATAAGCTTCCTTTCGGTATTGCACAGATTGGTAAGGCTTTCAGAAATGAGATTGTTGCAAGACAGTTTATCTTCAGAATGCGTGAGTTTGAACAAATGGAAATGCAGTTCTTTGTGGCTCCGGGAACAGAATTAGAGTTCTACGAGCAATGGAAACAAAAACGTCTGAACTGGCACTTAGCTTTAGGATTAGGTAATGAGAATTATAGATTCCACGACCATGAAAAACTGGCTCACTATGCTAATGCAGCAGCAGATATTGAATTTAATTTCCCATTCGGATTTAAAGAATTGGAAGGTATTCACTCAAGAACAGATTTCGACTTAAAGGCTCACGAGGAATTCTCAGGAAGAAAGCTTCAGTTCTTTGATCCTGAAAGAAACGAAAACTATGTTCCTTATGTAGTAGAAACTTCTGTAGGTTTAGACAGATTATTCCTTTCTATCTTCTCTCATTGTTTAAGAGACGAAGTGTTGGAAGATGGTTCAGAAAGAACGGTATTATCTTTACCTCCTGCTATTGCTCCTATTAAAGCGGCTATTCTTCCACTGATGAAGAAAGACGGTTTAGCAGAATATGCAGAAAAGATCTTCAATGACCTGAAATATGATTTCAACTTGTTCTACGAAGAGAAAGATGCCATCGGAAAACGATACAGAAGACAGGATGCCATTGGTACCCCTTACTGTATTACCATTGACCATGACTCTCTAACAGACCACACGGTAACGATAAGAGACAGAGATACAATGAAGCAGGAAAGAGTTCCGGTTTCAGAGTTGAGAAGAATCATTGATGAGAAGACCAACTTCAGAAATTTACTTTCTAAAATATAATTTAAAAGCCCTGAAAAATCAGGGCTTTTTTATGTGCTATTGTTAAAAAGCAGAAAATTCATCAATTAAAACAAAAAATAACTTATTTGTTAATTCATTTTAATTTTTTCAACTAAATTATTTTAAATTTGTTAGAGACCGATTGACGAAAAATGAGAATATTAAAGTACATGATAGGCGGGGCAGTAGCCGGAGCGGCAGCAGCTTATTTTTTTGGATATGACTATTTATTTAGTGGCATCTCCAAAACCTACCTTAAAGGAAAATCAAGTGCCTACATTGATGATGGAAACCTGTTTCCAAGCAACCCTATTGCTACAGAGGAGCCCAGGCTATGGGAAGAAGATTCTGATTACAATAAAAAAGAATTACCTAAACATTTAGTCGAAAATTTAAAACACTCCAAAACAGCAGCTTTTGTAGTAGTAAGGAATGGTAAAATTCTTCATGAACAATATTGGGACGGCTATAATCAGCTTTCACAAACCAATTCTTTTTCCATAGCAAAGGCTGTTACTGTTATGCTTTTGGGAAAATCTCTGGAAGAAGGGCTCATTCATAATGTTGACGAAAAGATTTCTGATTTTTACACTGAATTTAAAGAAAAACCATTTGGAAATACCGTTACCCTCAAAAACCTTGCTCAAATGGAAGCAGGTCTTGACTGGGACGAAAATTACAATAGTCCGTTTCTCCCCAATGCCAAAGCATACTATGGAAAAAGCCTTGTAAAAGCAGTATTTTCAAGAAAATTCAAGGAAATACCGGGTACGAGGTTTGAATATCAAAGTGGGGCAACACAGCTTCTTGGTTTTGCTCTCAAAAAAGCTTTAAAACAACCATTGGCTAACTATTTATCTGAAAAATTCTGGATTCCACTGGGAATGGAACAAAATGCAAAATGGAGTACAGACAATCATGGAATGGAAAAAACATATTGTTGTATTCATTCTAATGCAAGGGACTTTGCAAAACTAGGCCAGCTATTTCTGGATGATGGTAAGGTAGGAGATCTGCAGATTCTTAATTCTGATTTTATTGAGCAAATGAGAACCCCTACAGAAAAGTCTGAGAATATCTATGGAATGGGACTTTGGATTAATCATGACAATCCTGTCAAGCATTATTATTTCCTGGGACTTCAGGGTCAGTATATCATTATGGTTCCGGAGCACAATATGGTTATTGTAAAGACCGGAAGTTATGTCAATAATCCTAAAAATGACAGGGGAAGGCCCGATCAGGTGAAATTCCTTGTCAATGAAACCGTACAGTTATTTCAATAGAAAAACATGGAAAAATACAGTTCAAAGATAGATTCCTATATTGAGAAATCGCAGGACTTTGCAAAGCCTATCCTTCATTACATCCGGGAAATAATTCATGAATATTGTCCGGAAGTAGAGGAAACCATAAAGTGGAGTTTTCCTCATTTCATTTACAAGGGGAAAAATCTTTGTGCAATGGCCTCGTTTAAGCAACATTGCACCTTTGGATTCTGGCTGGAGAAAGAGATGAAAACCATGCAGGAAATTACTCTGGATATTGAAAAAAATTCCATGTTCAGCTTGGGAAAAATTACAAAAATTGAAGATCTTCCCTCGAAACCTCAGCTTAAAAAAGCAATTCTGGAAGCCATGGAGCTTACTGATATGGGAGTTACCCTGAAAAAGGCAGCCCCATCCAAAACAGAGATGGAGGTTCCTGATTATTTTCAGGCCGCTTTAAATGCTCATTCAAAGGCATTGAGTTTCTTTGAAAAAGCAGCCCCCTCTTTCAAAAAGGAATACATCACGTGGATAGCAGAGGCCAAAACAGAAGCTACCAGAAATAAAAGAATGGAACAGGCTTTGGAATGGATTGAAGAGGGTAAAGGCAGAAACTGGAAGTACGAAAAAAAATAAACACAACACACAATGAAGAAAAAAATTACATTCTTTTTCTTCCTCATTATTTCGACATATGGATTTTCTCAGACATTTGATTTTGAGAAACAATATAAATATGCACGAGGACTTTCTTCAAAAAATCCGGACAGTTCAGAAATTGTTCTTAATACAATTATAGACTCTGCACAAAGAAGAAACTTGCCGGAATATCTTGCCAAGGCTTATTATTTAAAGTCATACAACAGCTATTTAAGGTCAGATGCAAAGAGCTGTCTTGATTATTCCGAAAAAGCATTGAAGACTTCCACACAAAACAATTATGCAATAGGAAAAGCCCTTGCCTACAGGATGCAGGGCACACAATATGCAAAACTTGGGCTTTTAAAAGAATCTTCTAAAAATTTACAAAAGGCATTAGCTGAAGTCAAAAATAATAATACGGATGAGGGTCATGAATTGAAAGGGATGATTTATAATTCTTTTTTGATTCTCCTTAACGAAAATCAGTACAAGGAAAAAGAACTTTACTCCAAAAACGCGGTTCAGGAATTTCGGAGGATCAAAAATACCCCCAGACGAAATGAACTGCTGATATCAGCCTATACCAATATGGGATATAGCTTATCTGAGGTAGGGAAATTCAAGGAAGCAAAATCTTACTTTATCCAGGCTCTTGCACTGACAGATGGCAATAACCATTATCTTAAATCCAATATTCTCAATGATATCGGGTTTTCTTTCTTTAAACAAAATAAACCGGACAGTGCCGTTTTGTATTATCAGCAGGCATTAGCCATCGTCAATAAATATGGTTTTAATGAAAAGAAAATAGAAATTACAAAAAATCTTGAAACGGTCTACACCCAGCTTCAGGATTCATCCAACGTTCAAAAATATAAAGTTGAAAATCTCAAACTGAAAGACAGCATCTCCTATAATAAAGCAATGGCGATCAATAAAACTCTTTCAAAAAAGGAAGAAAGTTTCGACAATGAACTTAGCAAAAGTCATAAATTTTCAAGAGGATTAATTATTGTTTGCCTTTTCATGGTTATGTTATTGGTCCTTGTTATCTTTAATATTATTCGCCTCAGAAAAAAGCACAAGGAAGTGGTTGCCAAAATATACCGGGACGGGATTACACCGCCTGCCTATGAAGAGGATTCCAGTGACGTTGCCGAGGAAATTCAACCTCAGCACAGTAATATTCCGGCGGAAGTAAAAATTTCCCCTGAGGCAGAGGAAAATATTTTAAACGGATTAAAAAACTTTGAAGAGAGTCTTCATTTTAACAGCAAGAATATTTCACGCTATAACCTAGCCAATCTCCTGAATATAAACACAAAGTATCTTTCAGCGGTTATAAAGAAACATAAGAATCTTAACTTCAATCAGTATATCAATCAGCTTAGGATCAACTATATTGTAAACCAACTAAAAAATGACCCGCAATATCGAAAGTACAAGATCAATCATCTTGCCGAAATTACGGGTTATTCTTCTCACAGTGCTTTTTCCATTGAGTTTAAAAGAATCACAGGATTACATCCTTCAGCCTTTATCAAAACTCTTGGAGAGGTTACATAAATTACTGTTCTGCAATGGTAAGGTTGTTATACCCACCTGCATTATTTAATGAAAAATTGGCAGTATTTGAATTATTTAAATTAAACCAGATGTATGGCATTAGCCTTTGTCCTGTAGTCATATAGAATGATGCTGTACAGTTGCTTCCAGCATCAATATTGGTTAAACTATTGGAAGACATTGTATTGACGCACTTTACAGTGTTTACAATATTGGTACCGAGCAGGCCTGTTGTATTATCATACAATTGCCAGATCGCCTCTATCTGAATCGGGTTTAAAACATCTGTAGTATAATTGATGGCAAGGGGGGCAAGGTCCGTAGTGAAAGAAGCCACATAAACCCCATTTCTGGGTGCTGTAAAAACCCCTGTAGATGCATTAAAGCTTGTTCCGGAATTGCTTTCAAAGGTTTTAGTCCAATCTACCAGATAATTACTGGCTCTGTTTTGTAAGCCTGCATTTATTGTAGAGGTTGATGGTACCGCTAGCTTTACATTATTATTTGTCTTGGCTGCAATAACAATAATCTTATTATTTGCCGGCTGAGCCGTGAGTAGTGGCAGCCACTCTTTTCCGTTAGAATATTCTACTCCGCTATTGTATCGAACAGCCCCTTCATCCGCCAAAGCGGCCGTTAGTGAAGATGTTCCGAAGCCAATAGCACCATTTCCGGAGTTTCTGCCATCTACCTTTACAGCAGGACTATGTGTGCCCACTCCCACTCTTCCAGCGCTATTAATCAGAATATCATTACTTTGCTGAGCAGGAGTAAATACCGTCCCCGAAACGGGGTTATCTGCCTTTCCATCAATATGCAAAATGCCTTGTGGATTGGGCGTATTGATTCCAATCTGCGAAAACGCATAATTGAAACCTAAAGTCATCAAAATCAGTAAACAGTTTTTTTTCATCATTAATTTTTTTATAATCCGAAAATACTTAAAGAAGTAAGGGTTGCGTCTGCATCCAGTGTTTTTGCGCTGCCTAGTTTTTGATTAAGGCTTACCGTAATATTATCTCCTTTGATCAGGTTAAAGATTCCTGAACAATTTCCGGCAATACGATTCCCAATGGTATTATTTCCGGGATAGCTTCCCACACACTTGAAAACCGTATTGGTAGAAGCAGAAGTAGAATTGGTCTGGATCAGGGTTTCATATCGTGAATCATTTACAACACTTCCTGAAGCTAAGGAAAATGTAAAGGAAACAACGTAAACACCCGTTTTGGAAGCGATAAAAGTACCCGTCCCTGCATTAAAACTACTATTCACATCTGTTTTCTTTGTCCAGCCAGTAACAGGAGTCTGTATATTATTGCTAAAGCTTTGTCCGGAGGCATTTTCAGCATCCACAAAATCATTTGAAACCTTATGTGCCAATGTTACCCAAGATGTACCATTAGAATAACTTAGATCCTGTGTGCCGGAGTTGTATCTTAATGCTCCTGCTTTTGCCGCCGCTGCTGTTTGCGAGGTTCCTCCAACACCAATTGCATTTACTTTTTCTTGTGACCGCAGGTCTAGCCTTGTTTTGGGTGATTTTGTTCCCACGCCCATGTTACCGGTAGAAGTTACCACTACATCATCATAGTAAGTAGAAGGTACTGAAACAGAAGTATTTTTTTGTCCATCCACATGAAGTGCTCTTTCGGGCGCAGACATATTGATACCCACTTGTGCATTAACCTCTAAACTTCCGAAAATGATTAGAGCTGGTATTAATTTTTTTATCATATCAAAATGTGTTATTGTTCTAATATCGAAATATTTACAAATCCGTAGTCGTTACTTGAAGACGAAGTATTTGTTCGTAAGCTTAAACTTCCATTGTACACGGACTGATAGATCTGGGGTTGAAGTGTATCTCCTTTGTTCAGCTGTACTCCTGCGACACATGACCCTGCCACCTGAGCCTGTTTTGAAATATTGGAAAATGATTTTACGCACTTTTTAACAGTGGTATTTCCATTCACTACATATCTTGCTTCAGAAAAATATCCGGATTCAATAGGGATTCTTACAAAATCATATGTAAAAGACACCAGATAAACCCCGGTTCTTGGTGCTGTAAACGTTCCGGTGGTGGGAGTAAAGTCACCCGTTGGATCTGTAATTTCGTTCCATCCCAGAACGCTGGTAGAAACTTGATAAGGAATTTTAATAGCAAAGCTGGCTGCTTCTATATTAGCTACCACTACCGCTTTGGTAGGAGTAGATATAAGATCCTGCCACACTACTCCATCTGAATATTGCATTTTCCCGCCATTTAAAGGATTATATCTTACTGCGCCACCTCCTGCTGCAGAAGCAATTTGAGAAGTTTCTCCAATACCAATCGAATTATCTGTATTGTCTGGAGAGCGGGTATCTATTTTTACGATCGGAAGCAATGTTCCTATTCCCAGCTCACCGGAAGAAGTAATCACCACATCATTGGCAGCCTGTACTGAAGCTATATTTCCTGATGCAGGATTATCTTTCCCTCCATCCACATGAAACATTCCTTGAGGGTTTGGTGTATTGATACCTACCTGTGCTATAGAAAAGTTAAAAGTAAGACATCCTGTGATCAGAATACCTTTCATCAGAAAGTTCAAGTTTTTCATGTAATTTGTGGTTTTAAAAATGTGTATTATTTTCTGTGTCAAAGATAAACCCAAAAGAATGTCGTACACAATAGCCACGCTAACAACCAAAAACAAAATAACTGAAAAACAATACGTTACATCGTTTTTTACAATATCAAAATTCGGTATTTTAATATATTTAAGAAATAAAAAAAGAATTTTTCAGGAATTTTTAAAATGATATTTTCTCTATACCAGTCTTTGGCTTCTAATGGAACCTAAAGTTAGCTTCTGGTAAAGTATTATTTTTTAAGAAAGCTTCATATTCAGGAGACAGCTGCGCACGGCCAAAAGTATTTTCACCGCTCATACTTCCCAGACGCACCTTATCTTTTCCATATTTTCTGTTCATGGCATCCATCGCTTTCATCACTGGAAGGTGCTGATTTTGGATATCTTCTTCAAAAAGGCTGATCTGCCTTTGGTCTTCCGGAACAAAGTCGTTTACCATAACCCCTGCTCTTTTATAATGAAATCCTTCCCTGTAGATGGCTTCAAAAAGTTCGTTGACAACCCTTCCTATTAAAATGGAAGAATTGGTAGGATTGGGAAGAATTTGGGTCATCCCGTTCCTATATTCAGGAAGGTCTTTTCTGAATCTGTTGGTTTGTACAAATACCGTTATCATCCTGCAACAGGTATTTTGCTTGCGTAATCTTTCCGAACAATACATTCCAAAGGTTTCCACCCGCTCTCGGATCTCTTCCTTATCTGTAAGCATTTGCATAAAACTTCGGGTAACAGCAATTGATTTTTTGGGTGACGGGGCATCCAATTCCAGCTGACGAATTCCTTTCAACTCATTCATCATTCTTATTCCGTGAATTCCCATGATTTTCCTTACCCAAGCTTCCGGCTTCTGAAGAAGATCCCATGCCTTATAAACCCCACTATCATTCATTTTTACAGCCAGCTTTCTTCCAATTCCCCATACATCGCTAATATTAAGCCATTTCAAGGCCTTTTCAATTTTCTCCGGAGTATCCATGATATAAACACCGTTAAATTGCTTTGGGAAATCCTTTACAATTCTGTTGGCAACCTTACACAGAGTTTTGGTGGGGGCAATTCCTATACTTACAGGAATATTTTCTTTCTCATCAATTTCTTCCTTAATTTTAAAACAGTAATCATAAATATCAATATATTTAAACCCTGTCAAATCGAGAAAAAGTTCATCAATACTATACACCTCAAAGTCCAAAACATAGGAGCTGGCGATATGAATAACCTGCTGGCTTTTGTAATTATAAAGTTCAAATTTTGCAGAAAAGCTTTTTACATCATGCTGTTGGAAAAGTTCCTTGTATTTGAAAGCCGGTGCAGCCATAGGAATACCCAGATCTTTCGCTTCTTTGCTTCGGGACACAACACATCCGTCGTTGTTGGAAAGAACCACAACGGGTTTGCCCTCCAGTGTAGGATCCAAAGTCCTTTCACAGGAAACAAAAAAATTGTTACAATCTACAAGCGCATACATGACGTATCTTGAATATATATGCAAAATTATTGTTTTTAAAGAATAAAATAATCTTTTGACTCACAATTAACATTAGATTTAACACCCTGAAAAACAAATGAATAATATTTTTAAATGCGACAACTTTTGTCGCATTATCATGGTACTTTTGTTTTCAAAAACATTTTTCTATTCCTCTTTTTTTGCTTTCATTTTAAATTAAAACACGTCAATTTTTGTCGTTTCCCACTGCTACCTTTGCTTTAAAATTACTAAGATTATGGACAAAGTAACATCGGAACGTATTCAGAAACTTCACCCGCTGGTAAGAGATGAAGTGAAGCAAATTATCAAGGAATGTGACGAAGCTCTTACCGGAAGAGCCAAAATAAGAATCACCCAAGGACTAAGATCGTTTGAGGAACAGGAAAAGCTCTATGCCATAGGAAGAATTACTTCCGGAAAAAAAGTGACCAATGCCAAAGCAGGACAAAGTATTCACAACTATGGTTTTGCTGTAGACATGTGCCTGATGATTGACGAAAAAGTAGCAAGTTGGGATACGGTAAAAGACTGGGATAACGATAAAGTTGCCGACTGGTATGAGTGTGTAAAGGTTTTTGCCAGACATGGCTGGGACTGGGGTGGAAACTGGAAAACATTCAAGGATCTTCCTCATTTTGAAAAAAAGAACATTCCATCTAAAAAAGGACCTATAAAAATCAGCTGGAGGAAACTCCTAAAGATGCCAAGGGATAAGGCAGGCTATGTTATACTATAACCTTCCGAAAGGATGAATTACCATATTTATTATAAATCTGCCTTGAAAAATTCCGGGAAAAAACTTTTTTTAAAGTTTCTCAGAAATAAAATAACCGTGTCTCTAAGTTGCTTATTTTCAGAGCTATTTTTTATCGAAAATTAATTAAATGTTCAGATAATACGACAAGTTCTGTCGCTTCTCCGTCCTATCTTTGATCTACAAGAAAACAACAAAAAAGATAATGAAAATCAGATATATAGCTCAAAAAAACACAAGACACAAAACTGATATCTGAAATAAAAATTATCCGGATTCTTAAAAAACAAATAAAAATATCACATGAAAAAGACAACCATTCTTTCTTTGGACGGAGGCGGAATAAGAGGAATTATTACCTGCATTATTCTGCGCTACATAGAAGAACAGCTCCAGTATTATGATAAACCCACTGCTAAGCTCGGGGATTATTTTGATTTGGTAGCAGGCAGCAGCACAGGAGGTTTGATCGCGTCAATTATCCTGTGCCCCGATGAAGTTCGTAAAGCGAAATATTCCATTCAGAAAGGTTTGGAATTGTATGCTGAAAAAGGCGGTGATATCTTCCAGGTTTCCTTTTGGGAAAAACTCGTTAATCCATTTGGATTGTTGAATGAAAGAATTTCTCAGGAAGCTCTTCAGAAAAATCTGAACGACTTTTTTGGAAATCTAGAATTAAAGGAATTAATAAAACCATGTTTAATAACAAGTTATGATATAGAAAACAGGCGAGCAAAGCTTTTCAATTCCTGGGAGGCCCACCTCAGCACAGATAATTTTTATGTAAAAGATGTTTGCAGAGCCACATCAGCAGCTCCCACCTATTTTAGCCCTGTACAGATTAAATCTATGTATGGACAAATCTTTAGCCTCATTGATGGCGGTATGTTTGCAAACAACCCCGCTCTTTGCGCTTATGCAGAGGCAAGAAAAATCCCTTTTGCAGAGGTTTTAAAAAATCATCAGAAAGCTAACCACCCTGGAGTTAATGACATGATTATCATCTCTATAGGGACAGGAATTGAGGCCAGACCTTATTCTTTTAAAAGACTGGAAAAAGCCGGAAAAATTGGCTGGGTAAATCCTATTATTGATATCTTAATGTCTGCCAATGCCGAAACAGTTGATTATCAGCTGGGTCAAATGTTTCAAACCTTAGGATTGAGAAATCAGAAAAACTATTACCGCCTCAATCCATCTTTGAAAAATGCCTCTCCGGCAATGGATAATGTAAGACGCTCTAATATTGAAAACCTGATACAGGCAGGGCTGAGCTATATTGATGATAACAGAGAAACATTGAACCAAATTGTTCAGAAGCTCATCAAAAACAAAATATAAGTTTTTAAGCTTATAAATACTCAATATAAGCTTAAAAGATTATATCATCAAATTGAAAAATATTTTTTTAACACGTCAAGTTTTGTCGCTCCCCACCCCTACTTTTGTAGTATAAACAAAGCCACAAAATAACAATCAACAAAAACTTTAAAAGCCTTTGATTTCAACATTCATCAATGCTGAACAGCCCAAAATATGTTCAAAATATAACCAACACCTTATCACAAAAAACATGGAAACGCCAACTCACAACACAGATACAATCTTCGATGAAGATCTCTACACCATAGAGTGGAGTGACATCGAAAATGCAGAGATGGACTATGAAAACTATCTCAATGACATTGAAAACTTCTTCAGAACAGACTTTGAAGATGATGTTCTGGAAGAAGACACCATTTAATATATACTTTTAAACACAACACGTTCTGCTGCTGTTCAGTCACTTCCCTACTATACACCAACAGTCTCATTACATTATTCTCGAATCCTTTGAATCACCATCACAAAATGCTGAACAGCCGGAACTGTGTTTAAAATGATCATAAAATCCTAAAATATCCCCCAAAAGTGGAAACATAGCCTATAACCACTCCAAAAACACGGCTACAATACATTGAAACCTTTCAACAGAGGGTTTCAGATATCACTTATTTATTAAATCACATTTTTATGAGAACAAAAGAAGAACTAAAAGTCTATTTCGAAAATGGAGACATTCCAAAACAGGAAGAATTTTGGGAATGGCAGGAATCCTACTGGCATAAGGAGGAAAAGATTCCAGCAGAAAAGCTAAACTATGATTTTTCCAAAAAAGCAGATCTTGTAGACGGAATAGTTCCAGCTTCACAATTACCAAGCTATGTAGATGATGTTCTAGAATTTGATACTTTTTCTAATTTTCCTCCAGCTGGGGAATCCGGAAAGATTTATATCACCAAAGACCACAATAAACTCTACCGATGGACAGGGGCCAGATACATTGATATTACCCAGGGTGAGCTTGGAACCCTGCAATCCGTTACCGATAGAGGAAATGAAACTACTAAATCCATCAATATACAAGGAATAAGCTATGGTGGATCTTCTGCTTTAAACAATATTATAATTAATGATAAAGTTGATGACTTAAATGTTAATTCCAGTAATACTATTTCAATAGGTAAAAATTCAAAACCCTATGGCTCTGATCATCTCATTATTGGAAACTCCACATACGTTACATCTGATGGCAGTTCTATAGGAAATACAGTTATTGGTAACTCCAGCTACTCAAACGGACTATCCTCGAATGACAATACGGTTATTGGATACTCCGCTTTTGGTAATGCCAAGCAAACCAATGGCAATACCATTATAGGAACTTATGCAGCAAATTGGGGTGGAGACGGTAACAGTCTGAACATCATTTTAGGTCAAAATGCAGGTTCGGCGCTCTCTGCAGGCTCAAGCAGTAATATTATAATGGGTAATAATTCTGCATTTGCAAACGCTCAATTACAAAACAGCTTATATATTCACAATAATAAGTCAGGAAATTCTGTAACATTATCTGATGCTTTAATCTCCGGAAACTTCGTAGACCGCTATGTAAATCTGAATGGTAAATTATCAATTACACCCAATCAGATTCCAGCAGCTGACTCAAGTTACACCAAAAATATTGTTGCAAGACCTGATGGAACATTCGGTTGGGAAGATAAAGCCTCTTCTGAGTCTGTTCCATTAGCCGGAACAATCTCTAATAAGCCAGTAACAGGAGACATTGTTATCAAAGATATGGCTAACAATAGTTTTACCAGACTTTCTAAAGGTGCCGTTTTCTGTTCAGATAAGACACAAAACGGAACTCTTATGGGCCATTCTACATTTACATTCCTTGAACAATTTGATGGTCCGGTAGCTGAAATTACAAAAAAAGGAATTACTACAATTGAGCCTACTTATCTGATTAGTTGTGGTGGGGCTGATGTAAGAGGGCTTTCGGGATCATCCGATTATACGAATAATGTAACGGATCTTGATTATATCCAGAAGAAATATGCAGACAGGCAACACTCTTATTCAAGAGAAGAAGTAAAAACCGGAGGGTTATGGATTGACAATAAACCCATCTATAGAAAAACAGTTGTTTTTTCTCAAATTCCAGATCACGGAATTATTCAGATAGACAAAATCTTCGAAGACATGGAAATTATCGTTTCCAATAAGATGTTTACAGAGTGGTATGATATGAAAGCAGATTTTTCAGGGAACCAATTAAGAGGTGAAGCTTTCATCTCACTCCAAAAAGAGTTTGTACAGTTTCAGCTGAAAGGTATTCCTAATTATAATTATTCTTCAATTAATTCTTTCACGCTTACTCTCGAATACACCAAGAAAGGAGATCAACCGGCCTAATATCAATAATCACTTAACACAAAAACAGCAAAATATTAAAATGGCAACAAACGAAACAAATAATACTGCACCACAAACCTTATTTAGATTTGTGAGTTTAAGAAATCCTGAATTGACAGAAACTAAAAAAGTCAATCTAGGTTTCATTCACAGACCAACACAATTGAAAAGTTCTTTTGATTCAGCAATTAATCCTGGAAGCACCGCTTTGGAAAAATTCAGGGCATTGGAAAATGCTGCTAAAACATTCAATACAACAGGTTATCAAAGTGAAATCGAAATTGAAGGCAGTTCTCTTTCTGAAGCTCTTAAAATAGGAAGAAAGATTGCAAAAAAAGAAGTTATTACAGCATTAGATGAAATTACAGCCAAAAATCTATACAACAGCAGTGCAATTCAAAGTAAACTAGGACAAGTTTGGGATAATCTTATTTATCAAACTGTTACCCAAAACAACTTTTACGTTAAAGAAGCTTTAGTACACATTTTAAGAGCCTTTCACTTCGGATATGTCTGTGACTTACCTGCCACTCCGGAATTAATAAAAGTCAACGGAGAAGATTTAAAAGCAAAAGCATTGGAAGCAAGAGTTGTTCTCCCAATGAAGTTGTTCGGAGATGGCTATGAAGGAGAAAATACAGATTCTACTTCTAATGGAAGTGGAAATGCTTTTCAGGTCAATGTTTCTAAAATTGGAGATGGAGTTATCAATGGAACAGCCCTTTCAATGGCAGCCCAACAACAATTAAAAGCCGAAGGGGAGAGAATTTCAGAATTATCCCATCTTACCTTTGAAAAAGACGGATTGATCCAGTTGAGATCTGAGCTGGAAGCGACTCAGAAGACATTCAATACTTTAAGAGCCAAAGCATATGATGCTGCTTACAAAGAGTACATGAATACTCATCAGGCTGATGTTGAAAAATATGACAATATGCATGAAAGCATTAAGTCACAAATTGCAAATGGAGGTTTAACGCAGGAACAGATCGATGCCCTGTATGCTTCATTGGAAGCATTAAAAGTTCCACCTTTCAAATTTGAGTATAAAAATGAAATTAATTTTGGAGATCTGAAAGAGAAACTTTCGTTAGATTCTTTTAAATTATTTGTCAATATTTTCACAAAGGTAACAAGTGAAGAAAAACCTGAAAACGGATTGGATTTTTCAACGATTACGGTTTTAAATGACAGAAAGCTGCAATTGGGCAGAGTTGAGGTTTCAATTACAGATGAATTTGATACTTATCCTGAAATTTTTGAAAAAATGGATGAAGAAACGACTTCAAAAGTTCAGACTTTATTCCAGAAATCTCCATCTCTTGAACAAACTTATGCAAGCATCGGAGGAGTATTAATTCCTGTTGTTAATTCTTACAGTGCTGCGTCCCGTATTGTTCCAAGATCCTATTATCTAAAAACATCATACGAACCTGTCTCTTCCAGAATGCCAGCAACGGCTACATTCTATTATCAGGCTGAAAGTAATGCCTGGGGAGCCGCTTCTGTAACAATCAATGCCAGCACTGATTTCGGGCTTTATGAAGAAAACTTTTCCAATATTGAAGTTATAGATAACAAAGTGGAACTGCCCTTATTCTTAATTGACAAGTTTGGCAAGTTTATCCGTTCTCTGGACATTAAAATTCATTTCAATAATGGAAAAGAAGCTTCGTTACGTCTTTCTGCAATTGAACTTAACAAGACTTTTACAGGTATTCTTTATACTGAAGAAACAAAAGATGAAGGTGAAAACCCAACCGAAGGAGGCGGCCAGTATAAGCAGGGAACCTTTATTCCTAAACACTTTGGGGTAAAAAGATTGGGAATTGCAGATTACTTAAAAGTTGTACAGACAACCCATGCCTATGTTCCGGGTGAGGTCACTCACATCGAAAACATTATGGCAAAAGAGTTTAAACAAAAATCAACACGTAGACTGAGAAGAAGTGAAATCCAAACTACAACTTCCAAATCTACGGAGAGAGAAACTCTAAGCGATACTACTACCACAACAAGAAACGACATGCAATCTGAAGTTGCCAATGTTATCCAACAGGACATCAATACCGAAGCGCATTTCAGATATGGAGGTATGGGTAAATCTTTTGAAGTAGGAGGAAGTTTTGCAGCCAGAAACTCTAAAGAAAACAGTACCAGACAGGCTATTTCGAAATCTCAGGAAATCACAGAAAAAGCTACGGAAAGAATCCTTACCAAAGTAGCGGAAGAAAGGATTGAAAAAATTATTGAGGAGTTTGAAGAAAACAATGCTCATGGTTATGATAACAGAAATGGAGACAAGCATGTAGTGGGTATCTACAGATGGGTAGATAAAAAGATGAAAAACCAGATCTTCAACTACGGTAAACGTACCATGTTTGAATTTATGGTTCCTGAGCCGGCGAGACTTCATAATCTTGCAGCAGCTTCGTCAAAATCTGACCAATTAGTTCCACCGTTAGACCCAAGAAGTGGTACCGACAAATGGAAAATGGAAAGTGCTAAAAAAGCGACTAGGGAACAGGTTGAATACTGGGCTAATCACTATGGTGTAAAGCTTACAGATCAGCCGAAATCTCCAATTAACCTTATTTTAGGAAAACAATGGGATAAAATAGACGGAAACGGAGAAACAAAACACAGACAAATTGATATTCCTGACAATTATGAAGCTAGTGCCGTAAAAATGTACTATGGTTTCGAAAGAGACTCTCCTGGTAAAAATATTTTATATACAAGTGATTTCACGGGAGGTATGAAGGAATTTATCAGCCATATTAAATCTGTTGATGAAACAGCCTATTTTACACCACAAAATGTAACGGGATCATTCGATTTCTTATACAGATGTGTAAATATTGATTCTGTAAATATCGCATTTGAAATTACTTGTAAACTTTCTGCAGCCTATATGTCAACATGGCTATTAGAAAACTTTACAGCCATTATCAAAGCTTATGATGAGGCTTATGCCATTTTCGCAGAGAAAAAAGCAGAAATAGAGAAAAAAGCTAAAGAGGAAGAAGAGAAAAACAGAGAAACACTTAATACAAGTAATTTCTTCCGTAGTATGGAATCTGTCATCCTAAAGCATAACTGTATTGCCTACCTGTTGCAGGATTATGGTTCACTTGGAAAAGATTTCACGAATGGAGTAGAAAAAATGCAGGACTTCAGTATTGTATTAAGCGATGACCTTGAGCAATATACCGCATTGGCAAAATTCATGGAACAAGCTTTTGAATGGAGCATTATGGATTATACTTTCTATCCTTACTATTGGGGAGATAAAGCCAAATGGCAGCAAATGTATCTGTCTCAAAGTACGGATCCTTTATTCAGAAACTTCCTTCAGGCAGGGATGGCAAGGGTAATTGTTACTGTAAAACCAGGATTTGAAGATGCAGTACAGTTCTTTATGTCTACAGGAAAAATTTGGAACGGTGGAGAGGTTCCGGTAATCGGAGATCCAATGTACCTAAGTATTGTAGACGAATTGCGTGAGCCGGTAGGTGTAAAACAAGGAAAAGCATGGATTACGGTACTTCCTACTTCTCTAAACATTCTACAGGAAGGGTCCGCAGGTTTACAAACCCTTACGGCATTGCCATTTACTAAGGAAAACCTTGAAGATTTCGAAGTTCCTTCTGATGTAGTCACAGAGGATGTCAATTTTAAAAAGAATAATAACCTACTGGGTGTTCAAAATTCGGGAACCTCTTCAGAGAAAGTTATTTCTGGAGACTGGCAATAATTTAACTATCAACCAATTACTAAAATAAATAATATGTCCAATATAGGAAAAATCATAAGGGTAAATGCATTACCTCCAGAACAAGAAAGAGAGAATAATGTCATTTATCAAGTAGCTGAACCAGGTTCAGCTACTTATACAGACTATGCAATTGATGAAAATGGAGATCTGAAAACCTCGGCAGTTGGTCTTCAACAAGAAGATTTAAAAGATAGTTCTATTAATATCTCTGACCCGGCGTTATTAGCTGCCGGAATCAAGACCCAAAAAGAATATAACACAGACACCAGAGAAAAACTGGATAATAAAATAAATAAGCCTTCCAAAGATGGGAGTCTTCAGGATTATCCAAAAGTTTTAGGCCTGGATCATAATGGAAATACAGCAAAATTACCTGCTGGAGATCTGGGAAAAAACATTGCTAATTCAGCTCTGACTTCTACAGCAGGGGCAGGGTTAACCTTGGGAGATAGCTGGGGCATTACTACTTCCGGTCTACCCTATTCAATTACAGGATTAGCAGATGTTTCCAATGATGCATTATTTAATACATTATTAACTCAAAATGCGTCTGGCCGTATTGGAAAGACAAATGGAAAGCAACCCTTTATGAATCTTCCGTCATCATTGAATGATACTGAAAAGATTGCATGGCGAAAAGGAATGCGTTTGTCTAGCGAGCTTTATTCCACAGGTCAGCCAAGAATTGACAGTGTTATTCTCCCGTTCGTAGATAACTCTTTAACCTTTACACAATACATCACTTTAATTGGCCTGAATTTGTTTGTAGACAACCAGACTCCCAATGCAAAGCTTGTCATGAAACGTGTAAAAGATATTAATGGAAATGTATTAGCAACTCCTGAAGAATACAATATTAATAATTTCACTGTTCTTCAAAATATGCCCAATATTTTGAACTTCGGATTAAAATGGAATGAATATCCCCAAGGCTATTACCAGTTCTTTTGCACCCATAACCTGCTTACCAATCTGAGCAGCCCTGAACTTTTAGTGAAACAAGGGGTTACCTTTTCAGCATTGAACCCTGTTTGGCAAGATTTAACAGGATCCGCACAGGTAGACAGCAATAACAACATTGTACTGCCGGCTGGTGGAAGTGCGAGAACAAATATTTTGATCAACACGCCGCAGATGATCAATGGGTTTGTTGTAAAATGTTCTGTATCCACTTCTGTAACAGGTAATGGAGCGAATTTCGCAGGACATACACGATTCACAATGAAAGGAGATGACGGCTTGGAATATGGTGTTACATTAACCGGGAATTTGGATTTTTATCCGGACCCAATAGGAGGATTCCCTACAAGAGCGGATGTATTATATATATCCTACTATAATGGTCTCCTTACTCTAGCTGCAGAGGTAAATGGAAAGACCCGCGTATTTGCCGTGACTTCTATCCCTTCCATTCCCCGATATTTTTATGCAACCCGATCTGATGGAGGAATTGGTGCATTTACTGCAAAACCAACTCAATTATTATTGCTGTAAAAAAGCAAAGAATAATCATTATAAAAGAAGGCAGACCTAAAAACTCTGCCTTTTTTATTACTCTTTAAAATTATTAAAAATGAAAAACACTCAAATAATAATGGTAATAAAGGAAAACCATTCCTTTCCAACAAAAAAATAAAACACGACAAGTTTTGTCGCATTAAGAGCATATATTTGTCTTACAAAACTTTACCATGAAACACCTGCGTTTCATACCCTATTAATAACTATAGTAACGCTGTAAACATAAATATATCCGAATGAAAAAAGATTTTTATCTGACTAGATATGCCTTAATCATTAAAAGACTTGAAAGCTCTCCTGCTACTTATTCTCAGGTGGAAGATTATCTTTTAAATTCATTTGAATTCCAGGATGCGGGAATCAAGAGCTACTCTATCCGTACTTTGCAGAGGGATATCCGTGAGATTTCCGATCTTTTCAACCTTTCTATTCACAACAAAAAAAAGGGTGACAACAGATATTATATTGAGAGCCGCCCCATCATGGAAGTGGATGAATACAACCAAAAGCTATTGGAATCTTTTCAGGTAAGCAATGCCCTGAATCTTCATCCCAACTTTTCCGACTTTATTTTTTTTGAAAGCAGAAAGCCAACTGGTGTAGAGCATTTTTATGATCTGTTCTTTGCTATTCGTAATAAAAGGGTGGTAAGCTTTGAACATTACAACTACAAAAATAAACTGATGACTTCCAGAAAGGTACATCCTCTGGCGCTAAAGGAATCCAAAGACAGATGGTACCTCATCGCCATTGATACGAAGGATAAAATTCTAAAATCTTTTGGTCTGGACAGGATCAATTATCTGGATGTTGGAAAGAATAAGTTCCGTGAAAAGTATAATTATAACTTTAGAGAACATTTCAAAAATGCTTTTGGGGTGATGAATCTGGCGGAACAAAAGCCTCAGAATATTGTATTAAAGTGCAGCCGTCATCAGGGAGAATATATCAGAAGTTTTCCTCTTCACCAATCACAAAAAGAGACTAAGGAAACTCCGGAAGAGATTTATTTTGAATTCTTTCTTCACCCTACCTATGACTTCATGCAGGAGATTCTGTCTTATGGAAAGGAGGTAACCGTTTTGGAACCTAAATGTTTAGTTGATGATATTCGCAACCACCTTCAGGAATCGCTAAACAGATATCTTGAGAGTTAACAGATCATAAATAGTTCTCATATTTTTTGATTATATTTACATAAATATACCCTTATTGAGAACTTTATTCATTTGTATTTGCTGCATTATTTCTTCATTTTGCTTGTCACAGCAGAAAGAAGAATTTCGGGTTGTAAAAAATTATTACAATCAGCACAGAGGCATGCTGAATAAGGAATTCAAGAAAAAATTTGATGCCGAAAAAAATACTTTCAAAAAGGAAGCCATTAAGGGAGACTTTCTTTTTTTCATGAAAAAAATGGACAGTATTGAAAATACGGCTTTAATTGGGGCTTTGCTAAAGGTAAGAAATATAGAAGATCTTCAGACCTTAAAAACAATAGGCGGAATCTCTCAAAATCTTACCGATAAGCCTGCCAATGTAGAAAAGATTG
Source organism: Chryseobacterium aurantiacum (assembly GCF_003020585.1). GTDB lineage: Bacteria > Bacteroidota > Bacteroidia > Flavobacteriales > Weeksellaceae > Chryseobacterium > Chryseobacterium aurantiacum. Next base: position 380,199 of record NZ_PXUE01000003.1, read on the forward strand.
CTGATTATCCCGGCGGTATGAATACTCTGAGACAGGAAGTTGCCAACCTACTTTACGTGGATGGCGTTAACTCTGATGCTAAAACCGTAAAAACAGATGTTGTCTTTATTGTAGAAAAGGACGGAAGCGTCAGTAATGTTCATGCTCAAGGCGATAATTTCACATTCAACAGACAGGCAGAGATTGCACTGTATTCTATTACTGAAAAGTTTTCTCCTGCCCTTGTTAAAGGTGATCCGGAAAGGTTTCGTTTCAGGATTCCTTTAACCTTAACTATTTCAGATTAATGAGAAATACTTTTGTTTGTTTTTATTTTTCACTTTAAATCCCAACTAAAATGTTTACTGACGAATATTATATGAAGATGGCTTTGCAGGAGGCAGAAGCAGCATTGGAAAAAGATGAGGTCCCTATCGGATGTATTGTGGTATCCAACAACCGTATTATTGCAAGGGCACACAATCTTACGGAAACTTTAAATGACGTTACCGCTCACGCCGAAATGCAGGCAATAACCTCAGCCGCTAACTTCCTTGGAGGAAAATATTTAAAAGACTGTACATTATACGTAACGATGGAACCTTGTGTAATGTGCTCCGGAGCACTCTCCTGGTCACAGATCTCAAAGGTGGTTATTGGCGCCAGAGATGAGCAGAGAGGCTTCATCAATAAGCATCTTTCCTTGCATCCTAAAACAGAAATTATTACAGGCATCATGGAAAGCGAATGTTCATCCATTGTAAAGACCTTTTTTCAAAGCAAAAGATAATTTCCACACTACATATTGAACAAACAACATGCGAGTAATCAAATAATTACCTAAATTTGAATACAACCAAACAAAATCAATATGAGAAAATTAACAAGAAAAGAAGCTTCCAAAATTAACGGAAGTGTTGGAGTAGGCCAATGTCTTTATAAAGATCCAGAAACAGGAAAAACAAGGCTCGGGTGTTTGCTAGGACCTATTCCTGATTGCTGTGGAGGATGGGTATATCCTAATCCGGGACATGAATGCCAGCCATGCTAAACAAAAAAACAGCCTTACAAGGCTGTTTTTATATTTTTAAGATGTAAGTCATCCTTTATTCCCTAAAAATAGAATACATCGCAATATCGAAGTATTCACCGTCTTTTTTCATGTGCTGTTTCAAAAGTGCTTCTTTCTCCATTCCTATCTTTTCCATGATCTTTCCGGATGCCGGATTATGAAGAAAATGAGTTGCAAATATTTTATTGAAATTCAGTTCTTTAAATCCAAAATCTACAATAGCTCTTGCCGCCTCGGTTACATATCCTTTATTCCAATAAGGTATTCCTATCCAATATCCCAGTTCAGCTTTATCATCATCTCTGTCATGCAGCCCAATGGCTCCAATAAGCTGTTTTTCCTTATTACGGATCCCAAATGTATAACCGCTATTATTTTCAAAGCTATCCTTAGACATCTTTAACCATAGCTTGGCATCGTTTTCCGTATATGGATAAGGAATATTAGAAGTAAGATCCGAATAAATTCTATGCTGAAGAAACTCTACAATCAAGGGAATATCCGCCTCTTCCAGTTGGGAGAGAATAAGCCTTTCGGTTTCTATTATTGGAAACTCATTTAATTCTTTCATGTTATTCAAGGTTAAAGCTAAGGTCGGATCTTCATTTAAGTTTATAAATCTTTTCCCAGAAAATAAAGTCCTTTTAGGGTATGTAATCTATCCATCACATGGATTTTGTCTGTTAAAGGCTTATAAACATGAGAAACGCCTCCTGTTGCAACCACAAAACAGTCATCATTCACTTCTTCATTAATGCGGTCAACAAATCCCTCTACCATTCCCAAGAATCCATACACCATTCCACTCTGCATACAGGTTACAGTATCAAGTCCTAAAACCGATTTCGGCTTTTTAAGCTCAATGTCCGGAAGCTGAGCGGTCTGATTAATTAAAGAGTTTAGGGAAGTAACAATTCCGGGAGCGATAATTACTCCAAGGGTTTCTCCTGTTTCTGTTACACAGCTTGCGGTAAGAGCCGTTCCAAAGTCGATAACGATTTTTTTTCTGTCTGGATACAAATTGTGGGCAGCAACAAGATTGGCATAAATATCCGTTCCCATCTGCTTGGATTTTGCCTGCACTCCAGATGGTGTAGCCCTGTCAACAATAACCGGATTAACGCCATGAATCTTTTTGATCCCTGAGCACATCACTTTGGTAAGCTGAGGTACTACAGATCCTATGATCACTTTATTTATTTCCTTTGGGTCAATTTTATAAGTCTGATAAAGCATCAGCATTTGTACATACAGCTCATCAGCTGTTCTGTAAGGTTTCGTATTGATCACCCAGGAAATATCACAATTATCACCATTAAAAAGGCCGAATCTGATATTGCTGTTCCCTACATTTATTACAATTGAATTCATTTATATTTTAACAGGCTATGATTTGAAAAAATTTGAGCTTCAAATTTATAAAAAAATAAAAGGAGTATTTGCAAATACTCCTTTTATCTATATGTTTATCTTTTTATTTTACTTCTACAAAATTATCTGCCATATTTACATCTGCAATTCTTTGGCTGAAATCAATTCCCAATACAGACAATTGAGATTTTGTATAAGGAACAGTGATGGTATATTCTTTCTGTGTCCAAGGCCAGTAAGGCATTGTTTTAAAATCACCATAAATATCTTTCTCTTTCCATGTATGGGTCATGTTTAATGGAATTTGATAAGTAACAATCTTTTTATCTGTGGTCATTATGCTGAAATCAACCGGCATTGGCACCTGACCGTTGTTCACTAGAGTAATTGTGGTAGACTTTGCGTCATATTTCACATCTTTGATTCCGTAATCGATTGTTTTGGTTGTATTGATCCAGTAATTGTGGAACCACTTCAGATCCATCCCGGAAACCTTCTGTGCTATATGAAGAAAATCTCTGTCTGAAGGATGCTTCATACTCCATTGATCATAATATTGCTTTAGGGTTTCTGCAAGGTTCTGCTCTCCCATAATGTATCCTAACTGTACCAGATACAATTCTCCTTTTACATAGGTAGAATAAGTATAAGACGTTCCGTTGTCATGATGGTCTCCCAACCAAACTGCAGGTTCTTCAATTCCTTTTTTAATGAAGTTTCTGTAGGCTTCTATTGTTTTGGCGAAAGGATTTGGAAGTTCTTCCGGGAATAGCTGATGCATTGTATACCCCTCTGCATAGCTTGTAAAGCCCTCATCCATCCATGGGCGTACAGATTCATTGGTTGCAAGCATCTGCTGATACCATGAGTGCGCTCCTTCGTGAGCCATAAGACCCATTAAATCTTTAATACTTTTAGCTTCTCCCAGAATCATAGTACACATCCCATACTCCATTCCACCATCACCTCCTTGAATAAACGCATAGGTAGGATATACATATTTTCCGAAATGAGAATTCATGATCTGAAAATACTTTGTGATATAAGATGGTGCCTCGCTCCAAACTTTAGTCTTATCGTTTTTCTGATATACCAAATAGACTTTCGGTCCATCCGGAACGTTAAAGCTTTCTACAGAATAATCCCTGTCTGCACTCCAAGCAAAGTCAAGAATGTTCTTAGCTGTCCATTTCCAGGTTACTTTTTTATCTTTCTCTGCCTTTATTTTTGCATTGGCATCATATCCTTTTACGTCTGTTGGATTTTCAAGAATTCCTCCAGCTCCAACTACATAATCTTTATTGATTTTAATATTGACATCAAAATCCGAAAACGGTGCATGAAATTCTCTTCCCATGTAATCGAATGTTGCCCAGCCATCATAATCATATTCAGCAATTTTTGGGTACCATTGCGTCATGGTCATATCCACCCCTTCTCTGTTATTTCTTCCACTTCTTCTGATTTGTTCCGGAATTACTGCATCCCAGTCCATTGTAAAGGTTGTTGTAGAGTTGGGTTTGATAGGCTCTGCCAGATATACTTTCATAATGGTTTCCTGAACTTCAAACTTCAGATCCTTGCCATTTTGTTTGATCCAGTGAATATTTTGAGCTCCTTCCTGATCTTTCGGAATAGAAGATAATCTTGAGATACCGTCTTTTTGCAATCTTGAGTCCCCATTTTTCCCTTGGGAAGCCACTCTTTGATCCATCATGGAGTTGCGCTTAAAAGCATTCCAATATAAGTGGAAATAAACCACATTCAGCTCATCCGGAGAGTTATTGGTGTATTCTAAGGTTTGTTTTCCCTGATAGGTAAATTTTTCAGCGTTTACATCAATATCCATCTTGTACTTCGCAGCCTGCTGATAATAAGCTCCTTGCTGAGCATGAAATTGTGAAATGATAAACGCAAAAATGATTGCAGCCGATTTTCTCATTTAAAATTTTATTTTTTCTAAAGGTAGGTATTTTAAATAAAAACCTCAAACAGGAGTTATCCGGAGGTTTTTTTCTGTTGAATATGGATTTAGATACGTTTTAATTGAATTGGTTAAAAGAGATTGATGAAAATCAACAGAGTGAATTTCTTCAACACAAAAAACCTCAGATGCAAAATACACCTGAGGCTGATCTTGTAATTTAAAACTACAATTATTTTTTAGCAGAAGCTTCTTTTTTTGCGCTTCTAAGGATCTTTTCAAGGATTCTTAATGTAATCAGATACGTTGGTTTTACTCCTGTAAGACCTAAACCTCCTGAAGACAATGTACTTCCCGTTTCCAGAGGATTATCCGAAGCATAGTAAGCATAGCAAACAAACAGATCCGGTGAAATATGGTGTCTGATCTTGGATGCTACCTGAATGGCTTTCTGATAATGCGCTCCTTCCATTTCAAGACCAATGGCTTTCCATGAAGTGTTCATAAAGTAAGAAAGAATATCCTTATTCTGAAGAGATGTTCCTAAAACAGTGATCATTGGCCCCTCAAAAGCTTTTAATTCATCATCATGGAAGTCATCAAGCTTTAATGCATTCTCAAAAGGATAGTTATCTGCAGTCCCTTCAAAAATATGGGAAGTTGGGATCATTATATCTCCTTTTGCACCGGTAAGAATTCCTGCTTTCCCCATAATGGAAACAGATTTCACATGCATCATATATATTTCTCCTTTCTGCTCAAAAGGCTTCAGCAATTCGTCCATTACCTCGAAAGCCTGCTCTCCGAATGCGTAATCGAATACCATCACTACATCATCTCCAGAGAACTTACAGTCGGCAAATGGAGTGTTCTTCAGATTTGTCTTGCTAAGATCTATGATCTGAACATCAATATTACTTCCGCTTTTATCAGCAATATGAATCATTCCCTCGTCCATGGCATATTTTAATACCTTGTCACGAAGTTCTTTCTTATTTGAAATTTCCTCATAAAGCTTATAGTCTACCTCATTATTATGCTTCTTTTTAAGAGCTTCATTTGCATACAGCATATTTTTCACTGAGTGCATATTGGCAGAAATAATATGTAACGGACGCATGTGAAGATTATTTTCAAATAAAACCTCTTTTACCTTGTTCGCCCATTTCTCACCAAAATAGTGATGTCCTACTCTTTCCTTTAATATAGCACTGAAATGAATTTCTCTTTCTCTAGCTCCTTTTGCATCCTCAAGACTTACCTTTCCAAGGTTATAGATAATTTTAAATAAACGATCAGGGTTATCATCATCTCCAAAAGTATTGTAAGCTCTTAATGTTTCATCAAAGGATCTTCCTATTAAAGAAGAAAGATGGATAAGTGCAACTTCTTTTTCTTTTCTGCTGAATTTCTTCTCCCCTTTCACTACCTCTTCAATAATTTTGAAGGCACGTATAGGCTTCCAGTTTTCATCCTGAATGAAAGCCAGATTACGGATTTTATCCGCTTCTATAAATAGGAATGTAAGGTGGGTAAGAATATCATAAATTTCAGAACGGCCCAAAAGAACCTCAATATTCATCTGGTGTTCATCTATCCTATAGCAGTTTCTTCTTCTTTTCTTTGGAACAATAGGTTCGAAACTTCCTTTATCAAACCCCTCATCTGATGTAAGATGAATAAAAGCACACTCCTCAATCCCTTCAGGAAGCCTGTCTAAAACATACATCAACCCGTCCAGTTCCAATTTGTTTGGAATATTCATGGTACCATAAATTTCCGGATTGATCGTCTTCAACAAACTTCTGATACTTTCTCCTGAAACCCCTCCTGGCTTGAAAAATCCTCTATAAAATAAATGTCTCATAGAGATGTATAACCTTTCAATAGCCTCTGTAGTTTCTCTTGCTCTAGAATTTGTCATAAAATAAATTTCACACAAATATACAAAATCTCCGCTCAACTTATTTTAACTATCTTTTAATTAAGTTGTTTAAAACCCATAAATAGGCGGTATTGTTTTAAGATATGACGATCTTCTTCTTTATTTTAATATGAAATGAATATTACGGTTTTAATCTTATATTTATACAAGCATAAATTTTAGGGCTGAGGTTAAAAGATAGATTCAATCCGGATAGCAATATGACAATATCAAAAGTATTTAATGATATGAAAGGCAGATTAAGTAAGATTTCTCTTTTTTGGAAACTATGGATCTGTCATATCTTACTTTATTTTTTTCTGTTGACTCTATTTTTAATCATAAGAGACAACAAGGCTGATGATGGTATTTTTAGTAATGATATTCTTTTAAAGCTATTGAGGAGCCCTATTATAGGATTATTCGGGATACTGGACGGAATCGGAGTATTCGTCATCATATCAATGGTAGTAATGTATCTGATTGATCTCTACATTCAAAAGTTCTACATAAGTTATATTCTCTCGTTGGCTTTAACTTATCCTGTTTTCATGCAGTTTTGCAATGAAGGGTATGGAGCAAATATTATAACTGTTATAGTTCTGTCAATAACAATTATAATTAATATGGTTATTTTCAGAAAGCATATCATTAATATGTATAAAAGCTTGAGCACTCTATTTTATGCATGGTTCAATGCTATTTTCACTTTAATTTTTCGTAACAATAGCTCTTAATTCCAATTAACCCCTCCCAAAAAAGTAAAACCATTGTTTAAATTTTAGTTAAAATTTGAAATACCCCTAAAAAAAATAGGGGTAAAATATTTTCAATTCATTTTTTTTGTAAATTTGCCCTGTAAAAAATCACCCAAATATGTCAACCTTAAGATTCAAAGCATTAGAAACCCTACCATTTAAGGATTTCAGAAAAGATAACTCTGTTGAAATCCCTGCAAAATTATCGGAACTATTCTGTAAAAATGTTTTCTCGGAAGAGACGATGAGAGAATATTTAACAAAAGAAGCATTCGGTTCTATCATGGACGCCATTAAAAAAGGTACTAAGATCCAAAGACATATCGCAGACCAGGTAGCTGTGGCTATGAAAGACTGGGCAATGAGCAAAGGAGTTACTCACTACACTCACTGGTTTCAGCCTTTGACAGGAACTACTGCAGAAAAGCATGATTCTTTCTTTACTCCTATTGAAGGAGGCAGAGCCATTGAAAGATTCAGCGGAAACATGCTGATCCAACAGGAGCCGGATGCATCTTCTTTCCCTAACGGAGGAATCAGAAATACATTCGAGGCAAGAGGTTATACAGCTTGGGATCCTACATCTCCTGCTTTCATTATGGGGACTACATTATGTATTCCATCCATCTTCATTTCTTATACTGGTGAAACTTTAGATTATAAGGCGCCTTTATTAAGAGCTTTGAACGCTGTAGATGAAGCTGCAACGAATGTAATGCAGTATTTTGACAAAAACGTAACAAAAGTAACCCCTACTTTAGGTTGGGAACAAGAATATTTCCTTGTTGATTCAGCTTTATACCAATCACGTCCGGATCTTGTTTTAACAGGTAAAACATTATTGGGACACTCTCCTGCAAAAGGACAGCAACTAGATGACCACTACTTCGGATCTATCCCTACAAGGGTAATGAACTTTATGAAGGAGCTGGAAATTGAATGTATGAAATTGGGTATTCCTGCAACCACAAGACACAACGAGGTAGCTCCAAACCAATTTGAGCTTGCCCCTATGTTTGAAGAAGTGAACGTTGCTGTAGACCACAACTCTTTATTGATGGACATCATGGCAAGAGTAGCTCACAAGCACCACTTCCATATCTTATTCCACGAAAAGCCATTCGCAGGAGTAAACGGAAGCGGAAAGCACAACAACTGGTCTTTAGCAACAGATACAGGTGAAAACCTTCTAAGCCCAGGAAAAAACCCTAAGAAAAACTTACAGTTCTTAACATTCTTCGTGAATACAATTAAAGCAGTTCATGAATATGCTGACCTTTTAAGAGCAAGTATCGCTTCTGCAAGCAATGACCACAGACTAGGTGCCAACGAAGCTCCCCCTGCAATTATTTCGGTATTCATCGGAAGCCAGCTATTCAGCGTTTTGGAAGAACTTGAAAAAGTAACCAACGGAAAATTGTCTCCGGAAGAAAAAACAGAATTAAAATTAAATGTAGTTGGAAAGATTCCTGAAATCCTATTAGACAACACGGATAGAAACAGAACCTCTCCATTCGCATTTACAGGAAACAAATTTGAGATCAGAGCAGTAGGATCTTCTGCAAACTGTGCAGAGTCTATGACTGTAATGAATACCATTGCTGCAAAACAGTTAAATGATTTCAAGAAAGAAGTTGATGCTTTAGTTGAAACAGGTCTTAAGAAAGATGAAGCCATCTTTAATGTACTAAGAGAATACATTAAGCAATGTAAAAACATCATGTTTGAAGGTGACGGATATTCTGACGACTGGGCAAAAGAAGCCGAGAAAAGAGGATTGAACAACCTTAAAACAACTCCTGAAGCATTAAAGCAGGAAATGGACAAGAAATTCCTAGACCTATATGAAGAGATGGGAATTTTCAACCACAGAGAAGTTGAGGCAAGAAACGAAATTAAATTAGAGAAGTACTCTACTGTTATTGATATTGAAGCAAGAGTATTAAGTGATATCGCAAGAAACCACATCATTCCTTCAGCTTTAAATTATCAGAACAGATTAATTGAAAACGTAAAAGGTCTTAAGGAGATCTTCGGAGATAAAGAATTTAAACCATTGGCAAAAGAGCAAATGAGCTTAATTACAAGTATTTCTGAAAATGTTTCTAAAATTAAGCTTGGTGTTGAAGATCTTCTTAAAGCCAGAGAAGAAGCCAAAAGCATATCAGACAGCCAAAAACAGGCAGAAAGCTATTGTAACAACGTAAAACCATTATTCGATGGAATCAGAGATGCTTCTGATGCTCTTGAGATGATGGTAGATGATGAGCTTTGGCCGATGACAAAATACAGAGAAATGTTGTTTACAAAATAACCTCTGTAAAGTTCCATATTAGTTTAAATTCCTCGGTTTTCCGGGGAATTTTTTTGTTTTGTTAACAACCTGAAAAATTGGAGTTTTAAATCTTAAATGCCGATTTATAGAAGAAAATCGATATCGTTTGTTAAAGAATCTTAATAAAAAAAACCGCAGACTCACCAAAAATAGGCTGTTGCGGTTTATTTTTCTTTAACATAAGCAAATAATATGTTAAATAGTGTTAAAATAAGATCCTGACAATTATCATATCAGGGGTCTTTTACTCGGAATCTCTACTTTTGTATTGCTTTTGGAAATAAATATTCCTTTTTAACACGGTTAATCAAATATATATGAAGAAAAGAGTTTTGTTTTATTTAGTTGCTTTAGTTACTACAGTATCATTGCAATCGTGCGCCACTAATTATGTAGTTTCTAAACCAGCAACTTACGCTAAAGAATACAAAACAGATGCCAAACTAGCTTCTATTGATAACAAAAAAATGGAGCTGGATAAGCAAAAACTTATCAACTCTTTTCTTGCAGAAAAGGCCGCATCTATAGCTAACGCTAAAAAAGCCATTAAGAATTCTGAGATTGCTAAAGCAGTCAGATATAATAAAACCATTGACGGTATCCTTACTGAAGCTGAAACATACCTTGGAACTCCTTACAGATATGGAGGAACTACAAGAAGAGGTATAGATTGTTCAGCTTTTGTTCTTTCCGTATTCGGAGCAGCAGCAGGTCTTAGCTTACCAAGAGTAGCAGCATCTCAGGCTCAGGAGGGAGAAAGAATTGAAAAGGAAAGCCTACAGAAAGGAGACTTAATTTTCTTTTCTCATGGAAGAAGAATTTCTCACGTAGGTATTGTAGAAAGTGTTACTGAAGAAGGGGAAGTAAAATTCATCCACGCAGCAACATCAAAGGGAGTAATGATCTCTTCACTGAATGACTCTTATTGGGGACCTAAGTACAGATTCGCAAAAAGAGTAATCAACGAAGAGGGAGAAGCTTATAACAACCTAGCGTCTACCGCTCCAGCTACACCAGCAAATTTTTAATTTTATAAATAATTGATTTAAATAATGAAGCCATCAGAATCTGATGGCTTTTTTATGTAGTTTATCTAAATAAACTGAAGTTCAAACAACGATTATCTTTACCTTAGCTATTCCGATCTATCTCTATATCGAGTTTATACAACAGTCCATATATTTCAGAAAGTGAAAACTTGGCCTTTTTAAGCCTATTTAAAGCCGGATCTATCGAATAATTGGACGACGTCCTCAAATCTGCCTTTTCAAGGTTTGTACTATCGAAAACAGCGCCAGACAAGTCGCAGTTACTAATGATTGCATTGGATAAATCGCATTCAGTAAAATCAACTTCAATCAACCTGGAATTTCTGAAAACAGTTTTCTTAATGGAAGTTTGATAAAATATAGAGTTATTCAGAGAGCAACCCTCAAATGTAAATGACATTCCAAATTCATTGCAATTACTGAATTCAAGTCCAAACATTTTGCATTCTTTAAAATTTACGTCTCTAAATGCTGTACCAACAAGCTTTGCCATGCTAAGATTACATTCTAAAAACTCACAGTCTGTAAAACTGAAACCCGATAGATTTATATATTCAAAACTGCAGTTTCTAAAAGTACAATTCTCATACTCTCCTTTTTCTAATTGGGAGCAATCTACGTTTTCAAAGTCCTGATCTAAGACATAGGCTTCTTTCATAAAAATATAATGATTTATGGGTATAACTTCACTGTCTGCTTATTTTGCAGAGCTAATAATAAGACTAGACATCTCCTCTTTACAGCTTTATTGGTTTGCCTAAAGAGAATAAATACCTATACTAAACTGTTTTGGTCTGAATAATTAAGTTTAAAGAAAATAAAGGTCATCATTGAGAAAGCCAGCAAGGAGCTACCTCCATAACTGAAATACGGAAGAGGAATTCCTACTGTTGGAAAAAGCCCCATAACCATCCCTAAATTGATTGAAAAGTGCATCAGCAGGATCGAAGCAAAGCAATATCCAAATACGCGATTAAAAGTGGATTTCTGTTTTTCAGCCAGATAATAGATTCGGCCAATATAAACCATGTAGCACAAAATAAGAAGAGCGCTTCCCGCGAATCCCCATTCTTCTCCTACTGTACAGAATATATAATCGGTTTCCTGCTCAGGAACAAACTTACCCTGGGTAACAGATCCTTCACGATATCCTTTTCCCCAAAGTCCTCCCGAACCGATTGCAGTCTTGGAATATAACAAGTTGTATCCTGAAGTATCTCTAAATGCTTTTTCTCCTTTGTAAAGAACCTCAATTCTTTCTCTCTGGTGCTTAGGAAGCTTCTCCAAGATAAAAGGGGAACCAAATGCCAAGCCACAAAGCAAAAGAACAGACCCTGTAATTCCGGAAATAGAAATCACATCCCAGGACATTCTATGATAGTTCATGGCAATTAAAACACCAGCTATTACTAAAATAGCCACAGCCACATAAACCGGAGGTATGGCCAGTGAAACAAGGAAAACTCCAGCAAAAATAAAACCTACGCCAAATAACATTCCACTAAGTCCTTCTCTGTATAAAGCAATGAAAAATGCGATAAATACAAGCATAGACCCAACATCAGGAATAGCAAGTACAACTACCGCCGGAATACCAATAACGGCCAAAGCTGTTAACAGGGACTTCCTGTTTTTCAGGTTAAAATCCGGTCCGGAAACATAATTGGCAAGCATTAAAGCTGTACCAATTTTTGCAAATTCTACAGGCTGCATGGTAAAACTTCCGAACTTATACCAATTCTTCTGTCCAAGGATTTCTTTTCCAAAAGGAAAAAGCCCTATCAGCAAGAGAACACCCCCAATATAAATAATCCCGGACATATTCTCGAAAAACTTACTTCTTCCTACAAATATGATAAGACCTACAAATACAGATATACAGAAGAAAACCAACTGTTTTTCTCCTAACTTCTGGTCAACACTGTAAATATTTGCAATGGCAAAAATGCAAAGCAGGAAGTACAGCCCAAGGCCCAGTTTATCTATTCCTTCAGTCCATTTCATTGCTTGGCAGGTTTAATATTTTTAGTTTCTTCGTTTATTCTCTGTTGCAATTTGGCTTTCTGTTGTTTTACAAACTCCAGACTGTCCTGCATTTTTTTACGCTTAATAGAATCCGCTTTAGAATCTACATAAAGACCCTTGCGCTTTAGATCAGCTATCCATTGTCTTTTATATTCAGGCATAAAGCTTGCGCCAGTCATCTTTTTGTAAAGATTTTCTCTTTTAAGATCACCTGTAATATATTTTTCAGCAATTACAGTACAGGCAGGTCCCGCCCATGTTGCTCCAAATCCCGCATGCTCCATTACAGCAACTACTACAATTTTAGGTTTGTCTGCAGGGGCAATCAGTACGAAGATTGAGTTATCTTTCCCTTGAGGAACCTGAGCCGTACCTGTTTTGGCAAGCTGTGTAAAATCATTGGATTTCAGGCTTCGTCCTGTTCCTCTAAGCACTACGGCCTCCATACCTTTCAATACCGGATCAAAATATTTAGGATCAACAAGTGTTTTATGCTTTACCTTGAATCTTGGATCTGGATTTGACTTTCCATCAATACCTTTAACAATATGAGGAGTATAGTACCAGCCTTTATTGGCAATGGCAGCAACAGAATTAGCCATCTGTAAAGGGGTAAGCATTACATCTCCCTGCCCCATTCCATTGAAGACTGCTCCTGTAGCCAAAGGATCCCAATTTTTGAAATCTTTTTTGCCACTATACTTATTTAAACTTTTTTGTCTTTTTTCATAAAACTCACCGCTCGGAATTCTTCCTTTTGCTCCTGAAGCCAAGTCATTATTTAAAAACTCACCCACACCAAAACTGTTCATAATGGCTTTCCATTCGTCTACTCCCTTGGATGGATCACCCGGATATTTATTCATAATAGCCAGGTAAGCATGCGAAAAATAACAGTTACTGGATACCTGAATAGATGGGATTAGTGGATCTGCGCCACCGTGTCCTTTAATTCTTAATCCTTTGTAATAGAATCCGCCTCCACATGGGAAAATGGTATTCTCCGTCATTACTCCCATCTGCATTCCTGCAAGAGCCGTCAGCAATTTGAAAGTAGATCCCGGAGGATAGGCAGCCTGCACGGATCTGTCAAAAGTCGGTTTATTTTCATAAAGCGTATCTCTTGATAGTGCGTAAAGGTTTTTGGATTTATTTGGTCCTGTAAATAAGTTTGGATCAACATCGGGGCCTGAAGCCAGCGTAAGAATTTCTCCATTGTTAGGATCTATGGCCACAATGGCACCGTGTTTATTTACCAGCATCTCTTCAGCCATTCTCTGAAGATCATAGTCAATGGTCAGCGTAATATCTTTTCCGGTAACAACATCCTTATCCAGTGTTCCGTTTTTATAAGACCCAATATTTCTAAGTCTGATATCTTTTTGAATATACTTAACCCCTTTTATCCCTCGAAGTTCCTTTTCGTAAGATTTTTCCACTCCTTTTTTCCCAATAAAGTCACCAGGAAGATAATAGGCAGAATCTTTTTTGATTTCGCCATCATTTACTTCATTGGTATACCCCAGAAGGTTTCCGGAAGTAGACACTTCATACTGACGCTGAGGTCTTTGCACAATATTAAAGGCAGGATATTTAAAAATAATTTCCTGTACTCTTGCAATATCTTCCCTGCTAAGATCCTTTAAGAAAGTCATAGGAGTCAGCTTAGAATAATATTTTTCTTTTTTAATGAAATCAATTTTTTTGATAAAATCAGCTTTACTAATCTTCATTAGGCCACAAAAACCCAATGTATCAAAATCCGGCTTCATCAAGGCCTGTGTAAAGGAAATTTCATAGGCAGGCTGATTTCCTACCATGATTTTACCATTTCTGTCAAAAATTACCCCACGTTGCGGAATAATATATTCAGTTTTAATGGAAGTATTGGCTGCATTCAATGCGTAACGGTCTGTAAACAGCTGTAAATAAGCAAGCCTCGCTACAAAAATAAGAGCGATTACAACAAGGATGGAAAAAATTTTTAAATAACGTGTGTTCAAACTTTTTGTTTGATTTTAAATATTAATGCGTAGATGACGATAAAGATAAATGAAATAACACTTGTTACCAACACATTAAATAATATTTCAAAAAATCTGCTAAACTTAAAGAACTCTATATACTGTACTAAAAGCTGATGCAGAAAGATACTTGAAAATAAAAACAGCAAAAACTGCGCCCATTGAAGGGACTGAAAAGAAAAAAAGTCTGTGGAAGTATCTGTGGAGGTCCTGAATATCAATGTTCTAAAATAAGCAATCAATGTTGTAGCAAAGGCATTGATCCCCCATGAATAAAGGAATCCATCAATTGCCAACCCCATTAAAAAACTTAAAGCCAAGAACTGAAATTTGTTTCTAAAGAAAGGATAGAACATGACAAATACAGGATATAACACCGGAGTATATTTCCCGAAAAGAGTAATCCTGTTCAATACAAATACCTGTAATGCAACAAGAAAAATCATGATCAATATGTCCGTAAATAAAGTCCTGCTAATCATTTTCTTTCTTTATTACAGCTTGCATAGTATCCTGAATCTTTTGCACTTCTGCTTTTTTAAGATTCTTTATTACATACACTTTATTCAACGCTCCCATTTTTTCACTCAGTTCAACTGAGATATCCCAGAATCCTGTTTTATTATCTACAGAATAACCGGCAATAGTACCAATAGTAACCCCTTTCGGGAAGATTGCCGACTTTCCGTCTGTAACAACCGTATCTCCTATTTTTAATGCTACATATTTTGGAATGTCTGCAAGATGCATAACCCTTGAGTTATCTCCATTCCATGTTAAGGTACCAAAATATCCTGAATTTTTGAGTGCTGCATTAATTCTGATCTTGTTTACACTCAATACAGACTGAACCAGTGCATAACTATCTGTAGAATTAATCACAATCCCCGCGATTCCTCTAGGTCCCATTATTCCCATTTGAGGAAAGACCCCGTCTCTTTTACCACGATTGATTGTAAAATAATTATTTCTTCTGTTGATACTGTTAAAAACAATTTCTCCATCAACAAAAGTATAGATCTGCCCACCACCAATGGTGTCATGAACTTTTCTGAAAACAGGGTTTTTCGCTCCGTCTTTCCCATAAAGTTCAGTCATAAGGGCTTTATTCTGAACCACAAGATCCTCATTGATCTGTTTTAGCTTCAGATAAGAAACTCCTTCATCAATATATCCAGAAACCCAGGAGTTAAAAGCAGCTGTTTGGCCGGCAACCCAGGATTTCTGCATGGCATTTCTGGTGAATATCAAAACCAGAGCAATAATTTGCAGGAATATAAAGAAGACAAAGAGTGTGTTCTTCGAAAATAGTCTCAGCAAAAATCCCATTCAGATATAAAGTCGTAAAAAGTTAAAATTATTTAATTAAGAAATTGAATTTATCCATATTCTTAAGGGCAATACCTGTTCCACGAACTACAGCTCTTAACGGATCTTCCGCTACAAATACAGGAAGACCTGTCTTTTTGTGAATTCTGTCCGCAAGACCTCTTAGCAACGCTCCTCCTCCGGCAAGATAAATACCGGTTTTATAGATATCAGCGGCCAATTCCGGTGGAGTAAGAGAAAGAGTTTCCATTACAGCATCTTCAATTCTAATGATAGACTTGTCTAATGCACGTGCAATTTCTTTGTATCCAACCATAATTTCTTTAGGCTTACCTGTAATAAGGTCTCTACCTTGTACCGGGATATCTTCGATGTCTACATCAAGATCTTCTACTGCAGAACCTACTTCAATTTTGATTCTTTCAGCAGTTCTTTCCCCGATATAAAGGTTATGGTGAGTTCTTAAGTAATAAGCAATATCATTGGTAAATACGTCTCCTGCAATTTTCACAGATTTATCACATACAATACCTCCTAAAGCTACTACAGCAATCTCCGTAGTACCTCCACCTATATCGATGATCATATTACCTTCAGGTTTTTGTACATCTATTCCAACTCCTATAGCGGCTGCCATTGGCTCATAGATCAATCTCACTTCTTTTGCATTTACTTTCTGAGCAGAATCTCTTACCGCTCTTTTTTCAACTTCAGTGATACCAGAAGGAATACAGATTACAATTCTTAATGCAGGCTGTATGAATTTACCTTTAATTCCAGGAATTTTTTTGATAAATTCCTTAATCATGTGTTCAGAAGCGTGGAAATCTGCAATAACCCCATCTTTCAAAGGACGGATGGTCTTGATATCCTCGTGAGTTTTACCTTGCATATGCTTAGCCTGTTCACCTACAGCAATGGGTTTACCCGTAGAACGTTCAATCGCGACAATTGACGGTTGATCAATAACAATTTTATTATTATGGATGATAAGGGTATTAGCTGTTCCTAGGTCTATCGCAATTTCTTGCGTAAACATATCAAATAAACTCATATTTTTCTTCTGATTTTAAGATTACAAAGATATAAATTTAACACTACTAAAGAAATTTCCCGCTAACATTATTTGGTTAAAATTTTATTAAAATTTATAATTCTTTATTAACTTTCTGTCTAGATAATTACAGAGTTTGAGTTAAACTAAAATTAATGAGGGAAATTGAGGGCTCAAAAGACTAAATAACAAAAGGGTAAAATGACAAAAAAACAACCTGAAAACGAAAAGACAAAAGAGTTAAAATTGTGTTTAGGGTTAAAAATGACCACATTCAAAAGATGAAAAAGCAAAATAAGTTTGAAAAACTATGCCGGATCTTTCCCTTTTTGCCGTTCTCTTCCTTTGTTTTTCCATTCCAAAAGTACCCATCTTACTACAAACCTCTTATAGTTTTTTACGATAATTATCATATACAGTATCAGGGGTTGATTAATTAAAAAAATCGTAAATTTGCGACTGCTTATGTTACAGTATTCCAACATCCATCGAACATCGAATTTTGCCGTGCTTTCCATCAGCTACGAAAAGGCCGATGTAGAAACGAGAGGAAAGTTTGCATTCTTTGATGAAAACATCAAGAATTTCGTTTCCCGGGTCCATCAGGAAGATCTTGGGGACGCATTTGTGGTCTCCACATGTAACAGGACTGAAATCTATACCACTTCTCCCAATTATCTTTTAGTTGCAGAAGAATACTGCAAAACCATTGGAGTTAACATTACTGATTTTCTTCAGTTTGCCAATATTCATACTAAAGAAGAGGCATTAATACACCTTTTTAGAGTAGCTGCAGGTCTTGAAAGTCAGATCATCGGAGATTTTGAAATTATCGGTCAAATCAAAAAAGCATACAGCCGCTTCAAAAAAGAGAGACAAAATTCTAATCCATATCTGGAAAGAGCAATTAATGCAGCCATACAGATTTCGAAAAGAATTAAAAATGAAACCGGCATTTCTAATGGTGCTGCTTCTGTTTCTTACGCAGCAGTACATTATATTTTAAACAGCCAAAAAAGAATTACTGAAAAGAACATTCTTCTTTTGGGTGTAGGTGAAATTGGACAAAATACCGTTGAAAATCTGGTAAAACATGTCTTTCAGCCTAAAATTAAAATAGCCAACAGAACCCAGGAGAAAGCTGAAAAGATTTCCCAGAAATATAATATCCCTCATGTTGATTATTCTGATTTTGACCAAGAGTTAAAAAACACGGATATCCTCATTGTAGCCACCGGGGCAAAACACCCGATCATCAACCAATCTCATTTCCCTAATGGAAAAGAGACATTAGTGATTGACCTTTCCATTCCGCATAACGTTGAAAAAAATGTAACGGAAAACGAAAATGTAACTCTAATTGACGTTGATGAACTTTCAAAACAGATCCAGGAAACAATTCAACAACGGGAAAAAGAAATCCCAAAAGCTGAAAAGATCATCAAGGAACTGATGAAAGACTTCATTGAGTGGGAAAAAAAGAGAAAACTAGCACCAAATATTCATCATTTCAAGGCCGTTTTAAAGAACATGGAACGCAATGAGATGCATAATTTCTATAAGAAGAATAAATATATAGGTATTACGGACATGGAGCTTTCGGATAAAATGATCCAGAAGATTACCAACCGTTTTGCAAAATATATCATCGATAATCCTTTGAAAGCCGAAGAAATTAGTAAATTAATGCACGAAATATTAGTTGAACAACCAAACAACGAATTCAATGAAAAGCATTAGAATCGGAACAAGAAATTCCGCACTTGCACTTTGGCAGGCAAGGGAGGTTGCGAGGCACCTTCAGAACAACAATTATTTAACGGAGATTGTTCCTATCGTTTCTTCTGGCGATAAGAACCTTAATCAGCCATTATATTCACTGGGAATCACCGGTGTTTTTACAAGAGATCTTGATGTGGCTTTACTCAACGATGAAATAGACATTGCTGTTCATTCTTTAAAGGATGTCCCTACTCAGTTACCTCAAAACGTTGAGATGATTGCTTATCTGGAAAGAGATTATCCTCAGGATATCCTGATCAGAAAGGAGTCTGCAAGAAATAAAGAGTTTCATGAACTGAAACTGGCTACCAGCAGCTTGAGAAGAAGAGCATTCTGGTTAAGACATTATCCTACCACGGAGTTCTCAGATATTCGTGGAAATATCCAGACCCGTCTTCAAAAGCTTGAAGATGGAAATTTTGATGCCACCATTCTATCTTTGGCGGGAATCAAAAGAATGAAAATGGAAATTGATTATGAAATGCTTCCGGTAATGATCCCTGCTCCATCGCAAGGTGTAATTGCTGTTGCAGGACATTCCGACAAACCGGAGATCAATGAAATTTTAAGACAAATCAATCATAAACCTACTCAAGTCTGCGTAGAAATAGAAAGAAATTTCCTAAGCACATTGGAAGGAGGTTGTACAGCACCTATCGGGGCATTTGCAGAAATCATCGGGGATCAGATCCGCTTCACGGCAGCACTTTGCTCTCTGGATGGTAAAAACTGTATTGCCATTGATGAGAACTTTGAATACAATTCATCAGAGAACTTTGGTGAAAAATTCGCGAAAGTTGTTCTTGAAAATGGTGGAAAAGAATTAATGGCAGAAATTAAAAGCCAGATCTAAGGATTACTTTAAGCTTCCTTTAACGCTCCATTCATCTTTACTTAGCAGAAATATGAAAATCTTATTTACCAAAAATATAGACCAATTGATTATATCCAAAGAATTAGGAGAGGATATTTCGGTTGACTGTGTTGAGGTAATCAAGACCAAGCCTATTATAATCAGTCCCTTTGATCTTAAAAACTATTCCCTGATTTTTACCAGCGTGAATGGTGTGGCAGCGTTTTTTAAAAACCGCTTTAAACCCAATGAGGATTTTACGGCAAAAAATTATAATAAAATTTACTGCGTTGGTGAAAAAACCAAGAGAGCATTAAGGAAAAATGGCTTTGGAACATTCAAGGTATTGAAAAATGCAGAAATGCTGTCCCAGTTTATTATCGGAAACTGCCAACATGAACAGTTTCTTCATTTCTGTGGTAACCTTGCCATTAATGTTCTGGATAATGATCTTCCTCTACAAAACATTAAGTATAAAAAAATTACGATCTACAACACAGAGGAAACCAATCCGTTAATACCTGAAAAATATCATGCTGCAGTATTTTTTAGTCCAAGCGGAGTTCGTAGTTTTGCAAAGCAAAATTCCCTAAAGGATATGAAGTTGTTTTCGATTGGAGAAACCACATCCGGGGAATTGAGAAATTACACTCAAGAAAAAATTTTTACTTCCGAAGAAAACACCCTGACTTCAATCTTTGAATTGATCAGAAACGAAATGGGAGGGAAATTTTAAAATATTTGTTACCGAATGGAAAGGTAATATTAGTTTAAATAGATTATGATAAAGAACGACCTATATTTAAAAGCACTTCGCGGAGAAACCGTTGAAAGACCTCCTGTCTGGATGATGAGGCAGGCTGGAAGATATCTGCCGGAATTCATTGCCTTAAGAGACAAGTATGATTTCTTCACAAGATGTCAGACACCTGAACTTGCTGCTGAGATTACTATGCAGCCTATCCGTAGATTTCCTTTGGATGCTGCGATTCTGTTTTCAGATATTTTGGTGGTTCCACAGGCTATGGGGATTGATTTCAAAATGAAAGAATCTGTTGGTCCTTGGTTGGATACTCCGATCAGAACAATGGAACAGGTTCAGAATATTGAAACTCCGGATGTGAATGACACTTTAGGATACGTTTTTGATGCTATTGAGCTAACTCTTCAGAAATTAGACAACGACATTCCATTGATTGGTTTTGCCGGCTCTCCATGGACAATCCTTTGCTATTGCGTAGAGGGTAAAGGAAGCAAGGCTTTTGATATCGCAAAGTCATTCTGTTTTCAACAGCCTGAGGCTGCTCATTTGCTACTTCAAAAGATCACAGATACTACTATTGCTTATTTAAAGAGAAAAGTAGAAAAAGGAGTTTCTGCTGTACAGATATTTGATTCTTGGGGAGGAATGCTTTCTCCAACTGATTACCAGGAGTTCTCCTGGCAGTATATCAACCAAATTGTTGAAGCACTGAGCCCTCTTACTCATGTTGTAGTATTTGGAAAGGGATGTTGGTTTGCATTGGAGGATATGACAATGTCTAAGGCTTCTGCTCTTGGTGTTGACTGGACTATTAATCCAGAATTTGCGAGAACGTTGACTAACCACACTATGACTTTACAAGGAAATTTTGATCCTGCAAGATTGCATTCGACGCCTGAAACCATCAAGAAAATGGTAAATGAAATGATTAACCGTTTCGGAAAGGACAGATATATTGCCAATCTTGGACACGGAATCCTTCCAAATGTTCCTGTGGAAAATGCTGAGGCATTCATCAGAGCAGTTGTGGATTGGAAACCTAATCTTTAAAAACAAAATTAACTTTCGATCTGAAAGTTTAAGATAATAATAAAGCCCTATCATTACTGAAAGGGCTTTTATATTTTTATAATAAGTTCAATTACTAGCTCAGCATTCGTTGTGCTTTTTTAACTCCTTCTACTAAAATATCAATTTCCTCAAAGGTGTTATAAACGGCAAAACTGGCTCTTACAGTTCCTGCAATATTAAAGAAATTCATAATAGGCTGCGTACAGTGATGCCCCGTTCTTACGGCAATCCCCATTTTATCCAGGATCATTCCCACATCAGATGAAATCCCCACTCCCTCAAGATTAAAGGAAACAACTCCTGTTCTATGAGCCTTTTCACCATAGATTTTAATACCCTCTATTTCTAACAGCTGCCTTTGAGCATAATCCAGCAAAGCATTTTCATGATTTTGAATATTTTGACGCCCGATTCTTTCCATAAAATCAACTGCTGCTCCTAGCGCGATATTTCCTCCCACATTAGGTGTTCCTGCTTCATACTTAAATGGAAGACCCGCATAGGTTGTTCCATCAAAAGAACATGTAGCAATCATCTCTCCTCCTCCGTGGAATGGTGGTAAAGCTTCCAATATTTCTTGCTTTCCGTATAAAATACCTGTTCCCATTGGCGCATACATTTTATGCCCTGAAAAAACAAAGAAATCACAATCTAGCTTCTGAACATCAATATTGAAATGCGGAGCAGACTGAGCACCATCAATAACAATATAAGCGTCTGTATTCTTTCTTGTTCTTGCAATAATTTCTTCAATAGGATTCACAATTCCCAATGCATTGGAAACCTGATTTACAGAAACAACCTTTGTTTTTTCACTTAAGAATTCATCAAGGTAATCCAACTGTAAAATTCCATTTTCATCAATAGGAATTACACGAAGTTTTGCTCCTGTTCTTTCACATAGCATTTGCCAAGGAACAATATTGGAGTGATGTTCCAGATAAGAAATAATGATCTCATCATCTTTTTGCAATTTTTGCGTTAAAATATAAGCGATGAGGTTCAATCCTTCTGTTGTTCCCTTGGTAAAGATCACTTCAAAATCATGCTCAGCATTGATGAATTTCTGAATCTTTCTTCTGGAAAGCTCCATTTCTTCTGTTGCTAATTGGCTTAATGTGTGAATTCCTCTGTGAACATTGGCATTAAGTTCCGTATAATATGCGTGACAGACTTCTAAAACCGAATTTGGCTTTTGAGATGTAGCTGCATTGTCCAGATAAACCAGCGGCTTACCATTCACTTCTCTGTCCAATATAGAAAACTGGCTTCTTATTTCCTGAATGTCAAACATTTATTTATTTTTTAAATTAAAACGTTCTTATTTAGAACACTTCAAATTTACGGCTTTTTTTCTGAAAGGAGGCATCTGGTTGGGTACTGATACTTGTCAGTTCATAGAAATACTCAATAGTGAAAGGTGAAGAAAATGGATAAAGCTGTAAAGTGACGGGCTAAAGAAAAGCCAACACAAAAAAACCTGCCAATAAATTGACAGGTTTTATATTGTTTAAATAAGCAATTCTTATTCTGCTGCAGTTTCTTCTGCTGGAGCTGCTCCTTCTTCAGTTGCAACTTCTTCTTCATCTTCATCATCCATAGCTGCTGCACCTCCTTTCATTGCATTTCTAGACATCTTAACAGCAACTACTACTGCATTGTCTGGGTGAACGAAAGAATATCCTGTAGTTTTGATACCACCGATGTAAAGTTTGTTACCGATTCTTAATGGAGTAACATCTACAACGATCTCGTCTGGCAAGTTAGCAGGAATAGCTTTTACTTTTAGTTTTCTGAAAGACTGACGTAAAACACCACCAGCTACAACACCTTTAGAACGTCCAGTGATTCTTACAGGAACTTCCATAACAACTGGCTTATCGTCAGATAATTGGAAGAAGTCTACGTGAAGAATTTTGTCAGTAATTGGGTGGAACTGAATATCTTGAAGAACTGCTGGAATTGTTTGACCATCAACTTCAATAGATACCGTGTGTGCTTCAGGAGTGTATACTAAACCTTTGAAAGCTTTCTCTTCTGCAGAGAAGTTCAATGGTGCACCACCTCCATAAACAACACAAGGAACTAATTCAGCATCACGTAAAGCTTTTGTAGACTTTTTGCCCACGCTTTCTCTTTTTGTACCTTGAATTGTAATAGATTTCATTTATAAAAAATTTAAAAAATTGTTCTAATTTTGTTTTGTAATTTGCTAAAAATCAATTAAATAACAAACTTACTGCTAATTGATCTGTGCTCATGAACCATGGTCATAACATCTGCAAATAACGGGGCGCAAGATAGCACTTTTATTTTAGATGACAAATTATTTTTGACAGGAATTGAGTCAGTTACAATAACTTCCAGAAGTTTTGAGTTCTCAATATTCTCATAAGCCTTTCCTGAAAGCACTCCGTGAGTAGCCATTGCTCTAACTGTTTTCGCTCCTTTCTCCATCAAGATATCCGCAGCTTTGCAAAGCGTTCCTGCAGTATCAATCATGTCATCAATAAGGATTACGTTTTTACCTGTTACATCTCCAATAAGGAACATCTCTTCTACAACGTTTGCCTTTTTTCTTTCCTTATAAGCAATTACTACCTCTGCACCTAGGTGACCTGCATAGTTTTTCGCTCTTTTTGCACCTCCCATATCCGGAGAAGCAATGGTAAGGCTGTCAAGATTTAAGGATTTGATATAATCAACAAAAATTGAAGAAGCATAAAGATGATCTACCGGAATTTCGAAGAATCCTTGAATCTGATCTGCGTGAAGATCCATTGTCATCACTCTTGTTGCTCCTGCTGCTGTAAGAAGGTTCGCAACTAACTTGGCACCGATCGGTGCTCTTGGTTTGTCTTTTCTGTCCTGTCTGGCAAGTCCGAAGTAAGGGATTACAACGGTAATGCTCTTTGCAGAAGCTCTTTTTGCTGCATCAATCATTAGAAGAAGTTCTAAAAGATTGTCTGCAGGCGGGAACGTAGATCCAATTAGAAAAACTCTTCCACCTCTTACAGATTCATCCAAAACAGGTTCAAATTCCCCGTCGCTGAACTCCTGAAAGTTGATTTTTCCTAATTCTTTCCCATAACTCTGGGCAATTTTCTCTGCCAAGTCCCTGCTGGTTCTTGTACAAAATAGATAACTTAACTGATCGGCCATTTTTACTTTTTAAAAGATTTTGCAAATTTAAAAAAAAACCACAAGATTTACTCCTGTGGTTTCTAGTTTTTATTTTATCAATTATTACGGCAGTGTAACTCCTGAGTATTGATTAGGGTTTACCTGTGGAAGTGACGATTTATAAGTTGCATTAATTGCATTAATAAATTCGTTGGCAATAATACCATATCCTCTACCTGTTAAATGCACTCCATCCAATGAGAATGCACCTCCGGAGACGAATTTGGCAGTATATTTCACTCCATCCCAAGAAATTCCTGAATTTCCTGACAATTCTTTTAATTTAGAGTTAGCATCTACAAAAGCATATCCTTTTGAAGTTGCCGCTGCTTTAATAGCTACGTTGTATGCATCAATTGCACTATTAATCTCATTAATTTCTGATGGTACCAATATATATTTGTCCGCAAACGGATAAGCAACCCCTCTTGCAGAAAGAGCTGCTGGCACTCCCGGCTCAGTTGATCCGATATCTGCTTTTGTAGTTAAAGGAACCAAGTCACCAGTTTTTGCCTGTCTCGCCTGTCCATAGGTATTTCCCAGATAAGTAGCCAAAGCTACCAAGGTAGGATTTCCAGAGGCAAGAGCTGCACCGGTAATTTGTGCTTTCAGGTCTGTTATAGATTCATCTTTAATTAATAATGGATTTCCTCCTGATTTAGAAAGTGGTTTTATTCTATCACCTGCTCCAAAATTTGTTAGGATCTGATTAAGTGGTCCGTAAAGGTTTTTATTTAAATCATCAATAATAGCCTCCCCTGCCGCAACGTTCCCTTTACCTAAAACAGCTGGTGTCAAAGGATTAGTAGGTATTGTTGTTAAAGCAGGAACGGTAGTCACACTCGGAATATTTGCAATAACTCCTTTAGCTTTTGTAGCCTCTATTTTAGCAATAAGCATGTCATAATATTGCTTAAACTGAGCAGGAGGTGTAAGTGTTTCCACAGAGCTATCTGCACCAGCTAAAGCATATAATAACGCATCATTATTACCGATCCATAAGGAGAAAAATGTAGGATTTTGTTTTGTAAAATCATCAATTACAGAAGTGGTAGGCGTTGTAGCAAATCTCACAAAATAAGGGTTTGCTGTTTTTGTTGCCACTCCCTGAACATTTCCGTATCCAGGAGCCAATAAGTGTGCTACTTTTGCACCAGGAACCCCAAGGTTATTGAAAGGTCCTGTCAAAACAGTATTTACAACTGTAGTTGCCACATTATTGTTAGCCATTTTCAAATCAGGCGCACCATCAATGAAACCATTCACAAAAAGTTTTGTATTTGCAATCTGCAGTGTAGCAGTTGGCGAAACAGCAAGAAGTAACCCTCCGTTATTGTCTGCCATTAATGGCTGTTTGAATTCTCCACCGCCCACTAATTTCATTTGTTGAGCAATCATTGATGGATAAGATTCATTTTGACCATCTATATAAAGAGCACCATCTCTGTATCCTGAAGTTAATGAATTCCCTAAAGCAACATACCTTGAGAAATCTGCATTACCTTTTGATGCCTGCATATCTCTTACATCAGTATCGAAATCAGTCTTACAACTTGTTACCGTACAAAGAAGTGCAGAAACTGCTATCGTTGATATTATAATTTTTTTCATAGTCTTTTAAATTAAAAAGGGTTATAAGATAAACCTAGACCAAAATAGAATGCTGTTGCTTTAGATTGCCCATAGAATCCAAGGCTGGCATTGGTTACATCTCTGTATTGCGGCATTGCGTATCCACCGGCAAGATCAATTCCGAATTGCTTTAACTTAAATCCAACACCACCAGTGATTACGTAAGTATCATATGAAGGAGTTTCCGGAATGAAGTTATCATCAGAATAAGGAGATTCATCGTAATATGCTCCTAAACGTCCATAAATCATATCAGTGAATGCATATTGAGTACCCAATCTGAATGTTTTTGAATTTTTGAAATTCTTCGGATTCACAAGAACTGTTGGGTCTGCGGGATTATTGGTAGCCAAAGGTGCTTTTTCAAAATCCAGTGTAAGCTTGCTGTATCTTTCCCATCCGTGATAGTTAAAGTCTGCTGAAATCAACCATTTTGGAGTTATTTTATACGTCAAACCGATTGTATATTCTTCCACTAGCGGAAGAGTTGCAGAGAATTTATCCTGCCCTGCCCCATCCAGATTTAATAAAGCGTATGGGGTTTTGGATGGAAACTTGAATGTAGCTGTTCCATTTTTAGCTTTCATGTCTATTGCTGAACGGTAAGCAATACTTACATCCAATTTTGGATCAGGTCTGAAATAGAAACCGAACCCATATCCGTGTCCGCTTGCATTATCGTCATTAATATTAACCTGTCCGTTAAACTGTGTTACAGCCTTATCCCAGTCAACTTTTCCTTTTGCATAGATATAACTTGCACCAAAAGCCAACCAAGGAGCTAACTTCACGGAAACCATTGGCTGGAAATAGAAACTCTTCAGTTCCATTTTCTGAACCATCTCTTTACCTTCCCAGTTATCCGGCCATTGAATGGTACTTCCAAAAGGAGTGGTAACACTAAGACCTACGGAAAGGTTTTCTATTGGTTTATAAGTAATCGCTGCATAGAAAGGTGTCCCAATAGGATTATCTGTTTCTGTGCTCTGTAATGTATTTAAGTTCTGAAAAGTAACTTTATTACTTGCACCAAACCCTCCTGCCACTACACTCAGCCTGGTAGGGATAAATGACATACCCGCTGGGTTAAAAAATGTCACACTCGCATCTTCGGCATGAGCACTAGTATGCGCCATTGCCAATTGTTTTACCCCTTGCAAAGAAACTCTAAAGCCTCCTGCGTAAGATAGAACGCCCGCCAATAAAGCAGTTGATACTAATATTTTTTTCATAGACTATTATTATATAAGTCAAATATAAAATTATTTTGAATACAACTGTTAACATTTCCCAATATTTTAAACAATACACCAAAAGAAAACTATGTTTAAAATAGCATTCTAGACATAACACGCCTCAAAACCATAGTTTATAAGGACTTAATTAAAATATTAAATTAATATTAAAACATTGTTTAACATTAAACAATTGTTTAACAAAAGGAAAGTTATAGGTTTAAACAGAATTAGAGAAGAGAAAAAAGAATACAATTGCTGGAAATGTTAATTTTAATAATTCACTCATTATAAAAGTTATTAAATTTTCATCACCATCAAAAAAAGCTACCATCCAAAACCCTTTGTAGCTCTATTCTTTCAGTTCCCAGCTTCTTTTCCTTGTTAAAATATAGAAATGTTTTATCTGAATTCAGGTTATTTAAGTATTTTAGAATTGCATAAAGATAAAAATACATAAATTTGCAAGATTATAAATAATAGTAATATGAGTTGTGGATGTAAAACATCCGGCGATTCTGCACATTCTTGCGGCCCTAAAAAGACCGCAACTGGTTGTGAAAGTGTAAATACCTGCGGGAATAGTTATAAATTAAGTGTTTTTGACTGGCTTTCTAACATCAACAATCCTACATCAAATAGGTGTGATTTTGTGGAAGTTAGGTTTAAAAATGACAGGAAATCGTTTTATAAAAATGTAAATAATATTCCTTTACATATAGGTAGCGTAGTTACAGTAGAATCTAGTCCGGGACACGATGTAGGCGTAGTAAGCCTTACGGGAGAATTAGTAAAAATTCAGATGAAAAAGAAAAAGTTTTCTGAAGAATTGGCACTTAAAATATACAGACAGGCCAACCAAAAGGATCTTGAGGTATGGCAGGAAGCAAGAAAAAAAGAAGACGGCGTAAAGCTTGAGGCAAGAAAAATTGCTCAAAGATTAGGCCTTGAAATGAAAGTTACTGATGTAGAATATCAGGGTGATTCTTCAAAGATCACATTTTATTACACTGCAGACAACAGGATAGATTTCAGGCAGTTAATTAAAGACTATGCCGGATCTTTCAGAACCAAGATTGACATGAAACAGATCGGGTTCAGACAAGAAGCTGCAAAAGTAGGCGGAATTGGCTCTTGCGGACGTGAACTTTGCTGTTCAACATGGCTTACAGACTTCAGATCTGTAAACACCAACGTAGCCAGATACCAACAGCTGAGCATTAATCCTCAAAAACTTGCAGGACAATGTGGTAAGCTTAAATGTTGTCTAAACTATGAACTGGACAGTTATTTGGATGCATTAAGCAACTTCCCATCTTCTTCAACGACTCTGGATACGGAAAAAGGAAGAGCTTTCTGTATTAAAATAGATGTTTTCAAAAAGAAAATGTGGTTTGCCTATGTGGATCACTCCATTGCATGGTATGATTTTGATATCGATCTTGTTAAAAAACTGATTTCAAAGAATAAAAGAGGTGAAAAAATCCTTCCTTTAGAAGATTTGAAACAACCTGAAACATCCGTTCAAACTATTGATTTGATTCAGGAAAACAGTGTAGATCGTTTCGAAAAGAAAAACAGAAACAATAGAAACAACAGGAGCAACCAGAACCAGAATAAGCCAAGCAACAATCAAGGACAAGGACCACAAGGACAGAAGAAAAGCAGACCTGAGAGACAAGAAAGACCTGAAAGATCTGATAAACCTGAAAGAACCGAAAATCCTAATGCAAATTCCGGAAATCAGCCCAGACAACAAAAACCACAGCCTCAACAAAAGGCTCCAGTGGAAAAAGTAAAATCTGAGACCACTCCGAATGCTGAGCAAAACCCGCAAAGCAACCCAAACAAGAAAAAATTTAAAAAGAAATATCCTCCAAAAAAAGATAAAAATGCGTAAAATTTTAGGATTATTTTCCCTTATCCTTTTCTTTAGCTGCAGCTCTCCTTCGGGGGAAAACACTATCATGAATTCCGTTGACAACAAATGGAATAAGAAAAGTGAGCAAAAATTTAATCTTGAAATTTCAGATCCGCAGAATCCTAAAAATATTATATTTGTCGTAAGAAACAACAACAATTACCCTTACAGTAATATAAGGTTTATTGTGAATTTCACCAATCTACAGAACAAAAAAAAGGAAACTGATACCTTAAATTATGTTCTGGCAAAACCAAACGGAGAATGGCTTGGTACAGGCTTTGGTGACACAAAGGAAACATTGTTTCAGTATAAATTAAATTACAAGTTTCCAGGAAAGGGAAAATATCAAATCGGTCTTACACAGGCGATGAGAAATGATAACCTACCGGGAATTGAGGACATTGGGATAAAAATAGAAACGGCTAAACCGTAACCATAAATGGAAGAAAACAATAAAAATGCAGGAAACAGAGGGAAAACTTTTCCTCTACCTCCTAAAAAAAAGAAAGATACCTCTTGGAAAAAATGGGTCTCATTTATTTGGATTGGACTCATTGCGGTAGTTTTAGGAATTTCAGGGCTTTTCTTTGCTGTTTCCCAAGGTTTTCTTGGAGAAATGCCAGATGTAAAAGAGCTTGAAAACCCGGACATCTTTGTCGCTTCTGAAATTATTTCCTCAGATGGGGTAACACTAGGTAAGTTTGAAAAAGAAAAAACACAACCTATTGTTTATAAGGATCTTCCTCCTTATCTTATCTACGCCCTGCAAGCCAAAGAAGATGAGCGTTTCAAGGAACACTCAGGAATTGACTTATACTCTATTGCCAGAGCTGTTGCCTATGGAGGTGGACGTGGAGGTGGTTCTACCATTACTCAACAGTTAGCCAAGCTTCTTTTCACAGGAAATGCTTCTCAAAATAAAGTTGAGAGAGCTTTCCAGAAATTAAAAGAATGGGTAGTAGCAGTAAGTCTTGAAAAGAGATATACCAAGGAAGAAATCATTACGCTTTACTTTAACAAATTTGACTTCCTTTTCAACGCTAATGGTGTTGAAATGGCTTCCAGAGTATATTTTAACAAGAAAACATCAGAGCTTACATTGCCTGAGGCAGCTACTTTTGTGGCAATGCTTGAAAACCCACGGAAAAACAATCCTTACAGATATCCTGAAAGAGCAAAAGAAAGAAGAAATGTTGTATTGGATCAAATGCAGAAAACAGGGTATATTAATGAAGAAACCTACCAAAAGGCAATCAATACTCCTGTAGAAGTAGATTTCCATCCTATTAAAAGTATTACAGACGGATATTCTGCTTACTATAAATTCTATCTGAGAAAAGAGATTGACAAGTATCTTGAAACTCATGAAAAAGAAACAGGAAAGAAACTAAATCTTTATAAAGACGGATTAAAAATCTACGTTACTCTTGATTCTAAAATGCAAAAGTATGCAGAAGAGGCTATCAAGGAACACTTAACTGATCTTCAGAAAAGATTTGATGCAGAGCAAAGAGGAAGAAAAAACAGACCTTTCTACTACCTTAATGATAAACAAATTAAGGATGTGATGCTTCAGGCCATGAAAAGAACAGGAAGATACAAGCTTCTAAAAGCAGACGGAATGCCAGAAGATTCAATCATGATGGAATTCAAGAAGCCTATCAAAACTTCAAGATTTACTTGGAATGGAGAAGAAGAGGTGGAAATGTCACCTTGGGATTCTATCAGATATCACAAGCAAATTGCACAGGCCGGGCTAATGTCTATGGTTCCAGGAACTGGAGAAATCAAGGCGTGGGTAGGTGGTATCGATTGGCAGCACTTCCAGTATGACCACATCAAGCAAGGGAAGAGACAGGTAGGATCTACATTCAAGCCTTTCGTATATGCAACTGCTATTATGAAACTTGGAATGACGCCTTGCTCTACAGTTTCTAACGGAACTTATGATCATAACGGATGGCATGTACCGGGAAGAGGAGGAATGCTTACCTTAAAAGATGGTTTAGCACACTCTCAAAACCCGATTGCTGCAAGACTTATCGAAATGACAGGAGTAGACGCTGTTATCCAAACCGCCAGAGACCTTGGAGTTACAGAAGACATTCCTAGAAACAATACCATTGCCCTGGGTTCATCAGATATTACCATCTATGAAATGCTAGGTGCCTATAGTACTTTCGCCAACTATGGTAACCACAATAAACCAGAAATGATCTGGAGAATTGAAGATGCCAATGGTAGAGTAATTAAAGAGGTGAATGTAGAACCTAAAGAAGTAATGAATCCATTATACGCCTACACCATGATCGAATTGATGAAAGGTGTTGCACAATATGGTACTGCATCTGGAGAACTTGGAAGAAGAGGAATCTCAAAAGCAGTTGAAATTGCTGCCAAAACAGGTACTACACAGAACAACTCCGATGGTTGGTTTATGGGAATTACACCAAAATTAGCAACAGGAGCCTGGGTTGGATGGGAAGACAGAGCAACCCACTTCTTTGGAACAGGAGAAGGTCAAGGTGCAAGAATGGCATTACCAATATGGGCGATCTTCATGAAGAAAGTATGGGCGGATAAGAGTCTAGGTGTTACCCCTGATGATAAATTCATCAAGCCTTCAGACTGGAAAGACGGATGCTCAAACCTTAAGGGGCTAAGTGGAGGATACGGTGATGACGGAAGTCTTCAGACCATTGACGAGATCAAGAATCCGAGACCGGCAGATCCTACCCCTAAGAAACCTACAGAAAAGAAAGAAGAAAACATCAATGAAAATCTCCACTCCAATGATGAGGTAGATTTTAATAAATAATTTCTCTTTTAGAAATACATAAGACCTTTCAATAATTTGAAAGGTCTTTTCTTTTATAATTAATACCTTTGGTGCATGAATATCGAACATATCAGACAACCTTTTATCAAGAAATTCCCCGGAGATTTCTCTAACAACACAATGCAGAGAAATACTCCTAAGGTTCTATTTTCAACCATCAAGCCTGCAGGTTTTGATCATCCTCAATTAATAGCCTTTAATAATGTTCTTTCAGAAGAAATAGGATTAGGAAAATTCGAAGAGAAAAACCTGGATTTTCTGGTTGGAAATGATCTCCCAGAAAATGTTCAAACCTATGCTACCGCTTATGCAGGACATCAGTTTGGAAACTGGGCGGGACAACTGGGAGACGGAAGAGCTATTCTTGCCGGTGAAATCATTAATGATTCCGGAAAAAAAACAGAAATACAATGGAAAGGAGCTGGTGCAACTCCCTACTCCAGACATGCAGACGGAAGAGCTGTGTTGAGATCTTCTGTACGGGAATATCTGATGAGTGAAGCAATGTATCACTTAGGAGTTCCAACAACAAGAGCATTAAGTTTAGCTTTCACAGGAGAAGATGTTGTTCGTGATATGATGTATAATGGCAACCCGCAACTGGAAAAAGGGGCTGCTGTCATAAGAACAGCCGAAAGCTTCCTTCGTTTTGGTCATTTTGAATTAATGTCTGCCCAGCAGGAATATAAAACACT
This sequence comes from Chryseobacterium aurantiacum, assembly GCF_003020585.1. Classification (GTDB taxonomy): domain Bacteria; phylum Bacteroidota; class Bacteroidia; order Flavobacteriales; family Weeksellaceae; genus Chryseobacterium; species Chryseobacterium aurantiacum. Next base: position 413,020 of record NZ_PXUE01000003.1, read on the forward strand.
ACAAGATCTTTTAGATTTTACCATCGAAAATTATTTTCCTGAAATAACATCTTCGGACAATCAAAAATATAAAGACTTTTTTGAGAACATCTGTACCCGAACGGCCAATCTTATGGTTGAATGGTTCCGCGTCGGATTTGTACATGGGGTAATGAATACAGACAATATGTCGATTTTAGGTTTAACCATCGACTACGGTCCTTATTCCATGATGGATGAATATGATTTGAATTTCACTCCAAATACAACAGATCTTCCGGGAAGAAGATATGCCTTTGGTAAGCAGGGGCAGATCTCTCAATGGAACCTATGGCAGCTTGCCAATGCGCTGCATCCAATGATTAAGGATGAAAAGTTTTTAGAAGATACCTTGAATAAATATGGTACCTATTTCTGGGAAGCCCATGATACAATGCTTTGCAGAAAGTTCGGATTTGATGAACTTAAAAAAGAGGATGAAGAATTTTTCACCAATTGGCAAGGGTTAATGCAGGAACTTGAGCTTGATTACACCTTATTTTTTAATCAACTGGAAAAAATAACAGCAGATCTAGACCTAAAAGAACATTTTAGTAAGGTTTCCTACACCTTTTTGAATGAAGAAAAGCTTGAAAAACTTAAAAACTTCATTGAAAATTATGAATCTCGATTAAAATTCAACTCAATTTCAAGAGAAGATTCCAAGAAATTGATGGAAAAATCCAATCCAAAGTTCACCCTTAGAAACTATCTGCTCTACGAATGTATTGAAGAGATCAGCAGCGGCAAGACTGAAATGCTGGAAAAACTTACCAAAGCTCTTGAAAATCCATATGAGGAAATATTTCCTGAGTTTTCTGCCAAAAGACCATCCGGCTATGATGACACCACGGGATGCTCTACTCTTTCCTGCAGTTCTTAGTTAGAATAACAATATTTACAAAACCACCTACTTTGGTGGTTTTTTATTTTACTTTTGCAGAAAAATAAGACACGTGTCTATTATCAAAACAAAATTCATCAATTTTCTAAGGCTGGTTTTTCCATCCTCATATACAGAACTTGCAGTTTTCCTATTTTTCATTATCTGCTACGGAATTCTGGGATCATATATAGCAATCCACTACAGAATCATCTTCGATAGCAGAATTCCATGGGATGCTTACTTCAGTTTTGACAATAAATCCATATTAATGACAGGAGGCAGCTTTGAAAGACACCCTCTATCCTATTATTTTTTCAACTGGGTCAGGGAATTTTCATTATTTGTTTCCGGTGGAAAAATGGATATGACTTTCAGGCTTACACTGGCTTGGTTAAGCAATATTATCATTACCCTGAATGTGGTTCAGATTTTTAAATATCTGAAGAATATCATCAGACTTCCGCTCACATTCAGCATTTTGATTACATTTTTCTTTGGAGTATTTTCTACAAATATTATTTTATCCTTTACACCAGAGAACTTCACCTATACCCTATTTTTGCTTTCTCTTTACAATTATTATGCAGCCATAAAACTTAAAAAAGAAGAAAAAACGCCAGCTGCAGCTCTGTCATTGGCAGCAATTACTATCGGTGGACTTACTATTACCAACATTGTAAAGGTTTTTATCCCGATATTCTTTGAAAAAAATCTGTTCAGGGATTGGAAAAAATTAGGAAATGCTTTCTTAAGAGGAATAATTGCTCTGGTAATCTATATTCTCCTTTATCTCAACAGGATCGATTTTAAATATCAAAACATTTTTTCAAAAACCAATCAACAGTATGAAAAATTTTCCAACGTGGAGTCTATGCCCACTTGGGATATGATCATGTCTTTCTTTTTTGGAGGAAATATTTTGTTTCCGGGCTTTATAATTTCAGACAAACATAACATGAAAGGCTTTGATTTTAAAGCCTTGTATATGGATCTTTATTCATCTCCATTTTCCTATGCTTTTATTGCCGTATTATTGATACTGATAAGTTGGAGTTATCTTAAGAATTTCAAAAATAAATGGGTGCAAATAATTGCCCTTTCATTTCTCTTTGATATCTTCATCCATTGCCTAATGAGATTTGGGCTTCACACTTCCTACATCTACGGCGGACACTTCGTTTTCGTGTATCCTCTGCTTATTGGCTGGTTGTTTTACGCTTACAGATCTTCCCCTAAAACAACCTCATTTTTAACCCTTACGGTTAGCCTATTATTCACTTATCTTATCATGAATAACTTGTTCAGAATGTCAGAGTTTTTCTGGTTCCTGGAAACCTATTATAAATAAAAAAAGCCGAGAAAACCCTCAGCTTTTTTATCTATATCTTTTTAAGTTCTATTTAGCTTCCGAACAGAAAATTCTATACTGTACAGCAACAGCAGATTTGAAGTATTCTCTTATTTTTGAAAGGTCACCGGCAGCACTTTGCTTGGTAAAATAACTTCCAGCTAAGATCTTGTAGTTAGGTCTTAAAGAAGCATCCGTTTCCACTTTCAGGTTAGGAAATCTCTTTCTGAAATAAGACTTCACCTCATTAGCCTCTTCATTGCTTTTCACTGTTGTAATCTGAATTTTATAACCTAAAATTCGAGGATTTTTCTTACAAATTTCAGCATTTGTCAATTCCCTATTCGGTACATAAATCTTTGGAGGTTTTGTACTGATGCCTGTAGAAATATTACCATCATTATTATTGTAATCCTTAGTCGGATTATTAACGGCAACTTTTGAACATTTGCCTTCAATTCCTTCCAAGGCTGCATTTATTTTGGAATCCATAGTAATGACAAGCTCTGTTCCCGAAAGCGTATCTTTTTTAACAACCTGCTGTGCTTCAATACTATAAAAACCAAATAATGATAATATCGAAAATATTTTAATCAAATTTCTCATTTAAACTTGTTTGCGCAAATTTATACAAATTAAAAAACTATACCAAACCAGTTATTTAGAATCAATACAAATTAAACGTAAATGATATTTTCCCCTTTCCTTATGCCGTTAAATTTCTGTTAAAAATATTATTTTTGCGGAATTGATATGTTCAATAATTTACTAACATAAGATAATTTAAATGATTAGTTGGAGAAAGCATTATAAAAAAACGTTGATCGCAATAGGCTTATTGCTATCAACCAGTGCTTCATTTTACGGGCAAGACGGCGATCCTAAAAACGGAGAGAAACTTTTCAAAGCGAATTGTACTGCATGTCACGCACTGGACAAACAAGTTATAGGACCACCACTAAAAGGGGTTGTAGAGCGAGTAAAGACAGAGGGTGGTGTAGACAAAGATTGGCTTCACAAGTGGATCAAAGACAACAAAGCTCTTAGAGCTTCGGGGGATAAATACGCCAATGAGATTTTTGAAAAGTTTAACAAGACTGAAATGCAGGTCTTTCCAAATCTTACAGATAAGGATATTGACGACATTTTAGCTTTCACAACTAATCCACCAGCTCCGGAAGAGAAAAAGACGGAAGCAACTCCTGCAGCTGGCGCTGAAGCGGCAGCTCCTGCAGACAAAAGCACAACAAACATTGTAATCATTTCCCTTTTAGCCATCGCTGGTTTATTAGTTTGGATTTTGGTGAAACTAAGACAATTAGTGAAGCTAGGCCAATCTGACGAACTATCCGGGCTTAACGAAACGAGAGTTCGTTCGTTTAAGGAAATGTATGAGAAGTTCCACTATGTAGGAAAAGGATTAATAGCTATTCTTGCTATTCTTGCTGCTTACGGAGTATGGAACTGGTTAATGTGGATCGGGGTTTACAAAGGGTACAAACCTGAGCAGCCTATCTACTTCTCTCACAAAATCCACGCTGGAGAACAGAAAATTGACTGTCAATTATGTCACTCTAGTGCTAAATATGGAAAAGTATCTGAGATTCCTTCTATGAACGTTTGTATGAACTGTCACAGAACAATTTCTGAATACAACGCAGATCACTACATGGAGCCAGGAAAAGATAAGGCATTCTATGATGGAGAAATCCAGAAGATCTACGCAGCAACAGGTTGGGATCCTGCTAAACAACAGTATACAGGAAAAACACAACCGGTTGAATGGACAAGAATCCACAACATGCCAGACTTCGTTTACTTCAACCACTCTCAGCACGTAGTAGCAGGTGAACAAGCGATCATCAATTCTTTCAACAAAAAGAATCCTAACAACAAAATTGATGTTGTATGTAAGGCTTGTCACGGAAAAATTGATACAATGAATGTTGTTCAAATGGCTAATGACTTTACGATGGGATGGTGTATCGAGTGTCACAGAACGACTGAAATCGATATGAACAACGGTTATAATAAAGAGTACTTCAAGAATCTACATGACAAGTTGAAAAAACAATATCCACAAGATGGAGGTAAGATCACTGTAGATGCAATTGGAGGTCTTGAGTGTGGTAAATGTCATTATTAATAACTAAAAAATTAGAAGTATAAATGGCTTCAAACAAAATACAATTCAGAAGTATTCATGAACTTAAAGATCCAGCTTTAAATGGTAAGCTGGCTCTTAAAGAGTTCCAGGAAGAAATTCCGGTAGAAGATTTCCTTGGAGATGCTGAACAGAATGGTTCCAGTACTTCAAGAAGAGATTTCTTAAAATTACTAGGATTCTCTACAGCAGCTGTAACTCTTGCTGCCTGTGAAGCTCCGGTAATTAAAACGATTCCTTACGTAGTAAAACCACACGATATTATTCCAGGGGTTCCAAATTATTACGCTTCAACATATTTTGATGGTTTCGATTTCGCTAGCGTTTTAGTAAAAACTCGTGAAGGAAGACCCATCAAAATTGATCCAAACCCAGTTGCTGGTGATTTAGGTAAAACTAACGCAAGAGCTCAGGCAAGTGTACTTTCTCTTTATGATAATGATAAAGTAAAGCAGCCTAAACTAGACGGTAAAGATGAAACTTTCGATAAAGTAGACAGTTTTGTTCTTAAAGGTCTAGAAGAAGCTAAAGCGTCAGGTAAAAAGATTGTGGTTTTATCACACTCTTTTGCTTCACCAACTTTCAAAAAGTTATTTGCTGAATTTAAAGCTAAATATCCTACAGCAGAATTAGTAACTTATGATGCTTTCCCTTACTCGGCAGCTTTGGATGCAGCTCAGGAAGTATTCGGACAAAGAGCATTGCCAATATATGACCTTAAAGGTTCTGAATTGGTAGTTTCTTTCCAGGCTGATTTCTTAGGAGACTATAACGCTTCAAGCCTAGAGTCTTCTTATGCAGCAGCTAGAAAGCCAGGAGCAAACATGTTGAGACACATCCAAGTGGAATCTAACATGTCATTAACTGGTGCTAACTCTGACTCAAGATACAGATTAAAACCAAGTGCTGTAAACAAAACTTTAGTTGAAGTTTACAATGCAATCGTAGGTGGTGGTACTTCTGATAAGACTGCTACTGAAATTGCTAACGAATTGAAAGCAAAAGGCAGCAAAGCTGTTGTTTTAGCTGACGGTTCTAAAGGTGCACAGGTTTTAGCACACTTAATCAACCAAAAATTAGGATCAGTTGCTTTCACAGGTAAGGCAAACTTCCTAAAAGAATTTGATAAAGCAAGATACCAGGAATTCTTAGGATGGGTAAATGCAGGTCAGGTTGGTGTATTAATCGCTAACAATGTAGACCCTATCTACTCTCATCCGAAAGGAGAAGATTTCAAAAAATCTTTATCTAAAGTTCCTTACGTAGTTGCTGTAGCTGATAAGAAAAATGAAATGTACAAGGCAGCGAAAGCTGTAATTCCGGTTGCTAACTGGCTAGAGTCTTGGGGAGATATCGAACCACAGACTGGTGTATATTCATTAATGCAGCCTACGATCCAGAAAATCTACAAATCAAGACAGATTGAAGAATCTCTATTGGTTTGGAAGAATGGTAAAAATAATGCTGCTAACAATTACTACGATTATTTAAAAGCGAATTCAGCTTCTATCCTAGGTGGTACTTCTTTCAACAAGGCATTATATAACGGTATCAATGCTTCTACTAACTCAACAACATTATCTTATGCAGGTGGAAACGCTGCACAGGCTGTTGCTGAACTAGGAAACTTCAAAGCTTCTGAATTAGAATTGGTATTATATACTAAGACTTCAATGGGAGACGGAACTCAGGCAAACAACCCTTGGTTGCAGGAATTACCAGATCCATTGACAAGAATGTCTTGGGATAACTACTTGACTATTTCTCCTAAAGATGCAGAGAAATTTGCGATTGAAAATGATCTTAATGCAAGAATGCAGTTAGATGGTTCTATCGTAAACCTTACTGTAAACGGAGTAACAATAAAAGATGTTCCTGTATTTATTCAACCTGGTCAGGCAGAAGGATCTGTAGGTCTTGCACTTGGTTATGGTAAGAAAAACTCAGGAGCTACAGCAGATACAGGTGTAAATGCTTATCCTCTATTCGATGGTTCTAACCTTGTTCTTTCAGGTGCTAAAATCGAGAAAACAGGAGAAGATCACGAATTTGCAGGTATCCAGCTTCAGAATACCCTAATGGGACGTTACGAAATTGCTAAAGAAGTTCCTTTAGCTGAATTTATCAACGTACCTTTCGATGATGAACATAAAGGATGGAACAAGCCTTTGGAATATCACACAATCAGTGGAGCACTTCCAGCGAGAAAAATCGACCTTTGGGATGCTTTTGATGATACAGACGGACCTCACTTTAACTTATCTATTGACTTGAACTCTTGTACAGGTTGTGGAGCATGTGTAATTGCTTGTCAGGCTGAGAACAACGTTCCTGTAGTAGGTAAAGAAGAAGTAAGAATGTCTAGAGATATGTACTGGTTAAGAATTGACCGTTACTATTCTTCAAGACAGAAAGTAGAAGTATACGAAGGATTGAAAGAAGGAATGGCTGTACCAGAATTGTACGGAACAGCGTTCGGAGACGGAGGTGCATTAAACCACCCTGCAGATAATCCGGATGTAATCTTCCAACCAGTAATGTGTCAGCACTGTAACCACGCTCCTTGTGAAACTGTATGTCCGGTAGCGGCTACTTCACACGGTAAGCAAGGTCAAAACCATATGGCTTACAACAGATGTATCGGTACTAGATATTGTGCAAACAACTGTCCATACAAAGTAAGACGTTTCAACTGGTTTACTTATAACCTAAATGACAAGTTCGATTTCAACATGAACAACGATTTAGGAAGAATGGTACTTAACCCTGACGTAGTTGTAAGAACTAGAGGGGTAATGGAGAAATGTTCAATGTGTATCCAAGAAACTCAGGCTACTATTTTAGCAGCTAAGAGAGACAACAGAAAAGTAACAGATGCTGAGTTCAAGAACTCTTGTGCTTGTGCAGCTGCTTGTTCTACTGGAGCAATGACTTTCGGAGACATGAATGATAAAGAGTCTGAAGTGAGACAGCAATATGCGTCTAACAGAAGATATTATTTACTAGAGGAGATCGGAACAAAACCAAACGTGTTCTATCACACTAAAGTAAGAAACAGAGTAGAAAAATAAAGTTTAAATAATAAATAGGTAAAAAATGTCAGGACATTACGAAGCTCCGATAAGGGAACCTCTAATTATTGGTCACAAAACTTATCACGATATCACAGAAGATATTGCACGACCTATCGAAGAAAGAGCAGGTAAATTATGGTGGATCTCATTATATGCAGCCTTAGTTCTATTCATCTACGGATTCGGCTGTATCGCTTATACTATCGGAACAGGTATTGGAGCATGGGGGCTTAACAGAACTATTAACTGGGGTTGGGATATTACCAACTTCGTATGGTGGGTAGGTATCGGTCACGCCGGGACCCTAATCTCCGCAGTATTATTATTATTTAGACAGAGATGGAGAATGTCTGTAAACAGATCTGCAGAGGCGATGACGATCTTTGCGGTTGTACAGGCAGCTATCTTCCCTGTAATCCACATGGGTAGAGTTTGGGTTGGATATTGGGTATTCCCTTTACCAAACCAGTTCGGTTCTCTTTGGGGGAACTTTAACTCTCCTCTACTTTGGGACGTATTTGCGATCTCTACGTATTTCTCAGTATCAACTGTATTCTGGTTCATGGGACTAATCCCTGACTTTGCAATGATCAGAGATAGAGCTAAAACTCCTTGGACGAAGAAAATCTATACATTCCTAGCATTCGGATGGGGTGGTAAAGCAAAACACTGGCAAAGATTCGAAGAACTTTCTTTGGTTCTTGCAGGTTTAGCAACTCCACTTGTATTCTCGGTACACACCACGGTATCTTTTGACTTCGCAACTTCAGTTATTAAAGGATGGCACTCTACAATCTACCCTCCTTACTTCGTAGCTGGTGCGATCTTCTCAGGATTTGCAATGGTACAGACTCTATTGTTGATTGCTAGAAAAGTTTGTCACTTAGAAGAATATATCACAATGTATCATATCGAAATTATGAACATCGTAATCGTTCTTACAGGTGGTATGGTAACTGTAGCTTATGCTACTGAGTATTTCATCGGATGGTATTCCGGATCAAGATTTGAAGACTTTACTTACCTTTCTCCAGGTGCTGCAGTAGGACCTTACTGGTGGGCATTCTGGTCATTGATTATCTGTAACCTTGTGGTTCCTGCTTCTTTCTGGTTCAAAAAAGCTAGAACGAACATTATCTGGACATTCATTGTTGCATTGATCATTAACATCGGTATGTGGTTTGAGCGTTTTGATATCATCGTTATCAACCTTTCTAGAGACTACTTACCAGGATCATGGACAATGTTTAAGCCAACGATCATTGATGTGGGTGTATACTTAGGAACTATCGGATTCTTCTCTGTATTATTCTTATTATATGCAAGAACATTCCCTGTAATTGCACAGGCTGAATTAAAATCGATTTTGAAAATCTCAGGTGAAACTTATAAAGCAAAAGAAGGAGATGAGCACCACTAAAATTGTATACGGACTTTATGCTGACGACGACGATTTAATGAACGGCGTTAAGGCATTCAACGATAAAGGAATCGCAATAAACGAGGTTTACACTCCGTTTCCGGTTCACGGACTAGACAAGGCTTTAGGGTTAAAGAAAACTAGAATTTCTGATGCCGCATTCTTATATGCTCTTTATGGTGTTACTATTGGTGCTACTGTAACTTGGTATGTAATGAATCATGACTGGCCTCAGAATATTGGTGGAAAACCAGCTTTTGACTGGGCTCACAATATGCCTGCATTCGTAGTTCCAATGTTTGAATTGATGGTATTCTGTGCAGCTCACATGATGTCTTTAACTTTCTTAGTTAGAAACAAAATGTATCCAGGAGCTCCAGCTCAGAATCCTGATCCAAGAACTACTGATGATAAATTCATGATGGAATTCGTAACTGAAGATGTAGAATCTGTAAAGCAGTTGCTAATTGAAACTGGAGTTGAAGAAATAACTGTTAAAGACGCTTAAAATGAAAAAGAACGTATTAAGAATTACAGCAGTTTTAGGTTTAACAACAGTTTTACTTAACTCTTGCGGACCAAAGGAGAACACTCCATTGGTATATTTCCCGGATATGTATTTTCCGGTAGCTTATGATCCATTGATGAAAGCTCAGGACGCTTATTCAGATCATGAAAACGAAATTCCTGCTTTTGTTAAAAATAATGGTGCAACAGGTCTTACTCCAGTAGAAGGATCTGTTCCTCAAAATAAAGATGGAGTTTTTGAAGAAAGCTTACTACCAAAGAATGTTGACGAGTACAACGCAGGGTATGAAGGTTCTAAAAAACTTACAGCTTCTCCTCTAAATCCAGCTAATGCAGCTAAGGATCTTGAAAGAGGGAAAGTATTATTTGACCATACTTGTGCTGCATGTCACGGAACAGGAGGTGATGGACAAGGACCAATTGTACAAACTGGAGCATTCTCTGGAGTTCCTAACTATGCTGATAGAGAGCTTACAGTAGGATCTGTTCATTATGTATTAACAAACGGTAGAAACGCGATGGGATCTTATGCTGGACAGCTAAACCCTGGTGATAGATGGAGAGTGGCTATGTATGTGATGAGTGCTTTCAAGAAAGGAGCAGCAGCACCGGCAGCAGCTACAGCGGCGGCACCAGCAACTGAAACGACTACCGAAACTAAAAAATAAGAAAAGAAATGTATAGTTTTTCACCAAAATTAAAATCAACTTCTATAATACTTCTTGTTGTAGGTTTAGTTCTGTTTGGTATTGGTTTCTTTATGAACAAAGGACTTTCTACTGAGCAAATAGAACACATGATGGAAGCGGTTCATGCTTCTGGACATGATGCTCCTACACACTCAAGTGAAATGGTTGGACCGCAGGATCACGCTGCTCACCTAGAGCATGCTACAATGCAAGTACACAACCAGCCTTTAGCATCGTTACACTTTGTAGCTGTGTTCTTCTTTGGAGTAAGTTGTGCTGTATTGTTTTTTTACTGTATTCAGCATGCTGCCCACGCTGGTTGGCCAATTATTATTACAAGAGTAATGGAAGCTATTGCTTCTTATATCCCTTACGGAGGTGCTATTCTGGTTATCATGATGATATTAAATATCACTCACAATGGCCACCTATTCCACTGGATGGATCCGGAATTAACGAATCCTGAATCTGCACACTTTGACGTAATTTTATTCGAAAAGAAAAGATTCTTAAATATACCTTTCTATGCTATCAGAACGATCATTTATGTAGTAGGTGCTTCTTTCTTCGCATGGAAACTTAAAGCTCAGTCTAAAAAAGTAGACGATACTAAATCTAAAGTTGAGTATCAAATGCTTTACAGATGGGCAGTAGGATATATCGCATTCTTCGGATTTGCTTCTGCTGCTTGGGCTTGGGACTGGTTGATGTCTATTGACCCTCACTGGTATTCTACAATGTATATCTGGTATTCAATGGTTAGCTGCCTATCAAGTGGTATTGCTGTAATCATTCTATTAAGTGTTTATCTTAAGAAAAATGGTTACTTACCACAGTTCAACGACAATCACTTACACGATTTAGGAGTATTCCTTTTCGCTACAAGTATGCTTTGGACATATACATGGTTTGCTCAGTTCATGCTTTATTGGTATGCAAACGTTCCGGAAGAGGTTAACTACTTCTTTGGAAGATTCCAACACTATGGTACTACATTCTTACCAATGCTGATTGTAAACTTCTTATTACCACTATTGGTACTAGTAAGCAGCAGCATCAAGAGAAACTACAAAGTAGTAACAGTAATGGCTGTAGTAGTTATCTTAGGACACATCTTAGATTACTTCAACATGGTAATGCCTGGAACGGTAGGACCATACTGGAAAACTCCTGAAGTATTCATATTAATCCTAGGAGCTCTTCTATTCGTAGTTGGATTGTTTATGTTTACTGTACTTTCTGCTTTATCTAAATTGAAGCTGATCCCTACAGGAAACCCTTACCTACACGAATCTGAAATTTATGAGTATCCTTTCTAAGGACTTGTAACAAAATAAAAAGAAAAAAGACTGATTGTTAAACAATCAGTCTTTTTTTATGCCCTGATGTGAATAATTGTCTTTTAGAACAATCATTTTTCATCCTTACATTAAGACAGTATCATTCTTTAACACCAAAATAAAGTCCTTCTATGAAAAGAATTTACATGTTCTACATTATCTTTAGCTTGATCTCCATCTTTACAAATGCGCAGACCATTACATTCATATCTGAAAAAACGAATAAACCACTTTCTAAAGTTTCAGTATTTGGCAGAGATGGAAGTATCCTCGCCTATTCAGATATTGATGGTAAAATTGAAAAACAATCATTATCATCTTCCCAGGAGAAATTTCAATTAGTCTATAATAATTTTCCGGTTGCCAATCTTTCCTATTCAGAATTTGATCAGCCTTTTATCAAAATCAATGACCAGGTAAAAGAAATTGAAACTGTTGTGATCAAAAATAATAAACCGGCAAAATATATTCTTATTAAAGGAAACTTCAATTCATATGTTACAGTCAATAACAAATTAAATGGCTATGCGGATGGAGTCATTACATATATTTTTGATAATAAAACAAAAAAGTTAAAAAGTACAAATGTTGAACAATACAGAATTTACAGACTGAATGACCCAAAAGAGGAAAAAAAACAAACAGCAAGTTGGGACTACGGAAGCTCACTGAATCCTCCTAAACTAAAAAAAATAGGCAACCTTGAAGAATTTAAAAAGAAGAATACAAGAATTAAAGAACTTAAAGGCGCTTCAAAGGATGAAATAGAATTTACAGGAGAATATCTTCAGAAAAAAGAATTTGCATTATTTGGGTTTCGTTTTTTTGATTTAAGAGGTATTCAAAATATTGCTTTTGAAAAAAATTCTCAGAAAACCCTCAAAGACCTTCTCGAATTTAATGCAATAGAATTTATTAAGCTAAAACATAAAAGCGAGAAAGACTATAATCAAGTTATTACCTATGAAAACTTCTACACCAAGGAAATCAGTTTTAGCAATGAAAATAAGATGGAAAGTGTAAAGTTCAATACGGAAATAAGCAACTACAAAACATCCTATTGGCAAGAACCTGCATTTCCTAACATGCAGACCGTATTTAGCAGCTTTTTCAAGGAGGATTTGCAGGAAAAACAAAACAAAAAATAAAATCTACTATTAATAAAGGTTTTACTAAATTTGCAACAAACCAAATAAAAATGAAAAAGTTTTCTTTTCTACTTGTTTTCAGTCTGTTGCTTTTTACGGCATGTAAGAAAGATCATGTAGATGCTACGAATACTAAAACGCTGCAGTCAAGTATCAATGATATGACTTCCAGCCTACCTACCATTAAGCAGATTAAGTTTAATGAAGCTCTTTATATCCTTAAAACATTCGGTGTAGAAGCAGATGGAGATGTAAATGAGCTAAAAGCTCTTGGAAAACTGATCAACGGGAAGAAAGTTCCTGAAATTATGACGCTGGCTGACGAAGTTGCACAGAAAAACGGTATAGAATGGGTAAGTACAGACCCACCTTCACTTGGAGAAATGAATATCTTTGGTGATGATAAAGCCAAGGAAAGCGACCCTAACGATGTAAAAGCAGGAGCATTAAGCCTTATTACAAGACCAACCGGAGATGATGGAAGCGGTGCACCTACTGCAATCCAGATTGTTCCTAGACTTGTAGATGCTGCCGGAAACCCAGTATCATTCACTGGTGCCGGATTGGAAGCAACACTAGAGGTGTTCAGCAATGGAGTAAGACTTTCTACCGCTAAAAACCTGATGCAGGATAATAACTTTAAGGGTTTCAACCTTAAGTTCTCCTCTATTCCGGCTTCAAAAGTTGTAGACAATAAAATAGATATCACTGTTTCGGTAAAAACCACTGCAAAGACTTTCAAAATGTCTAAAATTGGATTGGATGTAAACGCAGCAGCCCTAAAGGTTCCTGCAGTTCCTAAAACAGATACAACAGCGGTACCACAGCAGCCAAGTGCAGTAGTGGATCCTAATAATCCGTCTGCAACAGTTCCTACAACTACAGATCCAAACACAACAACAGTACCTGCAGCTCCTGCCACACCAAAGCAACCGACTGCAGATCCTAAAAATACAGTAAGCAAATTCCTGAACAGCGTAAGCTCTCAAAATCTAAAAGCGGCTTATGAAACATCCAGCAACCCAAGCTGGGGAAGCTATGAGTCTTTCTCTAATCCAAACTCTGGTTTTGGTGCTGTAAAAAATGTAAGTGTTAAAAACATTACCACAAGTGCTTCCAATCCTAATGGAGCCAGTGTAAATGCAACATATGACGTAACTGATAAGAATGGTAAAACAACCTCCTTAAAAGTAACTTTCGGACTTAAAAATGTAAACGGAGACTGGAAAATTTCCAGCTATAAAATAAACCCATAAATGGCTTCAGCAGAACTGATCAAAAAACTAGAAGAGACAATTGAAAATATCCCAGACTTTCCGATTCCCGGAATACAGTTCAAGGATATATCCCCTATTTTTTTAGATCCAAAACTTTACGAGGATGTTATTGCAGATCTTGCCGCTTTCAGTAAAGGTAAAGTAGATGCAGTTTGCGGAATTGAAAGCCGTGGCTATCTATTCGGAATTGCAATTGCAGTTGCATTGGAGGTTCCTTTTATCTTAATTAGAAAAGCAGGAAAACTCCCCCCACCTGTCATTTCAGAAAAATATGATTTGGAATATGGCAGTGCCGAAATAGAAACCCGTGAAGGTCAAATCAAAAAAGGACAAAGACTTCTTATTCACGATGATCTTTTAGCAACAGGAGGAACTACAGAAGCCGCGGCCAAGTTAGTAGAAAAACAGGGCGCAATTGTTTCCCAATTCAGCTTCCTGATCGGCCTGAAAGGGCTAAATGGAGATAAAAAACTGAAGAAATTTGGGGCAGATGTTTACCATATCCTGGAATATTAAGATTTAAATAAATATACGCTTCGACTCTGCTCGGAATGACATTCATTACAAAACAAATGGTTTTAGAAATGTCACCCTGAGCAGAGTCGAAGCTTTTTTACGGCAATTTCATAACATTTATACAATAATACCAACAAAGTATTTTGTAAATCTCTCAGAAACAATTAAATTTGCATTTCAATTTTTAAAAACTTATGGCAAAATTGGGAAAGAGTGCTCAAAACGAGCAAGAAGGTAAAGAAACGGTTGAGTTCTTTAAAGACCTTGACAGAGAAGCTTTAAACACTGAAAGATTTGTTGAAAAATACTCAAAGCCACTAGGCGTTGTATTTGGAGCTTTGATTTTAGGGGTTTTAGGATTCTTCGCCTACAAACAATTTGTAGTTGCTCCTAAAAACGCTGAAGCTGTGAAAAGTTTCCTTGCTGCTCAGAAAAACCTTACAGACGGTAAAGAAAAAGAAGCTTTAGGTGGGAAATCTGCTGCAAACCCAGGTTTTGTAGGTACATATAATGAATATTCAGGAACAAGCATTGGTCAACTTTCAGCTTACAATGCAGGTCTATTGAAATTCAAAGAAGGAAAATTCCAGGAAGCTTATGATCTTTTAGATAAATTCTCTTCTGACAACAAGACTTTAGTAGCCATGAAATATGGTGCTATGGCAGATGCAAAATCAGGACTTAACAAAAACGATGAAGCTTTATCATTATTAGACAAAGCGTCTACTGCATCTGATGATCCGTATACTACTTACTTCTTCACAAGAAAAGCAGGTATCGTAGCATTAGGATTAAAGAAAAATGCAGAAGCTAAAAAATACTTCTCTGCAATTGACGAGAAATATCAGGACTACGACAACGGAATGTCTGATTCTTATATTGAAATGACTAAATATTATTAAAAAATGGCAACAGTTAATCTTTCCGATTACAAGCCACTTCATATAACTAATGCCGAAGATTTTTCTATCGGCATTGTTTTTTCTGAGTGGAATGATTTTGTAACGTACAATCTTCGTGATGCAGCTTTGGAAATCCTTGAGAAAGAAGGAGTAAAACCTGAAAATATTAAGCTTTTCCCTGTTCCCGGAGCTTTTGAATTAAACTATGCAAGCATGCAGCTTTGCAAAGAAAGAAAATATGACGCAGTGATCTCTATAGGATGTGTAATTCGTGGGGAGACTCCTCACTTCGATTATGTATGTTCTGCAGTAGCACAAGGAATCAAGGATTGTAATATCATGACTGACACTCCTACTATTTTCTGCGTACTTACAGATGATACAAAAGAGCAATCTATCGCAAGAAGTGGTGGTGATCTTGGAAACAAAGGAGTGGAAGCAGCTGTAACAGCACTAAGAATGATTGATTTCAAAAAGAAATTATCTGATAAAAAAGGAAACATTGGTTTTGGACACTCTTAACCTTTACACAACTTTAACAATATACAGGGACTATTTTTAATAGTCCTTTTTTGTTGGACTATTTCACAGTGGCTATTCATCTCAATTATTGTCATCATTCTGATTCAAAAAATTCATAAATCTTATTAATAAAAGGCATGTTTTGATTTTTTTATGTTAAAAGTTGTACACAAAAACTATCTTTGTGAAAACTAATATAGACAGTCACTACATGTTTTTAAAAAAAGTAAAACCGTTCCTATATTTAGGAATTTTTTATCTTATTATTTCACTGATAATAAGAACCGTATTCTTTTTTCATCCTATTACTACTGCTAGTTTTGGGTTTTTCGAAATTATCAAAGTGCTTTTAGTTGGCTTGGTGAATGACGTTTTTGTCTTTATACTTGCCAGTGCAATTCTTGCGCTTTATTTCCTGTTTCTTTCTAATTCAAAATATAAAAAACCCTATGGTTATGCTATATTTGGAGCATTAGTCCTATTCTTCTTATATATATGGCTTGTTCCGAACAATATCTTCAAACAATATGGAGGTTCTGTAACCGAAGTAGCGTTAACCTTTGTCGGGATAAAAACATTTTTATTCGGATTAATGCTTTTCCTGCCTACGCAGAGAATTAAAATACGCAATGTTTTATATTTCATTACATTACTTTTATATGTTCTGCTGATCATATTCAATGGAGTAAGTGAATACTTTTTCTATAATGAATTTGGAGTTCGCTACAACTTTATCGCGGTAGATTATCTCATTTATACCAACGAAGTTATCGGAAACATCATGGAAAGCTACCCCGTAGTTCCTTTATTTTCAGCGATAATGATTGTTACCCTTACCATTACGTGGTTTATTTATAAGAAAACAAAGGATGAATTGCTGGAGTTACCCAACTTTAAGCAAAAAATGATACTTCTGGGGTCCTTTATTGTACTTTGTGGAGTAAGTTTATTGGCCCTCCCATCCCTAATGCAGATCAAATCTGACAATGTTTTTGCCGATGAAATTGAAGCCAACGGACTTCCTAAGTTCTACTGGGCTTTTACACATAATGAGCTGGATTATTTTCAGTTTTATTCACAGCTTAATCAGCAACAGGCAGAAAAGAACTTCCTGAGTCAATATCCACAACAGACATTGTCAAGGAATATTCTAGCAGAGCAGCCTGAAGCAAAGAAAAATGTTGTTCTGATATCCATAGAAAGTCTTTCTGCTGATTTTATGGAACATTATGGAAATACCCAGAAGATCACTCCGTTTCTGGACAGTCTTGCTGAAAAGTCATTAATGTTTACCAATCTTTATGCTACTGGAAACAGAACCGTGCGCGGACTGGAAGCTTTAACACTTTGTATCCCTCCTACAGCAGGGGAAAGTATTATTAAAAGAGATGACAATAAAAATAAGTTTACCACAGGAAACGTATTCAAATCAAAAGGATATGATGTTAAATTCCTGTATGGTGGATACAGCTATTTCGATAATATGCAGGACTTCTTCGGAGGAAATGGCTATGGAATTGTAGACAGAAACAACTTTAAACCGGAGGAAATTACTTTCGCCAACGTTTGGGGGGTGGCTGATGAAGATATGGCCAGAAAAGCAATTAAGGTGATGAATGCTGAAGCCAAATCCGGAAAACCATTCTTTAACCACTGGATGACTGTTTCTAACCACAGACCTTTTACCTATCCTGATGGAAGAATTGATATTCCGGGAACCGCAAAGTCTCGTGAAGGAGGGGTAAAATATACAGACTACTCTCTAAAACTGTTCTTTGACATGGCCAAAAAACAGGATTGGTATAAAAATACAGTCTTTGTTATTATTGCAGACCACTGTGCATCCAGTGCAGGAAAAACAGAACTTCCAATGGATAAATATAGAATCCCTGCCATGATCTTTTCAGAAGGATTTATCCAGCCTCAAAAGTTTGATGCATTAATGTCACAGATTGACGTAATGCCTACTCTTTTTGGATTATTGAACTTCAGTTACCAATCCAAATTCCTAGGTCAGGATGTTTTCAAAAAAGAATTCCAGCCTAAAGCTTATATTGCTACTTATCAGGATTTAGGATTTGTAAAGGATGGACGTCTAACGATTATTTCACCGGTGAAAAAGGCAAAGCAATATTCTTTGGAACTGGAAAAGAGTACCCTGGCTCCTGAATTTAAGCTTTATTATGACGAAAAGCTATTAAAAGATACAGACCAAAAACTGGTAGATGATGCTATTTCTGCATATCAATCTACATCTTATTGGCTGAAAACCAAACAACTTAACCGATAAAAATCTAGACATTTTGCTCTAATAATTTTTACAGATTGACTTAAAATATTTAAATTCACAAAAAAAGATATTACTATGAGATGGACAGACGACAGAGGCGGAAACGTTGAAGATCGCAGAGGCTCCGGAGGCGGAGGCGGCGGTATGATTGTAGGCGGAGGTCTCGGAACTTTAATTATAGCTGCAATTGTTTTCTTTTTGGGAGGTGACCCTTCCGGTATATTAAATTCCGGCAGCATGCAAACCTCTGGAGGCTCCGGTGAAAAAAGAGAACTTACTGCCAATGAGAAAAAGATTGGTGATATGGTAGAGATGATGACCACATGGAATGATCAAACCTGGAACCAGGTCTTTCAGGAAAATGGCATGACTTATACCAAACCCTCTGTAGTTCTTTTTGAAGACACAACACAATCAGCTTGTGGAACTGCTCAGTCTGCAATGGGTCCTTTTTATTGCCCTGCTGACCAGAAAGTTTATATGGATATGAGTTTCTTCAATGAACTTCAACAGAGATTTGGAGCCAAAGTAACCGAATTTACAGTAGCCTATGTCCTTGCTCATGAAATAGGCCACCATGTACAGACCCTTCTGGGAACTACCCAAAAAGTAGACGCCCTTAGAAGAAGTGGAAGATATTCTGAGGCAGAAATGAACAAAGTATCTGTTGCTACAGAGTTACAGGCAGATTTTTATGCAGGAGTTTGGGCCAGACGTACAAATGATTCCAAACAGATTCTTGAACCCGGAGACATTCAGTCTGCAATAGACGCTGCAGAAGCTGTAGGAGATGACAATATTCAAAAAAGAGCGCAGGGATATGTTAATCAGGAAAGCTTTACCCATGGATCTTCGGCACAACGAAAGGAATGGTTTATGAAAGGTTATAATACCGGCGATATCAGACAAGGTGATACTTTCAACCAGCTTTTAAAATAATTAGTTTTAAAAAACTTTACAAATACAAAAAAGGCTGTCTCAAAAATGAGACAGCCTTTTTTATCTACTGTAATTCAATTGGATTGGTATTTTTCTTAGCTTCTTCTTTCACCCTCTCTTCCATTCGTTTTCTCATATCAGCAGGATTTTGATTTCCTCCACCCTGGCCTCTTCCACCGCCAATTCTTGTAACAGCAGCCATTCCGCCAGGTCCTCCACCGCTTTGATTCATAAATGACATTGGATCTGACTTAAATTTTTGCTGTTGCTTTACAAAATCAGTTCTTTTTACTTTCAATGTATTTCCAAACTGGTTTAGTGTCGGAAGCTCAGCAATCTTGTAATTTTTCATTAAATCAAAAGAATAATCTCCTTTATCGTCTTCTACTTTTACAATTAAACCCGGCAAACCTCCAAACTTATAAGGTCCATCCTGATAAGGCAGATCTGTAGTAAACCAAGCCGTCCATTTTCTTCCTGCAAAATCCGTTTCCGCTTTTTGAACCTTATACTCTCCTATTTTAGTAGTCTCTGAAGAAATTTTCCATACCAATGGTCTGTCTTCTTCATAAGAATAAATATCACGTCCTATTCTATCTTTAAAATAGGTCTTTTGATTAGTCTTATCTTTTTCCACAGAATAATTGATGCTGGTTCTTAAACTTTCCATCTGATCCCTGTTTATATTTCCTCTTCCGCCGCCGCCCTGAAAAGCTTTCTGCATGATGGAATCCCTTTTAATTCTGTTTTCAGAGTAAAAAATTGATTTCTCCTGAGAAATATCAAGATAAGTATTTTCTGTCTTAATATCAGTTTTATTTTCAGCGTCCGGCTTCATTGTTACCTGATACACAAATCTGTTCGTCTGTGCAGAAACATGCTGTATCAAGAGTGCCAGCGCGATAATACTTAATTTTTTCATTCTAAATCTATTTATGTTTTGGATTTCAAAAGATTACCAAGGTTAAACTCATCAATGATAAAAATCGATAAAATAAAAATGCTGATTTTTATATCCTGATTTTTGTTCGTATTTTTGCATCATTAAATCATTCTAAATAAATACAATGATAAAAGTATCAGACTATGCAAAGGAGAAAGCCATCCAACTTATGACGGAAGATGGTTTTAACCCTGCTGAAGATTATATAAGAGTTGGGGTGAAAAGCGGCGGATGCTCTGGTTTAGAGTATGTTTTAAAGTTTGATAACCAAAAAACAGACACAGATCAGATTTTTGAAGATAATAACATCAAAATTATTATAGATAAAAAATCCATCCTCTATTTAGCAGGAACCACTCTTGAGTACTCAGGAGGATTGAACGGAAAGGGGTTTGTATTCAACAACCCGAACGCATCCAGAACATGTGGATGTGGAGAGTCATTTAGTCTTTAGAGAAAAGACATAAGATACTAGATTCGTGAATTCAGACTTATTTCTGAACCTTGAAATCTAAAATCTGAAATCTAAAAAATAATAATGAGTAAATATACTGAAGACGATTTAAGAGTCGATCTAGAAAATAAAAAATATGAATTCGGTTGGGAAACTAAGATTGATTACGAAGATTTCCCGATTGGTTTAAATGAGGATATCGTCCGTGCCATCTCTGCTAAAAAAGAAGAGCCGGAATGGATGACTGAATGGCGTTTGGAATCTTTCAAAATCTGGTTAAAGATGGTTGAGCCTAATTGGGCAAACATCAAGTATGAAAAGCCGGATTTTCAAGCTATCCGTTACTACGCAGCACCAAAGTCAAAACCTGAATTAGAAAGCCTGGATCAGGTAGATCCTGAATTATTGAAAACCTTCGAAAAGCTAGGGATTAATATTGAGGAACAAAAAAGACTTTCAGGAGTAGCTGTAGATATCGTAATAGACTCAGTTTCTGTGAAAACTACTTTCCAGGATACGTTGGCAGAAAAAGGAATTATTTTCTGCTCAATCTCTGAGGCTATTAAGAATCACCCAGATTTAGTAAGAAAACACCTTGGAAAAGTAGTTCCTAGAGGAGATAATTTCTATGCAGCATTGAATTCCGCAGTATTTTCTGACGGAAGTTTCTGCTATATTCCAAAAGGAGTAAAATGCCCAATGGAACTTTCTACTTACTTCCGTATCAACCAGGCAGGAACAGGACAGTTTGAAAGAACTCTTGTAATTGCGGATGAAGGAAGTTATGTTTCTTACCTTGAAGGATGTACAGCCCCTTCAAGAGATGAAAACCAGCTTCACGCAGCAGTAGTGGAACTTATTGCTCTTGACAATGCTGAAATTAAATATTCAACTGTACAGAACTGGTACCCGGGTAATGAAGAAGGAAAAGGAGGGGTATTCAACTTTGTAACGAAGAGAGGACTTTGCGAAAAAAATGCAAAAATCTCATGGACTCAGGTTGAAACGGGATCTGCAGTAACATGGAAATATCCATCTTGTATCCTTAAAGGTGATGGAGCTATTGGAGAGTTCTACTCTATCGCGGTAACCAACAATCACCAATATGCAGATACGGGTACTAAAATGATCCACATTGGAAAAAATACCAAGTCAACGATCATTTCAAAAGGTATTTCTGCAGGAAAATCACAAAACTCATACAGAGGACTGGTAAAAGTAATGCCTTCTGCAAAAGGAGCCAGAAACTTCTCTCAGTGTGACTCTCTATTGATGGGTAATGAATGTGGAGCACACACATTCCCATATATTGAGATTAAGGATCCAACTGCACAGCTAGAACACGAGGCAACTACTTCAAAAATTGGAGAAGATCAAATTTTCTACTGTAACCAAAGAGGTATTGATACAGAAAGAGCAATTGCTTTGATTGTAAATGGTTTCAGTAAAGAAGTTTTAAATAAACTTCCAATGGAGTTCGCTATTGAAGCACAAAAACTATTGGAGATTTCATTAGAAGGCTCAGTTGGGTAAGAAAGTATGATAGCTACGGAAAGATTGATTTTAAGGAAACCTACAGAAGAAGATTTTGAAAGATTCTTTGAAATTAATCATGACCCTCAAACCAATATTCACAATCCAGGCGGACCAATGAGTTTTGAAAAAGCAAAAAGCACATTTGCGAGAATGCTTGATCATTGGGAAAAGCATAATTTTGGAAGCTGGACAATTGTTGAAAAGAACAGTCCGGAAAATATAATAGGTTTTGGAGGAGTGAGCTATAAACTCTACGGAGAAGAAGAAAAATTGAATTTAGGCTATCGTTTTGCTTCCCAGGCATGGGGGAAAGGATACGCCACAGAATTCACAAAGAAAACTATAGATTTTGGGTTGAATGAAGACAATAAGGAAGAAATATTCGCCATTGTCCGTCCCAGCAATATAGCTTCTATTAAAGTTTTGGAAAAGGCAGGTATGACACCAATTGGAACACTTAATGATGTTCCTGGTCAACCTGAAAGTTTAGTATATAGAATTCAAAAATAATTTGTTTAAGCAAATAAAATGTTAGAAATTAAAAACCTTCACGCCAAAATTGAAGATGGCGCAGAAATATTAAAGGGTATTAATCTTGAAATAAAGCCGGGCGAAGTTCACGCTATCATGGGGCCGAACGGAGCTGGTAAATCTACTCTTTCTTCTGTTATCGCAGGAAAAGAAGATTATGAAGTGACTGATGGGGAAATCCTTTTCCAAGGAGAAGACATCAGCGAAGATGCTCCGGAAGACAGAGCACATAAAGGGATCTTCCTTTCTTTCCAGTATCCAGTGGAAATTCCGGGAGTTTCTGTAACCAACTTTATCAAAGCTGCTTTAAACGAAACAAGAAAAGCAAATGGATTAACAGAAATGCCGGCAAAAGAAATGCTTGCATTAATCCGTGAGAAGTCTGAGAAATTAGGAATCAAAAAAGATTTCCTTTCAAGATCATTGAACGAGGGATTCTCCGGAGGTGAAAAGAAAAGAAACGAGATTTTTCAGATGATGATGCTTAATCCTAAGTTGGCCATCCTTGATGAAACAGATTCAGGACTAGATATCGACGCTTTAAGAATCGTTGCAGATGGTGTAAACCACTTTAAAAATGAAGGAAATGCAGTTCTTTTGATTACCCACTATCAAAGATTGCTTAACTATATCCAACCTGACTTTGTTCACGTTCTTGCCAACGGAAAAATCATCAAAACTGGTGATAAATCTTTAGCATTAGAGCTTGAAGAAAAAGGTTACGACTGGCTTCTTAACTAAGAAGGAAATCGATTATTTCGGAGATCAAAATTTTTCGCTGTCATTCTGAGTGAAGCGTAGTAAAATGAAGAATCTCTATTATTAAAAATTTGGATTCCTTGTTGCTTGGAATAACAATATTTTAGTTCAAATAAAAAGAAAAAATGGTGCAAACCACAGATATACCAGTAATGGCATTAAAAGAACAAATTATAGAAAACCATAATGAGTTTTTGGAGAGTCTTCGTCACAGATTTCTGGATGATGATAGAAAAACTGCTCTTCAAAAGTTTGGGACCCTTGGTTTTCCTACAAAGAAAGACGAAGAATATAAATATACCAATCTAAAGGAGATCACGGAGAAAAACTATAATTTCTTTCCGAATGAGCACCATAACATCACCAAGGAGCAGTTCGATCAATTGCATCTGGGTGAGGAAAACTTTGATTGGATTGTTTTTGTAAACGGTAAGCTTCACAAAGAGCTTTCAAAGGTTTCTATTGAAAATGTAGAATTCCTTTCATTCAATTACGCATTGAATGATGATAAACATAAAGAAGTTTTTGAAAAATATTTCAATACGATTGCTTCCAAAGAGCAGGCTTTCACTAACCTAAACCTTGCCTACTGCAAATATGGGTTCTTCTTGAAAGTTCCTAAAAACGTAGTCATTGAAAAACCAATCCATGTTTTCTACATTTCTCAAAATCAGGAAGAAAATACTTTCTACAACACGAGAAATTTATTAATTGTAGAAGAAGGGGCAAAAGTAGAAGTGATTGAAAGTCATCATAACTTTGACAGTACTTATGTATTGACAAACTCAGTGACGGAGATCTTCACTTATCCTAATGCAAAAGCTGACTGGCATAAGCTTCAGAATGATAACAACACATCATATCTTATCGACAGTACTTTTGCAAGACAGGAGAAAGACAGCTTAGCCACTGTAAATACATTCTCTTTTGGAGGTAAACTGGTAAGAAACAATCTGGATTTCATTCATAATGGTTCAAATATCAATTCATTCATGAACGGTATTACCATTATAGGAAAAGACCAGTTGGTTGATCACCATACAGCGGTTCACCATAACTTCCCGAACTGTGAAAGTTACCAAAACTATAAAGGAATTTTTGACGGAAATGCACATGGTGTATTCAACGGAAAGGTTTTTGTTGATAAAATTGCTCAAAAAACGAACGCATATCAGCAGAATAACAACGTTTTACTAAGTGAAGGAGCCAGCATTGATACAAAACCTCAATTGGAGATTTTTGCTGATGATGTAAAGTGTTCTCACGGATGTACCGTTGGCCAATTGAATGAAGATGCCTTGTTCTATCTGAGAGCAAGAGGAATCTCTAAGAAAGAAGCCCAGGCTTTGCTTTTATATGCATTTGCTAATGATGCGATGCAGAATATTGACATTGAGCCTTTGAAAGAGAAAATTTCAAAGCTATTGGCTGAGAAATTAGAAGTAGATATAGAGTTTTAAAAATTATATATATTGATACACAAAAGCACTTCGAAATGAAGTGCTTTTTTTATTTTATGATATTGAATTTATTTCTTCAACCAGCTTTGGTTGTCCTTATTATCTGAACGTTTCTTACCGTTATCAAAATTATAGGCCAAACCTACACCCAGCGTTTGCTTCAACTGTGTCTTCCAGATCTGATTATGGTCATATAACAAATCCAGAGTTACATTCGTAGAAATGTATTTATTGATCTTCATACTTAGCACACCACTATATCCAAGAACCAATCTATCAGGATGGTCCAGATAGTTTGAGAAGACAGAAGCGGTATTAAGTAGACTGATATTCTCCATGATTTTCAACTTATACATGGCTGTTCCCAAGAAACCGAACTGGAAAAGAGAAGAGTCACCATCATTTTTAAGTCCATAAGTACCAGCTTTCTGAAGATCCTTATCCAAGACAAAAGTCCATCTGGCATTTGCAGGGCGCATAGTTACTGTAAAATTATCATTGGGACGATAGGTAACCCCTACCCCTACATTCAGGTATCCCGGCGCCATAAAGTTTGAGATTTTCTTTGCATCAGGATTGTTACCATCTTCATATCCCGGAGCAAACTGAGTTTGAAAGCCTACCCCTCCGGAAAGGTACCAGTTTTTGGCAAACTCCCTACCATAGTTTGTAGAAAGATTAATGACATCCTGAGTTTTTCTTACTCCTGTTCCTTGCGTGTTATTTTGTCCATACCCTAGAATAATGATATTTTCCCAAAGATCCTTATTTTTTTCATAAGTCAGGTTATAATTAACACCGGCAAGCCATCCTACGTTGTTGGCTCCACCACCTACCCAATTGGAAAAAGCAGCCTGATTAAGCATTAATGTGTTTTGTCCTTGAATAGACCAGGCTTTAACAGTATCTGTTGCGGGAGCATCAGTTTTAGCCTCTTGAGCCATTGCAAAAGCTCCAAAAGAAATGGAAGCGATCAATAAAACTTTTTTCATAATTAACGATTTCCTACAAATGTATAAATAATAATTTACGCCAGATTAAAATTCACTTTAAAATGAATTTAATAATAGAGAAACAACCCCTATAACACAATGAAATTAAGCCTATTAAAAAGAATAATATTAACCCCCAAACTTAAACCAACTTAAAATAAAAACAAAAAGTGCTTCAAGAATGAAACACTTTTTAAGTTAAAATATAGTATTTGTAACCTTATTTATTTTTTTATCCACCATTGGCTGTCCTTACGGTCAGAACGCTTCACACCATTGTCCAAAGTATAAGCAAAACCAATTCCCAGGGTTTGTTTTAACTGGGTTTTTTCAATCTGATTATGGTCATATAACAGATCTAGCGTAATATTAGAAGAAATATACTTGTTGACTTTCAAATTCAAGATTGCTCCATAGGCAAGAACTAATCTATCTGGCCGATCCAGATAATTGGAAAAGACCGAAGCTGTGTTGGTCAAATGAATATCTTCCATTATTTTCAGCTTATACATTGCCGTTCCCAGGAAACCAAATTGCAGTAATGAAGAATCACCATCTCTTTTCAAACCATAGCTTCCGGCATACTGAAGCCCTTTATCCATTACAAAAGTCCATCTGGCGTTGGTAGGACGAAGTGTTACCGTCAGATCATCATTCGGCCTATAAGTGATACCCAAACCGACGTTAACATAACCAGGCGCCATAAAGTTTGAAATTTTCTTGGCTTCCGGATTATTTCCGTCTTCATATCCCGCAGCAAACTGAGACTGTAACCCAGCTCCCAAAGATAGATACCAGCTTTTGGAAAACTTTCGCCCATAATTGGTAGAAACATTAATAACGTCCTGAGTTTTTCTTATTCCTTGTCCCTTGGTATCATTCTGACCATACCCAAGAAGAATAATGTTCTCCCAAAGATCATTATCTTTTTCATAGGTGATATTATAATTGATACCGGCAAGCCAACCCACGTTATTGGCTCCCCCTCCTACCCAATTCGAAAAGGCAGCCTGATTGATCATTAAGGTATTTTTTCCTAATACTGACCAATATTTTACCGTGTCTACTTTCACGGAATCCTTTTTTAATTCTTCTTGCGCACTGGCATAAATCCCCATAAAAGAGGAAAGAATAAGTAAAAACTTCTTCATTACTCTAAATAATTTTCAATGCAAAAATATTAATAAATTTTTTTTAAAGGGAAATTCCGTCTTAAAGTATCTCATTTTACTAAAGTTTAATCCCTTAACAACAAGATACTTCAATAAAATTGATGCCAAATAATAAGTATAAAAGTTAAAATTGATACCTTTTGTCTTAAAATCAGGGAGGTAGAACCCTTTTCATCGACAAATTTTCCGAAATTTATCCTTGGCGTTTGATTTGACGTACAACTCCCATGTTTAAAAATGTAATTTCCAAAAAAGCAATTATATACCCCTTGCTGATGCTTTCTGCAATGTGGTTCGGATATTTTTTACAAATGCAGGGCTTTTTTGGAAGTTGCTTCGGAGCCATTATTCCATTGGTACCGGAAGGTCTTCTTGGGATCTTTACTTCTCCCTTGTTACACGGAAATATCGATCATATAATTGGAAACTCTATTCCAATCGCTGCATTGATGTTTTTACTGTATCAATTCTATCCAATGGTAGCCAACAAGGTTTTCATTACAGGATGGATTGCAACAGGATTTTTGGTGTGGCTTCTTCCTCCTATTGACATCATGACCGGCGAGTATATGTACACCTGTACCATTGGAGCCAGTGGTGTAGTCTATGTTCTTGCATTCTTCCTCTTCTTTAGTGGTGTATTTAAGTGGAATACAAAACTGCTTACCATTTCAATGCTTGTGGTATTATATTATGGCAGCTTAGTTTGGGGAATGCTTCCCGAAGAACTTTTCTACAATATGCAGGAACCGAGTAAAATTTCATGGCAGGCTCACCTTTCAGGAGCTTTGGTGGGGAGCATCATTGCTTTTATCTTTAAGAATGTAGGCGAAAAAAAGAAAAAATTTATTTGGGAATTTCCTAATTACTACAGTGAAAAAGATGATAAACTATGGCAGGAATACAAGGAAAATCATCCCGATGATTTTCTGGAGTTACCGTATAAAAAAAAAGACGATATTTGGGATCATTTGGATGAATTAAGAAGAAAATAAAACTTAATTTACTACATTTGATAAAAAACACACATGATTTCCGAAGAATATTTTTACGCAATCGCCCTACGCGAGTGCAGCCAGATTGGTGATATCAATTTCCATAAACTTATTCGAAATTTTGGAAGTGCTCAGGAAGCATGGAAAAGAGCTAAAAAAGAGTATAAAAAGATAGATGGAATGGGTCTTAAAACCGTTTCTGACATTGGAAATGAAGAACATCTGAAGTTTGCAGAAAGAGAACTGAAATTCTGCGAAAAGAATACTGTTCACATCAAATTAAAACATCTTGGAGAAGCCCCCTCTCTGCTTAATGAGTGTATAGACGCTCCAGCCATCTTATATCAAAAAGGAAATATCATTGATAATCTTCAGAAAATAAGTATTGTTGGTACCCGAAATATGACAACTTACGGGCAAAAGTTTATAGAAGACTTCTTTGAGGCCACTCAATCCTCAAAATATACATCGGTGAGCGGTTTAGCGTTAGGAGTAGACAAGGAAGTTCATGAACAGTCTATTCGTAATCAAAAGCCTACTATAGCAGTTCTGGCACATGGATTTCCGTTTTTATATCCTGCAAAAAACAGAAAACTTTCTGAAAAAATAATAGAGGATGGCGGGGCTTTATTAACAGAATTCAATTCATCCAGAAAGCCGGATCGAGAAAACTTTATACAGCGAAACAGAATTGTAGCAGGAATTTCTTCATCTACTATTGTTGTAGAAACTGGTTTTGGAGGAGGATCTGTGAGTACTGCGGGCTTTGCCAATGATTATAACAGGGATGTTTTTGCTCTTCCGGGAAAAATTACAGATGTCTGCAGCCAAGGCTGTAATCAATTGATTTTCCACAACAAAGCTACAGCCATTTCAACCATAAAAGATCTTATTAATATACTTGGGCTGAACAATCCTCAGCAAAAAATTGAAGAGTTGTTTCCCTACAGTGAGACTTTAATACAATTAACTGAAAATCAAAAATTTATTTATCAAAGTATTAAAGAGAAACCACAGATTACTTTGGATGATTTGGTACAGAAAATTGACACTCCCTCCCATAAAATTTTACCAATAATTTTGGAATTGGAACTTTTGGGGAAAGTAAAATCATTTTCCGGGAGACAATTTATTGCAATTTAAGATTTAACGATTTCTTAATATTGCATTATTTCACACATAACATTTCATTTTTAACAAAATTTGAACATAAATTATCAATTTAATAATATTACGAAACATTATTATTTAATTTTTAACAAAGTTGAAATACAGTGTTGTGAATCTTGAAAAAAAAATTAAATTTGTTGACAATAATATTCAACCTTAATATATGGAACAATATAATATTGACCAGAAAATCCAAGAGTTTATTGCAAAAATTGAAGCAAAAAATCCAAATGAACCGGAGTTCTTA
This sequence comes from Chryseobacterium aurantiacum, assembly GCF_003020585.1. Classification (GTDB taxonomy): domain Bacteria; phylum Bacteroidota; class Bacteroidia; order Flavobacteriales; family Weeksellaceae; genus Chryseobacterium; species Chryseobacterium aurantiacum. The sequence goes on from NZ_PXUE01000003.1 coordinate 442,340, forward strand.
CAGGCTGTAAAAGAAGTTGCCGTAACTGTAATTCCATTCATTGCTACGAGAAAAGAATATACAGGAATGAAGCTGCTTGAAAGAATGGCTGAAGCTGAAAGAATTATTATTTTCAGAGTTCCATGGGTTGATGATAAAGGTGAGATTCAGGTTAACAGAGGTTTCAGAATTCAAATGAACTCTGCTATTGGTCCATACAAAGGAGGAATTCGTTTCCACCCTACTGTAAACTTATCAGTTCTTAAGTTCTTAGCTTTCGAACAAGTGTTTAAAAACTCTTTAACTACTCTTCCAATGGGTGGTGGTAAAGGAGGTTCAGATTTCGATCCACAAGGAAAATCTGACATGGAAGTAATGCGTTTCTGCCAGGCTTTCATGACAGAATTATGTAAGCATATCGGTCCTGAAACAGATGTACCTGCAGGAGATATTGGTGTAGGAGCAAGAGAAATCGGATATTTATTCGGACAATACAAGAAAATCAGAAACGAATTTACCGGAGTTCTTACAGGAAAAGGTCTTGCTTATGGAGGTTCATTAATCCGTCCTGAAGCTACAGGATACGGAGTGGTATACTTCGCTGAGCAAATGCTTAAAACAATTGGAGAGAATTTCCAAGGGAAAATAGTAACTGTATCAGGTTTCGGAAACGTAGCTTGGGGAGTTATCAAAAAGGCGACTGAGCTTGGAGCGAAAGTGGTAACCCTTTCTGGTCCTGATGGATACATCTATGATAAAGACGGTATCAGCGGAGAAAAGATTGATTATTTATTAGAACTTAGAGCTTCTGGAAACAACAGAGCTGAGGACTATGCTAAAAAATATCCATCTGCTGAATTCCACGCTGGAAAACGTCCTTGGGAGGTTAAATGTGATGTAGCATTCCCATCTGCGACTCAAAACGAATTAGATTTAGATGACGCAAGAAAATTAGTTGAAAACGGATGTGTTTGTGTAACTGAAGCGGCTAACATGCCATCTACACTAGATGCTATCAACTATTTCTTAGACAATAAAGTATTATTCTCTCCTGGTAAAGCTTCCAATGCTGGAGGTGTTGCAACATCAGGTTTAGAGATGACACAAAACTCTATCCGTCTTAACTGGACTTCTGAAGAGGTCGATGCAAGATTAAAGGAAATCATGATCGGTATCCATAAAGCTTGTAGAGACTACGGAAAAGACGAAGACGGTTATGTAAACTACGTAAAAGGTGCAAATATCGCTGGCTTCGTAAAAGTAGCAGAAGCAATGTTGGCTCAGGGAGTTGTGTAACATAAAAAAACAAAGGTTGGGAAAAACTCCCGACCTTTTTTGATATAGCCTGTTCCCGGGATAATGGGAAAAAAGTAAAAAGTGAAAGGAGAAAGTGCTGCTATATGCAGCACTTTTTTTATTTTTATAATAATGAAAAACACTTTTAAAAATATTGACGAATATATCCTTATGTTTCCAATAGAGGTTCAGGAAAAACTTCTTCAACTGAGAAAGGTTATTCACGCTCAGGTATCGGATCTTGAGGAATATATTGGATATCAAATGCCTGCTTTTAAATATAGAGGGAAACCTCTGGTATATTTTGCTGGGTATAAAAAACATATCGGATTTTATCCCGGTGCTGAGGGAATTTTAAATTTTGAAAAGGATTTTAAGGAAAAAAACTATAAATTTTCCAAGGGGGCCGTACAGTTTCCCATCAATGAAAATATTCCGCTGGAGCTTGTCAGTAGAATTGTAGAATTCAGAAAGGGGGAAATCATTCAAAAAAAATCCTGAAATACAAGATTTCAGGATTCCGACTAGAGTTTACTAAGGTATGATCACTTTTTCTTTTTAGACTTCTTTTCTTCTTTTGTAGCTTCTGCAGGTTTTGTTGGCTCTGTAGCAGTTCCTGTACTTGTAGTGGCTTCAGCTGCCGGACTTGCTGTGGAAGTTCCAGTTGTTGTATTTTGTCCACTTGCTGTAGAAGACGTATTCCATTCTGTTGTAGCTTCCGCTTTCTGAGGTGGATTTTGGGTTGTTGTTTGGTTATTAGTCGTAGTTTCAGTTGGCTTTTTGGTATCTGTTTGGGCTGATACTGCGATTACTCCGACTAATGTAAACGCGGCCGTTAAAAATAACTTTTTCATAATGTAATATTTAAATGATTGTTTAAGGTAAACGAGTCATCATTTATAAAATTATGTGTAAGTATTTTATTTAACGGACTTTATAATTATTTAAGAGGATTTCACAAAACAAGATTAAGTATTGATTTTGCCTCAGTATAAAAGTATATTCAATAAATTGACTTTGGGTAAGACCTGTCTACTTGGTTACATTCTTCATCATTTTCTCTACAAATACAAAGGCTGCCGGACAGATTACCGTATTTTTCAGCATCAAGTGATTGATCTGATAGATCTTTTTACGATCTGTATGTGGATACTCTCTACAGGCCTTTGGTCTCACTTCATAGATAGAACAGGTATTATCATTATTCAGGAAAAAACAAGGAAGGTTTTGCAGTACTTTATCATTGTCTTCATCCACTCTTAAAAACTTAGCTTCAAAATCAGCAGATTTCATACGAAGGTGTTTGGAAATACGTTCAATATCTTTTTCAGTATAAAGAGGCCCTGTTGTTTTACAGCAATTTGCACATTGTAAACAGTCTATTTCTTCAAAAACTTCATCATGGGTCTCCTGCACTACATAATCAAGATTTTTGGGTGGCTTTTTCTTTAACCCATCCAAAAATTTTTTATGTTCTTTCTGCTTTTGTAAAGCCTGCTTTTTATAAAAATCTAAATTCATTTATTCTTTGTTTCCTGTCTGAGTAGGAAGTTCTGCTTTCTGATATTCGTTAATCTTATCCAGATCTAAAATTGTGGCAAGATTACCCTTATTAGGATAATACATCGGGACAAATTTTGCTCCGTAAACGATTTCACCGGTAACATAGGACGATCTTTGAACTACGGTATTTGAAAAAACTTCATCAAAGGCCCGTACCTGTACAATAATTTCAATATCTATGTTATTAAAATCATGCTCTGAAAATCCGTAAAACGGAGAATTTTCATCTATTTTATGAACAACTGTCCAGTTCAGAGCTAATGTATTTATTTTACTCAAATGAGTTTCCAATCTGTAAAAATTACTCTTGGGAACATCATTTTCAATGACTTCAATGGCTGTAGATACAATTACGTCAGCATCTGTCAGTGCGTTGTTTTTATAGGGAGCTAGTCTGAACATTAAAGCGGTAGAATCCTGAAAAGGAGCTACCACTGCTATATCAGAAAACCTTAAGTAGGCTCTTGGTCTTGAAAATCTCCCATAAAAAAGACCTGTTGCAATGGCAAAGGTAAGCAATCCTAAAAAAGCTTCAAAAGTAGCCACCAGACTCGCCATGAAGCCTACCGGAGCAATTCTTCCATACCCAACTGTAGTAAAGGTCTGAGAACTGAAAAAGAATACATCAATAAACTCATTCAGCGGATCACTTTTGTCTATTCCTGTAAGATGCTCTACCCCAATCAGGTAATAGATCATCGCAAATACAAGATTAATAAGGATATAAGCGACTACTAAATAAGAAATAAAGCGAAACGAAGACAAATTCAGCATGGTATGATACCAACTCAATCTGTTGAAGACGTTTACGCCTGTTCTCCTGACATTCGGGAGCCCATCTTTGTTGATGAATCTTCCTGAGGCATTGCTTCCGAACCCACTGTTCTCAGTGTTTTTCTGACGGATTTTTTTTCTGAACCCTCTTGCCATCTTTATATCACTTGTTTTTATAGTTTAATCAGAATAGAAGATTTTACTGTTGTCTTTTCACTATTCCCAATTGCAAAGATAAAATATTGTTTTCATGAATTTTATCAATCGAATCATTACTTATTCAATTTGATTTTGCAGTACATTTGAAGTATGAAAAAGCTGGAATCAAGAGAAGATATTGAACATCTTGTCAATTCATTTTACACAAAGGTAGTAAAGGACGAAACCATCGGGTTCTTTTTTAATGATGTTGCCAAAGTAGATTGGGACAAACATCTTCCCAAGATGTATTCTTTTTGGGAGTCTATTCTTTTTGGGCAGATGAGCTATAAAGGCAATCCTATGGGTGTTCACTTTCCAATTAATGAAATTCAGGCTATGGAGCAAAAGCACTTCGACCGGTGGCTAGAGCTATGGAGAACTACCATTGAAGAAAATTTTGTAGGTGAAAATGCAGACATGGCAATCTATAAATCTGAAAACATTGCCAAACTAATGGCTTTTAAAATGGAACTGGCAAGAAGACTGTAAAAGGTTAACCGAACCTATCAATTCATTTTTATTATAATTTCTACTAGATTCATCTATCTCTTTTATCTCTTCATCTTAAATTTTGAAGCTTTTTTTTGATCACCAAACCCAGCTTTCTTTCTGATAAAAAGTTGGAACAGTCCATCAATAATCAAAAAAAATAGAATATTTCACTATTTTGTTACATTTATAAGTAATTGATTTTTAAGTATTTCTACTGATGCGAGAAGTTTTTTTAATCTATACCTTTACCCTATCAAAATTACTACAGACGTCTTATAAATCAAATTTTGATTGCGGTATCCGAAAAGCAATTAGAGTAGGAAACTAAAAAACTCAGAAATCATGGAACTTATCAAAGAAAATGTAAAAACAGCTACAGTAGTATTATTACAAGCTCAAGGAAAAGAAAAAGGAAAATTCTTAAGTCATGGGAATGGAAATGTATTCCTTCAAAATGGCATTCAGGGATTAGGGGAAGTCTTTATTCTTGAAGAATTATCAAATAACAGAGTTGCCCTAAGATGCATCAGTAAGGAAAGTGGATTATACTTAAGCCATGCTTTTGACAAATTATGGCTTCAGAAAGGTATCCAGGGAGAAGGAGAAGAATGGGAAATGAAAGTACACAGCCCAAATAAAGTTTCTTTTAACTGCTATGGTAAAGAAGTAGGAAAAACATTGAGCCACGCTTTTGATAAAATGTGGTTACAAAATGGTTATCAGGGAGAAGGAGAGCTTTGGGAAATACAAGATTAACAGTGACATACATTAAATAAAGGGGCTTACAATCATCATAAAGATTGTAGGTCTTTTTTTGTTATTTAAATATCCAAAATAAGGTAAAAATAGAACTCCCGCTCAAGTTTTAAATTCTTTGTAGCTTCTTTTAAGGAACAATCACCGTAAATATATAGGCTGCCAGATTCACCAATAGAACTGTACCATAAAGGATATTGGTTTTTCCTCGGCTCAAGGAAAGCATTACGATAAATACAGATAAGGAAAGCAGAATTACATCTTTTTTATCCAATCCTAAAACCAAAGGGATATCATACATAATACAAACGGCAGATACCGCCGGAATGGTAAGTCCTATACTTGCAAGCGCTGATCCAAGTGCCAGGTTTAAGCTAGACTGAATCTGATTACTTCTTGCGGCTCTAATAGCTGCCACCCCCTCCGGAAGAAGAACTACAGCAGCAATAATAACTCCTACAAGGGATTTTGGTGCTCCCAGACTTCGTACCATATCTTCAATGGTTCCAGATAAACCTTTTGCCATAAGAACTACAATAACCAAGCAAACCACCAAAAAGACAAAGCTTATAAGGGTTTTAGTTAATGTAGGTATATAATGTTCTTCAGGATGCTCGTCAGGAACTATAAAATAGCTTCTGTGGCGCAGGGTCTGCACCATCAGGAAAACACCATAGATTACAAGACAGGCAATAGATATAAAAATAAGCTGAGCTTCGTTGTAGAAAGGTCCGTTGACGCTTGAAGTAAAATTAGGCAGGACCAAAGTAAGGATAAGGATTGAAACAATACTCACCAGATAAGTGGTGGCAGAAGTTCTTGCAAAGAACTGTTCATGATATTTAACGCCACCTACCAGAATACAGATTCCTAAAATTCCGTTGAGAATTAGCATGACGGCAGCAAAAACGGTGTCTCTTGCCAGCGTGATCGCCTGATCTCCGCCGGCCACCATGAGCGAGATGATTAACGCAACTTCAATAATGGTGATACAAAGGGCTAAAATAATGGTCCCGAAAGGTTCCCCTACTTTATGTGCAACTACTTCTGCATGATGCACTGCCGATAAAACGCTTCCAATAAGTAAAATCCCGGCAATAACATCCTGCATAACGTCAGTTCCCATGAGTCCGGAAAAGTAGTATCCTACCGCAAGGACAGGAAAAATATAGGTATAATGTAAAAGTTCTCTAAGTTTCATAAAGTGACTACAAAATACAAAAAATCTATAACTTTTGAAATATTAAAAGAAAATATTAATAATATTTTAATGAGGCCAGAAGTTAAAGTCCTGATAATCTGTGAACATATGAAACAAAAGGCCAATTCCTATAATTCTTATATTTCCTTTAAAGAACAGCAGCAAAAAATACACCGCAATAGCATAATAAGAATGTAAAAAATGAAAACCTATACTTTCTCTTGAAGGATCAAAGATTGGATTGGCAAAAAGATGGTCTAGATCTACCACCATTGTGGCAAGAAGAATAAAATATGCCTTTTTCCAATTTTTACGATAAAAAACCAATGCAATAAAGACAGGAAAAACAAGATGCAAAAAATAATGAGTAAAGGTTTTGAGCAATGCGATATCTGATGGAGCCATTAGAATAATTTTATTCGGTTTTTAAACTTACCACCGTAAAATTAAGGGTAATTTTCCATTCTTAGCCTTTAGTTTAACCCAATAATTTTGAGCCTCATTACCATAAAAGACATATTCTATATCGGAAATAATTCTTTTTTCAGTTTTACTTAGCACATTCAAAGAAGAGAAAAGCATTTCACTGTTTTTGATGAAGATATAGTTTTTTCCCAGTTTAGGAGATTGCTGTATTGGTTTCCTGACAGACTTTACAATAATTCCTGTACTATTTTTGCTGACATTATTAGGCTGAAAAGGAATCACCGTGAATTGATTTTGGCTATTCGTCCATTTTTTAGCTTGAAAATAGTCCCATGTTTTTTCAGGAACCTTACTTTGAAAATCAATAATGTAGTTTGGCTGTACAATCTTCTGATACGTTTTTTCTTCAACTTCGTTAAAGTTATCATCATAGCCATAAGTGATGATGGTATCATTTACCTGTTCAAGATCCGCAGTCGCTTTAAAATGGTTGATGGATATTGAGTCACCTTTATTTATATTAAAAAAACGGGTCACGTTTTTTATGTTATCGGCATTTAATTCTGCTTCTAAAAAGTGGTTTCTGTGTTGTAATGTAGAGACAATGGCATTTACCATTTCCGGATTGGGGCTGTTTTGTATTTCAATTTCATCATCTTTTAGCTCAATAGAAAAATTCCGGATTTTCGGCCCCGAAAGAAAAGAAATACTCCCCACCGTATTCTGAATAAACTGATCTGCGCTTAAAATGTTTTTGGGTGAAGTCTGAAAAATATGTTTGCTGATGACTCCAAAGCCCGAATCGGAGGTTCCTACAATGCATTTTTCACCTTCTATGCTAAGAAAAACATGATCCTTTTGAAAAACATTCTTGCCTTTATCTGCAAACTTTTGCTGCTTTAAAAATTCAATAAATTTCTTCGGATCTTGAAGTTCTATAACACTGTACCAATCTGAAAAACCTGTTCCTTTAAGATGGAACATTTGTAAAAAATCCGGAATTATAATCCCCGACTCTCTCAGAGAAGCCGAACTTTTTCCTTTTGTTTTACCTCCCCATTGTGAAGGATGGGTAATCAGGCTGAAAATATATTGCCTCGTCAGATTCTTCACGTCTATTAAAACAACCGCATCAGCATTTTCAGGGATGAATTTAAGCTTCTTATCCTTATAAAAAAGCACAAAATAAGCTGCTATAGCGAGTAACAGAATTAACGAGGCAAAAACTTTCTTCTTATTCATTTACAATACCGGTAATTTTTTTTCCGAATCTTTTATTTTGAAAAACTCATTAAACAGGTCAAAGAAATACATCAGACTGTTTTCAGAAGAATTTTTAATATTGTAATTCATTTCTGTTTGTATGCTCTCTCCCTTCACTTCCGTTTTATAATACAGTTCACCTACATTTTTTCTGAAAAGATCCAATGTTTTTCTTTCCGAAGGGCTTTTGAACTCTTTATCTAAGCCAATTAAAAGTTTCTGCAGATCCAGTCTTCCGGATAAAGGATATTTTGAAGAGTCCTTTGCCCATTTTTTAGAAACATCAGATTGAGTTGCAGGAAGAATGTTTTCTGTAGAACTCGTCGCATATACAATGCCGTCTTTTATTGTAAAGAACAATTGATCAACGTATCCTGCTGCCTTTTCATTTTCTTTAAAAGAATAAAACTCTCCTGTTTTTGTAAATTTCTTAGCCAGCTTTTTATTAGTTATTAATAGATTAAAAATACGTTTCCAGTAGCCCTCATTCTCCGTTGCGAAAGCAAAAGTAAAGTTAGGAACCGCTACATCTTTGGTTTTCTTTACTTCTTTTTCATTATAATCTTCATCGTATTCGTAATCCGTATATTCTACTTTTTTAGACTTTAGTTCATTTAAGACGAAGATTCCGTTTCCTGGTGCAATTTTAGCAATAGCTTCTTCATCCAAAATAATTTTCATGGTCTCCATGATCAGTTCCATCTCCTTTTTGTACTTACTGTCGTCTCCTGTTTCCTGAAGAAGGCTGTACATCAAATCAAAACACTTCCCTCCACTTACATTAACGGCGTAGTAACCCACGCTTTTTTCATTGATGAGTTGCAGAAGCTTTTTATTTTTCTTTCCTTTATAAATAGATGCAATGTTTTTCTGAATCTCAGCATTCTTGTGCTGATAATTATTGATCAGTTTTACTTTGTCTTTGTCAAAATACAGGTTATAGGCAGAATTTGAGTTGTACATATTTTGGAATACCTGTCCGAAATCGTAGCGATCCATCATTTTACCGTAAATTCCGTCATTGAAGATTCTTCCATAATCTGTATAAACGAAAACATCTGAATTTGCATCTCTGAAAGTCAACATCTCTTTAGAAGCTTCCAGTTCCAGATTGGAACTGAAATATCCGTCAAAATGATCTTCAGCATATTTTTTTACAACCTTAAAGTTCTCTCTGCGAATTGAATCCTGCTCTTTTTGAAAAGCTTTCTCTGATTCAGCATCATCATACTCCGAACCATAGCTTTCCTCTCCTTCTTGTTCAGGTGTTAATGCCTCTTCTTTTTCTTTGGGATATTGGTGATGTTTTTGCAGGTATTTAATATCTTTCTGAATTCTTGCGATCTCCTTATTGTTATCTTTGATGCTTTCTTTCAGATATAGAATATCTTCTTTCAGGCTCTTTATTTCATCTTTATAATCAAAAGGTTTTGCCACTTCTTCGCTGTAAGCTTCATCAATAGCTACACTATCAACCTCTACAGCTGTACTGTCTGCAACCACTACTGCCTCATCTTTCCAAAGGTCTTTATAGGGCTTATTATAGCTTATCATACTAAGGACTGCACGTGTTCCATTCCATGCAACAAAAACATCATCATCTACATCAACGTAGGAATAACTATTTCTTTTGGATGTTTCCTGTCCTTTTTTCTTGACGGAATCAATGAATTCCTGAAACTTATCTTTATTATCGATGATAAAATGAGTGTGGTAGGTCTTTATGGAATCATTAATGATGGCATAATGATACTGAACGGCATCATATTTAATTCCCGTTTTGGAATAGTCCGTCCATGAAAGTTTTTCTTTGCTCTTTTTACTTAACTCATGCAGCAAAGGGTTCAGTTTATTCCAATTGATTTTGTTATTAAGTTGTTTCCCATTGACTTCCATATAAAATATAGCATCATTGGGTACTTTCATACTATTTTGAGCTAAAGCGATGGTAAAGCCAAAGAGTAATAAAATAATTTTTTGTGTTTTTAAGAATATATATTTCATGGTTGAATGTTAGAAATTTATTGGAAAAGAATGGTATTTTGTAATTGTTTTTTCTGAAGAATTACCTCTAGGATGTCAGCATCCATTTTTACGGCTTTTTTATTGGGAGAAAGCAGATAGCCGCTGTTGGTCTGGGATTTTACAATGCTTTCAAACTGCATTACAGAAGTGTATGTGGCGCCATTAAAAACCTCTTTGTCAGCTTTACTCATCTTGTCATAATCCGCCTTGAATGTATTTACTTTGTTTCTTGTCAATACCTTTTTTTGAAGATCCTGACTGTAGATCTGTGTAGGAATCATTTTACCCAGTATACTTTGGGCTTTTAGCTTTTCTAGTCCGGCATTGACATTTTCAACTTTCTTAAAATTACAGCTCAGTTTGATGATGTAATTATCAAAATCCATAGAGGTTTTAACATTACTGATGCCTGGTGTTCCTTTGAAAATTTTAGCTGCTTCATTGATTTTATTTTCAATTTCTGACTTTTTGGGAACCTTTTTTCCATTAATGGTTTCCATTTTAGAAATTGAAGCGAGTCTTGTTTTGCTTTTACTTGCATTAAGAATAACAGTATATTCTCCTGTTCCGTCAGCTTTTAGATTAATCTTGTCCAGAATATCAAAACAGCTTGTCAGCAAAAGAAAAGGTAAAAACAGAAGACAAAACTTAAGAATATTTTTCATGATTGGGCTTAAAGCGACAAAATTACTCAATTTCGGCCTTAAACTCTTACAATCTTTGATTTTTTGGATATAAATAGCTGTTTTCAGGTAGTTTTTCAAGAAGCGAAAACGATGCTATTATGCTTTTATTTTTTTAAATACGCCCTTTTAAATAATCCTGTCTTACCTCTTCATCCAGTTTTTCTATGGCATACCGCAGGCAGGTTCTTGGCATTTCTTTATAATAGGTATCCAGATAGCTGATTAATTCTTTTTCGTTTTTGTTACCCATTTCCCGAAGCAGCCATCCGTTTGCCTTATGCATCAGATCGTGGGAATGCTTTAGGTTTCTGGTTACAAATTCCTTCGTAAGGTCATAAGATCCCTTTTTCACGTAATGCATTGTTCCTACAACAGCAATTCGCTTATGCCACATCTCCTCTGCCTCCGAAAGGTCCCTCAAAAGGCCCTCTTTCTTATTTTCATAAGCATATCTGCCTAAAATTTTATAGCAGCTGGAATCTACTAAATCCCAATTGTTAACATATTTAAGGTGATTAAGATAAAATGCTACAATTTCATCCTTTATTGCATTGTCTTTTGTTTTCTCAAACTTCAAGATCAGCATAAAAAGAGCCGTCAGCCGATGTTCATGATATTTTGATGAAAGCAGCTCACTCAGTTCTTCTAAATTGAGTTTTGAGTAGTACTCCCTGGCTACGGATCTCTGATCTGGAACTTTCACTCCCAGAAACAAGTCTCCCTCACCATATTCCCCTTTCCCTGTTTTGAAAAACCTTGGAAAGAATTCTGCTTTTTCAGGAATGGATAAAACGGCTAATGCTTCTTTTATATCTTTAACAATGCTGCTCATTTTGAATTATTGTTAATTTTTTACTATCAACATTATACTTTCTCTTCCAGCGCAATGCTTTCCTGCTCCTCCTCTTCCTTGGCTATTTGATTTGGATTAGCCACCTTAGCAATGGTAAGCCCCTGAACAATGATGGAAAACACAACTACACAATAGGTAATACTTAGGATAATTTCACTGTATTCACTCTTAGGAATAGACATGGCCAGTGCAATAGAAACACCTCCACGAATTCCTCCCCAAACCAATACTTTTACAGTTTGTGGGCTAAAGCTTTTTCTTAAGGATGTGAACTTCGTAGGTCCCCAGATTGAAATAAATCTTGCAAACAAAACGACAGCAATGGCTAAAACTCCAGGAATCATAAAGTGTTTCAGGTCTTTAATCATCAAAAGTTCAAACCCTATAAACAGGAATAATACGGCATTCAGGATTTCGTCAATCAGTTCCCAGAATTTAATCAGATAATCTTGGGTCACGGACTTCATTTTGAAACTTCTATTGAAATTCCCCATGAATAATCCTGCCGCCACCATCGTTAATGGTCCTGAAATATGCATCTGTCTTGCAATAAGATAACCACCCATTACCACAGAAAGCGTCACTAGCACGGAAATAATATAATCATCCACTTCACGCATAAGCCTTGAAGTAACCCAGCCAAGTAAAACTCCTAATAAAATACCTCCTCCTGCTTCTTTAAGTAAAAGTAAACCAATACTTTCAACCCCCAGATCTACTTCTTTTCCTATGGCCAACTGAAGAACAACCGTAAAGACCACAACCGCCATACCATCATTGAAAAGTGATTCTCCCGCAACTTTTGTTTCCAGAGACTTGGAAACCTTAGCCTGCTTCAGTACACTTAATACCGCTACAGGATCCGTAGGCGAAATCAAGGCTCCAAATACCAAACAGTAGATAAAAGGAAGATTAACCCCTAAATAAGGCAACAGATAAAACATACCGAAACCGACCACAAAAGTGGAAATCACAACTCCCACTGTGGAAAATATCAGTACAGGCCTGAACTGTTCTTTAAGATCATTAATATTAATATGAATTCCTCCGGCAAAGAGAAGGAAGTTCAACATGGCTCCCATCAGAATTTCTGTGAAATCAATACTTTCCATCAGATTATTAAGGTGTCCGAATGTTCTTGGAAGTACCGCTTCTCCGAACATAACCAGGAAAATAGAAACCACAATGGCAATCACCATAATTCCGATAGTACTGGGAAGTTTTAAGAATCTGTAATTAAGATAGGCAAATATAGATGCTAATACGATTAATGCTGAAAATGAATAATATAATTCCACTAAGTGTTTTTTTAATTAATTTATAGTTCTAAATATCTAAATAAAGGACCTTAATATAGATTTTCTGCCCCTCCTTTTCCCAAACATCAAACATCCCGTCTTTGGATGGCTTTGATCCTCTTGTATAATCCTTTCCTATATTTAGAATATTCAGCAAGATATACTCATCTCCTACAGAATTAACCAAATAGGCTGTTTTTTCAGATTTCCCGTCTCCCGAACTCTTCATTCCGTCTGCAAGTGAGCGAAACTGGTTCAGATGATGCATAAAATTATTTCCATCCTTTACAGAATCATATGCCCGGAGAAGAATCAGCAGGATATCCAGATTGGTAGGATCTTTATCATACAAGATCTTCCCCTGCTTGATGCATTCTTCGAAATTATTTTGCTTAAAAGCTTCTGTCAGACTTGTGAAAGCCTCGTCTGAAGTAGTTACTTTATCTGTCCTGAAATTTCTTCCGTAATAAAGATATTGAGACTCTATACTGTCCAGAGACTTTGGATATCCTTTGTACTTAAAAATAAGCTTCTCATATTTATACGGAGAATCAGAGTTTTTGAAACTTTTCTCGATGGCTTTAAAATCCACTTTTGATTTCTGGCTGAACCCAAAAACCGAAAACATCATGAATAAAAGGAAAAAGTAATATTTCATTAATTGTTGTTTTCTTCCTCTTCGTCCTCAAAATACTCGAAAAGGAAATCGTTGTAAGGAAATCTTGAAATATGAATCTTCATCACCTCATCATAGATCATTTTTTTCATTTCCGGAAAATTCTCCTTTGTAAGTGCAGAGATGAAAACAGTAGGATACTTGGATTTCGCCATCCATGTTTTTTTCCATTCTTCAAGAGAAATATTCTTCTTTGAACTAGGGGTCAAATCATCTTCATCTTTCTTCTCATAGCTGAAATCGTCAATCTTATTGAACACCATGATCATTGGTTTCTGATGAGCATTGATATCCATTAAAATCTGATTAACAGAAGCAATATGGTCTTCAAAACTTTCATGGGAAATATCTACCACATGAATCAGAAGATCTGCTTCACGAACCTCATCCAATGTAGATTTAAAAGATTCTACCAATTGAGTAGGAAGTTTTCTGATAAACCCTACAGTATCGGTAAGCAGGAACGGCAAGTTTCCGATCACCACTTTTCGTACAGTAGTATCCAGTGTTGCAAATAATTTGTTTTCCGCAAACACCTCAGATTTTGAAAGAGAATTCATCAAGGTAGACTTTCCAACATTGGTATATCCTACCAAAGCTGCACGAACGACTTTTCCGCGGTTGTTACGCTGAGTAGCCATTTGCTTATCGATGGTCTTTAATTTATCTTTCAGCAAAGTGATTCTGTCACGAATAATACGACGGTCAGTCTCAATTTCCGTTTCACCGGGACCTCTCATCCCGATTCCTCCTTTTTGACGCTCCAAGTGAGTCCACATTCTTGTCAAACGAGGCAAAAGATATTGATATTGGGCCAATTCTACCTGAGTTCTCGCATAGGAAGTTTGTGCTCGCTGTGCAAAAATGTCAAGAATAAGATTGGTACGGTCCAAAATTTTAACCTCCATTTCTCTTTCCAGGTTTTTAAGCTGTGAAGGAGAAAGTTCATCGTCAAAAATTACTGTTCCGATTTCGTTTTCTTTTACATATTCTTTTATTTCGAGTGCTTTTCCACTCCCGATAAAGGTTTTGGAATCAGGCTGTGTTAATTTTTGAGTGAAGCGCTTTTCTACAGTTGCTCCAGCAGTGAAAGCTAAAAACTCCAGTTCATCCATGTACTCCACCAGTTTTTCTTCGTCTTGATTTTGAGTAATAATCCCCACCAAGACTGCTTTCTCATAATTATGTTCTTTCTTTTCTAACATTAAGTTCTGTCTATGTTTATGATTTTTACAAGATAATATTTTTCAGAAAAAAAACAAAATCAAATTTTATTTAATAACATTTTTTAATATAAATTTAAGGTTATCGCTTTATTATTGTTTAAAAAATCAATAACTTTATATAACAATTTTCTGATTTTTAAACATTTGAATTAAAAAATTAATATCCAGAAGATCATGATTACCCATATTAGATGTATGATTATTGATGATGATGAACTGGACAGACTGGTTCTTCAGCGCTATATCAAACAGTACGAGAACATAGAAATTGTCGCATCTTTCGATTCGGCTGAAAAAGCAATTCCTTATCTTGAACTTCCCATTGATCTTCTCATCACAGAGACGAATTTAAAGGGAATGAGCGGTCTTGAACTTAGGAAATTAGCTCATAAAATCCCCGCATGTATCTTCGTAAGCTCTCATCCGGCACTTGCCGCCAGTGTTTTTGAGATGAATACCCTTGACTTTATTACGAAGCCCTTAACCACGGAACGGTTTCACTACTCCATGCAAAAGCTTTTTGACTTTTTTAAAGTTAAAGAAAAATGTGAATGTTATGACGCCATCTTGGGACAGGACTTCATTAATCTCAAGGAAAGCGGAAATATTTTTCAGGTCAGAAAAACAGACATTCTTTATCTGGAAGCATTAAAGGATTATACCCGAATCATTACGCTTGAAAAGAAGCATTGTATTCTGGACTCTTTGGGGAATCTTCTCCATAAAAATTTTTTTGACTCCTTTGTGAGAATACACAGAAGCTACGCCGTACCTCGCCACCTCATCCGCGGGAAAAACTGTCATGAAATAGAATTGATACACCATATCAAGCTTCCTATCGGCAGAACCTATAAGGACAACCTCTCTTTTTTTAAGCCTTAACAACCAACTGAATTTTAAAAATAATTCACAAATCGCCATTGGTCGATTATTTCTGTCGTTGGTCTATTTTTCTATTATTCGATTATGATAGGGAGTAATTTAGTCTTCCCAAATTCCCCCATAGAAAATAACTTTCCATTAGTAATCTAAAAACTGTTATCCATGAAAAAAACATTTATTTATTGCCTCGTGCTCCCTCTATTTTCCCTCTCATTCCTGCATGCTCAGTCAGCAGTTTTAGCAACCGGAATAGATGCATCAGGCGGAAATGGTTCGGTTTCCTACAGTATAGGCCAGACTGCCTACCTTTATAAAGGAGCCGGAGACCAAATTCTGGAAGGCGTACAGCAGCCTTACGAAATCATTGCACTTACCACCCGTGAAACTTCATCAAATTCGGAGGGTATCTTAATTTATCCTAATCCCTTCAAAGACTTTTTGTATCTGGATTTTACTTCAGGTAACTATAAAGATGCAGAATATCATCTATTTGATGCTCAAGGTAAGCTCATTAAAAAGGATGTAATTGTACAGTCAAAATCTGAGCTCAACTTCTCTTCTCTACCGTCTGCCCTATATATCATTAGGATTACTCAGCATGGAGAAAACCTCAAAACATTTAAAATCATCAAAAAATAACCACCATGAAAAAAATATTATTATTGTTTGGAATCCTGTCTGGTCTCTTTATGGGACTTTCGCAGGCTCCAGAAAAAATGAGCTATCAGGCTGTCGTAAGAAATGGTTCCGGACAGATATTAAGCAATCAGGCTATTGCGATAAGATTAAGTATATTACAGGGATCGGCTGCAGGCCCATCTGTTTATTCTGAAAGACTTACAGGAAACACCAATGTTAACGGACTTGTTACTTTGGAAATAGGAACAGGAACAGTTCTTTCTGGAACATTTTCTACCATCGACTGGCCTTCAGGAAACTATTATTTAAAAACAGAAACAGACCCGTCAGGAGGAACTACTTACACCATAACAGGAACCTCTCAGCTGTTGAGTGTACCATACGCCATGTATGCAAAATCTGCAGGAAGCAGCGGCGGAACTTTTACAATTCCTTATGCCAATACAGTAAATAATGCCTCTACTTTGTTTTCATTGACTAATGATGGTGATGGAACCTCTGTAGAGGGGAATAACAATTCAGCAACGTCAAGCATTGCAGCCGTAAGAGGTGTTGTTACCAGCACGGCTCCTGGAGGTTTTTCTTCTGGGGTACGTGGGATCAATAACGGAACCGGCGGACTTGGCGTAGGGGTCTGGGGAAGCCAGAACGGAAGCGGATGGGGAGTGTACGGCGTAACTCCCAACGGTTTAGGAGTATATGGAAATTCCAGTGCTAACGGAACCGGAGTTTATGCCAACAGTAACACAGGTACCGGTCTTACAGCAACCAGTAACAATGGAATTCCAGCCAGTATGTCTATTTTCAATAATGCGAACGCCAACAATGTTCTCAATGCCTCTACTGTAGGAAACGGAGTTGTTGTAAATGTTACCACTTCCGGAACCGGACATGGGGTGGCAAGTTCAACGGGTGCCGGTATTGCTCTTCGTGGGACTGCCTCTGCCCAATCATCTGCGGGGGTTCTTGGCAGCAACACAGGAAATGGAGAAGCTGTAGTGGGATTAACAACCAGTGATATTGCCGGAGCTGTAGTGGGACGTAATGATGGTGGTGGATATGGAGTGAGAGGATTTATTGCAACCAATACATCCGGAACAGGTATCGGTGTTTATGGACAGGTTGGAATAAACAACAGTACAGGGCGTGCAGGAAGATTTGAAAACGTTAATCAAACCAATACTTCAGGAAATATTTTGGAGGTAGAAACCAATGGTAACGGGAATATTCCTGACAATACTCAAGGGAATGCAGCCTCTTTTCTTGTTGACAATACCAACAGTGTTGGAGCGGCAGTAAGAGGAGAAGTAAATACTATTTTCGGAAACTTTGGTGCTGCTGGTATTTTCGGGGTATCATCAGGAACAGGAGGCCGAGCAGGATTATTCTATGCATCAAACCCCTCTGGAAACGGAGCTTCATTAATAGCCCTAACAGACGGAAATGGAAATGCAATAACAGCCAACGCTGGTAAAGATGGAAATGGTGTAGAAACCAATATTGATGGTGCCGGAAATGCCCTTTATGCATGGGTCCCATCCTTTTCAACCGGACGTGCAGGAAGATTTAATATTTTTAATGAAAACAATACAAGTGATGTAATAACCGTAACAACTGTAGGAAATGGTATTGCAGGAAATTTTAAAGTAGATAAAACACAGGGAACCTCAGCTGCGGTGAAAGGCGAGGTGAATTCAATATTTGCTAATTTCGGAACAGCGGGTATTTATGGGGTATCATCAGGAACAGGTGGATATGGTGGATTATTTCACGCCAGCAACCCTTCTGGAAATGGACCTGCCCTTATTGCCATTGCAGATGGTAACGGAAACGGGATCACTGCTAATGCTTCAAATGGAGGGGATGGTGTTGAAACCACTGCAGACGGAACGGGAAGTGCCATCTTCGCGTGGGTACCCAACTTTGGTAACGGACGTGCAGCAAGATTTATCAATTTCAACACAGCCAATACCAACCCTGCTCTTACCGTAGAAACTCATAGTGCTGGATCTCTCGCTCTATTCAAATCCGGAAACCCAGGAACTGTAAATGTTGCCCGTATAGATAATACAGGAAGAGGCTTCTTCAACGGAGGAACTCAAAACAGTGGTGCAGACGTTGCTGAAGCATTTGATGTAGAGGGATCTGTTTCTGAATATGAATCCGGGGATATCCTTGTGATCTCAACAAGCTCTGACAGAACGGTTGAAAAATCTTCAAAACCTTATTCAAATTTAGTTGCAGGAGTATATGCTACCAAGCCCGGGGTTCTTCTTACAGAGGAACATATTGATGCTGATCTTTCGGATAAAGTTCCTATGGGAGTGATTGGAGTTATTCCAACCAAAGTATGTCTGGAAAACGGTAAAATAAAACGAGGAGATCTTTTGGTAACTTCATCCAAAACCGGGATTGCTATGAAAGCTGATCTCAATAAGGTAAGAATAGGACAGGTTATCGGAAAGGCACTTCAGGATTATGACCAAAAAGAGATTGGAAAAATTCAAGTATTAGTCAACATAAAATAAACTATCATGAAAATAGCATATATCATCCCGTTATTGTTTTTAAGCACTATTGCTTATGCCCAGGAAAGCAAAAAGGCAGCTCCGGCAGAAGACCAGACATTGGCCGTAAAACAGATTAAGGAGCATGAAGCAAAAATTCTGAAAGACACTCAGGAAAATGCAGAGAAAAAAAACACTCAGACAGGACTTGTTTCTGATCACGGGCTGGAAGTAAAACAACAAGCTTCAAAATCCAAGGCTCCAGCTGATAATAATTCTGGGCAGTTACTTCCCAGTACAGCTAGTCTTGAAGACATAAAAAGAACAATTCCCAACAGACAGGCAAATCATAGTATAAAAAATTCTAGGAACACAAATAATACAATGATCGGGTTACCCAACACGGCAACCCTTGAGGAAATAAAAAAAACTATTCCCAAAAACTAATGACACTCAAAAACTAATAGCCCAAAAAACTGATAACCCAACCAGATTTTTCAAACCAAAAAGAAGTCCGCTACACAGCGGACTTTTATATTTCAATACCGGAAGGTTAGTCCCAGTCTGCAGCAACAAACTTCATGGAGTTTCCATGATCATCAGACAGAGTAAGAAAATGTCCTTCAACTGTATATTTTGTCATGGTTTCAAATTTCTTCTGAAAAGAAGTTTCCAGATTCATATCCTGGCAGGCCATCATCGTACTTACTCCTTGAGAAATTTTCACTTTTCCTTCTTTTTTAAATTCGGAAGTAAATGACATCCGGTTACATCCCATAAAGGCACTTCCCTGAATTTTACCTTTTTCCATCTTGCCTGTTAAATTAACTTCAGCTTTATTGGCCATCAACTGGTCTTTAGAAAATCCGTTAAAAGAAATCAACATCCATTGTCGTTGAAGGGACGGATTTTTATCTGGTACGGCGGAACAATTTAGAGCAAGTCCTAAAAATAAAACTGCAAAAAGGGATAATAGTATCTTTTTCATGCAGATTATCATCCCATTTTCATACCAATCTGGGACAGAATCTCGTAAAAATTAGTAAATTAGCGACACAAAAATTTTTTTATAAAATGAAAAGACTATTTCTACTATTCACTTTCTTATTGGGCTTTGCTCAAATGAGGGCGGATGAGGGGATGTGGCTGCTAATGCTCATCAAAAGACTTAACGGTGTTGATATGCAAAAAGAGGGTCTACACCTAACGCCTGAGGAAATTTATTCAGTAAATAATTCCAGCTTAAAGGATGCTATCGTAAGCTTCGGTGGTTTCTGTACAGGTGAAATTGTTTCTGATAAAGGACTTTTATTCACGAACCACCACTGCGGTTATGGTGCAGTTGCTGCTGCTTCTACTCCAGAGAAAGACTATTTAAAAAATGGTTTCTGGGCAACGAAACAGAAAGACGAATTCAACGCAAAGGATCTTTATGTAAGATTTTTAGTGAGAATGGATGATGCTACTCAAAGAATCTCTTCCAAGCTAAACAACAATATGACGGGAGCAGAGAGAAAAGCTGTTATTGATGCTGAAACTAAGGCTATCCAAACAGAAAACTCTGAGAACGGAAAATATACTGTAGTTGTAAAAGATTTCTTTAACGGAAACGAGTTTTATTATTTCGTATACCAAGACTACAAAGATATCAGATTGGTAGGTGCACCTCCTTCCTCTTTAGGAAAATTCGGTGGTGATACCGATAACTGGGAGTGGCCAAGACATACAGCAGATTTTACAGTGTTCAGAGTATATGCTGATGCTGCAGGAAACCCTGCTGAATATTCTCCTAGCAATACTCCTTTGAAGCCTAAGCACTTCTTGCCGGTTTCCCTTAAAGGAATTAAGCCTGGTGATTTCTCAATGATCTTAGGATATCCTGGAAGAACAAACCGTTACCTGACTTCTTACGGAATTCAGCAAATGGTAGGTAAAGACTACCCGGCTTGGGTTGAGGCTTCTAAGACAGCTATGGATGTTATGAAGAAATACATGGATAAGGATAAGGCAACTCAACTTAACTATGCTTCTCAGTATGCTTCTGTAGCCAACTACTGGAAAAACAGACAGGGAACAATTGATGCCGTAGAGAAAAACGGAACAATTACTGATAAGAAAAAAATAGAGGAAACCTTCAAAGCATGGGCTGCAATGCCTGGGAACACTATGTATGATGGTGTTTTAGAAGAAATTGGAGCATACTACAAGCAAACTTCTGACAGAAATGTTGAAAGAAACTATGCTGCTCAGTTCTCAAGAAATGCAAAATATACCTCTCTAGCTCTCAATGTAGGTTCTGTACTTAAGGCTTATGCTGCTCAGGACATGCAGGGAAGATTGGCAATGAAAGCAAAAACAGAAGCTGCTATTAAAGCTGCTTACGAAAACTTCAGCCCATCTTTAGAAGGAGAAATGCTTGCTGCAATGACTAGCCTTTATCAGGCAAGAGTAAACAAAGACGTTGCTTCTGCTACTATCTTAGGATTAGATGCAAAAACAGTTTCTAACCTTGCTTACTCTTCTATTTTTGCTAATAAGACTTCTGCAACTGACTTCTTATTGAATCCTGATGCATTAAAACTTGATAACGATCCACTTTGGAGAGCTTCTAACGGTATTGCTGCAGATCAAAAAATGAGCAATGACAGATTCGTTAAAGTAGATGATAATTTTGCAAAAAACAGTCGTCTATTCTTAGCAGGTCTAGTGAAAGCGATGCCTGAGAAGAAATTCTATCCGGATGCTAACTCTACTATGAGATTAACTTATGGTACTGTAGATAAACTTCCTATCAGAACTGACAGAAACTACTTCGGAGTTACTGATAATTACTATACTGATATGTCTGGTCTTGTTGGAAAATACAAGAAAGGTGACGAAGAATTTGATCTTCCTCAAAGAGTGATTGATCTTTACAACCTTAAAGATTTCGGACAGTATGCGGATGCTAAAGGTTATATGCCTGTAAACTTCCTTTCTAACAACGATATTACAGGTGGTAACTCTGGTTCTCCGGTAATTGACGGTGATGGAAACCTTATTGGTATTGCATTTGACGGAAACAGCGAAGCATTAAGCGGAGATATCGTATTCGAGCCTGAATGGCAGAAAACAATCAACGTGGATGTTCGTTTTGTTCTTTGGACAATTGATAAATATGCAGGTGCTAGAAGATTAGTTGATGAATTAAAGCTTGTAAGAGATGAAAATACTCCGGCTGATACAAAAACTAAAAACTCAGGTACTACAGCAACACCGAAGAAAACAAAGAAAAAATAATCTCCATTGATATATTTTTGAAACCGTGAAATTTACTTTCACGGTTTTTTTATTTTTACAGCAAAATATTGATCATGAATTCACCTGTAAAATTCACTGCTATCATCAAACAAAACGGGGAAATGAATGTTGCCTTTGTAGAATTTCCCTTCTCTACGGAAGAACTGTTTCATACCAAGGGACAGGTAAAAATTAAAGCTACATTTGATAATAGGGTTGAATACCGTGGTAGCTTGGCCAAAATGAAATCTGACTGTCACATTTTGGGACTTACGCAGGAAATCAGGAAGCAACTCGGAAAAACCTTTGGAGATGAGGTTTCCGTTTCCCTTATTGAAGATAAAGAAGAGCGTGTGGTTGAAATTGCCCATGATATTGCTCTAATTCTTACTGAAAATCCCAAGGCAAAAGAACTCTTCGATAAAATGAGCTATACCCACAAAAAAGAATATATCCGCTGGATTGAAGAAGCTAAAAAACCGGAAACAAGAGAAAATAGAAAAATTAAAATGATTCAGATGATTTTGGATGGGAAAAAGGGAATTTAGAAAAACTCTCCTTATACACTATACTTTTAACTCTGCTTTCAGGTACTGTCTTCCTCCTCCATTCGTAACGGTCAAAAAGCCATCATAATGGGCCACCTTTACTCCAAGATCATTATTTATTTCCTTAAAATAACCTGTCTTTTCCATGTTATGGTATTGCCATAGAAATTGTGCTGATTCCCCACTTTGATTTTGAAAAACCAATGAATCCAGCCCGGTTGCTACTCCGGTTGATTTAAGATCTACCACTACACTTTCATTCGCTACAAACTCTTTAGCCAATATCATGAAATTATTCATTTGCTTTTCTTTTGATTATTAATTTTTCTTTACTCTGAGGCAAAAATCTTTATCCAGAGCGACAAAACTCGACGTATTATTTATAAAATTAAAAATCCAAAAACAACCTGATTATCATTTACTTAAAAAGTATTTACACTTTTTTTTGTCAGGATTATTAATAGTGTCCGACTATACTTTCAACTATAAAAAATTATTTTATGAAAAAGACCTTTTTTAAAATGACAGTATGTGCAGCCGGAATTATGACAGCATTTACTCTTTCATCTTGTAACGATTCCGACAATAACATGATGGACACGTCTGCTCAAAGAACCATTACCTTTGAAAATGTTGTTACTCCTAAAGATTTTGTAGAAAGCGGAAGTTTTCAGGGAACAGGAACTGCTCCTGTCATTAAGCCGGGCCAGTCGGTATCCATTAAATTCAGTGCCGGAAAAGCTCAATCTTTGATGTTTGCTACCATGTATGGACTTTCCAAAGATTGGTTCTTTGCATCTCAGCAACCGGGTATAAAGTTGTTTGACACCAATGGAAAAGCCATCACCGGAGATGTTTCTTCAAGTGTATTGCTATGGGATAACGGAACAAAAGATAATGTAACAGGACAAGCCGAAAGCAACCCCATCACCCAGGTTCCTAATATCAATGCTTCACAGCTAATGAAACTTAACCTTGACTACAATGAGGTGTCTTCTGAGTTTACTTTAACCATTACCAATACTTCTGGTGGAACTGCAAATGAAACGCCTTTCTCTCCTGGTGTTTGGGCTGTTTCCAATTACAATGGCGCTCAACTGCTGAATAGCACTCCGTTCTTTACTCCCAACTCTTTATCCAATCCTGAAATTACAGATATAGCCCAAATGGGAAATATTGATAAGATGAAAATAAAGCTTAACATGAATACAGGGATTATGACAGGCCTATCTCCTGCTTTGGTCGTAATTTATCGCGGTGAGAAAAATCCAATTTATGAATTGGGAAAAATGGATAATGGTATGGGGCTAAAAGAAATTGCACAGTTTGGAAATGTAAGTAAACTTCAAAACAGCTTAAAATCTTTCCCCGGCATTAAAGGAGTTTACGTTGCCGGAAATGCCCCTGTTTCACCGGGAAGCAAGATCATGACTAATTTCACAGCAGATCCGGGTGATAAAATTGCTTATGTTACCATGTTTGGCTTCTCCAATGATTGGTTTTATTCTAATGAGGTAAGTATTGATGCTACTGCGAAGGGGGATCTTAGTTCAAAAACAGCTTTATTTGATTCCGGAACCGGAGTAGATCAATATCCAGGAGCTGGAAACCATCAGGCTTTATTCGGAGGAACTCCACAAAGTGAAACGATGGTTATTTCAAAGGTTGGAACTCAATATCCTGTTCCTTCCGTACAGAATGTAATTAAAGTAACCGTGAATTAAACTTGCAATAGAAGTAAAAAAGCCAGACAAAAATTTGTCTGGCTTTTTTAGCTTTAAGGAATTGATAACTTCAATTTTCATTAAGCATTCCAGAACTCCCTGTCTAAGCTTCTGTATTGTATTGCTTCGGAAACATGCTGGGAAAGTATGTTCTCAGATTCTTCAAGATCGGCAATTGTCCGGGCAACCTTTAGGATTCTGTCATAAGCTCTGGCAGAAAGGTTCAGCTTTTCCATGGCCTGTTTTATAAGACCGAAAGAGGTTTCATCCAAATCACAGAATGCTTCAATTTCTTTGGGACCTGTAAATTAGCAAAGTAGATGATAAAATTTGCTTACAGTATTTATATTTTCACATAAGAAAATGATAATCAAAGGTAATTCTGAGTCAACTGCGCTATAAAAATAACAGAAGATGGTGATAATCAGTTTTAAAAAGTCAAGAAAAATTGGGAGGAATTCGTTAAGCCTCACAGGACAAATAACAAGCATTAAAAATAATGACTTTGTTGAGTTTGAATCCCAACTAGAGAGAAATTTAACTTACATTTTAGAACGTCGATTAGACGTTGAGATGTATTGTGAACAGCCAATTACAATTGAGTATTTTGAGGGAAGTCTAAAAAGACATTACACTCCGGATTTTTATGTAAAGTATTTTGGCGGATCTGAAGAACTTATAGAAGTAAAATACCAAAAGGATTTATTAGAAAAAAAAGAAGCTTTGGAAGGGAAATTTCGAGCAGCAAAAGAATTTTGTACCGGAAACAATCTCTCTTTTCGAGTTATAACTGAAGAAGATATAAATTCCGATGAAGTTTTTAATTCTAAATTTCTTAGTAACTATAGAAGACCTCTAGTAAAAACAAACCTCGGTGATATTGAGTATATCTTAGAAACATTGGTAAGATTCGAAAAAATGACGGTTAGTAATCTTTTGGATGAATGCTCAAAAGATGATCAGCGTAAAGCAGAATTATTATTTCATGTTTGGTATTTAATTAGTAATTATTTGATTAATTTTAATGAAGAAGAAAAACTTTCTATGAACACGCTAATTTGGAAATAATTATGGAGAGAGTTTATATCACTAAAGGAGAAAAGGTTTACTACAATGAGGTAGAATGTATTATTATCAAAATTGTAGATATAAATACCGTTACTATAGAAGAAGTATATTCTAATATCCCTCATACTGTATCTGTACATGAATTACAAGCAAAGACTTCGATAAAAACTGATGTACTAGAGACACTTACTGATGCCGAATGGGGAAAAGCTAAAAAACGTTACGAAATTATCGTTCCGATTCTATCTAACAGAGGAAATTTAGATTTAATTAAAGAAGTTGCAACTAACAGCAAAGTCAGTATCCCTACAATTTACCGATGGTTAAAACTTTTTGATGATTCTGGGTTAGTCTCATCTTTAGCTGGAAAAAAGAAAACTGGAGGAGCTGGAAAAAGTAGATTAACCAATGTACAAGAAGAAATTATTAATAATAAACTCAATTCTGTCTATCTTAACCAGTCACGTAAATCAATTACCAAACTAATCAGAGAAATTCAGTTAGAGTGTAGTAAGTTGGGGATTATATCCCCACACCCTAATACTATTCGGTCAAGGGTAAAATCAATCTCTGACGAAGAAAAAATAAGAAAGAGATTAGGCGTTAAAGAAGCAAGGTACAAGTTTGAACCACTAAAGGGAAATTATAACGATGCAACCCATCCTCTTTCTGTTGTCCAAATTGACCATACAAGGGTGGATATCATTTTAGTTGATGGATTTGACCGTAAGCCATATAAAAGACCTTGGATAACTGTTGCTTTAGATGTATATAGCAGGATGGTCGTTGGTGTTTATTTATCTTTCGAGCCACCAGGGGCGTTAGGAACAGGAATGTGTATTGCAAACTCTATTTTACCAAAAGAATTGTGGCTAGAAAAACATGGTATTAATGCGGATTGGCCTTGCTGGGGGGTCATGGACACAATACATGTTGATAATGCAAAGGAATTTCACGGAAACATGCTAAAAAAAGCAAGCCATAATTATGGTATATCTCTGCAATTCAGACCCGTTGCTACCCCACATTGGGGAGGACATATTGAGCGAATATTAGGAACATTTGCAAAAGAAATACATAATCTCCCTGGTACAACTTTTTCTTCAGAAGCTGAAAGAAAACAATATCAATCCGAAAAGAACTCCTCCTTTACTCTTGATGAGTTTGAGAAATGGTTATTAATTTTTATAACTAAAATCTATCATCAACGCAAACATAGCTCATTGGGAATGTCTCCTCTGGAAAAATACAAAGAAGGTATTTTAGGAAATAATAATGTAATAGGAAGGGGTATTTCTCCAAGAATAAATGATTATCGCAGAACAAAACTTGATTTCATGCCTTTCTTTGAAAGATCGGTACAAGAATATGGAATTGTTATAGATCACATTTACTATTATGATGATGTTTTAAGACAATATATTCACACCACTAACAATAATGAAAGTAAAAAATACATTTTTAAACGAGATCCTCGAGATATAAGTGTTGTTTATTTTCTTGATCCCAAAACAAATACCTATTTCGATATTCCATATCGTAATTCTTCTTACCCTCCAATGTCAATATGGGAGTATCGTGATATCATCAAAAAAATTAAGGATTCAAATGTTTATGTATCTGAAGAAAAAATTTTTGAAGCCTACCGAGAATTAAATTATCTTGAACAAAAAAACGTAAAACAAACTGCCATAAAAAGGAGAAATATTAAAAAAGATGTTGATTTAATAAATAATTCGTTTTCTGAAATTTATGAGAATGCTATTGACTCTCAGAGTGAAAGTATTGAAATTATTTTACCTTTTGAAGACTTGGACGATGAAACATTTAACAGATAAAACAAAAGAATTTGTAGAGTCAGCTACAATTGAAGACAGGATTCATTCTTGTAGAAACAGCAAATGGATTGGCTACACCCAAGCTTCCAAAATTATGAATAAATTGGAAGAGCTGTTGATCTATCCGAAAACTGTTCGGATGCCCAACCTTTTACTTGTAGGAGATTCAAATAATGGCAAAACAGCAATTCTCGATAAGTTTAAACAGAAAAATTTATCCTACGTTGACGAAGATGTAAGGGTTATTAGTCCTGTTGTTTTAGTACAAGCTCCTCCCGAACCTGATGAACGACGGTTTTATAATGCGATTTTAGATGTTCTCTATGCTCCATATAGAACTACTGAAAAACTTGATAGCAGATATTTAAGAGTTAAGAAACTATTACTGAATCTTAAAACTAAAGTCCTAATAATTGATGAAATACATCACGTTCTAGCAGGATCACCATCTAAGCAAAGAAAATTTTTGAATGTGATTAAGCATTTATCAAATGATTTGCAGATTTCTTTAGTTTGCGCAGGAACAAAGCTGGCTTTCAATGCTATTCAATCTGACCAACAACTCGCCAATAGATTTGATCCAAGAATTTTACCTCGATGGAATAATGATATTGAGTTAAAAAGACTACTAGTAAGTTTCGAAGCCCTACTTCCACTAAAAGAAGAATCTCTTTTGATAGAACCCTCCATGTCAAATAAAATACTTTCGCTGAGTGAAGGACTTATTGGAGAAATTGCCAAAATACTTGAATTAAGTAGTATTGAAGCAATTAAAAGTGGTAAGGAAAAAATAACAAAAGAGATTTTAAATAATATCGATTATATTTCTCCTGAAGATAGAAAGAAAAAATTCATTTCTTAATGGTTTATATTCCAGCTCTGAAAAAGAATGTTCTTCCCATAATACTTAAGCCTAAGCATGATGAATTGTTCACTTCATGGCTTTGTAGAATGTCGGTTGAATATGGACTAAAACCACATACCTTTTTGCAGAATTATCTTGAAGATAAAGCACCGCCACTAAGAAGAGATTTAGACTTGTTCGAGAACAATCATCTAATGAATTTTATAATTAACCATACTTCATTTCCAAAAAATAAGGTTAGAAGACTATTTTTAAACGAATTGAATATGTTTGCATTTAAAGATTTTCAAGAAAAAAAGAGCTACATTTCAAACGTGCTTCCTTTAGGTGTTTCAAATCGAAAAATTGGGATTAATACAGGAATTCAATATTGTCCTTCATGCTTAAAGCATCAACTTTATTATAAAATTAAATGGAGGTTGGTCACCTCAATTATTTGTTTAAGATGTTATGTACAGCTTAAAGATCAATGTCCGCATTGCAAATCTCCAATAAACTTCATCAAAATTTATACTTCAAATAATACATCTACTGTTGAGAACTTACATCTAAACCAATGCTTCAAATGCAAACAAAATATTTCAGCCGATGACGATTTAATAAAAGCTACCTCTAGCGAAATTACCTATCAAAAATTAATTAATGGCAGTATAAAAAACGGATTTAACAGCTTTTCTAATTACTCATTTTATTATATTGAGGCTCTACTTCATTTTTCATTATTACTTGGCTCTTCACGTCAAAAAAATAATTTTAGAAATTATATTCTTGATATATACGAACTGGAAATAGAACCAACCAAAACCCATATTCATTATTGGTCGGTAGAGTATCGAAGAAAAATTTTGCCTGTTGTAAATCTATTTCTCCAATCCAATCCAACCTACGAAGAACTAAAATTTTATCAAATCACAAAAAGTTATATCGACCCCGAAAATAGACTGCCTTTTTGGATATATCAAAAGTTTAATCTATAGATGTTCTTTAAGCCTCTCAACAAGGTTTCTAACACTTTTGTTGTGGTCATTTTCGATAATTTTATGATTAAATGAATGAACTAGAATAACTCCCATACCTTGAAAAATATTTGTTAATTGCTGTGCTGTTTTTATTTCAGACCAATTTAATTGATAGTCATTTATCATCTTTGTTAAACATATTTCAAGTATAGGATCTCTATTTGACAAAAATCTTAGTCCTTTAACAGTATGTCTGACAAGCCCCATTCTTCCATAGTTGCCGACTGTTGAAATCAAACAATAATTATAATCATTAATAAGAATAGATGCTAAAATGAGTGTTCCAACTTGTTTAATTTTAACTGGAGGATAACTCACATTTTCAAAGTCTGAAGGCTCAATCATTAAATATTCAGTTTCAGCCCCCTCATTCTTTAAAATATTAATAGCATCAAAAACAACCTGTATATAGTCTACCGTATTTTGACTGATAAAATTAACTCTAGAAACTTTATCTTTACTACTATGCTCTTTTATTAATTCTGAAACCTCTGTAATTTCGTTAATTTGCACTTGAGTCATTTGAAAATGATCTAATTGGCTCTCCTTTTCAAGCTTTTTCACATTGGGTGATTGATAGAATCTTTTTCTAGAATCATTAACTGAAACATTCAGAGGATTCAGGCTATGATTGGTCGGATTTGTAGTTGAGTTAGCATTCTCGTCAAAATTATCAACTTGCCCTGTTGTTGGATTTTTATCTTCAGACTCTTCATTTAATGATGATTTATCCGAAATATCTTTTAATAAAAAATTATCATATTTAAAAATGCCTTCCCCAGATTTCAAACTAAAGTCTTCGATAGAAAATGCTAAAAATTTATTTACAGATATTTTTTTTCCAATCAATGTTAAGTTTACTTCATCACTATGTGGAATTATAGAGGCTAAGTAAGCCTTTCGATTATCCGGTTTACATTTTTCCAATGCAACATAAAAATCAGCCTTAATATGAGCTAAAGAATTAAACCCCTCTTTAATCAACATAAACTTTGCTATATTTTTAGCTTCATCATATCTTAAATATTCGGAATCGTATTTAATAATAGGTATTCCGTTCTCGTCAAAACTTGAGATTGGTTGTAGTCCAGCAAAATAAACTCCGTAAATAATGTTATAAATTGTAAGAGTAGACAAATAATAAAAGTAAGATAAAATGACATGTCCCGGTATAATAATCGTTGTTCCGTTGTGAACAGTACTGTAATAAGGTGCGCCTGAATATATTTTGTCATCTTCGTTATAATAAGGAGGCATATAAGTATTTTGTAAATGTTTATACACCCAATTAGTTTGATAATCTGTTTTCGGATTGAAAACAACATTTTCAAATTTTTCTATCGCTTTACTATTTTTCAAGTATTCGGGATTTTTAAAAAATTTTCCATTGTATCTAAAATATGTTCCCAATTGAATAGTAAATGTTTGTTCTTCTAGAACGAATATTTTGAATTGTCTTTCTTTACCACTAAAATAGTAATGTACATTATCTATATTTGTAATAATTACCTCTCTTTTAATTCTATCTTCTTTCCAATAGCTATGACCTAGCCATGTTACTACCCAATAACTATTGTTATCGACCTGATCAGAAATCTCTTTTGGAATTTTTATTCTTCTATGAAAGTTTTTAAACTCTGGTAACATTTATGTATTTTTAATAAAAATACAAAAGAAGATGATATTAAATCGAATTGTTTTTCTAATAATTCTTTCTTTTCCAACTTTTCTTTTTTCGCAGACCAAGGCAAAAGTTATTGGAATAAAAGATGGAGATACTATTGTTGTTCTACTTGATGGAGACCAACAAAAAACGTTACGATTGGCTGAAGTTGATTGTCCGGAAAGCGGACAACCTTTTGGAAAAAACTCCAAACAATTTACAAGCAATGAAGTCTTTGGAAAATTTATTACTTACTTCCCAACTGACACTGATAGATATGGAAGAACAATTGCTAAAATATATTATGACAATGATAAATACTTATCTGAAGAAATAATTAAAAATGGTTTTGGTTGGTGGTATTTTTACTTTTCTAAAAATGAGAGCCTTGGGACTATACAAAAAGAAGCCGAAAATAAAAAATTAGGGCTTTGGATAGATGTAAAACCGATTAGCCCTTGGGAATGGAGAAAAATATCACGAGAAAAGTAGTTTGGTAAAACGGTCGGTTTCCCGTACATCTATTAATATCTCGTTAGCGCATCTATTTTGTTCTGTTTTTAGTTCATTTTCGTTGTACACGAAAACAAATTACAGTATATTTGAGATAAATGAGTAAAGTGAACTTATGTTAATTGGATATGCAAGAGTAAGCAAGTTTGAACAGAATCTCGATTTACAAACTGATGCCTTAAAGAGTTTAGGAATTGAAAAAATTTTTATTGACAAGGTTAGTGGTGTTAAATCAGAAAAGCCGCAGCTTAACGATTTATTAAATTTCGTACGAAAAGGGGATACTTTAACCGTGTGGAGATTAGACAGGATCGGGAGGACTACAGTTGGGCTAATTCAGTTTGTGACGGAACTGAACGAAAAAGGAATACATTTTAAATCTATTTCGGAAAACATTGATACAAGTTCAGCAAGTGGAAAATTAATTTTCCAGATTTTCTGTGTTTTAGCTGAACACGAAAGAAATGTTTTGATTGAAAGAACAAATGCTGGATTGAAGTCTGCGAGGGCAAGAGGTAAAAACGGAGGAAGACCAAAGGGTATGACCGAAAAATATAAAAAAATTGCACCTTTAGTAAAGAGCTCTTATGAAAGTAAGAATGTTCCAATTGAGGAAATTATGAAAGCTTTTAATATTGGAAGTAAAGCAACTTTTTATAAAATAGTTAAAAGTTAGTATAGTAAGATCAAATAATCAATAATATAATATTTAGTGCAAAATAATTACTAATGCAGAAAACACCAAATTTAGAGAGGTTATTGGAATTAATTAGCAGAGAAGATGTGATTCTTTTTGCTGGAGCAGGTTTATCAAAATATGCTGGATATCCTATGGGAGCTCAACTTCAAAGTATTTTTTACAATAGTTTATCAGCTAGTGCAAAAGAATATATTGAGCCAACACGTTCATTAGCAGATTTGACTGATGATATTTTTCACTTATATCAAAGCAATAATCAAGTTATAAAAATATTGAAAGATAATTATACAAAGCTACCAGAGTCTACTTTTGTCCACGATATAATTTCATCAATTCCTCATTTTAAAACAATTATAACAACAAATTACGACGGGCTTTTTGAAGGTGCTTACAAGGAAAATGGTGAAGTCTTATATAATAATAGTCATATTAGTTTAGCTGATCCTAAAAAAACACATATATATAAAATTCATGGACACTTAGCTGACAGTAATTCAATAATCATTAGAAAAATAGATTATACGAATTTCTTTAACCCTAACAGTCAAAATTCCATTTTTTGGAATGCGGTAAAGGATAAAATGGCATCAAACTGTATCCTATTTATAGGTTACTCTTTAGAAGATGCCAATATCGATTTTATTTTTACTGATATTTTAAAACAACTTGGTGACAATAAAAAAGAGGTATTTTTTATTGCTCCTTCGTTAACACAACCTAAAAAGAATAAGCTAAGTAGCTACGGTATAAATTTTATTGAGGGAACTGGAGAAGAATTATTTCCTTTAATTTTCGAACATATAAATGAGAATATACTTTTAGACCTAAAAAGTAATAAAGTTTCAACTGATAGTACATACAAATTTACTAAAAAGCTAGGATATAATGTAACAGTAGGCACCAATACAGCCTCGAATTTTTTTATTGAAAAAATAGAAAAAGTTGATGGTGTCTTAAAACAGAAAGTACATTTCACAACTAAAAATAACAAAGACTTTATTAGTAAATTAAAAAGTTTTATGGAAGGGAATACCACAGAAAAAAGTTTCAGAATTCCTAAAACTGAATTATCTGATTTTGTCATGCATGTAGATAATTTCAAACTTCAAGATTTATCAGACATGGAGTTTTTATACATTATGAAACTTCCTTCGTATGAAGGTAAAATTGATATTATTTTTGAAGATGGTATGTCTGTAATAGATTTTAATGTAAAAGTATATAAAGATATAATAGAAGAGAAAGTTGTATTGTCCTTTGAAACAGATGTAGCAAAAGGGTCTATTGCATTTATGCCAAGAGCTAAGGGAGCTAATATAAATTATGAATCTGAAATAGTTGAAGTTATTAAAAATCCAAGAGTACTTTTGGAATATTATAAAGCTTTTGCCAAAATTATTGAAGGAATTCGCTTTTCATTTTTGGTAAACGGAGAATCTGTGTTTACAAAAAAACTCATCGCAAATAAAATCCCAGAAGATTTAGAGTTCTATATTAACTATCTTGAAAAGTTATGCAAAGTTGAAACTTTGCACATGATAAGATTTAAGGACATAAGTAGAAACGACATTAACGAAAATAACTATCACACACTTGAATCTATAATAGCAAAGGCGGAAAATACTTTTGTTGAATTGCCACTACCACCACTAAGGGCTGTTCTTGATGAAAGTTTTGATAAAGGATTTTTGAATATTAATAAAGAAGAGCATATAATGTTTTTTGGAGGAAATACTGAAGTAAAAGTAAATGTGCATGATAAAGAATTTAATTTAGGTTATATGAGATCATATGTTTTTGATCCTTTTATATCAAACATGGAAGAAATCAAAAATAAAAAAGCAAAAGAAATTTTTATTACTAATAAATCAGGTAAGAGAAAAGTTGGATTCTATGACGTTTACGAAATTCCTGGAGATAATTGAATAATATTTTAATTTATATAATCAATCTCACAAAACGATTAATAGCTAATATGGCAAACCAAATATATAAATTTTCCGCTCCAATTAATATATGAGACAATTACCAGCATTCTCGGCACAATCAGAAGAAAAAGACCGTATTAAGATAATTATTAAAGAAATCACAAAACAAATCTTAACATTAGATTATAAATTTAATGACATTGATAAAATTGTTATAAATTATACCTCCGGAAAGAAAGAGATAACAATGGATGAAATTGGAATCTTTCTGAATGCGTTTGAAAAGCTAATTCCGAACAATGATCTTTTTTTCGGTGTAGGTTCAGACAAAAAATATAATGATAATTTACTGAATGTGTCAGTTTTAATTTTATATAAATCAATAGATAATGATGAACTATTTGACTTTTATAATCAATTAATTACATCTAATGTTGAACAAGTAGTAGTAGCCTCACCAGAAGATATTTTTAGTAAAAAACAGCTAGACTTTATTCAAGAATTTAAAGATAAAACTAATCTAAAATCAGTAATATTATCTGAAGATAGTAGAATAGTAATAAATGAAGTAAATAAAAGACTAATAAGAGATCTTGCAAAAACTCCAGATTTAATGTACAAATTAACATCTAGACAATTTGAAGAATTAGTTGCAGAACTCTTTGTACAAGAAGGATATGAGGTGGAATTAACGAAATCAACTGTTGACGGAGGGAAAGATATTTATGCAGCGAAAACAACAGTATTTGGGCAATTCTTATATGTAGTAGAATGCAAAAAGTATAGTCCAGAAAATAAGGTAGGTGTAAATGTTTTACGTTCACTTTACGGTGTCGTACAAAATGAAAAAGTAACTTCTGGGATAATAGTAACATCATCATATTTTACAAAAAATGCAAGAAATTTTCAGCAAAATATTAAGCACCAACTTCAACTTAATGATTTTAACAATCTTTGTAAGTGGTTAGAGCCTAATTTAATATATTAATTAATGCTTATATTATATAAGTATTGCCACATGCAAGAATCTCAAAAAACGATCCACTGATAATCATTACAATGAATAAAGGAATTGAAAAATAATGATTAGTTTATTTTGAGTGGACTATAAAATAACTTTTAACTATTGAAAAACTCATGAAATTCGAAGAACTTTTAAAGGATAAAATTTTTGAGTTACCGTTACATCAAACTACAAACGATAATTTTAAAACATTTATTATTACTAAATTAAAACTATTTCTAGAAAAAGTTAATGATTTAGATCCAGGACCAATTCATATTGAAAAAAATTATATTTCATCGGATTTTGTAAAAGAAGTTCAAGGAAAAATCATTGAAAGTCTAATACTTTGTTTTGAAGACTATTATAACGGGAATCCTTTCAAGGCTTATGAAAAGCTTCATACAGTCTTCCGTAATGATTTTAAAGATTTATATGCAATTATTAATCAAAAGGAATATGCATTAAATGAAAGTTTTTTCAGAATTAGATTAAGTGATAAGAATTATCTGTACAAAAGGTCAGAAATGTTTCACATTCCTTTTGAATTAAGAAATAAGGTCTCAACCCAAAGATTTAGCATACCGGGGTTTCCTAGTTTATATCTGGGTAGAACGATTTACATCTGTTGGGAAGAATTAAATCGTCCGTCAATCGATAAAATTCAGGCTATAAAATTTAAAAATATAAAAGAAATAAAACTACTTGATCTAACTCCACCTTCTAAAGATTGTACAGATATTAATGAGTTATACAGATTTTTTATGACTTTTCCTATAATAATGTGCTGCAGTGTAAAGGTCAAAGATCCAATGGATACATTTAAACCTGAATATATAATTCCACAACTACTTTTGCAATGGATAAGAAATAATGATAGGTTAGATGGGATACAATATAAATCAACTCATATCACGTCAAAGGTTTTTAATGAAAATACTGAATTAATAAATATTGTACTGCCAGTAAAAACAAGTGAAGGCAGTGGAATATGTAATAGACTTACATCATATTTTGAAAGTACAGATGTAATATCTTGGAATTTATATCAATTTGCAAGGGGTGGCCAAATTTTTACTTATGGAGAAAATGATGCTCAAATTGTAAATAGGAAAATTCCAAACTTAGAAATTATTGACGGTAAAAAATATCCTTATTTTTATTCGACTTTAGGAAAATTGGAATATTATTTAGAAATAAGTCGGACAGCACCTATATTATAG
This sequence comes from Chryseobacterium aurantiacum, assembly GCF_003020585.1. GTDB lineage: Bacteria > Bacteroidota > Bacteroidia > Flavobacteriales > Weeksellaceae > Chryseobacterium > Chryseobacterium aurantiacum. The sequence goes on from NZ_PXUE01000003.1 coordinate 478,454, forward strand.
TATGTACAATAAAAGTTCAAAATTAAGATTATAAAAGGTGCATGTAATCCTTAATATATTTAGTTTATTAACAAATCTCAAAAAACGATTCGATGAAAAATAAAGCTACTCTATATAACATCTTTTCTATTCTTAATAGTGTTTCTTTTGTGTTTTATTTTAATACAGATAGAAGTGAGAAATTTATATATTGATATTATTTACTCAGCGGTTATCTTACCAACTATGGTTACTAGTGTAGCTTTATTTTTTAATCTAATACTAAAGATAAAAGATAAATCTAAAAAAATGACCAAATGCAAGAAAAGCAAATACTTATAGATTTCAAGAACTCGAAAAAAAATATTGGTCTCAAGATCAGGTTTGGGAAAATGATAGCGAAGCTTTGTTTGACGGTTTAATTGAAATAATTACAATTAAATAATAAATAATCTCAAAAAACGATCCAACAATGTGCACGGAAGACATTGATTGATGCAATGCGTAAAGCTAAAAGTTATCTTTAATTATGAATAAAACTCTGCAACAAATAATAAATTCAAGAGAAGATATTTCAGACTATCTTTTTCATTTTACAAATGGTGAAAAAGCATTTGATACGTTGTGTAAAATATATGATGATCGAAAACTTATAGATGTCAATGATAATGGAGTTATATGTTTCACAGAGGCTCCACTTACAACATTAACATCAATGTTTGATATTTTTATAAAGTACAGAAATCCAATGTACTCACCTTATGGAGTAGGTATTAAAAAAGAATATTTATTTAATATTGGTTGCAGACCAGTAATTTATGGCCCGAAAGAGGATTACGAAAAACTTCATGAGGATTTAAAATGGCGATTTGAAGAGTACAAGCCAAATGAAAAAGATTTTTCTTGGTTAAGAGAATGGAGATTAAACAGTAAGAATCTCGAATTACTTAAAGAACATACAATATTCATAACAAAAAATAAATCAGAATTAGACTACTTTACTTTCAACGAAGCTGACATTATTGATATTGAATTTGACGGTTGTGTTGCAGATGGTCAATTTTGGGGTGAAGCGTATGGCGTTATTGAACGTTCATTTAAAGGAGTTTCTATAGAAGAAATAAGAGAAATTAATAAGATTAGTAAAGAGGAGTTTCACAAGATATTAGACGCACAATCATTTGATGAAACTGGAGGGGTTAATTTAGGAGGGTTTATACAGTAAAATAACTACAGATAACAAGGGTTTGTAAACATTTGTACAAGATTCAATAGTAGTAATTCTATTTACCATTTGTGCTAAAAATCCCCGCCTTTGGCAATTCCCGGAACGTTATAGCTGAATTAAATCTCAAAAAACGATAACAAATTATGTTTGACCAAGATCCCAAAGTATTACATTTATCATGAAGTTTACACTATATTTTATTTTCCTATTATTTACCCAACCATTATTATGTCAGGATATTGAATGGTCTGAAGAAAGAAAGTTGGATTTTTCTGATTTCAAAAGGATTAGTTTTACGGAAGATGGCTTTAGTTCTGCAGAGTCAAGTGTTGCAATAAATTTTCGGATTGTTTCAACGTCTATCTGGACAGGTAAAATCAAGATCAAAATATTCGCAGTTTTTAATTCTGAAAACTCTTGGTTTAGAAAAGAACAATCATCTAATATTTATGTATTGAATCATGAACAAAAGCATTTTGATGTAGCATATGCCTTTGCAACACAGCTTCAAAAAACAGTTGATAAAGAAATAAGAGGAATAACAGATTTTAATAATAGATTCCAAAAATTGTATGATAAAGCCTTTGCGGAATACATTGCCTTTCAGACTAAATATGATTTGGATACTGGACATGGTTCAAACTTGGAAGAGCAGATAAAGTATAATGATATTATCAGTAAGATGATTAAGTAAATTATAATAGCTGTCTTTTTAAATTCGAATACCTAAAATTAAATTATCTATCGAGGTATAGCGATATTTAGCTTTCCTCGAACAATGTTTAATTAATCTCAAAAAACGATTAATAATCATTTATAAAATATATGGCAACAACAATAGCAACTATTAAGATACTACAACTTATCTTATTAATATAAATTTTTAATGAAAGAGAAATTAATTCGTATTTGGAAAGATCCTGTTTGGAGCAAAATCATTTCTGCAGTATTGTTAGCCTTTTTTGCAATAATTTATAATGCATTAATAGCACATTATAATAATACAAATTTTTCTTTAGAATTTCTGAAATTCTGGCTGGCTAAGATTGATCTTTGGATAGTGGTATTAATTATATTAGTGACTTACGTTATAAGTTATTATGTAAATAAACCAAAGGCTAAAATCAAATTTCTTTATGATTCTGAAACAATTGAATTAGATAGAAAATTATTTAATCGTATTAGGAATGAATTAATTAGCAAAGAAACTCTTGACGATTTGTATAATAACACTTTTTCAAGTAGTTCATTTGAAAGAGAAAAATTTAATTTTATAAATATTACATTAAGTGAAAGTGAAAATCCAGAGTTTGAATTCTTGAATCCTGAAATGGAATTTGCAAAGCTTGAATTAATAACAGCAATTAAAAAGTTTAGATCATCTTCTGTTGGATCTATATATTCTGCGCCCTCGCATGGTGACATTGGATTCTATGGTATTCCAAAAGAGTGGGATCAAGAAAGGTTCTACGCAGCAATGGATAAAATAGAATTAGAAGAGAGAAATGTTTTTGAGAAAGCAGAAAGATTAATTAAATTAGGTAGAAGAATTTTAAAAATATAAAAGTTCTTTAAATTTGAAATTAAAATATTTGTTATCAAATTTATGATTATCAAATAATCTCAAAAAAACAATAATTATGGAATATATAAAAGGTTTAATAACCCTATTTTCTGCTCTATTAACACCAACGGTTGCAATAGTTGGTATCTACATTGGAATTTTAAATTACAGGCTACAAACAAGAAAAAGAAAGGATGATCTTTTTGACCGAAGATATAAGTTTTTAAAAAAATTTGAATCACTTTGGAAAACAACAGGTTCAGAACAAAAAGGAGCAACAAGAATGCATTTAGATTGGGATGATATTGAGCCATATGCACAAGAAGCATACTATTTATTTGGAAAAGATATAGCAGAACACTTAAGATCATATGAAGGTAAAAGTTATGATCAGAATTTAAATTGGGTTCCGGACTATGAACTTGCAAAACCTTTTAATAAATATCTATGTTTTGAAAAAACGAAATAATTAAAGTCATCTTACAAAACGATAATAATGGAAATAATCTTTGAAAAATACAAAGTCTTTATACTACTTATAGTAGTTCTATTTTTACTTGTTGGAATAGGTAAGTTTATGTCAAACCGTGAAAATTAATCTCAAAAAACAATTACATGAAAATATTAGGATTAATTTTAATTTCATATTTGATGGGAATTCTAACCCAAAGAATAATTAGCTATTACAATTACAAAAGAGAGAGTAAAAAATCTTTAGAAGGTCTAAAAGATCTACAAAAACGTTTGGAGGAAAATATTAGGCAGGTTGAAACAAGTACGTTTGATTGAGTAATCACCTTAATTACAGGAGAAAAAATTGAAAGTGAATTTTTTCATAGAATTTCTGATGATGTTTTTATTGATAGAAAGAACAAAACTGAAATTATTCGAGATAAAATTGTGAGTATAAAATATATTAATGATAAAAGTCTGTGAAATTTAATATCAAAAAACGATGAAAAAAGAGAAATTAAGAACCGAAAGGAATAAAAAAGGGTATACTCAACAACAAATAGCTAACATTCTTGCAACGGATGTATCCAACTACAGCAGAAAGGAAAACGGAGATGTAAAGATCATAAGTCAAGAATGGGAAAAAATAGCTCAATTTCTAAACGTTTCAGTGGAGGAAATATATGAAGAGGATACTATCATCAATCCGGTTGATTTACCTGCCCAAGTAGTTGTTAAACAAGAATCTGTATACATAACTACCATTAATAATCTTAACTCTTATATTAAGCTATTACAGGCGGAAATAGAGAGGCTTAATCAGAAAAAAAATTGATTTTTATTTTAACAAACATACTCTTAATCATAAACTAATCTCAAAAAAACATTCGATTTTATTCTAGTTGTTATTTTATCATTTTGTATTATAAATTATCATCTTCTTTTAGAATTGACATTATGTCCACCAGCTGCGGCAACTTCCATTGCTCTTTTTGCGGTTTCCTGTCCTTTAACCTCAGAAAAATCAAATGGAAAGTCATTGATCTTTTCTTGAAATTCTTTTCTTGTATCCAGAACAACTCTTTCAAGCGACTTTCCTTCATTAAAAAAATCAATGACCTCCTTAATATTTTCCACGCCATATACATCCAGATCATTAACAATGGCGGCCTCTCTTGCATTTTGTATGGGAAGAATAATTCCTTTAAAGCCCTCTTCCCTAGCCTGTATAGCGATAGGTAAAACCCCTTTTATGGGTTGCAGACTTCCATCCAGAGAAAGTTCTCCCATAATAATGTAATGGTGAATTTCTTCTGCCAGTATCTGATCTGATGCTGTCAGAATACCAATGGCTATGCTGAGATCATAGGCAGATCCCTCTTTTCTAAGATCGGCCGGAGCCATATTAATGGTGATTTTCTTTCCGGGAATTTTATACCCCACATTTTTCAATGCAGCAGAAATCCGGTAGCTGCTTTCCTTAATCGCATTATCGGGAAGTCCAACTAAATGATATCCTACTCCTCCGGTATCTACATTGACTTCAATGGTTATTGTCTGTGCAGCAACTCCATGAATTGCGCTGCCATAAATTTTGATAAGCATGGTGTGTTTTTGAGGTAAAAATAATTAATATAATATACTACTAACCTGATGATTGCATAAAAAAAACACTACTGAAAAACAGATATAACAAAAGATATCAATTAAAACTATCGTGCTATCCTTCTGCATCTTATTATTTCAGGGTATAGGGTTTTAGCCACAAGCAGGTGCAATTATTTCTATGGGCGTTAAAATTATTATTTCAAAAAATACCCTTTAACGGATTTTTTTTTATTTCCATCTGATAAAACCTCCATCTCGTCGAAAATAATTCTTTTCCTTTTCTGAACATTATACTTTTGAGGCATAGAAATCAGAAAATTATGAAAAGATCAAGTTTCCTGGGTGTAGCACTTTTAAGCATGACAACCATAAGTGCACAAAATATACTTAACGGTAAAGTAACAGATACAAAAGGTCAGTCAGTTCCTTTTGCATTAGTAAAAATATATTCTTCTAATAGCAAAACTGATGTTATTGTAGAAAAGGTAACTGATGAAAATGGAGTTTTCAGCACTTCGGTACTTAATAATGGAAATTATAACCTATTTACATCTGCAAGCGGATATGCTAACTCTTCTAAAGATTTTGTATTAAATAATACTTCACAAAATATTTCTATAGCGATAGAAAAGGAAAAGATATCCGGCATTAAGGAAGTTGTATTGGTTGTGAATAAGAAGAAAACCTTTGAAAGAAAAATCGATCGTTTTGTCTTCAATACGGAAAATTCAATTGCATCAAAGGGGGTAGACGGCTTAGATGTACTAGCAGCAACACCTATGGTAAAGGCGGATGATGAGGGAAATATAGAGATTATAGGTAAAAGTGCGGTGTCTATTATGATTAATGACAGGCCTGTGAACCTTTCCGGAAAAGATCTTGTATCTTATCTTAAGACTATACGCTCAGAAAATATTGAAAGAATTGAAGTAATCACTACCCCACCTGCAAAATATGAATCACAGGGCAATAGTGGAATCATTAATATTGTTCTGAAACAGAACTCTAGTATGGGTTTTAGTGGAAATATTTCCACAAGTTACCTAAGAAGATCCAGAAATGGGTATTCAAATAATGGCTCACTCAATTATCAGTCTAAAAAGATCAATACTTCATTAAGGGTATCTCAGTTTGACAATGAAAAAACAACGAATGAGAATTTATCTATTTATGCAGGAAATATTTTAAAAACTGAAAATACCAGACTGGATAAATCTAAGGGGTATAATATTAACTACAGCATTGATTATAAAATTAATGATAAAACATCTGTTGGGGCGATATACAATTTTTCTGATACTGACACTGACAGTGATTCTCAAAACTTTTCAAGATACTATCACGGAAATGCGCTTGATTCTATGGTAGTTTCAAATACCTATAATCAGAGCCGGGTTAAAAACAACCAGTTAAATATTTATTTTGAAAGAAAATTAGACAGTTTAGGAAAGAAATTATATCTGGGAGGAAACCTTTTTGACAGCCAAAATGATAATCCTTTTTCACTAGCCTCACAATCTGATGTGAATAGCATAAACTATCAGATCAATTCAAAATATAGATATAAGATCTATTCAGGTCAGTTTGATTTATATCTTCCTTTCAAATCATTTGTTGGAGAAATCGGTGGAAAATATACTCATTTCAATACAGATACCGGATTGGATTTTTTTATCAATAATGCTGACGGTCCTGTATACGATAACAACAGAAGTAACTTTTTTGACTATAAGGAAGACAACTGGGCATCTTATGTAACCCTTTCCAAGTCTTTCACGGAGAAACTGGAAGGAAAGGCTGGTCTAAGGTATGAATATACAGTATTGAGTGGGATTGCACGCAACAGTTCTCAAGTGGATAATAATTACGGAAAGTGGTTTCCAAGTCTTTATCTTACTTATAAACCCAATAAAAAGAATATTCTCACCTTAAGTTATTCTAAACGAATTACCCGTCCTGGCGCGAGGGCCCTGAACCCAACTACCATTTATCTGGATCCTTATGCTTATGTAACCGGAAATCCATATTTAAAGCCATCATTCAGCAATAATTTTGAACTGGGATATATATTTAATAATAAACTGTCTGTTACGGCATATTATCAGACCAGTAAAGATAATTTTGGACAGATTGTGGATCTGGAAGGAGCCAACAGAGCTGTGAAATATTTAAATAATTATAATGAAAATAGTTTAGGGATCAATGCAACATACTCTAATACGTTTTTCAAGATATGGGATTTTTATACATCGGTAAATTATGCCTATGTAGAATCTAAAGGGCTTATTGATCAGGTACAAGGGCTGAGTTCAAACTCATTGTATTACTCTGTAAACAATACCTTTCATTTAAATTCTAAAAAAACAGTCTCTTTCCTTTTGAATTTCTGGAACTTTTTGCCACACACCAAAGGAAATTTTGAATTTGAAAATGTACAAAATCTTTCATCAGGCTTAAGACTTTCTCTTTTTGAAAAGAAGTTACAAGTAAATATGACCATCCAAGACATCCTGAAAGGAATGAAGTTCAGAGGAAACGCATACTACACAAATTACCAGACTTATTCTGACAATTATTATGATGCGAGAACATTTAATATCAGTATCACCTACCAGTTTGGAAATAATAAGGTGAAAGGAAACAATAAACAGATAAAATTAGAAGAAGTAGATCGAGCAAACTAATATTAACCTAAAACTTAACAAAATGAATCAAGTAGACAAACCTATTGACAACGATTTCTTTGATATAGCGATATACTGTAAGTAATCTACAGACAACGAGAAAAAAACAATTAAAACAAGTATTAATCCTAAAAATAGATCACGATGAACCAAGTGGACAAACCAATCGACAACGATTTCTTTGATGTGAATGTTATCTGTAGATAATCCAACAACGAGAAAAAAACAATTAAAACAAGTATTAACCCTAAAAAATAGATCACGATGAACCAAGTGGACAAGCCAATCGACAACGATTTCTTTGATGTGAACATCATCTGTAAGTAATCTACAGACAACTAGAAAACCAATTAAAACAAGTATTAACCCTAAAAAATAGATCACGATGAACCAAGTGGACAAACCAATCGACAACGATTTCTTTGATGTGAAT
>NZ_PXUE01000004.1 GCF_003020585.1 Chryseobacterium aurantiacum
GTGAATGTGGGTGGGTGTTCACAATCTATATTTATATATACGACATCTTCCATAGCCCTGATAGCAACGGTTACCCCGCAGCAGGGATCGGGAAGCGGGTGGACCTGGATTGGGGACGCCTGGCGCGAGGAGTAGAAGTGAATAGCAGGATAAAGCTCCTGAAAAGTTTTAGGACTTGAAAGTAGAAGTACTGGAGAATATGAATGTGGTGATAGGATATTATTATTGTCTACTAGGGATAAATATCGCATTCTTAATTTGTGATTCAGGTTTTCAACTATAATAATAGATGTAATAGTCATAAAAATCGGGGAACCTTTTTTTTTGATTGCTTACATTTGTATCACATTCTTATTCTACAAGGAATGAAATGAGCTTATATATGACAGACAGAAGATATAAAGAAACGATTCATACAGATAACAATCAATACGAATATACTGCAGTAACACACGATGAGAATAAGGTAAGAGCCTATACATTGAAAAATGGTTTAAAGGTTTTCCTTGCTCAAAATTTCGATGCACCAAGAATACAAACGTTTATTCCAGTGAGAACGGGGAGCAATAATGACCCTGCAGATAATACGGGGTTAGCTCATTATCTTGAACATATGATGTTCAAAGGTACCTCTAAGCTAGGTACTCAAAATTGGGAGAAAGAGAAAGTACTTCTTGATCAGATCTCAACGCTATTTGAAGAACATAAAGCTGAACAAGATTCTGAAAAGAAAAAGGAAATCTATAAAAAGATTGATGAAGTTTCTCAGGAAGCCAGTCAATATGCCATTGCTAATGAGTATGACAAGGCTATTTCTTCACTTGGAGCGAGTGGAACTAATGCCCACACCTGGTTTGATGAAACGGTTTACAAAAATAATATTCCTAATAATGAACTTGAAAAATGGCTTAAAGTAGAAAAAGACAGATTTTCTGAGATTGTACTTCGACTTTTCCATACTGAGCTGGAGTCTGTGTATGAGGAATTCAACAGAGCGCAGGATAATGACACAAGACTTGTCAACTATGAACTAATGGCAGCTCTTTTCCCTACTCACCCTAATGGACAACAAACTACGCTGGGCAATCCCGAGCATTTGAAAAACCCGTCTATGCAGGCCATCCATAAGTATTTTGATGAATATTATGTTCCTAATAATTATGCCATGGTTTTGGTGGGAGATCTTAATTTTGAGGAGACCATCCAATTAGTTGATCAATATTTTGGAACTCTTCCCTATAAGGAGTTGCCGAAAAAAACACCAATTGTTGAAGAGCCTATTACCAAGATTGTAAAAAAGACTGTAAAAAGTCCTACAACTCCAAGGGTTCAATTAGCCTGGAGAACTGACAGCTATGGAACCAGAGAAGCAATGCTTGCAGATGTTCTTGCCAACATTCTGAGCAACAGAGGTGAGGCAGGACTATTGGACCTTCACATCAACCAGACTCAAAAAATGCTTTGGGCACAGGCTTTCTCTGTAGGTTTAAAGCAATATGGTTATTTTTCCATTGTGGCTGTTCCCAAGGAAACCCAAACTCTGGAAGAAGCCACTGAAATGGTTTTAGCGGAAATTGATCTTGTAAAAAAAGGTGATTTCCCAGACTGGATGCTTCCTGCAATCATCAATGACTTTAAACTCCAAAGAATGAAAGGCCTTGAAACATCGGAGGGCCTTGCCACTACTCTTTATGACATTTATATAAAAGGGAGAAGCTGGGAACAGGAACTGAATGAAATGGATGAGTATGCTAGCTTTACAAAAGAAGATATTATCAATTTTGCCAATGCTTTTTTCAAGGATAACTATATTGTTATTAATAAGGAGAAAGGGGTTAATGAAAGGTTAATAAGAGTTGAAAACCCAGGCATTACTCCTATTAAAATAAACCGTGATACACAATCTGAGTTTTTAAAGGAGATATTATCTGAAAAAACGGAAGATATACAACCTGAATTTATCAACTATCAAAAAGAGATTACTACTGATGAAGCTAAGGGTAAGAAATTAAGCTTTGTAAGAAATAAATACAATGATATGGCCCAGGTACACTTTATATTTCCTTTTGGAAGTGATAATGATAGGGAGCTGGGAATTTCTACGCAATTACTGCAATATTTAGGAACTCATGATCTTTCTCCTGAGGATTTAAAAAAGGAATTTTTCAAAATCGGGGTAAGCAATAATTTTAAAACTTCCAATAATCAGTTGCTTATCTCTCTGAGTGGATTGGAGGAGAATATTGAAAAAGGAATTTCTCTTTTGCAGAACTGGATGTATAATGTACAGCCCAACCAGGAAATCTATCAGCAATTTGTAGGAACTGTTCTGGAAAACCGTCAGGCTATGAAGCGGGATAAAAACCGTATTATGACAGCACTCATCAATTATACCAAATTGGGAAGTACTTCACGATTTACGGATGTTATCTCTAAGGAAGAGCTTGAAGGCAGCAAAGCTGAAGTATTCACAGACCGTATGAAGTTGCTTTTCAAATATCCTTATCAGGTTTTCTTTTATGGAAAGGATTTTGAAAGATTCAAAGGGTATATTGGCCAGTATATTGAGGAAGAAAGTCTTCAGATGCCGGAAGCCAGACAATATCCTGAACCTGCTACAGGAGGAAACGTTTATTTTACAGACTATGACATGGTTCAGATGGAAATGAGTAAGATTGGAAAGGGAGATCTGGTTAATCCGTCTCATTTTGGAAAAATCAATGTTTTTAATGAATATTTTGGAAGAGGATTATCTTCAATTGTTTTCCAGGAGATCCGTGAAAGTAAAAGTCTTGCTTATTCTGCCTACGTCTCCTACGCTGCCAATGCCGAATTAAAGCATCCGGATTATATTACAACTTATATAGGAACCCAGCCGGACAAGCTCATGATTGCTGTGGACACGATGAATGAACTGATGAATGAACTTCCTGAGGTACCTATCCAATTTGAAAATGCTAAGAATGCAGCTCTGAAACAAATTGCATCAACCAGAGTTATCAGAAACAATATTTTCTTCAATACTTTAAATCTCAAGAAACTGGGTATTTATCATGATTTCAGAAAAGATATTTATGAAGAGATCCAAAGTTTGACATTTGAAGATATCAAGAAGTTTTATCAAACAGAAATCAAGCCTGTACATTTCAATACAGCCATTATTGGTAAAAAGGAAAACCTTAACATGGAAGCTGTTGGAAAGATGGGAACATTTACAGAACTTAATCTAGAAGATATATTTGGGCATTAGAAAATGGCACCCATTAAAAACAAAAGATCCCGGAATAACCGGGATTTTTTGTTGATATTTAACAAACGAATTTTTTACAACTTCTCTGACATTCTTTTCTACATTTTGATAGGAATAGAAACCATAAATGGTATCAAAACTGATCTCTTCAAATCGCTTTTCTATTCTTTTTAATTTCAATCTGCGGGAAAGGAATTTTGTTTGGATAACTTCTCATTGTTGCAAAGTGCTTCATGGATGGGGATAAATACAGGGTATCTCCTATTAAAAGACTTCCTTCTTCACTCATCCAGAGAATTTCAATAATTGAACTTCTTTCGAAATGCCCGCCAATATTATGGAGTATTAATTGAAATCTTAAATATCTTTTTTAATTTCAATAGGTTACAAGGCATCCCTAAAACAAAAAACCTATTTAATTTTTGATTAAATAGGTTTCTGTAATTATTTATTTGATCACTTTCATTTCATCAACTAGCCATTTTGAATCGGCAAATTTCTCAATGATGAAAAGGATATATTTTGTATCTACCATAATGTTTCTACTGAAACGAGGATCGTAGTTAATATCACTCATAGTTCCCTCCCACTGCCTGTCGAAGTTCAATCCTACCAGATTTCCATTCGCATCCAGGGCCGGACTTCCTGAGTTTCCTCCTGTAGTATGGTTGGTTGCAGTAAACCCAACAGGAACATCACCAGTTTTGTCTTTATAGATTCCGAAATCTTTTTTATTGTAAAGTTCAATCAGCTTCTTAGGAACATCAAATTCATAATCTCCCGGAACATATTTTTCCATTACTCCAGCCAGGTGAGTCTGATAACCGTAAGAAACTGCATCTCTTGGAGCAGATCCTTTTACTTTACCATACGTTACACGAAGGGTTGAATTTGCATCCGGGAAGAATTTTCTGTCTTTATCAGTTTCCATCTGCTGAGCCATAAACTTCTTCTGCATAGCATCAATTTTTGCCTGAAGTGAAGAAAATTGAGGATCAGCGGTCTTCGTATAGGTTTCTTTCATGGAAACATACAATTGATAAATAGGATCTTTCTTTAATGTTTTGATCAGCTTATCCTGATTAGAGAATGCTTTATCAATATCTGTAGTTAAGGTCCCTCCATTTACAGCAGTTCTTCCTGAGATGATAGAGTTTTTAGACATCTCTTCCACTACAGGAATATTTGCATTTTCATCTTTATATTTGTTGAAACCTGCAGGTAAAAACTGTGGTGCCGTTTTATTGGCATATAAAGCTAATAATTTTGCTGTTACTCTTGCATCCAGTTCTGCACTGTAGTCCTTATAGAAAGAAGTTAGCTTTGTTTTTAGCTTTGTAAGTTCTTTCTCATCCATTCTGCCTGCTTCTACGGAAGCTACAAAATCATAATAGTCTCCTGCCAGCTTTAATGTCTCTGCATTTTTTACCACTTCTGTATAGTAAGCATTGTTTAATGCATAAGGAGCCTGATCATTGTAAAGTTTGTTCAATTGATCTAAAGTAGTCTTGATTTCAGGATTTTTAGAAACTAAAGAACCTTCATACATTACTTTTTTCTCAACAGCATTGGATTTCTTTAATCCTTCTACTTCACCGATCCATTTTTTCCAGTAATTGGCAACAGAGGCATACTTTGAAGCATATTTAATACGTGTTTCACTATCTACACGCATTTTTTCATCCAATGTCTTTAAAGCTACATCACGTACAGCAATTCTTGCAGGATCAATATCTTTCATAATCTTCTCTACCGCTATTGCAGGAAGATATTCTGTAGTTTTTCCAGGGAAACCGAATACAAATGTAAAATCGTTTTCGTTTTTATCCTTTATAGAAACCGGTAAATAATGCTTTGGAACGTAAGGTACATTGTCTTTGGAATATTCTGCAGGCTTATTGTTTTTGTCTGCATAGATTCTGAACATTGAGAAATCTCCCGTATGTCTAGGCCAAACCCAGTTATCAGTATCACTTCCGAACTTCCCTATGCTTTGAGGCGGTGCCCCTACAAGACGGATGTCCTTATAGGTTTCTATGGTGTAAGCGTAGTACTTGTTTCCATAGTACATTGGCTTTACCATGATGGACTGATAAGATTCAATTTTCTGAGAGTTTTTATACACCTCAATATTGTTATTGATTCTTTTGGTAAGTTCAGGTTCTGTAAGGTTATCTGTTCCTTCCAATACCTGGTCTGTAGCTTCTTTTATATCTACAATAAAGTCTACTTTCACTCCTGGATTAGGAAGTTCACCATTGGTATTTTTAGCCCAGAATCCGTTTGAAAGAAGATCGTTCTGAACGGTAGAGTGTGCCTGAATCTGACCATAACCACAGTGGTGATTGGTCAACAACAATCCTTTTGGAGAAATAATTTCCGCGGTACATCCACCGTTAAACTGCACTACAGCATCCTTAATGCTTGGCTTCTGAGGATTGAAAATATCCTTAGCAGAGATTTTCATTCCCAGATCCTTCATTTCCTTTTCATTCAGTTCTGTAGGAATCCACATTCCTCCATATTGTTGTGCAAATGCCATTGCAGCCGGCAAAAGAAATACGGATAAAAGTATCTTTTTTGTCATAATCAAAATTTTGCCCGAATTTACGAAGAAAAATAGGAATAGTCCCCATAAAACGCCCGTAAAAGTTGATATAAGTATTTTGTATGATATAAAATATGCAATGTATTAATAAATATAGAAGTAAAAGGTTCGGAATTAGAATTCCTCCCAATAATTTTAAGATATATAATCAACATCTTTGCGTTACAATTTTGACTGTAAGCATTAGATGTCCTTTTCAAGGCTTTGAAAGTCTATTTCGGGGTTTTATTTATTTTTAATTCACGGTCCTTTTTTTCTATTTCATTGGCTTAGTTTTTGTTTATGGCTAGTCAGTTTAATATTTAAATCAACTATTTATTATGATGAAAAACAAAATGTTTATTTTGGGACTAGGAGCAGCTTTGTTTCTAGCTTCTTGTTCTAAAAAGGAAACAGTTGAAACCTCTGGCACCTCTACAGACTCTGCAACGGCCGTTCAGCCAGTAGCAGACAGCATCACAAAAGCGACCCCCACAGCGGCTGGTGACACTTCAGAAAATGCTCTTGACTGGAATGGTACCTATGAAGCAGTAGTTCCTTGTGCAGACTGTCCGGGAATCAAGACTTCATTAACCTTGAATGATGATAAAACATTCAGCATTACTGAGGAATACCTTGAAAGAAATTCTAAGAACCAGGATAAAGGATCTTTCACATGGGATACTACGGGAAGTATTATTACTTTAAAAGGAAAAACGGCAAACTATAAATATAAGGTGGGTGAAAATATGCTTATCCAACTGGATATGGACGGCAAGGAAATTGACGGTCCAAACAAAGATTTGTATGTATTCAAGAAGAAATAAAAATAAAGGCTTAGGCCTTTATTTTTTTGCTTTATTTTAAAATTGATAAGCAATTATTTTAGGATCCTCCATCAGGCACCTAATCACTTCCTCATGATGATTATTTTTTCCTGTAAGTCTCCAGGTAACGGTTAAATTCCCTTGTGTATACTGTTGTTTTATCATCAAATATTTTAAATGATGGTCTTTGAAAATAGTTTCACAATGTTTAAACCCTATTGAATCTGTTACGGCAATTTTATATTCCCTTACCTTATTATAGTTATCAATGAAGCTTTGAAGATAGGTTAATGCACTCAGAACAATCAATACCAAAGCTGTTCCTAAAAGTGAAAAATAGACATATCCTGAGCCTACGGCCATTCCTATTGAAGCTGTAGCCCAGATGGTAGTTGCTGTGGTAATTCCCTCAATTTTATTTTCTCCTTTAAATATTACTCCTGCTCCTAAAAACCCTATTCCCGTGATAATATTCGCTGCTAACCGATCCGGATTGTCTACTCCGATTTTGATGGAAAGTATGGTAAACAGACAGGAACCAAAACATACCAAAATGAAAGTACGAAGCCCCGCAGATTTGTTACGGTATTCTCGTTCAGCCCCGATCAGTAATCCCAGAATTACGGAGATAAAAATAAGAAGCAGTTCATTTTTGACTGTATAATGGTCCTGAAGAAATTCCATTTTTAAATATTTTAACCTAAGAATAAATTTACAATAAAAAATTTTACAGAACTATTTTTCATTTCCAGACTTTATACGGTTATGAAAAAATTGATTTCAAGAAAAAACTTTTGTAATATTACATTTCAAATAAAAAAGCAGGTACTGAACTTGCATTTTTAAGGACAAATAGAGAATTCAGAAATTAACAAAAATAAATTATGGACAAAGAAACTTCTCACTTCTGGCTGGGATATTTTAAAAATGAAGATGACTTTTATGAATTTGTAGAAGAGGATGAAAATTATTACCTGGAAGAGGAAAATGATGATCAGTACGTTTCAAAATTTGCAGAATCTCAGGGAATCAAATGGTTTGACGATGATTTTATAGAATATGGATTTGAAGATGAAAGATTAGGACTTTACGAAAAGTTTTCAGAGTATTCTTATGCAGATCAATGGCTTCCAATCCTTGAGGAAAAACTTAATAAAATGGGGTTAGATACCCCTGTAAATACGATCGTTTTTGCCAGTAGATTTGTTATTCCTAATCCTGTTTCTGTAGACGGGGAAGAAAACAAATTGTATTATGTTGGCGAAATTGAGTTTGATGTTTAAATAACATCACAAAAATTAAAAACCTGGTTGTATTTTTCTATTATAGCCAGGTTTTTTTATCTAAAATAAAACCTTTCTCTCAAATTAATACACCATGGCTAGCGCAAAAAAGGGACTTAGAAAGATTATTGTTGCTGATGATGTTTTTTATTGGAAAATAAGAAAGAAGATTTCACACAATGAAAAACATAATATTGAATATGAAATTCCTGTACAACATGAAAACGATGGACAAATTCTTCTAATCAATATTGGTTTTTGTAGGTCTGAATCTTATGGGCTAGAATCTATGGAAATCACTCCCAGTCTTATCAAATCCAAAATAACTGAAGCCATAGAACTTGGCTGGAAATATCATAAACAGGGAAAGCCTGTAAAACTGATCAACAAGGGGTTATTTTTTTGATAGAAATATGATGATTTTAAAACAAAAAACTATTATACTGTTTTATTTTCCTTTTACATTAAAAAAAAACTTCCGCTCGTAAGCAGAAGTTTTTTTCATTCAAAGATAAATTTGAAAGTATATTTTTATTAATGAGCTTCCAGCCAGTTATCTCCTACTCCAATCTCCACCAATAATGGAACCTGTGTTTTTAAGGCATTTTCCATTTCAGTTTTAATTAATTTTGAAGCGGCTTCAATCTCATCAGCGGGAGACTCAAATATCAATTCGTCATGTACCTGAAGCAGCATTTTGGTTTTTAATTGCTGTTCTTCCAGTTCTCTATCGATTTTAATCATTGCCAGTTTTACAACATCTGCAGCACTTCCCTGAACAGGAGCATTGACTGCGTTTCTTTCTGCATGACCTCTTACAACGAAATTATTGGAATTAATATCTTTTAAATGACGTTTTCTTCCTAAAATTGTTTCTACATATCCTTGCTGACGGGCTTTATTTACCTGTTCTGCCATGTATTCTTTCAGTTTCGGATAAGTTTCAAAATAGGCTTCAATCATCTGCTTAGCCTCAGTACGTGACAATCCTGTTTGTTCTGCCAATGCAAAAGCACCCTGACCATAAATAATACCGAAATTTACTGTTTTAGCCTGGCTTCTCTGGGTTTTAGAAACTTCTTCCAAAGGAATTTTGAATAGTTTCGCAGCTGTTGAAGCGTGAATATCTTCACCATCCTGGAAAGCCTTGATCATATTATCTTCTCCTGAAATTTCAGCGATAAGACGAAGTTCAATCTGTGAGTAATCGGCAGAAATAATCTTATTTCCTTCTCCTGAAACGAAGGCTCCACGAATTTGTTGTCCTCTCAATGTTCTGATCGGAATATTCTGTAGATTAGGATTCACACTTGCTAAACGGCCTGTAGCCGCCGTAGTCTGTGAGAAGTTAGTGTGTACCCTGTTATCATGTTTGTCTATCTGTGATGGTAAAGCATCTACATAGGTAGATTTTAGCTTCTGGTAAGTCCTGTATTCAAGAATATGTTTGATAATTTCGTGTTTTGAAGCTAATTTTTGAAGAACATCTTCTGAGGTAGCATATTGCCCCGTCTTTGTCTTCTTTGCCTTTGGATCAAGCTGCATTTTTTCAAACAGAATTTCACCCAATTGTTTTGGTGAATTCATGTTGAATTCTTCTTCTGAAAGTTCAAAAATCGTAGTTTCTAATTGTTTCAGATCATTTTCCAGGTCTATACTTTCCTGAGCCAGCCATTTTTCGTCAAGAGAAATTCCTGTCAGTTCCATTTTTGCCAATACTTCCATCAGAGGCATTTCTATATTGTAGAAAAGCTCTTCCAGATTTTCTTTTTTCAATTGTGGAGCAAATAACTCATACAATTGGAATGTTACGTCTGCATCTTCTGCAGCATAATCGGTCTGGGTTCTCAGATCTGCATCTCTAAAGTTTCCTTGTTTTTTACCTTTCTTTCCGATGATGGTTTCAATGGAAACAGGTTTATAGTTCAGGTATACTTCTGAAAGATAGTCCATACCGTGTCTTCCGTCCGGATTCAACAGGTAGTGGGCAATCATAGTATCGAACATGGCACCTTTCACGGTGATGTCGTACTGCTTTAATATTTTATAATCGAATTTTAGGTTGTGTGCAATTTTCAGAAGGTCTTCTTTTTCAAAAAATGGTCTGAAAATTTCCAGTGTTTGCAGAACTTCATTTCTGTCTTCAGATAATGGAATATAATATGCCAATCCTTTTTTGTAGGAAAAACTCATTCCTACCAGTTCTGCCTCCAGCTCGTTTAATGAAGTGGTTTCTGTATCAAAACAAACGGATTTTTGCTTCAACAGGTTTTCTACAAGTTTTTTCTGCGCCTTTGGATTATCGATGAACTGATATAAATGATCGTTGTGCTCTATGGAAGTTTTTGTAGTGGTCGCCTGATCCAGTTCTTCAAAGTTGGCAAAAAGATCAAGTTGCATTGCCTGTCCTTTTACTTCAGCACTTGTTGGAGTCTGCTTCACTTCTGCTTCAGTTTCTACCACGGTTTCTGCTGGTGCAGAGGCGAATGCTCTGTAAAGATTTTCATATAGTCTTCTGAATTCAATTTCTTCAAAGACTTCTTTTACTTTTTCAAAATCCGGAGTTTCAAGGTCGTATTGTTCCTGATGAAACTCTACAGGTGCATCACATATAATGGTGGCTAGCTTTTTGGACAAAATTCCACGTTCAGCAGAAGCTTCTACTTTTTCTTTAAGCTTTCCTTTCAGCTTATCGGTATTTGCAAGCAGATTTTCAATGCTTCCGAATTCTTTCAGGAACTTCATGGCAGTTTTTTCTCCTACCCCCTCCAATCCAGGGATATTATCTACTGCATCACCCATCATGGCTAAATAATCTATGACCTGTTTAGGGTCTTCAATTTCATATTTTGCCTTGACTTCTTCTACGCCAAGAATTTCAATATCTCCACCTTTTAAACCTGGTTTATAAATCTTGATTTTATCTGTTACCAGCTGTGCAAAGTCTTTATCCGGAGTTACCATAAAAGTGGTATATCCTTCTTTTTCAGCTTTGCAGGCAATGGTACCTATCACGTCATCTGCTTCATATCCTTCTACGCCCAGAATAGGAATATGCATTCCTTCCAGAATCCTGTGAATGTATGGGACAGCAATTTTAATGGCTTCAGGAGTTTCACTTCTATTGGCTTTGTAATCTGCAAAATCATCGGTTCTTACGCTTGCTCTTCCTACATCAAAAACTACGGCTAAGTGGCTCGGTTTTTCTCTTCTGATCAATTCGATCAATGAATTGGTAAAACCAAAAATTGCGGAAGTATCCAGCCCTTTACTGGTTAACCTTGGATTCCTGATCAATGCGTAATATCCTCTGAAAATCATCGCATAGGCATCGATGAGAAACAGCCTTTTATCTTGTGTTGCGTCCATATTATCTATAATGAACAAATATAAGAAAATAGGAGTATAATTTGCTATTTGTAGGGAGCGTTTCGAGTAGGGAAATTTTGAAATGCTGGATATAAAGCTGCCTTATTGGGATTAAATGTTTTAGCTCTATCTTCTAACAATAAACTAGCAGTCGTGATTTTCATAGTTCAGTTTTTCTATTCTGTCCTGATAGTTTTCCATTTCTTTTTTACTTATGGTTACTTTTTTCAACTCTACAGGAATCTGTTTTTTGCCATCCGGACTTATCCATGTTCCATTCATCATATCACCCTCTTTTTTTACAATCATCAGTCCTGTAAACCCCTCTTCTACCATCGCGAACTGTTGCTTCACTCCTTCTGTAACGCTAAGTTGTAACCAATTGCTTACTTTATCATACCGATACATTGCATCGTAGTAAGGATCTCCGCCACAACCATTTTCTATGTCCTGTATAAATAATGTTATGGACATTTTTCCGTTAATTGTTCCTTTATACAAGGTAGGATTGCTTTGTGCATTTAGGGAAATAGAGAATATTGTTATTGTTAGAATAAACAGAATTTTTTTGAGCATTTTTTAGTTTTTAGTGTTTAATGTATTTTACTGCAAAAATAAGACAGTATACCCAATGAGTATACTGTCTTGATTTGTTTTTTTAAGTGTTACCAGATTATTTACCAGATGATGGCCAAAGTCCAGCGTATTGAGAAGTACCGTAGTCAATTGTTTCAGCGCTGATTACAAAGCTGATTAGCATACTGTTGCTGTCAACTGCATCGAAATCTACTTCGTGCTGAATTACGTATCCGTTTTCCCAGTTCAAAGTGATTAATGTTCCTTCTTCGTGAGATTTGTTGAAAGTAATTTCTCCTTTTGTAGGCTTATATTTTCCGTTTAGTAAGCTTTCAAGGATGTCAGATTTTTCAGTAGCTTCTACTGTAACCTTAATTAATGCGTTAGAAGGATCTGATGCTACACGTCCTGATACATCTGTAGATCTAGAAACGCTGTAGTTCATTTTTAATAATTTTTGTCCTTCTCCTCCGTTGAATTTTAAAATTCCTCTTGAATTTCTTTCTGCCATGATTGTAAATTTTAGTCGTTAATAATATTTGTTATTCAATAATTGTAGAACAAAGATAAAGCCGTTGCAAATGAAAAAAAAGCTTTTGGGAGGAAATCTGAAAATTTGTAGTAGTTCTACGATTTCGTGTCGTAATTCTACGACAAAAGAGTTAAACAGGTGTATAATTCCTTATTAATAAATATTTTAACCATAATTAAAAATCAACAATAAAACATCAACTATAACACCAATAAGAGATATATTATACTTCAAAATTCTCTTTATAGCAATTTTAGACTCATAAAATTTTGGACTATCGGATCTTGAAAATTGATATAATTAAGGTATGATAAGCTGTTCTTTTATCCCTGATATTTTAAAGAAAATAAATGACGGATTTTGTATAATAATGTAACTAAGCATTCAATGCATTAACGGTTATGCTATTTGTAACGTCGTTTGCAAAATCTTCTGCTCCCACTCTTATCGCTCTTTCGGCAAAGAAACTACTGATAAATGGTGCTATTAAAGTAATTATCCCACCAGTAACTTTTCCTGAAGTTTCAATATTCGATCTTACATTGGCTTTAATGGAAGCTTTTCCATTTTCATTATGAATATTGGCTGCATTTCCAACATTCTTTTTATTTACCATTCCTCGCAAATTATTGCTCTTATTGGTTATCATCTCTTTCAATGCAGCGCCAAACTCACCGTTCTTCATTCTCGTTATCATTTCTTTAAGTTGGGGATTATTTTTAAGTGAATAAGAGCCTTGCCTTTCTGCTTCAGCCACTGCGGCATCGAACTTTGCAATATCACTTTTAGTAGCTTTATTTTGGTTCATTCTGTTTCTGATATTAGGAATATCTTTAGCATCCATGGCAACAGAATATGGATCCCAGCTATCCGTAGGCTGTAACAGACTTGTGGTATCTTCTACCGCTCCTTTTGCATTTTCATAGCTATTGTCACCCAATGCAGCATTAGTAGCTGTAGCTGTGTATGATGCGAAACGGTTTATAACAAAATATCCAACTGGCAAGAATGCCCCAAAAATGGCAGTTTGCTTCAATACAAATAAGGTTCTTGCTCCTCCTAAAAAGCCTCCTATGGGTAATGTAGTTCCCATACTATACCCAAATAGCACCCCCGCAATAAATCCTGAACCGATATTCACGGCCATTTCTATTCTGTTATTATTAGCAATATTTGCCGCTGCATTCATTGCTGAAGTACGACTGATAAAAGGAAGTAAAATTCCTCCCTCTTTGCATGCCAACATTGAATTTTTTGTCAATGCCAAGTACATATCTTTATTCCCAACTTGAGCACTATCAAAACGTACTGTAGTATGGTGCTTTTTCCACTGACTTTCCTGAAAACCAATCATCTCACTGCATGTAGGCGTCTGCATCATTTGCCAAATTCCATATCCAATGGCTGCAATGGCGAGGGCTCCTCCAACAATCCAGCCGGCAACAGGAACTGTTGCTGCTCCTCCTGCCAACAAAAGCATTCCTACTACAACTCCGCCTCCAAAGGCTGCAGTTCCGGCACCGGAGCTCCAACCGCTTTTACAGGTAAAATCATCAGATAACTTTTTATCTATTTTCACAAGAAAAACTCGATTTTGACTTCCTAGTTGTACAGACCTCATCTGTCTGTCATCACTCAATTTAAATTGCTTATAATTTGAGCTTAGTTGATTGGTACAAACTGCAAATACGTTTTCGGGTAAATAAACTGCCATTATTTAAAAAATTACTTATGATCAATATAGTATAGAAATCCTGTCATTAAAAGTATCATTACTAATACCGAAGTTCCTAAAATAAATAAGGTTACCTGCCAAGGCTTCATTTTATTTATTATGGAATACTTTATTTTCTCTCCTTTTGCAACATATACTCCAAAGTTGGGAATAATATTAGGTGCTGCTGCATTTTTCAATATTTTCTTATTAAAGTTTGTATCTATGTAAGGTTTGATATATTCAACAAATGCATCAAGCTGATCTATATCTTCTTGTGTAGAAAAAGGGGCTAACCCGGTGTCCCCAACCCTTATTTTTATTACATCATTTTTCGTCTTGATGGTTAAATATCTTAAACCTACATTTCCCATATTCTTTATCATCCGAATATCAGAAAATTTCACGTGGAAATTTTCTTTTCTAAACAACAGGTTAAGATCATCTCCTTGTATTTTTATGATCCATTCCTTATCTTTTATAAGATTTGATAATTGTTTTAAAATAATCATGCTTACTCCCAAAGCAAGGCCAGCACCCATAAGGAGAGGCATTAAAAAAGGAATTTTTGGGAAAAGAATATGACTTCCGTACAGAATTCCCAGCATAATAATAAGAGAAGGAAAAATTAATATTAAAGCCAGTCTAAGCTCTGTTTTCGCATCAAGTCCCTGGAACCTAAATTCTTTATTATTCATATTTATGGAGTGAAATTTTCTAACTTCTTTAACGTAAATATACATTCATTCTCAATATTATCAGAAATTTCTTCTTTTAAAACTACCCTAGCATTCTTGATGATTTTAGTTTCCATATCCATTTCTAATGTTGAGCGAAAAATAATTTTATAGGCTGTAAAATCATATTTTACAACTGCTCTATGAAGTTCATTATATCTTTCTTTAATTTCTTGTAGGAGTTGTTCAGACATTTCACATTCTGCGACTTTTCTGATGGATACAATTCCGTTTTTTTCTTCTACCGTATCGTATCTCAAACGCAATGGGATAACCAGCGGAGGAACAATAGTAGATACAAAATCAAAATTTACAGTTTCCCAGTTATTGTCTTTAAACAAATATTGATCAAAACAACAGAAGTAAAAAAAGTTTCTCCAATACTCTTCTTCATTTTCATTGGATAATGAGAATTGGTCATCCCCCATTTGCAACAATTCGGATACAGAACTTGGATTCATCTCTCCAATTTTCTTTATAAATGGCATGTTATAAAAATCTTTTTGTTTAAAGTCCTGCCAATTATTGTGAAGCTCTTTTCTATTCAATATTTCTTTCAATTTGCCCGATGTATTATCAAGACTAAAAAAAACATGATTTTTAATTTTATCTGTTGCTTCAATAAAATCAAAAGTTTCTTCAAGAAATTTAGGAGATATATCTTTATTATAGTCTTCTAATTTTACAAAGCCTGTTTCAATAGAAAGATTATGCTTAAGAAGATACTGAAATCTTTGTTCTACATAATGTACCAGATTATCATTAAATTTAGAAGTGTTGATCTGCTCACATCTATATCTTGCCTGCTGGGTAAATTCTAGCTCTCCGTTTCTGGCTTTTTGTATTTTTTTTTGTTTTATTGCATTTTTTTCTATCAGAAGATATTCAAGATGCGGTGGAAAATGTTCTTTTAAAATAATTTCAGTTATACCACAGTTTTGATTGTGAAATGTCTGCAATTCTTTTACATCCAATTCATATTTTTCTGCTATGGATTGTAGAGTATCTCCTTTTTTTATTTCATATTTTATAAACTCCATTCTTCATTAATTTATATCAACCTGTGTTCCTGTAATTGTTGTTTTTCCTTCAAATACTGCTGTAGCACCACATCCATTTATTTCTACCTTATCACTCTTTATATTGATTTTATCACCTGTAATTACAATCTCACTGGTTCCTACTTTTAGGGTGATTTTTTCAATCCCGGTTAGATCAATTACTCCTTTACTATCCATTTTAAACACACTGTTTTTTCCTCCCACTGCTACTTTATGGGTATTCCCCACATCTGAAATATGATCGCAGCCAACTTCCAGTTTTTTGTTGTTACCAATTTTGTCTGTTTTGTCATTTCCTACCGTCTTTGTACTGTCATTATTTGCATTATGGGTTACATTTCCTGCTCCATCAAAAAACATATTAGCTCCTCCCTGATCTTTAAGATTCATGGAACCTGCACCATTATCATATTTTAGTTCGGCTCCGCTTCTTCCGCTAAAGCTCATTATATTATTTCCGGCACCTCCTCCGGCTCCAATATTTCCATGAAACATACCTCCCATTACAAATGGACGGTCAGGATGCTGGTGTACAAAATTGATAATCACCTGATCCCCTACTTCAGGAATAGACATAAAACCACGGTTTTTATCTACCTTGTCACTGCTTCCTGCATCAGGAGACATTACACGGATAAATTCTGTGATATCAGGGCCGCTTTGCCAATCAAACTGTACCTGAACCCGCCCTTGATTTTGTGGATCTGTATTAGAAATTACTTTTGCAAACTGAGCTTCCGCTCTTGGTTGTTCAAATTCCGGCCGTGGAATAAATCCTGTATCTGCAGCAATCGCTTCAAATTTTCCATCATAATATCCTCGGGCATCTACTTCATGTGTAACCTCCATGATCATCAGCTTGGTAAAATAAGAGGTTTCATTACTGTCTGATTTACGCATTTCAATATCGGCTGTACATCCCGGATATAGGAAAGGTACAGTGGTTGTTCCTGAGGTAATAAATACCTCTGAAGCTTTACTTCCTGCTGTTCCTTTTTGGGAAGCATCAATATCCATAAAGGAGGTAGCTTTTATAGGAGCTACTCTTAGAGATGGAGTTGTAAAGGTTTTTTCTGAAATTTCGTAGGCACGTCTTGCAATATCTGATGTATGGTTGATTTTAGAACTTCCTGCAGTCAGTTTTTCATGCTTACTACTGTTGTAGCCATAAAAAGTTGGACTTACGTGTTGAGCTTTCATTTTGATTGCAATATCATTGACGCTGCTGCCGTAGGTTAGTTTTACAGGTTTTTCCTGAGGAGGAAGTTTTCCAAAGTGAAGAACCTCTCCATCATAGTAAAACTGCTCACCATAAGCTTCAGCCATTCGGGCAAGGTAATTATAATGGGTTTCTTCGTATTGTGAACTGTAGGAGACACTCCCATGCTGGGCGTCTATCCTGAAATCAAATTTATTTTGTCCCAGCCCTTCTCTGATCACGTGGTCAGCAATACTGTTCAGACTAACTGATTGACTTCCTCCAAAACTTTGGATATGAGGTGCTGCATCCAGAAGTACAGTAGGACTGTATCCCTTAAGAACTATATTTCCAAGGCTACCTTTTTCCTGACTGAATCCCACTTCTGTAACAACACCTACAAAGTTACGTTCAGCGCCTTTGTCAATATCTTTATACTTGAAGATCACAGTAATTCTCTTTCCAAGAAAATTTTGTGCTTCTTGTAAATTATGGTTTTCTGCTCTTCCCAATGTATCATGGGCCAATGTCAGGCTAAATTCATGATGTTTGGCTGCACTCTGTACCAGCTTAAAATGCTTGAAGTGTTTAATGATCTTCCCTTCAATCACCACATCCAATTTTACAACACGATTAATACCGGCGATAAAACTTTCAGGAATAGCTTCAGCATTATGTATTTTTGATGTGGGTTGCTTGGCCCATACTTTATTTTCAATGATATCCGGATTATTCGGAATGAAAGTTTGATTCATAAACATATTAGCTCCCTCTACAGCACTTACTCCCTGTTGGCCTGTTTTTGCTACTTTTTTAACTTTCTCGCCCACCTTATTCATTTTTCCTTCTGCTTTTTTGGCAACATTCTCATGAACTGTATTTTTCAACTGCTCTTTGCCAGCCGTCATATTATTCTTTGGGCTTTCTACTTTAATTGTTTTGTCATCCTGAAACATAGCGTTTTGTGTTTAAGTTAAATATTAAATAAACTGCTGATAGTACAGCCTATACAGAATCAAAAAATATAAGGTTACTCTCACGGTCTTTCTCTAAGACAAGAGTTCTTTACTCCCTACATGAAAAAACAGGACAGCATACTCTTGCGAGTGCGCTGTCCTGTACCAATTTTATTTTTACTAAGATGATGAATAGGCTTATTTACCTGATGAAGGCCACAGTCCAGCGTACTGAGAAGTACCGTAGTCAATTGTTTCAGCACTGATTACGAAGCTGATCAACATACTGTTGCTGTCAACTGCATCGAAATCTACTTCATGCTGAATGACATAACCGTTCTGCCAGTTCAAAGTGATTAATGTTCCCTCTTCGTGAGATTTGTTAAATACAATTTCTCCTACTGTAGGCTTATATTTTCCGTTTAGTAAGCTTTCAAGGATGTCAGATTTTTCAGTAGCTTCTACTGTAACCTTAATTAATGCATTGGAAGGATCTGATGCTACACGTCCTGATACGTCTGTAGATCTGGCTACGCTGTAGTTCATCTTTAATAATTTCTGTCCTTCTCCGTTGTTGAATTTTAAGATTCCTCTCGAATTTCTTTCTGCCATGATTTGTAAATTTTAATCGTTAATAATATTTTGTGATTCGGTGATTGTGTAGCAAATATAGAGGCTCTTTTTTGGTAAAAAAAACTTTTAAACATAAATCTGAAAAATTGTAGTAGTTCTACGACTTTTTGTAGTAATTCTACGACTCTGGATTTAACAATCAAACACAAACAATTAATAACAAACAGTTTACATATATTACAAAACACAAAAACAAAGACATATTTTCCACACTAAAGAGAAATATTATGACTTTTTAATAAAAATTAGCATGATTTAACAAACTAAAAAAGACATAAAAAAAAGCCGTCACTAAAAGTACGGCAATCATTATTTTTATATTCAAAGAGACTTCCTACTGAAAGCTATTTCCTTCTTTTATAGATCTTGTAAGGATCTTATGTTTTCTTAGAAGAAAATCGGGCATCAAATCTACAGGAAGATAGAATGAGCTTTCTCCTTTTTTCTGTAATTCTTCTGTGATTCCGGGATTCCATGCAAGAATTTCATTGACTTCTACATCAAGTTCATCTGCAATTACTTTCAGGCTAAATCCTGCATTGATTTCTGTTTCGGAAAGTGCTGCACTTGTTACCTTTCTGTTTCCTTCTTCAAAGAAAATTTTATTAATACGCGATGAGTTATAATTACTTAAAACGCTCTGAAGCTCCCCTGTTGCATAGCAGGCATTCAGATATTTTTTTACGTGATTAATTGTTTCTCCGGGAAGATATTGAGAAAACTCGTGATATTGTGAGGAACCTGCTGCCTGCATGGCTTTTGCAATATTTCCTTCACCACAATTATAGGCTGCCACTACGGTTACCCAGTTGTTATACTTTTTGTAAAGATTGGCCAGAGAAATAACAGCTGTTTTTGTACTTTTATAAACATCTGTACGGTTCTGTTCTGAAAGGCCATACTGATTGGCATGTGCCGTCATAAACTGCCAGATGCCTACTGCTCCCGCACCTGAGGTAATATTTCTGTTAAAGTGTGATTCAATCAGGGCAAGGTTTCTCAAATGTTTGGGAAGTCCTTTCTGGATGAGCAATTGTTCTATAAACTCAACAAGATCTTTATTGGAATTAATAATTCCCTGATATTTTTTCACACTGCTTTCCGAAGTATCTGATGCTGCAAGAAACTGTCCGTTTACTAAAACCACAGTTCCTAAAAGCATGACACCTGTAAAGATATTTTTGACAATAGTTTTCATCTTAAATGTATTAATAGCAAAAAAGTAAAAAAGGCTAAATAGCAAATGTGCCGGTCAGCCTTTTCATTTTATAATTTAGTCTACTTTCCAGCTTGGCTTTTCTTCATCCTTATTCCAATCTACATGAATGGTTTGTCCGGATTTTACTTCTTCTCTTACAATCATTTTAGAAATAGGTCTTGCCAGCTGTGCACGGATTACTCCGGAGATTTGTCTGGCTCCGTATTTACTGCTAAATCCTCCCAGAGCAAGATTTCTTACAGCGTCATCGGTGATCTTTAAGGTTATTCCTAGTCTTGTTAATGAAGTATGAAGTGATTTTAACTGGATGTTGAATATTCTTTCTGCAATAGATTCTGTGATAGGTGCAAAAGGAATAATCTCTGTAATTCTTGCCAGGAACTCAGGTCTGAATCGTCCTGAATTTGACATAATCTGCATCAATGAGGATGATTCCGGAATTTTACCTTCTTCAAACTGTTTTACGATTTCCTCGCTTCCGATATTGGAGGTGAATAAGATTAAAGCATTGCTGAAATCTCCTTCTTTTCCAAGCTTATCATGTACTTTTCCTTCGTCCATAATCTGAAGGAATACATCAAAAACGGAATGGTGAGCTTTTTCAATTTCATCAAACAGAACAACGGTATAAGGCTGTTGTCTGATCTTATTGACCAACATACCTCCTTCTTCGTAACCTACATATCCCGGAGGCGCACCGTATAATAAGGCGGCAGAGTGTTCTTCTTTAAATTCCGACATATCGAAACGAACCATTGCCTTTTCATCGTTGAATAATAATTCTGCCATTGATTTTGCAAGTTCGGTCTTTCCTGTTCCGGTAGGCCCTAACAGGAAGAATGAACCTATTGGCTGACCTGGTTTATTTAATCCGCTTCGGTTTTCAACAATGGCATCGGAAAGGATTTTCAATGCATGATCCTGTCCTACCACTCTATTTAAAAGAAGAGACTCCATATTCAGAAGTTTTTCTTTTTCCTGAGCCTGGATCTTTCCAATTGGAATATTGGTTTTGGCAGCCATTACTGCAGCCAGTTCCAGACGGTCTACTTTTTCTCTTTTTTTGGCAGCGTGTTCTAACAATTCGGCGTAGGTATCCTCAATAATTTGCTGAATCTGGTCTACGGGCATTGAGTTGTCAATAGCAGGCTGCTCACTTAGTGATCCCCATAAAATAGGGCTTATTTTGTCTCTCAATAAGTTATATGTCCAGATCAGTTCGTCTGCCTTATCTTTATTATCGAGAAATTCTTCTTGTAAAATAGCATCATAGCTTTCTTTCCAGCTTCCAAGTTCCTTTTCGGAGAGTTCGTCCAGCATTTTAATGGCAGCCATTGTTCTGTCTAGCAAGTCAATGGCAGCATCCGGTAATTTTTTACCTTTTGCATATCTTTTTGCCAAACGTACACATTCCGGAATGGCTGTTTTTTCTACTTCAATGCCGTGGTGCTTTTTGTACCCGTCAAGAAGAACGTCAATCATTTTAACGCAGGTCTTTTCATCCGGTTCATTAACGGTTAGCACTTCAAAACGACGGTTGAATGCCTGTTCCGGTTCTATAATTTTTCTATATTCTTCCTGGGTTGTAGCTCCAATTACGGTGATTTCACCTCTTGCCAATTCCGGCTTCAATAGATTGGCCACGTTTCCGATACTGCCCTTTGGATCTAAAAGCGTATGAATCTCATCAATAAAAAGAATTGCTTTTTCAATTTTCTTGCATTCATTGATTACTTTTTTCAGACGATCTTCTATTTCTCCTTTATATGAAGTTCCTGCCAGTAATGCACCTGTGTCCAGTTCTAAAAGGGTCCCGTTTTTAAGCATTTCCGGAACATTTCCTTTTGTAATTTCGATGGCAAAGCCTTCTACCAATGCTGTTTTTCCTACGCCAGGCTCTCCAATGATGATTACGTTGGGTTTACTTCTACGGCAAAGGATTTCAACCAGCATTCTTAGTTCTTTATCTCTACCTATTATGTTTTCCAGACTTCCGTTTCTTGCCTGTGCTGTTCTGTCTACACAATAGCTTTTAATGGATGGAAATGATGAATCTGTAAAGTCTGATCCATTTGAAAATAATGAGGCAAAGTCACCATTTTCTGAAACGGCAAAAGGGGTATCTTTTCTGTACAGATTAAAGATATCATGTTCTCTTAAAGGAAGAGACTTCAGTTGTTGTAATGAAAAAACAACCTGAGGCTTTACAATGGCTGTAAGGATACAGATAGGGGTAACCTCATCCAGTCCCAGTTTTAAGCGGATATCATCTGCTTCTTCTATAAGGATATCTACCGCATCATCCTGACCTACTTCATCGGGAAGGTGATTGGTTTTAGGATATTCTTCAATACGAACATCCGCCCATTCGTAGAAATAGCCGGGATCTTTATCTATATTTTTTAAAAATTCATTAAGACCAATATCTTTATGCATTAAGGCCTGCAGAATATGCGGACCTCCGTAGGTAGCATTATAATTTTCCTTCGCTATCGACTGAGCAATATGAAATAGCTGTTTTACTGTTTCGTTGGTTACTAGTACTCCCATTTATAATTTTTCTTATATTAATATATTTGCGTTCTGTTTATGATCTTATTCAGATTATTTGATGTTTGGAAACTCTACTTTTCATCATTGGTGATCTATGAATCAAAAGGGATTCTCTTTGTTTTGCTAAAATTAAATATTTTATTCTAAACGATATAAAGATAGTTAATTCTTCAATTAGAGAAGTAATAACGGTATTTTTTTATCTTAATCATCAATTTATCGACAAAAATAAAACACCAATTATTGCTTCCAGGGTATTATTTTTTTAAATATTTAAAAGATAGAGTAAGATCAGACTCAACCATTGAAGCCCAATGTAGATATAAAATAGCATGGCTGAGGGTTCTGCCAGCTCTTGAAGCTTTTCAATCAGGGTAGTTTTAATGATGTCATAGAAGTTGACATTTTCATCACCCAGATTCAGTTCATCAAATTTTACTTTTTTCAGAGCATAGCTGAGGATACGTTTAAGTATTTTGTTTTCTGAACTGTTCTTGAATTCATTCAAAAGCTTAACCTTGGCCAGAGCATAGTCTGCGCTTGTACGAACAACTATTGGCTGATTGGTTTTAAACTTATCAAGAATTTTATCTATGAAAGGAATCAATATTGTTTTTGAATGATCCTGTATTAGTCTGCTGATAATCCTTGACATTGCATATTTTGTAGCAAAAATGGCTGTACAAAAGGGGGCAATAATCATTAACAAATAGAAAAGACTGGCTGATACGGGCTTAGCCATTACTGTTGCTACCAAAAACGCAAGGGCACCACTATGTCCTAAAGACGAACCTAAACTGTTGGCCAAAAGATAAATTCCGAGCGTGAAAGTGATTACAGTAGAAAGAATCCCTATTGCATAGATTTTTAATAGACTGAAGATAAATACAGCAGATAGTTTTGAGAAATATTTTAAATGAGTCGTTATATTATTCATTGGCCATCATGGTTGTCTAATTCGGTAACTTGGTTATTTTTTTTCGTTTTCTTGATATAAGGCGAGGCATTTCTCCTCATAATCAAAACACAAGGCATCTCCAAATGTTTCCAGATAAGTAACGGGGAAAGTCATTTTTGTTTTAATAGTCGGCATTTTTTGTAATTTCCCGTGAGATACTCTATAAAAATTACCAACATACTCATTGGTGATAAGGTTTACCTTTGATTCTCCTTTTGCTTCGTCTCCGTAATCGAAGCTCAGGATATCATCAATTCTTCTCATTTGCACCAATCGCATTTTCTTTGCCTTGGCATCGTATTCAAAAACACATCTAAAGCCTGATCTGTCGAAATCATTCCAAAATTCAAATCCTTTTTTTGTAGGCTCCAATGTATTTCCGAAATTCAATTTCTGAATGACGCCACTTTGTATCTTTTTAAATTTCTGGGTAGATAAAAAGCAAATAAGGGTGCGCGTATCACTATCGATACGAATAGTATCTTTTATGGAGTCTCCGTCAAGATCCTTGATGATTTCACGGGTTGTTTGTCCAAAGGCCAAAGCTGACAGGCTCATAAAGAGCAAAAAATTTAATTTCTTCATTACGTTACTGATATTTAATCCCTTTTCATTTATGATTTACCATCAATATGTTTTCATTTTACTCTTACTCAAAGCCATGCGATCTTATTGAACAAAAGGATCATCTATTAAACCACTAATTCCTACATACCAGTAAAAAATATAGTAAATGATATACAGCAAAACCAGTGCGATAATGATTATTAAGATTTTTAAAAAAGCATTTTTAGTAATTTTATTATAGAGAAAATGACTTCCTGTTAAAATTAAGGAAACAGGAATTGAAAATATTATTCCAAATCTCAGTATAATATTTAAAACAGTCTTTATGTTAAATTGTACTTCGGGAATATCAATAAACAAGAAAAGCACTATTACAATATTAACGAATAAAAAAAGAATTAAAAATTCAATAAAAAATGATTTTAATAATCTCATTGTTGTCCTATTTTTTTTTATAACCAGGGTTTTTACCGGAACTGAAAGCATTCTTTAACCCCTCTTCTACCTGCGGCCAAAACTCAGTATGGCTTAAGCTGTGTGAAGCCATAGCCAAATAAGGAACGGTTCCCGGTCTTTTCATCATATCTGCAATTTCCCGTTCATCTTTTTCTGTCACCAAATCGGCATTGTATTTTTTCACAAGATCAATATAGACTTCAAGATTTTTTCTTAATATTTTAATCTGGGCATCTATTTGACCTGTAAAATACATTTCTGCTCCATGCAGGGCATAAGTTACATATTTTACTTTATTTGGCTTTACAAATTGACTCAGCAACCTCATCAATACTTCCTGAAGATTGTTATTTTGAACCGCTTTTGAGGTACTTGATATAAATCTGCTTGAAACCAGTTTTTTATTTCTTGTATGATAAGGGTCTTTAGTTGTAATATTCACATCTAAGATTGAAAGTCCGTTTGCCTGATGTACAGGTGTCCAGGAGGTAACTTCAATACTATCTGTAATACCAGCTTCAGCGGCAAAAACTTTAGCTAAAAAGTTGAGAATATAACTATCGGTAACTCCTGTTTTTATACTAAATAGATTATTAATGGCACCAATTCCTGATGCAAGGTCCAGATCTGCAAAAAATTCCGGTCTTCCATATCCTCCCGCACGGTTTCGACTATTTCTATTAAAAGTATCGTGACTTGTAAAGGTCCAGTGCTGGAAAATTTTCAATATATTGATAAATTGATCCATTTCCGTTGTCAGGTTTGGCTTGCTTGGCTTTATATTTTCAAGGTAATTAATGAACTCTGCCGTAAGTTGGTTAATTCCTGCTAAACCTGTAGCTGTTTCTCTCCAAAGTTGGGGCCCCTCGGTGTCATCATTAATCCATACATTCAATAAATGCTTAAATGCGGAAGTATCTACTGACTTTAGGGTATCCAATCCTGTCTGGAAGCTTTTCATTTGAAAGTTTCTCAGAAAAATTTCCAGGTTTACTAAGCTGAAATCGGCAATAAGCTGCTGGGTAAGGTCATATTCATTGTGTACATTGATGATCTTACATTCTTTATGCAGTTTGCTATGGTTAAGCTGGTGTTTCTTCTTGAAGAACGGAGTAGATAAATAGGTGATACTCTTCACTTTCCAGGGCTTAGGATATTTTACATCCGTTGCTATAAGCTCTGTAAATTGATTGATGACGTTTCCACCATGAGAATGCCCTATTAAATGAAGATGAACTTCCTGATTTTTCCAGAATTTGTATACTCTTAAAAATAAATCCAATAGCCTTTCTGCAGCAAGATTTCTTTCCTTTGTATCATTATCTCCTGACCAGCTGAAAAAGTCACCTTCAATATGGAGATCTAAAAATTGTGGCTTTATTTCTTTTATTTTATTCCAGAAATTATTCTGGCTGCTTCTCCAGTAGTTGGTGTTGGCCTGATGTTTCAGACCTGCAGTATTCACAGGATCGGTAGTTCCTGCTACAAACATTACAACATCAATGATTCTTTTTTCGGACTTGGGAGGGCTTTTGGGACCGCCATATTTTATACCGCCTGCTTCCCCTGTTTCGGTTACAGACTCTCCGGCATTGGTAATGATGTTTTCCTTGGAATACATGCTGTGCCCCTCCTGAGATATTTTGGTATATGTTCCTTTTACGATTCTCGTCCTACTCATAGCCGAATGATATTTTGATTTTCCTTAGCTTGTTGTTTTATATTTACATTCTTTAGTAAAAAAATGCTTTTAAAACAATATTTTATCTGTGATCAGATTCTCTACCAGATGATGAGTTTAATTTTAACGTGCAAGCGGATTCAATGTGTATTCCGTTACACTTAATTCAGCCCCTGTATTTCCGTTAATAATTGCTTTTTTAAACAAATAAGATTCTCCGTCACCAGCCATTTTTCCGGTATTCCAGTTGAGTTCCCAAACATAGGCATTGTATTTCTTAGATTGGGATCTTGAAATTTCACCATTTTTAGTGAAATCTACTTTTTTATCTTTACCATATTTTAAAACCTTATTCAGATCGAATGCATAGTTTTCGTCTTTATTTTCGGTCTTTACAACAGTGCCATTCTGGTAATATCCCCATTTTCCTATTTCCAGATTGTTCCCGAAGTAATGTTTAACAGACAGCAATACACCTGCATTATCAAAGGTATAGATATCCCTGATCCTGTTATGGGTAATTACTTCTTCTACATAGTTCTGCACAAGACTTTTTGTATAGGTTTCTTCTACATATCCATCCTTAATAACGTGATACTGCTTTACATAGGTATCCTTATCCTTAGCATATCCTTCATAGGAGGGATCTTTTTTTATATTCGCTTCATATTTTGCAATATCAAATTTTGTCATTTGTAAATTGGTGTTTACTGATGGTGTTATATTTTGGTTGGAAACGGATTTTCCTTTATTGCCTTCACTACAATTAAAGAATGACAGCAAAATCCATATAAAGATTATTTTCATAATTAGATCATTTTTTTTAATATATCCCATTGCCATTTATATGTTTGCTTTGCTATAATTGCTGTAGACTGAGAGTAATAATCCATAATATTATCTGTATTGAATTTTTTGAATGTTAAAGGTCCATCATTATCAAATGTATGGTACAATCCAATCGCATGAAGCAACTCATGTGTAGCGGTTGTCTTTACAGATTCAAAAGGAACTCCGGCAGTTGTAGCGGTGTCTTGTAAATTCAGTACAAATACTGTTTTTGAAGGAATATTTTCGGCTTGTCCCAAAAGATAGCTTCCATTCGCCAATTGTATGACCTCAGAAATAAAGTAGACTCTATAGAAATCATCATATCTTTTTCCTACTACGCTTCCGTCTGCAAACTTAGCAGCCCTCAGCTTAGTATCAAGATATTGATGGATTCCTCTGTTGCTTCTCAGTTTGGGAATAAAGTTGGCATCACTGGAAAGGTTAATATTGATGCTTTTAACATCCACATTAATGTAAGCCTGCTTCATATAGTTTTTTAATCTTTCTGCCTCACCGGTTGTACTTCCTGTTCCGGAGGATGAAATCACTCTAATAAACAACACCTTACCTTGCTTTTGATGTGCTGAATCATTGGCCAGAATCTTTATTTTTCCACAAACGGTCTCATCTGCCCAAACTTCTATGATCTGATCTCTACTGAATGATTTCAGGCAAGTGATTTCCAGGAAATTATCCAGTGTATATTTCCCTTTTTTTATCGTGATCTGCTCTTTATTGAATTTAAAGTATTCAGTTTTATCGTCTTTGCCTTTAAGATGTACAATGGTAAGTTTTTTGGGTTCTTCCTCAATTTCAATTTTTAATGATAATTTTTGGGTATCTCCTTTATAAATTGTCATATAAGGAACGGGATACAAATAGGGCTGTTTATTCACCTTGGGTTTCCAGAAGATGGTCATATTACTAAACTTATTTAAAAGTTTGCCATATTCTGCTGCTTCTTTCACAAAGGCTCCACCATAGTATATCTGTTGTAATGCATTTGTAGAGGCATTCCTATATTTTCCAATAATATTTTTGTACCAAGTATCTCCTTTGGTTCCTGTATCACCTGCTCGTAACCAATCAAAACCAAATTCCCCACTCCAATTGGCGTGAGGTCTAAACATAACGATACATTTTGCCTTAATTTCTCCTGCAGGAGGATTTTTAGGGTCTCCATAGCTTACACCATCCTTCTCACCAGTTTCGGTAATGGCTGCTCCTGCATTGGTTATAATATTTGCATTAGAGTACATGCTATGGCCTTCTTGAGAAATCTTGGTATAGGTACCTTTTACAATTCTCGTTCTGCTCATTGCTTAGTGTGATTTGGATTTTTCTCCGCTATTATTTTGTACTTCTTCCTGGGCATGTTTATGAACAAACTTACTGGATTGGATATTCATGTCTTTTTCGCTGACTTCATTTCGTTCTTTCTTTGTTTCGCTGTGAACATCACCATCAATCATCTCTGTAAGTTTTCCGGTAATAAACATACTTGCATCTCCTACTACGGAGGTCATTTTCATTGCTCCTACACTTTCGGTATTGTTCATTCCGATGCTGTTAGATTTATTCATTCCCACCGTAGTCGTCATATTTTCACCTACATTGATGTTCATATTTTTACAATTCAGGGTCATTGTTTCCGGTGCTGTGATATTGATATTGCTTCCTGTAGTATCCAGGTGAATTTCATTACCGCTTTTGTCGGTGATAATAATGCTTTCATCTTCTGTAAAAACAACTCTATGCCCACTTCTGGTCTGAATAGATTTTACACGGTTGTCTGCACCTCCGCCTAATCCAATTCCACCATGAAACATTCCTCCCATTACAAATGGCCTGTCGGGATGGCTGTGAACAAAGTTAACCATTACCTGATCTCCTACTTCAGGAATGGCTACATATCCTCGGTTTTGCGTAATCTGATCCGTTCCTCCTGCATCCGGTGTCATTACACGTACAAAGTGAGTGACATCATTCATCTGCCAGTCAAATCTTACCTGAACCCTACCCTGGCCTTCAGGATCTGCATTGGCAATTACTGTTGCTATTTGTGGTTGTGCTATAGGGAGTGTAAATTCTGGTTTTGGTAAGAATCCTGTATCTGCTGCAATGGATTCAAAGCTTCCTTTATAATGTCCAATGGTATCAATTTCATGAACAACGTCAGTTACCATTACCTTAGTGAAATAAGTGGTTTCGTTGGTATCCGGTTTTCTCATATGAATATCCACTACACATCCTGGGTGCAAAAACGGAACAGTTGTAGAACCGGAAACTGAAAATACACTTACCGCTTCACTTCCAGAACTGCTTTTTTGTGAGTTTTCTACATCCAAATGGGTGGACGCCTTAATGGGAGCCACCTGAAGAGCCGGAGTTTTGTATATTTTTTCATTATGGCTATAGGCAGTCTTGGCAAGATCTCCTAAATGATTAACGGGAGTTTCTCCTGAGGTTAATTTTTCATTTTTACTGCTGTTATAACCGTAATATTGTGGTTTTGTATGAACGGCCTTTAATTCTACCCTGATGTCATCCGCATTGCTTCCATAGGTAAGCTTTATAGGCTTATTCTGAGGCGGAAGTTTTCCAAAGTGTAATACTTCCCCATCATAAAAGAATTGCTCGCCATAAGCTTCTGCCATCCTTGCCAGATAGTTGTAGTGGGTTTCGTTATACTGGCTGCTGTAGATAATCTGAGAATAATCGTTGGTGTCTACCCGTATATCAAAACGCCCTTTGTCTATGCCCTGTTTAATGACTTCTTCAGCAATAATTCCCATATTAACAGGCTGTGATCCTCCAAAGCTCTGAATATGAGGCGCTCCATCCAATAATATTGTTGGGCTGTATCCGGAAAGAACAATATTTCCCAAACTCATCTTCTCTTGACTGAATCCTACCCTGGTAATGATTCCTACAAAATTTCTTTCGGGACTTTGTTCAATATCTTTATAGGAAATAACCACTGTGAGACGCTTTCCTAAGAATTTATTAGCCTCTTCCAGGGTATGGCTCTGCCTGTCACCCAATGCGTCATGGGCAAGGGTAAGGCTGAACTCATGGTGGTTACCCGCTTTTTGTTTAAGGGTGAAATGCTTATAATACTTAATAATTTTTCCCTCCACAACCAGTGAAAGTTTTACCAGCCTGTTAATTCCTGCATGGTGGTTTTCAGAAACTCCGTCTGCATTTTGTGATGGACGGAATGAAGAACCTCTTGTTTGTGATTCGGTTTTCATATGCTTTGTGTTTGGTTTAGTTTAAAGATAGCAATTTTTTACGAAATAGTCATCATATCAATATGATATGAAAATAAAACAACCAATATAAAGTTCATCCTAGGCAAAAAAAGACCGCCTTTAATAGGGACAGTCTTTTTTTTCGTATGAATGTTGATAATGTGTATAATGTTAGCTAGTTGGCCAAAGTCCTGCATACTCAGAAGTACCATAACCAATTGTTTCTGCACTGATTACGAAGCTGATCAACATACTGTTGCTGTCAATTGCATCGAAATCAACCTGGTGTTGGATTACGTATCCATTTTGCCAGTTCAAAGTAATCAATGTTCCCTCTTCGTGAGACTTGTTAAATACAATTTCCCCTACTGTAGGCTTATATTTTCCGTTCAATAAACTTTCCAGAATATCAGATTTTTCAGTAGCTTCTACTGTAACCTTGATTAATGCATTGGAAGGGTCTGATGCTACACGTCCTGATACATCTGTAGATCTGGCTACGCTGTAGTTCATCTTTAATAATTTCTGACCTTCTCCGTTGTTAAATTTTAAGATTCCTCTCGAATTTCTTTCTGCCATGATTTGTAAATTTTAATCGTTAGTAATATCTTGTGATTCAGTGATTGTGTAGCAAATATAGAGGGACTTTTAGTCTTAAAAAAACTTTTGAGTATAAATCTGAAAAATTGTAGTAGTTCTACGACTTTTTGTAGTAATTCTACGACATTAGATTTATAAACATCGCGATAACCACCATCATTAAAGCAATTTACAAGTTTTTACAATTTAAAGAAACAACACTCTTTTTACACCTGAAAGAGAAATAAAAAAAATTCAGATTCAATTTTCGAGTCAGAATTTTAACTGTAAGGGTGAATTGCTGAGATACCATTTGGCTTAATGCAAAAAAAAGCAGAAGTACAATTACTTCTGCTTTTCATATTATAAAAACTAACAATTAATGTTTAGTATATTCCGGTGCTTCTGTTGGAAGTCTTGACGGCGTAAAATACTCGTTAAGCCAATAGAACGTCTGTCCGTTTTGCTGGATCTTCACAGCTGGATTATTTCTATGATTAAGCATTCTTTCTGCCAGATCCTTGTAGTGACGGAAATATGTTCTTACTGTTTCATTAGGAACAATTTTAGACTTTTTCCATCCTTTAAGCTTATACTTGGCCATCAATTCTTCTTCAGAAAGATCGAACCCTGTACTCATTCCCACAGCGTAGGACATTGGTAACTCATAAAGGTCGCCTTTATCCAGGAATTTGATGGTAGGATTATATTTCTTTAAAAGTTTTACATATTCTCTGATGGCTGCAGCCTGATTGAAATCTGCTTTTTCTGCCCCTGTATTTTTGTATACTTCTGTATAGAAAGCTTTCAGATTATCATATTCTGCTTCAGAAATAAGAATTCCTTTTTCTATTCCCGGTGTATATTCTTTCAATTCTTTTGGAATATAACCTTTTACCAGGAACGGATTTCCATAGTTGATCAGCTGGGCTGCAATTCCTGCAGAAACCGGATTGGTAAGCCCTGGATATAGATATTTGTATTTTAAGTCAACATCCGTTTTTCCTGCTCCTACAGAGGAGTGGAAATATTCATTAAGTGATTTATCAATACTCTGGTTGTCTACTGTAACCTGTGCAATAAGGCTATCTACAGATTTTTTCAGGAATCCCGGTGTAGCAACATCTCCTTTTTTAGGGAAGATAACAAATCCCTGAGACATACTTTGCTTAGGATAAGCCAATGAGAAAAATCCGGCATCCCCTTCTACTAAGCTGAAATTATTTTTGGTAAGAACATCTGACTGATTGATGATCTTTTGCTTTTTAAGCTCAGCAATATTTTTAGCAGTAGCCGTAACCACATTTTCTGCCATCAATACAAAGTCGTTGTAGGTATCGGAAGATCTTGCGCTTGTCTGGAACATGATTAGCCTTGCCTGTGCCTGGGTAAGGGAACCAATCACGCTGTACATATTCCCACTTTGGTTGGCAGATGTTCCTACAGTCACTACAATATTGGTTTCATCCGGAACATTGGAAAGAAGATTTCCGGCTGCAGAAAGGGCCTCTCCTACCGGCTGATAGCCACTATTACTGGCACAGTTCATCTCATTGGTCTTTTGATCAATAAATGTTGTTATTTTACTGTAGTCAGTACTTAGGTTAGAAACTGAAAGATTATTTCCGCAAGGGTTATTTTTATATAAAACCACACCATACTTCACATTATTGAAATAAGAAGGCTTTTCAAATCTAAGCTGCAAATCCTGTAGCAATGATTTTACAATGGGAGCGTAAGGAGCATTTCCAGCACTTACATCCAATGCAAAAACAATGTTGATATTTTTATCTCTATCTGTAATCTCTCTATAACGGTCAAAGTAGATAGGCTCTCCCAGTACGTTAAATACGTAGTTCTTGCTGTAATCCAGAATATTGGTAAAATACTTTGTTTTGGAATTTGGAGTTGGAGTTTCGTTTAAAGCAAGAGTAACCGGGAAAATATTTTCCAGAGGCTTTCTCTTATTAACATCTGTAAGAAGAATTGCTGTTTTATTTTCAGCATCAGATCCGGATCCTCCCGGATACCCTTCATGGATTCCCAATTCGGATTCACTGATTCCTGTTGTATTTTTCAGTTTTACAGCGGAACGTTCTCCCCACGCAGAAATCACGTTGGAACTTACCCATCCGTAAAGGCTTTTACCAATACTATCGATATCAACAGATGGTTTTTTACCTACCAGAAATCTTTTATTATTTTCTGCCTGCTTGTAAACATACACCATCTGTCCGTTAGGAATTTTAACGTTGGCTGTTTCAATAAGGCTTGGTGAGTTGAATACCATAATAGAGTCATTCTTGTAATATCTTTCAGCGCTTTTAATAACTTCGCTGTTATTAGGTACTACTGCAACTCTTACAGGATAACCTGTTTTTTCGCTTTTTAGAGAGTGGTTCCATAGAAGCAGGTCGGATTCGGGAATCCAGCCATATGTTTTTACGGATTTTGATGAAACTTTTTTCATTAAGGCATCCGGAACATATTCCGCAACCTTTACCATGCCGTCTCTATGTTTTAAAACCATTAAAGGTTCCAGAAATTTAACTTCCTTGTATGATTTTTCATCATCTTTATCCAAATAAGCCGTGTTTCTTGATCTGTCTGAAACAACGATCCATGGAACTGACTTTTTAGGATAACCATTGACTACCGGTGAATTATCTACCTGACCATACTGTGATGGCTCCGGAGTTTTCTTTGACGGGAGCTTTACCTGACAACTCGTCAATAATACTGATAATCCTATGTAATATGCTGCTAGAGGAAATTTATTTTTCATCCTATTTTATCTTTTATGATTGGCGCATCCAGAAGACTGGACCGTATTAT
Organism: Chryseobacterium aurantiacum; assembly: GCF_003020585.1. GTDB lineage: Bacteria > Bacteroidota > Bacteroidia > Flavobacteriales > Weeksellaceae > Chryseobacterium > Chryseobacterium aurantiacum. The sequence continues at coordinate 33,657 of NZ_PXUE01000004.1, forward strand.
TTGCTTTGGTTTATATCTACTTTTGTTACACAGTTTTGTGTATCATCAAAATTCACTTTTACAGTTTGGATCACCATGTTTTTGTCAAACTGAAGACCTGCACAATACATGTAGAAGTTGTTTACTTTGTTGTCATTTACCTTTACCACTGTATTTTCATTGTTACATAGATAGGTTTTCAACAGATAGTTGTAATGCATGTTGAAACTGTTTCCGTTAGCAATTTGCTGCAGGTGGTACTTAAAGTCGTTATCAATTTTCGCATAAGAATCTTCTACAGACACTTCCTCTTCTTCAAGGGAGTTGTAAACAGGATTAATTTTGATGCGGTGGTAGATAGGCTCCTGGCTTTCTTCTGTGTATAAAGTAACCACATAATCTCCCGCTTTTTTATAGGAATAAATGGCTAGTTTCTCTTTAGAATCTGTATTTCCTGTTTCTCCAAACTTCCATGCAAACTGGGTCGCATCAGAAACGGCACGGAATTGTACATTTTCATTTAGCATAGCTGTAGCTGGTGCCTCAATGGTTGTTTTGGATTTCACGCTGTCTTTGGATTGCTTCACACTTCTTGCCGATACCATTACCGGGAAAGATTTTGTGTACTTGTTGTCAACGATCAAACTTACCTGGTAATACCCCGGTTTATTATAAAAGTGGATTCCACTATTTTTATCAGAAGTTGTACCGTCTCCGAAATTCCATCTCTTGGATTTTGCAAACTGGGTTTTATCTTCAAATAAAAGTGTATCCCCTACCGACAATGCAGAGGGATAAACTACCCCAACAATATCATCAGCAGAGTGGATTACCTTTTTCTGCAGCCAAAGTGCAACAAGGGCTGCAATGAGCAATGTTGCAATAACACCGATAATAATGTTCTTTTTGTTCTTTTGAAAATAATTCATAGTTAATAATTGTGATGTGTTTTATTTAAAGTTCCTAAATTCATTTTTGAATTACTGCGTACGGGCCTTTAGAGCACTTTTACGCTGATAAATCTTATCCTGCTTATCCTTAAAGCCAATTCTGCATTCTTCCACCTGCTTTTCAAACCTCTTGATATCATCTGAAGTGGTTGAAATTATCTTTTTGTCTTCAAAATACATTTTATAGAATTTAGCAATTTGTGGGTAGGCATCTTTTCGGGTGTCAACAATATCATACCCTTTAAAGTAACTGTTAAGGTCATTAACCCCTACAAAGATATTGTTTTCCACAAAAGGCTGTGGAGCTTCGTCCGTAAGCTTAGTAATCATGGTATAAGTACTGTCCATGATTGGCAGAATAACTTTCTGATGTTGATCAAACTCTGCTTTCTGTTCAAGATTTTGAATACCCCTTACGTCTTCATCAGAAAACGGAGATTCAAATCCTTTTAAAAAGATAACTCCCAAAAATAACATGGCAGTCACCAGCATCAGTATTAAATAAAAAAACTGATAATGCCTTTCCTTCTTAGATAATGTAATGTGTCCTTGCATATCCTTTATTTTTTATTTTCTTCTACCTCCTGTAAAGTTTCTTGTAGGATCCTTTCTGAGCTCATTATTGGCTCTTCCAACTTTCCCCATACACTCTTCCAGATCTCTTAGAACTGTTTTCTTCTTATATTCAACGCCTATAATTTTCGTTTTCAAATTAATCATAGGTTCTATCTGCTTCATCAGGACGGCATAGTGCTTAAAGTTGCCCGTACTGTCTTTCCCCATAATATTTTTAGCATCCCTCACGTTATCCATGATATTGGTTCTCAGAAATACATCATTCTGCACCTTGTTCATGTCAAGCTGGGTCATACGTTCATAAATATTATCCACATGGGTTTTCAGTAAGTCACTTCGGCGCATCAGTTCCATATAGTTTTCTGCTTCCCTGCTAATCCCTTCACGTTGTATATCGTAGCTTTTAAAAAAGAGGTACAGACAACCAAAGGATACCACAGACAATACAGCAAATGAAAGAATAAACTTCCAAATGCCCGTTCTGACGTCAGATTTGTTCAATTTTTTTTCCCTGTTCGAAGACATATATTTGCGATTTGTTTGGCCTGTGAAAATATAAAAAAAAAATTTTATGCACAATACGTATTTTCCCCAGGCCTGTTTCGTGAAATCCCTGATTAAATTAATATTAATTTTCACTTTAATAAGTTTTTCATAAATTAGGCCTCTGAATTTCAAATATCATTCGCCAAATCGATATTAAGAATGAGTAAAATATTATCTAATACCGTGCGTTTCTCAATAGCAGACAGTGATTTTTATTTTAAAAAAATAATGATCAAAACCCTTATGGAGAATCCTTTCTACATGCTTCTCAATGACTGTAACAACGGCCATGAGCTTGTTAACAGGATCTACAGAAGACAGGAAGATGTATTCGTTATTGAGCTGTTTATGCCGGTATTGAGTGGAATAGAAGCCATTAAGTACATTAGAAAAAACAACGCAGAAACTCCTATTGTCACCTATTCCGGGACCTATCAGGAGGATATGGCTGAAATACTTTCGAAGATCCCTAATATCTATTATTGCCAGAAGAAAAGCAACACCATTAAGGATATCATCAAGGGAAGTATAGCTTCTGACGAGTTTGATTACGCCGCCTATTCCAAGGAATGGGAGCAGCAACCACTGGCTGTACAGGAATATATGGACAGACAGAAGAAAGGGCAAGAAGAGCTGTCATCCTCAGAAATACAGCTCATGAGGTTCTGCTATGAAGGGTTCAGTAATAAGGAAATTGCAGAAAAGCTGAATCTGAGTACGAGAACCATAGATACCTACATCAATCGGCTTACAGAAAAACTTGGATTGAAAACAAAACTTCACCTTATTCGTTTCTGTGTAGAAAACGGGTATTATAATTCCAGTATGTAATGAGATTTTAAATTTTATTTTTAAATTTTTGAAGGGCAATAAATACGGAATAGCCTTATATCATTAGGTTTATCAGCTTTTTTTCAAGATTATTCCTTTAAATTCCGACATTGATATACATTCATATTATTTTATTATTAAATTATCTACAACTCACCTTAATATAGTGTATACATTAAAAACTGAACGATTTGAGCAAAAATATTTTGCCACTAATTTGCTAGTATTCAATTTTTTTAACTAAATTTGCACACCTAAAATTTAAAATTAAAATAAGGAAATGACAAAGGCAGAATTGGTAAACACCATCTCAAATAAGTTGGGAACAGAAAAGAATGAGACACAGAAAGTTGTAGAAGCTTTTATGCAGGAGATCAGAACTTCTATGTATAATGGGGATAACGTTTATCTGAGAGGTTTTGGTTCTTTTATCATTAAAACAAGAGCTGCTAAAACAGGAAGAAATATTTCTAAGAACACTGCAATTGAGATTCCTGCTCATAACATTCCTGCTTTCAAACCTTCAAAATCTTTTGTTGAGAAAGTAAAAACGAAAGTTGCAGTAAAATAAGAACATTAACTGAATATTAACTAGTTACTAAAAAATTAAAATTATGCCAAGCGGAAAGAAAAGAAAAAGACACAAGGTTGCAACACACAAAAGAAAGAAAAGAAGAAGAGCGAACAGACATAAGAAAAAATAATCTCTTCTTATCGAGATTCAAAATATAATAATATAGTTGGTGATTTTAAGTTTTTAAAGTTCACCGACTATATTTTTGTTTGCAACTATAAGATTCCGCGGAAAATGGACGGTTTCAAATATTATTTTAATAAAAATATAGTGGTTTTCATTCAAAATCCTTATATTTAATAGATGAATTAATCATGAACACCCCCAATTCCCTAAAATCTTAACAATTTTATCTAATAACAAAATGAAGAAAGAACTAATAGTTTCGCATGAAGATGATCTTACAAAGATTGCACTGCTGGAAGACGGAAGACTATGTGAACTTCATGAGCAAGAGGACAAAAGCGATTTTATAGTTGGAGATCTGTTTATAGGAAAAGTAAAAAAACTGGCACCTAACCTGAATGCAGCATTCGTAAATATTGGATATGACAAGGATGCATTTCTGCATTATCAGGATCTGGGACCACAGTATCTTACCTACAGAAAGTTTTTAAGAGATACTATTTCTAAAAAACAAAGCACTTCAAGCTTAAAGAATTTCGAGATACAACCCGAAATAGACAAAAACGGAACGGTAGAAAAAGTAATAGCAAAGGACGATCTTGTTCTGCTACAGATCACTAAGGAGCCTATTTCTACAAAAGGCCCAAGAATTTCTACCCAAATTTCACTTACAGGCCGTTTTTTGGTTTTAATTCCATTTGACAATAAGGTTTCCATTTCCAAGAAAATAAGAAGTTCTGAGGAAAAGGAAAGATTGAGAACTCTTATAGACAGTATCAAGCCTGAAGGTTTCGGAGTTATTATCAGAACTGTAGCCGAAGGAAAAAAGGTTGCTGACCTGCACAATGATATGAATCAGCTGATTCAAAAATGGGAAAGTACCTTTAAAAACATCCAAAGAAACAAAGTTCCGTCCAAAGTTTTAAGCGAAGAAGACAAAGCTTCAGCTATTTTGAGGGACAATTTTAATCAGGATTTCGTGAATATCATTTGTGATGATGAGCAAATGGTAAACGAAATGACCAATTACGTTGAAGTAATTGCTCCTGAAAAGAAAAACATTGTCCAGTTTTATGATTCCCATATTCCTCTCCTGGAATATTACAATGTTGAAAAACAGCTTAAACAAAGCTTCGGAAAGCACGTAAACATTCCAAGCTCAAAAGGCGCTTATCTTGTTATTGAACACACAGAAGCACTTCACGTTGTTGACGTTAACTCCGGAAATAACATTACTACCGGAACTGCTGTTAATAAAGAACACGCCTTAAAGGTGAATAAAATGGCAGCCACTGAGATTGCCAGGCAGCTTCGTCTCCGCGATATGGGAGGCATCATTGTAATTGATTTCATCGACATGATCAACTCTGATCACAGAAGAGATCTTTATGAACATCTAAAAGAGGAAATGAAGCGTGACAAAGCACGTCACAAAATTCTTCCTCCAAGTAAATTCGGTCTGATTCAGATTACCAGACAAAGAAACCGTCCGGAAAAACAGATTGAAACCAAAGAAGAAAACCCGAACAAAGATGGAGAAATTGTAGCTCCAATTGTTATCGTGGAAAGAATGGGTGAAACTTTAAGAAATATTCTGCAGAAAGAAAAAGGAAAAATCTACCTGCATGTACATCCATTTGTAGAAGCCTACTTAACGAAAGGCATCAAAAGTATCCAAATGAAATGGTTTATCAAATACAAAAAATGGGTAACCATTGTTCCAAGGGATTCTTTTAAATATCTAGAATACAAAATCTACAATGCAAAAAAAGAAGAATTGATAGAATTCTCTAATTAAGACAAAATTCAAGCCTCCAGTAAAATCTGGAGGTTTTTTTATTATATTTGCAAAAAAGTTGTGAAAAAAAATAAAATTATCATCAGCTTTTTCTAAAACACATTTTAAAAACTCAAACGAATGAAAAAAATTTTACTACTGGTTATTCTGGTGATCCAGAATATCTCTGCTCAGATTATCTCCAAGGACCCTACTTTTGCTTCAAATGGAATAGCTACAATGCCAGGAAACCTTACCTGGTCAATGGTTCAAAACTCCAACAATCAAATTTATTTTACTCATAATGTGAATACTGGAAGTGGGATCAATGTCACTGAATCTTATTTATCCAGACTTACAGCAAACGGAACTTTAGATCCAACTTTCGGAAATACAGGAAAAACCCAATTACCTAATAACAGCTACCTGAATGAGGTTAAAATACAATCTGATGGGAAATTGGTGGTTTTCGGTTTTACAAATACCTCTGCAGCAACAATATCCAGAATACTTTCCAATGGGCAGCTAGACTCATCTTTTGGAACGAACGGTACCGTAGTAATACCTTCACTTGTTACTGATCAAAACTACGCTTCCTATGGAGTTATTTTGCAGAATGACAAAATACTTGTTCATGCTATCAAATATGTAGAAAACATTCAAAATCAACACATAATTCTCAGACTTAATACCAATGGAAGTCTGGATACTACTTTCGGCAGCAATGGCTATGTAACCACACAAGGAAGCCCTGCAGGCAGAACATTTGTACGTACGGATAATCAAAATAATATTATCTGCTTCAATACTAACAGTGGTTTTATTCAAAAATTTAATTCAAATGGACAGCCAGTAACGAACTTTGGCAATAATGGCATATCACCCTTGTTAGATGCCAACGGATATGGATATGGCAGTACCAGTGCTATGGTTGTGGATAGTAATAATAAAATTCTTTTCTCTCTAAGTTCAGACGATAAACTTCTAAGAATAAACCCGGACGGAACTCTTGATCATACATTTAATTATAATGTAAATACAAATTCCGGATTGAATGGAGGCGCATGGGTTCAAAGTATTACCGAAAAAGATGGATCTTACTATCTAGGAGGAATAGGCGTTTCAAGTAATTTAATTTCAAAACTTACTCAAAATGGCTCAGTGGACCCTATTTTTAACGATTATTTACAAACAGATTCTGATGCTGAGGAAATGATTGTTAATAATGACAATATCATTGTAAGAGGAAACGGGCACATTGTAAAATATCTGCTTACAAATGCTACCTTATCAACAACTGATTTTACAAAGATCAATAATGATATTTCTTTTGAAAACCCAATGAAGCAAACCCTGATTTATCAATCAAAAGAAAAGGTAAACAAAATTGAAATCTATTCTCTTGACGGAAAGGTCTTAAAAACCTTAAAAGACAACAACCTTTCTGTTTCTGACCTGCCTAAAGGTTTTTACATGGTTAAGATCACCTTTGAAAAAGGAAATAGTACAACCAGAAAACTTATCAAGGACTAATCCACTTGATATTTGATTTTTTTTAAAGTATTTGCTAATTTTAGCAGATACTTTTTTATTTTAATTAAAATGAGCAAAGAACACCATTACAAAACTACAATTCAGTGGACAGGAAACAAAGGAACCGGAACCAGTAGCTACAAGGATTACGAAAGAAGCCATATTATTTCTGTAGACCAAAAAGTGACTATTGAAGGTTCATCTGATCCTTCATTTCGGGGCGACAAAACAAAGTATAATCCTGAAGAAATGTTTCTTTCGTCGCTTTCCTCATGTCATATGCTTTGGTATCTCCATTTCTGTTCTGAGGCAGGTGTAATCGTCACAGATTATATAGATGAAGCCACCGGAATCATGTCGGAAACATCTAATGGAAGCGGCCACTTTACTGAGGCTACTTTACACCCTAAAGTTACAGTAGCAGATAAATCAATGATAGAAAAAGCAGAACAATTACATCATAAAGCTAATGAGTTTTGTTTTATTGCCAACTCAGTTAATTTTCCGGTAAAACATATCCCTATCGTGTTAGTTAAATAATTTATTAGACAAAACAACAACACTCAAACACCGATTGAATAAGCGTTTTCAACACAATAACTCTAAATTACCTCATCAAAACTCAACAAAAAGAGAATTATATTAGTAAATAATCAACAAAAATAACATTTTACTATTAATATATTTACTAAAAAGTTAAAATATGTGTGAATTTTGTTTAAAATATGAATATTTTTTTATATTTTTATATAAACAAACCTAACCATGATGAAACCAAGACTAACCATTTTTGATGAGCCTATGTTGTATACTGAAGGCCTGTCAAAATTGCTGACCCAAAGCAAAATCTTCAACGCAATAGATATTTGTAACTCATTAGAGATTCTTTCAAAGCATTTAAAAGATGAACCTCCTGAGATTCTTGTTATGAGTTCAAACATGCTAATGCTTACAGAACTTTACAAGTCTGTAGAACATATAACCTCTGAAAATCATAACATCAAAATCATTATCATTGGCAATTGCTATGATGTAATTGATATTCGTAAACTATTCAATAAAGGCATAAAAAGCTATCTTGATAAAAATTGCAAGTATGATGAGTTTTTAAAATCTATTAATGCCTTACTTCTCAACGAAATTTATATCTGCGATCATGCCAAAGAAAGAATGATAAGCTTTATCAGCAATGAGCATGAAAAAAGAAGTATTCACATGAGAGATCCTCTCACCCGCCGTGAAATGGAAATTCTTAAACTTATCTGTGACGGCTTCAGCAGCAAAGATATCTCCGAAAAATTATTTATAAGCATCAATACGGTAGAAACACACAGAAAAAAAATTCTTTTGAAACTCAACGTAAAAAACACGGTAGGAGTTGTAAAATACGCTATTGAAAACCATATTATTGACTAATTGAAAACCACCAAATAATTAACCTAAAAATTCCAGACCGAAAGATCTGGAATTTTTTTTGCCTATTTCCCAAATTCCTATTAATAAAAAGCCAGGCAAAACTGATTATTAATTCTTACAGATATGATAGATAGAAAAAGAATAAGATTTCGGATGGTAATAAGAAGTATTACTTTAAAACTTTAATCATGAATTATATTCTACTTCTCAAAATCTTATTCTTTTTACTTTATATTTCGACGTGCAAACCGCGAATCAGTTTCATGCAGCATCTCCTCTGATTATTCATAATCCGGCATTTCTCCGTTACTGAAAAGTGCAGAACGTGTAAGATCCGTCATGCTGCTGCTCAGGTCAATTACCATTACATTTCTTTGTGAAATATTGTCATTAGAGGTATTCATAAAGATCACCTGTGCATTATTCGGAGAGAATCTTGGATCAAGATCATTTGTTCCCATTGCTTTTTCGCTTTCCGCAGAAATGTCATAAAGGGCATCTGTGTTTAGATTATAGATAAAGATATGGGAATCCAGTTGGCGATAATTTCCACTGCCATCCTGATAGCCTGATATATCACGGGTAAACATCAGAAGTTGTCCGTCTACAGAGAAGTTAAGGCCCCCACTAGCTCCCAATGATCCAGAAAGCACTGTTTTAAGGGTATTTCCTGTGGTATCAATAACATACACCTTGGTGTTATATCCATTATAATCATTGGTTTTCAGGGCGATTTTACTGCCGTCATAGCTCCAGTCACATTCGGAGATCAAACTTCCGTCAGGTGTGGTATACACCAATGTAAGGCCACTGCCGTCTTTATTAATCCTGTACAGTTTATTAAAGTTTGAATAAATAATTTCTTTACCGTTGGTACTCCAGGCAAAATCCATTTCAAAATTATTAAACCCGGCAACCGGAACGGTAGTTACTTTAAAAGGATTGGAACCATCCGGATTGGCAGTATAAATATGTGTACTTCCTCCTTCTGTTCGTAGAAATGCAATGAGACCGGCATTGTTATTTTTCCTTGGCCTCCAGCTATTGTAGGATCCATCGGTAAACTGAAAATGATTCCCTGCTTCATCGCTGGATATAATGACAAAATTACCGTTTTGTTTTTGTACATAATGATACCTGTTGGCAGGAACCGTATTGGTGGTAAATTTACTGATTAAACTTAAAACTGGCTGGTGAATGCCGTCCGAAACAGACACCTGCCAGAAGTAACTTACACCAAACTTCAAATTTGAAAGCGTATAATGATTAGCTGTCAAATCATTAACCTGAATCACGTTAGTGTCAAGATTATTTTTAATTGTCAAACTGTACTTTAAAACATCTGCAGTATCAGAATCTGTTGCACTCCAGGTCAGCTCAACGCTTAGCGGTTGGTTTACTGCATTATCTATCGGACTTAGCAGTTGCGGTGTTGTGGGCGGAGAATTCAGAGATTCATCATCATCCATCTCAAATACCACGGTCACCGTCTGACTTTGATTTTGCATATTAACAGACTGAAAGCTCGTAATATATCCTGAAAGTTCTGCTTTTACGGAGTAATTCCCTACCGGCATGGCGGCGATCTCAAAGGATCCGTCAGTACCACTGAAAACAGTTTGTGTTGTAGGGTTTGTAAAGATCTTTACATTTGCCAGCGGCGTATTGCTGCCTCTTTTTACTACTTTTCCTTTTAATATTCCTGTTTGGGCCTGCTCTACAAGTTCTTCACTACAAGAAAACAGACAAAAGGCAAGGATGAATAGGCTGAGTATTTTTATTAAAGTTTTCATAATTGGTGTTTTTATTTGTTTCCAAGGTAAAAATTGATTCCCAGAGCAAAGCGTAGGGCCTGATCTTTTCTTTTTCCGTTCACAAGACCTTCCCAATTGTCCTTGAAGCCAAGGTCATATTGTGCAGAAGCTCTCAGAGAAACATTGTGATCCAACATATATTCAAGGCCACCTCCAAACTGCCCCTTGTACTGAGGTTTGTATTTAGAATAGAATGCTCCTGCCCCACCATAAATATATGGGCTAAATCTATACTTGGGAAAAAGCAAGTATTCCAGGTTTACTTCAGGACCGAAGTAGTTTCTTTTTACAATATTTTCATTTTCCAATGTAAAATAATTACCACTAATCTCTATATTAAAATTAGGATTGAGAAAGTATTTTACGCCCGCTTTTCCACCGATATTCATCTTAGGATTTACGTAGTCATCTTTTACTTTTTGTGCTTCTACATTGGCAAACACAGATACTTTTTGTCTATAATTATCCGGAAATCTGTTACCTATGACTCTTCCGGCATTATGTTCCTGTTCTCTCTTATATTCGTTAATCAAAGCTTGGTAACTTGTATTTTCAATGGCTTTTCCCCATATCTTATCCTGAATTCCCTCTATAATCAGAGATTTCACGGCTTTTTCAATAGCTTCAGTTACGGCAAGCTGAACGGGTTCGTTTTGGGTAAATCCCACTTCACCCTCCAGGAGTCTTTCCGTATCTACATATCGGAAAAAGCTACCGTTTACGCTGGTTGAGAGAATGGTTTTGGATGTATAAACAGTTTTAAGAATTTCTCCATTGAGTGTGGAGACAGCGCGCAGGTAAATAGTAATTCTATCCTGACGGTATTGTGTGGAAGCACCGATTCCGAAGTATCTGGCACCAAGGCCTCCTGTCAAAATATTACTATCATAGGAAATGACTCCACCTTCCAGAAGAATTCCGGCATATAGAAGGGGTGGAAGTGCCTGGGAGCTTTTATCTGCATCCTTTATGTATTCCTGACGTGTGGATCTGATGATTTGTCTTTCGTTGAGTAGATTTGCGATATTTTCCCTTTCAATAGGGATAAACCATCGGCTGTCTTCCAGTGCCTTAATGAGGATGGTAGTAGTTCCTTGCGGCACGGCGGTACTCCAGTTGTTTCCGTTTTCCGACGGCTTATACTGGCCCGTCTGATCTCTGAATTTATAGACTCCTATTACAACTTTTTCTTTTGGTAAAGGAAGATTCTTTAATTCTTCTGTAGAAGAGGTGACCTCTCCCATCGTTGGCTTTTCGGGATCTGAAGGTAAGCCAAAGATAGAACTACAAGCCTGCAAAATACATAGCAGAAAACTACAGAAAAAAATTCTGGTGTAAATGTAAGTTCTCATGGTAAGTTTGGTTTTTAAGTTTATTTTTTATTTTGGAATTACGATCTCGGACTGATCGCCTGTACTGGTATCCAAAATATTGATCAAAAGTCCCTGATTCGTGTTGGTAATCTGTAGGTAAAGTGATCCGAAGAGGTAGTTACCGGGTTTTAAACTTCCTTCTCCGAACTGGTCTTCAAACAGTTTTCTTGAAAGCTCACTGAGAATCTGCCTATTGAGACTTTGGGTAAAGCTGTCAAGAGAATTTACACGATCAAGTAAGTCACTATAATCGTTTTTTTCATCAAATTGATTTTGTGCATTTGCAGAGCTTAATAGCCACTGGTAATTAAACGTATCTCCTCCGAATGCAGGATTTACAGGTTTATAAACGAGCTGTTGAGATTTTCCGAAGAAAATACCCGCAATAAAGATTAAAGTAATGATTAATGTTTTCATGGCGGACGTTTTTAGTAGATAAATTCATTTTTAATAAGGTTTTTCTTTGCGTTAAATTCTTTGATATATTTTAAACTGAAAGTCAATTGTTCTTTTAGATAGTCTTCTCCCGGATTGCTCATGAAGCTGTAGATCACTTTATCATCCATTTGGATATTGATCTGGCCGCTGGTTCCACGGAGGGGAAGTTCCGAAATGGTAACGGCACTGCTGCTTTTATCAGGAAGTTGGCTGTACTGCATATAAAACATATCATAAAAGTCTTTTCCAACCTTGGTTTTGGTTTCATCAATGGTAAGCCCTTTCAACTCATAAACAGCATCATCTTCTATCTTGGCTATTTTCTTTTTAAAAAGATCACTGTTGAGTTCCAGGCTATCCTTAGCCACCAACGTTCGGGTTTCTTCATCTCTGATATACAGAAAAGCTTTCAAAGCATCCTTAGCATCAAGGTTTACACTGAATTCAGACAAAACCTTTACTTCATTTGGGTTGACGGAAAATTTACCGCTTTGCTGGTTGTTGGAAAGGTTTCCGCCGTTTCCTTTTTTGATGGATACCAAAAGGTAGTTTAGTTCTTTGTAGACTGCAGTATTATTCATTACAACCGCTTTGAGCTTAATCTGATTTTCCAGAAAGCTGCTCTGGATTTTAGCGGTTACTTTTTTATCCTCCTGCCCATAAGCCAATACAGACAGGACGATAAAAAAAGTGCTCAGACTTAGGGAATTTAAAAGTTTCATCACATGTGTTTTAATAATTTCTCATGAAAACTGTTTTATTGTCTCCCTTTACATTGATCTGAATTCCATCAGAAATACTGTTGCTTCCCGTAATATCAATAATATTATTACTTCCTTGTGTCGTAATGGCAGTTTGGGTTTCTTTATCTGTGAATGAGTTAATAAATAAAAGAGCATTATAGTCACCCAACTGTTTTACAATAATAGTAGTTCTTGCATTAAGAGAAAGCTCGGCATTATTATGATCCCCTACCTGAATGATATCGGAATAATAGGAGCCCTGATCAATGGTCTGCCTGGTTATAAGATTGAAGACTGTATTACTATTCACCTTATCCCAGTCAATTTCCTGAGCATGCAATGGCAATAACGCAATTAGAGCTAGAATACTCCATCTTAAGTTATACATGGCATTTTATTTTAATTAAAGGTACATTAATCGAGAATTGAAAAAAACACGCCCAGTAGGTACTGATATAAAATCACTGTTTCCGGTGATATTTTGGCAGTAAGCCAAAAAAGGAGAAACCACCCTGTAGTTCCTCCTTATTGTTAAAGATTTACAGTATAAAAAGGGCTTAATTGGATTGATTCACAATCATTGAGTTTCCATTACCTACCTGAGTTCCTAGATGGAAGTGAGAATCACCACTTTGAGTGATCCAGCTAAAGTTTCCGTTACCCATTTGTAAGTCGATAGCTGTATTGGAATCTCCTAATTGAAATTGGTATAATTGGTTTGCATTACCCACCTGTATTCCTACGGCAGTGTTATCATCTCCAACCTGAACAGAAGCTGCAATGTTATTGCTACCAAATTGAGTATGGTTTGCAACGTTATCATTACCATCCTGATACTGAACAAGGAAGTTGTTAGCTCCTACCTGAAGCGCGTCTGCTTCATTTCGTCTTCCTAATTGAACCTGAAAAGCAGAGTTACCCGCTCCTAATTGAATTGCAGAAGCATCATTTCTTCTTCCGTCCTGATACTGAACTACAGAGTTCCCTAAACCTACCTGTATTGAAGATGCATTATTTCTTCTTCCGATCTGAGTTTGGTCTGTAGAGTTAAGAATCCCAATTTGCCAGGTTGAAGCAGAGTTTCTATTTCCCAGTTGGCTCACATTATTTGAATTTGCAATACCAATCTGATCTACATCTACGGAGTTTCTGTTTCCGGTACTTACTGCAGTATTCATATTTAAGATACCTATCTGATCAATATCTGCAGTATTACGATTCCCTGTTTGTGTTAAGGAATTAATGTTCAAAAGACCTGTTTGGTCTACAGTAGCTGTATTCAAGTTTCCTGTTTGAGTAGTTACGTCAATATTAAATTGAGCGAAGCTGAAACTCATGGCGATTAGTGTAAACACACCTGCAAGTAAATTTTTCATTTTATTAAAAATTAATTGGTTAATAGTATGACAAAGGTATACTCTGCTCCAATGTGAAAAACCACCAACAAAGTGTAAATTCTAAAAATCACCATATACAGTTCTTAAAGTCACCGTTTATGGTATTTGGGAAATCATGGATTTCAGTTACGGGAAAATACGGTACTGATTTTAGGAACGAGGAAGTGAGCAGAGAATCATCAATTCATTTTTAATCTTCTCATTCTATTCATTACATTGGTTAATTAATGTTAAGGCCCTTATTTCTTCAAGAATATATTGTTAAATTTGAGGTATGGAAAATTTTGGAAAAGATTTATTAAGGAAAATAAAAAGTGTAGAACTTCCTGGTGAACACGCCCACGGAGTATTCTCACCTCCCTCCCGTCCCGTTTTCACCTATGACGAAGTGCTTGCAAAAAATCCCAAGTTTGCGGCAGTTAATATTGTATTATATCTAAAGGACAACGAATGGTATTTTCCACTGATCCAAAGAACTATTAATGAACACGACAGACATAGCGGACAGATCTCATTACCTGGCGGAAAACGCGAGGAAATGGACAGGGACTTTGCTGAAACAGCTGTTCGGGAGACCTCTGAAGAAATTGGAATAGACAAGCACTACGTACGCATCATCAGAGAAATGTCTCCCATCTATATTCCACCAAGTAACTTTTACGTATATCCTTATATCTCATATACTAAAAAGAACCCTGAATTTGTTCTTCAGCAAAGCGAGGCCGTGGAATCTATAGAATTCCCTATCACTTCTTTTCTCAATCTGTCGGACACCCCTGAAATTATGGCGCTTCCGAGTGCCGGAGGGCATGAGGTTCCTGTCATTAACTTCAACGGATATATTATCTGGGGAGCTACAGCAATGATATTAAGTGAATTCAGCCAGTTGCTGAAAAAAATGTAACTTTGCACAACCGTGTTTAATTGAGAGATGGCGAAGAAAAATATTTTCACCGATGCATTCGGAACACCTTATTTTTTGAAAAGGTTTATTATTTTTATTTTAGGAGTTGTATCATACAGAAGATTCAACGGCTTTAATAAGTTAAAAATAACCGGTACAGAACACCTTGTGGATCTTCCGGACTCTAACGTACTGTTTGTATCTAACCATCAAACTTATTTTGCAGATGTAGCAGCCATGTATCATGCTTTCTGCGCCGTAAATAACGGATATTTGAATACAATCAAAAATCCGATCTACCTGTTGAATCCAAAGATTGATTTTTACTATGTAGCCGCTGAAGAAACCATGAATAAAGGTATTCTTCCTAAAATTTTTAAAATAGCTGGTGCCGTTACTGTAAAAAGAACCTGGAGAGCAGAAGGAAAAAATGTCAACAGAATGGTAGACATGAGTGAGGTAGATAATATCATGAAAGCGTTAGACAATGGCTGGGTTGCCACTTTCCCACAGGGAACAACATCTGCCTTTGCACAGGGACGAAGAGGTACCGCAAAATTGGTAAAAAACCAGCGCCCTATTGTTATTCCTATTAAGATTAACGGTTTCAGAAGAGCATTTGATAAAAAAGGACTCCGCGTAAAGGTAACTGGTGTAAAACCTACAATGGAATTCAAGGCTCCTCTGGATATCGATTACGATAATGAAAAAGCACCGGAAATTTTATTGAAGATTATGACTGCCATTGAGCAGACTGAAGACTTCAACCTACTACACAATTATGATGAAGAACTTAAAGCTAAAAAATTAGAACAAAAGGACTCAAATAATTAAAATTATGAACAGAATAATTGGAATCTTATTCGCCATCATAGTACTCGTTTCATGTAATAGCCAAAAGGTATATTCGGATTTTGACATCAGCTATTCGAAGAGCGGAGGGTATGCTCCTGTATATGAAAATTTGCTTATCAAAGGAAATAACGTTCATTATTCTTTTGAAGGACAGGGAAAAAAGCACAAACAAGACTTCAAAATTTCAAATGAAGATCTGAAGAAACTAGATCAGGTGCTTTCTCAAAATAACTTCAGAAGAATACAGGAAGACCGTAAAAAGCTTTACGATAATGTTTCAACTTCTATTAATGTGAAAAAAGGTCCGAATGAAGGCAGTAAAACAGATGCCAGCATGATTATTCCAAATTATCAGACAAACTGGAACAATATTCTTGAGGCTTTCCAGCAGATCATTAATACTAATGTTAAAAAACAGTAATTACAATTGAAAACCCACTTCATTGCCATTGGCGGGAGCGCCATGCACAATCTTGCCATTGCATTAAAAGATAAAGGATATCAGGTTACAGGTTCAGATGATGCTATTTTTGAACCCTCAAGATCCAGACTGGAAAGAAAGGGAATCCTTCCCCAGGAATTGGGCTGGTTCCCCGAAAAAATCACCTCAGATATTGATGCTGTTATTCTTGGAATGCATGCCCATCAGGACAATCCTGAGCTAGCGAGAGCAAAGGAACTGGGGCTAAAGATATACTCGTATCCTGAATTTCTGTACGAGCAGTCAAAGAATAAAACAAGAGTTGTTATTGCAGGTTCTCACGGTAAAACAACCATTACCTCAATGATCCTTCACGTATTAAACTTCCACCAGAAAGAGGTAGATTTTATGGTAGGAGCGCAACTGGAGGGCTTCGACTGTATGGTAAAACTAACACAGGACAATGACTTCATGGTATTGGAAGGGGATGAATATCTTTCCTCTCCTATTGACCTGCGCTCTAAGTTTTTACTATATCAACCGAATATTGCTTTAATGAGCGGTATCGCATGGGATCATATCAATGTTTTTAAAACGTTTGACGATTATATTGAACAGTTTAGAAAGTTTGTAGCCAGCATTACTGCCGGAGGGGTATTGGTATATAATGAAGAAGATCCTGAAGTAGTAAAGGTGGTGGAAAACGCCGAAAATTACTTCCGAAAAATCCCTTACAAAACCCCTGAATACGAGATCAATAATGGAAAAGTATACTTAAAAACTGAAATGGGTGATGTCCCACTTTCTGTTTTTGGAGCGCACAATCTTTTAAATCTTGAAGGAGCAAGACACATCTGCCGACAACTGGGCATTATGGATGAAGATTTCTATGAGGCAATCATGAGCTTTAAGGGAGCATCCAAGCGTCTTGAAAAAGTGGAAAGAGAGGATAACGGAACTCTTTATAAAGACTTTGCCCATGCACCAAGTAAGGTAAAAGCAGCAGTAAAAGCATTCAAGGAACAATTTAAGAACGAAAAGAAATATGGTTTCCTTGAACTTCATACGTATTCAAGCTTAAACCCTATCTTTCTAGAGCAATATGACCACGCAATGGATGGATTAGAAGAAGCTATCGTATTCTATTCTGAAGATGCTTTAAAAATCAAAAGAATGGAGCCAATTTCTCCGGAATTCATTAAGGAAAAATTCAAGAATGAAAATTTAAGAGTTTTCACCAATGCAGAAGAACTTCATTCCTATTGGAACACTTTGGATAAAACGAATGGGGTTTATCTGATGATGAGCTCAGGAAACTTTGGAGGACTAGATCTTACAAAATAAACTAATTTGAAAGTTTCACAATGAGAGCTTTCAATTCAGATTTCTACATAAAACAAAATTCCTTTCACTAGCTGAAAGGAATTTTTATATTCTTTAATACCTACAAAATAGGTTTGAAGCACCTCAGGTTCATGCTTATTTTATCCCGATCTCCTCTGATTGTTGTATGAGGTTTCTCAGAATCTCCTCTGTCGATGACTCACTATAATCATGAATAGACTGCCCGGTCCAAAGCCCTACAAAATCTATATTCTGCTGATCTTTAGCCGCCTTACGCAATGCATTCGTCAATTTGTTCTGATAAGGGTATGGTAAAATATATTCTGTATTTTCAACAACCTCGATGTACTTATTTCTAACCCCTCTGGCGTATCTTCCTGAAAAGCTTTTCGTTAAAATAATTTCATCTTCTCTAACCTTTTTAAGCCTATCCTTCTCAAAAGCCTGTAAAGAGCTTTCCTTAGATGCCAGCAAAATATTTCCTACCTGAAAGCCCTTTGCACCGAGATCTTTTATCGCTTTTAAAGTCTTCCCGTTATAAATCCCGCCGGCATAGATTAAAGGGACATTTACATGATCATAAACCTGCGACAATAGAGACAGCCCGCCAATCTGCAGAACATGGTCAGGATCAAAGGTACCCCGATGTCCACCGGCTTCTGTTCCTTGTACACAAATGATATCAATTCCTGATTTTTCTAAAGTTAAAGCCTCATTTAATGAAGTACAGGTTCCAATAAGCACTACTCCATTCTCTTTTAGCTTTTGAATGCTTCCATTATCCAAATTTCCAAAAGTAAAACTCAGAATTTTACAACCTTCTTCAATTATTGCCTCTACCTGCTCATGATAACTTCTTATCCTGATATTTTCAAGATTGGGAAGACTGACATCGATATGATTTTCCTTAGCCAGTAACTCAAGAAACTGCTTCGTCTTTACAAACTGATCTTTTAAAGCATCGGTTATCTCTGGAATCTGATGTACAAAAATATTAGCTGCAAAAGGTTTATCTGTAAGGAGTTTCGTTTGCCTGATCAGCTTAATGGATTCATCTGCTGAGAGATCACCCAAAGCCAAAGATCCTAAACATCCCATATTGGCTGCAGCAGCAGTCATTTGTGATGTACTTACACCAAACATCGGAGCCTGAACTAAAGGATATTGTATTCCTAATTTTTTACTGATTGTATCCGACCAAAACATAAGAATAATTTTAATTAAAAAGGTACAAAAAATATGAATCGTTCAGTTTCAACAGAATATGATATTACTCACCAATATTTCATCTACTTTATCCAGATCTTATATTTCTCTTCTACCCAGATTTTCATATATTCATTAAACTCAAACAATAATGACTCTGTTTCTGTTTCAAAGCACTCCAAAGGCAAACCATCTCTAATACTAATTTCCAACCCCTGATCTAAATTAATAAGAAACTGTTGGGAACCAAAATCTGAAATATCAAAAGTAACATAATTATAATTCTGATTTAATCCTTTGATATCCAAGTCGATCAGTTTTTCAAAGTAGTCAAAGATCTTTCCGGATAATTCACCTCTTTCCTGAAAAAAATCTGAGTTATTTCTTGTCATTTTCTCGTGTTCAAAAGCACTCATCTGAAAAATGAAGTTAAAATCATGATCAACTAATAATTCAGCAGCTAAAAGTCTTTCGCAAAAACCATCATACATAGAATACGAAAAAATATAGCCACTGTTTAAAGTGACCATATTTTTATCTTCATCGAATCTTTTAGTATAGATCCACATTGAATTATTAAATATCTGCTACAGCATTTAGCATCTTCTGCTCCCATTCAGGATCCTTAGGATCAAAGAACAATCTTTTTCCTGTATCCAAAGCACGAACAACGTTCATTTCATCCGCTGTCAGTTCAAAATCAAATACATTAAAGTTTTCTTCAATTCTGGATGGAGTCACAGATTTCGGGATCACTACAAAACCTTCCTGCAGATGCCATCTTAAAATCACCTGAGCCACTGTTTTATTATACTTTTCAGCGATAGTTTTTAGTTCTTCATTGCTTAATAGGTTCGCATTTCCATTTCCAAGCGGGCTCCACGGTTGAGTAATAATATTATTTTCTCTGTCATAAACCTGCAATTCCTTTTGCTGGAATACCGGATGCAGTTCAATCTGGTTGATGACCGGCGAAACTGTTGAATTTGCCTTTAGCTCCTCTAACTTTTCAACCGTAAAATTACATACCCCAATTGCCTTAATTTTACCCTCCTTGTACAGCTCCTCCAAAGCTTTCCATGTTCCCAAAAAGTCTCCGTAAGGCCAATGAATAAGATACATATCAAGATAATCCATCTGCAATCTGTTCAATGTTCTCTGAAATGCACTCTTTGCTTTTTCATAGCCATGATCCTGAACCCAAACTTTGGAAGTGATGAATAACTCATCTCTATCTACACCACTATTTTTCACGGCAGTTCCAACAGCTGTTTCATTCTGATAAATGGCAGCAGTATCAATCATCCTGTATCCGGTTTGAATGGCTTTAATTACCGCATTCTCACATTCTTTCAGATCTTCCATCTGCCAAACTCCAAAGCCTAAAGCAGGAATATCTATCCCATTATTTAAAGTTACTACAGGCTGCCCTGTATAGGTTTTCTTTTGCATAAATCTTTATTTTAATTATTAATATAAAGTGATTACACAAATTTGCTACAAAAAATCGAAACTACGACTTACCAATTTTACTGTTTTCTGTTAAAAAATGTTATTTAATAAGCTTTTAAATGCTGTTGGAGAACCCAAAGAAGCTATGGTTTTTCCTTTAATTATGTTGATAAGGCGCAAGGATTTTATATTTGATAAAATTAAATTCTGCTAATTCC
The DNA here is from genome assembly GCF_003020585.1 of Chryseobacterium aurantiacum. GTDB lineage: Bacteria > Bacteroidota > Bacteroidia > Flavobacteriales > Weeksellaceae > Chryseobacterium > Chryseobacterium aurantiacum. The sequence continues at coordinate 54,130 of NZ_PXUE01000004.1, forward strand.
CTATTATAATAAAAAAGAAGTCCAATCCCTGCCGAAAATCTTCGATTTTCTTGCGCCATAAAAACAATATTCTATTAATTCTCTTAGCGTCTTTGCGTTTTAAACAATCCACAATCAAATCAACCCATATAAAACATGTTTCTAACCAACAACATCCAACTAATAATCTCTATTTTCCCTATTTTTGTATAAATTTGAAATCATGTCACATCAAATCAGACTCGCTAATCCGGAAGATTATCCAAGAATTATGGAAATTTGGGAATCTGCTGTAAAAGCAACACACGATTTTCTTGCCGAAGAAGACTTTAATTATTTCAAAGAAACTATGCCAAGGGATTATCTCCCGAATCTGGAGGTTTATTTAATTACTGAAAATGATAATGCAAAAGGATTTGCTTCTGTAGCTGACGGAAATCTGGAAATGCTTTTCATTCACAATGACACCCGCGGAAAAGGCTATGGAAAGACGCTTTATCAATTTATGAAAGAAAAAACCGGCCTTACCAAAGTAGACGTTAATGAACAAAATCCCCAGGCTATTGGCTTTTATGAAAAAATGGGATTCAAAAGAACCGGAAGATCTGAGAAAGATGGTTCAGGGAAAGACTATCCTCTTATTCACATGAGTCTTTAAATGGAACCATTTACTTTTAATAAAAATGCCAGGGATTCGGAAATTCCTTATGAGCTGCTCCTGTTAGCCGATGAGACAACTGAGGCCATTGACCAATACATTTTCAACTCTGAGATTTATCTTTTACATGACGGAGCTGAAAACATTGCTGTCATGGCACTACATAAAAATAATGATACTGAGCTGGAACTTAAAAACATTGCCGTTATTGAAAGCTATAGAAGTAAAGGGATTGGAGGTATCTTAATCAATAAGGCTAAGGAAATTGCCCGTGAAAACAAGTATAAAATTCTTACCGTTGGAACTTCTGACACCGGTTTTCAACAGATCAAGTTTTATGAGAAAAACGGCTTTGTAAAGACAGGAATACGCAAAGATTTTTTCATCGAAAATTATCCCGCACCTATTTATGAAAACGGATTACAGATACGGGATATGGTTATTTTAGAATTTCCATTATTCTAAATTATTTTTTTCAATAGTATAGATCACTCCTTTACATCCATCAAAATCAAATTCCTTATCAAAGGTAAATCCCAACTTCTGTAATACCTTTATGGAAGCTATATTTTCAGACATTGCCCTGCCCACAATCTTTTTAAGCTTTAACTGGTCTAATCCGTACTTCAGGCAGGCAATAGCACTTTCTGTGGCCACTCCTCTATTCCAAAACTTTTCAAAAAAACGAAATCCAAGATCTGTTTCGTCTTTAGAAGAGTCATATTTTAAGCCACACCATCCCAAGAATTCATTGTTAGATTTATCAATAACCGCCCATCTTCCATACCCGTTCTCATCATAGTCATTATAATTTTGCAAAAAAGTTGTCGCTTCTTCTACACTTTCAAAAGACCTGTCGCCAGTATATTGAATCACTTTTGAATTTTCATTAAGTTCATAAAAACTCATAGCATCGCCTACCGTAAGTTCTCTTAATAAAAAGCGCTCGGTTTCTAATATTTTCTTCACTGTAATAAAAATTTAGTTTTTTCCCATCATCTTACGAAACAATCCTTTAATATGATCTATCTCTGTTTGATAGTTAGTCTTTTTTCGGCATCCAAAATAGAGTGTGTTTTCTAATTTCTTCTTTCCCTCCCAAATTAGCTTTACATCGCCGTTATCTATTTCATTCTTGCATAGAAAATCAGGAACAACAGCCAACCCGGCTCCTCCTTTCAGACAACGGATGATAGAATTTAAATTAGGGACAATATAATTCGGACGGAAGTTTGGTTTGTGACCAAAGTTCAGAGTCCAAAACTGAAAAAGATGCTCCATATCTCCCGTAGTTCCATACCATTTTTCATTCTTCAGCCATTCTTCAATCTGATCTGCATCTCTTGTTTTTAAAACCTTGTTGAAACTCTCTGTATCCACATCCTTTCCTCCAACCAAAATGATTTGTTCGGAAGAAAAAGCTTCGTGTTCTATATTGGGTGACGATCCTTTTTTCGGAGTGATGATGAGATCAAGAATACCTTTATCCAGTTGATCCAGCATCTCGGGATATTCTCCAAAACTGATAATCAGGTTGAAAGGTAAAGTAGAAACGTACTGTTCCAAAGTCGTCTGAAAAGTTTCAAAACACATTCCCACACTAATGGTTGGGGTATGTTTTTCTGTAGACTTTTGAAAATTTTTCTCTACATCTTCCAATTTGGTAATAGGCTCAGCCACTGCATTAAACAACACTTTCCCTCTCTCTGTGGGAATCATCTTCCTGCCAGTCCTATCAAACAGTTTGTATCCTACATAGGCTTCCAGAGAGCTTAAATGCAGACTTACTCCCGGTTGCGAAATAAACAAAGCATCTGCTGCACCTGTAAGGGTACCTGTTTTATATATGGCTTTAAAAGTACGATACCATTCTAAATTAACCATTATTTTAGTTATTAATATTCTGATACAAAATTACAAAATAATCATAATACTAATTACTTAATCAAGAAGATGATACATTTAAAACAAGAAGATAAAAGTCAATAAACCTTATATAGCAACAATCATCGGACTTTATTGATTTTTTAAATTACTTAATCAAAATAACAACTATAAATAATCTGTCCTATGTTAATTTAAAGATTTACTCTTCTAGCTTCTTGTTATGAATTTTTTTAACCTAGATTCAATTTATTTTAATACCTCGATCATTGAATTCTGGAACTTTACCGGTTCATCTTTATGAATCTGATGTCCTGAATTTTCAAACAAAACCAAATCTTTTTTGGGTGTTTTTACTTTTTGAAAATATTCGGTCGTAATTCTGGTAGAGGTTTGAACATCATTTTTACCCACAAAGAAATAAATAGGACAATCTACTTTCTTTAAAGTTTTTGGGAGGTCAATATTCATGACTTCATTCCATGCAGGTGACCAGGTTTTTGACCACTGAAGAAAGCCTTTCTTAAAATCATCACCCGTTACATACTGTTTTCCGTCTTTATAAAAAAGCCATTTTCTTAAATAAAACAGGTCTTCATCTACCTTGAAAGGAATATGTACACTTGCTAATTCTTTAGTAGCAACAGGATCTTCTTTAAAATGATCTTTTAAAATCTGAAGCAATTCTTTCTCACTCTCTAATTGGCTAACAACGGGGTTTACAGCAAAATAAGCATGCAATAGCTCAGGGTGATTTCTGACGATATAAAAACCTAAAGCATTTCCCCAAGAACTGCCCAACAGATATATTTTTTTCTGTTTTAATTCTTTTCTCAAAAAATTGATAACCTGATAAGTATCTTTTCCCATCAGCTCCACCGATGGCTGAACGGGAGACGGATTTAATTCCAGCGTTTTCCCCGCATCTCTCTGATCCCATTGAACAATGGTAAATTTACTTTTTAAAATATTGGTAAAAGAGTCTGCATTTTTCCTCATCGAGCTTCCTGGTCCTCCTGATAAAAAGAGCAATATAGGCTTTTCGGAATCATCTGTTTTAATATCTATGGCTTGCTTTATTCCACCAATTTCCGGAGTAAGCAGGGTGTCTATTTTTCCTTTGTGTAATTGGGCCATACAAAATACTGATACTAGTAAAAAAATAAAAAGGCTTGTCTTTTTCATGATTTCTAAGATTTTAATTTGATACAAATATCCATCAGATAATTTTCAGAAAAGACCGAATAAAAATATTCGAACTAATTTCATTCAAAAAATCAGTCCGAATATTTAAAAATCAAAGTACGAGTACTTACAAAATACTATAAAACAAACAATTACAAATGAAATTAATTCATAATTGATAGGTCTAAAAAGCATGATATCATTCAATATACAGTTGTAAGAACAGGTTTTATTTTATTTTTTTAAGCATTATTATATACTCCAATAACACAAGTTAAGGTAACAATTTCATTAGAATTTGATTGCAATCTATTTCAGAACTAAAAATCGTCTATTCAAAAAAACTAAGACATGGATATTCTATCATTTCTTAAGAAAGAAGCATAGTAATTGGGAATGTTGCTTTCTTCAATCTTGCGGACTGTTTCTTCAAGTGGATAACTCAATTGTACAATTTCAGGAATAATTCTTTCTTCATCCAGAGTTAAAATTAAATAGGATGCGAGCCTGTTCTCTTCTTTCGATCGGCCTACAGAACCACAATTAAGAGCCCATTTTTTATTTTCAAACTGCTTCTTAAATGATAAATGAGTATGCCCCATTACTATTAAATCAGCCTTGGAATCTTCCAGCATATTCATAAAAACCTCATCATTTTCGGACTCGTATAAATAAGTATCATTACTTTCCATGCTGGAATGCAACAGCTGAATATTCCAATGTTTGCGCCCAACTTTATAGTTTAACTTTAAATGAAAAGGAAGTTCTGATAAAAATATTTTATTTTCTTCGGTAATGTATTTCTTAGAATGATCAATGGCAATAAACCTAGCCTCTGTTTCTTCTTCTGAATGCTTACTTAAAGGAAAAACAGGTAAATCGAAAGCGATCCGTTCATCATGATTTCCCAATAAACATGGAATATTCAGGCTTTTAATCTTTTCTATTACTTCATTTCCCCAGGGAGCAAAATCCACAAGGTCTCCCAAACAGAATTTTTGACGGATTCCTCTTTTCTCCATATCGTTCAATACTACATCCAGCGCAGGAAGATTTCCATGCACATCACTAAAAACCGCTATCTGTATCATGATCATTCAATTTGTTGAACAAATGTACAGGACAGAAAGGAATTTCAATGGCAATATCACATGACATTTTACCATACCATTGAGATATCCGGCGCCTAGTTTATACTTCGTAAAAGTAATAATGAAAAAGCAAAACATAAAAAATTCACATCAAAAACGAATTCAATATTCAACATTTATAATCAATCATTATTCTGATACTTTACTATAATTTATATTATTTTAATTATACAAACTTCCATCATAACTTTGCAGAGTAAAATTTAAACAATCATAAAAAAATGAAAAAAGTACTAATCATCAACGGAGGACAAAATTTCGGACATTCCGGAGGAAAATATAACCAGACTATTGCGGAAAACACTTTAGAAGTTCTTAAAGAGTTTGAAAATATCGAAGTAAAAATAACCCATGTGAGCGAAGAATATGATAAACATGAGGAGGTTCAAAAGTTTGTCTGGGCAGATTATATTATTTACCACACCCCAATCTGGTGGTTCCAGCTTCCGAACGGGTTAAAAAAATACATCGATGAAGTTTTTACTGCAGGTCATGCAAAAGGAATCTACATGAGTGACGGAAGAAATGCTGCCAATCCTGAGATTAATTATGGAACAGGAGGAATGCTTGGTGGTAGAAAATATATGTTGACAACAAGCTGGAATGCACCGGCAACAGCATTTACTCTTCCAGGAGAATTTTTTAATGAAACCAGTGTAGATGATGGGCCATTATTTGGTTTCCATAGAATGAATGCCTTTGTTTCATTAGAAAAAATGGAAAGCTTCCACTTCCATGATGTGGAAAAGAATGCTAATATAGAACGTGACATGAAGCTTTACAGAGATCATGTGAGAAATGTATTTGAAAAAGAATTAAAACCGGAATTAGTATAATGAAAATTCACCTTACAGCAGTTATAAAAGCCAAAGAAGAGCACCAGTCAGAAGTATTGGAAGTTCTTCAGAATATGGTAAAAGAGACAAGAAAAGAGGAAGCTTGCGAATTGTACAATCTTCATCAGGGAATTGAAGATAAAAACCACTTCGTCTTCTATGAAATCTGGAAAAACGAAGACGGGTTAGCACAGCATAACCAGCAGTCTTATATTCAGGCTTTCGGGGCATTGGTAGATGAAAAACTTCAGGAGAAACCTCAGATTTATATCACTAGCCTTATTTAATCATGAAAAAGACAGCACTTTTATTCCTTACCCTTTTCACCATTGGATTTATTCAGGCACAATACCAAAAATCTACTCATATGAAAAAGAAAATATTATTTGTCGTTACAAGCCATGATAAAAAAGGCAGTACTGGCGAAAATACGGGATATTATTTAGGCGAAGTTTCTCATCCCTGGGAAGTTCTTCACAAAGCTGGTTATGAAATTGATTTTGTAAGCCCGAAAGGCGGAACACCTCCGGTAGACGGATTTGATTTAAAGGATCCTATTAACAAGGAATTCTGGGAAAACAAGGAGTATAAAAATAAGATTGATCATTCTTTACAACCCTCACAGGTTCATCCGAATGATTACTCAACAATTTTTTATGCAGGAGGACACGGAGCTATGTGGGACTTGGCAGACAACAAAGAATTGGCTGAGATTGCATCAAAAATCTATGAAAACGGCGGCCTTGTAGCAGGGGTCTGTCATGGCCCTGCAGGCTTGGTAAATATCAAGCTGAATAACGGGAAATATCTTGTAGACGGAAAAAAGATCAATGCTTTCACCAATGAAGAAGAAGCTGAAGTAAAATTAACAGAGGTTGTGCCTTTCTTATTGGAAAACAAACTAAAGGAAAGAGGAGCCCAATTTGAAAAATCAGGACTTTGGCAAAATCATGTTGTAACAGATCAGCGAGTGATTACAGGGCAGAATCCACAATCCGCAAAGAGCGTGGGAGAAGCCATATTAAAAGAATTAAATAAATAATTTTATAACAATAAAATGGAATATAGAAAATTAGGAAGCACCGATCTTGAATTATCTGTGATCACACACGGAGCCTTTGCAATCGGTGGTAATATGTGGGGTGGTAATGAAAAACAGGATTCAATCAACTCTATTCATGCCTCATTGGATCATGGGGTAACTTCTATTGACACGGCCCCATTCTATGGTTTCGGGTTGAGTGAAGAAATGATAGGAGAAGCTATAAAAGGAAAAGACCGTTCGAAAATCCAGTTATTAACCAAATTCGGATTGGTATGGGATGGAAGCAATAAAGGAAAGGGAGAATTTTTCTTTGACGCTGAAGATGAAGGAAAAACAATTCCGGTTTATAAGTTCGCTTCTAAGGAAAACATCATCAAAGAAGTTGAAGAAAGCCTAAAAAGACTAGGTACAGATTATATTGATCTTTTGCAGCTTCACTGGCCGGACAATACAACTCCCATTAGTGAAACAATGGAGGCAATGGAATTATTAATCCAGCAAGGAAAAATCCGTACTGCAGGGGTAAGTAACTACAGTGTCTCACAAATGGAAGAAGCTGGCAGAACGTTGAAACTGGCAAGCAACCAGGTTTCTTACAGCATGCTGAACCGTGATATTGAAAATGATCTTGTTCCTTATTCATTGGAAAATAATTCAGGAATTATTGTGTACAGCCCAATGGAAAGAGGTCTTTTAACCGGTAAATATTTTAAACAGGATAAATTAAAAGACAATGATCACAGAAACGGCTATTTTTCCCAGTTTGATTTAAATAAAGTAAAAACTTTTCTGGAAAAAATAGAACCAATTGCTCAGGAAAAAGGGACAAGTCTTTCACAATTGGTATTGAGATGGACTACTCTTCAACCAGCAATCACAGTGGTATTGGCAGGAGCAAGAAATGCACAGCAAGCCATTGAAAATGCAAAAGCCTTATCTATTGATCTTTCTCAGGAGGAATTAAGCTTCATCAATTCTGCCTTGAGCGAAATCTAATATTTCAACTCAGTAAACAATTCCTGTAAAAAGGAAAAGTTTACTGTTTCCTTTCTTTTTTCAATCTATAAATTATAAAAAATGAAAAAGAACCTAATCAAAATGCTTGGGTTAGTAACCCTATTGACTATAAACAGCATCACCCTAAAAGCTCAAGCCCTTGTAAATCCAGAAGATAAATCATGGTATCCATCAGTTTATGGCGCACAAGATGAAATTGGAGCCGCCAATCTATTAACTCCTGAAGTGGTAAAACAAGCTTTAGGATTGGTAAAACAAGGTAAAACATTAGCTCTTGCCGTTCCTATTGATAAAAATCTTCCTGCTTTTAGACACAGAAGTTTTAATTTGTACAATATTCAGCCTGGTGAACAGGGAGGAAAAAGTATAGGTCCAAACAAGTTTACATTCAATGATGAATTGGTAAATGGATGGACAGGTGTAGGAACCCAGCTTAACGGTATCGGACACATCGGTATTGATAATATCTACTACAACGGAAATAAAGCTACAGACTTTGTAACGGTAGAAGGTGTAAAAAAACTGGGTATTGAAAAAGTACCTCCTTTTGTTACCCGCGGTATCGTCCTTGATATGACTGCTCATTTCGGAAAATCAATTGTACCCGGTGGAACAGAATTTACCATAGAAGACATCAAATCCGTTTTAAAGAAACAGGGACTTACTCTACGAAAAGGGGATATTATTCTTTTCAATACCGGATGGCTTGAACTGATAGGTAAAGACAACAAACAGTTTCTGGAGACTGAACCTGGAATCGGGATGGATGCCGCAAAATGGCTTGCCGATCAGGGAATTGTTGCCTTTGGTGGTGATACTTGGGCATCAGAGGTATATCCGAACCCTAAAAGTAAAGAAGAGTTTCCCATCAACCAGTTTATGCTGGCTAAAAAAGGAATTTATAATCTGGAACTGATTGACAGTCGTCCATTAGTAAAGCAAAAAATCTGGGAATTTTTATTCGTGCTGGAGCAGCCTTTATATGTAGGTTCTACTCAGGTGAATGTGAATCCTGTTGCTATTTATTAATTTAAATACTTACAGTATGAGGTTGCTTAAACTTTTATATTCATTATTTTAACCACAAAAGGCGCAAAAGCTTTAAACACTTAAGTTTTTTCAGAACCAGGCCTTATGCGTAATAAGTACACCCAAGTTTTGTGAAAATCTTTGATTTTCATCTTATGTGAACTTTTCTGCGGTATCATTTTAAACTTACTTAGGTGAATCAAGTGTTTTAAAATAAAACCTTTTGTGACTTTTGTGATTGGGTAAAATTCAAACAACTTTTATATCCGAGAAATACTTGCAGTATGAGGTTGTTTAAACTTTTATATTCATTATTTTAAACACAAATGGCGCAAAAGCTTTAAACACTTAAGTTTTTCAGAACTAGGCCTTATGCGTAATAAGTACACCTAATTTTTGTGAAAATCTTTGATTTTCATCTTATGTGAACTTTTCTGCGGTATCATTTTAAACTTACTTAGGTGAACTCAAGTGTTTTAAAATAAAACCTTTTGTGACTTTTATGGTTGGGTAAAAATCAAACAACTTTTATATCCGAGAAACGGAGAGACAATGTAATTCCGGTTTAAAAAATAAAATGAACCTTAGAATTTATTTTTAGAATTAATACCCGAACTGTGTTACACTGTCACTTTACATCTTGTATCAAAAAGGCCTTTCAAAAAATTTGAAAGGCCTTTTCTTAAAATAAAGTAAACATCTGTAGATGATGCAGTCTTCATCAACTTCCATCCTCCATCACCCACCTTCCTGACTTCGTTATTTTTCAATCGGAAGATGAGTACTCACTGCAATTCTGTTCCAAGCGTTAATCGTTACAATTGCCATGATAATCTGAGCAATCTGATTATCATCAAAGAAAGACTTCGCTTTCTGATAAGTTTCTTCAGTTAATCCTTTATCGCTTATCAATGTAATTTCCTCCGTCATTGCCAAAAGTACCTGCTCTTCTTCTGTAAAGAACTCTTTTGCTTCTGTCCATCCATTCAGAATGAAGATTCTTTGAGGGGTTTCACCATATTTGATGGCATCTTTTGTATGCATATCAAGGCAAAAAGCACATTTATTAATCTGAGAAGCTCTGATTTTGATTAGTTCTTTCTGAATATGAGTTAAAGAAGTTGTCTGTAAGTACCCTTCTAATCCTAACATCGCTTTATAAGCTGCTGAATCTACTGTTGCAATATTTAATCTTGCGCTCATTATATTATTATTTTTTGGTTAATTGATCTATACTAAAAGAATATCGCTGCTGAACAGCCAATAACAGGGCTCCCGCACATCCCACCCAAACTGAATAATTGAGTGGAGCCTTAGAACCTAATGCAATGGTCATGGATACAGCAAAAATTAGCAATAAAATACTACTTCCATACGCTGCGATCTTAGTCTTAAATCCAACAATCAACATCAAGGGAAACAGAATTTCCAGAAAAGTGGCTGTATATGCTGAAAAAGCACTCAATGCTTCCGGAAGAAAAAAGGTTAACTGCCTTGTATATTCTTCAAAACTGGCCATGCTTCCCCATGAGGAATTTTCTTTGCTCCACCATCCGAATCTGTCTGCCACTGCAGAAAGCATCGTTATAGAAAGGGCAAGTCTTAAAAATAGCTGCGGAAATGGGTTCTGTGTATCTGTCATTGTATTGGCTTTTAATCACATGACAAATTTCCGATTTATAATCCGTAAAAAACTTAAACTGGTTTAAGAACGTAATTTTGCTTTGATTTCACTTAAATATTCAGGGGTAAAACCAAGGAAAGAGGCCACCAGATATTGAGGAATTCTTTGGATAAACCAAGGATACAACGTACTGAAATGCACATAATATTCTTCTTTTGTCATCTCATAAATATAACGGATTCTTTTTTCGGAAGCAGCATAGGCGGTTTGGTACACCATTCTGAAATAACGTTCCATAATGGGATGCTTTTCCAAAAGTAGTTCCTGAGACTGAAAATCAATGGTTAAAATTTTAGAATTTTCTACAGACTGAATATTAAAGTCTGATTTCATCTGTTTTTCAAAAGCAAAAGTATCTGACATCCACCAGTTTTCTATAGCAAACTCCGTGGTTTGTTCTACTCCCTTTTCATTAATAAAAAACTTTCTCAGACATCCTTCCAAAACAAAATATTTAAACTTACAAACATCCCCCTCAAGCATCAGGTTTTCTTTCTTCTTCACTTTTAAAACCTGAAAAAAAGAAATGATGGAAGCAAATTCCTCGTCATTGACCGTAATGAATTTATCTAAATGTGCTTTGAAAGTTTCCATTGTAAAATTTAGTAACCAAACTTAACTTTATTTTTTTAGTTTTACAACGAGAAAATATTGAATCATGGAAATTGTAGCCAAAATTCTTATCGCTATTGTAGCACTGGAACACCTATATATTCTTTGGATGGAAATGTTCGCCTGGGAAACCAAGGGAAAGGAAGTTTTCAAGGCTGCCCTGCCGGCTGAAATGTTTAAGCCCACAAAGGGACTGGCCGCCAATCAGGGATTGTATAATGGTTTTCTGGCGGCGGGACTCATCTGGTCTTTTTTAATTAAAGATCCACAATGGCAGGATAATATAGCCTTATTCTTTCTAGGATGTGTGGCTGTGGCTGGAATTTATGGCGCTATTTCTGCAACCAGGAAAATATTTTTCGTTCAGGCTTTGCCTGCCATCCTAGCCATTATTGCCGTTTTGCTGAAGTAATTTCATTGGTAATATTTTAAAAAATATTTACATGATCAATACTCTCTTATCTTTTATAATGAGAGAAAAATTGCCATGAATATTTCCCTCCATCATCAGACTTAAAACCAGCTTCTTACGTCTCAAAAAATCCATTTAATATAAAATTCGTAAATTTGCATCGTCATAAAAGATTGATACACAGTTTTTTTATGGGATCTGCATTAAGATGAAATGCAGCAATTCAAGTTGTTCAGTACACATATCTGTAATTACCTCATCAGTAATTTAATTGTAGAATCTATGTAAAAGATTAAGTTCTTTTTACATGATACACTCTTTTTCTAGAGTATAATCTATTGAAATATTTAAAATAAACATAAAGCCTTAGGTGCTTTGTGGTCTTATTTTTTTGTGAAAAGCTTCTATTGTGATAAGAAGCTTAGTAGATTATTTTTTGCTATCGTCATCACCAGAACAACAATGTAAAATGGGGTATAATAAATTGGTGTACAATTTTTTATACCATTAATTAAAAAATCTGAATATGGAAAAAAATGAAAACAGTAGAAAAGTAAAACTTAAAGTTGAAGATCTGACTATTATTTTTGGTAAAAACAAAGAGAAAGCACAGGAACTTTTAGACAAAGGTTTTTCCAAAAAGGAAATTCTTGAAAAAACAGGTTGCACCATAGGAATCAATAAAGCAAGCTTTGAAATCTATGAAGGTGAATTCTTTGTCATCATGGGATTGTCAGGAAGTGGAAAATCCACTTTACTGCGCTGTCTAAACAGACTGAATGAGCCTACTTCAGGAAAAGTATATATCAATGACGATGATATTACCAGTAAAAACAATAAAGAACTTCTGGAAGTAAGAAGAACGGAAATGAGTATGGTGTTTCAGAAATTTGGATTGCTGCCCCATCATACCATTCTCGACAATGCAGGTTTTGGATTGGAAATCAGAGGAGAAAGCAAGGCTTCCCGTGATGAAAAAGCACAGAAAGCCCTGGATATTGTTGGATTGAATGGTTTTGAGAACCAGTATCCTTCCCAACTTTCAGGAGGTATGCAGCAGAGGGTAGGATTAGCAAGGGCTTTGGCCAACGATCCTGAAGTGCTGCTGATGGATGAAGCTTTCTCCGCACTAGATCCTTTGATAAAATCTGAAATGCAGGATCAGATGCTAGACCTACAAAATACACTGCAAAAAACCATTGTCTTCATTACCCATGACCTGGACGAGGCCATTAAAATTGGAGACCGTATCGTTATCATGAAAGATGGTGTGATAGAGCAAATAGGAACAGCCGAAGACATCTTAACCAATCCTGCAAGCGACTATGTAAAGGCATTTGTAGAGAAAGTGGATCGTAAAACAATCATCACCGCCAGATCATTGATGTTCGACAAAGCTACGGTGGTCCGTTTCAGAAAAGATGGTCCTGAAGGAGCTTTAAGAAAAATGAGAGCAACAGGCTTGGAAAACTTACCTGTTGTGGATTTTCAAAATAAATTTCTGGGGTTTGTAACGCTTAATGATGTCGTTCGAATTGCAAAAAAGAAAGAACCTACAGTAGAATCAATTATCAACAGTAACGTTCCTTCAGTCTATCCGGAAGTTACCGTAGAAGAAATGTTACCATTAATTTCAGGAAATAAATCGGCTATCGCCGTGGTAGACGAAAACAATAAATTTTTAGGTCTTATCACCCAGTTATCTCTCATCATAGAAGCTACTAAGTTTAACGAAGAAGAGATCATTGAATTAAAAGAAATCGCAAACAATCAATAAAATGAATAAAACTATAGATATAGGTCAATATGTAGAAACTGCAATCAATTGGCTCACAGAAAATGGAAAACCTGTATTTGATGTCATAAAACATTTGGGAAACTCTTCTATTATGGGAATTGAATGGGTTTTGGTAAACACTCCTTTTTATGTTATCATTCTCTTTTTTACGCTGCTGGCATTATGGAAAGCCGGAAAAGGCATTGCTGTCGTTACTGCAGCCGGGCTGAGTTTAATATTTTTAATGGGATTATGGAAAGAAACAATGGAAACCTTGGCCCTTATTTTTGTAGCAACCATTACGGCCCTTATTATTTCTATCCCATTGGGAATTTGGGCTGCCAAAAGTAAAATAGCGGCAAAGATCATCCGTCCTTTACTCGATTTAATGCAGACAATGCCTGCATTTGTCTATCTGATTCCAGCTGTACTGTTTTTTAGTATCGGTAAGGTACCCGGAGCTTTTGCAACGATCATTTTTGCAATGCCACCTGCAGTACGATTAACGACATTGGGAATTGAAGCCGTTCCGAAAGACATCGTAGAAGCAGCCAGAGCCTTTGGAGCTACCAACCGTCAAATTCTGTTTAAAGTAGAACTTCCTTTAGCCATGAAAACGATTTTAACAGGGATCAATCAAACCATACTATTATCCCTATCCATGGTTGTTATTGCAGGAATGATTGCTGCAGGCGGTTTAGGTGAAAAAGTATTGGAAGGAATTAATAATCTGGATATTGGATTAGGATTTGAAAGTGGTTTATCCGTTGTGATTTTAGCCATTATCCTTGACCGGATTACCCAAGGATTTGTAAAGAAAAAACAATAAGATGAAGCATTTAAAATATCTATTTTTTCCCATTTTAATGGTGGTATTTGCTACCTTAAATTCGTGTGAAAATATAAAAAAATCTAAATATATTACCATAGGAATGGTAGATGGCTGGGCGGAAGATGTGGCGATGACCCACGTTGCTAAAGCCATTTTGGACCAGCAGGGATATCATGCCATTATTCAAAAAGCCTCTACGGATATGATCCTGGCTTCAATGAATAATGAAGATACGGATCTTTTCATGGGAGCCTGGCTTCCTTACACCCACGCTAAAAAACTCGCTAAATTCCCGGGATTAGTTCACCTTGGAACCAATTACAACAACGGCCGCATAGGGTTGGTCGTTCCGGAATATGTTCCCGTTCATTCCATTGAAGAACTCAATCAACATCAGGAGCAATTTGATCATAGAATCATCGGAATTGAGAAAGGAGCTGGATTAACAACAGGAACAGATAAAGCCATTATTGATTATAAACTGGATTATAAACAGATCAACTCCTCTACCATTGCCATGATCACCGAGTTACAGAATGCCATACAACGCAAACAATGGATTGTGGTAACAGGATGGCAGCCCCACTGGATGTTTGGTAAAATGAAGCTTAAGTTTCTTGACGATCCCAAAAACATCTTTGGTGAAGCGGAACAGATTAAAACATATGCCAGAAAAAACTTTGGTAAAGATCATCCTGATTTAGCCAAGTTCTTTTCCAAAGTCCATTTTGATGATGAAACGATGTCTGATCTTTTAATGAAAATGGAACAGAGTAAAAATAAAGAGGCCACTGCCAAAGAATGGGTAGAAAACCACTCTGAGCTGGTCAAATTATGGCTAGATAAAAATTAATATAACAATACAATTTGGTATTACTTAAAATCCTCAACTCTACATGGGTCTGAGGATTTTTTATTGATACCCCTATGATTCAGAAGAATTCATCGATTCTTTGATCTTTTCTCTATGAAGTATACCCCAATTAACCAGCGTTTCTGTCACCGGAAAGACAGATTTCCCATACTCTGTCACTGCATACGTTACTGTTATGGGTTTCGTATCCTGAATCGTTCTAGTGATCAGGAGATTGGTTTCAAGTTCCTTTAATTCTTTACTCAGCATTTTAGCAGAAATTCCATCAATACCACGTTCCAGCTTTTTAAAATGAATTTGCTGGTCAGTTCTGTTGGTTAAATATCTTAGAATCATCAGTTTCCATTTACCGCCCAAAACATCCAAACTATCTCTCATTGCAAATAACTCTTCTGTACAGGTTGCTTCTCTTTCGGTTCCGTTTTCAATAATTTTCGCCATAATAGTTTCATGAAGGTAACTAGTTACCAATTGTTAACTAGTAGCAAATATAAACTATTCCCGTTTTACATTTGTATATCAAATTAACAGTATGAAAGCAATTATTTTAAATGAAAAATTTCAGCTTGAAGATGGGATTACAGATCAACCAAAGCCTAAAAACAATGAAGTCTTAATTCAAATCAAGGCAAGTGGTTTCAATCCTATCGATTATCAAATGTTGGAAAATGAATTGGAACGAAGATTAATCAAGTCACCCATATTAGGCAGAGAGCTATCCGGAGTTATTATAGAAAAAGGGGCAAATGTCACTCAATTCAATATTGGAGATGAAGTATTTTGCGGAAGCGGTTCCATGGGAAGCAATGGTACTTATGCAGAATACATTTCAGTTCCGGAAGCCATTGTTTCCCTAAAACCCAAAAACATCTCTTTTGAGCAGGCGGCGGCCATACCATCCGCTGGGCTTACTTCCCTGCAAATTTTTAAGCGCTTACAATTACAATCGGAGCAAACTATTCTGGTGACCGGAGCAGCCGGAGGAGTTGGATCTTTTTTAATCAAAATTTTACTCGCCCATTCTATTCAAAATTTCATTGTAACTGTGGGTAGCGAAGAAAACAGGCAGATGCTCCTCAATTTAGGAGTAAAAGACAATCAGATTATTAATTATAAACAGGAAAATCTTGTCGAAAATATTTTAAAAGCCAATAATAATCTTCCTTTTGATATTGGAATTGACCTTGTAGGAAATTATATGGCCGAAATCACGGCTGAAGTTTTAAAAATTAACGGAACCTATGTAGATGTGACGGCATTAGTAACAAAAGATGCCCATGAAATGCTGTTCAATAAAGGATGTCTTATTATGAATATCTCTAATTATAGCTACAGCATGATCAAAAAGTATGAGTATTACCAAAACAGTTTGATCGAAATTAAAAGCATGATCGAAAGCGGAACCATTCTGCCACCACAACACAAAGTAATAGGAAATCTTTCCCTTAAAACTGTTCTTCAGGCACATTCTATACTTAAAAACAACCAGACCCAAGGTCATAAACTTATCATGAAACACCCATCAACCCATGAATAAAATACCAAGACGCATTGTAACAGGAATTAAAAATGGAAAATCCATCATTGTAGAAGATCAGCAGGTTAAAAATGCAATAGAACATCTTCCGGGCTTGATTATTTCAGACATCTGGAATACTCAAAAGACACCCGCAAGCCTGGATTTTGAAACTACAATTCCCAATACAGGGTTTCCACAAACACCCAAAAACGGCACTTATTTCAGATATGTAGTCATTCCGCCGGATAAAGATTTAGGGGTTGAGTTAAAAAAAGGAGAACCTCATCCTATGATGCATCAGACTCCAACACTGGATTACATTATTATCCTTTCCGGAGAACTTCATCTGATTATGGAAGAGGGAGAGACCATTCTTAGACCTGGAGATATTGTCATTCAAAGAGGTACCAACCATGCATGGAGCAACCGCTCTGATAAACCTTGTATTCAACTTGCTGTTTTGATCGATGCAGGTGCTTAAGATTATTTGTGGATAAAAAATCTGCATAATCTGCAAGAGAGTTTATCAGTTTGAAAAAACATTTAAAAACGAAAGCGCAAAGAATTTAAAATAATACACTGCTTTTAAGGCGCAAGAAAATCGAAGATTTTCAGCAAGGATTGAGCTGTTTTTAAATTATTACATTAGTATAATTAGTATAAACAGTATTCAATTTTATCTTCGATAAAATCTTGCGACTTAAAAATAGCTCCAAAATAAACAATCTTGCGCCTTTGCGTTTTCCAAAAAATAAGAACTTAAAAAGCCGAAATTTCCAACAACTTCTGCTTCATTTTTTCAGGGGTCATCTGTCCTTCCTGATAATACACCAGATTCTGATGCTTATCTAGAAATACCCACAAAGGATAAACAGGCTGATTTTTATTCTTAGACAAAGCCAGCGCCAACTCATGAATTCCGGAATTCCCATTCTGTTGATATTCAAACTCCTGATTCTGGAAATAAATTTTCTCCCTCGTTTTCTCCGCCTCGAAATTGACAAAATAAAAATGATCGTTGATCATATTAACCAGCTCTTTATCTTTACTTAAACGGTAAGACTCAATCTTACAAACTGCACACCAGTCCGTATAAAGATGAATAACCATCGGTCTAGGATTTTCTTTCTGCTGAATCTCAATCTCAGAAAAAGTGCCTGTCTTCATCTGAGACAGATAAAAACAAGGCACTAACATTAAAAATAAAGCTATTTTTTTCATTTCAGAGTATATTTTACCCCCAAGAACCCTCTGATACGCTGCATAGGTGCATAACCATAGGCTGTATCGAAAGTATAATGGTTCGGATTGTTGATAGGATCATCAACATGTTTATCAAATGGGTCAAACGGCCTCATCAGAGGATCTTTAGGAGTAAAATTGAATAAATTTTTCACCCCACAATACACTTCAAATCCGGATTTGAAACTTTTTGAAACCTGAATATTCGCCAGAGAATAAAATGGTGAATACTCCGGACGGTAATCATTGGGTAAAACCGGAAGCCTCATCGGACCGTAGAACTGTCCGGTGAAATCTATAGTCAGATTACTCGGAAATTTATAGGTAAGGTTATAGGTACCACTCCATTTCGGAGCGTGGAGTTGCTGTGTTTTTTGATTTTCATTATCAAATTTTTGATATACATCAAGATAAGTTACTCCTAAATTGACACTTAATGGAAAAGAAAAGCTGAAATCAACATTTAAGGAAGCCCCCCTTGAAATTCCATATCCCTGAAGATTGTCGTAGATAATTTTATTCGGATCAGAATCAAAATCACCTACAATTTTATTACTAAAATAAGTATAAAAAGCAGATGCATCAAGGTTTATTAAACGGTTTCCTACGGGTATTTTCCAGATGTAATTTAGGTTTCCATTGACTGATCTTTCCGGCTGAAGGTCTGATTTTACCACCACTTCACGGGAACCCGTCAATGCTGCATGATCTTCAGTAAATAAATTTACCACTCTAAACCCTGTTCCGAAATTGAATCGTAAAGTATGGTAGGGATTGGGTGAAAATTTCCATGCTAATCTGGGAGAATGCACTGAGTGATGTACCTTATCATAGTCATATCGATAACCCAATAACAGGGTATTTTTATCATTGATCTCCCATTGATCCTGAACAAATGCCCCCCATATCGGAGACTTCATCGGCGCATTGGTTATTCCATCGGAAGCTAAAGTTCCCGGTGTATTATCATCATAGAAAGTTCTTTTGAAAGTAAGTCCGGCCGTAATATCATGCTTACCAAAGCTTCTATCCCAATACGTTTGTACAAAAGCTACTTTCTGAAGAGCATTGAAAGGGTTGGATCCGTAAAAGGAGTTCTGATCATGATAATTGTAGGAAAACTGGGTAACGATATGCTCCTTCATAGGCCATTCATACAAACCAAAGACTTCTGCCCTGTTCGTATAAATGCTTTCCCCATATACCTCATCACTTCCACGGAAGGACTTGTTCCATTGCATTTCTCCTCCGAAGCGGTCTTCATACAAATATCTCATGGCAAAGCTTGCCTGTCTGTTTTCCTTTCTTTTAAAATTCCACTTGTTGAAAACTGAGATTCGGCTTTGTAAAGTGGTATCTGTAAAATTATCCTTATTCTGATCTATTCTTTCCTGAAAGCTGAAATAATTTAAACTTAATAATGAAGCTGCATTCTTCCCCACATTAAATTTGGTGGAAAGATCCAGATTATTTTCAAACCAGCTCGATGTCATCAGATCAACACTTAATTTAGGAGCCGTCAGTGCATTTTTGGTGATAATATTAATCACTCCACCCATTGCTTCAGAGCCATAGATAGAAGATGCCGGACCTTTTACTACTTCTATTCTATCCACCAAGCTATTAGGGATTCCGCTTAGTCCATACACTGTGGAAAGAGAACTTACGATAGGCATTCCGTCAATCAGAATCATGGTATAAGGACCTTCCAAACCATTGATATGAATATCCCCGGTGTTGCATACGGAACAATTTAGCTGTGGTTTTACTCCATTTACCATGGCAATGGCTTCAAAAATACTTGGAGTAGGATTTTTCTGAAAAAATTTCTGGCTGTAAATTTCCACGGCAACCGGGCTTTTGGATCTGCTCATGGGTTTTATAGTACCGGTTACCACTACATCCTCAATGTTACTTGTCTTGATCTCTTTCTTGAAAACTTTCGTCGAATCTGTGTTTTTATGTTGATTTAAACTTAAACTATCCGTCTCCTGTGCAAAACAATAGGAAGATAAAAAAGTAATAGAAAATAATATTCGCTTCATGAAATTAAAATTGTTAGACAAATCTAACAATTATTTTTGAATTACAAAACTCTATGGAAAATATTTGATGAAGTCAATTCATGAAAAATGATTAAATTTGAGAAACTACATATGAAAGTAAAATGAGATATCATCTAGCGGGAAACATCCCACAAAAAAGGCATACTATCTTTAAGTCTCCAGAGGATAAATTTTACTATGAACAGCTTTTCGGAACAGAGGGCTTTCACGGTATTTCTTCTCTGTTATACCATATTCACCGCCCTACACAGATCAAATCAATCGGAGAACCGAAAGATGTAACTCCTAAGATTGCGGTGGAAAAAAATGTTGCTCCAAGAATGTTCAAAGGAATGAATGTAACTCCTGAAGATGATTTTATGGACAGCAGAAAGATCCTTTTGATGAATAACGACCTGAAAATGGGATTGGCAAAGCCAAGAAAATCAATGGATTATTTCTACAAAAATGCGGAATGTGATGAGCTTTTATATGTTCATCAGGGAACCGGAATTTTAAAAACGTTTATAGGAGACCTTGGATTTGTAGCCGGTGATTATCTCATTATTCCAAGAGGTACAATTTATCAGGTAGAACTTAGCTCTGATGATACAGTGTTCTTTGTGCTGGAAAGCCACTCTCCTATCTATACTCCGAAAAGATACAGAAATGAATTCGGGCAGCTTCTGGAACATTCTCCATTCTGCGAAAGGGACATTATTGCTCCTATTTTTAAAGAACCAATAGATGAAAAGGGAGAATTTTTAATTAAAGTAAAAAAAGAGAACCAGATCACAGATTTCATCTATGCAACCCATCCATTTGATGTTGTGGGTTGGGACGGATATTTTTATCCTTATAAATTCAATATCAAAAACTTTGAACCTATTACCGGAAGAATTCACCAACCACCACCAGTTCACCAGAATTTTGAGGGACACAATTTTGTAGTTTGCTCATTCTGTGCAAGAATGTATGACTATCATCCATTGGCTGTTCCTGCTCCTTACAATCACTCTAACATTGATTCTGATGAAGTATTATTCTATACAGAGGGAGACTTCATGAGCCGTAATCACATTGACCTTATGGACTTCACTCTTCACCCAGGTGGAATTGTACATGGACCTCATCCTGGTGCCATGGAAAGAAGTATTGGTAAAAAATTCACTGAAGAATATGCTGTAATGGTGGATCCTTTCCGTCCTTTAAAAATTACGGAAGAAGCCTTAAAAGTAGAAGATCCGTCTTATAAAACTTCATGGTTAGAATAAGATATCCTTATAACGAAATATTCTTAATTGATTAATTTCAACCACAAAAGTCACAAAAGATGTAAACACTTAAGTTTCATAAAGTAAATAATGCTTCTCAAAAAAGAGCACTTAAGTTTTTTGAAAACCAAAGATTTTCTTCTAACGTGTACTTATATTCGGCATTTTCTAAAGTTACTAAAGTGTTTAAAATAAAAACTTCTGTAGTTAAAAAACAGGATAGAGTTATTTAATACTAATGGGCTTACGCAGTTTGATATAAAACTATTACTGAATACATAAAAAAGACACTTTAAATCCTTTATTTAAAGTGTCTTTTTCGTAAATTTGTAAGGCATGGTTAACATCTATAATCATCATTATTTTCATAACAAACCCTAAGTAATGGTGGTTAAATAAAAATCAATATTACATGTTAGAAAGAATCAGATTAGAAAGTCTACACCAAAAGGTAACAACAGCTGAAAATGCTGTAAAAATGATTAAGGACGGTATGATCATAGGATCTAGCGGCTTTACAAAGGCAGGTGACAGCAAGGCAATATTGCCGGCACTGGCCGAAAGAGGAAAAACTGAAGACCTTAAGGTCACTTTAATGACCGGCGCATCACTAGGACATGGTACCGACGGAAAATTAGCAGAAGCTAATGTATTGAAGAAAAGGATGCCGTTTCAAGTTGACCCAATCTTAAGAAACAAAATCAATAAAGGTGAAATTCTCTTCATTGATCAGCATTTAAGTGAAAGTGCTGAGCTTCTTCACACCAAGAATCTTCAAAGTATTGATGTGGCCATTATTGAAGCGGCCTATATTGAAAGAGATGGAAGCATTGTTCCTACCACTTCTGTAGGAAACTCTGTAACATTTGCAGCTTTGGCTAAAAAAGTCATTATTGAGATCAATACAGAAGTTCCTGAAGAGGTCTACGGAATTCATGATATTTACCAGGCAGAAGATTATCCTTACAGAAATGTAATTCCCATTGTAGCCCCATGGAACAAAATCGGCAGAAAAAGTATCCCTGTTGATCCCAATAAAATTGAGGCCATTGTTTTCACCAATCTTAAAGACAGCCCCGCAGATATTGCAGAACCGGATGAAAAAACTACAGCCATTGCCCAGCACTTACTTGGTTTCTTCGAGAATGAAGTTCTTTTAGGACGCCTTACAGATCGTTTACTTCCTCTACAGGCAGGTATCGGTAAGGTTGCCAATGCTGTTCTTACGGGCTTCAAGGATAGTAATTTTTATGATCTGACGATGTTTTCCGAAGTACTTCAGGACAGCACATTTGACTTGATTGATTCTGGTAAATTGAGTTTTGCTTCAGCATCCTCCATTACCGTTTCTAAAGAATGCTATGAAAGAGTTTTAGGAAACCTTCCAAAATATAAAGACAAATTTGTTCTAAGACCTCAGAATATCTCCAACACTCCCGGACTTATCAGAAGATTAGGAGTTATCGCTATAAATACCGCTATTGAGTTTGATATTTATGGAAATGTAAACTCTACGCATATCGGAGGAACAAAAATAATGAATGGAATTGGAGGTTCCGGAGACTTTGCCCGAAATGCCTATTTAAGTATTTTCGTAACACAGGCCGCATCAAAAGGAAATAATATCTCACACGTTCTGCCAATGGTTTCTCATACCGACCACACGGAGCATGATGTAGATATCCTGGTTACTGATGTAGGATTGGCAGACTTAAGAGGACTCGCCCCTAGAGAAAGAGCACAAAAGATTATTGACAACTGTGTGCATCCTGATTACAGGGAAGAATTGCAGTCTTATTTTGACAGAGCATGTGAAAGAGGTGGTCACACGCCCCATTTACTGGAAGAAGCCTTCAGTTGGCATTTACGATTCTCAGAAACAGGAAGTATGAAACAGGCAACAGCCATTGAAGTTTCAAATTAAAAAATATCATTACACCTATGAAAAGGACCCAATGCAATGCATTGGGTCCTTTCTTTTTTGAGACATTTAGCGATTCAGCCAATATGACAAAAGTCTTCTGATATCTGTGAAATATTTGGAATAAGTAAACATTATAAAGATTATCTTTGATAGAAGATTAGGTATTTTATGAGGCAAAAAGAGATAATATTAACCCCTGTTATAAGTATTATTAAAAAATAAAATATGCAAAATTACATTAGCGCTGAAGAAGCAATATATACGATCAAAAGCGGTAACCGTGTATTTTTTCACGGTAGTGCATGTACTCCCAATTTCCTCATTGATGAAGTAGCAAGACAGTCTCACCGACTGGAAAATGTAGAAATGGTATCCATTACCCAACAAGGAAAGGTTGAAATTGCAAAACCCGAATACAAAGACAAATTCTTTATCAACTCTCTGTTTGTTTCCACTCCGGTACGTGATGCTGCAAACTCAGACAGAGGAGATTTTGTACCAGTATTTCTAAGTGAAATTCCAATTTTATTCAGAAAAAACATCCTCCCTCTGGATGTTGCACTGGTAACAGTTTCCCCACCGGACAGACACGGATTTTGTACCTTGGGAACCTCTGTGGATATCGCAAGAGCAGCCGTTGATACAGCAAAAACGATTGTTGCCCTTGTTAATCCAAGAATGCCGAGAACCCACGGAGACGGAATGATCCACATCAACAGAATTCATAAACTGGTTTGGCATGAAGAAGAACTTCCAACCGTAGATTACAGCTCAAAAGTAGGTCCCGAAGAAATGCTTGTAGGAAAAAATGTAGCAGATCTTATTGAGGATAAATCTACCCTGCAGATGGGTATCGGAACCATTCCTGATGCTGTCTTAAAATGTTTAAGCAATCACAAAGACCTGGGAATTCACACCGAAATGCTGAGTGACGGAGTAATTGATCTTATCCAGAATGATGTCATCAACAATAAATATAAAGGCTATAACGATAATAAAACCATTACCAGTTTCTGTTTTGGAACCAGAAAGCTCTATGATTATGTAGATGACAATACCGTTTTTGCATTCAGAGATGTAAGTGAAGTTAACTTCCCGATCAACATTATGAAGAACAAAAAATTGGTAGCCATTAACTCAGCCATTGAAATTGATCTTACAGGACAGGTATGTGCAGACTCTATCGGAACTCTACAGTACAGTGGTATTGGAGGCCAAATGGACTTCATGCGTGGTGCAGCACTGAGTGAAGACGGAAAACCAATCATTGCCATAACGGCAAGAACGAAAAAGGGAATCTCAAGAATTGTTCCGTTTCTGAAGCAGGGAGCAGGCGTTGTAACCACAAGAGGACATATTCATTATGTAGTTACAGAGTATGGAACTGCCTATCTGTATGGAAAAAACCTACGTCAAAGAGCACAGGAACTTATCAGTATTGCGCACCCTGATGACAGAGAAATGCTGGAAAGAGCAGCCTTTGAAAGATTTAAGCACTGATAATCAACTGTTAATATTTTAAATATATTTTTTTATTTAAAATTAAAAAGCATATATTTAATTCAATCAAATAATTCTAAAAAAAACCTTAACATTTTGGCAGTATTTTTGATAAAACTCTTTCTAAAACAAGGAATTTGAAGACTATATATAATTCGATACGAGAAGAAGTTGCAAAGCATTCTAAAGTAAGGAATTCTGTTTTGGGGAATGTGAATGAATGGAAGAGAAGCCATTATATTATTCTTTCCGAAATTATTAAAGATGAACTATCTGATTCAGAAGAACTTAAAGGAGGTAAAAAATTCGAAATTGGAAATACAATTTCGCATGTTACCTTGCAACGATTTTTTGAAAATGACTATCAGGACAAGACCCACAGTGACCTGAGATTTTTAAAAACACTGGACAAAATCTGTATTTTTTTAGGGTACAAGGATCTTAATGACTATGTCCTTTCTGTAAGGGGCATAAATCAACATCAACAAGAAGTAGATGATCATTCATTTATAATGCAGATGGTGTATGATTATTGCGGTACTGCTTTCGAGTTCTGTAAACAGTTTCCCAGTCATAATACTGAACTTTTCAAAGATTTAGTATTTGATGACTCTCCATTTCTGGAAAGAGTTTCTCAGTTCAGTAAAGAACTGTGTGACAAAGATTTTCATTTGGTAACCAAAAACAACCGTTCCAATTATGAAGTATTTGACCTCAACATCGTTACGGATGAACCGGACAAAAAAATTCTGGAATCTCAGGAGTTCTGGAATCTTTTATTTAAAGTTGGAGAAACAGGAGAAGAACACTTTGTAAATCAACTCAGTACACAGATTTATTTTATCAGAAAGATAGACAATATCTGGAAGATTTGGGATAATTACAATCCGGATGCCGGAAGACTCAACAGAAAAATAGAAACCACCTAAAAATAAGAAAGCCGCAGATTATCTCTGCGGCTTTCATGTTCGAAATATTTTTTTCTCACTTGTTTTTTGTAATACAAATGTAAGGGCTTGGTTTTAAACTAAAGAAACTTAAATATACTTAAGTAAACTCTTCTTGAACTTTATGTTAAATATATTCAATGAATCAGGCGTAATACTTTCGCAATGTCCAAGTTTTTTGTATTTTGCATACCAATAAAATAAAAGTAAAAGAGAAAATATGTCAACACTTACATTTGCCGAGAAAATTGCTCAAGCAGAGAATTTCTTACCGATTAACGGTACAGATTACATTGAGTTTTATGTAGGAAATGCAAAACAGGCTGCTCATTATTATAAAACCGCTTTCGGTTTTCAGTCTGTAGCTTATGCTGGTCCTGAAACAGGAGTAAGAGACCGTGCATCTTATGTGCTTCAACAAGGAAAAATCAGGTTGGTACTAACAACAGGACTTAAATCTGAATCTCCTATCAGTGAACACGTAAAAAAACATGGTGACGGAGTAAAAATTTTGGCACTTTGGGTAGATGACGCTTACGCAGCATTTGAAGAAACAACTAAAAGAGGCGGAAAGCCCTATTTAGAGCCTGTAACTTTAACTGATGAGCAGGGTGAAGTAAGAATGTCCGGAATTTATACTTACGGAGAAACCGTTCACATGTTTATTGAAAGAAAAAATTATAACGGTGCATTCATGCCCGGGTATGAAAAATGGGAAAGCAACTACCAACCTGAAGAAGCAGGCTTACTGTATGTAGACCACTGTGTAGGAAACGTAGACTGGAACAGAATGATCCCTACTGTAGAATGGTACGAAAAAGTAATGGGATTTGTAAATATCCTTTCTTTTGATGACAAACAGATCAACACAGAATATTCTGCATTGATGTCTAAAGTAATGTCAAACGGAAACGGATTTGCAAAATTCCCTATCAACGAGCCTGCAGAAGGTAAAAAGAAATCTCAGGTAGAAGAATACCTTGATTTCTACGAAGGGGAAGGGGTACAACACATTGCGGTTGCCACTAAAGATATCATCCATACCGTAACTGAGTTGAAAAAACGTGGCGTAGAGTTCCTTTCTGCTCCACCAGAAGCATACTACGATATGGTTCCTCAAAGAGTAGGTCATATTGATGAAGATCTTAAAAAACTTCAGGACTTAGGTATACTTATTGATCATGATGAAGAAGGATATCTATTACAGATCTTTACCAAGCCTGTAGAAGACCGTCCTACTCTATTCTTCGAAATCATTGAAAGACATGGCGCGCAAAGTTTTGGTGCCGGAAACTTCAAGGCTTTATTCGAAGCTCTGGAAAGAGAACAAGAGAGAAGAGGTAATCTTTAATTTTACATTAAGAATATTAGTTTTGTCAGAATTCAGAATTCTGGCAAAACTTTTTTATAAAACACAACATATGAAAAAAATTTTAATCGGAATTTTATTCTTTGGAACATTAGGCTTAAAGGCACAATATGGATCACTGAACGCAATTCTAGACAAACTTGAAGCAAGAAGAGGCATCAATCAAAATCTTGAAAGTGTAAATATCGACAATAAAAAGTTTGTCTTCATAAAAGATGAAACAGACCATACAGAAAGAGATTTTATTGTTATCAAAGGAAACAACGCTACCTATGTGGAGGTTTTCGATGATAAAGCTACCGGCGAAAGCAGCTCCAATGTTTTTACTGGTGATATTGTCAGAAAAAAGAATATCGTTTCCTTAAGAGCAGATGTACTTGAGGGTAAAAAAATCCCTATGCCTGTTACTAAAACCTTATTGCTGACCAAGCAGGACAATATTCTCTATCTCATCGATGTCAATACCAGAGACCGATGGATTGATGAAGAATCTTACTCGAAAAAGGCAAAATAAACATCTTGGAGACATTTCTCCGGGATGCTATCTAAACTAATTTAAATCTAAACTTATGAAATCATTTGTAGACTATTCCTCAAATTCAGATTTTTCTATACATAATATTCCTTTCGGAGTTGCAGTTTTCAACAAAGAATATATAGGATGCTGCACAAGAATCGGAGATCAGGTTATTGATCTTGCCACCCTTTACGATCTGGGTTATTTTGATGATATTGATGGATTGGACGACAATGTTTTTGAAGCCTACACCATCAATGAATTCATTGAGTTGGGTAAACCTGTTACCAATGCTGTTCGTACAAAAATCCAGACATTACTTCAGGAGGGTTCAGCATTATCAAAAGATCAAAAAACCATTGAAGACGCATTTTATGACTTGGACAAGGTAAAAATGATGATGCCTGTTCATATCCCCAATTATACAGACTTCTACAGCAGCATTGAACATGCTACCAATGTAGGAAAAATGTTCCGTGATCCTGAAAATGCATTATTGCCAAACTGGAAGCACCTACCGGTAGGTTACCATGGTAGAGCATCATCCATTGTTGTTTCAGGAACGGATATTAACCGTCCGAAAGGTCAGATGAAACCTGCTGATGCAGACAAACCTGTTTTCGGACCATGCAAGCAATTGGATTTTGAACTGGAAATGGCTTTTATTCTTAACAAAAATACAGAGATGGGAGAAAGTATCTCTACAAAGGATGCTGAAGAGGCCATCTTCGGAATGGTTGTTTTCAATGACTGGTCTGCAAGAGATATCCAATCTTGGGAATATGTTCCACTAGGACCATTCCTTGCGAAAAACTTTGGTTCATCCATTTCTCCTTGGGTAGTTACCCTTGAGGCATTGGAACCATTCAAAACAACATCTCCTAAACAGGATCCTGAAGTTTTGGATTATTTAAAATTTGAAGGTGATAAAAACTATGATATCAACCTTGAAGTGTATATCCAGCCTGAAAATGGAGACCAAAACCTAATCAGCGAAAGTAACTACAAGCACATGTACTGGAATATGACGCAGCAGCTGGCTCACCATACCGTAAACGGATGCAACGTGGAAGTTGGTGATATGTATGCAAGTGGTACCATTTCAGGAAGTGATCCAAAATCTTTCGGATCTATGCTTGAGCTTACCTGGAGAGGACAAAACCCTATATCACTAAGCAACGGCGAAGAAAGAAAATTCATTGAAGATAATGATACCGTTACCATGAAAGCATGGGCAGAAAAAGATGGTGTAAGAGTAGGCTTCGGTGAAGTTTCCGGCAAAATTATTCCAACACTTTAATAACTATAAAACACTTTAGTTTTTTAAGCTACATAATAATGGTAAAATTCAGTTCACTTTAGTTTTTGAAAATCTACGATTTTCATTTTCTTTCATTATGATGACTCAAAAATTCATTAATGAGCTTTCCTACAAAATAGTTGGAGCTTGCATAGAAGTTCATAAACTGGCTGGTCCAGGTTTATATGAGGAAGTCTATCATCAATGTTTAGAAAAAGAATTTAATTTGTTAGGTTTAAAATACAGAAGTGAACTTGAAATACCATTTTTCTATAAAGGAAATAAAATAGATTGCAAGGTAAAATGTGACTTTTTAATTGAAGAATTAATTGTTTTAGAACTGAAATCAGTTGCTGAGATACATCAAATTCATAAGGCACAAACCATCAACTATATGAATCTTTTAAAAGTTCCTCGTTCAATATTAGTCAATTTCAATGTCACAAACCTTTATCATGAAGGTTGTGAATCTTTTGCATCTAAGATATTTAAAGAACTCCCTAAAGAATGAAAATCAAAGATTTTCAAACTCTTAAGTGTTCTTTTTTGGAAGCAAACAGAAATAACTAAAAATAACTTAAGTGTTAAGCTCAAAAATATGAAAACAGTAATTCCATCCGAGATAACCTCCGTTCAGCTACAGACAATCATGCAGACAGCCGTTTCACCACGCCCTATTGCATTAGCTTCTACAGTAGATAAAGACGGAAATAATAATTTATCTCCATTCAGTTTTTTCAATATGTTCAGTACAGTTCCTCCAATTTTGATCTTTTCACCATCGAGGAGAGTACGTGACAATACAACGAAACATACTTTAGAAAATGTTTTGGAAGTTCAGGAGGTTGTGATTGGAACGGTAAATTTTCCAATTGTACAACAGATTTCTCTGGCATCTACAGAGTATGAAACGGGAGTAAATGAATTTATAAAATCTGGTCTTACGATGAAAGATGCAGATCTTGTGAAGCCAAAACTTATTGAAGAATGTCCTGTTAACTTTGAATGTAAGGTTTTAGAGGTAAAATCTTTGGGAGAGCAGGGAGGAGCAGGAAATCTGGTGATTTGTGAGGTTCAGAAGATCCACATCAGGGAAGAGTATCTGAATGAAGCAGGAAATTTGGATCAGAAAAAACTGGATATGGTAGCCCGACTAGGGGGCAATTGGTATTCCAGAAGCAATGAAAACAGCCTTTTTGAAGTTCCAAAACCTTTGGTAACAAAAGGAATTGGGTTTGATCTTCTTCCGGATGCTATTAAATACAGTAAGGTATTCACAGGGAATGATCTTGGAATGCTTGCCAATACGGAAGTTTTACCTAAAGGAGATTTCCATGCTGATGAAAACATTCATACTGATGCACAGAAATTACTTATGGAAAGCAAAGTTGAAGAAGCATGGACTTTACTCTCTATAAAATAATATAAAAAAGAAGCCTGAAATGTCAGGCTTCTTTTTTCTTTCTATATGTATTAAAAGATCTTATTTCTTTTCTAACTTCTCAGTACCTGCAATTTTTCCTTTTTCATTGAAATCTGAAATATTACCGTTCTTATCAATGGAAACATTCAAATTATCATTTTTAGAATCGTAATAAATGCTTGTCGCATATCCCGGACAGTCATGTTGCTTACAACCTGTCAGCTTATAGATTCCATTTTCTGAAGAAATAGGACCTTCTACATTGAAATTTTTTACCATTTCATCATATTGAGCTCCAACAAGTTTTTTCAGCCTTTCTGTAATGCCTTTATCTTGAAAGAATTTAATATCATGAGGATACTTGTCTACATTTTGGGTAATGATATTCGCAGTACCTGAAGAAGCAGATGGCGTTGTTGCAACGGAATCCGTTTTAATTGATGTTACAGAATCCTTCGGTAGTACTGTAGCCAAAGTATCGTTGCTTACAGAAGATTCTGTTTTTGTTTCTTTTTTACATGAAACAACACATAATGAAAGCGCAAATGCGCCTGCAATAATTTTTTTCATAATTATACTGTTATGGTGGTTAATTTATAATAACGTAGTTTTAAACGTTTTATTTCAATTTTTCTTTTATAAAATCAATACATTTTTCGGTTACGCTATGTAAATCTTTTGGTAAATCGGAGCCTGTCCATGGCTCTTTTGCTCCGAAAGTATGGTTAGCATTTTCAATCAAAAAAAGTTCGGAATTCGGATGAAGAAGATGAAGATGTTCTGCCTGTTTTACCTCTACAGCTTCATCCTCTGTTCCATGAATAATCAGCATATGGGCTTTTGCCATTTCTGTAGCCCGCTCTACATCAAAGCGATGAATATTCTCTTCATAATTCTCATAGAACTGATAATAATGAGGCATTTCCTGCTGGGTACGTCCGTTGAGTGCATAATACACTCCATTATTCTTCCATTTTTCAAAAGCTTCTCCTTTAGGAAAACGGTCTAATGTATCTACACTTGCCAATGTAATCAAGCCATTGATTCTTTCATCTTCAAAAGTTTTAATGATGGAAATCCCCCCTCCTCTGCTGTGTCCTATCAAAACAATTTTTTCATTGTCCACATGCGGATATTTAGTAAAATGATCAATAACAGCTCCAAGATCAGAAAGTTCTTTAGAATAATTATTATTACCAAAAGCTTCAAGATCTCCAAAATTATGAGGATCATTGATGGTAGTTCCATTATGCGAAAAATTAAACTTCACAAAGAAGAATCCTGCTTCAGCAAAATTTTCAGCCATTAGGTTCCAGGCACCCCAATCTTTGTAGCCTTTATATCCGTGAACAAATATCACTAAGGGAAGTTGTTGTTCAGTATCTTTATAAAAAGCATCAGCAAGAAAGTTTGTTGTTTCTTTATTTTCTATAGGTATATTCCTTTCATTAATCAAATTCATAGGTCAATCAATATCTTTTATCTTTAAGATGTTTGTTAAGGGAAATTTATGAAAAAAACTCTATTTTTCCTTAATACATCTTCTTTTATTTTAATCCTAATAGACTCCGAAGTATATTTCTTGTAGGCAATTCCTATTATTTCCTTTGTAAAAAGGGAGAAAAGAAATTCATTGAAAAATTTATTAAAAAATAACCTTATTTTTGTTTCATGCAGAATTTAAGAACAGTAACCGTAACGCGTTACATTCTGCCACTAAGGGAGGGAGGTTCACTTCCTGCTCTGGCAGAAGCTGATGATGATTTTAAATATGTCTTAAAATTCCGTGGTGCCGGCCATGGGGTAAAAATGTTGATCTCCGAACTTCTAGGGGGAAAGATTACGGAAGCACTTGGATTAAAGATCCCTGAGCTCGTTTTTGTAAATCTGGAAGCTGATTTCGGGAGAACAGAAGCTGATGAGGAAATTCAGGATCTATTAAAGTTTTCCGAAGGGTTGAATCTGGGATTGCATTATCTTTCGGGCTCTATCACCTATGATCCCAGCATAAGTATTGATCCTCTTCTGGCTTCAAAGATTGTATGGCTGGATGCATTTATTACCAATATTGACCGTACATTTAGGAATACCAACATGCTGATGTGGCATAAGGAACTTTGGATTATCGATAATGGAGCCTCGTTCTATTTTCACCATTCGTGGCAGAATTTTGATGCAGCAGCAAAGACTCCATTCAAATATGTGAAAGATCACGTCCTTCTTCCTAAGGCTAAAATGCTGGATGAAGCGGATAAATTTGCCCATGAGGTATTGAATGATACCCTTTTAAGAGAAATTGTTAATTCAATTCCTGAGGACTGGCTGCAATGGAATGATGCTGATGAAACTCCTGATGAAATTCGTGAGATTTATTTTCAGTTTCTGAAAACCCGATTAGAAAATTCTTCAATCTTTTTAAACGAAGCGAAAAATGCAAGAGGATAAAATATATGAATATGCGGTAATACGCCTGGTGCCTAAAGTTGAGAGAGAAGAATTTTTCAATATAGGACTGGTTATGTTTTCTAAAAAGGAAAAATTTATTCGGGTTGAATTTTATTTATGCCCTGATAAATTCAAGCTGATGCACAGTAAACTGGATTATGAGGATATTATTCAAAATCTGGAAAGCTTTCAAAAAATTGCCCACGGAGAGAAAGATGGAGGACCTATCGCACAGCTCGATATTCCTGAACGTTTCCGTTGGCTGACAGCGGTAAGAAGTGCCGTTGTACAGACTTCAAGACCTCATCCGGGAAAATCGAGGGATTTAAATATCACTTTTGGTAAACTTTTTGAGGAGTTAGTAAAATAACACACTTCTTAAAAAGTTCCACTATGAAATCATCTATAAACAACATATCAATCTACAGGTTTTTCACAAACCTGTTTTTTGTTTTGATTATAAGTTTTTCTAATTTATTTTTTTCACAGAACTTTTCACAAGTTCCTAACAAGGCTATACCTGTAAAAAGTACATTACTTCCTGAAATAGCCTATCTATCTGAAGATATTGTATATAAAACCAATAGAAAAGGAAGCACCGTAAAACTGGATGTTTTCACACCCAAAAATGTTTCTTCAGATCAATTACTTCCTGTACTCATCTACGTTCACGGAGGTGGATGGATAGAAGGCGATAAAGTCATCCACTCCGATAATTATGTTGAAACTACCATTGCTAAGCTGATGGCCAAGCAATACGCTGTAATCAGTATTAATTATACCCTACTGAATGGCAATACTCATTTTCCATTGCCTTTGGAGGATACCAAAGATGCTGTAAGATGGGTGAGAAAAAATGCGGCACAATATCATTTTGACACCAATAATATAGGACTGTTTGGTGCTTCTGCGGGAGCCCATCTTTCTTTGCTTGCAGCCTATACTCCGGACAATACTTATTTGGGAAATCCTGAGCTTTCTTCTTATTCCGCTAAAGTAAACTATGTGATTGATCATTATGGCCCTGCAGACCTGAATAAGCTTTTCCACACAAAATTAGGAACAATACCCGTAGCTATGATTGGGTTAATGTCTAAAAAAATAGTCAGTTTACAACAAAATCTGGTGAAAGGACTTTCTGGCTATAATCTCAAGAACGATCAGGAAAAAGCCATAGATTATTTAAAAAACATATCTCCTGTTAATTTTGTTTCTGGAGGAGTACCCACCTTAATTGTTCAGGGAAACAATGACAAAATTGTTCCTTTAAACCAGTCTAAAAAACTTCACAGAAAATTAAACAGAGCCAAAATACAAAACTCTCTGATCATTGTAGATGGTGGAGTTCATGGTTTTGGCACTACTGATAAAACTTATCTGGACCAACTTACAGATCAGATGGTAGATTTCATTCTTGCACAAAAGAAATAATATACACATTACCATTTGAACACAAACTAAACAGTTAAAAATCAATTATTTAAATTAAAATAAAACAACAAATTTGCTAGATTGATATACATATTGATATTTTTCATTAAGAATTAATTACCTTGGCTAATGTTTGAGTTATTTATAACAAAAACGCCAATAATATAATTATTCATTAATAAAAACAAGCAATATGGAATCATTAAACAACATCAATGCGCTTACCCTCATTTTTGTATCTGTTCTTATTTTTGCGATAGCTTACCGCTTTTACGGTATCTTCATTGCCAACAAAGTGCTCCGTCTCAATGACCAAAATATAACCCCCGCTGTAGAGTTCGCAGATGGTAAAGATTATGTTGCTACCAATAAAAATGTACTTTTTGGCCATCATTTTGCAGCTATTGCCGCGGCAGGGCCATTGGTAGGGCCTGTTCTTGCGGCACAATTCGGATACTTACCGGGCGCCTTATGGATTTTGATAGGTTGCGTCCTTGGAGGTGGAGTGCATGATATGGTTGTATTATTTGCATCTGTGAGGCATAAAGGCCAAAGTCTTGCGACCATTGCTTCTAAAGAAATCGGAAAAGCAACAGGGACTGTAGCAGGTTTTGCCATTCTTTTTATTTTGATTCTTACGCTGGCCGGTCTATCTCTGGCATGTATCAATGCAATGCATGAAGCTTCATGGTCTCTTTTTACGGTATTGATTACAATGCCTATCGCCATTATTATGGGACTTATTATGCGTTATAAAAAGAATAGTGTTCTTTTTGCAAGCATCTTGGGAGGCATTCTTTTGATTGCCGGAATCATCGGAGGTCACAACCTGATGCAAAACCCCACCATGAATCATCTCTTTTCATGGGACATTAAAACAATTTCCATTGCCATTCCTCTGTATGGTTTTATTGCTTCCGTATTACCGGTATGGCTGCTGTTAGTTCCCAGAGATTACCTTTCTACTTATTTAAAAATAGGAACCATTATTATGCTGGCTATCGGGGTTATTGTCATTCATCCTACCATACAGATGCCCGCTATTACAGCCTTTGTAAATGGTGGAGGGCCTATTATTGGCGGGCCGGTACTTCCTTTTATATTCATTGTAATTGCCTGTGGAGCAATTTCAGGATTTCATGCAGTGATTGCCACAGGAACCACTCCGAAAATGCTTAATAAAGAAAGAGAAATTCTTTTCGTTGGATATGGAGCTATGCTGGTGGAAGGTTTTGTAGCATTGATGGCACTTATTGCTGCCTGTACCCTAATGCCTGGTGATTATTTTGCAATCAATACACCTAAGGAAGCTTATGATTCGTTTCTTGCTGCGCACCCTTCTCTACACGGTGTAGATATTGATTATTATTCGCAGAAAATAGGCATTGATCTATACGGTAGAACCGGAGGGGCAGTATCTCTGGCTGTAGGAATGGCACACATTTTCAATAAGATCCCGTATATGGATCAGCTGACAGCATATTGGTATAATTTTGCAATTATGTTTGAGGCAGTATTTATACTTACTGCCATTGATGCAGGAACGAGGGTTGGACGCTTTTTTTTACAGGAAATGCTAGGGTCTGTTGTTCCAAAATTTAATGATAAAAACTGGATTCCGGGAATTATTATCAGCAGTCTTCTTTTCACATTTGCATGGGGATATCTGGTGTACACCGGAAATGTAAATAGTATTTGGCCGCTATTTGGAATTAGTAATCAGCTGCTGGCTGCCTGCGGACTGATTGTATGTACCACTATGCTGATAAGGATGAATAGGGGTAAATATGCTTTATGTTCGGCTATTCCGGGTGTTTTCATGGCTGGAATAACATTCTGGGCGGGTTATATTCAGGTAACCGCCATTTATATCCCTAAAGGACAGTATTTACTTGCTGCTTTAGCCGCAACGGCAATGATTCTTATGCTTATTGTATTCATAGGAGCTTTCAGAAAATGGTATCAGTTGCTTAAGATCAATACAACCGAAATTGACCATTATGGTGAACCGGTGAAGGAGCTTGTAGAAAGATAAAAATCACTATTGAATAAAGAAAAAACAGTTCAGGAATTCTGAACTGTTTTTTTATAGGCATTATCTGTTACTTTATTTAAAAATTGAAATTAAGTCTGGAGAACACATATCGCCCGTTCTGTCCAAACTGTGAGGTAGAGCGCGAGTAGACAAACTGATCGTTGTTACTGGACGCAGGGAGATTTTTAGTAGGATAAATATCAAACAGATTGTTTACACCCAAAGTCAGCCCTATATTTTTTGTAAACTGGTAAGCTACAGAAATATCAGTAATGATCTTATCTCCTATTTTCTGGTGTTCATTAAATTCTGTAATTCCATCTCCGTTAGCATCAAGAACATCTGCTCCGGTTACTTTTCCAAAATAGGTATTTCTCAGATAGAAACTAGCACTCTTCCAGGTCAGGGTATGAGAAAGGCTTGCTTTTACTCTTGGAACCGCTTCTTCCAGATAAACTCTTGATTTTTCTGAGAAATAAATCTTTTCTAATTCCGGAGACTGTAATAGTCCTGAGGAATGAATATCTCCAACCTGCTTGGTCTGGTTAAGGTTAATCGCAAAGTTATTATCCAGTTTTATATCGGAAAATCTTAAATTATGGGAAATAACTACATCTACCCCTTTCGTTTCAGTATCAATGGCATTGGTAAAGAACTGAGCAGCATTGATGTTTAGTTTCTCATAGATTTGTTTTGCAGCATCAGGAACACCAGCCTTTAAGAACTGATCCGTAAGAAGAATTCTATTATTGATTCTTGTAAAGTAACCATCTGCAGTGAACGTTAGATTCACAGATGGAATTTTATAGGTAAATCCTACACTTGCTGATTTTGAAGTTTCCTGCTTCAGTTTTGGCATACCCAATGCCGCGGCTGCTTCTGAGTCATTACTAAATGTACCTACATCCAAAAGCACTCCATTAGGAAGCTGTGGTGAGGTTACAAACAGCGAAGAGGTTACGTTATAATAAATCTGGTGAATAGATGGCGCTCTAAAACCTGTAGAACCAGCCAGTCTTACATTGAAATTAGGAGCTACCTTGATTCTTGAAGCTAATTTATAATTGAAAGTAGAACCAAAATCTGAGTAATTTTCATATCTCGCCGCCGCATCTACCAAAAGCCAGTTGGTAAAATTAAATTCAACGTCCGCATAAGCTGCTACTGACTGTCTGTTTTTGTTCACCGCATTTTCCGGTCTAAATCCGTTAAATACTTGTGAGCCTCCCGGAAGTGCTGCTCCAAAGAAATCGGTAGGTCTTTTTGCAGCATCTCCATCCCATATATTTCCGTATTGGTCATAAGTAGTGTATGAAGCTTCTTCTCCTGCTGTCATTTTAAAGTTTTCAAAACGATGCTCTCCTCCAAATGCTACATTCAATCCTTCCAATACATCATATTTTTTAGAGAAATCTAAATTGATAGTATTTTGAGTAAACCTTAGTCCACCAGCATCAAACTCGCTTGGTGAAGCAAATCTTAGAGAAGTATTTCCGGTATTTCCGATGTTATAGGTGAATGAATTTTGCCCAAAAGTATTACTGAAATCAATATGCCATCCGTCCCATTTTCCTTTAATTCCTGCAGCCAATGAGATATCCTGAATGTCTGTCCCAATTTGTGGAAGGTAACCATTCGGGTATAATCCCGTAAAGGTTCTGCTCTCCCTTGGTCTTCTGTAAAACCCTCCGGAAGTACCATGTCTTAAGCTATATCCCCCGAAAGTATAGACTTTCCAATCATCACTAATGGGTACCTCAGCATTGATAAAAAGCTGATGGTTATTAAGCTTGGACTGCCCTACCTGCATATTAAAATCCTTTCTCGTTTGTCCTCTGTAAGCCAATTCCTGATCGGTAACATCAAAGCTCAATAAAGACTGGAGTCCTTTTTGAATAACATTTCCTGCCCCATCTTTTATATCTTGAATGGTAGTAGCACCTTGTATACCTGCCAGCTGAGCTGAACTGAAATAATTGACTCCTTGGGCGTACTGGTGAACATAATCAATAATCTGCTGTGAATTGGGAGTATCTTTAATAT
Organism: Chryseobacterium aurantiacum; assembly: GCF_003020585.1. Classification (GTDB taxonomy): domain Bacteria; phylum Bacteroidota; class Bacteroidia; order Flavobacteriales; family Weeksellaceae; genus Chryseobacterium; species Chryseobacterium aurantiacum. The sequence goes on from NZ_PXUE01000004.1 coordinate 92,119, forward strand.
CGCTGAAAAGAGAAGAAAGGTTCACCCCATCATTCAGTGCACGTTGTTCAATAGCATTATAAGCATTGTAAATTGTCCCTTTTTCAGTTCCTGCTCTGTACGTAGGATTTCTGAACTGAGAAGACCAGGTAATGTTAAAGAAACCACCTTTTGTACCTATTTTATTTCCGTAATTAAGATCCAGCTGAATATTTTGTCCATCAAAATTTCCGGTATGATCGTTAGCTGTAGGAGTTAAATTTCCTCCATAGCTTATCTGCCCTGTCAGCTTTCCGGTATCTCTTTTAAGTTCTAGGTTCATTACTCCGGCAATAGCATCTGATCCGTATTGTGCTGCGGCTCCATCCCTAAGGACTTCTATTCTGTTTAAAGCAAAGGATGGGATGGCATTAAGATCCGTCCCTACAGTACCTCTTCCCGGTGTTCCGTTCACATTTACCAATGCTGAAGTATGTCTTCTTTTTCCATTAACCAATACCAATACCTGATCCGGTCCCAAACCTCTTAACTGAGCAGGATCCAAATGGTCTGTACCATCTGAATTGGTCTGAACTGTAGAGGTGAAAGAGGGTGCAATAGCATTTAATATTTGTCCTATATTGGATTGCGGAAGAATTACAGAAGCTTCTTTTAGATTGAATACATCTACAGGAACCGGGCTGTCTATCTTGGATCGTGCCCCGGCTCTTGAACCCAGTACTACAACTTCTTCTACATTATTGACTTTATCTTTATTTGTTTTTATACTGTCTTTTTCCTGGCCGTAGGTAAATGCTCCTAGGAAAAATAAAACAGAAGCGGAAAGAATAGTTTTCTTATTTTTCATATAGTTTACTCAATTAATTGAACATTTATGTTTTTTTACAGAGCGCAAATGTAAAACTTATTTATTAGTCTACAAAATCAATAGACTTTGTTTTTATAAAAAATATTTATTGTTTATTTCTATCCCTTATTAAAAATACTGTTTTTAAAGTAAACCTTATTGATTTTAACAAAAAAAAACGGACTCAAAAAAATTGAGTCCGCATTTATTTCTATATTATTTTAACCTAAATCTTTGTTAGTTTAGCATATTTCAGGATCAGATTTTTTTCACCTTCGTGTATGAAAACCACCTTTGCCTTGATATTTTGAGGATCTGTCCCATCCAGAAAAGAGACCTCACCAATTCCGAAACGATCGTGTCTTACCTTATCTCCAACTTCAATATCCTGAGAGGAAGCTCCACTTGGATTAATGATTTTTGCTGTACTTACAGGTTTTAATTTTCTTTGTTCAGGAGCAGGAACCGAATTGTCACCCCTATCAATGGTCTTTTTCTCCACTTTTTTGAAAGCTTTCTGCTCAGACGGATGTTCATCAAAAATATTGGATCTTACCCCGGAATTGTTGATAAATCTTTTCTCCAGTACAGGATTAAGGAACTCAATATATTCATCATCAATCTCACTTAGGAATCTTGATGGTTCTGCATCTGTAATTTTTCCCCATTGAAAACGGGAAACAGCATAGGAGAAAAACACCTGCTTTTCGGCTCTGGTTAAAGCTACATAAAACAGTCTTCTTTCTTCTTCAAGATCTTCTCTGGTAGCAGAACTCATAAAGCTTGGGAAAAGATTTTCTTCAAGACCTACCAGATGTACCACAGGGAACTCCAGTCCTTTTGAAAGGTGAATGGTCATTAGTGAAACCATATCATCTTCAAGGTTTTTATCCTGAGTATCTGCAGAAAGTGCAATGTTTTCAAGGAAGTTGGACAAACTTGGATCTCCATCTTCCAACTGCATTTGCTCCTCGATAAATCCCTGCATAGAGTTCATCAATTCCTGAACGTTTTCTACTCTTGAAATACCCTCCGGCGTTTGATCGTCCTTTAAAAATTTAATTAAACCACTTCGTTTTGCCACCTCCATTGCAACACTGTAGGCAGTTTCGGTTTTCAAGAGTACCTGAAATGCCTTGATCATGGACCAAAAATCATTTAGCTTGTTTAAAACACCATTATTTAGGCCCAACTGAGGAGCATACATTGGTAAATTATCCAGCACCTTTGAGATAGAAACGTTTTGGGCATCTGCAAATACAATCAGCTTATTCTGAGTGGTTTCTCCAATTCCTCTTGTAGGATAATTAATGATTCTCATCAATGCCTCAGAGTCATTTTCATTGATTAAAAGGCGCAGGTATCCTATTAAATCCTTAACCTCTTTCCTTTGATAAAATGAAAGCCCTCCATATACCTTGTATGGAATATTTTTACGTCTCAAAGCATCTTCAAATGCTCTGGTCTGAGAGTTTGTTCTGTATAAAATAGCAAAGTCGCTATACTTTCTCTGATCACGGTTACGAAGTTCCCAGATATTTCCGGCTACGAAGTTGGCCTCATCAGCATCTGATAAGGAACGGTATATTTTAATTTTATCTCCTTCTTCATTATCACTGAAAACATTTTTCTTAAACTGCTGCAGGTTTTTCGCAATAACAACGTTGGCTGCATTCACGATATTCTGAGTCGAACGGTAGTTTTGCTCCAGTGATACTGTAATAGCATCCGGATAATCTTTTTTGAAATTCAGGATGTTGTAAATATTTGCTCCACGGAATGAATAAATAGACTGTGCATCATCTCCCACTACACAAATATTCTCAAATTTTGAAGCCAGTGCCTTTACAATAAGATACTGGGAGTGGTTTGTATCCTGGTACTCATCTACCATGATGTATCTGAACCTGTCCTGATATTTCGCAAGAACTTCAGGAAAACGGGTCAGTAATTCATTGGTTTTCAGCAATAGATCATCAAAATCCATGGAACCGTTTCTGAAACATGCATCTACGTATCTCTGATAAATCTGCCCGATAAATTTCATATTTGCCTTTTCATCCGCTTCCATTAGTTCCGGATTGTTGAAATAGGCCTTTACAGTAATCAAATTGTTTTTGTAGGTTGAAATTCTGGCCTGAACTTTTTTGGGTTTGTAAAGGTCAGCATCAATATTCATGTCTTTCAGAACCTTTTTGATCACATTCAATGCATCCTGCTGATCATAAATGGTAAAATTGGACGGATACCCCAGATAATGGGCTTCAATTCTAAGAATCCTTGCAAAAACAGAGTGAAAAGTTCCCATCCAAAGACTTCTTGCATTGCTGTCTCCCACTACCTTCGCGATACGCTCTTTCATTTCACGGGCCGCTTTATTGGTAAAGGTAAGTGCTAGGATATTAAAAGGGTCTATCCCATTGTGTATTAAATGGGCTATACGCATGGTAAGCACACGTGTTTTTCCGGAACCGGCACCGGCAAGTACCATCAAAGGTCCTTGTAAAGAGGTAACGGCTTCATATTGTGATTCGTTGAGTCCTTTCAAATAATCCATACTGCAAAAAAAATTTTGGGAACACAAAATTAATGTATTCAAAGGAGAATTCAAATTTTGATTGGAGAAGTTAGAGATTATAAGCTAAATAATAGGACAAACAGCTATTGAAACAGAGCCTTTTTTTCATTTGAAAATAAAATCCATCAGCACATGGTTTCTACTTTCCAACCTTTGATATCTAACTTCTAAAACCTATTTATGTAACATTTAATTCACTTTTTCTACTAATTGAAAAACAATTTCTAATCTTTATGAAAAAACGACTTATTTCTGCTGCTGCCGTAGCTTTCTTCGGGCTCATGCTGAATGCACAGCAAATAAAATTCGAAGAGTATGATCTTCCCAATGGCCTTCATGTAATTCTTCATCAGGATAATTCCGCTCCGGTAGTAACAACAGGAGTAATGTACCATGTAGGTGCCAAGGATGAAGTAAAGGGAAGAACCGGTTTTGCACACTTCTTTGAGCATCTTTTATTTGAAGGAACTCCTAATATTAAGAGAGGTGAATGGTTTAAGATCGTTTCTTCAAACGGAGGTGACAACAATGCCAATACAACCAACGACAGAACATATTACTATGAAACTTTCCCATCCAACAACGAACAGCTTGGACTTTGGATGGAGTCTGAAAGAATGCGCCATGCAGAAATCAATCAGGTTGGAGTGGATACCCAAAGAGAAGTCGTAAAAGAGGAGAAGAGATTGAGAATGGATAACCAGCCTTATGGAAATTTGTTCTCAACAATTCAAAAGAATTTGTTTACCAACCACCCCTATAACTGGCCAACCATTGGCTCTATGGAGGATCTGAATGCAGCTAAGCTTGAAGAATTTCAGGCTTTTTATAAAAAATTCTATGTTCCGAACAATGCAACGTTAGTAGTAGCAGGAGACATCAAACCTGAACAAACCAAGAAATGGATTGCAGAATATTATGGAGGTATTCCAAAAGGAACTATTTATCCTAAAGATTTCCCTAAAGATGCTCCCATCACTCAGGAAAAAGAAGTTACAGCAACGGATCCGAACATTCAGCTTCCGGCCTATGTTTTTGCCTACAGAACTCCTGCCAATAAAGAAAAAGATGCTTATGTACTAGATATGCTTTCTTCTTATTTAAGCAATGGCAAGTCTTCTGTTTTATACAAAAAACTGGTAGATCAGGATAAAAAAGCACTTCAGGTAGCCGCCTTTAACCAGGGACTTGAAGATTACAGTATTTTCGCATTCTTTGCTATTCCTATGGGAAAGACCACCAAGCAGACTTTACAGACTGACATTGATGCTGAGATTAAGAAACTTCAGACTACTTTAATTTCTGATGAAGATTATCAGAAGATCCAGAATCAGTTTGAGAACCAGTTTGTCAATCAAAATTCAAGTATTCAGGGGATCGCAGCTTCTTTGGCAACCAACCATGTATTGATGGGAAACACCAACCTTATCAATAAAGAAATTGATATTTACAGATCTATTACAAAACAAGATCTTCAAAATGCAGCCAAAAAGTATCTGAATTCTAACCAAAGAATCATCATCAACTACGTTCCTGAGAAAAAATAATTTACCCATGAAAAAGCAATTCACCTATATAGCAGCGGCATTTTTATTTGCAGGAATGCTTTCCGCTCAAAAAATAGACATTAATGCAATGCCAAAACCGGGACCTACTCCTGCCGTTAACATTGCTAAACCAAAAACCTTTCAGCTAAGCAACGGACTTACTGTAATGGTTGTTGAAAACAATAAACTGCCAAGGGTAAATACAACTCTTACCATGGACAGGCCTCCGTACTATGAAGGAAATATAGCAGGAGTAAGCCAGATTATGGCAGAACAACTTGATAATGGAACTACAAATCTAAGTAAGGATGAGTTTAATAAAAAGGTTGACTTTTTAGGAGCCAATCTAAGCTTTTCCTCTAATGGGGCTTCTTCTAACTCTCTTTCAAAATATTTCCCTGAAGTATTGGGACTAATGGCTGATGCTATCGTTAATCCAAAATTTTCAGCAGAAGAGCTTCAAAATGCAAAAGAAAGAACTATTGAAGGCTTAAAAGCTGATGAGAAAAATGCTTCTTCTATTGCGGAAAGAGTATCCAATGCATTGAAATATGGTAAAAATACTTCAAGAGGAGAGTTTGAAACGGTAGAGTCCATCAATAAGATTCAATTATCTGATATTCAAAACATTTATAATAAATACTATGCTCCGGAAAATGCTTATTTAGTAATTGTAGGAGATGTAAAGTTTGACCAAATCAAACCTTTGGTTGAAAAATCTTTTGGAAACTGGAAAAAATCAAATACAAAATTTGCGGCTTTAGAGCCTGCTTCCAATGTTTCCAAAACAGAGATTAATGTAGTGGATGTACCGTCTGCAGTACAGTCTGTACTAGAGGTAGGAAACCTGAATACTCTTACAATGAAAGATCCGAACTACTTCCCTGCTACTATTGCCAACTATATTTTAGGGGGTGGCGGTGAAGCCAGGCTTTTTATGAACCTTAGAGAGAAAAACGGATTTACATATGGCGCTTATTCCAGTATGCAGCCTAGTAAATACTCCCCTATTTTTTCTGCTGAAACTAGTGTAAGAAATGAAGTTACAGATAAGGCTATTAAGGAATTAATGAATGAACTTAATGCGATTTCTACTGTAAAACCTGAAGAACTTGAAAATGCTAAGGCAAGGCTAAAAGGCGCTTTCATTATGTCTTTGGAAAAACCTGGAATTATTGCCAAGTTTGCTTTGGATCAAAAGGTTCAGAACCTTCCGGCAGATTTCTATACAAACTACTTAAAATCCATCGATAAGGTAACTGCAGCTGATGTATCCAACGCCGTAAAAGCAACCATTTTCCCTAACCAAAGCAGAATCTTCGTTGCCGGTAAGGCTTCTGATATTGCTGAGGGACTGGAAAAACTGGGATATCCTGTAAAATACTTTGATAAGGAAGCAAATCCTGTTTCAAAACCCGCAGTACAAAAAGTAGACGCCAATGTAACCATTGCTTCTGTAGTGGACAAATACATCAATGCAGTAGGAGGATTGGCTGCCGTTCAAAAAGTAACCACCATAACTGCTGATGCCACTACCAAAGTACAGGGAATGGATATGAGCATAAAGCTGATTGAAGGAAAAGGAGGAAAAATGATGATGGAAATGAAAATGATGGGTAATACTCTTCAGAAAATCGTCTTTGATGGTAAAGATGGATATGCTGAAGCACAGGGACAAAAAGTTCCGCTGAATGACCAGCAAAAATCTTTGATGGCCGAATCTGAACCTTTCCCGGAACTGAATTTTGCAAAAAAAGCTGATTTAAAACTAGCGGGTATTGAAAAATACAACAACGAGGATTCTTATGTTGTAAAGGGCCCAAAACAAACCTATTACTACAGTGTAAAGACAGGCCTGAAAACTGGTGAAATAAAAGCCGGTGAAGGAGGTTCTATCCCTACCAGCTTTGCCGACTATAAGGAGGTATCAGGTGTAAAACTTCCATTTACCATTATCCAGAACATGGCCGGAATTGACATCAACCTTACAGTACAATCCTACCAGCTGAATCAGGCTAAGGATTCTGACTTCAAATAAAAATCAATCATTTTTTAGAAAAAAGACTATCTCACTTTTGGGATAGTCTTTTTTATTTAGTGATGTCTTTTTAAACATTCACTAAATATTTATAAAAATAATTTCTGTGAAATTTCCATCTCTTTAGTGAGCCTTTCTACCTGTTTTAAGCATTAAAACATTATTTTATTTTTAATTTTTCGCAGTTGATCCACATTTACCAACATCTTTTTTTGTCATTCAGTAAAAAAACATTAAATTTGCCCATTCAAAAAGATATCAGAATTAATGGATACTATATTTACACTATTGATGGTTCTTATTATGGTTGCCAGTGTTTTATTGGTGATTATTGTTATGGCTCAAAACCCAAAAGGTGGAGGTCTTTCCAGTACTTTCGGAGGGGCATCATCTGCTCAGTTTGGAGTACAAAGAACCAATGATTTCATGGAAAAAGCAACATGGACTCTAGGCGGAACTATCATCGTTCTTATCCTTTTAAGCGTTGTTATTACTGGAAAACCATCACAGGTAGCTCCAGCTCAACAACCAGTAAAAAAAGAAGCTCCGGCTAAGCAATCGGCTCCTGCTTCTTCTAAAACAACTACACCGGTTCAGGCACCGGCAAAATAAGAAGATTATTTTTCTACATACAACAAAAGCAACTCTATTTGAGTTGCTTTTTTATTGGGTAATATTCGCGATATTTAATTTCTAGTTTCTATTTCAACTTGATTTTCTCAATCTGGTAACGAAGTTTTAAACCTGCCTTTAGAAAAGAATACTGCATTGGTTTGTCCTCTTTATAATACTTATCAATAAAGATCTGCATGGCTCCGTAAAAACGTTTCAGATACACCTCATTCTTTACTGTGCTTTCTCCTTTATGATGAAGAATGGAGACCTTGCCATAATAATAGTTTTTATATCCTTTTCTTAGTAAGGTGTAGCAAAGGTCAATGTCTTCCCCATACATAAAGTAGGATTCATCCAAGCCTCCAATATTTTCATAGACTGCTTTTTTCACCAGTAAAAAGGCGCCTGTAATTACTTCTACTTCTGCAATCTCTTTTTCCTCTATATCGTTTCTATAATAAGATTTGGAATTATTCTTTTTTAAATTGGTAAACAATTTTTCAAAAGAATTGAACATATCCGGCACAGAACGTTTACTCTCATGCAGGAAATTTCCCTCTGCATCATGCATTCTTACACCAAGGCACCCAAATTCAGGCTTGGTATCAGAAAAATCCAAAAGCTCTTTCATATAAAAGCCTTCCAGTTCTGTATCAGGGTTTAAAAGCAACAGATACTCGCCTTTCGCTTTTTGTATTGCCTGATTATTGGCCTTTGAAAAACCTCCATTATTTTTTGAAGAAATAAACTGTACATCCGGAAATTCCGGGATAAGATCACCCCAGGAACTATCTGTAGAAGCATTATCAATTACAATAACCTCATATTCTACCTTTTCTACATATTTCTGAATAGATAAAAGGCAATTCCTTAGTAATTGGGTAACATTATAATTAACAATAATAATTGACAGCTTCATATTAATCCTTTTCGTTATACGGTAACCTGTTGATAATGGATCTTCCCAATGAAATTTCATCGGCATATTCAAGCTCATCACCTACTGAGATCCCTCTGGCAATGCTTGAAAAATTCACCTTAAAATTTTTAAATTTTTTATAGATGTAATAAGCTGTAGTATCTCCCTCCATGGTAGCACTCAATGCAAAAATAAATTCCTTTACCTTACCATCATTCAGCTTTCTTTCAATGCTTGGAATATTCAGCTGGCCCGGTCCTATCCCCTCCATTGGAGAAATTTTCCCGCCAAGAATCAAATATTTCCCTGTATATTTCCCTGTATTTTCAATGGCAATCACGTCCCGTACATCTTCAACAATACAGATCAATTCTCCGTTTCTTTTTTCATTACTGCAAATCTCGCAGATCTCAAAATCAGAGAAATTATGACATTCTTTACAGTATTTTATTTCGTTGACAAGATTAATGAGTGAATTTCCAAGACTTACTGCTCTGGAGCTGGGCTGCTTTAATAAATGTAATGCTAATCTTAAAGCTGTTTTTCTTCCAATTCCAGGCAAGCCTGAAATCTCATCAACGGCTTTTGCCAAAACTTTACTTGGGTAATCCATAGCTACAAAAATAAGGATTATTTGAGGAAAAACGGTAAATTATACATATCTAGTTTTGGGAATCAGACAGAGATTTTGAGATCGTTTTTTTGTCTAAAGAAAGTTCATGATTCAATGGCCGAGTAAAATTCATTATTGGCATTAAAAATCAAAGGAAGCTCTATTTTTAAACCATTGTTAATTACTTTCTACACTTACCGGCTTTACAATGTCTCATTTTGATCTAATATTTTTTTAACATAATATCCTTATCTTCCATAACTATAAAAAAACCGTTATATTTGCGGCTTAAATATGAAAAAAATAAACTAACATGGTACTTAAAAATTTAAACTATCCTCTGGATTTTAAATTCAAAATTTCTACACTGGCAAGTGACTTCAACATTACGGATAAAAATGGGAATTATGTAGCGTATGTACGTCAGAAAATGTTCAAGCTGAAGGAGGATGTTGTTGTTTTCAATGACGAAAGTAAAACTAAGGAACTTTTTAGAATCAGAGCCAATAAATGGATTGATTTCAATGCATCTTATTCTTTGAATGACATTGTTGACAATAAAAACTATGGTAGATTGGCAAGAAAAGGGATGCGTTCTCTTTGGAAATCAAGCTATGATATTCTGGATGCTAATGATCAGCCAAAATTCAAGGTACAGGAGGACAATGCATGGGTAAGATTCTGGGACAGCTTCGTAGGTGAGCTTCCTATTATTGGAATGTTTACAGGATATTTCCTTAACCCATCTTATACCGTAACAGGTATTGACGGAAAAGCGTACTTCAAACTGAAAAAAATGCCTTCATTCTTTGGAAGAAGATTTCAATTGGATAGATTAATTGATATTGACGACGAGGAAGAAAGCTTAGTAATCCTTTCATTATTAATGATGACTCTTCTTGAAAGAGCAAGAGGCTAAAAATAAAATCACAAACACATGAAACACCTAATCATTCTCTTTTCTGCATTTCTGTTGGTAGCTTGTAAAAAAGACAAGGAAACAGTTTCCGGCTCTACCTCTACAGATTCTGCAAATATTGTTAAGGATTCTGCTCATGCTACTATTTCATCCGGAAAAATTTTAATTGAAAACATTTCATTTCCTGAAGAAATTAAAGAATGTTCATGCTATTTTGCAAGAAGCAAAGCAGATTTCGAAGCCGAAAAATACATCTATGCAGACGATGCAGGAAAAACAGCCTACATGAAGCTGGATGGTAAAAGACTGGCAATGAATCTTATTTCTTCAAGTGATATGGAAGTGGATGAAGAACTCACCAAGGAAATAGAAAGTAATGATTACAAAATCTCTGTAAAAGGTAAAAAGATCAAAGGTGAAGAAGCCCTTCTATTTGAGGGAACCCTTACCATTGAAAAACCTGATGGCTCTGTCATTACAACACCAATCTATGGAGAGTGTGGATGCTAATAAGTGACATAATAAAAATTTAAGGCGAAAAAAAACGGAATAACAAACTTGCTATTTTGCTGTTTTCTTCCCCAAACACATACAAAAATGCTTCTGTATTTCACAGAAGCATTTTTTATTTCGTAAATTTGAGAAAAATAAATTTCAATGGAATTATCTAATATAGAACCGCAGATAATCTGGAAAAACTTCTCCAAGTTAAATGCAGTTCCAAGACCATCAAAAAAAGAGGAAAAAGTAATTGCTTTCATCAAGGGATTTGGTGAAAACCTAGGATTGGAAACCACTGTAGATGAAGTAGGAAACGTAATTATTAAAAAACCGGCCACTGCAGGCATGGAAAACCGTAAATCTATTGTTCTTCAGTCTCACCTGGATATGGTTTGCCAGAAAAACAATGATGTTAACTTCGATTTTGAAACGGAAGGGATCAAAATGGAAATTGATGGTGACTGGGTAAAGGCAAAAGGAACAACTCTAGGGGCCGATAATGGTTTAGGAGTAGCTACTATTATGTCTATCCTTGAAAGTTCAGATATTCCGCACCCGGCATTAGAGGCTTTATTCACTATTGATGAAGAAACAGGAATGACCGGAGCAATAGGCTTAAAGCCAGGACAGCTTACAGGAGAAATTCTTTTAAACCTTGATACGGAAGAAGATGATGAAATTGACATAGGCTGCGCCGGAGGTGTAGATGTTACCATCACTCAAAATTATGCTGTAGAAGCTCCAAAAGGACAAATTGTAAGAATTGAAGTAAAAGGCCTACAGGGGGGACATTCCGGAATGGACATCCATAAAGGGTTTGGAAATTCAAATATTATCCTTGGAAGACTTCTTTATATTGGATTAGAAAAACAAAATCTTGAAATCGTTTCTATTGACGGTGGAGGATTAAGAAATGCAATTCCAAGAGAGGGAGCAGCTGTAATTTCGGTAAGAAATGCAGGTGAATTTATTGATGCTGCTACCATTCTTAAAAAAGAAATTCTGGAAGAGTTTGCTTCTGTAGAACCTGGAATCCAAATCAATATTGAAAATTCTACGTCATCTGACAAAGCTGTATCTGAAGCTGATTCTAAGAAAATCATTCTTACTTTAAAGGCTCTTCATAACGGAGTTTACAGAATGAGCCCTGATGTAGCAGACCTTGTGGAAGCATCCAACAATGTAGCTAGAGTTGAGTTGAAAGGAGGTGAGCTTAAAATCTTAAACCTTACAAGATCATCTGTAGATTCTTCTAAATATTCTACAGCAGAACAATTAAAATCTGTAGCAGAATTAGCAGGAATGAATGTGGTATTCAGTGGTTCTTACCCGGGATGGAAACCAAAACCAGGTTCTGAAATAGTACAGGTCATGGAAAAAATCTACACAGAGAAGTTTAATGAGAAACCTCATGTAGTAGCTTGTCATGCAGGCCTTGAATGTGGTATCATCGGAGCCAATTATCCTGAAATGGAAATGGTAAGCTTTGGACCAACCATCAGAGGAGCACACTCTCCTGACGAAAAAGCAAATATCCCTTCTGCTCAGAAATTCTGGAGCTTCCTAAAGGATATTTTAGCCAATATTCCTCAGAAATAGAACATTAAAATATCTATATTAAATATCCAAAGTCTTATGATTTTGGATATTTTTAATTTAAAAACAATCAACTCTCTATTAACAAGATAAAGCCTTACAGATTAAAAATACATAACATACAAAAAAATCCCAGTATATTTTCTTATCTTCTTTGGCCTTAAAAAAACATATAAATTATGAAGAGTATTACAGTATTCTGTGGATCAAGCTTTGGCACAGATGAAATTTACAGAGAACAGGCATTCTTATTAGGACAAACATTAGCAAAGCAAGACATACAGCTTATTTATGGTGGTGCAGATGTAGGTTTGATGGGAGCCGTAGCAGATGGAACTTTAAGTGAAAACGGAAAGGCAACCGGAGTTCTTCCCCACTTTTTACAATCAAAGGAAATTGCCCATAAAAACCTGACCGAACTTATCCTCGTGGAAACCATGCACGAAAGGAAAACTAAGATGAATAACCTGTGCGATGGCGTTATTGTTCTTCCAGGTGGTTATGGAACATTGGAGGAATTTTTTGAAATGATCACATGGGCACAACTTGGTCTTCACAAAAAACCAATTGGGGTTTTAAATATTGATGGCTTTTATGACGACCTGATCAGCCTGGTTCAAAATATGGTAGATAAAGGATTCTTAAAGCAAGTGAATAGAGATATGCTTCTGATTAGTGAAAATATTGATGACCTTCTGGAAAAGATGAAAAATTATGAGGCTCCTACCGTCGGAAAGTGGATTTCTAAGGAGGAAATTTAAAGTTGATATCGTTTTAATATAAAGTCTGTTTAAACTTAACCGCAAAAGTCACAAAAGGTTTTATTTTTTTAACACTTTAGTACACTTTAGAAAGTGTAAGGAAATACGGCACAATTAAGTTCACATAAGATGAAAATCTTTGATTTTCAACAAAACTTGAGTGTCCTTCCTTGTACACAAAGTATATCACTTAAATAGCTTAAGTGTTTAAAAAGCTTTTGTATATCCTTTGTGGTTTAATAAAAAAGTTTAAACAGCTTTATAAATAGGAACTGCAAAGCAAAACCCGTCCGAAAAATTCGAACGGGTTTCTTATTAAGATTAAAAAATATTTTCTAAGGATAAGGAGCAATTTCTACTTCAAGCCCTTCCATTGCATCGGCAATATGTAACTGGCATCCTAGTCTGCTATTATCTTTCACGTGGAAAGCTTCAGCAAGCATGGCATCCTCTTCATCTCCCATAGGCTCCAGCCCTGGATCATTAATTACATATACCTGGCAGGAAGCACACATCGCCATTCCTCCACATACACCAATAGTCCCTTCTTCAGCCAATTCATAAGAACGGATAATCTCCATTAGGTTCATGGACATATCCGTAGGAGCTACAACATCGTGAATTACACCTTCTCTATCGGTGATTTTAATATTAACGTCTGACATAATTCTGCAAAATTAGTCAATTTTTTTCACAACAGCCTTCTCTGCTTCTTTACGGCTTCCGTCAAACCCGTCTACTCCACTTACTGTTGTATATTTTAATACGAATTTTTTACCCGGATTAAGTCTGTTATACACACTCTGACACATCAAAGTAGCCTCGTGGAAACCACAAAGAATCAACTTCAGTTTTCCAGGATATGTATTGATATCTCCAATAGCGTAGATCCCATCAATGTTCGTCTGGTAATCAAGAGCGTTGTTTACTACAATTGCATTTTTTTCAATATTTAATCCCCAGTTTCCGATCTCTCCCAATTTTGGAGTTAATCCGAATAAAGGAATAAAATAATCTGTTTCAATATCGTAAGCCTCCTGTCCTTCACTCTCTACTGTAATAGCTTCTACTTTTCCATCACCTTTAATACCGGTAACTTCCGCAGGAGTAATTAATTTGATTTTCCCTTGGTTTTTAAGCTCCTGAACTTTTTCTACAGAATCCAAAGCTCCGCGGAACTCATTTCTTCTGTGGATCAAAGTCACTTCACTTGCAACATTAGAAAGGAAAACACTCCAGTCCAGTGCAGAATCTCCACCTCCGGCGATAACAACTCTTTTATTTCTGAAATGTTCAGGCTCTTTAACGAAATATTCAAGACCTTTTTCTTCATAATCAGCTACATTATCAAACGTAGGTTTTCTAGGTTCAAAAGTTCCCAGTCCTCCCGCAATAGCAATAGCCTTACATCTGTGAACTGTTCCTTTATTGGTAATCACCTCAAACCACTCATCATCAACCTTTGTATAAGAAACTGCGGTTTCCCCTAAAGTAAAACCAGGTTGAAACTGCTTGATCTGCTCCATCAAATTATCCACCAATTCTCCAGCATTCACTGAAGGATACCCTGGAATATCGAAAATAGGCTTTTTAGGATAAAGTTCAGCCAATTGCCCTCCCGGCTGTGGAAGTGCATCAATAATGTGACACTTCATTTTTAAAAGACCAGCTTCAAAAACTGCAAAAAGTCCTGTAGGACCCGCACCTATGATCAATATATCAGTGGTTATCATAATTTAGATAATTTAATTATACATGTAACTGCAAATTTACTAATTTTAATGCGAAGCATATTTAATTGATTCTAAATAAAAACCTGAGATTTGTCAAATATCTATCATTTAAGATCTTAAATTTGGCAATGTTTTTGTAAATGTCTTATTATGAAGAAAATTTTAACCCTTTTTGCAGTACTTATATTCTTTTTAGGCTCTGCCCAGATTGATAACATCGCAGACGGCGAATCCATCACACTCAGAATCCATTATGGTTTCCTGAATGCCGGAACCGCCAACCTTACCACTAAAAAGACTACCTACAAAGGGGCACCCCACTTATATGTAAAAGGTACAGGGCAAACTACAGGGGCTGTAAAGGCTTTCTTCAAAGTAGAAGACCTATATGAAAGTTTTATCAATACAGATACCGGATTGCCTAGTTTTTACGTAAGAAATGTACGCGAGGGAAGCTATCGTCAGCATCTTGAGACCGCTTTTAACCATGATAACAATACCTTGATTTTAACGGATAAAAAGACACCTGCAAATGGTTCCAAGGTCATAAAATCTGTGAAAGGTGTTCAGGACATGCTTTCATGCTTCTATTATCTGCGAAGTAAAAGCTCCGATGAATTGAAAGTAGGAACCATTATCAATATGAATGTTTGGATTGATGATGAAATGTTTCCTTTTCAGTTAAAGGTAACAGGAACTGAAAATTTGAAAACCAAGTTCGGGACCATCAATAGTTTAAAAATAATTCCATCTGTGAAAAGTGGACGAGTATTTAAGGAAAAAGAAGGTGTAACAATGTGGGTGTCCAATGATGCCAATCATATTCCTTTGCTTTTAAAGGCAGAGTTGGCTGTTGGTTCCCTAAAGGCTAGTATTGATGATTATAAAAATGTAAAATATCCTTTAAAGTTTACTAAATAAAATAAATAACTAAGTTCTTTAGTTGATGAATGTCTGTAGTTTTTACAGACATTTTTTTATTTGGAATGTAACATATTACGAATACCAATTGTCTTTATTATAGAGCAGCAAGAAGACTGCAGCATGCAAATACTTGATGGAGATACAGATGTATTCAAAGTATAGCATAAGAAACAGACACGTGTAAATTTTTCAATAAGATCAGTTTTTAATTACGTTTTGTTTCTTAGGTCAGTAATTAAAAACAAAAACCTCCGGAGCTCCGGAGGTTTGATTTTTTATAGCGTCTTGAATTGCTCCAAGGTTCTGATATCATTTTCAAAGAACATTCTGATATCACTCATTTGGTAAAGAAGCATTGTAATTCTTTCAATACCCATTCCGAATGCATATCCTGAATATTTCTCAGAGTCAATATTTACATTTTTCAATACAGCAGGGTCTACCATTCCGCAACCCATGATTTCTAACCAACCTGTACCTTTTGTAATTCTGTAATCCGTTTCAGAGTTTAATCCCCAGTATACATCAATCTCAGCACTTGGCTCAGTGAACGGGAAATAAGATGGTCTCATTCTGATTTTGGACTTTCCGAAAAGTTCGGTGGTAAAGAACTGAATAGTCTGCTTCAAATCAGCAAAACTTACATTTTCATCAATGTATAATCCCTCTATTTGGTGGAAGATACAGTGAGAACGTGAAGAAATCGCTTCATTTCTGAATACTCTTCCTGGAGATAAAATTCTGATAGGCGGCTGATTTTCTTCCATATAACGGGTTTGCACGGAAGAAGTATGCGTTCTCAAAAGAATATCCGGATTTTGTTCAATAAAGAAAGTATCCTGCATATCTCTTGCCGGGTGGTATTCCGGAAGATTCAACGCTGTAAAGTTATGCCAGTCATCTTCAATCTCAGGACCATCTGCTACCGCAAAGCCAATAGATTTGAAGATTTCAATAATTCTGTTTTTAACCAGATTGATTGGATGTCTTGACCCCAGTTCCAACGGAAAAGCAGGTCTTGTAAGATCTTCTTTTTCTACAATAATAGAAGATTCAGAAGCATTTTTCAAATCTTCTAATTTACCGGCAACAGCCTGTTTCAAGGAGTTAATCTTCTGCCCGAATTCTTTCTTCTGGTCGTTAGGAACTTCTTTTAATGTTTCGTAAAAATCATTTAGAACTCCTTTCTTACCATTATACTTGATTCGGAAATTTTCGATTTCCTCTTTAGATGCAGTATTGAAGCCGTTTACTTCGATCAGTAGTTCTTCTATCTTTTCTATCATTATTTTACCCTTTCAAAATGTTTTGCAAAAATACGACTTTTAAGTTTAATAATAAGTCAGTCATAAAAAAATCTGCCTCTTTTTCGGGAGGCAGACTTCAATCACTTATTTCACTTAAATAAAAAAATTATTTCTTTTCTAAAGCTTTAACGCTGATTTGAAGAGTTACCTCATCCTTAATCACTCCGTTTTCAGCAGGAGCCTGGAACTTCACGCCAAACTCTTCTCTCTTGATATCCTTAGGCTCAGTAGCAACGCTCACTTCTCCATCTTTCACAGAAACATTTGCTTTAAACTGAACAGGCTTGGTAATTCCTTTAATGGTTAAATTACCATCCAAAAGAGTATTATAATCACCCTCATTAGCAGGAGTAACCTTTGTAATTTCAAAAGAAGCGGTTGGGAATTTTTCAACCTCAAAGAAATCACCACTCTTAAGATGACCGTTTAATTTCCCCATATCTTCCGGACTGTCTTTTAAATCCACAGAAGTTAATGAGTTCATGTCAGCAACAAATTTACCACTTTCAAGCTTTCCTTCTTTCACTGTCACATCTCCACTTTCGAATTTGATATTCCCAAAATGGCTTGTATTCTCAGATTTGAAAACTTTATATCCCTTCCATTCAACCTTACTGTTTAGTGTATCCAAAGTGTACTGGTTACCATTCTTGGTAGTCGTCACCTCATTACTTTCACTGGTAAGCGGTTTATCTTTTTTACAAGAAACCACTACAGCAGCAATAAATAAAGCAGGAATAGCTAACGAAAACAGTTTTTTTCTCATTTTTGATTTATTTTTATTACTTCCGCTAATATAATAAAAAAAATTGTGTTTTCATAAAAACCTTACATTTGTAATATGCTATTAGAAATAAACAATTTATTTTTCTCTCATGCCAAGGAAAAAACCCTGTTTCAAAACCTTAATTTAAGGTTTGAGGCTGGTAGAATTATTGCTCTGGCAGGGGAAAGCGGATGCGGAAAATCAACACTTCTCGGTTTAATCTACGGGCTTCTTGACTGGGAAAGTGGAGAAATAATTTTTGATGGAAACAAGCTTTTGGGACCCAAAGGAAATCTTGTTCCCGGTGAAGCCGAAATGAAGTTTGTGGCACAGAACTTTGACCTCATGCCTTATGCTACCGTTGCTGAAAATGTAGGAAAATTTATTTCAAATATTAATTTAGCTAAAAAAAGAGAAACCGTCATGGAACTTCTGGACGTGGTAGGTCTTCAGGAATTTGCGGATGTACTTCCAAAATACCTAAGCGGTGGTCAGCAACAAAGAGTTGCCATTGCAAGAGCGCTTTCTGTACTCCCAAAACTTCTTATTTTGGACGAACCGTTTAGCAACCTTGATTTTCCAAGAAAAATTGAACTTAGAGAAAGACTTTTCAGATATGTAAAACAACATCAGATATCTCTTATCATTTCTACTCATGAGCTTCAGGATATCATGCCATGGCTGGATCAGGTCGTTATTCTTCAAAATGGAAGATTAATTCAGAATGACAGCCCTGAAGAAACCTATCGAAACCCCTACAACGTGTATGTAGCCAAATTATTTGGGGAAGTAAATATTTTCAGTGAAACTGAAGCCCTAGATTTTGGACTTTCGAAACCAACCTATTACCCTAAAGAAATAAAAATCTCAGAAACCGGTCCTGAGGCAGAGATTCTTGAAAGTAGATTTGCCGGAAACTATTACTGGAATAAGATTAAAGTAAGAAACAAGGAGCTGATAATTTATACTGATGAAAAACTAACCAGCCCTGTAAATATTTCATTTAATTAGGAGCAAATCTCCAAAAAGAAAAGGTTACAAAAGTACGAACAGCCCCTCATTCCGGTGCTTTTCGATTGTCATAACTTATACATTTTCAATATGCTGTGTATAAAAAAAATACAAACATAAGAATTGGTTCTAAAACTTTTTCTTACATTTGTATCTCTACAGCTTAAGGAAATTTTTGGTTAATTCTCTTTCTGCCTTCTAGACGGACATTAGCAATCTTGCGATTAAGTCTATTGAAAGATTACACTGTCCAATTTTTTCCTTTTTTTATTGATCTTCCTTTTCCTGAATGTTAAGGTTAATCTTTAAAAGTCAGTTATTTTTATGCTTTCTTCACAAATTCAGACTTTAGAGCCATTGCTCCAAAACCATCTATCTTACAGTCGATATTGTGATCATTTCCTGGTCTTAGACGAATATTTTTCACTTTAGTACCCGCTTTTACCGGTTTTGGTGCTCCTTTTACGGGAAGGTCTTTTACTACCACTACAGAATCACCATCCTGAAGTTCATTTCCGTTAGCGTCCAATATTTTACCCTCACTTGCTGCTTCAGATGCTACATCCTCAGGATTCCATTCGTAGAAGCACTGAGAGCATACCATCATATTATCACTTGGATAGGTAAACTCGGAACTACATTTCGGACAAAGTACTGTATCACTCATATTTTAATTTTTTGCAAAGGTAGAGCTTTTTGGACGTTAAAGTCAAGTTCCGGATGTCAGAAATTAGAAAGTGGGAACACAACCTTAAAACACAAAATCTAAACTCTCAACTTAAATTCGTATTTTTGCAGATTCAAACAGCGAAGCAAATTTATGGAACTTATTCACAGAAACTTGGCAATCGGAATTCACGATGCCTTACTAGAAACATTTTTTGAAAAAAACAAATATGCAGATAAAGTTATTGAAAGACTTTTGAAAGCAAACAGAAAATGGGGAAGCCAGGACAGAGCCGTTGTTTCTGAGATTTTCTACAATATTATCCGTTGGAAAAAACGCCTTGAATATTATATGGGTGAAGGGATAAAACCCAGCAATATTTATAAACTTATCCTTGCTTACCTTCTTTGGAGCAAGACCAATTATAAAAAGTTTGAAGAGTTTGATGGAATTAAAATTGCAGACATCCTTACCAAGCTTAAGAAAAACACTGTTCCTACTAAGGCAATAGAACATTCTATTCCGGATTGGTTGGCTGAAACACTGGAAAAAGAACTGGGTGCTAACTGGGAAAGAGAAATGCTTGCCCTAAATGAGCAGGCACCTACCGTTTTAAGATCTAATTCTTTAAAAACAACTACAAAGGAACTTATTTCTGATCTTTCGGATGAGGGAGTTGCTTCTTTTTCTATCAAAAATTATCCTGATGCTGTACAGCTTGAGGAGAAAAAGAATGTTTTCCTTACAACCGCTTTTAAAGAGGGATTATTTGAAGTTCAGGATGCCTCTTCACAAAAGATCGGATATTTTCTTGATGTTAAAGAAGGACAAAGAGTGGTAGACGCATGCGCAGGAGCAGGTGGAAAAACTCTTCATTTGGCAGCATTAATGAAAAACAAAGGTCAGATTGTAGCATTGGATATTTTTGAGTGGAAACTGGCTGAATTGAAACGTCGTGCAAAAAGAGCTGGTGCTCATAATATTGAAACACGAATGATTTCTGACAACAAGGTTATTAAACGTCTTCATGAAAAAGCAGACAGACTACTGATTGATGCACCATGTTCTGGTCTTGGAGTTTTGAAAAGAAACCCGGACAGTAAATGGAAAATTGATCAGGACTTTATTGACAGAATCAAAAAGGAACAACAACAGATTCTTCAGGACTATTCTAAAATGTTGAAAATAGGTGGAAAAATGGTGTACGCTACGTGTTCTATCCTGCCTTCTGAAAACAATCTGCAGGTTGAGGAATTCCTTAAGAACAATCCCGGATATAAAATGATCAAGGATGATAAAGTAATGCCTAGTGAAGGCTATGACGGATTCTACATGGCATTGATCGAAAGAATTTCTTAATTCATTTTTAAAATATAAAGATAAAAACTACTCGAAAGGGTAGTTTTTTCTGTTTTTTAAACTATTTTTTGAAAATATAATGTAACATTTTACACTCACTCCCTACTAACTCCATAGATTAAACCGTTTTGATGCAGTAAGGCTACTTTTATTAATTGAAATAGCAATCCTGCCACCTCATCCATTATGAGTAAAAGAAATATAATTAACTTTTTGGCAATCTGCTTATTCTGCCTGTATTCAACACAGGCCAAGGAAGTATGCTATATAAGTTCTTATAATGGAAAGGTATTACCAACTACAATCTGGCATCCGCCGAACAATCACCTTTTTACTTCCTATTTATTTTTAAAGCTTGAAAATATCAAACATAGTGTATCTCTCTATGATAAGAATAGGAAAGAAATAGGTCCTACTGTCGAAATTTCACAAAAGGAACACATTTCAGTGTATGGAACATTACAGAAGCTTTGCTAAAGGTCCTATAAAAACAAAACCTTCTTGCATGAGAATTGCAAGAAGGTAAAAACACAAATGATGAAAAAAAATTATTTCGAGCCACAAAGAAAAGACTAAAATTCATATAATAAATTACCATAGATTAATAAATATGTCATTTTTATTTCGTATAGAGATTATTTTTATTTTATCCCAACGAAAAAAATTAACCAAAAAACATAATTTTCACCTGAAATAGTTAATATTTTTCTTTTAAATAAATTATTTGATTAAAAATATTAATCAATACGATTTTTTAATTGTTATTTATAAACAACACTTATACTTTTGTTTCATAAATAATAAAAATATGTGTGGAATTGTATGTCTATTTGACGCCAAGCAGAAAACCGAAGTACTAAGACCCCAGGTTTTGGAGATGTCAAAAAAGATCCGTCACAGAGGACCGGATTGGAGCGGGGTTTTTCAGGATGAAAAAGTAGTGTTCTCTCATGAGAGGCTAGCTATTGTAGATCCTACTTCAGGAAAGCAACCTCTATTTACAAAAGATAAAAAAATTGTATTAGCCGTAAACGGTGAAATCTATAACCATAGAGAACTAAAAGAAGAATTTCCTGATTATGAGTTTCAGACACAATCTGACTGTGAGGTAATCCTGGCTCTTTATCAAAAGTATGGAAAAGACTTCGTTGAAAAACTGAACGGAATCTTTGCATTCTCCTTGTATGATACTGAAAAAGATGTTTATCTGATTGCCCGTGATCATATGGGAATCTGTCCTCTGTATCAGGGATGGGATAAGAACGGAAACTATTATGTAGCTTCCGAATTGAAAGCATTGGAGGGAGTTTGCAAAAAAATCGAAACGTTCTTACCGGGACATTTGGTGTACAGCAAAGATGGCAGCGAGCTACAACAATGGTATACAAGAGACTGGGACAGCTTTGATCATGTAAAGGACAATGAAACGGATATTTCAAAACTTAGAAAAGGGCTTGAGGATGCAGTCCACAGACAATTGATGAGTGATGTACCTTATGGAGTATTACTTTCCGGAGGTTTGGACTCTTCTGTTATTTCAGCAATTACCGCAAAGTTTGCAAGACAAAGAATTGAAAGTGGAGATACTCAGGAAGCATGGTATCCAAGACTTCACAGTTTTGCTGTAGGGCTTGTAGGATCTCCGGACCTTATTGCTGCACAAAAAGCAGCGGAGCATATAGGATCTGTACATCATGAAGTAAACTTTACCGTTCAGGAGGGATTGGATGCTGTACGTGATGTGATCTATCATTTGGAAACTTATGATGTAACCACCATCAGAGCTTCTACCCCAATGTATCTTTTGGCAAGGGTAATCAAGTCAATGGGAATCAAAATGGTACTTTCCGGAGAAGGCTCGGATGAACTGTTTGGAGGTTATTTATACTTCCACAAAGCACCTAATGCCAAGGAATTTCATGATGAAACGGTAAGAAAGCTAGGGAAGCTTCACCTTTATGATTGTTTAAGAGCCAACAAGGCATTAATGAGCTGGGGAATAGAAGGCAGAGTTCCCTTCCTTGACAAAGAATTCATGGATATTGCCATGACTCTGAACCCAAAAGACAAAATGATCAATGTTGCTGAGGGAAAAATTGAAAAGTGGGTACTAAGAAAAGCCTTTGAAGATATTCTTCCTGCTTCTATTGCATGGAGACAAAAAGAACAGTTCTCAGATGGTGTGGGCTATTCATGGATCGATACCCTAAAAGAGGTTGCAGAGAAAGAAGTTTCTGATGAGATGATGGTGAACGCAAAATTCAGATTCCCGCTAAACACTCCACAAAACAAAGAGGAATATAGATACAGAACCATCTTTGAAGAGCATTTCCCAAGTGAAACCGCTGCAGCTACAGTTCCATCTGTTCCATCTGTTGCGTGCTCTACTCCTATTGCTTTGGAATGGGATGAGGCTTTCAAAAAAATGAATGACCCAAGTGGAAGAGCTGTGAAAGTACATGAAACATCATACTAAAATTGAGTTTTTGAAATTTCTGTCAATTTAATTATGAAAGATCAATTTACTGGTAAAGCAATCATTTAATTTAAAAGATTGAATCTTTCCGGCTTCTAATATCCGGGCTCTAATTTCTTAATTTCACACAAAATTTATCAATCCTGTAGCAATACAGGATTTTCTTTTGAATTAACAGCAATAATATCGACATAATTTAGCTGACAATCAAAAATAATATCTAATAAATAATTATATTTGGAAAACGAAAATATCAATTATAAAAAAATGAGAAGAAACCTTACTGTTTTATTTGCCTTATTATCCATAAGTTTTGCTTTTGGACAGGGAAAATACGGCAAATACCTGAACTCAAAAAAGCTTGCTTTGGCTTATAAAAGTGTGAAAGATGTTGACAAAGATGACTACTATCAACAATTTTACTGGCTGGTAAAGGCTGAACAACTTAAAACTTATCCTCACCTTAAGGACATTAAACCTATAGTTCTGTATCAATTCGTAAAAAAAGTAAATCCTCAGAATCCAACAAAAAAACTGGATGACAGAAGTAAGGAATTGAGAGCTACTGCAGAGTTATCTTTAAATCAATATTTTAAAAACAAGAATTTTGAAAACAATTCTGTTTTAATGTACAACCTTGAAACCTATGTAGACCCTTCAAAGGGACAATTCTACACTAAGGTTGATCCTGAAAAAATCAAGGAACTGGTTCCAAAGGAATTGTTTGCTTTCAACTCGTTCAACAGAAACATGGGAGAAGAGAAAACTTACTACCTTTGGGTTGACAAGAAGAAGGATGATCTGAACATTATCGATATCATTCCTAATGAAAAAGAAGATAAGGCGTTCTACACAAGATTAAGACAATATCTTCCGAGCTATAAGTTTTCAAAATATGTTCCCTCTGTAAAAAAAGGAAACAAGTCTGATAAAACAGATGTTGAATACTACTACATCATGCCGTTTGAACAAAATACCGATAACATTGAATATAAAACAAAGGATTTCAAAAATTTCACTTTAAGCCAGTATAGAAAAGCCGGCGACGAATGGAAAGGAGTAGAAAAACCTAGAAAATAAATTAAAAAGTCCTGTGATATCTCGCAGGACTTTTTTAATTTTATATGGATTTCTTCATCTAAGGATCAAACTGCTTAAAGCAAGCATTTTTTTCAAATAAAATAAGCCTGGACATTTTTTGAATATTCAGCCTGTACAAAATGACAGAAACAAACCTTCAACCGACATCAATAAAGAAAATTCTACCCCTGATTCTAGCCACTGCTATTTTTATGCAAATGCTGGACTCTACAATTCTGAACACTTCCCTGCCATCCATTGCAAAGGATCTTCATGAATCTCCATTAAATATGCAGAATGCAATCATCAGCTACGTTCTGACACTGGCTGTTTTCATGCCTGCCAGTGGTTTTTTGGCAGATAGGTTTGGAACGAAAAAGATTTTCATATTTTCCCTGGTTTTATTTAGCCTTGGCTCCTTATTCTGTTCATTATCTCAAAACCTCACTCATTTGGTTATTTCGAGGGTAATTCAAGGTGTTGGAGGAAGCTTGATGACACCGGTTGGAAAATTAGCCCTCATTAAAACATTTGACAAAAGTGAACTTCTTAAAGCCATGAATTTTGCCATTATCCCTGCCCTTATCGGTCCCGTACTAGGTCCTTTGGTTGGTGGGTATATGGTAGATTATCTTTCCTGGCACTGGATATTTCTTATTAATATTCCTATTGGTATTCTGGGGATTATTTTAGGCTTAAAATTTATGCCCAACTATAAATCTGACGATGTTGATTTTGACTTGAAAGGGTTCTTAATCTTTGCAGCAGCTTCTCTCCTACTTTCTGTTTCTTTGGAACTTTTCGGAGATATACAGAACATAACCCCTGTTCTTCTCGTATTCATTTTAGGCTTCCTGTTTCTTTACTATTACTATAAGCATGCAAAAAGAGGAGGTAATCCCATCTTTCCTTTAAATCTATTTCAGGTAAGAACTTTCCGGGTTGGAATTGTTGGAAATCTGGCCACCAGATTAGGAATCAGCTCCGTTCCGCTACTCCTTCCGCTGATGATACAGATTGCTTATAAACAATCCGCAGTAACTTCAGGATGGATTATTGCTCCGATGGCCTTAACGGCTATATTCGGGAAGTCATCGGTGATTAAAATTCTGGATAAATATGGTTACCGACAAACCCTGATGGTGAATACATTTATCATTGGAACCCTGATCTGTCTATTGGCCATTCCGGATATTCATACTTCCCTATACTGGTTTGTTCCCATTATTGCTGTGCTAGGGTTCTTCAACTCTATTCAGTTTACCTCCATGAATACGATTTCTATTGCAGATCTTAGAAACTTCCAGACCAGTAGTGGAAATTCTTTAATATCCGTCAATCAGCAGCTCGCCATAGGATTTGGTATTGCATTCGGATTGATTGTATTAAAGTTGTTTGAAAATACAGACCTGATTCAGGGCGAAATTCACAATGCTTTCCGATATACATTTCTTACGGTAGGAATACTGACCATTTTATCCGGATTTGTCTTTAGGAGACTGCATATTTCGGATGGTAAAAATATGAAATCGAAGGAAGAATAAGTTGTTGGCAAAATTATAAAAGAGCAAAGGGGGCGCTGATGATGCTCAACCTGTGAAGAAAACACTTTTGCTATTCAGTTTTATTATTCATTTTCTTTTTTGCTATTTCGCTTCCATACGAACTTATCACAGATCAATGTTTCTGACTTATAACTATGGTACTTTTGTTCATATAAAATCAACAATATTATGGCAACTAAAAAAGTAGAAATAGTAGTATCTCCAAGACCTGCACACTTCGTAGGTGATGGTTTTAGGGTTCATAATTTTATTCCAGGTGTAAATGGATTAGACATGAAAAGAATGGACCCATTCATTATGCTTGATTATAATTCAAAATTTCATTTCAACGGTTCAGAAATACCAAGAGGTGTGGGTGTTCATCCGCACAGAGGTTTTGAAACGGTAACAATAGCATATAGTGGTAAAGTAGAACATCATGACAGTGCTGGCGGCGGCGGTGTAATTGGTGAAGGTGATGTACAATGGATGACCGCAGCAAAGGGTGTTCTTCACAAGGAATATCATGAAACAGAATGGGCAAAAGAAGGGGGAATCTTTCAGATGGTTCAACTTTGGGTAAATCTTCCTGCTAAGGATAAAATGAGTACCCCAAAATACCAGGCTATCGAAAATTCTAAAATGGAAAAAGTAGATTTAGGAGAAAATGGATTGGTGGAAGTCATTGCCGGAGAATATAACGGACATAGCGGCCCTGCCAATACTTTTACGCCGGTTCATATGATGAATGCAAAACTTAAGGCTAGAGGAAAAGCTGAATTCAATTTCCCTGCTCACTTCAATACAGCAGCCTTGGTTATTGAGGGAAATATCACCATAAACGGAGAAGAGAACATTAAGGGAGATCATTTTGCCCTATTCAAAAATGAGGGAGAAACGTTTACCATTGAAGCAAAAGAAGATGCTATTGTTTTAATCATCAGCGGAGAGCCAATTAATGAACCCATCTATCCTCACGGACCTTTTGTGATGAATTCCAGAGAAGAAATCATGCAGGCATTTGAGGATTTTAATACCGGAAAATTTGGATATCTGGAAGATTAGTAAAATTAAATTTTCCTTAATCTTTGATTGTTCCTTTTTTATTAACTTTATATAATGATGTCGGGTAAAATATAAAGGAACAGGATTTATATTGTATTTAAATGATGCTACGGACAAAGCTTATTGATTTTAAAATCAATAAAGTCCTGCTCTCAATATTAGTCAATAAAATCTTGTTCCTTTATAAAACCCATCACTTTTAATACGAAAATTATGAAACCAGAATTTGAAAACATCCCCCTTAACAAAACCGATAAAAGATTTGAAATAAACTTCAATGGACACTTTGCTTTCATTGATTATCGTGAAACCACCCATCAGATCGCTTTAATTCATACTGAAGCGGAACCAGAACTGGCAGGAACGGGTGCAGCAGCAGCCGTGGTGGAAAAAACACTACATTATATTGAAGAAAGTGGTAAAAAGCTTCTTCCGTTTTGTCCTTACGTTTTTGCCTTTATCAAAAAGCATCCTGAATGGAAACGTATTGTAGATGAAAAATTTGAAGGATATGATAAACTTTAAATTCTTCTCAAGAGCATAGATTTAAATAAAATTTTAAAAAAGCATTACATCATTATGTCAAATATTGGACTTATCATCGAAGAAAAAGCAGCAGATATAGGAAATTTCCTGGTAGGAAGGCTTCTTCCATTCCGTGAAAAAAGAGCAGTCGGACCTTTTGTTTTTATTGATCACATGGGCCCATCTGAGCTAAAGGATTATCAAAACCTTGATGTTCCTCCCCATCCGCATATCGGGCTATCTACCTTAACGTACCTGCTGGAGGGATCTATTTTTCATAGAGACAGCATCGGAAGTGCTGTAGAAATAAAACCGGGAGCTGTAAACTGGATGACTGCCGGAAAAGGGGTTGTGCACTCGGAAAGAACTCCCGAATACCTTAGACATAGTGATAAAAGACTTCACGGATTTCAAATTTGGGTAGGTCTTCCAAAGCACCTTGAACAATCTGAACCCACTTTTCATCATATTGAAGAAAATGAAATTCCTGTTTGGGAAGAAGACGGAATTCAATATAAACTCATTGCAGGTGAAGCATTCGGAAGAACATCTCCTGTGCCGGTACACAGCAAATTATTTTTCCTTGAAATCAAAACAAAAGAACCAAAGAAAATAAGCATTGGAAAAGATCTTTATGGGGAAGCAGCCATGTACGTTTTGGACGGAACGGTAACCACAGAAGGGAATTCTTATGGTTCAAAACAACTCATGATTGCAAAAGACACTAAGCTTTGTGAGTTTGAAATGAGTGAAAACGGTACAGTTTATCTATTTGGAGGTGAACCTTTCGATGAGGAACGTTTTATCTTCTGGAATTTTGTAAATTCTGACAAGGAAATGATAGATCAGGCTAAGGTCAACTGGAACGATCAGAATCATGATGCATTTCCGTTAGTTCCTGGAGACGAACAAGAATTTGTCCCTCTACCAAAGTCGATTTTAAACAGAAAATAAATATAGACCAGCATAAAGACCATGAAAATACTAGCGTTTGCAGGAAGCACCTCATCTACTTCAATTAACAGGGAACTCGTAAAGTTTGTTCTGAAAGATTTTCAAAATGAAGAAATCAATCTGATTGATCTTAACGATTTCACGATGCCTGTTTTTTCCGTAGATCTTGAAAAGAAAGGATTTCCGGATGAAGCTCATCATTTTTTAAAGGTGATTGAAGAATGTGATGTTATTATCTGTTCACTGGCTGAGCATAACAGGTCTTACAGTGCCGCATTTAAAAATGTTTTCGACTGGGCATCAAGGATCAATGTAAAGGTATTTCAGAACAAGCCAATGCTTCTGATGAGTACTTCACCCGGAGGTTATGGTGGCGGAAATGTGATGAATACCGCAAAAACATTTTTCCCGCAGTTTGCAGCAGATATCAAGGATACTTTTTCATTATCCAAGTTTTATGAGAATTTTGACCTTGAAAGCGGAGTGATTAATCCTGATATGCTCAGCGATCTGAAAGCGAAGATTCAAAACTTTAAAAACCAGATTAAAGCTAATGACTAAAGGAAGACTGGAGGCATTCAGCGATGGGGTCCTGGCGATCATCATTACGATTATGGTCCTAGAATTAAAGGTTCCTGAAGGAGCTAGCTGGGGAAGCCTGAAACCACTTCTTCCCAAGTTTTTGGCTTACATTTTCAGTTTTATTTATGTGGGTATTTATTGGAACAATCACCATCATTTGTTTCAAACGGTAAAAAAAGTAAATGGCAGCATTCTTTGGGCTAACCTGCATCTTTTGTTTTGGTTATCCCTGATGCCTATTGCCACAGAATGGATCGGAACAACCGGTTTTGCTGAGAATCCTGTTGCTACCTACGGTTTAGGGCTTATCATGTGTGCCATTGCTTACACCATTCTGGAAAATCTTATTATCCGAAATGAGGGTGAAGATTCAAAGCTGAAAGAGGCTATCAATTTTAAAGCAAAGGAGTATATCTCCATCATATTTTACGTCCTTGGAATCGCTACTTCATTTTTTTATCCTTATATTGCCATAGGTTTTTATTATCTCGTGGCTCTCATATGGCTGATTCCGGACAGAAGAATCGAAAAATCATTAAAAGACAATTAATATGGAAACACACGAATATCCCAACGGCAACATTACTGTCATCTGGCAGCCTCAAAAGTGTATCCACTCGGCTGTATGCGTAAAACTGCTTCCCAATGTCTATAATCCCAAAGACAGACCTTGGATAAAAGCCGGAAATGCTACTCCCGAAGAGCTTAAAAAACAAATAGACCAATGCCCTTCCGGAGCATTAAGTTATAAATTCAATACAGAAAGATAATGGCGGTAACGGTAAAAGCAAGTTTAGGAAAAACAAAATATTATACTGAGGTAACGGCCGGTGAAAACACCATCATTACCGATGAACCTATAGATAAAGGCGGACAGAATAAGGGTTTCAATCCCATGGAAATTCTGGCAACATCTCTGGCAAGCTGTACAGCAGCAACCCTTAGAATGTACATCGAAAGAAAAGAATGGGATGTAGAAAACATCAACGTGGAAGTAGAACTCGAAAATTATCCGTTAACCAAAAGAGCAATTTTCAAAAGAGATATCAGCTTTGAGGGAATTCTGGATGATGAGCAGTTGAAAAGATTACACACCATTGCAGACGCCTGCCCTGTTCATAAAATATTAACAAACGATATAGAAATACTAACTAAATTCTCATAAAATATGATCGAAGTAAAACAAAACAACGACGAGAAACACGGAAGTTTTGAAGCTTTCATAGATGGAAGACGCGCAGGAATGATGACATACACCTGGGCAGGAGAAGAAAGATTTATTATAGACCACACCGAGGTGGAAGAAGCCTACAACGGAAAAGGTGTAGGTAAGGAAATGCTTTTGGCAGCTGTAGATTTTGCCAGAAAGAACGGGAAGAAGATTATTCCTCTCTGTCCTTTTGCTAAGGCTAGTTTTCAGAAAAGTGAGGAGCTTCAGGATGTTTTGGTGAATTAATCACTGCTTTCCACCCTTACAATACAAACCTTTCAGACTACGGATCTGGAAGGTTTTTTTAATTTAAACCCCAGAAACAGCCTATTTCCCAATTTTTTCATATCCCGATTGATGCAGACAGCTCTATAAAAATGGTCTCTAAAGTAAATTCGGTATTCACGATGGTTCTTTTTTATATATTTGCTAAAATTTAAAAATTAAGCATGAATCCAGGAACCATCCTTTTGCTATTTGTATTTATCTACTTTGTCGGTCTTTTGGTGATTTCTTATTTCACCAGTAGAAACTCTGATAATCAGTCATTTTTTATTGGTAATAAAAAAAGTAAATGGTGGCTCGTTGCATTCGGGATGATAGGAACCAGCTTAAGTGGAGTTACCTTTATTTCAGTTCCGGGAACAGTCGGAAAAATGACCGGCTCCGAATATATCTACGGCGGCTTCGAATATTATATGATGGTGATTGGCTTTTTCATCGGATATTTTATTGTTGCAGCCATATTGCTTCCCTTGTATTATAAAATGAATCTGACTTCTATTTACACCTATCTAGGAAGAAGATTCAATGTAGAGGCACATAAGATCGGCTCCATATTTTTTATTATTTCCAGAGCTATTGGTGCTACGGCAAGGCTTTATCTTGTTGTCAATGTTTTACAGATATTCCTTCTTGAAGGGCTTGGAGTTCCGTTTTGGGTAACTTCTATGGTACTTCTGCTGATGGTACTTCTCTATACTTTTGAAGGAGGGGTAAAAACCATTGTTATTACTGATACTTTACAAACCTCTTTTATGATCATCAGCTTGGTGGCTTGTATTGTGTACATTCTTTCCAATCTAAACTTATCTTTTGGTGAGGCCTATACCATCCTGGAACAGAAGAACTACACTCATTTTATTAATTTTGATCCAAATTCCAAGACATTTTTCCTTAAAACAATCCTGGGAGGAATCTTTATTACCATTGCCATGACTGGGTTAGATCAAGAAATGATGCAAAAAAATATTTCTGTGGATAACCTTAAGAATTCAAAGAAAAACATGCTCACCTTTGCAGGAACACTTCTTTTGGTAAATCTTGCATTCCTTTTCTTAGGAGGTTTACTCTATCTTTTTGCCCTACAGCACGGTGCAGAATATGGAACTATAAAGTCTGACACCGTTACCAATATTTTCGGATTTAAAGATGCTGCCGGCAATATTAAAAACATCATGGGTGATGACCTTTTCCCCGCCTTGTCACTTCAGGGATATTTCCCAATGACTATTTCCGTTATTTTTATTATCGGATTAATTTCAGCGTTATTCCCATCTGCTGATGGTGCGTTAACGGCTGTAACAAGTTCGTATTGCGTTGACTTATTAAATCTTAATGAAGATAAAACCAAAACTGAAAAAGAGAAAAAACGTCTTCGTATGAAAGTACACTTGACTTTTACTGTGGTTTTCTTCATCCTGATCATGGTTTTCAAGGCACTTAATGATAAATCTATTGTTTATCTGATCATGGAAATTGCCGGATATACCTATGGACCGCTGTTAGGACTTTTTGCTTTCGGAATTTTCACCAAGTTTCAGATTTCCAAAAAGTATGCTATCCTTACTGTAACCATTTTGGCCCCTATCCTAACTTATATAATCAACTCTGCTGTTACTAATTATACAGACTATAGAATTGGAGTTGAGCTTATTGTTCTTAACGGATTGCTTACATTCATCGGTTTATGGCTGGTAAAGAACAAGCAGCATTTAAGGGTTGTCTAATTAATGTAAGAATCAAAAATAAAAAACCATGAAAAAAATTATTTCACTTTTCGTTTTCGTTTTGGCATTTGGCCTTGCGAACGCTCAGGAAAATTTTGAAGTATCTACTTTAAGAATCGGGCCGTATAAGATTTTTATGCCAAAAGTTGAGGCTGAAAAAATTGCAGGAACAAAACTGAAAAATTCAGACGGAGAGAAAAAAAGTATTGTAAAATATAATGGAGAAACCATTCAGATTGATATTTTTGATAATTATATCAACGAAGCCAATCCAAGTGTTCCATCCATTACCTACATAACAACAACCAGTAAAAAATTTAAAACCAAGAGTGGAATTGGGGTAGGCAGTACAAGGGACGACCTTATCAATGCCTACAGAAATTATGCTAACTTCAGTGTTCGGGAGGATTGGGACAACAATGGTAAACCTGTGAAGAATTCCGGTTATTTTAATCTGGAAGACGGACAGGCAGGAACACAATTAAGCTTTAAATTTGTTAATAATATTGTTACTGAAATTTCAGTTTACCTTAACGAAGGCTGTTAAAAGCAGGAAAATATTCAAATACATAAAAATCCGGGTTTTTAGATCCGGATTTTTGCATTTCCATAAGCCAGTAAAAAATTGTAAATTCGCGTGCAAATAAATCAGATATAATGAGTAAAAGTATTGAAGAGTTAAAATCTCTTACTACGCAGATCAGAAGAGACATTTTAAGAATGGTTCACGCTGTAAATTCAGGACACCCGGGCGGAAGTTTAGGTTGTACAGAATACTTCACAGCACTTTACGGAAAGGTAATGAACTATAATCTTCCTTTCACTATGCAGGGCAAAAATGAAGATCATTTTTATCTATCAAACGGGCATATTTCACCGGTATTCTACTCTACTTTGGCAAGATTTGACTTCTTTCCGGTAGCTGAATTGAGTACTTTCAGAAAGCTTGATTCAAGATTACAAGGACACCCTACTACTCATGAAGGTCTTCCGGGGATCAGAATTGCTTCAGGTTCTCTTGGGCAAGGTCTTTCTGTAGCTCTTGGGGTAGCTGAAGGTAAAAAACTGGATGGAGATAAGTCTCTTGTTTACTCTCTTCACGGAGATGGTGAGCTTCAGGAAGGTCAAATCTGGGAAGCATTAATGTATGCTGCTGCTAAAAAAGTAGACAACATTATTTCTACCATTGACTACAACGGACGTCAGATTGATGGAGATACTGATGATGTATTAAGCCTAGGAAATCTTCATGCTAAACTTGAAGCTTTCGGATGGATTGTTTTGGAAGAGAAAAACGGTAATGATCTTGAAGCTGTAATTGGCATCCTTGAGAGAGCAAAAACAGAAACAGGAAAAGGAAAACCGGTAGCAATTATTCTTCATACAGAAATGGGTGCCGGAGTAGATTATATGATGGGGTCTCACGCTTGGCATGGTAAAGCTCCAAATGATGAGCAATTGGAAACAGCATTCAAGCAATTGTATTTAGAAGCTCCTGCTGACTACTAATATCTTAAACAATCTCGATTAATAAAAATAAAAATGAAATATACATATACAGAAAAAAAGGACACTCGTTCAGGATTCGGAGCTGGATTAGCGGAACTTGCTGACAAAAATCCTAATGTAGTAGCACTTTGTGCAGACCTTATCGGTTCTTTGAAAATGGAAAAATTCATTGAAAAGGCTCCTGAAAGATTCTATCAGGTAGGTATTGCAGAAGCAAACATGATGGGACTTGCTGCAGGTCTTAGCATCACAGGAAAAATTCCTTTCACAGGAACTTTTGCTAACTTCTCTACTTCAAGAGTATATGACCAGATTCGTCAATCTATTGCTTACTCTGGTAAGAATGTAAAAATCTGTGCATCTCACGCAGGTCTTACTTTAGGAGAAGATGGAGCTACTCACCAGGTATTGGAAGATATCGGTATGATGAAAATGCTTCCTGGAATGACGGTAATTAACCCTTGCGACTACAACCAGACAAAAGCAGCAACACTTGCTATTGCTGATCACGATGGCCCTGTATATTTAAGATTCGGTAGACCAACTGTTCCTGTATTCATCCCTGAAGATATGCCTTTCGAAATCGGAAAAGGAATCCTGCTTCAGGAAGGTACTGATGTAACAATTGTTGCAACAGGACACCTTGTATGGGAATCTCTTGTAGCTGCTGATGAGCTTGAGAAAGAAGGTATTTCTTGTGAGGTGATCAACATCCACACCATTAAGCCTCTTGATGAAGAAATCATCTTAAAGTCTGTTGAAAAAACAGGTAAGATTGTAACTGCTGAAGAGCACAACTACCTTGGTGGTTTAGGTGAATCTGTTGCAGGAATGCTTGCAAGAAAAAGACCTACAAGACAAGAGTTTGTAGCCGTAAATGATACTTTCGGAGAATCTGCAACACCAGCTGAATTGATGAAGAAGTATAAAATTGATGCTGAAGCAGTGAAAGAAGCTGTAAAGAGAATTTTAGCGTAATCATTTAGCTTAATAATATAAACTCCGGCTGTTTCTTCGAAACAGCCGGAGTTTTGTTGAAGTACTGCCACCCATCAAATCTTTGATTTGCTACCTGGGAACGATTATACTTATTATTGTCATGGTTGGTAGTTAGTTTCTACCCTGCTTACTTATTGTTTTATTTTTACTGTTCAGAAGGATTCAGAGGGATTCCAACAGCAATGAGAACAGGACATAGTATTTCTTTAATGTACTCATCTTCTCTTTTTATTGAAGCTTTAGAGCCTGAGAAATAATTACTGATCCGATAGTTTTTCACAAATTGATTTCGTTTCTTTCCGATGACATAATGATATCCTCCGCTTTCATCACTAATAAAGTAGACCATTTCATCAAAATCCATGATCTTTGTGGCAATAAATCTTTTTTTATAAATACATTTCTGTGATTTGTCAAAGATATATTTTACCGGAACTCTAAATACCAGGTCAAAAAGAAAGTAGATCATATAGATCACCCATATTCCAAAAACGATTTTAAAGTTATCTCCGGACATTTTATCCCTAAAGTAATATAAGATTACCATCAAAGCAATTATTCCCAACGCCAGCCACCATACCAAGGTTCTCAGGAAGTTGTAATTAGGCATAAAACTTATTTCACTTCCGTTTTCCTCAAATCTATAGCGGTCTGTTACGTTCATTATCAGATTCGTTGATGTTCATGATATCCTCCGTTTCATTCACCATCTTTTGGATCCCTTTTTGGCTTAGAGCCTGTCCTATCGTAAGATGTTTCTCCTTACCATCCACTTCGAAGTAGATAGAAAGTATCACATTCGTAGTGATTAGACCCAGATATTTGGTTGCCAACACATTAAAATTGGTAAAATCCTTTATATCATAGGTTTTAGCCGGAACAAAAATGGTGTGCTTTCCGGTGATTGTTTTTCTATCCATATCAATAATAAACTTCTTTGTAAAGAAATTGATGATGATAAGAACAACTGTTGCCATGATAATAAGGCTTAAAATTCTGACATTATTAAAAATAAAAACTGCAAATGCAAGCAGAAGAATAGAAAGTACAGTAATAAATACCGGTTGATTTTTAAAGATGTACTTATTTCCGTCTTTTTTATAAAATTGATATGAACTCATAATAGATTGGTTTTATATTTTTGATTTGGTTTTATATTTTTCGTCAAAATTTTTGTCGTTTAGGAGGATTAGCCACAGAAATATTGGAGAGAATCACGGCTGCTGTAAGTGAGATGTCTCTGGGACAATTATTTTATCGGGCTTCATATTATATATTGAAATGTGTCTTTTTGTATCATTTCTTAATTGCCCCAGGTATCCATCCACTCCAGATATTCACCTTTATATTCATTATCATTAAGCCTGATAATGATATCTTTCAGATCCTTTTTTTCAAATTCATAATCTGAAACGGTAAAAATCAGGAAAATATCTTTGCCTGTAATATTCTTGAAGAAATTCTCGTTTTTAAGTTTTTCCAATACTTCAATACATGTAGAATAAAGTGTTGCCTGAAATTCATTAAACCACTCCTCATGATCTTCATTTCTCTCCAGTTCTTCTCTTAATTGGGTACAAATATTATTGAACTCATCATCTGCACCTTCCATTTCATAGGTCCATTCTGCAGGTTCATATTTATAATACACAGCATCATCTTCATCTATGTTCTGAAGAGTCGCCACAGTATTGGATGACGGGCATACCGTCATGGCTCCCTCATCACTGTACAAAGCAAAACTGTAGATATTTTCGGCACCATGCTTTTCGTACATTTCTAAAAAAGCATTTATTGCTGCTGTTTCTATTTGCTGTTTTAAAATATCAAAATCCATGTTCCTCTTCTTTTTTAAAATGGGCGGTAAAAATACGTCTATCCTTTTAAATCAGGTCATTATATTTTCTAAAGGTATAGCCAGTTTCATGATTATAGCTACCTGTTTTTATTATACATAATGAATCCCGGGATCAAAATAGCCGCCCCAGCCAGCATAGGAGCCAATTCTCCATATTTGAACAACCAGGAAGTTTCTTTGGAGGGTCCTATTTTAATTACCACTACCAGGCAGAAACCTATAATAACCAGAATAATTCCTAACGTTTTTTTCATAATATCAAGTTTAATTATCGGTAAGATACAATAGTTAATGTTTTTTTCTCTTGATAATTAGATTTTTAATTGATATTTTTTGATTTTCCCTTTATTCAAATCTGATGAATCAATGTAAGTTATAAAAACTCTTTTCCGGATACAAAAACCAAAAATCAAGATCATTTTTACCATTACCTAGATTTTTTATATAGATAAATTATCTGGCTTTCATATGCATTGCGCAGAATCCATTTTTGTGTACAATAGAAAATATTACAGTCTCCATTCCACTCGATAATATTTCTTTTAATATACAAGGAGATAATCTTTTTTCTTTTATAAAAAACATTGCCTTTTTATTAAATTCTCTTCTAAATTCCCAAAAATAGATTTGTACACTTTTTATAAAAATTATTGATAAAATCTACATACAATTTGCAATTTTTATCACCTTAAAGTGATCTAAATATTTTAGTTTTGAATCCATCAACGTTGATAAAATAGTCTTCCATTTAGATTGTAAGTGTACAGTACAAGACAAATGTGGGGAGTATTTAGCCTAATGTCAGAGATTCTTTGGCACAAATGATTTATTAATTTAAAAATTTATTAACATGAAAAAATTAATTGGAATGAAGAGAAACTTCTCTTCTTTAGAAAACAAAAAGATGAAAAATCTTCAAATGATTAAAGGGGGAGCAGATTCGTCGGTAAACTATGTTGTTACCAACCACGGAGAATGCTACGATAAGGAGACTTATATAGATCATGAGCGTATATCAACATTAGAAATTTGCTAAAAAACATATTCGTGCAATCACTTGTTAAGGGAGGAGCAATCCTCCTTTTGTATTCTATTAAACAGGAATAAAAACTCTCATCATAAACTGACAACACAGATGAAAAGAAAAATATTACCACCTCTCATAACATCTTCCCTGTACCTACTTGTGGCGGGTGTTCTCATTTTATCCTGCAAGAGTAAAAACAATAATTATATTCTTTATTATAATAAAGTTAATGAGATTGACAGCATTTATAGAATGGCCAATCAACCTGAAGAAGCAATAAAACAGTATAAAAAACTTTTCAAAAGATACCCTCCAAAAAATCAGGAACGCATTAAGGAGTATGAAACTTATATCAAGCTTGCAGACCATCATCAATACAATTTTGGGGGAAAGAAAAGTCTCTATAAGCTTATTCCTCTGATTGCCCCTTATGAGGGTTCTTATAAAAAGTATTTTGGCTTATATCAAAAATACGGAATAGATAGCAGTGAGGTAAAGCAAAAAATCTCCGACTGGAAAAAAGGATTAAATAAAAGGTTGGTAGATTCTTTTACTGTTGCTTTCATTAGGGATCAGGCAGAAGGCAGAAAAATCCCTCAAATAATGGTAAAGAATGATAAAATAAACGCTCAATTGTTGAAATGGACCTTTGAGAACTATGGCTATCCATCCATGCAGAAAATAGGGCTTATAGGGAATCACAATGTTTTCATGCCCTTGCATCCGCTTTTTAGTCATATGATAGATTCTGAAGAATATACTTATTTAAAAGCAAAGATGCTGGAGTACATAAAATCAGGCGAGTGTGTTCCAAGGGATTATGCCAATATGGTAGACAGACATAGTCTTCAGGTTAGCAAAGAAGGAATGGTATACGGAATCTATCCCAGCTATGATGCAGTGATTGATACCATAAAAGTAAACCGCAACAGAAAAAGTATAGGTTTACCCAGTTTTAAGCACGCTTCCAAGATTACAAAAGACTTCTTAAAAAAATGATCCTTATTATTTCCAATAACAGCGAAAGAACTACAGTTAAGATCATCAAGTGGCTTTTGAAAATGAATAAAAAATTTATTCGTGTACATGAGAATGAAGTCTTTGAAATTAAAGTAGTGAACAAAATGATCTTTTGGAGTGAAGAAAGTAAACTCAATTGATTTAATTTTAAATTTTTAAAACACAAAAACATGATGAAACTCTTAAATGAAAGAGCAGATAATTTCGAGCTTGGTAATTATCTGCAAAAAAACAAGCCACAAATTGTAATAACACTAACAACAAAAAAATATTACAACTTTATTTATAGGTTATAAACAAATGAAAAAAAAATATTTTGAACACAAATGAAAAAATTTAAATTATTAAAAATAGCTGTTTTCAGCTTATTAGCTTTTACAACTTCTTGTCATGAAGAACTTACAGAAACATTATCTAACAAAACTAATATAATTGAACAAGCAAGTGTAAGAAATGGAAGGCTCTATTTTCCCAACAAAGAATCATTAGCTGTAACTTATAAAGAGCTAAAAAAGAAAAATCTTGAATCAGTTCAAAATTTCATTGATGAAAGAGGAATTGAATCATTAATACCTATCATTACAGAAAAAAACGAAACTGAAGTTCTTTCTGAATTAAAATCTCGAAAAATTGAATATTTAAAAAAAAATTCATATAATACAGCTAAAATTGTAACGATCAACGATGCAGATATTTATGAAGATTTAGATGATTTAGAAGAAATTGTAGGAGATGATGTATATGCGGCGATGCTAAATGGAAATGCTGAAATACAAGTTGCTGACAATGTATATAAATATACTGATGTTGGATTGTTTGTTACCCATATTAATAACTATACTAATCTTGAAAATTATCTTGATGTGAGAAAAATTTCGTCTAATCTTTTAGAGCCTACTGAGTCGTCGGTTAGAGAAGATTTTGTTACAGATAAAATGGCAGGTGAGTTAATATCACTACCCGATGCCTCCAATATTGAGTATTTTGTTGCCAAAATACAACCACTAAAATATGATGATGGGGGTGGAAGTGGTGGAAGCACTTCCACACCTACAGCCGAACCCTCTATTGCAACAATTGTACAAAACCTCCCTATTGGAGCTGTTAGAAAACCTTGGTTAGGAAACCTTTTTGGAAAGACTTGGGAAACAGATGATAAATACGAAAGTAGAAGAAGAGTTAAGGTTAAATTTTATTCTCAAAATTTATTTCTTGTTTATGCAATAGGCTGCAAAGTGAAACATCAATATAGAGGTTGGACTGGATTATGGAGAAAAGAAAATGCAGACCAACTGGGGATAGGTGTTAATTCAATTAAATGGACTTTTAACCACTCAATGAATATGAATGCTCCTGCTGGAGTTCCGAAACAAGCATATTGGTTTGGTAGTAATATGTACACCACATCGAATGGAATATCCTTTACTTTTTCACAAAACCAAAACATTCCATCATTACCATTTGCATCTAAAATAGACGGAATTATTCAATTTGCCGTTAATGTTTCTAGCCTTACAGAAGAACAATTAGATAAATTGTTTTGGGAAAATGCCTGGATGCAAGCAAATAAGCTGCTTGAGGGACAAAACAAAAAACTTAACAGAGTTGCTTTTGTTGTAGATTCATATAGCGCTTCATACGTCCGTTATTATGATTTTAGTCAAATCGAATATAATCAAGATGTAATTGAAAGAATTTTTGATTGGGGTGTCTCTTCTCCTCAGTTTACTTATACTTTTGGAGGAGGAACAGGTAATGGACTTGCTGCAACAAGCTATAATTGGAATTTTTCAAAACCCGATGCAGTAGCAGTTAGCATGTATGGAATAGCTAAGAAAAATGGAGCTTGGCACGGAGTAAAACTTAACACTAATTAATAAATAAATTATGAAATATTTCTTTCTTGTTCTTTTTATTGTTTTAACCTCTTGTACTTCTGAAGAAAATCTAAATTTACAATCAAATTCTAAATATCAAGGGAATTACGTTGGAAATTTTAATGGAGACTTATCTGGTGAAATAAATTTCAATGTCTCTGATACAGGTAATCTTGAGGGTATGGTATATTACAACAATACACCTAATAGCTCTGAAA
This sequence comes from Chryseobacterium aurantiacum, assembly GCF_003020585.1. Lineage (GTDB taxonomy): Bacteria > Bacteroidota > Bacteroidia > Flavobacteriales > Weeksellaceae > Chryseobacterium > Chryseobacterium aurantiacum. Next base: position 132,752 of record NZ_PXUE01000004.1, read on the forward strand.
ATATATCAGGCTATGTAATGATTAGCGGAAAATTTGATGCTACAACAAAAAGTGGTTTAGGTTTTTCAGGATATTTAAATGGTAACACGATGAATGGTAAATGGACAAAAGGTGGTTTAACTGGAAATTATAGCTTTCATAAAAAACAATAATATTATGAAAAAAATATTTTTATTTTTATTAACCTCTACTGGAACTTTAATGTATTCTCAGGAAAAATCATCAATGAAAAATACATTCTTTGGAGTTCAGGCAGGACTTTTTGGTGTAAACATTTACAACGAATCTAATCTTTCTGAACAATTTGTACTTAGGAGCGATGTTGATTTGACTGCTGGTATTTGGGGAGGAGATTTATATTCTAAAACAGGTTTTGCATTAATCCCAGCGTTATCTGTAGCTCCAAAATGGTATTATAATATTAAGGAAAGAAACAGTAAAAACAAGAATACGAAATATAATTCAGCAAATTATCTTTCTGCAAAACTAGGTTTTGTCCCGAACTGGTTTGTTATCTCAAATGTTGATGGGATAGAAATAAATCCGATGGTTTCATTGATTCCTACATGGGGATTGAGGAGGAATTTTGCAAAAAAATTTAATTATGAACTTCAATTAGGTTTGGGAGTAGGTAAAATTTTAAAATCAGATTATCCACTTCAAGTAGTTCCTAATTTAAGTTTTAGAATTGGGTATGACTTTTAATTAGATTATTAATTAACTTCAAATCATTAAAAATTTAGCCTTGATCAAATTCGGTCAAGGTTATTTTTTATAATTGTGCTAAGGAAGCTTTCAAAACCAAGGATGAATTCAGATTTACCCTCAACCTTGTGGAAGACCATCTAAAGATCTCTTCCTGCGGAAAAGTAGACATGAAATATTTCAATACAAATCTTCCCAAGGTACTGGAAGCCATCAATCACAATTCCTGTCTGCATAAAAAAATAGGAATAGACAGGGAGGGCCATATTAAAAATTGTCCCTTAATGCAGGAAAGCTTTGGAAATATCCGGAATATAAGTCTTGAAGAGATTGTGCTGCAACCCAATTTTAAAAGATACTGGAGCCTCACCAAGGATCATATAGAAGTATGTAAAGACTGTGAGTTCAGATACCTTTGTACAGACTGCAGGGCCTACACAGAAAGCTCTCATTATACTTCCGATGGACTAGATGTATCAAAACCCCTGAAATGTGGCTATAATCCCTATACCAATGAGTGGGAAGAATGGAGCAGCAATCCGTTAAAACAAAAAGCCATCCATTCCTACAACTTATAGTGTTTCTATCCTTTATTTAAAAAACTTCCACTTTGGAATAATCGCCAGCATTCCAAAACCTGTAAAAAGGAAAAGGTTCGTCACGTCAGTATACAAAAACGTTGACAGGTAATAGTTGTGCATAAAGAAATGCAATACCAAAAGAGCAGGAAACATAATAATGCCTATTTTTTTATAAAAAAACATCAGGATAAGACCTAGCATCATCAGTACATCAATGGAGAAGATAATATAAAAATACCATTTTGGAATCTCCAGAAACTCATGCTGAATGTATTCATCAACGTCTATTCCCAATCCCATTACTGTAAACAACATCAAGGCAGCAAATGCCAGTACAAATCCCCATCCTTTCTTCGGATCTTCGTCAAAATAGGTGTATTCTTCCATAGGTACAAAAATAAAGAACTTATGAGAGATTTCATAAGTTCTTTTATAGTTATTCGTTTAAAATTTGAATTAAATAGAGATAGCGTTGATCAGTCTATTTTTGTCACTTAGGTATTCTTCCATAGAAATCATACTTTCAGTTCTCATTACATCCTGAATATCATCAATCTGATAAATAATTCTTTTGGCATCATCTGTATTCTTTGCTCTTACTTTACAGAAAATATTATATTTTCCGGAAATAACGCTTGCCTCGATTACGTTAGGAATAGTTGACAATTCTTTCAATACTTCTTGAGTACGGTTTGATTTTGTCAAAAGGATTCCAATGAAAGCTGTAAAATGATAGTCCAGCTTACCATAATCGATGTTAAGAGATGATCCCAAAATAATACCTGCATCTTCCATCTTTTTCACTCTTACGTGAATTGTTCCAGCAGAAACGTCCATCTGCTTTGCAATTTCAGTAAAAGGCATTCTTGTGTTTTCTACTAAGAAATCAAGAATTTTCTTGTCTATTTCGTCCAGTTGATAGTTCATATTAGTTAAATTACAATTTCTTTAAAAAATCTATGTATTTTTTGCAAATTTACGAAAAATAATTTAACTAAAAAATATATATCAAATATTAACAATAATTAACACGGATGATAAAAATCATTAAAATATTCTGATTATTTAGCATTTGATTTTATAGAATCTGTTTTTATTTCAGCTTTGTCTGTCGTGGTTTTTTTGTCTTTTTTCTTCTTTTTAAACAAAGAATTGAAGCTTTTACTCCACATCACCCCTACTCCATAGGCTTGATTAGCAGCTCCATTTGTACTTATCATACCGATGTTGGTAGGCTTAGAATACCCTCGTAGAACCAAAGTACCATCATTTTTCTTAGAAAGATCATACTCTATAGATCCTTCACCAGAAAGATAATTATTCTGTGCACCGCTATTGGCATCGGTTTTAGACAGTGGAATTCCAAGGCCTGTTTTAATATTTATTCTAGGCGAAACAGCCACACTTAGTCCTGCATTAGCTCGGTCCCCAATGTTGGAATTCTGGTCACCCTTCACATAATTCAAGTCAATCTGGAATTCATTACTCATGGTATTAAGCACCGATCCCAACTGCTTCAGAAGCATATTATATCCGGAAGATTCCGCAACGTTTCCTACGTTTACATCTACTCCACCAGTATTGGATACATTGAACGTGCTTAATAGAAGTACAGAACCAAACTGAAGTACTTTTTCTCCCTCCTGACTCATTTTGGCAGCCAGCGTTTCTCTTACCTGACTGGAAACATCCATGGCAGTAAGATTCAGTTCTACCTTGGGATCCATCAAAGACTCGGTAATATTGGCCTGCAGCATAATACTGATGGGCTGAAGTTTCCCCATACTCAGATATTCTCCTGCATTGGAAACCATTCTTACATAGTTGGCTGTAATATCCAGTGCGGGCTTCATGGCATCACCATCCCATCTTATACTACTATTCCTTTCAATTTGGAAAGTCTTGTTAAGGATTGCCTTGGATACAAACGTTCCGTTATCCACCTTATATGTTCCGCTCATGGCAATGTTTCCTTGTCTGTTCATCTGGAATTTCAGCGGATCAGCAACTCCTTTTACGGTAATATTTCCTACATCATCACCCACAAGTACATTTACCGTGGTTCCTTTATCCACAGCCAAATTGAAATCAATATTCATATTGGCGCCTGTCTTTTTCTTTTCCTCCAGAGTTACCAATCCATCTTTTCCTTCTTTCAGGAACCTCAGCATCTTAAATTCTTCAACATTGGAGGTAGAACTGGAATTAAAAGTAAATGTACTCCCGTTAAGAGCCTTCATGTTAGGTGTTGTAATACTTAATCCTGAAACCGGTCCATCCACATAAAGATCTCCCTGTCCATATACCCTTCCCCAAAACAGGTCAAAGTCCTTTTGAGTAGTATTAAGCATCAGGAGATTATCTGCCCTCATTACGAGAGAAACCCCCATTGAGGAAAGTGTTTCAAACTGGATCGCCCCCGAGATATTTCCCTTAGAGTTTGATCTGCCGTCATGAACCTCAATATTGTTGAGGATTGCCAGTCCTTTAGTTAGCTGAATCACGGTATCATCAAATGAATAATCGACTCCTGTAAAGAGAAGTTTTAATCCAAAATCTTTTAAAGCAATATCTCCACTGTAGTCCAGATTGCTAAGTTTTCCGTTAATTTTCAGATCTCCGGTTGCTTTTCCTCTAAGGTTTCCAAAAATGGTCTGTACAAACTGCTGTGTAAATGATAAATCAAAGTCTCTCATTTCAGCAGTCAAATCAATAACTGGTGAAGCTGTATTGTTATTAACCGTACCTGTAAGATTCAGACTGTTATTTCCAAGCACTCCTGCTGAATGAACTTTAACATCAATGTCATATACATTCAGAGAGAAACCATTGGTGGCCGAAATAGAAATATCTCCCATTTCATTGCCATTCATCTTAATATCATCTATACTAAGATCTACCAATGGCTGTAAAGTGCTTTTATCCATTCTTATCTTTACACTTCCGTTGGCAAGGCCTTGTATATTCATGCCATTTCCTCCGGACTGCATTTCGAGAAGCTTCTCTACGGCAAAATCACTGATATCGGCATCTACATAAAAATCTTTTGCTGATTTAAATTGTGCTTCCTTGATAAACAAAGCACTTTTATCGGAATAAACCCTCAGATTCCGAATATCAAAATCTGCTGTTTTCTTTCTATAAGTAATAGAATGATTAAGCTCTGGGCTAGTATCTATGGCCCAGGTAACCTCATTGAATTTGACTTCTGTAGGTTCAAACCTAAATACGTAATCACCTGCAGCATCTGTAGACTGGTCTACGTTAATGGCATATTCTTTAAGCTTTTCGTTTAGCTCATCATCCGGGCTTCCATGCTTAAATACGGTTGCCAAATGAAGAGTATTTCCATTTTCATTGTTTCCTTTAAGCTCAAAATCCTTGATAATATTCTTATTGTATTCCAGTCTGTTGATTCTGGCATACAACTGCTGATCAAGGTTAGCTGTGTTTATTCTTATTTTGACACTATCCACCACAGCACTGTCTCTGTTGATGTTTTTTCTGTCATTAACTTTATAGTCAGGATTAGAGGATGCCAGAGCTTTATCGGCATCTGTAATCTCTTCCTCTTTTGTCATAATATACTTTAAGGCTGATGCATCAAGGTTCAGGATCAGGTTATTGGAGTCTCCATTATATTCTCCTTCTACCAATGCCCCATGCGGCAGCTTCAACTCTGGTAAAAAGTAGTTGACCAATCCTTGCTGTACATCAAATTTCATTGCGAAATTCTGACCTCTGTATAATTTTCTTGGTGGTGGGCCAACAAGTATTCTTCCTACTCCGTTTTCTACCATTCCCGCAAGATCTGCAAGGCTATATTTACCGGATATTTTACCTGTAGCAGCACCTGGTGCATCTACATCTATCACACGCCCACCCGCTTCCATAAAGGTCTTTATTTTAGCATTAGGAATGTCATATTTCTGAGTAGCTGTAGCAAAGTGAAGGTTATTGGCATTAACATCCAGTGTAAGGTCATTAATGGATGACATAGACATTTTACCCTCAACCTGTCCGCTTACAATCTGGCTTCCGGGCTTATTGGTGAAATAATTCATGTTCAGATGGGTAACATCTGCATTTACATCCATTGCCACCTTAGAAGTACTGAAGTCTATTAGTCCCTTAATGGTAGCTTTTGCCTGTTCATCATTAACTGTAATGAGCCCGTTATATTTTTTATGATCCAGCAACCCATCAAGATATAGATTATTAATAACCTTATCCATGATTTCAATACTGGCAATCTGGGACTTGGTTGTAAGACGCATTGTATTTACATCAAAACTCTGCCCGTTAAGATCAAATTTACCGGAGATTAAACCTACTGTTTTATTTTTCGTGATCACAGAGGTATTTAAGTCTTTTACATCAAGATACCCTGAATATTTAGGCATTGCAGTACTGTACCCTGTTAAAGAAAGCTTGGAAATTTTTGCCTGTCCAATCCCTGTCATAAGATTCCCGTTATCCACATAAATCTGGTCCGGATTTACCTTGGCTGTTCCGTTATACTTTAGCTTTCCGAAATCATCAGCAAAATTCTTCATCTTACTGGAGATAAATGTAGGCATCATTGCCTTCAGATCCTTGTAGGTAAAGTCTGTAGAAAGATCTTTTGTTTCGATGGAAAAGTGCCCGTTCAGAAGATTATCAACCTTCATTGTTTTTGTAGCAATATTCACATCAGGATTTCGGATCAGGAAATTTTCCAGATGAAATTTATTTAAAGGACCCGTCATTTTCCCCGCAAGGTTAAATGGCTTGAAATTATCCCAGTTCGTTACAAAATAGCTGATATCATATCCGCTTATCTGACTTCCCTGCTGTATGTTCATATCCCAACGAACCTTATCTGCAAAATCTGCCCAGGAACCATCACGAAGATTGAATTTAATATCTCCCTGAAGCAAGGTATGATCTGTATTTAAGGTAAGATCTTTTAAGGATAAAAATTCTTTGGTTAAAGATAATTCTGTTGAAAAAGTATCAACAATATGAGATTTTCCCCATCTGGAAGTCACAAAAGACATATTATTAATAAGCGCGGAAACATTGGGCCCATTGACCTTAACATTGGGTGCTTTCAAATTAAAATTTGTTGCAGTAAGCCACTTCCCTTCCTCTCCGGAAGAGTTTTCATTAATAATGGAAACTTTGGAATCAAGGATTTGTACTCTTGAGTTTAATTGAAAGGGAGGTTTTTTAGGATCTCTTTTTTTTCCGTCATCAAACAACTCTGTGAATCTGACAAAATTGGAGATGCTGTCTCCTTTATAAGTAATGACCTTTACTTCTGCGTTAACAAGTGTAAGGGAATTAAAGCTTAAAGAATTACTTTTTCCTGAAATGGCATTCACTGCCAGAGATATCCAGTCTGAGTCAGCACGAAATTCACGTGCTTTAATAAAATCTAACCCTTTATAATCTTTTACTTTTAACCCTTTTATCGTCACATTTCCGAAATAGTTCACATCTACACTTTCAGTAGAAAAACCAGACTTGAAGTCATTGTTTACAAGCTTTAGAGCCTGATCTGCGGCCCATTGTTTGGTTACCGGAAGGTTAACAGCCACCAGTACACCTCCAACCAGTACAATACCCAGCCAAAAGAGAATAAGCAAAAGCTTGGCCCACCAACTGTAGCTGGTTACATCTTTTATAGCCTGTTTTCCAAACTCTTCTGCCGTTTCTATGGGATGGTTAATGGCATCCGATGCTAGTTCAGATGCTTCTTTAACGGTTTCCCGAACTTTATCCTCAACATTTTCCACAGTCTTCTGTACCTGATCACCTAGGTTTTCAGTTACGGATTTTTTATTCTCATTCTCGTTATTATTCTCTAACTTTGCCATTATTATGAGCGACTCTATAATTTTAGGTATTGAATCGTCTTGCGACGACACCTCAGCAGCTATCATCAAGGGGAATTCTATTCTTTCAAACATTGCTGCGAATCAGGCCATCCATAAAGAATATGGAGGTGTAGTGCCTGAATTGGCTTCGCGAGCCCATCAACAAAATATAATCCCCGTTGTTGAAAAATCTTTTACCAAAGCAAATATACAACAAAATGCAATCTCTGCTATAGGATTTACACGTGGCCCCGGACTTTTGGGATCACTTCTTGTGGGAACATCATTCGCTAAGTCTCTGGCTATGAGCTTAAATATTCCGTTAATTGAAGTTAATCACCTGCAAGCCCATATTCTGGCCCATTTCATCGAAGATGCAAATCCTATGCCGCCTACTTTTCCTTTTCTTTGCCTTACTGTAAGTGGTGGGCATACCATGATTGTATTGGTAAAGGATTATTTTGACATGGAAATCATCGGAAAAACAATTGACGATGCCGCGGGAGAAGCTTTTGACAAGATCGGAAAGATCTTTGATCTGGATTACCCTGCCGGACCTATTATTGACAGGCTTGCAAAGGAAGGGAATCCTGATGCTTTTAAATTCAACAAGCCTAAGTTGGAAAACTTCGACTATTCTTTCAGTGGTATTAAAACTTCTGTTTTATATTTCATTCAAAAGGAAGTTAGAAAAAATCCTGATTTCATCAAGGAAAACCTCAACGATCTTTGTGCTTCTGTACAAAAATGCATCATTGAGATCTTAATGAACAAGCTAGAAAAGGCTGCCAAGGAACTCAACATCAGGGAGGTTGCCATTGCCGGTGGTGTATCTGCCAATTCTGCTCTTAGAAAAGCAATGGAAGACAACAAGGAAAGACTTGGCTGGAGTATTTACATTCCAAAATTTGAATATACTACTGATAATGCTGCCATGATTGCCATGGTTGCACAACTGAAGTTTGAAAGAGGAGAATTTACAGATTTGAGAACTTCAGCAACTGCAAAATATGATTTATGAAAATACTCTTAGAAGAAAAATTACTGGGAACCCATTCTAAAAAGAACTCAAAATACTACTGGATATTAGAAACAATTACAGGAAAAAATGAGAACTCTGAGGACTCTTTAGAGTATTTCCAATCAAGTTCTGAGAAAGGATATATTCAGGATGTAAAAGATGAAATTTTAAAATTAATTAATTCCGAGCATCTTTTCAGTTTTCCCTACACTCCAAAAGAAGGGGATTATTTGTCTATCAAAAACAACCTGAGAAAGCAGGAATACTTAAATCTGATTTACATTAACAACAATTGGATAGAAGAGATATTCATGTGTTCTTACCGGGACTGTGATAATGATATATATACAACCATCAAAACAGGAGTTGCATTTTTAACTCAGGATATATGAAATTATTTTACGGAGAAATAGTACATCAGCAAGTTACCATCAATGATGATGAACAACAGCATATTGTAAAGGTTCTTCGCATGAAGGAGGGAGAGGAAATTCATGTGACGGACGGAAAAGGGAAACTGGCTTTCGGAAAACTTGTTATAGAGGGTAAAAAAGCCAGTATTGAAGTTGCTGAAATCAAGGAAAATCTTCCAGACTTCAATCCCAGACTTCATATTGCGATTGCTCCAACGAAGAATATTGATCGTATAGAATTTTTTGTAGAAAAGGCTGTAGAAATGGGAATTTCTGAGATCAGTATTATTGTGACTGAAAAAACAGAACGTAAGAACATCAATATAGACAAAATCAGAAAACAGGCTATTGCTGCATCAAAGCAGAGTTTAAGATTTCATTTTCCAGTCATTAATGATGCTATAAAGCTATCCGACTTTCTGAAAAACATTAATCCTGAAAATACTTTTGTAGCACACTGCCACGAAAATCTGGAAAGAATAGATCTTAAAAATATACCTTCAATGGAACAAGTTACTTTCTTAATTGGCCCTGAAGGTGATTTTTCTGAAAAGGAAATTTCTTTTCTGGCTGAGAATAAAATCAAGGCTGTTTCATTAGGTAACCAGAGGCTGAGAACTGAAACTGCAGGTGTATTTGTAGCTGCATGGAATTATTATAATATGATCTAAAACTTATCAGAAAAAGTGGACAATGGTTATTCTGTAATCCATTTACCATTTTTTCTGTATTGATAAGTTTCTCCCTCGTTATCATTAATCTGCACACTTTGCAGAACCAGTTTTCCTTTTTCCCAGGCATAAACTTTGAAATAGCTATCTGTAGGCCCAACATGATAGTCGGAAATAATTGTCTTTTTCAAAGCATCTATTTTAGGATTAATGATGGTATCTAACGGCTTATAGTGTTCATACTTCGTTGTATTCTTGTTATAAAGCCAAAAACTAGATGAGGAAGTGTAGTTTCCTGCCTGATTAACAAGTTCTATATCATTTAATCCATCAAAATTAACATCCTGATTAATATTAAAAAAGGCTTCTCCCTCATTTAAAACAGAAATTGTATCTACAATAATTTTTTGATGAAGAATTTCTTTTTCAAATATTCCTATGGATTTAAAATCGATTGCTTCATTTGATTTTTTTATTCCCTCAAGAGTATAAACATATCCGTTCCCTTTTAACGTTTTTGAAAATGGAATAGCTGTTGTGTCTATACTTTCTTTCACTTGTAAGGATTTTATAATACTGTCTTCATAAGCCCTATTTTCTTTTTCAGCAGTAGTTTTTTTACCACAGCCAATGAAGATTATTCCAATGAGGAGCATTATTTTATTCATTCTTTCAATGAACCATTCTTCGTTTAAAAATATGATAAGGGAAAAATGCAGCAATCACAAAAGGGATCAGGTTCAAGGCTCCGGCAAGAACAAATTCGTAGGTATATAAATGAAAAATAATAATAAACAGCATAAAAAAAGTAAGCAGTTTCCTATTAAAAGCTCCTGCAAAGCATAGAAACTGAAGCCCAATACCTGTTACAGTTAAAACAACCCAAAAATTATCGTAGGTATAGACCTGTTTTATCCACTCCGGCACTACTCTGTCTGCCATCAGATAGTTTTCATAGGTATTTAGCTTTGCGGCATCCTTATTTATCCACAACAGTTTATCGGTTTGTTTAAGGATATTTTTTGCGGTTCCTAAGAACTTGCTCATCCCCGCCAAGCTGTATGTTACTAACAGTCCAAGATAAAAATACTGTACTTGTTTATAATCTTTCTCATCAAGATTTTTGGGTAGCAGAAAGATGCTCAGGAAAAAGCCTAGTATAATAAGGTGATTGGTATGACGGATTCCAAAGTTGGCAGATATAGGAAGATTAATGACGGCCATCAGTAAAAATATCAAAAAATTAAGCACATAAGACTGTTTGATAAGCGATGCTGCGATGCATACTCCGCAAGCAACTAAAAGTCCTATAAAAATCGGTGCACCTGGATACTCAGGAAACATCATACGCTGAATCCATAAAGCAGGTTCATAAAGTTCTTTTGGTCTTCCGGTAATTTCGGCAAATCTCCCATATTGGGCAACCAGCCAATACAAACCAAATATTCTTATGGCATAGTAAGCAATTTTATAATTGAATACAGTAAGCTGAGCGTAGTTCATTAGAGTTTGGTAATAAATGTTTTGGTGATATTCATCTTTTTGTCATCCACTTCTATAGGCCTATACTTCTCCTTGTAGAGTAGATATCCCTGGAACTCCGGCAGAGCATCTTTAGCAAAAATAAGAAGCTTTTTCATATTCCCGCTCCTGTCATTATTTTGATCAATTTCTCCTCCATAACCATTGATAATGCCATCCATGTCATTATCCGTATAGTGCTTCGTATTGGTATTTAAAATTCTTAAAGTATCTCCATTTTTAACTCCGTAAAGTTTATACCTCTGTCCAAAAGCTTCACCCCCACAAGGTACTGTAAAGAGCTTCCAACTGGCAAAAGGATATACCTCCTTTCTTCCTATTTCTCCCATAACAAGGCTTATTAAAGACATTATGAAAGAAAAAATGAATAAATATTTGGTGTATTTTTTCATGAGTCTAAAGTGTATTTTGTTCGGCTAAATATTTTGCATAAATCTCTTTTCCACTACTAATGGAATTTACCGCCCATCGTATTTGCATTTCCAAAAGCTTTTGTTCATTAAGCTTGTAATCAATATTTGATTTAAGAAGTTTTTGCTTCAGCTCATACATGCAAATTCCTGCAGCCACTGAAACATTATAACTTCTTGTAAAGCCAAACATGGGAATAGCCAGCGTTTCATCTGCAAAATCAATGACTTCTTCAGAAACTCCGGCCTGCTCAGTTCCGAAAACCAAGGCTATGGGTTCTGTAATTTCATATTCGGGAAGCATTACTGCGTTTTTTTCAAGAGATACAGCGAGAATTTTATAGCCTCTATCCTTAATATTTTGCAGGGACGCAATATTCTTAGGCATCTTTTCTACTTCCACCCATGTTTCAGCACCCTTGGTTACCGTAAGATTAGGATTGAAAACATTCTCCTCCTCCATGGCAACTACCTTATGAAAAGCACAGGCTTCCACAGATCTTATGATGGCTGCTGCATTTCTGAACTGGTACACATCATCCATCACAGGAAGCACAAAATCAGAACTTTCCTGGGAAAAGTGTTTAATTTTCGCCAGTCTTTCTTCTGTTAAAAACTGTTTTAAATACTCAAAAGTTTGTGCTAAATCTTTCATTCATTTTCAAATCTTTGCAAATTAACGTAATTTTGGAGTATGAAGCCTAATTGAGGCCCAATTCTTAATTAAAAATAGTACATGAAGCGAAAAGTCCTGCTCATCTATACCGGAGGAACCATCGGTATGGAAAAAGATTATGAAACCGGTAGTCTCCGTGCCTTTGATTTTGGTAATATCTTTGAAAAGATGCCTGAAATGAGGCTTATGGAATGTGAAGTTTTCGTGCATCCCTTTGCAAAACCACTGGACTCTTCGGATATGGGACCTGAGGAATGGAGAGTAATCGCTAATTATATTCTGAAAAATTATAATGATTATGACGGGTTCCTGATTCTTCACGGAACAGATACCATGTCTTATACGGCCTCGGCACTAAGCTTTATGCTAAAAGGTTTAAGAAAGCCCGTTATCATGACCGGTTCCCAACTTCCTATTGGTGATCTGAGAACGGATGCTAAAGAGAATCTTCTTACCAGCCTTTACTATGCAAGTCTTTATGAGAATGATGAAGCGGTTATTCAGGAGGTGGCCATTTACTTCGAATATAAATTATTAAGAGGTAACAGAACACTGAAGTATTCTGCGGAGTATTTTGATGCCTATGCCAGTCCCAACTACCCTATTTTAGGTCAATCGGGGGTTCACTTAAACATCATTAAGGATAATCTTTTCCGTTGTGATCCCGAAATAGAGTTTCATGTGGATGAACATATTTCTGAGGACATCCTATTCTGGAGAATTTTCCCGGGCATGCACTTGAGTCATTTTAGAGAAATTCCTAAAATGAAAGTTCTTATTCTTCAGGTTTTTGGTTCAGGAACCATCTTCAGTAGTGCCAAAACACAGGAAACGCTTCAGGAAATCAGAAATAACGGCACTGAAATCGTAGTGGTAAGTCAATGTATTTCAGGAGGTATCTCGTTTGGAAAATATGAAAACAGTAACATTTTTTCAAGAATAGGAGCCATTAGTGGCAGAGATATGACTGCGGAGACAGCCATTACGAAAGCTATGCACCTGATAGACAATCCTAATTACTCCGGAAGTTTCGCGGATAACTTTACCAAAAGCCTTTGCGGAGAAATTACTTCCGAAAAAATGCATTAAAAATTTGGTATTTAAATAAAATATCCTATTTTTGCAATCTCAAAAAGAGAGGTGTCCGAGTGGTTGAAGGAGCTACCCTGGAAAGGTAGTATACGGGTAACTGTATCGAGGGTTCGAATCCCTTCCTCTCTGCAAAGTAAAGCGTTGTATATCAACGCTTTATTTTTTTACCTATTTGAGTACTGCTTAAAATATCGTTTTCCACAAATTATCAACAAGTTATCCACAGGTTTTCCACAATATCTTTTTGTTTTGTTTCTTTTGCTAGAATTCATTTTATGATTTGTAACTATCAAAAATTACAATTTGGTTTTCTATTCCTAAATCTATCCTAATTCCCTTTTTACTTTTGTCTTGTTTTTAAACAGTATTAAATGTGTTTAAATAATTAATCAATACATAAAGCATCTAAATTTGTTATGATGAAATATTCTCAAACGGGGTTTCAATTTTCTTTCTCTAATCTTATGGTTTTACAGGTTTTAAAATTTATAATAAAGCAGTCAGCTGATAGGCTCAGTATAAGGAAAATTCTTGTAGTTTTTGGTATATTAGGCGGTATGGGAGGTGTAATGCATGCACAGATCAGTCCTCCTGGCCTGGGAGATGCCAATACTGCTTTCTGGTCTGCATTTGGAGTAAAGCGCCAGCTGGATTCAGTGGGAAAAAAGCAAACAATGAGCTACATTGCCATAGGGAGGAAAAGCAGTCCGGACAATGATAATCTTTTTTCAAAGCAAGCTATTTTTGTATTAAATCATGAGGTTTACAATTCTTTTGCTCCTCATCAGCAATACAGCTATGCCATCAGCTACAGAAGACAACCTCAGTATGAAAGTGATTCTCCCTATGAAAAAGAAAATACGGAACAGGAGTTCAGAATCTACGGAAGATATGCCTATACTTTTAATCTCGGAAAGAAATTTAAACTAAAAAATACTGTCCGACAGGAATTCAGAAAATTCTTTGATGCAGATTTTCATAAAGTAGAAGAGGATTTTCAACTAAGAACCCGTATTAAAAGTCAGCTGACGTACAATTTATCTCCTACGAATAATCAAAAACTAGCCATAAGTGCCGAAGCTCTGTTTTCTGTGAGCCATCTTAATGAACCGGATCCTCACTGGAATTCTTTTGGTTATCGGGAAATGCGTCTTTCTGCTTATTATATGTTTAATATCCCCCATTCTCCTTTTACCGTAGATATTGGATATATGGATGATTTGATTCGGGGTAGTACAAGTATTCACAAAGGTGGAGTGCATTATCTGGCGGCTGATCTGATCTGGAATATACCTTATAAAAAATAAGCATTCAATAAAAATAAAAATCCCGGCCATTACTGATCGGGATTTTTGCTTGGAAAATACGAGATTTTCCACAATATAATTAAGTATGAATGTTTGGTGTAAAATTTTAATTACATAGGCTAAGGAACTGGTGGCTCATCTGTACCTTGAAATTGGCTTCGGCTCGTGACTGATGGTGAATAGAATGTTCAAATGCGCGTACTGTCTTCAATTTCTGATCAATAAACTCAGCAATATTAACAATGGAAAAAATAAAATCCTTGTAGGTCTCCATATTCACAGTCTGCCCATAATACGGCAGATAAGCTTTCAAAAACGGAATTACTTTCTGATGACGATTGTAGCTGATACAATATCCTACCCCATCTACGGAGGTAACAATATTATGATCATTGATATAATCCAGAATATTTTTATTTCCGTTTAAAGCATTATGATTTTTGGAACAATACTTATTGACTTTATCCAGAATGTGCTGTGCATATTCCATCATCGAAATATTTTTAAATTCAAATATCTGGTTCAATGCTTTTTTAGAGGAATTTCCTTTTTCACAATCGGTACAGAAAGAGATGCCAATTCTTTCATGATAAGGAAAAAAGCAGTCTTTAATTTCAATGAAAGCATCTGCCTTTAGTTTATTTTCTGTAAAATTGTAATAAAGGTAAGGGCTATATAAAGCTACGAGAGCTTTCAAATAGTCTGTTTCATTTGTATTATAATATTCTTCAAACCATTTTTCAAGGTTATCATAATAATGTCTTTCAAAGTCTTTAAAGTTTAAGTAAAATGGCAATTCCATAGCTCTGTAATTTTGATATGACAAAGCTATTACGGTAATGCGACAAAACTTGACGCAATATATTTTCTTTTTAAATATAATGTAGAATCAAGAGAGGGACAGCAAAAACAAAAATCTGTTTCCTAAAATCAAGATTTCTGACTTTAGGAAACAGATTTTCAGATTGAAAATGATTGAACGTTTAACGATTATTTGTCGTAATTTTTCATCAGATACTCAAAATAATGGATCATCTTCAGATAGTTTTCTATGCTGAGATATTCGTTGGTACTGTGAATACTTTGCTGCTCGGGGCTGTTGATTTTAATAGGCATAAATCTATAAACATTTTTACTTACAATTTCATATTTACCGGCATCTGTACCGGCCATTGTAAGGTAAGGAGATACAATGGCTCCCGGATAAATTTCTTTCACCCCTGCTTCTATTAATTTGAATGCCTTCGTATTGGTAGGTGATACTGAAGAGGCTTCTCTTGTATTATCAATCTCTTCTACTTCTACGTCAAAGCCTTTGGTTGCCTTTGCAATATGCTCCCGAACATCTTTTACCGTATTTCCCGGCAAAAGCCTGAAGTTAACGACAAATTCAACCTCAGGAGAGAGTACATTGGTTCCGTCACTGCCTTTCATCATCGTTAAAGCTGTGGTGGTTCTTACCAACGCATTGGTCGTATTATTTTTGGTGAGCTGTGAGATCAGTACCGGCTTTAAAAGCCATTGATTAGCCAATGCCAACCTCGTTGTAAATGGCATAGTTCCTCCGATGTTATTAAAAAACTCTTTGATTAATGGAGTGATAACAGGTTTCATCTGATCATCTTCCAGCCGCTGCATAATCACAGCTGCTTTTCCAATGGCACTTTCCATTGGAGGCATAGAGGAATGCCCTCCAAGTCCCTTTACCTTTATTTTGGCGGAAAGAAATCCTTTTTCGGCACACCCTACTACAGCTACGTCTGCATCTACACCAGCTACGTTTCCTTTTCTCATGATTAATCCGCCCTCATCATATACTGCATCAAATTTCAGTCCTTTTTTCTTAAAATAATCTGCAATCTGTATGGCTCCTTTTTGGCCGCCTACTTCTTCATCAAAACCAAAAGCCAGGTAAATGTCACGTTGCGGTATTTGTTTATTTTTAATCAAATTATTCATGGATTCCATTAAGGAAAAAAGCATTCCTTTCATGTCTATAGCTCCTCTACCATAGATTCTTCCGTTGGCAACCGCTCCTGAAAAAGGGGCATAATCCCAATCCTCAGCAACTTTGGCAACTGGTTCTGATGGTTTGTCATCTGGTCTGAAAACATTTTCTTCATTATTTTTTATATCGGCATTTCCCGGAGGAACGACATCCATGTGGGACAGAAATAAAATAGGTTCAAGTTTCGAATTGCTTCCCTTGAGTCTGTATACCAAACCATACTGATTCACTTCAACATATTCTGTATGCTGATACACCAATGGATAAGAATTTTTTAAATATTCTTTAAACTGCCCAAAAGGAGCATAATTAAATTCTCCCAAACTTCCTGTAGAAACTGTTGGAATTTTAATTCCTCCTGAAAAGCGCATTACTGCTGAGTCATTTTTCACAGGCTTCCACCCTTCACCGGTTCCGGATGTATTTTTTTTAAAAGGATAAGTATAAGTCTTGATCAGGAGTATGGCAGCAAGAATAATGAGAATACCCAAAATGGCTAAAAGAACTTTTTTCATAGCAGAGAAGTTTTGTGAGGTGGTTTGATTGTATAAATATAGTAAAGTATTTGGTCTTTAACAATTTTAAAACAGGGCTTTTCAATGATATGTCCCATTAAAAAATCTGTTGATTCTCTAAGTTATTTTAATGCAAACAAATAATCCCTTTCTAGCTTTAGAAAGGGATTGTATTTATTTAAATCAGCAAGATATTAATTCAATATTTCATTCATTTGGGTCAGAATGATTGGTTTTCCGTCTGTAACTACAATTGTATGCTCATGTTGAGCCATATAACCGCCTTTATTTCCTACCATTGTCCATCCATCTTTAAGCTCTACGGCAAGATTTGAGGAAGTGGAAATAAATGTCTCAATGGCTACTACAGAATTTTTCTTGAAGCGTCTTGAATCAAAACGATTTTTGTAATTCAGCAATTCGTCGGGTTGTTCATGTAAGCTTTTCCCTACTCCATGCCCTGCAAGATTTTTAATGACTTTAAAACCTCTTTTCCTGGCTTCGGTTTCCATGAGAAATCCAATGTCAGCGATCTTCACACCTCCTTTGATGTTATCAATTGCTTTTTGTAAAATATCTTTAGAGGCATCCACCAGTTTTTGATGTTGATGAATATCTTTTCCAATGATAAATGAACCGCCATTATCGGCCCAGTATCCGTCCAGTTCTGCAGAAACATCTATATTAATCAGATCTCCTTCTTTTAATACCCGTTGATCTGTAGGAATGCCATGGCAAAATTCATTATCTACGCTTATGCAGGTCCATCCCGGAAATCCATAGGTGAGATACGGAGCTGATTTGGCTCCAAGATCTGCCAGTATTTTCTCTCCATATTCGTCAAGATCCTTTGTTGTCATACCGGGTTGGGCATACTTTGTCATCTCTCTCAGGGTATAAGCAACGGCTTCACTTACTTTCTGCATTCCGATTAACTGATCTTCATTTGTAATTGACATACAATTTATTTTGATTATTGATATAAGCTCCAAGGACTGCAAACCTATCTAAAATGTTTTTAGTCACTGTAAACTACAAAGTTAAAGAAATAAAATATTCTTTTCCTGAGCTAGTAAAAATAAAACAGAGAGTACCCAATGGTACTCCCTGTTATCACTACCTGATAGGTAGATGTTTTTGGTTTAATTTATATTTTAAATACAATTAAAAGCCTCTGTTGACGGTTAAAATATTTTCATCTTGGCTCAACATTCCTGCTGTATTTTCAGTAACTATTTTAAAGTGATGAGATAGTGCAGTTCTATCAAGTCCATTATAAAGAAGAGTTCC
The DNA here is from genome assembly GCF_003020585.1 of Chryseobacterium aurantiacum. Classification (GTDB taxonomy): domain Bacteria; phylum Bacteroidota; class Bacteroidia; order Flavobacteriales; family Weeksellaceae; genus Chryseobacterium; species Chryseobacterium aurantiacum. The sequence goes on from NZ_PXUE01000004.1 coordinate 150,844, forward strand.
AGTTCCCAAATCAGTATCTTTCAATGCTAGTTTAATAACTTCTTTTGTTGGGGTATTAATATTTTCCAACGTTTTTATCTTCTTCCAGTTTCCTTGGCCAGACATTTTATAAACATGGTATTTTGCTTTATAGGCCATTTTACTCCATGTAAATGTTACATTAGTGTATCCTTGTCTACCAGGAATTCCTGAGAACATTATTATTGGAGAATTTGGCAATACATTTTCCGTAATGGTTGTAATCATAATTTTCGATGCCTCTGAAGGAGCATATTCTGTTACAACAACATCAGATTGCGGATTTCCTGTATAGTTTGCTTCTGCATATTCTACTTCTGCCTCCACGGTTACACGATAATACAATGGATCACTGAACGGAAATTGAATCAAATCTTCAAAATCGTCTTCTAATGTCCAGATTTTATCATTCAAAACACCTGCGGTTTCCAAATCCAGCTCTTTTACAAGCTTCATAGTTCTTACAGAAACAGCGTCCTGCATGGTAAGGGCACGATAAAGCTTTGCTTTCTTAACGTTATATATCTTTTTATAAGAATTGATCGTTATCTGCATTTTAGGTAAAATACCTAATTCTTTATCTTCTAAAACAGGAATCACACTTTTGATCTCCGGTGTTTTTAGAGGGAATGAATTGACCATTTTTATAGGTCCTACCGCTGTACTCATCTCTCCCTGTACAAGTTGTGCATTGACTTCTTTTACAGAGTAGAAATAAACACTTGTAGAGGCGCCATCTAATGTAAAATCTACAAACGTTGTTTTATTATTTCCTACCACTTTCATCATTGGTGCCATATCAAAATCCGGAGAGGCAGGGTTAAGATATGCCCCGTTTTTGGCCCTGATTACCTGTGCTTTTGGAATAGGCTGATAGTCTCCTCCTTTAATATGCTGGTACAGAATTGGAATTTCCGTTAATGGCACATATGAATTCTGAATGGTTTGCTTAATAAAATCATAGAATGTTACTCTACCATATTTTCCACTTGGATGTTTCGGAATGATTTCATGATCCAGGCTAGTCATCTGAGACGGAGCTACAGGACTGATATTCTCCTGAAAATGTTTATTGTGGTCTTTAATAAACAGGTTAATATTCTTGAATAAATCTTCATTATTCGGAAGCGGGAATCCAAATCCGTTATGCTTTTTAAAGAGCTTTGTAGAATCGTCATATTCTGCATTTGCCAACTCCAGAAGTCTGGAATTAAAGAATTCATCGTTATTTTTTTCTCTGATAAATTCTATAGAACTCTCAGCCGGAACCTGATTATCAGCGGTATAATTATACAATGAACTCAATAAAATATCGTCGTTACTACGAAGATACATTACACTGAACGGCCTGTGATTAAACTGCGTTGTAAAGGCGTATGATGAACGTCCGAAATAATCTGGTCTGGTGGCATACTTAGATCCCAAAGGTGCCTGTGGAGTTGCAGGAGCTTCAATTCTTCTTCCAAACATCATGGTTGGAATAGAAATTCTCGAATTATATCCTACATAGGTGTTGTCTATGGCTCTGGCTCCGAAAATGCTGTATTTCTCTAACACATCCGGGTCTTGAGGAATCACATGATCCTTGGTAAGACGACATGGTGCATTGTAGTGAAGATAAGCTCTGTACCCCGGATAGAAATTCACTTCTTCTGTTCTTGGCACATCGGGCTGCAGAGGATTGGTATCACTATGGGATTCATCCAAAGCAAACACTCTTAAATCACCGCTTCCGATATTATCTATACGAATTACTTTAAGTATTCTTTTCTCGGCTCCCTGTTGTCCTGCTGCAGAAACACGTATACTTCCTCTATACCATTGTACACTGTCTTTACCAGGAATATCAGAAAATTGAGGATGCTTATTCAAGGTATATCCTGAGAAATTAAATTCATATAATCCTGTGAATGCAACGCCTGGTTCGTTAACTCTTGTGATGGTTGCATTCTTCTTAATACCTCTAAATTTTCTATAGTATGTATTGTAGGTAATATCCGGTGCCTGTCCTGATTCAATGGTAACTTCTTCTGTATGAATAGGCCAGTTATCTCCGATTTGAATTTTAAGAGAATGAGGATTTACTGCTCCCCACGAACTTGTATTCTGCATATTCTCTGCTACCATGAAAGATACATTGGCACTTGGCACTAAAAAGTTCGCAGGATCAAAAGGAATCGGGGTATTTTGTCCGAATGCGTTTCCAATCTGCATTTTCAGAATATGAAAAATCGGAAAGTCCGGACTTGAACCTGGCACAATATTATGGATAACATAATCATCTGTTCCTACGGTAAAGATTCCTCCAATATAATTAGGAAAAGCTGGCCCGGGAATCGTTGGGGTCACAGTCTGGATAACTCCAGGATCTACTAATCCTGCACTGGCTAATGGTAAAGCTTTGGTTTTAATTACAGAAATCAGAGGATTCCCTGGCAGATCCGTTACCGTATCAATCATTCCAAAAACCTGTTTTAATGCTTCAGGACGGTAGAATACTTCTATTTTATCTGCAAACAACTCTTCGTTATCCGGCAAAGGATTAAAGGTAGATAGTTCTACTCCGTTAATAGCCTTTTGGTAGGAAATCATATCCTGTGAAGCATCATACTCCATTGTAAGTCTTACCAAAGTCTTATCGGTAGCCGGATTTAGGTTATACATATCCTGCTCATTCTGTGAAGTAAGCAATATCGGCAGCTCTTCCTGTATTAGGAATGCACTGATGCTGGATGGTGGCAGTAGTGTATTGGCAGGCTTAATTTTTGATTCTATCTGCTGGGTTATAGGTGAAGACTGGGCTCTTGAGAACCAGTTAACACCATAAGAACCATACACATGGATTCCTGATTTTGTTTCTTTATGTACAAATGCAGGGTTTCCAAAATCCGGAAGAGCAATGGCTACCGTTTCGTTGTGTGCTTCATCTCCATTTGAATATACGTTCAGGAAGTTAGGATCATTTGGTAATTCAGGATTGCTCCATTTGGTATCTCCTTTAGTTTTATATTCAATTCCTACGGATACGGGATAAGTGAACGTGGACATGTCAAACTCTTGAGTTGTATAATAAAACGGGCTATTGGCGGGTTCATCCGGAGTCAGCTCTTCAATCATCAAGCTTAAATATCTTCCTGTGCCGTCATGGGTATATCCATCTGCATCGGTAAGGCCGCTCATTGTAGTTCCTGCTGTAGGATCTGCTGAAACCATTCCCGGAACCGGTGGTTTTAAACGAACCGGAAGAGACAGACGCTGATCTTCTAAGGAAGTTGGCAAAGACATTGAAAGGTGATCAATTTTAGTAGATGGCTCTCCTGTATGAAAGTCTACAAGCGTTTCATAGTGAGCTACATATAGGTACTGACTTCCATCATAAACTTCGTCTCTTAAATCCAAATGTCCTAGCCCAAGCATTCTTGCGACATGATAGTCTAACCCTGCCATCTGAAGGTTATTGAAATGGGAGAATTCCAAAGGGGTTGAATCATCAGGGTTATCAGTTGAATAATAATGATCAATAGCTAAAGGATTATCCGGTTTATCACTAAGCTCTAAATACCTTTTAACAGAATCCCTGATGGTATTTTCCTGCTGTGGCATATATCCCCATTTTGTTTCATAGTTTCTGAGGTTTACAAATTCATCATCGTTGTATCTGGCCCAGACCGCATGAACGGGTCTATCCGGATTAGGTTCAAGCCTGCGCAAAACCTCTCCCTCATCTACAGAAAGTCCAAATTTTCCGATTCCTTCCCAGTTTCTTTTAAAAATAATATCTTCATAAAACTCAAAATTAACCTTAGTAATAATTGTTCCTGTTGGAATAAAACGAATACTTCTTCCGTTTTCAGCAAAGATTTTTTGTGAAAAATTTGAGATACTTCTTCTGAAAGTTACATTTTTAGAAAGCCCCGAAAGGTTGGTTTCTACGGAAAGAACTTCTGTTTTGGCAAATCCATTGTTACTGGATGTAAGCTGTGTTGCAAAAAACAGTTTTTTATTGGACTCTACCTCAATAAGGTTGCTTCCATACTGCTCTAGAAATCCCATAGGATTTGAAAAAGGATCTGTTTGGTTTCTTACCTCATTATATTTGTTTTTGTTTCTGAAGTATACACGGAACATTCCGTCTTCACTATTACCATATAACCACAATCCTTCGGAATCAATAACCGTGGTTGGCTGATTCGTAAGATTAAGTTCTCTTACCTGAGGCTCGTATCTGGTTCTATAAACATGGACGAAATCGTTTTGTTTATTAAATCCCTTGGGTTGACCTCCATAGTGGTCTCCTTTTGGTAAATGTTCTGCTAACGGCCCTTTTAGGGTCCATCTTAGGTGAATACCTTGTGTACTTTCTTCTCCTTTGGACCCAGCCGCCTGTAAATACAGGCAGTTGGATTGTAAAAGAGGGTTAGTAACAGGAAGAATTCCTGAAGATGCTTTTTTATTATTTATATTGAAAGACATTTCTATTAGTTTATTTTGATATTTTCTACTTTAATTTTATCTGCTAGCTTGTACTCGCCACCATTCCATGTTTTATAGATAAACTGGAACATCATATTTGTTTCTGCAATATGCTGTTCTGCATTCATGATAAGAACCTGTGAATAATCTTTTGAATAGATCATTGAATAGCTCATATCTCTTTCAGGTTTCAATCCTGGACCTTTTTCTTTAAGAACTTCAAGCATTCCGTCCAGATTTAAAGCTACATTTCTGCTAACAGCCTCAATAGGAATTCTAGGGTGGTTGAATGGCTCTGGGTTTCTGACAAGAATAGCCACTACATTTCCTGTTGTAGTATCAATAATTTTATTGAACTCTGTAGTAGGTGCATCTTCCTGTGGAGTAATTCCAAATAATCCCTGAACGATTCTGTCAAACGGATGCTGATACTGCATTGCAATAGATTGACTTAAAGGATTGTCACAGATTTTCTTTGGATCTGCTTGAACAATTGCCCAGGCAGCCTTAAGCTTTTCTGACGTTAAAGCTTTTCCAATGCTATAAATTGCTTGTTTTGTCTGCTCAGCACCATTTGCATCTTTATACTTAATGAAGCAACTGTTAACCTGCTCTTTAAAGTCAGCATAACGGGAAGTCTGGAATACAAATTTGTGAACTTCTTTCGCATATTTCTGTTTAATATCCTCGGTCATATTGGTAACATCTACGTTTTTATTTCTTCCCCAATAGAAGTTCATAACCTGCGCTGTATAAAGCTTTTGAGGTTTAAGACCTTTAAACTTAATGGTACGGTAGATAGATTTCGGAGGTTCCATATTAACAACTCCTGTACAGTTTTGTCCATTATTCAACATACTAAAATATTGCTGCATTACTGGTGGAATTGCCGGATTCGGATCTACTGCCCAATTTTCAATAGTCTGGGCGATATTAGTAGGATTCGTTATTACTGTGGTTTCATCAGAAAACAGTCTTGGTGGATTCACAATGGTAATATCTTCTACAGGGTCCTTGATAAGGATCTTCATAGAGCCTCCCAATTTTTTCATATTCTGATATTCATCCCACCCGTCCATCAATTTAGAAACATAGCTTGATGTAAAGTACATCGATACTTTCGTTGTTTCATCATTGTAAAATAATGGTTTTGCACTTACGATATTTCCATCTGCATTTGGATAAGAACGTTCATAATCTATATAAGGTCTCAATGATGTATGAGGATATAAGTCCGGATGTGGAGTAAGTTCTTCTCCCGGAACAACCGGAAGCAGATTTCCGTTTTTATCACGGATTCTTCCGATGGTATCTTCTATAACATTGGTAGAGTCTTTAATCTTAATCTCGCCATAGGTAGCATCCTTATCTAAGTGGAAGAACCCTAAAGGTCCTGCTGTACGGAATGCATAGGCATAGCTTAGTGTTTCCGACGGAGCTTGTCCATTATCTACGGTATCCTTTAATGTAAACTTCACATAGTATCCTGTATCTGGTCTCCATACTGGCTGAATAGATCTTGTAATTGCATTTACAGCGGCTTGTGTTTCCGTTGTAACAGCTGCCAGAGTAGGAATATGTACGTTGTAGGAATAATCCTCCACAGATAACCAACTTACTTCATGGAATAGTGTGAAACATTTCTTCTGACTGGCACAGTTTCCAAGATTTCTCAAAATGGAGATCATGTCTTCACATGCAGTATCGAAATCTCCACCATACATGGCATACCCTGACCATCCCATAAACCTAATGGCTACAATTGTATTGATCTGTCTCTCTAAAATTTTATTCAGATACTCATAAGAAGGATTATTACTAATAAATTCTCTATAAGCTGTATACAAAGGAGTTTCATTACGAGGTGGCTTATCATTAAATATTCCGAATTCTTTCTGTGAAAGATAGGCGCTCAGATTACATAATACAGAATCTTCGCACGGGTTCATGTGCAGCAATAGGTTATTAATCTGCTTCAGCTTGTCTTTTAAACGATCAAAATAACCAATAACTACCTGTTCGTCAGGATTATTTACATTCATGCTACCTATAAGATCTTCTAACAATGCTCCGTACTGCTCAACATTAAGTTCATATGCCAGAGTTGGAACCCAGCTACCTCTTAATGTTTCCAATATTGACTGATAAATGCCTGCATCAAGATTTCTTCTGATAAAGTCTACATCTAAAAGTATACTTCCACCTCTTCTATCAAATGATGTGAAGAAATAATTATTATACATTTCAACCATCTTAGGATACAACGAGCAAACAGCCTCATACTTTTCCTTTGCAACCCCTTCGCAACCTCTGGACTGAAGTTTTTCCAGTTTTCTTTCTAGCTCTGTATATAACTCAGAATTGCTTGGATATACTGTACCTACTACACCTCCTTGTTGTAGAGCTATTTGGTACCCTTCATTCATAAGTTCTGCCATCTGTTGCAGAATAAGATTAACCTCATCGTTATCCACCGAGTCAGGAGTGATTACAATTTTCGTAATTCCGCCCGCCGGAATAGATGAAGGTGAGATTGGAGCCTCAAGATCCTGTTTTGAATAATATTTCTGCTGAACATCATATTGTACAAAAGACTGTGTATTGGTTAAATCAATCAAAGGACTGTAATAAGACACGGTTACCCCTGTGCTGTATGTACTCAATTTCAGCTTGACCTTGGCAGCCGGATTAGGCAGCATGATCGTAAGCGGAGAATGATTTTTAAACAATAATGATTGTGCAAAACCATGATTGTTTGCTTCATCTGAAACTTGTGCATGATCGCCCTGCATAACAGGATTTCCATTGGCATCTACCGTATACAGTACATCTCCTGCAATTTGGTAAGAAGCCCCTTCACTTTGGAAGAAATTGGATGAAGAAGCATAATACAATGTATTCAATGGTTTTTCCAGGAAATCAGACGTTGAATCTTGGATATTCTGTCCCTGGCAGAATAATGTAGACGGCATGATTCCGTATTGTTCAGGAATAAACCAGCCGGCATTTCCCTGCTCTGTATAAGAGAATGGAGTCATACCCAATAATCTGATCGCATTGTACTGATTATCTTTTTTCTGCCATTGCCCAACCTTAAGGTTATTCAATTCTCCATTATTCGGTTCCATTGCTTTGAACGGATCATATTTCTTCCAGCCAGACTCTCCATCATTCGCCATAATTTCAATGGCTTCCAATGTATACTGGTGTTTTACCTGTCTTAGTTCCAAGCCTTTCATTACCTTATCTGGCGGAATCATATCCGTAGAGTTCGCGGCAGGATTTGTAAATCCTCCAATAATATCACTGGTAGCAGCTACCGGAAGTAATCCTTTTGTTGTCTTAATATCAATATAGGTATCAAGAGGGACTACTTTCGTAATCGTAGAAACGTCAGGATATATTGTAGTACTTGTTCTCTGAAGATCAAATGTTTCATTGGTTAACATACTGATTCCTTTCACCAGGCTATCTTCCTGGCCAGGAATTTCTGTAAACGGCTTCACCGGAGTTCTGTCTACTTCCTTATTGAATTCCCACTTCAGTTCCAGTTTTGCAGAGAAACTGATCTTAAAGAATAGGATTTTTAATTTAAACGCGACCGTAAATGCTCCATAGATCAGGAACGGTTTCGGAGACTCTACCGCGAGAAGAATAGATACCGCTGCATAGATACGGAAGATCTTCACGTTGATATCAATGACTAATCCGGCTTCAAAATAAGCTCCCATCTGAGGTTTCTGGAAGCTGACTTTACCTCCTAGTTCCAGATAGGCAAGAACAAAGATACTGACAGGTCCAAATTTTCTATCAAATCTAAACTCTCCTCTTGCACCGGCCTGAATTCCTTTTCCGGAAATCATTAGAAATGCTTTCAAAGTAAACAGATCCTTTAATATTTTGGCCTGAATTGGCTTTTGCTGTGTACCGAAGTTAATATACCAAGCCGATGGATTATTAAAGAAGAAACCTGCCTGAATTTCTGCATACAGCTTAATAATATCTCCTGAACTTTCAGGGAACTTATAGTCTGCACCAAATCCAAATTCTAATGAATTATCCCCAAAAATGAAGAATGCAAAGAATGGCGGATCATCTTGAAAATTAACTCTTTTCGCCAGAAGCTTCATTCTCGCATCCACCATTACCATGGATGGAAGTGACAGTAATAACATGGCATTGGCAGAAATAATATTTCCGTTGGCCATGGTATCTCCAAGCAATGCTCCGACTCCTAAAGAGAATGGGAAATTGTATTTCTCCGTTTTATCCGGACCACTGAATTTCTCAACACCTACTCCCCTTTCCGGAGCTGTATAGTATTCGTACCAGGTATTTTGAGAAGTCATATTAATGGCTGCTTTTTCGGCAACATAACGATATCCTAATAAGCCACGGAATCCGTAGATGGACACCGGTCCTAAGGCAATTGGGTTCGGAAGTTCAATATTGGCATCAATCAGGAATGCAGGATACTTCGGCGCTAAACGCATGTTTACACCTCCTGCAATTCTAGGGTTTTTAACTTTAAGGCTTACTCCACCTTTATACTCCTGGAATGCTCCCGGTTCCGGAATAGACAGCCATCCTTTGATCGCCACATTCGGATCACTTGAGTTAGCCGGAATAACCATATCGATATGAATCGTCTGAATATGAAGGTATGAATCCGGATCTTTTTGAGGATCATTGCTATCATTATCAGTTGTATAGTAATATTTAATTCCGTCTCCACGGGCATCAATTCCTGCTACCCCGATACTTACTCCTCCGTCAAATCCGAAGTAGTTGTATTTACGCATCACTCCTTTTCTTTCTCTTTCATGAGAACCAAAGTGAATTGCAGTAACTGAAATTTCCGTAGGTCCAAGTGGAATTTTAATAGGTTTTGGAAGAATCATATTTCCTCCGTTTACACGGAAATCAATATGACCGTCACTGTAGATCCTTAATGCGGAAATACTTAGTTTTTGTCCTTTTAGCAACTCGCCAAAAGTTCCCAGGAATTCAATATCTGCAGCTGCTCCAATATAAAACTTATTGTCCTCTTTTCCGAGTTCAACAGAGCTTAAATGCAGCTTCATAACATTCCCTAGCTGTACAGGGAAAGGTGGAGCGGCAGCGGCAGTTAGACGAAAATCTCCGTCGGCCTCAAGATGACCTGCCACTTCAAGCTGAACTGGCTGTCCGCCAACAACAGGCATATCTGTAGGATAGGTGAATTTAGGGATAATCAAACCTCCTTTAATATTGGATGAAACCACTGAATTTTTATTCAAGGTAACATCAAACGATTTGAAGCCTACCTGGAATCCATTTTTCCCACCTAATCTTTTCCACATCATGGCATTATTACCATTTAAAGTGGATAAATAATTTTGGTAATTGGCCCCGTTATTAAAAACAATTGGATCAGCCTGTGCCAGAGGTGTCAAAGAAAGTGGAAACTTAAATGCAAATGGTTCATCTGAAACTGCCTTTAAGCCTTGTAAAATGGTTTTCAGTTCTGAATAATCATTAGCTGTTACTAAACCAATTTCTCCTGTAGTTGAGTTTTTCTTATATAATGATACCGGATAATTGAATGCAAACTTGTCGTTGTAGTATTCAAAATTTCCTCCCTGATGAGCTACAGGAACGGACTCCAGCATAATAGTTCCGGAAACCCCTCCTGTTCCTATAAGCATGTCATAGCCACCTAGTCTTAATGTAGCACTTGAACTGCTCGGTGGATTAGTCTCATTATAGAACCATTTTGGTGGGAACGTTACAGATACTGCTCTTGCATACACTCCTGTAAAGTCCGGGGAATATCCATAAGCATCTGCTTCAGGGATATTTTTTGTTTTACTTAAATCCAGCTTCAGTCTGTCCAGCTGAACCAATAATCCTGTATTCCCAATTTCTGAGTAGGTAGGATCTAAGGTTCCTGCAATATCCAGATCATATCCAATTCCTGAAGCGGTATCTGCATAAAGCACTGCTTTTGCAAAGTTGAAATAGGTTTTAGCATCCAGAGCTGGGTCCGGTATGAGTTCATCATTGCTATTCTTAGTCCAAGGTTTTAGAATATTCCTAGGAAACTCGATGGATGCGGATGTTTCTAGAGTAATCTTTGCACTAGGAGTAATGATCTCTCTGATATACTCATCAATATCCTGTGGTAAAATATTCTTAAAGAATAATTTTAGTCTTTCTTTGGGATCAAAAGTATTTATATTACTTACAATATAGGTTGCAAAGGCTGCTAAAGCTGCTCCCTCTCCATATGCTGTATTGATAGACTTTATCAGTTCTTTAATTCTATTATCCGATGTAGGGTAAGGAATTGGAGTTGTAATTAAGCCCGATAATTCAGCATTTACATCATCAACAAATTTATTAATTGGGTCTCCATCGGTATTTACAAATATATTAATGACATTTCTTATAACTTTTTCTTCCGTAAGGTTAAGGCTTATTAAAGCTATTTTGAACATTTCCTTTGGAGAAAAAGAAAAGTTATTTAAATCAAATTGTGAAATATATCCTAGAACTGGCCAATTATATTGAACCGTTACTGGAAATGATGAAATTGAGTTATTTAGTTGATCTTTATTGAGTACGAATTTCATCCCGTATATGAGATCAAAATCGATTCTGCTTTTCGTTACAATATCCAAGCTATAAAAAGCGCTGTCTCCCAGAGGGCTGACACTTGATTGGAGATTGTTGTAATAAACCCTATCGAACGCTTGTTGTGAGATATTTTTCACAAAATCAAGGGATGAGGGTATACTATCCAAAGTCATTAAATTAGAGAGCTTTGGATAATAGGGTAATAATTGTGTATTTGGCATAAAATTTAAATTAGTATTCCTAATTTATGTTCTAAATAATTTGTATAATTCGTTATCTGGAATTTGGTATTTGTCGCTATTACGCAACCACTCTTTGGAAGATTCTTCTAATGGTAACTTATCGTATTCTTTATCCTTGATATAATGGGAATCCTTTTCGTCAATATCATAGATTATTTGACCTGCTTTATCATCGACAAGGATTTTTCTGGTTTTAGCATTTCTATCTTCAGGGTATGGAAGCAATAGAATATACCAATAAGAAACAGCCTGATTAAAAGCTCGGTCGATGCCTATATATGGAGAACCATACTTATCTGCTATTTCGAGAATATCATAAAAGTTCATCTTAAAATGTTTATCATGATCTATTTCCTGTATAAGTACTCCATCTTTAGAATAGGCATACCATGTTCCAATAGGATAGCCTGCAGCTTTTATTCCATATCCAAAATGCATAATTGTATGTAAGTTGCCATTATCATAAAAGTTAATTTGGGAAGTAATATAATTGGAAAACTCCTGAGTAGATCCAGTATTTTTTGCTTTTCGTTTATAGACTTGTGTATCTTTAAGACCTTTAAGTATTAAGAACATTTTATTATCTAGAAACTCATAGGAAGTTCTTTCAGTATTATTCTTACTACTCTCTGATACAAAACATTTATTAAGTTCTGCTGAACAACCATCAATATGAATCTTTTTATCCGATTTTTTTTTAGACTTTGCTTGGATAAGTAAAGTACTATACTTTGGAATTTTCAGATTTTCTTTGGTAATTACAGGAGCTTTCAAGTTTTTAAACTTTACTTCTGAATTTTCTTTTTTTTCTTGAGCATTATTTAATGTAAATAACGTGAAAACAGCAAAAAATAAAATAACTTTATACATAATTAATAAATATCAGGAATTGGGTTAAAAAAAGTAGTCATCAAATGCATTTCTAGCAATGAGCCATTGCCAATGATATGTGGATTCTTTAGTTTTATTATCCATGTGTGAGTAATCCATTAAGTTATCTGTAGTCTTACCTTTAAATGTAAATAGTGAGTTTTTATCAAGCCTATTAAAAGTATGAGCAATTCCTAAAGAATGATATACCTCATGTGGAATTGAACTATTAAAAAGATCAATATTAAAAGTAACCACCGGAGTTCCAAGTCCGTTAGAAAAACCACCCAGCAGAGTCCCTTTAGTTGTTAAATCAACCATGTCAAATCCCTGTAAATCTATTAAAAATACTTTCATATAGTTTCCATATTTAGCACTTTTATATTTATTAGGTAATTTATCAAACAAATAATCTTTAACAGACTTAAAAGCTATATTACTATTTTTGACATATGCTTTTATATAACTATCTGATCCTGTTGTACCTTCTACATATGTATTGGTAAAATAAGTATCTGTTGTGACATCTAATTCACGGAAATTGTCTCCTGTAAGAGGAGGATCCAATTCATTAAACATTTCAACATTTACTTTTATTTGGGATTGTGCCAACCATTGAATTAAATTTTTCTTTTGAGTAGGTATTAAAGTTATTTCAGATGAAGTTTCTTTATATCCTTTGATTGATGAGTCTTTCAATGCTATTTTTACAGGAATCAATAAAACATTCAGTTTAGGTTTCTTCGCATTTGGAAAAGCTTTTAAAATTCCTGCCAATTTACCGTCTGCCAACGCTTCAATAACTTGTGTTGTAGGAAATTCCTCCAAGCAAGTAATTTCCAGTTCAAAGAGATTAGGCTCAGATGCAGTTACTGCTTTCTGACCTACAGTAAAATTATAAAAACTATAATTAGAATCTGAAGGATCCGGAGTTCCTACACTGTTATTAATTTTAAAATATTTTTTAGGAAATCTTAATCTTAATTGCCCAACAACCGACTTCACCCATACTCTAAGATTTAATGTTGTAGTCTGTCCTTTATTTAGACTTAACCATGTTCCAAAGCATTCTCTCTCATTTTTTAATGACCAAGTCTTCGGATAAACTCCGTATTCATTCTTTAATCTGGATAATATTCTATAATCTAAAACAAAAGGCTCGCTAAAATCATTTCCATCTGTTTGTGTTGGCATAGATCCTGTAATTTCAGAAAATGCTGTATCAAAAATTTTAGGAGCTGATCCTACAGGCCATGTTGAAGCTCCTCTCCTAAACCAGTCTATTCCACACTCTCCATTCCAGTATTCATAAGGTCTAAATTCCACTGATGCTTGTCCAAATTCTTCACATAAACTGGAACTAATTTTTTCAGAATAATTTTTAGTAAAGAAAAATCGACTATCTACGGTATAGACATAGATTTCTTCAACTGCTGTCAAATCGTCAATTACACCAAGGGTTCCATCTTTTTTATCAAATTGTACCCTAAGTTTGTATTTAAGATATTCTGAAGTAAGAGAATCCTCTACTAGTAAAAAAGATAAATTTGTAGCATGGGCATCTTTAGCCTGAACCTTTTTTTCCAAGAGTCTATATTCATTCTGAGTGATTCCTAAATTATAAATTGGCATATTATTATCGATATCTTTACTATGATAAACCAAGCTCTTTATATTAACTCCATTATCTACTATAATACCTTTCCAAATAGCTCCCTCATTATAAACTTTGTTATAATACTCCGTTTTATTAGAGACATAATTTCCTGCGGTAAAAGCATTAGCAGTAATCTTAGTCTTAACATCAGTTGAGATTTGAGGACATAAAATATAGGTTCTAAGCTCATTATCTCCAAAAGTATCAGTATTATCAGGATAATTGGCAGATATTGTAGCTCCATGCAATACTAATTTTGTATTATATACTCCAATATTATTATTATCTGATATTATAACAGGTCTTAAATGATTAACAAAAGATCCCTGTGCATCTGAAAAATCTCCTTTATCATAAATTGATTTGAGATTAATATTCCCAAAAAAATTATTCAATCCAGGTTCTTCAATATAACAAATATTCACCAAACATGAAATATTTTGCAGTGTACCTCCATCATCCAGTCTAGATAACATTAATTTAAAACAATATAAGTTTTTAAGCAATGTTCCATCTCTGACAGATATTTTATCGGTAGCATTCATCTTTACTTCCTCAAACTTATAATTACTACTGGCTAAATTATTTGAAAGTATTCCTAAATCTATTCCTAGCTTTTCATCTAATGATGTTTTAATAATAATTGGCCATTCTTTCGTTAAGAACGATTTACTTATATAACCTTGGAAAGTATCGGTATTACTGCTTTCTGAGTATACTCTTTCCGCATCAGACACCTTATAAAACTTATAAGATCTACCCCTGTTACTTTTTATATAAATATAAACTTTATTTTTATTTAAAAATTTCTTGACAATATTATTATATATTGCTTCGGGAGTTTTATGATTTAATTCTGTACTTCCAGATTTTGATATAATTTTCCCACCATCAGCATTTTGTGCATCATGTGTATTGGTAACATGCGAACCATAAAAAGCAGCAGGATCCATAAATTTATAAACATTCTCACGAAATATCTTAGCACTGATATTGCCATTTTTTTTACCTCCAAATATATTAAGGTTAGCTGGATGATCATTATCTGCTTTCAATGCACATGAATTTGCTGTTGCAAACTTTAAATCAAAATTTAATCCTGTATCAGAATTTGTCTGAGAAAAATCTCCATCATCCAATACAATTTCAAAACCTCCAAAACCGCTCGAAAAATTTCCTATTAAATTTCCTTTTTCTACAGTTATTAGATTACGGCTATCTTTAGTAAAGAATTTCTTTATAACTTCAGAAGATGAATCAGGGGAAGAACTTGATATATACCCCACCTTTTCTGCTGTAAAAACAGAATTGCTTCCATACCATTCTGTGTGAGATTTAAATGCCGGCTTTAAAAATTCCAATGAACTTGTATCATTTACAAGAAGAGCTCCATTCACGGTTTTGAACAAATCACTTGCATTAATTCCACGATAAACGAAGTATTTTATTTTAATTCCCAATCCAATATCTCTGTTAGGTTTAAGTAGAATATTGACTTTATCTGTTGAACCGTCATATTGGGCAAAAAGTAGAGTTCCACCTGTTACCGCATAGGCAGGTAATGCCTGTGCAAATGTTGTGGTTATCTGAAAATCATTCACACTATTATTAATTGGACCGAAAGCTTTATCACTAGCAGATTGAATAAAGGATAAATCGGTAAAAAAATAAGAAGTGGGTGATTTAATATTTACTGACATATTTTTTAAATATTAAAAATTAAAAATTTGGTGTGACTCAATAAATTCCAAATTTTAGAATTCATTGAAGTGTGTTTTTGTAATAACTTCATTGTGTTATTATCAAAATTTAAATGTAATCTCTGCAAGAAACGCAGGTACATTGTATAGTTAAAAATTTGGTGTTTTTGTGTTGTTTCATATTTTTTTTGTGTGGTTGGTTACATAAAATACATTGGTATTGTAATGTGAATAGCATCACTTATCATCGTCAATGTGATTTTAAAAATTGGTTAATTAATGTGTTGGTAAGTTTTAGAATTTGTGATTTCTTCTTCTTGATGAAGCAATCTAGTGTTTGAAAAAATGTGGTCATAGTTGTTGTATTTTTATTACAATACAAAAGTATTTGTGACCAACGTCAAAACTCGTCGTGTTATATTTTTTGGTATAAAAAAATTATAATTATTGAATTACAAACATAAAACATCAACCTAAATACAACCCTGTAATAAAATTTATTCACAATCTATTTACTATGTTTTTCAAGTTGGAGAGATATTATACAACAACAAAAAGGGCCAACTCCAAAGAATTGACCCCAAAACATTAACTGTTTATTGACTGAATTATGATATTTCTTTATTTCCAGCCGCCACCCAGACTCTTATAGATATCCACCACAGTGCTTAGCTGCTTTTGTTTGGCTTCTATAAGTTCCATTTTGGCATCCAATGCATCTCTTTGATTCAAAAGAACTTCAAGATAATCTGCTCTGGAGTTTCTGAACAATTGATTGGCAATATCAATAGACTGATCCAGGGCTTTTGTTTCCTGAGATTTTAATTGATAGTACTGATCTATATTTTTGATCTTCGACATTAGATTGGCAACATCCAGGTAAGCATTCAGAATAGTTTTGTCATATTCATATAACGCTTGTACCTGTTTGGCGTCCGCAGTCTGGAAGTTGGCCTTGATAGCACTTTTATTAATAAGCGGTCCTGCCAGCTCCCCAACCAGATTATAAGCTATAGACTCTGGCATTTTCACTAAATAGGATGGTTTGAATGCTTCCAGTCCCAATGTTGCAGAGATTTCCAGGGAAGGATAAAACTCTTTTCTTGCTGCTTCCACATCCAGTTTTGAAGATTTTAATTCTAATTCTGCCTGTTTAATATCCGGACGATTCGCCAATAATTGCGACGGAATCCCGGTATAAACTGTTGGCGGAATAATAGACATAAAATTCTCCTTGGTTCTGACAATCGGTTGCGGATACCTTCCCAATAAAGCATTGATCTCGTTCTCCTTTTCTGTAATCTCCTGACGAATGGTATACTCTGATGCTTTTGACTTTGCCAGCTCTGCTTCAAATTTCTTCACCGCCAGTTCTGTTGTTGCAGCAGCCTCTTTTTGAATCTTGGAAATTTCCAATGCCCTTTGCTGAAGCTTAATATACTGTTGTATAATATCCAATTGATTATCAAGAGCCAACAATTCATAATAATGATCTGCAACTTCTTCAATAAGATTAGACAACACGAAGTTTTTACCTTCTACGGTAGAAAGATAATGAGCAACCGCTGATTCTTTTTCTGTTCTCAGTTTTTTCCAGATATCAACCTCCCAATTGGCCATTAATCCTCCTTCAAAATTCCCTAGGGGATCTGGCATTTCTCTTCCTGGTTCTATCTGTGTAGTAGCATCCCCAGCTCCTTCACTCGTGTAGCGTCCTGCTTTTTTCACTCCGGCACCAATCCCCGCTGAAACAGTTGGGCTCAATCGTCCTTTTTTGGCTAACACTCCACTCTTGGCAATTTCAATTTCCTGAAGAGTAATAAGCAACTCCTGATTGTTCTTTAAAGCCGTTTCAATAAGACTTACCAGATTTGGATCCGTAAAAAACTGTCTCCAAGGAGTTGTTCCACTGTTATTATTAGCATCCTGCTGCTCTTCCTGATTGAAGTTTTGAGGTATATTGGTCTTAACTTCGTCTTGTATGACTGTCGCCATTGGAGCCTTACAACTTGCTAAAACAAGAGATAAGGCAATGGCTGCTATTATATTTTTAGTCTTCGAATTTTCCATCATGTTCATAAGGTTCAGTTTGTTCTGTTAAAGGATTTTCCTCTTCATATTTTGCCAGTCTAGACTTTTCAGCAATGGTTCCAAAGATGTAATACAATCCCGGAATAATCATTAGCCCGAAGACTGTACCTATCAACATCCCTCCTGCTGCTGCTGTACCAATGGTTCTATTCCCCACAGCTCCAGGACCTGTTGCAATAACCAAAGGAATCAATCCCGCAACAAAGGCGAAGGAGGTCATTAAGATAGGACGGAAACGAATGGCGGCTCCCTCTATGGCAGCTTTCGCAACCGGAATTCCTTCTTCTGCTTTTTTCTGAACGGCAAACTCTACAATCAATACGGCATTCTTACCCAAAAGTCCGATAAGCATTACCATAGCCACCTGTGCATAGATGTTGTTCTCTAATCCTAGAAGTTTTAAGCATAAGAATGCCCCGAAAATACCAGTAGGTAAAGATAAAATTACCGGTAATGGAAGAATAAAGCTCTCATATTGTGCAGAAAGGATCAGGTATACAAACCCTAAACACACAAGAAAGATAAATACAGCTTCATTTCCACGGCTTACTTCATCTTTGGAAATCCCGGCCCAGTCTATACCAAAGCCTCTTGGAAGTGTTTTATCCGCAACTTCCTGAATGGCTTTAATGGCTTGCCCACTACTATACCCAGGAGCAGGAGTCCCACTTACCTCTGCAGAATTATACATATTATGCCTTGTAATCTCTGACAAACCATATACTTTTTCAAGATGCATAAAATCCGAATAAGGCACCATCTGATCCTTATCATTTTTAACATATAATTTTAAAAGATCAGTAGGTAGTGCGCGATACTGTGGACCTGCCTGAACAATAACCTTGTAAGGCCTATCGAAACGGATAAAGCTGGTCTCATAGTTAGAACCTATCAATGTTGATAAATTATCCATTGCTTTTGCAATCGTTACCCCTTTTTGCTCCGCAAGATCGTTATCTATTTTAAGCATATATTGTGGGAAACTGGCAGAATAAAATGTAAATGCAGATCCCAGTTCAGGACGTTTCTTCAATTCCTTAACAAAGTCATTGCTTACCTGTTCCATTTTATGGTAATCCCCGCTTCCTGCTTTATCCAGTAAACGTAACTCAAATCCTCCTGCAGCACCATATCCAGGAATGGATGGCGGCTGGAAAAATTCAATATTGGCTCCCGGAATATTTTTAGCCTTTTCTTCAAGTTTTTCAATAATTTCCGCAGCCGATTCCTTACGTTCTTCCCAACTTTTAAGGTTAATTAAACAAGTTCCTGAATTCGAGCCGGTACCTTCAGTTAAAATCTCGTATCCTGCCAGCGAAGAAACCGATTGTACCCCATCTATATCCTCAGATTCTCTTAAAAGTTCCTTGGCAATTTGATTGGTTCTTTCCAGAGTAGATCCCGGAGGTGTCTGGATAATTGCATAAATCATCCCCTGGTCTTCTGCCGGAATAAACCCTGATGGCAATGAGTTACTCAGGAAGAATGTACAAATACAAAATCCTAATAATAACGGTAATGTAACCACTTTTTTGGTCACCGTTTTATTCAGCATTTTTTCATACTTTCCGGCTCCTTTTGTAAATAGATTATTGAATTTATCAAGGAAAATACTTACAGGAGTTTTCTTCTTGGCTTTCCCATGATTATTTCTCAGAATTAAAGCACACAATGCAGGAGTTAGGGTAAGAGCTACAACTCCTGATAATATAATGGAAGATGCCATGGTAATGGAAAACTGACGATAAAATACCCCCACCGGTCCGGACATGAACGCAATTGGAATAAATACAGATGCCATTACCAAAGTAATTGCGATAATTGCTCCACTAATCTCATGCATTGCTTCTTCCGTGGCCTTTAATGGAGAAAGATGCTTTTCTTCCATCTTGGCATGAACTGCTTCTATGACCACAATGGCATCATCCACAACTACCCCGATTGCCATTACCAGTGCGAAAAGTGAAATCATATTCAGTGTAATTCCAAAGGCTGACATTACCGCAAAAGTTCCTACTAATGACACAGGAACTGCCAGTGCGGGAATTAATGTTGATCGCCAGTCTCCAAGGAAAAGAAATACTACAATCGCTACCAATATAAAGGCTTCGAAAAGAGTATGAATTACTTTTTCCATCGAGGCATCCAGGAATCTTGAAACGTCGTAACTGATATCATAATGCATTCCTTTCGGAAAAGTATTTTTTTCCAGATCCGCCATTAAAGCTTTTACATTTTTGATAACATCACTCGCATTGGATCCATAAGATTGTTTTACGGTAATTGCTGCTGAAGGTTTCCCATTCAACGTAGAATAAATATCATACATTGAACTTCCAAATTCAATGTCAGCAACATCCTTCAAACGTATGGACTCACCATCAGGTTTTGCCCTTAAAATGATATTTCCATAATCTTTTTCATTATTAAAACGTCCCGGATACTTAAGCACATATTCAAAAGACTGTGACCGTTTTCCTGAACTTTCCCCTGTTTTACCGGGAGATGCTTCCAAACTCTGTTCGTTCAGAGATTCCATTACTTCATCAGCTGAAATATTGTAGGCAGTCAGCCTGTCCGGTTTAAGCCAGATACGCATTGCATATTCTCGGGTTCCCAAGATATCAGCAAAACCTACTCCACCTACCCTTCTCAACTCAGACATCACGTTGATATCTGCATAGTTGAACAGAAACTTCTGATCGGCTTTAGGATCATCACTGTATAGGTTAATATACATCAACATATTGGGTTCTTCACGGGTAATCTTTACCCCTTCACGCACTACCAGTGGTGGCAGTTTATTTACTACGGAAGATACACGGTTTTGAACATTTACGGCAGCAACATTAGGATCTGTTCCCAAGTCAAATACTACCTGAATAGAAGCTTCTCCATCGTTCCCGGCATCTGAAGTCATGTACTTCATACCCGGAACACCGTTTAGCCCTCTTTCTAATGGAATTACGACAGATTTAATCAATAATTCGTTGTTGGCTCCGGGATATTCGGCGGTAATATTTACCTTAGGTGGAGAAATAGACGGGAACTGGGTCACGGGAAGTTTTACCAATGACAAGATCCCTAAAAACACTATAATCAATGAGATTACAATAGACAGAACAGGTCTGCGGATGAATTTCTTAAACATACTACTTCGTTTTAGAGACCATTACTCTGCTTTTAGTTTCAATGATTGAAGAACCTTTCTAGGATCCTGGAATTTTGTTTTCACTTTCTGATCATCCTTCACTTTCTGAACTCCTTCAAGAAGTATCTGATCTCCTTTTGAAATACCTGAGCTTACTACATACAGGTCCGGAAGTTCGTAGCCTATTTTTATATTTCGGGTTTTAGCGATTCCGTTTTTGTCGATAACAAACAC
This sequence comes from Chryseobacterium aurantiacum, assembly GCF_003020585.1. Taxonomy (GTDB): domain Bacteria; phylum Bacteroidota; class Bacteroidia; order Flavobacteriales; family Weeksellaceae; genus Chryseobacterium; species Chryseobacterium aurantiacum. The sequence continues at coordinate 171,898 of NZ_PXUE01000004.1, forward strand.
ATATTTCTGATCCTGAATTTCATAAGTTGCTTTTTGCGGAATGATCAAAGCATTGTGAACTGGCATTGTCATCTGAACCTTTCCGGTTTCACCATTTCTCAATAATTTATCCGGATTGGGAAATTTGGCTCGGAAAGCAATATTTCCTGTTTCATTGTCAAACTCTCCTTCAATGGTTTGAATCTCGCCTTTTTGTGAATATGTTTCGCCATTCGCGGTGATCAGAGAAACCTGATTACTTCCTCTATCAGCTGCATGGGTTTGATAACTCAAATACTCAGGTTCAGAAACGTTGAAATAAGTATAGATACTTGTATTATCTGACAATGAAGTTAAAAGATCACCTTCATCCACCAGACTTCCAAGCTTCAAAGGAATTCTATTGATAATTCCTGAAAACGGAGCCTTAATATCTGTAAAAGACAGGTGAATTTGTGCCAGTTTCATTTCTGCATTCGCAGCATCCAGTTTAGCTTTTGCCATCGCCTTTTCATTTTTAGAAACAATATTGTTCCCTGCTAATGTAGTCGCATTTCTCAGCTCAATGGAAGCTTGCTCTACTTCAGCTTTAGCCTTTAGCAGCTCAGCCTGATAGAGTTTTGGCATAATACGGAATAAAGTCTGCCCAGCCTGAACATACTGCCCCTCGTCCACAAAAATTTTCTCAAGGAAACCTTTTTCCTGTGCCCGAACTTCAATGTTCTTTACAGATTGGATCTGAGCTACATATTCTTTGTTAATCACAGTATCCATCACTACCGGAGAAGTTACCGGATAAGTTGTTACTTCTTCTTTTTCTTCCTTTTTCTTGTTGCAGCTAACAGCAAGTAGCAGGATACTCAGTGCAATGCCTGAGGTAACTCTTTTTATCATAATTCTAGAGTTTGTATAAATCGTTAATGTTTTAAAATAGGAATGGTAATGAGGGATGATACGATGTGATGATTACCGGCAAACACAACGCAAAGCTTCCCCACCTGAGATCAGGCAGAAAATAAATGGAAAAAATGAAATTTTAAATTCTAATGGAGCGGATCAGAATGAACCTTTTGGTAGCGAGACCAAAAATAAACCCATGAATATCCGGATTAAACCGTTTTTTATTTTTTAACCCAAAAATGTAAACCAGGCTGAAAATACCTGCAAAAACCACAATCGCCTGCCATACATCAGACAGTTGAAAATCATTTTCAGCAAGTTCCAGGGTAGAATTGTCTACATTATCTGCCATCTGCTGAACGGAAAGTTTTTCATAAGTCTGATTCAGTCGGTTGGCTCTTTTGGGCATATGATGAGAAACATGACCGGAGTAGTCATTTCGAAGAGTCTTAACGTTAAGTCTGCTTTCCACCACAAAGAGCAGAAAAAGACCGGTTAAAAAATATACTATAAAGTTTCTCATTTTGAAGTGGCAAATGTACACTTAGATTGTGATATCATCATAATAGATTAACAAAATTTAACGCTTCTTTAAATAACCTGAAATCAAAATTTTATCAATTTTTCAATGGCTTGTTTCTTTACCATTCTTCAATTTTATGAACTGTAGGTAAGATATTTATGAAAGTAAGTTTAATCTAATTTCCACAATGAAATTTAATCTTAGATAAAAACTTTTCAATTATATTTCCCAAATAATACATCCATTTATTAAGAATAATGATGTAAGTACAACTTTCTGCTATCACTTCAGGCAGGAGCCCCAGAAAACCCGGAATAATCCAACCCATTTTTTTTAAGAATATCTAAATTTTATTCTAAATTAACTCTTCGTTATGGGAAAAAATAAACAGGTCAAGCTAATTTTTATCATGATTTTCAATTATTTACAAAAGTCTATTGGCATTCTGTGATATTTAAATTACTTTTGCCGAAAATTTAAACAACAAATGAACAATGAAGAAATTATCCTTTTTCCTATTGAAAATAAAACTGTTAAAAACTCCAAATTAACTATTTCAATTTCAAACTTTTTATCTTAATAATTACTTTTCGTTTTCTGAATAATGTTTAAAAAAAGGTGATGAACAGCCTCTTTTATTTAAACACAATGTTACTTTATGTAAAATTAACATATAATTTGCAAAAATATTTGTATTTTTATATAGTATTAACACCATAATTCATGAAACACTTTAAAATCACTTATCACTATGAAAAAATTATTATCAACAATCCTTTTGGGATTGGCAGTTCTTTCCTCAACAGCGTGTAAACATCCCGGAAAAGAAGCAGAAACGATTACTTCCACAACTCCTGAAAATACAGATGACATTTCAAAAGATGTATATGTTGACAGCTATGGAGAAAAAATAGAAGTAACCATCAATCGTTCTAAAAACACAGCAACCGTACATTTAAACGGTAAAACTTATGACCTTAAAAAAAGTGATGCTTTACCCGAGTATACAGCCTCCAATGAAGAGTATCAATACTCTGAAATTAAAGGCAATATAACTTTTTTAAAGAAGAATGTAGATATGGTGCTCTTCCATCTTAAACAGGCAAAAAAAGAATCAGGGCCTGCAAAAATGGCATCGTATTAGCATTGGAACAAAACATAATATTAAAAATCAAAAATTTATGAAAAGCTTATATTATTATTTATCCGCTCTTTTCCTTGCTGTATTTCTAGTTTCTTGTCAGACTCAAACTGCACAAAAACCAACTACCACTGATATTACAGGGAAAACATGGAAATTAACGGAGCTTAATGGCCAGCCGATCAAATTGAAAAATGCAAAAAATAATCCTTCGTTCAAGCTTAATATGGACGGAATGAGATACGAAGGTCATGCCGGATGTAATGGTTTGGGAGGTACTTTTGAAATCAAGCCGGAGATCATGAGAATTAAATTCAACCAAGGAATGTCTACGATGATGGCTTGTGAAGATCTGGATATTGAAAACCAGTTTACAAGAGCAATACTTGCAGCAGATAACTATTCTGTTAATGGGAATACATTGACTTTAAACAAAGCAAGAATGGCTCCTTTAGCTAAATTTGTTCTTGAATAATTGTATCCTTTTACAATAAAATACAAAGACGCCTTATTTTGATAGGGCGTCTTTTTTTATGGTATGAAATATTTTATGCTTTTTTACTGTATATGAAATAGCAAACTAAGAGACTTATATTAACCAGTACAGCAAATGAATTGGAAAGAATAATAGGCAGTTCATCTTTCATAAAGCCATACCAAACCCACAATGATAACCCGGAAATAAGCACCAAAAGCATAAGTAGTGATATTTCTTCTACATTTTTTTCTCTGACTACCTTTACAAGTTGTGGAATCATTGATACGGAGGTAAGTACTCCTGCTATTATTCCCAGTAAGTTTTCATTCATAAGTTATATATTTTGAAAATATGAATCTCATCAGAGCTGCTGTAGTTACTTAAATCTATTCCATGAAACTTCTTCATGCAACGGGATATTTTCTTCTACAAAACGGAACAAGTCCCTTGAAAAATAGCAACCGTTCAATATTCCTCGTGCTCCCAATCCATTAAAAACATACATGTTATTAAAAGTTTCGTGTCTTCCAATAATAGGTCTTCTATCTTTTACAGTGGGCCTGAAACCGAAATTAGCCTCCTCTACTTCAAAATCATAGGGATAGAATTCTGAAAGCCCATTCACCAACTGAGCAACCGCAGAATCATCAATATGATGATGAAGCTGTTCTCTGTCATAAGTTCCGCCGTAAAAATAGAGACCGTTTCCTGTCGGGAAAAGAAAATGCTTCTTCTTAATTGTTCTGTTTTCAGGAATAGGCTGAGAAAGCTTAACTTTTATATGATGCCCTTTGTTTGCATTTACAGAAATTTCAGAAAAGTATGGATTGTCTTTAACGCCCATTCCTTCACAAAAAATAATATTCTTGAAATTAAAGTCTTTATAAGAAGATTCAGATGGATTAATTTTATCGTACTCAAACTTTTCTTTTATCAAAAAGGCATTTTTTTCCAAATAATTGAATAAACCTGCGAAAAATCCACTTACGTTCAGTCTGGCAGACTGATTCACCTTTCCTGTCTGAAAATCGTTTTTTACTACATTTAAAGACTCAAATTTTTGGTCCAAAAAGTTTGATAATTCTTCATTCCCTGATTTTTTAAGCCAAAGCTTTTGTTCATTTTCATCATGGAAAATTCTGTGAATGGGAGCATCGATGAGAAAGTTCTCCCCAGTGTATGCTTCGATTTCCTTAAGGCTATCTTTAAGAAAATCTATTTGCTCCTGAGCTTTCCAGAATGTGGTAAACTTTTTAAGAACAACTGGATTAATAATTCCTGCTGATACTTGTGATGCACTTTTTCTCTCTTCAGAATAGATCACAAATGACTTGTTATTCTTAATTAACTGGTGTGCAAAGAAAAGTCCGGCATACCCATCTCCTACAATAATATAATCTACATTTTTCATAATAAAAAAAACCTGAGTAAAAGTACTCAGGTTTTATATAAATATCAAGTGAAATCTAGTAATTCCACATATCATTTTCCATTTCAAGGATCTGCGACTTGATTCTGTTGCTTTCCTCTAGCTGATCATCAGCGTCTTTAGGGATATAATCCTTAATAGTACCATCTCCTAAACCGGCCGAAGATTTATAAATGATAGAAGAGAATCTTCTTGCATTGATAATATCATCGAAAGAAAGGTCTGCAGAAGAATTTTTTCTATTGAAAACATAATTGTTTGCCAAAATATCTCTTGCATTCGGATAGAAAATCCAGAATAGGTCAATAAGCTCATCATTGCTTGCAATTGGCTTACCATCTGGTCCTATAACTCCTTGTACCGCTGGATCTGGTCCCATAGCTGCGATACCAAGAGGTCTGTATTTCATTTGCCCGTCTCTCTTATCTACGAACCACATACCCATTATTTTAAGAACTTTTACTTTATCAGTAGTTGTTTTAAATACGTCGGTATATTCTTTTTTCTCTTGCTCAGTAAGTTGTCTTCCTGAGTTTAAGATATCGATTGCGGCATCGTTGATTCTAACATTCTCCAACCTTTTCTGTATTCCTTCAGGTGAAAGTTTCACAGTAAAGTTTTCGTCATCGTACACCTGCTCAATTTTACCAGTTAAAGCTGCATCTAACAGTAACTGATATAGAGATCTTGTAGGTGTAGAAAGAAGACCGTCCGGATTGTCATAATAGAATGGCTGATTAATCTTGTCATTCATATCAATGATTTCCCAAACAAACATACTCTTAAGGATGTCTTTGTCTTCAACAAATCCATATTCAAGAGGTTTTACTGTTTTATCAATAATAGTATCACCAACTTTTTGTTTATTCTCCGCTCTCATCTGTCTAAACTCTTCTGGAGAAGAAGCGTTCAGAATAGTCTGGGAAAATGCAAATCCCGAAACTAATACTAAAAGGGTGCTAATATATTTTTTCATAATAAATTACAATTTTAGTCCTATTGAACATTAATAATTATAGGAGTAATGTTTTTAATCTGTTGTCCTTCTAAACCTTGAGCTGTTGCTTTAATATCGAAGATAGAAACTACGTCTCCAGATCTTAGGTTCTTGATTAATCCTGCAGCCTCGTTTAATGAATTTCCGTGAACCAATAATGCTGCTCTACCAGGTACTCTTACCATGAATTGAGTTACATTGAATGAAACTGGGAAGTCAAAATCAGGAATAGCTGCCTGTACAGATTGGTTAGGAATAGAAGTTGCCGGCATAGACAATACATTCTGTCCTCTCATCTGACCTTGAGGTGGCGGAACATTCTTAATTCTATATTCAAATACCTGAGAAACAGATTTACCGTGTGGATCTACTCCAGATAATGTCAATTTCACTGTAGTACCTGTTGAAGGCTTCACAATCCATTTACCAGGACCTGTATTTCTTACAGAAGCTCCCGGAGCTGATAATGAAAGTTTAGAATTGTCTGCACCTAAGATAGATCCTGAAACAGGGTTCTCAAGTCCTCTATACATTACGTTCATTTTATCAGCAGAAAGTAATAATCCTTTTTCAAGTTTTACTTCTCTAGGTCCTGCAATTACATTATACGTATGCGTCCAAGGGAAGCTTTGCGCTTTACCTGTAGCATCTGTTAAAGTAATTGTACCTCCTAATTTATGCTCACCAATACCAGAACCTGAAATTGCAGTAATACCTTTTCCATTTTCTACTTTGCTTACACCAGATATACTGATTTTATTGCTGTTAGAATAGTTTCCTAGCATTACTTTTATTTCTGCCTGCTTACCAGCCTGAATATCTACAGGACCAGCAACAATTGCTTCATAGCTTGTAAATTTGATGCTTGCATCCACTTTTTCCTGAAGTAATAACGCCAATGCATCAGATTGAACATTTCTGGCATCATTTTGGATAATCTCCAGGTTAGAAATTGCAGCAATTAATGGTTGGTGATAAAATTTATTTTGGAACCAAGTTTTGTCATTTGGAGATTTCCCTTTAGGATATTCCGCAATAAGAGACTTGTTCGCTCTCTCAACCAGGTCATTAAGTTGAGGGTTTTTACCAAAAGTTGCATTAATATAATTTCTTACATCATCAATTTTAGCTTTTAGGTCTGTAGCATTTTTTGATGGTGCATTTTCATCACCTTCCTTAAAGAAGTATTCAGTAGTTGCTTCATTGTTATTCAATGCAGCAAAGTTTTCACTTACGTCAATATCTTTTCCTTGAGCATCTTTTTCATGAAATTCAGATTGCTTCTTTAACAAGTCTTTGATATCCTGAGCAGATTTCACCAATACATCAATCTTAGTCTTCAATACTTTGTATTGTTCCCAAGGTTGAGCATAAGTATCCGGAACCTGCTGAGCCTTAGCTTCCAGCGTTCTTTCAAAAATCTTTTCGTTCTTTTTTTCTGTTAAAGTTCTTGTATCATTTAATGCTTTGGTAGAATCATAATATGATCTAATGATCTCTGCATCAATATTTAGGGCCATCATCGCGATGAACACCAAATACATTAGGTTGATCATCTTCTGACGAGGGGTCTGTTTTCCTTGTGCCATTCTCTTTTCTTTGTTTGTTGATTAAGTAGTTTAAGTAATGGTTAGGAATTAAGACTTCATAGCAGTTAACATACCGCCATAAACTCTATTTAAATTATTAAGATTAGACGTTAAACCTTGTAGCTCTTGATTGAATTTCTCAGAATGCTCTACAGATTTTTGCATATCTGTAACATATTTAGTTGCAAATTCTGCTTGTTTCTTTCCGCTTTCCAATTGCATAGAGTATAATGCATTCATGCTTTCCATATGCTGAGCAGCCTTGTTCAACTGATCATTATATTTATGAGTAGAAGCAGAAACGTCTACTGTTTGATTAATTTGGTCTACAGAATTTGAAAACTTATCGATTCCTGTTCTTAATCTTTCGAATAACTGAACATCTAATCTAGCGTCTTCAAGCATTTTATCTAATTTGGTAGAAAGAGAGTTTTCTAATTCAGCAAATTGAGCTGCAGCGTTGTTATTTCTAGAAGATACATTAGAATGTAAAGGGTTTGGGTTAGCATGCTTATCCAATAATTCAGGATAAACATTTTCCCAAGCATAAGACTCCTCAGATTTTGGTGGGTCAAATGCGAAAATAATAAAGATAATCGCCTCTGTAATAAGCCCTACTGTAAGAGCGATATTACCGTTAATTGGTCCCAGGGTAATGTGAGTAATTTTAAGCCAAGCTCCAAGAATTACAATTGCAGCACCGAATGAATAGAAGAAATTCATCCAAGCATCTTTAGTCTTAAACATATTGAGTTAGTTTTTTTAATGTTAAATAAAATTGTTATTGAAAATAATTGTCTGGTTTATTATCTGTTAACTCTTCTTGGCTTAACAGCTGCTTCAGGGATATCCTGAACAGTTCTAAATCCGATATAGCTTCTTGCTGAATCTTTTCTTTCCCAATCTCTGGCCCCCGTCATTAGTGCATATCCTATATCTTTCCAAGATCCACCTCTTACAGTTTTCTTAGTATCCTTTTTATCTTTAGTAGAAGGATTTAATGTAGAAGAGAATCCATATGAAGAATTGTTGTATGCAGATTCTGTCCACTCAGAAACGTTTCCAGCCATATCAAATAACCCAAATCCATTTTTCTTAAATTTCTTAACTGGAGCTGTATATGTATAAGTACCTTTTTTCTCGTCTTCCATATAGTTACCTCTCTTAGGTTTAAAGTTTGCCAGGTAGCAACCTCTATCATCCATTAGGTATGGACCTCCCCAAGGGTAAGTAGCATTTTGCATTCCCCCTCTTGCAGCATATTCCCATTCAATCTCAGTAGGAAGACGGAACTGCAATGGTCTTTGTTTTTTTCTTTTTAAACTTTCGTTGTAATCAGTTTTCAATTTAGATCTGAAGTTACAGTAAGCTCTTGCCTGGTCCCAAGTTACTCCAACTACAGGGTAGTTTTTGTAAGCTTTGTGCCAGAAATATTGTTCAAATAATGGCTCATTGTAAGCAAAGTGGAAATCCTTTACCCAAACAGTCGTATCAGGATAAATCGCAATACTTTGACTCTTTAGGTAATTGGCTCCTCTTTCATTATCTGCAAGTGCAGCATCCATATCTCCCCAACGGTAAGTATATTTAAGTTTACTTACGTCTAAAATCCTTTCGTTTCCAATTCTTGAAGAAGCGGGTAGATACAGAGATTCTAAAACTTCTGCGTATTCTACGTCAGGATATTTTGATGTGCTCCAGTGTAAAGGAATTTTCCAGTCTAATCTTTTGCTTGCATCATAGCTTCCATCTTCTCGGCCTCCCTGGCCTTCCATATATTCTTGATAAGGTGTTAAGTTTTCTTCTTTTTTAGCAAGGTATGCATAGTCTCCTATGCTAGCTCCTTTACGCCCTCCTTCATCACCACCTTCTCCGGCAGCTTCAGCAAGTAGAGTTCTCGCAATAGAGTCTCTTACATAGTTAATGAATACCCTGTATTCTGAATTGGTAGTTTCTGCTTCATCCATGAAGAAAGAAGAAACAGTAACAGTCTTCAATGCTGCTTTTTCAGGGGTATTTGTTGGATCCTGATCTGCTAGACCAGCAACAAATGAACCTGCAGGAATTGCAACCATTCCGTATGGTCTTTCCGCAACAAATGATTTCGTTTTTTCTCTTGGTATCAATTCTCCTTTTGTTCCAGGCTTCCCTACAGAAGAGCTGCCACCACCAGAACAAGATACCGATGCTACCGACGCAGACAATAATAAAAGAAATATCCTTTTCATGTTAATTTTTATAATTAAGCCGTAAATATATAATTTTTTTAAGAAACTTTTAAGATTTTTTTTGAAATAACGGAAGAAATCTAAATTTATTTTATTTACAACTACTTTTTATTCCACAGTCACAGATTTTGCTAGGTTTCTCGGTTGATCTACGTTTGCACCTCTATATACTGCTATATAATAAGCAAGCAACTGTAAAGGTACTGACGCTACGATAGGAGAGAAACATTCTGATGTTTCTGGAATTTCAATAACATAATCTGCCATTTCACTAACCTGACGGTCACCTTTGTTAACGACAGCAATAACTTTTCCTTTTCTTGCTTTAATTTCCTGAACATTACTCACAATTTTATCATAGTGTCCTTTTTTAGGTGCTATAATAACAATTGGCATATTCTCATCAATTAGAGCAATAGGACCATGCTTCATTTCTGCAGCAGGGTATCCTTCAGCGTGGATGTAAGAAATTTCTTTTAATTTCAATGCTCCCTCTAATGCTGCAGGATAGTTGTATCCTCTTCCCAGATAAAGGAAGTTTGTTGCCTTCACAAAATCTTTAGCAATTTCCTGAGTTAATTCATGAGTTGCAGCTAATACTTCTTCTATTTTCTTAGGAATAGCATCCAGCTCAGCAATTAAGCTCATAAACTCGGCGTTACCCAGATTTCCGTTATGCTTACCTAGCTTGAAAGCAATTAAGGTAAGGATCGTAAGCTGTGCTGTAAATGCTTTTGTAGAAGCAACTCCAATTTCAGGACCAGCATGGGTATATGAACCGGCATCAGTAATTCTTGCAATGGAAGAATCCACTACATTACATATACCATATATAAATGCCCCTTTTTCTTTTGCTAATTTTAAAGCAGCCATTGTATCTGCTGTTTCTCCTGACTGAGAAATTGCAATAACAACATCTTTATCGGTGATAATTGGGTTTCTGTATCTGAATTCTGAAGCATATTCTACTTCAACCGGAATTCTTGCATACTCTTCAATTAGGTATTCTCCGATAAGTCCTGCATGCCATGAAGTACCACATGCAATAATAATGATTCTGTTGGCATTCTTGAACCTTTCTAAATGATCCCAGATTCCAGCCATCTTGATAACTCCCTCATCTACAAGAAGTCTTCCTCTCATAGTATCATGGATAGACTTAGGCTGTTCAAAGATTTCCTTAAGCATGAAATGCTCATATCCTCCTTTTTCAATCTGCTCTAAGCTTAACTTAAGCTCCTGAATTTCAGGTTCAATTTTAGAGTTTTCATTAATTGTTCTGATATCTACTCCATTTTCAAGAGATATAGTGGCCATGTGCCCTTCTTCAAGATAGATTGCTTCTTTTGTAAATTCTACAAAAGGAGAAGCATCAGAAGCAATAAAATATTCTTTATCTCCAATTCCGATTGCTAAAGGAGAACCTAGTCTTCCTACAACCAAAACTCCAGGGTAGTCTTCATGAAGAACTGTAATGGCATATGCTCCATATACTTCGTTTAAGGCATATCTTACTGCTGTTGGGAAATCAATCTCAGGATTAAGATCCATAAAATACTGAACCAGGTTTACCAATACTTCAGTATCTGTTTCAGATTTGAAAGTGAATCCTTTTTCAGTAAGCATTGTTTTAATAGTATCATAGTTTTCAATAATACCATTGTGTACCAGTGCTATTTTTCCATTATTTGACAAATGCGGGTGAGAGTTTCTATCACTAGGAACTCCATGGGTTGCCCAACGGGTGTGTCCCATACCAATCTTGGCTGTTCCTTTCAATTCTTTCGAAATATTCACCAAATCCTCTACTTTCCCTTTTGTTTTTTGTACTTCAAACTTTTTGTTTGAACCTTCCAAAACAATTCCTGCACTGTCATATCCTCTGTATTCCAATCTTCTAAGACCATTGATTACGATCTCATAAGCATCTTGGAAGCCTGTATATCCTACTATTCCGCACATATTTTTTGTCTAGTGTTTTATTGTGTTTTAATTTGTTTTCTTTGTTCCGTAGGTAACCATCAACTGAATTTTATTGGCGTTCGATGCATCACTTCCTACAAAAACAGCTCTGTTCATATCGATAGCTCTTGTTGTAAATTTAGCTCCGGCAGCAGCTCCTTGTGCATTTTTCACAAAAGTTCCCAAGTTAACAAGCATTGGTCTATTTTCTTTCTCTGCAGCAGTAGCTGTAGCTGGCATTTCAACAATATTCTTCAATGTCTTTGTCACTACGAAATCATAGTATTCAGGTTTAATATCTGTTTTCTTACCATAAATATACATATTAAGTCCAGCCACTACATCTGGTGAAAAACTTAAATTTGAATAATCAAGCTTACCATCTTTAAGTACCAGTGGTACCAATGTAAATTTGCGGTCTCCATCTACAGAATGTGTATTTTTCCAGGTTAAAGGATCTGTATACATTCTGATTTTAGCACCTACAATACCTATTTTATCTTTTGCAAATAATTCTTTAAGCTTATTAATTGTCCCATCAGGAATCTGGAATCCTATTGATGGTCCTCCCATTCCCTGAACATAAAGCTTTGGATCACCGTCAGTCTTATTGATTGCATTCAATACATCTTTCACTTTAGATCCTGTTCTGTTATATACATAATGACCAATATGAGCATTCAGGTTTCCTAGGCTAAACTTAAGTGTTGTTTGTGGTCTCGTTAATGCACCATTTTCAGTCTTGTCATATTTATAATACATGATCAATTCCATATCATCTGGTGAAAACTGGAAAAGATATCTATCATCCTCCTCTACAGAAAGCTTAATTCCTTTAAAGTATCTTGTAAAGTTGGATGCATCCTGAAGTTCAGGCTTTCCTTTTTTATCTATAATATGAGTTTTAAAGAAATCCGTATTGCTTAACTTGATTCTAAATCCAAGGTTTCCTGTAAATAAGTTAGAGTTATCAGATTTTTTTGTAACCGTAACTGTACTTATATTTCCATCAAAAACGCCAGATCCTAACAATTCACCAGTACTAACATTCGCATTGGAACGCTGAAATGATTCATTATTTGTATCTAAGAATGTAGTAACTTCATGTACATTGATCGTCATAGACTTAGAAGCCCCACCTATTTTACCATACTTACGAACCGGATAAGATTTCTTTTCGATAGAAACCGGAACGGTTTCAGTACCTACCATAAAGTCATTTTTATCGTATGCTCCAGGTGCCTTTATTGAATCGGTAATATAGAAAGTATCGTCCATAGTATTAGCCGGAGGTCTTACTACCAGCACCACAGAGTCTATTTTAGCATTATCCCCGTTGAAGTCAAAATTATCCGTAGGCATTCTCAATTGGGTAATATAAGATGCTTTCTGCATTCCAAACTGTCCCTCTGTAAAAGAACCAAGAACTCCGGTAGATAATGCAGCTCCTGTTCCACTTAATCCGGTAATAAGCCTGGAAGCATCACTTCTAATAGAGTCATTATTGTCAATATTATAAGCAATAATAGGATATGAAGTTTCTTCACCTTTTGCGGCATCTTTATTAAAGAGTTGCTCACCAAGAGAATCTGGATCTGGTTCACAATTATAAAGAATTGCACTTCCGAAAACCGCCAATGAAAGTATGGCGAAAGTCTTTTTAAGATTATGAGTCATTAAAAATGTGTTTTTAATAAAGTTGGTTTATAGAATCTACGTCAAGATACTCCGACTTTTGGATCGTCGTTTCGTTAAAAGCCTTATCAAGGTCTTCATCCAGGAATTCATCTCCTTTTACAACAGCATCTACATAGTTCATACTTTCGATAACAAAACTTTTGATTGTTGGGTTATCTAACGCTTTTAATCCTGAAATATTATCGAACTTCAGCTTTTCATCAATCTTTTTATCAAGATCTGCATCTTTCTCATTGTATAGGGAAAGAACAATTTTAGCATCCTTGAAGTAAGTATCTGATTCGTAGTAAGTCTTAAGATAAATTGGAACAAAAGAAGACATCCATCCATTTAAATGAATAACGTCCGGAACCCAATTCAGCTTCTTGATTGTTTCAATAACACCTCTGGCAAAGAAAATAGCTCTTTCGTCGTTATCGTCGAAAGGAGTTCCTTCATCATCGAAATAATATTGCTTTCTTTTGAAGTATTCTTCGTTGTCAATAAAGTAAACCTGCAGTCTTTCCCCCGGAAGAGACGCTACTTTAATGATTAGAGGCTGATCCAGGTCATTGATAATAATGTTCATCCCTGAAAGACGGATCACCTCATGAAGTTGGAATTTTCTCTCACTTATTTGTCCAAATCTTGGCATAAAAACTCTTACATCATTGCCTTCATTGTGCATCTTAAGTGCCATTTTGTTTACAACAGCAGCCATATTCGTATCTTCTTGGTATGGATACATCTCTGTCGTAATGTACAGTATTTTTTGATTCGGCATAAATTTTCTATCTAGTTTTTGTAAAAATGCTTTAATGTGCAAAATTACAAAAAAACATCCAACATTATTTTAATTAACATTTTTTTACGAAATTTCCCTTTTCCAAACTATTAAAAACACACTTTATTATATGATATTTTTAGTATTTTTGAATAAGTATTAAAATAAACTATGGAAGTTATAAAAAACAGGAAAACCCTTCAGGATTTCATTGAAAGACAGAAGGAAATGGGAAAAAGAATTGGCTTTGCCCCTACGATGGGAGCTCTGCACAAGGGACATCTTTCCCTGTATGAAGAAGCAAAAAAGGAGAATGACCTTGTTATTTCTTCAATTTTTGTAAATCCTACCCAATTCAACAATCCTGAAGATCTTGAAAAATACCCAAGAGACATCAACAGGGATATTTTAATCCTGGAAAACTCCGGACTTGTAGATGCAGTCTACATCCCTGAGGTAACAGATATTTACCCTGAAAAGGCAGAAAGCCAGCATTATGACTTTGATGGATTGGAAAATGAAATGGAAGGAAAATCCAGACCGGGACATTTTGACGGTGTAGGAACTGTTGTAGAAGAGCTTTTCAGACAAATACAGCCTGATGCTGCTTACTTTGGAGAAAAGGACTTTCAGCAGCTTGCCATTATCAAAAAAATGGTTGACAAGAAGCATATTCCTGTTAAAATAAAAGGAGTTTCTATTTACAGGGCAGAAAACGGACTGGCATTAAGCTCAAGAAACCAAAGGCTTCATGAGGACAGAAAAGAGGCTTCAAAAATCATTTATGAAACTTTAAACAAAGTAAACGACTGGTTCAGAACCGTTACAATACCTGAAATCAAGGAACGTGTAGAAGATATTTTTGATGAACAAGCAGGAATGAAGCTTGAATATTTCCTAATTGCAGATGAAAATACATTACAGGAAACTGATTTCTTCTATAAGGACAGAAATTTCAGAGCTTTTATTGTAGTGGTTGTGGATGGTGTAAGATTAATTGATAATATGCATCTGGATTAATATAGCAACATCTATATTCTTTATAAAACAGGAACTCTGATGGCAACGTCAGAGTTTTTTCGATTTATTATAATAAGAACCAATCAACCAAATAATTACGGGAGAAAAAAACAGTACAACAAAGAATGTTACTGTTACAATATTTAAGACAATTTCATTTTTCACTTTAAGAAACAGCAGGCAAAAGAGTTCAAACCCCATTATAACTCCACCTCCTATAATGTAACCATATGATCTGGTATCTTTAAATTTTATTTTTTCTCTATTGGATTTTATATAGGCATAAAATACGTGATATAAAAAAATTAAATAAAAGACTCCTGCAGACAATAATGCAGAAAGAATCACCCAGGCTAAGTTTTCATCACTAATGCTAATATCGCTCATACTTTTTTAATAATGATTATTAATACAAAAATCAAAGGCCTCTTGAAAGAGACCTTTGAAACACCAAATCACAAAATATTAATATGAAAAAAATTTACTTTTCAGTAAACTTGTGACCCGGCTGGGATTCGAACCCAGGACCCATACATTAAAAGTGTATTGCTCTACCAGCTGAGCTACCGAGTCGGCCACAATTAAAATGAAATTGCTTTCACTATAATTATAAAATTTTCTTTGCAGTGCCTGCGACTGGACTCGAACCAGCACATCCTTAGGAAACCACCCCCTCAAGATGGCGTGTCTACCAATTTCACCACGCAGGCAACAAAATTACAAGTATCGTAATTTTATTGCTAGTGACCCGGCTGGGATTCGAACCCAGGACCCATACATTAAAAGTGTATTGCTCTACCAGCTGAGCTACCGAGTCGGCCACTTACCTAACAAGTTTTCATTTAAGTAATGTCCCTTGTTTTAAGTGGTGCAAAGATATGACTTTTTTCTTTATCTCAAAACTTTTTCGCAAATTTGTTTAAAAAAAATTCATGATAATTTCACTGATTGGATACATGGGGTGTGGCAAATCTCACATTTCCAAAATATTAAGCGAAAAAATAGATTTTAAACTGATAGATCTTGATAAAGAGATTTCCAGAAAGAATAAATTAACCATTCCTGAAATCTTTGAAAAAAAGGGAGAAATTCACTTTAGAAAGCTTGAAAGAGAAGCTCTTGAGGAAATATTGGCTTCTGAAGAAAATGTAGTTTTAAGCCTTGGCGGAGGAACTCCTGTTTATTATAACAATATGGAGATCATCAACCACAACTCTAAAAGTATATTTTTAAGAGCTTCTGTAGGAACTCTGGTGGAGAGGCTTTCCAAACAGAAAGAAAAAAGGCCGATTATTGCCAATATTTCTGATGAAGATCTACCAGAATTCATTGCCAAACATCTATTTGAAAGAAATCAATTTTACAGTAAAGCACAGTTTAGTATAGGTACAGATGCCCGAGAACCGGACGATATTGTAAAAGAAATAATAGAAAAGCTCTATCTCTAGAGCTTTTTTATTTTAAAATTTAATCTTCAGCTTCGGTACCGTCAGCAGTTTCTCCGAAGAAATCATCCCAGTCTGTAAAGTCTGAGGCAATATCGTTACCTACATAATCATCCATGTCTCTTCTGTCCTTTTTTGTTGGTCTTCCTTCTCCTTTATTTCTATAATAATCCTGTGACATCTTGCGAAGTTTCAGAAGCTCATATTGTTCTTTATCTGTTACATCCTGTATATGCAGAGGTACTAATTTTGCACCAATTCTGCTTTTAGGGATCTGGATCACTTTTATTTTATAATCAATTTGATTCTTGCGGATTTTGATAACATCTCCTTCTTTTACCTCCTTAGATGACTTTACGGCAGAGGTTCCAATAGAAACCCTATTCTTCTTAATCTCCTCTGACGCAATATTTCTCGTCTTATAAAAACGAATGCTCCACAAAAATTTATCTATTCTCATAATTTTTTATACTTTTGCCGTTATATTATTTGTAAAGTAATTAAAGTTTTTTGAAATGAAAAAAATATTTTTATATATCCTTGCGGGATCTTTATGTTTTTCTGCATGTAAGAAAGATGATGAATTGGATTATTATGTAGAGCCGGAAGACATCAATGTTCAGAATAGCTATGATGAACAGGCCATTAAGAAATTTATGGATGAAAATTATCTCGATGTACAAGGAAATATAAAACCTTTCAGTGCTACAGATACTGCTGATGACAATGAAAAAAAATTATCTCAACTAGATTTTAAAACACTTCCTTCAGGAACAATTTATATCATGAGAAACGGGGCACAGCCAGCTCCAGCGGATGCACAGCCAATTTTAGAAACAAGTGTTATTAAAATAATGGGTAGAGGTTATTCTTACCTAGCTGCAGATAACAATGGAAGTGTAGTATTTACAGCAAAATCTGCATTTTTAAATACTATTGACGGAAGTACTCTTCCACTGATAGATCCAATGTATTATCACGTTAAAAAGAGTGTACTAGATAAAGCAACCACTTCAGCAGCACAGCAAGCTGGTTACTACGAAATAGCTGGTTTCAAAGAAGCATTGCAAAAATTCAGCTCTTTCAATGATTTACCAAGTGAAACTACTTACAATTTACAAGGGGTAATTATAGTACCATCCAAAGCAGCTTTTGCAAGAAATGCTCATTATCAATACCTAGGGCAGACTTACAGAAACAAATCTTTTGTTTTCAATTTCCAAATCTATGGAAGCAAAGTAAGAACTCCAGATCAGGACTAAAAGATAAACAAACTATATCAACCGCCTTTCACAGGCGGTTTTTTTATTTATAAATAGTTTTAATCATCAAATACGGAGATTGGATTAAGGCATTAAAATCTGGCTTTATGAGCTGAAATATCTGCAAGAACCTCATCATTATTATATCATAACTTTGGTTCTTCTGATCTTGTTTGTAAAGCAAAAAAAATCAGAATAGGCAATACGCTATTCTGATTTTTTTATGTTGTAAACCATCTGTTTAAGACAGCTTCATCTTATTCTGTTAAGATCTTGCTTTCTGCTTTACATTTCCTAAAATATCAGGGAAATACAAGTCTGCAAGATGATCGAATTCATCTCCTCTCATAAACATGGTTGCATCTACTTCTTCATAAGAGCTTCTTCCGGCTGCTGCAATCAGCTCGTTACAGGTATGAAGGGTATTTTTGTGAAAGTGATAGACTCTTTCTGCCTTGTCCGTCACATCAAGTCCTTTAATAAGCATTTTATCCTGTGTTGCCACTCCCGTAGGACAGTTGTTGGAATTACATCTTAAAGCCTGAATACATCCCAGAGAGAACATAAATCCTCTTGCGTTGTTACACATATCTGCTCCCATAGCAACAGCTCTTAAAATATCTAAACTTGTAAGAACTTTCCCACTGGCAATAACTCTCAATTTATGTCTAAGGTTATAATTGTTCAATGTTCTGTTTACAAATATCAATGCAGGTTCCAAAGGCATCCCTACTCCATCTGAGAATTCTGGTGGTGCGGCTCCTGTACCTCCTTCTGCTCCGTCAATAGTAATAAAGTCAGGATAAATCTTCAGCACATTCATTTGCACACAGATATCCTCAAATTCTTTTGTATCACCAATACAAAGCTTAAATCCAACTGGTTTTCCTCCTGAAAGTTCTCTTAGTTCCTGTACAAACCTCAACAATCCGGCTGCATCAGAAAAAGAGGTATGTGATGGTGGTGAAATAACAGTCATACCAGGGGTTACGTGACGAATCGCAGCAATTTCCGGTGTATTTTTAACTCCGGGCAATACTCCTCCGTGCCCAGGTTTTGCTCCTTGTGATAATTTAATTTCTACCATTTTCACATTAGGAAGTGTAGAATATTTTGCAAATAATTCAGGATTAAATTTTCCTTCATCATCACGACATCCAAAGTATCCTGTTCCAATCTGCCAGCATAAGTCTCCTCCTTCCATATGGTAAGGTGAAATTCCTCCCTCTCCTGTATTATGATAAAAATTTCCTTTTTTGGCCCCTCGGTTCAATGAAATCTGTGCTCTGTCACTTAAAGCTCCAAAACTCATCGCTGAAATATTGAACAGGGATGCATGGTAAGGCTGTGTACATTGTTCTCCTCCTACCCAAACTCTTGGAAGCTCTTCTGAGGGTGATTTAGCATAGATAGAATGCTTAATTCCCTCATATTTTCTATGATTAACCTCCAGTTGTGTACCAAAAGCAACTGTGTCACTTAAGTTTTTAGCACGTCTGTATACTGCAGAACGCTGATTTCTTGGAAAAGGCTTACCATCGGTCTCCCTTTCAATGAAATATTGCTGCATTTCTGGTGAAATACTTTCGAAAAAATACCTGAAGTACCCCAGCACAGGGAAGTTCCTCAAAATAGCATGTTTCGATTGGTAAGCATTGTAAACACCCAATGCATAGATGGCGGATAACAGCGTAGGTATCCAATAATGCGCTCTGATTAGTAATGCTACAGCCCATGTAGCAAGTACTAATACAATTCCCCAAGATAAAAACTTATCTCTCATGAATGTAGTATTTAAAGTTAAAAATAAATTTAGTGGAAATTTTGCAAAGAGCCTATGCTTTTGCTAAAAAGTTTTGGTAAGAAGATTGCACAGAAACCGTGCCATCTGACAGGATTTTTTCTAAATTTAGAAATTCGATTTGATTAACGAACGCAGGGTCAAAGTCTTTTTGAACTCTCACATAGTTTTCTGTGAAGCCGAACATTTTCCCGTCTTTATTTTCGTGCTCCCAAAGTACAGGAAGCGTTTTTCCAAGCTGTGTCTGATAAAATGCCATCTTTTTCTTTTCAGAAAGAATTCTAAGCATTTTATTACGTTTTTTTCTTTCAGCAATCGGAACAATATCGTCCATTGCTGCAGCTTCTGTATTTTCTCTTTCAGAATAAGTAAATACGTGAAGATAGGTAATTGGAAGTTCATTAAGGAAATTATAGGTTTCCATAAATTTTTCTTCTGTTTCTCCGGGGAATCCTACAATCACATCCACTCCAATGGCTGCGTCAGGCATCACCTCACGGATTTTGTTTACTCTATCATTATATAGCTTAGTCAGGTAACGACGCTTCATTTTTTTCAATAAATCATCGCATCCGGACTGTAAAGGAATATGAAAATGTGGCACAAAGCTTTTGCTTTTAGAAACCAGCTCTATACTTTCATCCTTTAAAAGATTAGGTTCAATGGAAGAAATACGGATTCTTTCAATTCCGTCTACTTTATTCAGTTCAGAAATAAGATCAAGAAAAGTATGTTCGTGTCTTTTGTTACCGAACTCACCTTTACCATAATCACCAATATTTACACCGGTAAGTACAATTTCCTTAATATCTTTAGCTGCAATTTCTGTAGCATTTTTCAGAACATTTTCAATGGTATCTGAACGAGAAATTCCTCTTGCTAGCGGAATGGTACAGTAAGTACATTTATAGTCACATCCATCCTGAACTTTTAGGAAAGCCCTTGTTCTATCCCCTATAGAGTAACTTCCGATAAAGAAATCTGTTTCTTCAATCTCGCATGAATGAACAATTCCTTCATTGTCAGTTTTCTCTAAATCGTCAAGGTAGCTTAGAATATTGAATTTTTCTTTAGCTCCTAAAACAAGATCAACTCCCTCGATTTGTGAAATTTCTTCAGGCTTCAACTGTGCATAGCATCCAACAATAACAACCAGCCCCTCAGGATTAGCTTTCATTGCTCTTTTTACATGCATCTTACATTCACGGTCTGCATTTTCTGTTACCGAACATGTATTGATTACGTAGATATTTGCTCTTTCATCAAAGCTTACCTTATCATAACCTGCATCTGTTAATTGACGGGCAATAGTAGATGTTTCTGCAAAGTTTAATTTGCAGCCAAGTGTATGAAACGCGGCAGTTCTGTGAAAAGTAGACATTTGTTACTCCTGAATTTTATGGGTGCAAAGATAGTAATTTTAATAATAATCCAAGATTGATTCAATCTATTGTTTATATTCATCCCTTACTTCAGGGCTGTTTTGAAAGCAAACCGGTGATGAATTGCTATTGGGTTCTCTATCTGAAAATTTACTTTTCATTTCATTATTAAACTCCTGAGACTTATTTCTGGCAATGGAAAGGGTATTCCATTCATTATTTTTTATCATTTTGGCAATATAAATAATCTGTCCAATATGGTAAGGATAATGAGCCAATTGTCGGAAAACTGCATCAATCACAGAATGAGATTCCCCTCTTATCTGGATTATTGAGTACAGATTTCCATCATTAATCTGATCTAAGGCATTAAAAAAACAGGCCCAGCCTTTTTCCCAATATTCAATAACTTCTGCCTTTGTTTTAAATGTACTTACAAACTCTTCATCACGATGGCGCCAGGATTTCTCACCATCTTCAGTTAAAAAGTTGGTCCATCTCGACAGCATATTTCCGGCAATGTGCTTTACAATTACTGCTATGGAATTACTTTCTTCATTGTACTGCCAGAAAATCTGTTCATCAGATAACTGGTTAAATGTTTTATCACCAAGAGATTTATAATACTCAAAGCGTTTTACAAAAAGGTCTTTCATTCTTTCTATTTTCAAGAACCAATGTAAAAAAAGTAAAGATAAAAACCACCTCTTCCGAAGTGGTTTTATCTATGGATTATATTTATGGTATAAGGTTATTCTCTATTTTTAACCAGTACCCAACCTGTAAATTTAACAGGTGTATTTTTCTTATCATTTTCATTCCATAATACGGAATACCAATACGTTCCTGTAGGGACTCTCCTACCAGCAACGGTTCCATCCCATTTATAGCCATTCAGCTTATCTGCCTGATGAATCTTTGTTCCATATCTGTCAAAAACATTGATGGTAAGGTTTTGCTTTCCTGCCAATGCGGAATAATCTATAACATCATTGATTCCGTCTGCATTGGGAGTAATTACGTTAATTAAATTTGGAACAACAATTTCAACTACAATCGGATCACAATCATAGGCATCTTTTACAAATATTTTATAGTCTCCTCTTGGAAGATTGTTGAAAATATTGGAATCCTGCCAAACAATATTATCCAGAGAGTATTTGTAAGACGGGTTTCCTCCTATTACCGAAACTGTTACTGAACTATTTGTAACATCAATACCGGAAACAACCGGCTGTTCGGAGGCGCTTACCATTACTTTTTGTGTAGTGACACATTCTCCGGTTTTCAGTTTTACCCAATACACTCCAATTCCTGTATTAATGGTCTGAGTTGTAGCTCCCGTACTCCATTCATAGCTTTTAAAACCAGGTCCGGCATCTAATATCGTCTTATCTTCGGCACAAATTATTTTATCTTTAAGAATAGCAGAGTATACCGGCGGAATTACTACCAAGGTAACCTTTGCTACAGCATAACAGCCTTGATTATTTAAAACCCTGACATACACTACTCCATTCGGGGCAATATAAGCTGCAGGAGTTGAAATTTCATTCGTTTGATTAATTGCATCAGACAGAGACGGATAATATTTTTTCACTGTATTTTGTGGACCCGTTACTGAAGCATTTATAAGATTAAATGATGCTGTAGCCGGATTAGTTTCAATAAAACATGATCTCAGGGTAGTTTCATTGACAACCACTACTGGATGAAATTTTAAGGTAATCTTGGCCACTGATGAGCACCCAAACTCAGAGGTTACTTTCACATAGATGGTTCCCTCAGCAGATACAAAAGCGGTAGGTGTCAGAATTTCATTGGTTCCGGCATTGAGGTCCGCCATCGTGTGATAATATTTCTTCGTCACACTGGGAATACCTATAACATCTGCTGTTGTAAGGTCAAATAATGCTGTTCCGGCGTTGTTATTGTTACACTCAGTTAAAGTTGCATTTTTAACCGTAATGGATCCGTCTTTGAATTTGAATTTTCCAACCTGTTTACACTTATTGAGCGGATTACTGGGGTTAGTGGCATCTGTATAGCTTATACTGTAGTAGAAAACCGTAGTGGTATTTACCGTGATTGGAGTTGTAATAGGGTTATTCCCTGTTAAAGCATCATTTTGGGTAGTATGATAGCTTACACTAAAGTGTTGATTTCCATTTATAATACCCGGTGATAATGTAGGAAAATCAAACAAAACAGAGCTGGAACAAATAATAACTTCTCTTGGGTCTGCAGGATTAGCTGCTGAAATACCCGGAGGAATAAAAGGATAAGTCTGAATATTCGGATCTGTAAAGGGCGATGCCAGTGTTGCCGTTCCTCCCCACGTCAAAGAGAATGGAGCCGTTGTACTACTTGAACTGCTCACCCAGTTATCGATAAACAAATAATAAGTTTGCGCCGGTAAAACATCCAAATATCTGCAATAAGGGGTAGCAGAGCCTCCCAGAGCATTTGTGATTGTACTTGTCATATTTAATCCTGTAGCAGGTCCGGGCCCTATAACAGTTGCTGCATTACAACGTATTGGCGCTCCTAAACTTCCACAGTTTACATTGGGACCAAAAATAGCCCAGTCATAATCGGCATCCGGATTAGTGGGCACCAGATCAAAGGTTAAGGTTCCTCCTGTAGCAATCGTAATTTTATACCAAATTGAATTATGCTCACCCGTTGCATCCAAGCAGCTTCCAGAATTTACCAATTCCTTGATGGTGCCATAACCTGACGGGCTGTAGGTAATATTTGAGTTCCCACAAACAGCCAGTGCCGAGGCACAATCTGCCTGAGAATAAAAAGTATGGGATATGCATAGAAGAATAAAAAGTAAAATTTTTCTCATAGATATATAGTTTTTATGGTTGAATCAATTAGTAGTCAGACAAATACCCAACTCACACCAAATATACCTATATTTTAATCACAAACAACAAAATTCCAATAACTTTGAAATATTTTAAATCAATACGTTAATTTTTTACTAATAACACAATAAATACCCCTTATTTTATACTTGTTATATTTCCACAAAGATTTTCAAGATGAAAGATTTTATGGAAGGGACTTTTCACTTCATTCAAATGCTCTTTATCCTGAATGAAAGTATATCGGGAAGCAATGGAATTCATGTCTGAAACAATCACCAACCAACATTCATCTACAGAAGTGTCGTAATATGGAAATTTTTCATTTTTCTTTTCGATAAGCTCCAGAATTTTCTCGGAACATAATTCATCAAAAAGGTTCATGCTGTATTCATGGGTAATAAAGACATTTCTTCTGTGAAAAGATTTTCTCACACTTTTTACACACCCTATTCCCTTATTTCTTTTAATACTTTTATAAATGCTTATAATATTTTCTTCCTGCTCCTCTATATGATCAAACTTTATATTAGGATGAAATTCTAAAAAATAAACACCACGGTATTTCGTGGTGTCTTCTTGTTCTAATAATATTTCTGCCTGACGGAACATTTTATTCAAAGTGCTTTCCACTTTTTTCATTTCCAGATGATTGATTACTTCGGTCAATTCTATTCCGATTTTTTTATCGTTTAGCTTTGCGATAAAGTCGGGACTCTCACAGGTAAAGTTTTCAAACTTTACTTCGGGAAAATGATGCATAAAAGAGTTAAGAAGAAGAATCTCTGATTTTTTTCGATATTTTTCACGATCATGAAGCGGAGACTCATCTATGGTACGGTGATATTTTTCTATAGGCTTTTTTTTCAAATGCCTGTTCAGGTAATACAAACTCAGATTTTTAATCAAATCTTCCTCAGAAAATGTCTTTTTCATGTGTGATTTTTTTATTTAATTAGAACACATGCAGCCATTGGCCTTCACCGCTAAAAGTTTTTGATAATCAAAATTTTACACTCTTAAAGATAGGTAAAAAAACTATTCAACACCTACTTTTAAAATTAATTTATTGATTAATTAATGTAAAGTTTATTTTCATAATCAATACCTTTGCTTCTTCTAACACAAATTAGTATTTATGGATTTCAGGAATTTTAAAATACCCTACCACACCAATCCCCAATATTCAAAAAGAACCGCCTATTTTTCGATGGAATTTGCCCTTGAGCAGGTATTAAAAATATACTCAGGAGGACTTGGTTTTCTGGCAGGATCTCATATGAGGAGTGCCTATAACCTGAAGCAGGATCTTATCGGAATTGGTATTCTCTGGAAATTTGGATACTATGACCAGGCAAGAAATCATGACCAGACCCTACAACCGGTATGGACGAGGAAAATGTACAGTTTTCTTGAAGATACAGGAATACAATTTCAAATCGAAATCCACAGTGCTCCTGTTTGGGTAAAGGTATGGTACCTTGATCCTGAGATTTTCAATACAGCACCTATGTTTTTCCTTTCTACGGATGTTCCGGAAAATGATCATGTTTCCAAAACCATCTGTCATAAATTATACGATGCCAATGAATCCACAAAACTGGCTCAATATATTTTGTTAGGAAAAGGAGGAGCAAAATTACTGGATGAAATGAACATTGAAAGAGATGTTTACCACCTGAATGAAGCTCACGGACTTCCGGCAGCATTTTATCTGTTAAAAAAATATAACGGAGACCTGAACAAGGTTAAAGAAAAACTGGTTTTCACCACCCATACTCCTGAAGAAGCCGGAAATGAAAAACATAACTTTAAACTGTGCTATGACATGTCTTATTTCTCCGGATATAGCATGGATGAGGTAAAAAGCATTGAAGGAATTGATGATGAACGTTTCAACCACTCTCTTTGCGCCCTGAAAATGGCTAGAATTGCCAATGGAGTTTCAAAGCTTCATGGAGTAGTTTCCCGGACCATGTGGAATAAATACCCCGGAATTTGTGAAATTACCTCCATCACCAACGCTCAGGAATTTAAATACTGGGCAGATAAACCCCTCTATAATGCAAAGGATGAAAATGACGACACCGTTTTTGACTATCGTAAAAAGCATCTGAAGAAAAAATTATTCAGCATTGTGGCAGACCAGACGGGAAACCTGTTTAATCCAAATGTCTTCACCATTGTCTGGGCCAGAAGATTTACAGGCTATAAGCGTGCAGACTTGCTTTTACATGATAAAGACAGATTCTACAGACTTCTGAATAACCCAAAATATCCGGTGCAAATTATATGGGCAGGAAAGCCTTACCCAATGGATTACTCTGCTATTTCTACTTTCAATACTTTAGTTGAGGAGAGTAAAAATCACAAAAACATGGCCGTTCTTACTGGTTATGAGCTTTCTTTAAGTAAATCATTAAAGCAAGGTTCTGATTTATGGCTAAATAACCCAAGAGTTCCAAGAGAAGCTTCAGGGACTTCAGGAATGACTGCTGCCATGAATGGGTCAGTTAACTTATCTACGGATGATGGCTGGATTCCTGAGTTTGCAAAGCCTGGGGAAAACTCATTTGTAGTGCCAAAGGCAGATTATCTGAATATGAGCATTTATGAACAGGACAACTATGATTTGAATAAATTATATGAAATTCTTGAAAACGAAATTCTTCCAGCCTATTATGACAACCCTGAGCAATGGAGAAAAATTCAACAGAATGCTATGAACGATGTAAAAGATCAGTTCAATAGTGATAGAATGGCTGATGAATACTATAGAATACTTTATAATCAGGCAGAATAGAAAAATAATTCGCTCATACCTATTTTTTAAGTTTATAGAAATTAGGTTATTTGCTTTTCAATAAAAAAATGCCCGCAAAATTTTGCGGGCATTTTTTTATTGAAATTATTTACTTTTTTTCTTTGGAGGTACTTTCAAACCTTTTTCTCTTGCTTCAGAAATACCGATAGCAATGGCTTGTTTTCTGCTTGTTACTTTCTTTCCGGAAGAAGATTTTAATTTTCCTTCCTTGAACTCGTGCATTACTTCTCCTACTTTGTCCTGAGCTTTATCTGAATATTTTGTTTTGCTCATGATAAGATTTTTTAAGATTTTGGCAGGGATACCCCTAGTTCATAAACTTTGGCATGCTTCAAATACTTTGAACGCTCTCTGGATGTTACCGATTCAAAGTGGTCATTTTTGATCACAATGATTGGATCTTCTATATTTTCGATTTCAAAATTGGCAAAATACCGTTCATCCGGACTTGTTTTATCATTTTTTGCCTTAATTTTTTGCAGTTCTTCTGCATATTTTCTAAATCCGGGATCAGATGAGTGGATAAACTTATATTCATCGCCTGCATACACATAGTAATGAAGTTTTTTTTCTATCAACCCGGCTTCATCCATAATCTGAGGGTTATCGTTACCGTCCTTAAACCCCACTTCTACTAATACCCCACCTTTTTTGTGGGCACATTCTGTGGCATCATCAAAACTGGAAAAACCTGTATAGACAATTCGGTCGTTCAATACATAGCGGTTCAGTTTCTGGTTGTATGCATTCGTTTCCATAATTATTCTTTTTGATTTGTAATTATATATATTCAATTTTTTTGCCAAATTATCTTTTTTTTAAAATTTCACCATCCAATGATTTTTTTACTTACTTTAGACCTACTAATAAAAAAATATTTACCATGAAAAATTTCAAAAAAGTTTCAAGAGTACAATTAAAGGAAGTACATGGCGGAGTTTTGCCGGGAATGAGAAGATGTGTAGATGGTGTAACGTGTAAGCTAAGAATCTGGTGGATTGGAGGACTAGAGGAAGTTCCTTGTAATTCTTCTTATCCAACCTGTGCTCCCGAGGGATATTATCCACCGGAGACAGGAGATCCGGGAACCATTCATGTAGCAAATTAGCATAAAAGATCAGGACATTAGGTTCTGATTTTTGTTTTATATTGTTATGTAAGTAAGAATTATTAAATTTGGAATCATTAAAATTAGAAATGAAAAAAATACTTTTAACTCTTACTATAGCTGCTGCGTTTCATAATGTGTCAGCACAGGAAATTACTTTAGACAAAATATATTCAGGATATTACCGTGGCAAGGGCATTGCAGGGATTACGTCCATGAAAAGCGGTGAAAACTACTTGGTCATTGAACCCACCGGAATTGCAAAGTATTCTTATAAAACGTCTCAAAAGGAGGGAAACATTGTAGATGGAAACTTCGAAAGCTATGAGTTTTCTGATGATGAGTCTAAGATTCTTCTGCTGAAAGAAAGCCAGCCTATCTACAGACATTCTTTTCTGGGAAAATTTGAGGTAAAAGATTTAAAATCAGGAAAGGTTATAAGTCTAAATGACGGAAAGCCTGTACAGGAGCCAAGATTCTCACCTGATGCAACAAAAATTGCTTTCATTTCGGATAATAATTTATTCTTTCAGGATCTTAATTCAGGAAAGATTACCCAAATCAGTAATGACGGAAAGAAAAATTCAATCATCAATGGTTTGGCTGATTGGGTGTATGAAGAAGAATTTGGACATGCAAGACAATATGAATGGACTAAAAATTCTGATGCCATTGTATTTGTAAAGTCTGATGAAAGCCAGGTTCCGGAAATTTACATTCCTATCTACGGAAAAAATCTTTACCCTGGAGAAATGCGTTATAAATATCCTAAAGCAGGAGAAAAAAATTCTATTGTTTCGGCACAACTATATCGTCTTGATACAGGAAAAACAATGCAGTTAAATCTTGGTTCGTTCAAAAATTACTATATCCCGAATGTTTTACAGACTGCAAAACCTGATGAGGTTGTGCTAATTACTTCTGAAAGAATTCAAAATGCATCAGATATATTAAAGGTAAATACCAAGACAGGGGCTGTTCAGAAATTATTTACTGAAACAGATGATAAATGGATTGATACCGACAGTCCGACAATGGAATTCCTAGAGGATGATTCTTTCCTTTGGGCTTCTGAAAGAGATGGAAATCGTCATTTGTATTGGTATGACAAAGATGGAAAGCTAAAGAAGCAGATTACTAAAGGAAACTGGGAGGTAACTGATTATTATGGTTTTAATCCAAAATCCAAGGAGATCTATGTTCAGACTACAGAAAAAGGAAGCATTAATAAAGTTGTTTCTAAAGTAAATATCGACAGTGGCAAGTCTCAGCTTATCTCTAATGCAGAGGGAAATAATTCTGCCAACTTCAGCAAAAACTACAATTATTTCATTGAAACATCTTCTACTGCTGCAAAACCATATTCGTATGTTTTGAAAGACGGAAGTGGTAAAACAGTGAAAGAACTTCAAAATAACAATGACCAGCTTCAGAAACTAAAGTCGGATAATTTTGTTGAAAAGGAATTCATTACAATTCCGAATGCAGTAGGTGATCAAATGAATGCATGGGTAATGAAGCCTAAAAACTTTGATCCTAATAAAAAATATCCATTGTTTATGTTCCAATATTCTGGTCCGGGATCTCAGCAGGTGGCTAATTCTTGGGACAATGGGAATGCCATGTGGTTCAATCATCTTGTACAAAAAGGATATATTGTTGCTTGTGTAGATGGACGTGGAACAGGTTATAAAGGGGCAAAATACAAGAAAGTCACTTATATGAACCTTGGAAAATATGAAATTGAAGATCAGATTACCGCTGCAAAATGGTTCGGAAACCAATCTTATATTGATAAGGGCAGAATCGGAATGTTTGGATGGAGCTTCGGTGGTTATATGACCAGTTTAGCAATGACAAAAGGGGCAGATGTTTTCAAAATGGGTATTGCAGTAGCTCCTGTAACCAACTGGAGATATTATGATTCAGTATATACGGAGAGATTCATGAGAACTCCTCAGGAAAATCCTGATGGATATGACAAAAACTCTCCTACAGAATACGCAGGTTTATTGAAAGGGAAATTCCTGTTAATACACGGAACAGCTGATGATAATGTACACTTCCAAAATTCAATGGAATTATCTGAAGCCTTGATTCAAAATAAAAAACAGTTTGACTTCATGGCGTACCCGGATAAAAACCACGGAATCTATGGTGGGCAGACAAGACCACAGCTATACCAGAAAATGACAGATTTTATTCTGAGTAATTTATAATCACATTACAGATTAAAACGATACATCCCTTTCAAGTTTTTGAGAGGGATTTTTATTTATTTCATTAATCATTTGTCTAAGGATTATTTATTTTATCAATTGAAATTAAAAACTTATTTTTGGGGGAATTGAAATTTGAATATATGAAGACTAAACATCCTAAAGGGCTACCCTATCTCTTTTTTACAGAAATGTGGGAGCGTTTCGGGTACTACCTGATTCTTGGAATCTTTGTTTTGTATGTAATAGAGCCTACCGGTATGAAAGGTGGTCTGGGATTACCTGACAAAACTGCTGATGATATTTTCGGAACTTATATTGCACTAACATACCTTACTCCGTTTATTGGAGGGTTCTTGGCAGACAGAGTTCTTGGATACATCAAATCTATTTATCTCGGAGGCTTTTTAATGGCTGCCGGATATATAGGAATGGGAGTTTTCAAAGATTTACCTTTATTTTATGCTTCTTTGGCATTAATTATCATTGGAAATGGTTTCTTTAAACCTACTATTTCTACCCTTTTAGGAAACCTTTATTCTGAAGAACCTTATAAAGCCAACAAAGATTCCGGATACAATATTTTCTATATGGGAATCAACATTGGGGCCTTTATATGTAACATTATTGCTGCATTTATGCGTAATAAATTCGGTTGGGGTGAAGCTTTCATCACTGCCGGAGTTGGGATGCTTATCGGGATGGTTATTTTTACCATCGGAAGAAAGCACTATATCCATGCAGCACAAATGAAGCCTGTACAGGAGGGAGATACAAAACTTTCTGAAATTATGCTTAAAGTATTTGTTCCTGCCATCATAGCCGGAGGAATTGGTTGGTTTATTCCCAATAATATCTTTGGAAGCGACAGTACAGATGCCTTTATTTTTGCGTGTGTTCCTGTTATTTATTTTTATGCTTCACTTTACTTTAAAGCTAAGCCTGATGAAAAAGCATCAATTGGGGCATTACTTTCCGTATTCCTAATCAGTATGTTTTTCTGGGCAGTTTTCAAACAGAATGGTACTGCTTTAACGAGATGGGCCAACTATTATACTGACAGAAGTGTTCCTGCTTCTCTTGAAAAGCCATTGGAAGGAATCTACATGGTTGATGGTAAAAGCTATGAGGATAAAGAAACTCCTGTTTATGATGACCAATTCCGATCTCAAAAGGATGACAAAGGAGAGACTAAAAAAGAAACCGGAAAAGATGTTTATTTTAAAAATATTTCTCCTGAGCAACGTGCAACTTTAGAGAAAAATCCTGAAAATAAAGTCTATCTATACAATACAGAATTATTCCAATCCATTAACCCATTCTGGGTAATTGCGCTGACTCCTGTTATTGTTGGATTCTGGGCTCTGCTAAGAAGAAAAGGAAAGGAACCTTTAACACCAACGAAGATCGTTTTAGGACTCTTTATTTCAGGATTATCCTGTCTTGTTATGGTTTTAGCGGTAATGGCCGGAGAAAACGGAGCTGTAAAAGTTTCCCCTTTATGGCTGGTAGCCAGTTATGGAGTGATTACAATCGGGGAATTATGTCTTTCTCCAATGGGACTTTCTTTTGTTTCCAAGCTTTCTCCTGCTAGAATTACAGCCTTGATGATGGGTGGGTTTTTCCTTGCAAACTCTGTAGGTAACAAACTTTCGGGGATCCTGGCAAGTACATGGTATAGCTATGAAAATAAAACGAATTATTTCCTTGTAAATTTCGGTTTGTTAATATTTGCTACATTATTAGGCCTTTCAATGTTAAAAAGATTAAATAAGATTATGAAAGAAAAAGGACACTAATCCTTACTATTATAACGAATAACAAGCTGCGGAATGGTTCCGCAGCTTTTTTATTTAAAAATAAAATTAAAACCTTGCCAAAAACCCAAAATAAACTATATTTGTCAGTCTTAACAAAAATTAACAATAGAAATGGATAATATTGAAGCATTGAGTCCGAAACCGGATGAATTTGTAGAGAATAAGAATTCCAGACATCCGAAAGGATTGTGGGTTCTATTCGGAACGGAAATGTGGGAGCGTTTCAACTTTTATGGAATGAGAGCACTTCTAACGCTCTTTATGGTAAATTCCTTATTAATAAAAGAAGCTGATGCGGCGATCATCTATGGTGGATTTCTAGCGTTATGTTATTTAACACCTCTTTTGGGAGGATTTATTGCTGATAAATATATTGGAAACAGATTTGCGATCATCGTTGGAGGATCTTTAATGGCAATTGGTCAGTTTTTATTATTTATTAGCGCCTCTACATTCTCTGCAGACATTAGTAGTGCTAAACTTATTATGTGGCTGGCTTTATTCGTTATTATTTTTGGTAACGGATTCTTTAAACCCAATATTTCCTCAATGGTGGGAAGCCTTTATCCAAAACAAGAGAAATCTAAACTGGATTCTGCTTTCACTATTTTCTATATGGGGATCAACATCGGAGCATTTCTGGGTCAATTCATTTGCCCTTACGTAGGAGATGTAAAAGATGCTACCACTGGGGTAAGAGATATTTTCGCATTCAAATGGGGATTCTTGGCAGCTTCAATTGCTATGGTAATTGGAACTGTAACATTCTTTATCCTTAAAAACAAATATGTAGTAACACCGGAAGGAAGACCTATTGGTGGACTTCCAAAAAATAACTCAACAGCAGATTTTGAAGAGGGAGAATCTCAAACAGCAAAATTCTCAGGTGGTTTCTTGGCAGCTACAGTAGGTATATTTGTTGTTCTATTCTTTGTATTCAGATATTTATTGGTAGGAGAACTTGGGTTTAACTCAGTGGAAATGGGGCAAATGATCAAAGGAATCATCTATCCGTTCATTTATGCAGCCGGTATTTCCTTGGCATTCCTGATTATGTCTTCTGCAGAAAATAAAATTGAAAGACAAAGAATCTGGGTAATCTATATTGTTTCTTTCTTCATTATCTTCTTCTGGGCAGCTTTCGAACAGGCAGGATCTTCATTAACTTTCATTGCAGATAATCAAACAGACAGAAACATTTTCGGGTGGAATATGCCTCCGTCAATGGTTCAGATCTTCAACGGTATTTTCGTTGTTCTATTAGCTGTTCCTTTCAGTTTATGTTGGGATAAGCTAAGAGCTAAAGGAAAAGAGCCAGTATCTCCATTCAAGCAAGCAATGGGATTGGCATTAATTGCTCTTTCTTATTTTATCATTGCACACAATGTAAAGGATTTAGGAAATTCAGGTTTATTAGCAATCAAATGGCTAATGCTTCTATACTTCATCCAAACTTGTGGTGAGCTTTGTTTATCTCCAATCGGATTATCATTGGTTGGTAAATTAGCTCCAAAAAGATTCGCTTCATTATTATATGGTGTTTTCTTTATCTCTAATGCTGCAGGATATGCCTTGGCAGGTTCATTAGGAGCACTTATCCCTGCAACAGGTGATAAATTTAAAAAAGCACAGGAAATTGGAGTAAACCTTCAGGATGTTTTGGACAAAAAAGTAACTTTAACTACTGAACAGGTTGCTGCATTTGAAAAAGCTCAGCTGCCATTACATAACCCTACTTTTGTAGGATTTGAGATTCACAATTTATTTGAATTCTTCATGGTATTCGTTGTACTTTGTGGTATCGCTTCTGTAATCTTAGGCTTACTTTCTCCGATCTTAAAGAAAATGATGCACGGTGTGAACTAATTGCATTAACAAAATATGAATAAAACCTCTGCTAAGTCAGAGGTTTTCTTTATTTTCGTATGATGAAAATTCCCCAAGATTCTTTATTCCAATCCGTAAAGGAAATTATTAGGCAATTGCGTGAAAAGATTTTTCAGATTGCAGATGACTCATTATTGATTGCTTTCAACTCGGGATAATATGAAACTCAGAGAAAGACAGAATTCTATTATGTTCTGAAAAAGATGAATATTCTGTCCTAAATGATAAAAGAAATTTATTTACCAGCAAATATCTGCTGTACCCTCCCACAAGAATAAGAACTTAAACAAATCATTGATCAGGACAAAATCCGTTTTGAACTGGACCATGAAAATAAAAACCCTAATCAAAACAATCATATATCGTTATGAGCTTAACTCTAGAAGAAATACAAGACTTTAAAGGAAAGTATCCAAAACAGCTTTGGACCTTATTTACCGTAGAAATGTGGGAACGTTTCTGTTTTTACGGAATGCGTGGAGTTCTTACCATTTTCATGGTAGATCAATTGGGTCTGTTGGAAGACAAAGCAAATTTACAATATGGCGCCATACAGGCTTTTATCTATGCTTTTACTTTTATAGGAGGTATTTTTGCTGATAAAATTTTAGGATTCAAAAAGTCTCTGGTTTTTGGAGGAGTTATTATGGCAATCGGGAATCTGATTATTGCTCTTTCTCCTCATGACTTCTTTTATCTGGGGATTACCTGCTCTATTATCGGAACAGGATTTTTCAAACCAAATATTTCCTCAATGGTAGGTGAGCTCTATAAAGAAGATGATCCAAGAAGAGATGCCGGATATGGTCTTTTTTATGCCGGAATTAATATTGGTGGGCTTCTAGGAGGGGCACTTTGTGTATACCTTGGAAAATATCACTCATGGTCTTGGTGCTTTTTGGCAGCAGCAATAGTTATGGTTTTGGGCTTAATTACTTTTTTTGCCACAAAAAAATCATTGGGTCCTATTGGAGATTCTCCGCTACAGGTTCTTCCGCAATCTAAGAGAACTTTACGTGAAGTTTTAGTATATATTGGTGCTTTATTAAGCATGCCTCTTATTTTCATTATGGTTAAAAATACCGATTATACAGACTACTTTATGTATCTGATTGGTATTGCAGCGGTAGGTTATTTTATTGTAGAAACCTTAAAACAATCTTCATCTTACCAAAAGAAATTGATTGCTGCATTTATATTTATATTCATGTACTTCCTTTTTAATTCTATTTATGAACAAAGTGGTGGGTCATTATCTTTATTTGCAAAGGACAACCTTGTTCATAATTTACTTGGATTTGGGATGGATCCTAATGTCATTAATAACAGTGCAAATTCTTTTTTCATTATTATTTTTAGCCCACTTATTGGCTTGGCTTGGGTAGGATTAAGCAAAAAAAAGCTGGAACCGAATACAATCAATAAATTTGGAATTGGGTTCTTGTTTCTGGCAGCCGGATTCTTCTTGTTCTATAGCCTAAGATATTTTGCAGGTGCGGATGGAAAATCTTCCCTTAACCTATTTACTTTTACATGGCTGGTTATTACTTTTGGAGAACTATGCCTAGGCCCAATCGGGATGTCAATCATTACAAAATTATCTCCTAAGAAGATGTTTGGAATGATGATGGGATTATGGTTTTTAGCAAGTGCTTTTGGACAATTTGCTGCCGGAAAAATTGGGGCAAGCTTATCTGAAGCCAACACAGGAAATACCAATATGAGTAAATTATTAGCTTACACTGATGGATATAAAACACTGGGAATTTATGCATTAGTTGCCGGAGTGGTATTGATTTTGCTTTCTTCACTCGTGAAAAAATTAATGCAGGAGGTAAAGTAAATAATAAGTAATTATGCTTATTTTTATGTAAATATTAAATTATGAAGAAAATTTTAAGCATAGTTCTCTTACTTCTATTAAATTTTAGCTTTGCACAGGTAAAATGGATGACTATTGAGGAAGCTTTAAAAGCCCAAAAAGAAAATCCTAAGAAAATTCTTATTGATTTTTATGCAGACTGGTGCGGACCATGTAAAATCATGGACAAAAAAACATATGGACACCCTGTTATTGCCCAAACTTTAAATGAGAGTTATTATCCAGTAAAATTCAATGCCGAAGAAAAACAGAGTGTTGAAATTTTTGGAAGAAAATTTTCCAATCCTAATACAGAACAGAGAAAAGGAAGAAACTCCCTG
This sequence comes from Chryseobacterium aurantiacum, assembly GCF_003020585.1. Taxonomy (GTDB): domain Bacteria; phylum Bacteroidota; class Bacteroidia; order Flavobacteriales; family Weeksellaceae; genus Chryseobacterium; species Chryseobacterium aurantiacum. The sequence goes on from NZ_PXUE01000004.1 coordinate 207,431, forward strand.
CATGAGTTCACTCAGTATATGAATGTAGGAGCGGTCCCAAGTACAGTATTTCTGGATGAGCATGGTGACCCGATCACTATTCTTCAAGGAGAATTATCTGCCAAGGAGCTGGAGCCTTATTTGGAACTGATATCAAAGGATCTCTTTAAAAAGATTCGTACCAGGGAACAATGGGAAGATTATCAGAAAAAATTCAAATCTAAAATTAAAGATTAACGGACATCCCATTGAGGATTGACACTTATAAACAAACTTAAGACTTTCAATTTTTTTTGGAAGTCTTTTTTATTTTACCGAAATTCGAGGCTTTATTTTTCTCATTCAAAATTTGAGTCTCAGATAAGAAATGACTTTAGATACTTCCATAGAATACGTAAAAGGAATAGGTCCGGAAAGAGCCAAACTCATCAAAAGTGTGTTAGGATTATCCACCGTAGAAGATATGCTTAACTTCTACCCTCTCCGTTATCTGGATAAAAGTAAAGTCTATAAAGTTTCTCAGCTACAGGAAGAGACCAGCCAGGAAATCCAGTTGAAAGGAAGAATCACTCAGGTTCAGGAAATTCAGACCGGAAAAACCAAAAGACTCTCTGCTAAATTCAATGATGATACAGGAAGTATGGATCTTGTATGGTTCCAGTATTCAAAATGGCTAAAGGAACAGCTTCCCATTAACCGTGAGGTGTATATCTTTGGGAAAATTAATGTCTTTAATCATCAGTTTTCAATGCCACATCCTGAAATAGAAGCAGAGGAAGATAAAGATGGGGATGTACGCCTGAAGCCTATTTATCCGAGTTCCGAGAAACTTACCAAAAGAGGACTAGGACAACGCTTTTTTCAAAATGCACTGCGGAATATCTGCAAGGAAATCCCTAGTCTTATTGAGGAAAATTTCCCAGAATACTTAATGAAAACATTCAAGTTTATATCAAGGCAGCATGCTTTTCTGAATGTGCATTTTCCTAAGGATGTGGAACATTTTGACAAGGCAGATTTCAGGCTTAAATTTGAAGAATCATTCTTTTTTCAATTAGGATATGGCTTGAAAAAACTTCATCATAAAACCCAGTCATTCGGTAATCCTTTCCCTGTTATAGGAGATCATTTTAATGATTTTTATGAACATCATCTTCCTTTTGAGCTAACCAATGCACAGAAGAGGGTTTTAAAGGAGATTCGAATGGATATGAAAAGGCCGATTCAGATGAACAGGCTTTTGCAGGGCGATGTAGGTTCCGGAAAAACAATGGTAGCGTTATTAACAATGCTTATTGCCATGGATAATGGTTTCCAGAGCTGTATGATGGCCCCTACAGAAATTCTTGCCCAGCAGCATTACAATGGAATTAAAGATTTACTGGAAAAAACAGGGATTAATATTCGACTTTTAACGGGATCTACCAAGGCTGCCGAGAGAAGAATTATTCATGAGGAGCTTGAAAATGGTACCCTTTCCATTCTTGTAGGAACCCACGCTGTTTTGGAAGATAAAGTTAAGTTTAAGAATCTTGGACTGGCAATCATCGATGAGCAACATAGGTTTGGTGTGGCACAAAGAGCAAAACTTTGGGCTAAGAATAGTATTCCGCCTCATATTTTGGTAATGACGGCAACCCCTATTCCCAGAACATTGGCCATGAGTTTTTATTCCGACCTTGATGTTTCCGTTATTGATGAGATGCCGGTAGGAAGAAAACCTATTATCACGGCTCACAGACGTGAAAAAGACAGGCTGTATGTTTATAACTTCTGTAAGGATGAAATAAAGAAAGGAAGGCAGATTTACTTTGTATATCCACTGATTGAGGAATCTGAAACATTGGATTATAAAAATCTGATGGAAGGGCTTGAGCATGTCATGGATTATTTCTCAGATTACAACGTTACTATGCTGCATGGAAAAATGAAACCGGATGAGAAAGATGCCGCCATGGCTTATTTTGCTTCAGGAAAGGCAGAAATTATGGTAGCCACTACCGTTATTGAAGTAGGAGTAAATGTTCCCAATGCTTCTGTAATGGTTATTGAAAGCTCCGAAAGGTTTGGTCTTTCACAGCTTCACCAGCTTAGAGGCCGTGTAGGAAGAGGTGCAGAGCAAAGCTATTGTATTTTGATGACCTCAGATAAACTATCCAAGGAAAGCAGAACCCGTATCAAAACAATGACGGAGACCAATGATGGTTTTAAAATTTCTGAGGTTGATATGCAGCTTCGCGGTCCGGGAGATATCCTGGGAACACAGCAAAGTGGTGTTGTAGATTTCAAAAGGTTAGATCTTGTAAAAGATTCTGCCATTATTAAGACAACAAAGAATACTGTTGATAAAATTCTGGAGGCTGATCCTATGTTGGCAAGACCAGACAACCTGATTATTAAGAATTATTATATCAGGTACTACAAAGGGAAAAATAAATGGAGTAAGATTTCATAAAAAAAACCGCAGAAAATATTTTCCTGCGGTCCCCTTATAAAACTGTTATTTAGAAGAAATTACTTTTGATCTGCTTAAAAAATTTATTTTAATAGTTTAGGCCTTAATATTTTGTGATGTGGTGTGGTGTGAAAATATCTATATATTATTTGAATAAGATAAAGATTAAGCCACAACTATTAAAATAAATTATAAAAAACAAAATGAATTATTTTTCCAACTTGCTTATTATAAAAACTAACTGTGTTTAGCTGGAGATGAGGGAATGAAACGAATAAAAATATCTCCAACTACTTCAAGTTTTCATGATTGTACCGTTTTGTTTAAAGATCTTCTATGCTTTAAAATTGGAAATTAATATAATTCATTTTGTTAACTAACATCGTGATTTATATATTCTCTGTAGAAACAATTGCTCTTCATTCATCTGTATCTTCACGTATATAATCAAATTTGTGTCACTAAGTTTACATTTACAAATGTCAGGATATTAACTGAATCCTCTTTTATATTATTTCAATTATTAATTATAAAATTATCACTTATTTGTGAATAGTATGCACTAAATATCATTTCAATTGTTCAAAAAGAATATACTGAAACTACTTATTCATCATACTTTAAGAATAAAATTTTCTTTGTTCAATCCTGAAGTATGATACTGCCAATTGATAGTAACAACATCTGTAAGTACCTTTTTCAAGCTTTCAAAATCCGAAGGTTTTTTCATGCAGATATTAGCTCCTTTTACGAAAATATCTTCTATTTCATTTTCAGTAATCTGATCATAGTAAATTGTAGTTACCATATTACTGAACTTCTCTCGTCTCTTCATTTCATCTATACATTCCAGACTACTCTTTTCAGGAATATTGTAATTCATAAAAACAATCTCAGGAACAACAGCATCCTCGTTATTTAAATACTCCATCAAATCTTCTCCATTACAAAAACATTGAATTTTTATTGAGATTTTCAGCTCTTTAAATATGTTTTTAAAAAAAATTAAGGTGTTTTCATCGTTATCTGTTACTATTACGTTCAGAAATTCTTTATTCATACTGCATTTTAGGGTTTGTTTCCACACTTTGGGCTTTCCTTCTTTTTCCTATAATTTTTTGAAACTGAGAGGGGGTAATTCCTGTTGTATTTTTAAACTGGGTACTGAGATGGGCTACACTGGAGTAATTCAGTTTATGGGCAATTTCTGTAAGACTTTGCTTATTTCTTATAATCAATGCCTTGGCATGTTCGATCTTCTGGAGAATAATAAAGTTCTCTATGGATGTATAAGCTACCTCAGAAAATAAGTTGGAGAGATATCCATAGCTGTGATTCAGTTTTTCAGAAATATAAATAGATGCCTTTACCGGAATAATCTCCTCAGAAAAGACAAGTTCTACTATTACATCTTTTATTTTCTGTACTAAAGCCGTTTTTTGGCTTTCAATGATTTCAATACCATAGTCTCCAAGATTTTTCTTAAAAAGATTATGTTGTTCCTGCGTAAAGGGTTCGTAGAACTCTACCTCACCGAAATTAAGCAAGCGGTATTTCAACCCATGCTCTTTCAGTTTTTCGTCCAATACCTTTTTACAAAGGGCATTGAAATCAAATTTAACGTACATTTTCATCCTAGTATTAGTAAGCCTATTTTTTTAGTAAATATAATAATTTATTTCAAGTAAAAGTGAAATAGCGGGACATTTTTATTTTTTTTCATATACAACAAAAAACTCCTGTATCAAAGAATACAGGAATTTAAACACTAAGGATGAAAAAAATATACTGATAAAAAGCTAAATAAGCTCAAAACCAAGCATATGAATGTATTGTTATAAGTGATTTGGTTCTGAGACAAAGATGATTCAAAAAAAGAAATCACTTGTTATAGAATTACAGGATAAAGTTACAAAATTTTAAGTCAATTAATCGTGAATTAGAAATTCCATTAAAAAATCATCCATCACAAACCCATTCCCGATATCTAAAACCATCTCATCATATACTTTAAAATCCTGAGATTCATAGAATTTTTTGGCGTTGTTTTCTTTATTTACATTCAAAATGATTCTTCTGTCATTGCTTTCAGAAAGCTTTTTCTTCAGGAAGTCAAGCGCTCCTTTACCGAAGCCCTTTCCCTTACTTTCAGGAACAAGATAAATTCTGTGCAGTTTTGTAGTCCCTTCTTCGTACCCGTGCTCATAACCGATAAAACCCTCAAAAGAGTCATTATTTTCATCAAAAATTAAATAATAATGGTAGCTTGGACTTTCTAGATGTTTTGAAATCTCTTCTTTAGAATACATTTCTTCCAACATATAATTGATCTGGTCATTGGAAATAATTCCCACATAAGCACTTTCCCACGATCTCCTTGCCAAATCCTGAATCAAAGGAATATCCTTTTCTTTAGCTTCTATTAATTTCATTATTTTAAATTTGTTTTTATTTTCAAATACAAAGTTTACAAAAAATTCTTATCGAAATATATTATTTTTTAATGTTTGAAAAGTTTTTCTATCATCAAAAAGAAAAACAAAAAAGGTGAAAAGCATTAGCCTTTCACCTTAATAAGTTTATTGTACTCTTAAAATGTTACTGGAAAATGACAATTCATTCCCAGACCATTTTTTCAATTGTTCTTAAATGTTTGCCATTTCAGCTTTAATTTTTGCATGAAGCCCCTCTGAAGCCTTTACTAATGGAAGTCTCAGATAATTCTTAATAATTCCTTTTTCTGCCAATACCACTTTGATACCGCAAGGATTTCCTTCTGCAAAAATAAGACGCGTGATCTCAACCAATTTGTTGTGAATCTCATAAGCCTCTTTTACTTTTCCTTCAAATGCCAATTGTACCATGGTAGAAAATTCCTTAGGATACCCCTGCCCGATTACGGAGATTACCCCATTTCCTCCTGCTAGAGTTACAGGAAGTGTATATTCATCATCTCCTGAAACCAATGAGAAACCTTCAGGCTTCTTTCTAAGGATATCAAAATATTGTAAGATATTCGGAGCAGCTTCCTTAATCATCAATAGATTCGGGAATTCTTTTGCAAGACGAATGGTAGTGTCTGCATCAATATTTTGTCCTGTTCTGGACGGAACATTGTAAATAATAATATTTTTTCCTGTAGAAGCCAATGCCTTATAGTGCTGGTAAAGACCTTCCTGATTAGGTTTATTATAATATGGAGATACAGAAAGTACGGCATCAAATGCGGAAAGATCTGCTTCTTCTATCTGTTTCTTGACCTCAAGAGTATTGTTACCGCCTATTCCCAATACGAGAGGAAGACGTTTATTATTCACCTTAATGATATGCTCAATTACCTGTTTCTTCTCATCATCAGAAAGCGTTGCAGCCTCAGCTGTTGTTCCTAATACTACCAAATAATTGGTTCCGTTTTCAATATTGTATTCGATAAGTTTTGTTAAACTATCGAAATCAACGGATAAATCTTCATTAAAGGGTGTTACCAACGCAACACCTACTCCTTTTAAAATGCTCATCTGTTCAAATTATTTTCGTCAAATTTAATCATTTACACTAAGAATTTGTAATAAATAATAATGTTTTATTATACATATAGTTATATTTGCATATACTAAAAGATATTATGAAAAATAAATTCTTGTTACTAGGAATTGCTCTGGCAACGCTTACTGCATGCAAAACGGCTTCTACACCGCAGCTTGCAAATGTAAAGCCTGAGAAAAATATTTCTATTAATAATGAGCTAAAGAATGATGAGGAGTTTGTAAAGTTTATTGAACCCTATAAGCAAAAACTGGATAAGGAGATGAATCAAAAAATTTCTCATACCAGTGTAGACCTTACAAAACAGGGAGATAACAGCAACCTAGGAAATCTTTTAGCTGATTATACCCTTGAAGGAGGTGATCAGTGGACAAAGGCTAATCTTAAGCAAAATGTAGATGCAGCTTTAATCAATATCGGAGGGATCCGTACTACTATTGGGAAAGGTGATATTATGCTGAAAAATGTTTTTGAAGTAATGCCTTTCGAAAATGAATTGATTATTGTGAAAATGAAAGGAGCAGATTTACCCGGACTTTTTGAATATTATGCAAAAACACAGGTAAACAATCCCGTTTCTCACTTATATATTGAAACAAAAAACGGACAGTTAACTCAATCTTTAGTTAACGGAAAAACAATAGATCCAAACAAAGACTACTACATTGCCACTTCAGACTATCTTGCTCTGGGAGGGGATAACATGAAGTTCTTTGGGAAAGGAGAAGCCATCCCAACAGGTGTGAAACTTAGAGATTTATACATTGAATATTTCAAAAAAAATCCTGAAATAGTTCCTGCTACAGATGTTCGTTTAAATTTTATCGGTAAAAAGTAATGGATAGAAAAAGTTTTTTAAAAGCAATAGGTGGTGGATCTTTAGCAATGGCTTTGGCTCCCAATATGATGATGGCGGAAGAATTAAACATTCTCGACTTAAAGTCCACAAATAAACTGACCATTCTTCATACTAATGATCAACATAGCAGAATAGAACCTTTTGATGCAAGTTATACAAAGAATCCCAATCAGGGAGGTTTTGCAAGAAGGGCAAGCTTAATTCAGCAAATAAGAAATCAGGAAAGCAATGTTTTGCTTCTTGATTCAGGAGATATTTTCCAGGGAACTCCTTATTTCAATTTCTTTGGCGGAGAACTGGAGTTTAAATTAATGTCCATGATGAAGTATGATGCCTCTACGATGGGAAATCATGACTTTGATAATGGCCTTGATGGATTTTTAAAAGTTCTTCCTAATGCACAGTTTCCATTTATCTGTTCCAATTATGATTTTAAAAACACTATTTTGGACGGGAAAACCTCACCCTATAAGATTTTCAACAAAAACGGAATAAAGGTAGGAATCTTCGGTGTCGGAATTCAATTGGACGGCCTTGTAGGTAAAAAACAATATGGAGAAACGGTTTATTCTAACCCGATTGATGTTGCACAGCATTATTCAAACTTTTTGAAAAATGAACAGAAATGCGATCTTGTCATTTGTCTTTCTCACATTGGGTATGATTATAAGGATGAACCTAGTAAAATAAGTGATAAAATTTTAGCGGCCAGTACAGAAAATATTGATATTATCTTAGGTGGTCATACTCATACATTTCTACCGGAGCCTCAAACGTTTACCAACAGACAGGGCAAAAATGTACTTGTAAACCAGGTAGGTTGGGCAGGTCTTCTTTTGGGTAGAATTGATTTTTATTTTGATACAAACAAAAACGTAAAGCATATCTCCTGGAATAATCAGGCAATTGACAGCAGCATAATAGCATAATATGAAAAAACTCTCTTTAATTTCTCTTGGTATTTTAGCATCCCTGCAGTTTACAAAAGCTCAGGTCATTTCATCAAAAAAATGGGCAGATCTCTTTTCCTATAACAATGTCTTGGCCATGAAGGAAGACAATGGAAAAATAATAGCTGCCACCGAAAACGGGATCTTCTATTATACGATATCAACAGGAGAAATTACGAAGTTATCTAAGGTCAATGGTCTTCACAATGTAGGAATCACTGCATTTGATTATGATCCAAAAAGCAAAATAGGAGTTATTGGCTATGAAAACGGCTCTATGGATGTTATTACTCCTAATGAGATCAAATATATTGTTGATATTCCTATTGCTGCAGGATATAACGGAAACAAAAAAATCAACCATATTTCTATTACAGGCGACCAGGCTGTTATTTCAGTAGGTTATGGGGTTTCCATATTTAATATAAAAAAGAAAGAATTTGGAGATTCTTCATTTTTCTTAAGCTCAGGTGTTTATGAGGCTAGTAACGAGGCGACCATATTTGGCAATAAAGTATACTCTGTAACAAACACAGGTCTAAAAAGCCACGAACTGAATACCACTTTCCCTGTATTTTCTACATGGACAACAGAAATTCCCGGAGCATTTAAACATATTGATTCTGAATCTGAATTGGTATTTTCATCGGCTACTGCGGCTTTCATCTATAATAATGGCACTCCAATGCAGCTGCCTACCAATTTCGGAAGCATCAATGACGTGGTTGTAAGTTCTAACAATATTGTAGTTACTGACAGCAGGGTATATACTTTTGGAATCAATGGAACTTATTCTAATGCAGTAGATTTTGGTGAAAAATGTAATACATCCATTATTGCCAACGGAAAAGTATTCGGTGGAACGATCCTATCTGGAATAAAAGACGAAGGGAATACTACTTATAAACCCTCAGGTCCTTATTTCAATTTTGCACATAAGATAAATCTTTACGATAATAATCAACTTCTTGTATCCAGTGGAGCAAGAGCTGATAGATATAATTTCCCGGTAGAGAATCCTAAAAGACCTGGTTTCTACTACTTTAATGGCTCTGAATGGATCTATTCATCCTATTTTAGTAAGTATACCGGAAAAATAAATGTATTAGATGCCATAATAAACCCGCTTGATAATAATGAAGTACTTTTCACTAATTATACCATTTTCGACCAGGGAGTTTATAAAATGAAGTACAATGCAAGTAATAAAGATTTTGAATTTGTAAAGTACTATAATATTCAAGCTCCAGACTTTGCCAGACGTGCTGTGGGTATTACTACTGACTCTAAAAATAATATTTTTGTATCGATTGCCTATGTAGAAAGTGGAGCGCCTATTCTTGCTATCTATGACAAAGCTAAAGATGATTTCATTACTAAGGAGCTTTCTTTTAAAACCCTGGGAATACAGAAGCCAATCGTTTACGAAAATATGTTATGGGTACCCCTATCCAGAGCTAACGCTTTCTGGGTATGCGACTATAAGGATGCCCTTAATATTTCTGATGACAATGATTATATTTTAAAAGAATCAAACGGATTTGCTGGAAACTCCAATGGAACTATATCTGTTGCCATTGATAAATCTGGTGATGCATGGATTGGTACAGACAGTGGCTTAAGGATATTATCTAATGCAGCCTCAGAAATTAAAACTCCTGAGCCTAAGGTTAATCCTATAATAATAGAGCAAAACGGCTTGGGAGAAGAACTTTTCAGAGATTCTCAAATTTTACAGGTTGAAGTGGATGCAGGAGATTACAAATGGGTTTCCGTAGAAGGAGGTGGTGTTTATTATTTATCATCTGACGGTCAAAAGACTATAAAACACTTTACAATGGAAAATTCTCCTCTTCCTACCAATAGTGTTACAGATATAAAAGTAGATAAAAAGACCGGTAAGGTATATTTTGTAACTTATAGTGGTATTGTAACCTATCAGGGGGATGTTTCTGATGTGAATGCTAATTTCGGAGACGTTGTTGTTTATCCTAACCCTGTTGTTTATTCTAATTTCAAAGGAAAAGTTACCATTAAAGGTTTAGCAGAAAAAACAAACATAAGAATCACTGATGCTGCAGGAAATGTAGTACACTCTGCCGTGGCGCGAGGAGGATATTATGAATGGGACCTTAATAATCATAAAGGAGCCAGAGTTGCATCTGGAATTTACTTTGTACTGATGACCAATGAGGATGGCTCGGATAAGGCTACAGCCAAAATAGGAGTGGTTAATTAATGAATTCACAAAACGGTTTTTTACTATCATTTATCAAATATGGAGAAAATGATGCTGTACTGCATTGTTTTACAGAAGAGGATGGTTTTCAGACTTACTTTCTGAAAGGAATATATTCCAAAAGAAATAAAAAGAAAGCCCTCCTACAACCATTGAATAAACTTACCTTTTCTATCAATCCCGTAAGAGGAAACGGGATACATTCTATCTCAAAATTTGAGCTGGTAAAAAACTGTGATGTTGATGCAGATATAAGAGCAAACACAGTTATATTCTTTATTTCAGACTTTCTGAATCAAATCCTTAAACTTGAAAATAAAAATTCAACTATTTTTCTAAGCATAGAAAGGTTTATTGAAGAGCTGGAAAATAAAAATTACCAGTCACATTTGCTTTTTTTAATGGTGATATTAAAAATTCAGGGTGTTGCTCCTTTAATCAATGATGGTAATTTTTTAGATCCGGAAACAGGAACATTCTCCACTACTCCCACCCATCAATTGTTTGGTGAAGAGATTTCAGCGATATGGAAAAATGTGCTTTGTACTGAAAATCTTTATGCAACAAAGATTCATTCTTCCCTAAGAAAAGATTTTCTGGATAGTCTTTTGGTATATTACCATTATCACATCTCTGATTTTAAAAACCCAACATCGTTAGAAGTCATACAGCAGATATTTGAATAGTTTAAAGAGAATAATCAACTGAGTATTATTTCCTTAAACTTTTTTATGCATCAGATATTGGGGACCGCTTCTTCCCATTCTGGTTTTTCCATCATAAATATACCCTGCCTTAAGGTAAATATGATAGGCTAATTCATTCTTCTGGTTTACGGCCAGAACAATTTCATTACAGTCCTTAAAATGTTCCCTTACAAAGTCATCCACTTGTGCCATAGCCATCTTCCCTACTCCTTTTCCCTGCATTTCGGGATTCACAGATAAAGATCTTATCAAAACAGCGCTTTTGTTATCTGTAAGTTCAAATTTATCTTCTCCAAAATCAAGAACAAAAAAACCTACTGGTATTTCATCCTCCAGAATTGTAATGGGAAATGCATCATTATCATTTCTTTTTTCGATATTTTGCAAGGCCTGCTCTGCTGTTGCGGTAAAGCGTGACTGATTTTCATCCAAGCCATAGCTAATCTTCGAAAAGTCTTCTTGCTTAAAGAATGCTAACCTGATCATAATTAGTGATGATAAACATCTTCATACATTACTCCGGCTCGTATTTCTACAGGAAGTTTATTCTCTTCCGGAACAATAGGACAGTTATAATCATAAGCATTATAAGCACAATACGGCTGATAAGATTGATTAAAATCTAAAAGAATAGTATTTCCTTTCGGGATTTTCAGATCCATATATTTTCCGCCTCCATAGGTTTCTTTTTCATTCGTAGCATCTCTAAATGGCAGAAAAAGATAATCTTTATATTTTTCCTGTTTAATCAGATCCAGGCTTTGATATAAAGTCAAAGTATAAGGCTTCCCATCCAATTCAAAGGTTGCTTTCCCATACTCTTTATAGGATTTTGTTTTACCTGAAGAAGTAGGCAGCTCAAAAGGTTTAGCTCTTTTTGTTTTAACAAACTTTGCAGTCACTCTGTATTTCAGCTCAAATGGAAAGAAAGGGTGTCCTTTAAAGTTTGTGAAATTTTCTCCGCGTAAAGGCGTAGTTTTAGGATCCAGATATTCAGTATCCAGATCTTTCTGAAATTTCTTAACATCCATTACTTCCTGCGATACCATTTTCTGAGAGAATGCCAACAAAGGCAGAAGTAAGAAGATCAATATATATTTTTTCATGAACTTTAAAATTATAAGTAAAACTATGAATTTTTCAGGGTATGAAAAGTTAAAATTGTAATAAAAAAGTATAATCTGTTTTAAATAAAATAAATTCCCATTGATCTAGCATACTTTTTGAGAACCAAAGCCCATGAACAGAAAGGAATTCATCAAGACAAGTGTACTGGCTATTTCCGGTTTTTATTTTCTTCAATCTAATTTTTTTCAGGCTGCTGAGCGAAGAACAAATACCATTAAAGAAACCCTGGAAGCTCCCATCATTATCATTGGAAGCGGCTATGGAGGTGCCGTTTCTGCCTTACGACTTTGTGAAGCAGGAAAAAAGGTTGTCTTATTGGAAATGGGTCTTAATTGGGAGAAAGCAGGAATTCCGTTTTCAAATCTTTTAAAACCCGGAAAAAGTTCAGCATGGCTAAAAAAGAAGACCATTGCTCCTTTCATGAATATCTTTTCTTTAACCCCCTTTACCGGAACGCTTGACCGTCTGGATTTTGATAATATCAATATCTGGGTTGGAAGAGGTGTTGGCGGCGGATCATTGGTAAATGGAGGCATGGCTGTAACTCCTAAGGAAGATTACTTTAAGGAAGTTTTCCCCAATCTGGATACTGAAAGATTTTACAACCATTATTTTCCTTTAGTTCGGGAAGAACTTAAGGTGAATGTCATTGATGAACAATTCTTAAAAGATTGTCCTTATTATAAATTTACAAGAGTAGGTGAAGAAGAGGCTCATAAAGCAGGCTTTAAAACAATGCGGGTTCCCAATGTATATGATTTTAAGTATATGGAAAAGGAATTCCGTAATGAGGTTCCCCGCTCTGCCCTGAATACGGAAGTAATCTATGGGAACAACCATGGCAAAAACAGTTTAGATAAAACCTACCTTAAAAAAGCACTGGACACCGGAAATCTTGAAATCCTAGATCTGCATAAAGTTGACCATATTAAGCTTAATGATGATAAAAGCTATACATTAAGTGCCCAGCAAATTGACACCTCAGGAACTGCAATTGCTGATAAAGTTTTTCATTGTAAAAAGTTGGTCCTTTCGGCAGGAACCATGGGAACCCTAGAGCTTCTTCTTCGGTCCCACGCTGTAAATAACTTTCCGATTCATGAGAAAATAGGAAAAAACTGGGGGAACAATGGTAATTTCATGACCGGAAGAAACTGGGTAAAACCCTTATCCGGAGGAACCGGCTCAAAACAATCCACAATACCCGTTGGCGGAATAGACAATTGGGATGATAAGGAACATCCTTTTTTCACAGAAATAGCTCCTCTACCAATGGGAATGGATGTTGCAACGGCCTTATATCTGCTAATTAACAGAGTGGATAAAAAGGGAGAAATCGCCTATGATAAAGCCAACCAAATGTTGAAATTGAATTGGGATAAGAGTCATACAGTTAAAATGAGAGAAAATGCCAAATACTTTGTCAGAAAAATGAATAAGGCCAATGGTGGTACCAGAAGTCACTTTCTTTTCAATAATGGTTTTGGAGCAGATATTTGTTATCATCCACTTGGCGGATGTGTATTGGGTGAAGCTACCAATGAATTTGGAAAACTAAAGGATCATGATCATCTGTATGTTTTGGATGGGTCACTTATTCCAGGAACAATAGGAGTCAACCCATTTGTAACCATTACTGCCATTGCAGAGTATTGTATTGAAAATCTGATTAAACAGAATGAATTTGCCTAGGGCTGGGGCATTACTTGCACTTCGGTAAGATAGTTTCGGATATCTTTTTCAAGTTGGGCTGGGTAGGTAAAATTGAGTTTTTCGGCTACGTCGGTACCCAGTTCATGCACAAGATCTGTAAAGGCAAACAGGGCAGTCCAATTTTCGTTAATATCACTTCCAGAAAAAGTGACCTCTATTCTATTCCACAAATCAGCAGAAAGATATTTTTTAAATAATCTGCCGTGTTTATTGGTAGTGATGTTATTCCAATCATGGGAACTTGCAATGTACCATTCTATTAAAGGAACCAAATAATCTGACCGTAAGATATTTTCAGACATAAATTTAGCATAAAAAATATCCCCACGTTTAAGGCATTTAGCCACATAGGTTGTATCCCACCAAAAATCATTAAGCAACTGCTTAAAATCCTGTTCCGTAGGTTTATGAATCATGACAGATTGATAGGTTGGAAGTTTCAAGTCTTTAGTTAAGTTATCTTTATCAACCAAAACCTTATATCCAAGATCCCAATCTTCCGGAAGTACCGGCTCTTTAACTTCTTCACAAAACTCTGATACCTGATAAAGCTTAAAATCAACCTTTACATGATCTTTATACAGCACCATCTTCATGGCATGCTTTCCATCAAAGACAGTATCTTTTTCCTCTATCATGGAAATAGGTTCTCCAAAAAGCCTGATCCATTCATTATTCACTTCATAAGCATTTCTATTCTCAAAGACCAACTCTACGTCAAGATCACTAAAGTCATCCACAGGGGCATACGGATTAACCAATGAACTTGTCAGAAGAACAGCACGAACATCAGGATTCTCATCTGCCCATTGGATAATCTGGTTCAGCTTTTCTTCTCTCACTTTCATATTTAATAGGATTCTGATATTTTCACACGATAAACGTCTGAGGAATTTCTTTTAATAGATTCCACAAAAAAGCCTCCTTCTTCTTGAATAACTTCTTTTAGATCAAAACTTTTACAATCATTAGGAAGTCCCGAAAATATAAGAGTAAACCAAAAATCTTTCATAAACGGAACTGCTGTCCAATAGGGAGAAATTGAAATATTTTCCGCATGAATCAGCTTGCTTCTATGCTCAGACTGGTTATCAAAAAGATAGGTTGAATGCCAAATCCTGATCAGGTTTCCTAAAAATGGCGATGCCGGAAAACAACAGTGTACAATCACCTGCTTCTCCTCCTCTGTTTTTGCCTGAAGAGACTCCAGAAGTTCCTTTGCAATAATCGGCTTAACTATAACTTCTTCCACCTTTTTATAAGTAATAAATAATGAGCAACAAATAAGTATATCTATTCATTGCTCATTACTGTTGTTAGTATTCTAATTCTAATTTTTCTTTTGTATAATTTCTTACTTTTTCAGTAAGTTCGGGGTTCTCTGCCAATTTCTGTCCGTATGATGGGACCATTTCAAGCAGCTTATCTTTCCATTCTCCGTTCAGTTTTTCAGGGAAACATTTTTCAAGAACATCCAGCATAGCATATACTGCTGTTGAAGCACCCGGTGATGCTCCCAGTAAAGAGGCGATAGTACCGCTTTTGTTAACAACTACTTCAGTTCCGAATTCCAACTTGCCTCCTTCTTTTTCATCTTTTTTGATGACCTGAACTCTCTGTCCGGCCACTTTCAATTCCCAGTCATTTTCATTGGCATCCTTGATAAATTCTCTTAAATGCTGCATTCTTTGAGACTTGGTCATAGCAACCTGCTGAATAAGATATTTAGTCAAAGGAATGTTGTGCCACCATGCGCCAAATAAAGATTTTAAGTTTTTGGTATTCACACTTTCAGGTAAGTCAAGATAACTTCCTTCTTTCAGGAATTTTGTGGAAAATCCTGCAAAAGGTCCGAAAAGAAGCGCTTTTTTACCATCAATGATTCTAAGGTCAAGGTGTGGAACCGACATTGGCGGAGCATCCACTGTAGCCTGTGTATAAACTTTAGCCTGATGCTTTTCTACCAGCTCCTGGTTATGAGTTACCAACCACTGTCCGGAAACAGGGAACCCTCCATATCCTTCACTCTCTTTAATATCTGAACTATCCAACAACTGAAGTGCATATCCTCCCGCTCCTATGAATACAAAGTCTGCGGTAACTTCTTGTTTGTGATTATTAATTCTGTCTTTCACTTTCATTTCCCATTTCCCATTTTCTTTTGGATCAATATCCTTCACTTCATGGTATAGGAAAACCTCAACATTAGAGTCCTCCAGCAGGTGTCTGCCCATTTTCCTGGTCAATGTCCCGAAGTTCACGTCCGTTCCCATATCCATTTTGGTAGCGGCCATTACTTCAGACTTGTTTCTTTTACTCATCACCAAGGGAATCCATTCTCTCAGCTTTTCATGATCTGAAGAAAATTCCATTCCTGAAAAAAGAACAGACTCTGTCATTTTATCATGTCGTTTTCTAAGAAATTCAGCATCTTTTTCTCCAAATACCAAACTCATATGCGGACAAGAATTGATAAAATCCTTTGGTTCCTGAATATAACCCTTACTCAGCAAATATGCCCAAAACTGTTTTGAAATTTCAAACTGTTCTGCAATGCTTTCTGCTTTTTTAATATCGATGCTTCCGTCAGGTTTTTCAGGCGTATAATTTAGCTCACAAAATGCGGAGTGTCCTGTTCCGGCGTTGTTCCATGCAGCTGTACTTTCTTTAGCAAATCTTCCCAGCCTTTCGAAGATGGCAATTTCAAGATTTGGATCAAATTCATGGAGCAGCGTTGCTAGTGTTGCACTCATGATTCCGCCCCCTATCAGTACAACGTCGTATTTAGGTTTCGGTGTTCTGCTTGTAAGCGATTGTGACATAATTTTAAATTTTACTTCAAATTTCGGGAAAAGTTTTAAAAAGAGGAACGCGTTTAACGATTTTAACACGTTATTTTTTCCGTCAAAAACACTTCTTTAGTACACAACAAAAAACCATCGAAATTTTCAATAAAGTATCATTGAAATGATTGATCATAATGACATTCTTAAAAAAAAATTAAAAATTTACATTATTTTAATTCACTGAACGGTAAATAATTAAGCTTAATTTTCAAAACTGAATTTTATAAAAATTTAAGTTTATTTAAGTTTATGACAATAAACACTTTAACCATAACCATTTACGTTAATATATTTTATCAACAATAAGTGAAAAAAGATTACATTATACTCATTGAATATCACTTTTTATTGAAAAATAGATAATTTTATAGATATAATTCTACATTAAAAACATAAAACAGTCGTTTTTTTTACTTACCTTTCAATTAAATTAATACATATTCCAATAGTATTTAATTAAAATTATTTCATAAACATAGTACAGATGAAAATTATTAACTTCGTTAGTACATTTTTCGCTACCATGGCATTAGCCCAAAGCGGAAGTGTAGGAATCAACACGTCCAAACCGGACCCCAGTGCAATTCTGCATATTGAGAACTTTAATGGAGTTCCGGCTACTGCCACCGCCACTATATCAGGAGGTGCCGTAACCGGTGTTACCATCACGAATGGTGGAAGTGGCTATACAACGGCACCAACCATTAATTTTTATGGAGGCGGATCAATAGTCAACGGAGGCTCTAAAGCCCGCGCCACAGCAACCCTTACAAATGGAACAGTGACAGGAATTACTGTCAATACAGGTGGAAGCGGATATACTACCGCTCCTACTATCACTATCTCCGGAGGCAATAAGGGTTTATTGTTCCCCAACCTCAACATAGCCAACTTGAGCAGTACAACTTCTCCTGTGGCTTCTCCTGCGAATGGTCTTATTGGCTATAATGGAGGCAGTAACAGTAACAACAAGGCGCTGCATATTTTCAATGGTACCTCCACCCCCAACCAATGGCAAAGCACCATTGATGCAGAAAATACGCCTAAGGTAGCTTATCTGGATTTTACAGGATCATTATCTGCATTGGATAATGCTGTAGCAGGAACCAATACTCTACTTGTTGTGAACCCTCCTTCAATTTCAGGTGTTTCCAACATTAATGGCTTCAAAGTAGTTCAGAACACCTCTTTTGGAGGCTATTCTTTAGTTCTACCACAGGGAAATTATCTGGTAGAGGTAAATCTTAATCTAAATTCACCTCAGGAAAATCCCTCGGGACAGGGAGGAACGGCACCTCTTACAGGCAGTACTTATTATCTGATGGGGTATTTTATAGATTTCACCAATGATATCTATAACAACACTACCAGTACATTTACTGCAGGAGTCAATACGAGAAAAGAGGTCCCTATTGTTTCTAAAGTAAGTACCAATCACCTGGCAACATGGTCCTATTATTACAGTGTACCAGCCAATGCCAATGCGAATATTATAGGAGGTCTGCGACTTAGGCTAGGAAGAATGCAAAACAGCACCTTCTATGACCTAGTAAATGTAATTCCTACAGGATCTTATATTAAAATATCCCAACTTTAAAAACATGGAACATATGAAAAAAAGTTATATCCTGCTATTATTAATCATAGCGCAAATCATATATGCACAAGTTGCTATTGGGAAAACTACTGTTAATAGCTCAGCTGTTCTGGAAGTATCTCAATCTACCAATAAAGGAGTTCTTCTTCCGAGAGTTGATATTACAGATATATTGAACAATACATCACCGGTAAATAATCCTACGGAAGGCCTAGTGGTATACAATAAAGGAAATTCAATAAGTCCCGGTTTCTATCTTTGGAAGAATAACAGATGGACCCAACTGGCTGACACTTATAATCTGGTAAGTTATATGATGCTTCAAAGAACTACTGATTACAATATATTAGGAGGTTTGGCCAACGGTACATTTAAAAACTTCAATGATGCGGCCTTTACCGTTGTATCGAATGACATTGGTGCGTTGTACAATAACTCTAACGGAATTATTACTCTTCCGGGCAACAGCGGCTATCTGGTAAATGTATGTTTAAACGTAAAAACAGCTATTGAAAGTTCAACAGCCGGAATTGGTGGAACGTCTGTTCACTTGCATCAATATTTAGTAAAGCTCATAGATCCATCCAATGGAAACCAGTATGGAAAAACAATCAGCATCAATGCACAATCAATAGCTAGCAATAAAACCCATACTTTAAACCTGAGTTTTTCTTTTGTTGCTACTTCTGCAACGCCAATTATTTTAGTACCTGCTATTGCTCATGATGCAGGTGGAACATATCAATTGGGAGCTGGAGGTACTACTCCTAATAATGGGGAGATTATTATCACCAATGCTAAGATTGACATTCAAAGATCAGCCCTTAACCAATAATTAATTGAAAAATGAAAACATCTATTTATACTGCCTGTATCTTTATCCTACTTTTCTGTACAAACATGTACGCACAGGTAGGCATTAATACAAACGCGCCTAATGCAAGTAGTGTTCTGGACATCAATTCATCAAATAAAGGGGTTCTTTTTCCTCAATATGATCTGGTAGTCCTCAACAGCACTTCATCCCCGATATCTAATCCTACAGACGGACTTATTATTTATAACAACGGAGGAGCTTCCACTTTTCCGAAAGGGTATTATATCTGGATCAGAGATCAGTGGCAACGTATTATTATTTCCGGTTCTGAGCCTCAAAATATGTCATTGATTATTAACTCAGGGGTCCTTATACCTACCGGAAGTACCAATAATACCTTAACAAGCTTCACTGTAGCTTCCAATAAAATTACCGGAGCTTCTTTGGGAACAGATACTTCTACCATCACGTTACCGGCTGGTACATACATTATTCGTTATTCTGTAGACTCCAGTAACGCGAACAACAATAACGGAACGGCTAATACACAGTACCTTTCTCAAAACTTTACGTGTACAAGATCTTATCTTACCAATGCAGCAACGGGAACTACCATCACTGAAGTCAATAGAATGTGTCAGCTATCAAGTTCTTTTACTTTTTTCCAGGGAAGTTATTTTATAAAACTAACGGCTCCTACAACCATAAAACAAAAGTTTGAATTTGATACAGGAAACGGATTTACAGCAAGTAATCTTAACATACGATCATCTCTAGCACTTTTGATTACTAAAATGAGCCAATAAAAAAACTTAAGCACCAAGTGCTTAAGTTTGATTTTACAATATTTTGAAAATAAGGTTTTAGTGATTAAAACCTTATTTTTTTTAGTTCAGTTTTGCTGTTAATTTTTTAAACTGCTTCTCAGCACTTTTACCTTCATAAAGAATGGCATAAACTGTATCAATAATTGGTAGTTTAAGGTTCTTTTGCTTTGCCGTTTTGTAGATTGAATCTGCTGCATAATATCCCTCTGCCACCATATTCATGGACTGAATTGCAGATTTGACAGTATATCCTTTTCCGATGAGGTTCCCAAGGTTTCTGTTTCTTGAGAACAATGAGTAAGCGGTCACTAAAAGATCTCCCAGATATGCACTTTCATTTACATCTCTTGGTGCTTCATAGATTGCTTCCAGGAATGTTTCCATCTCACGGATTGCATTGGAAACAAAGACTGCTGTAAAGTTATCTCCATATCCTAAACCACTTGCTATTCCTGCTCCAATTGCAAAAATATTTTTAAGAATTGCACTATATTCATTTCCCAGGATATCTTTACTGGTTTGCACTTTGATAAAATCTGAACTGAAGACTTCCTCAAGTTTTTCTGCAACTTCATCTTCAACAGTAGCTATTGTAAGGTATGAAAGTCTTTCCATAGCCACTTCTTCTGCATGACACGGACCTGCAATAACAGCCTGATTTCTGAAACCAATTTTAAACTCATCACGCAGATAATGGGCAACCACATCATTAACCTTAGGGATAATTCCTTTAATTGCTGAAATAAATATTTTATCAGAATAATCGCAGGTCATTTTATCCATTGTATCAGACAGATAGATGGATGGTGTTGCCAAAACAATGACATCACAGGCAGAAACCAATTCATTGATATCCGTTGTCAGCTTTAAACTTTTAAGATTAAAAGTAGCAGCGGTAAGGTAAGTGGGATTATGTCCACGAAGTTCAATTGCTCCTTTTACGAACTCACTTCTTACGCACCAATGCACTACTTTACAGTTTTCAACAAGCATTTTTACGATAGCAGTTGCAAAACTTCCGCTTCCTACTACCCCTACAGAAATGTCTTTTTTCGTCTTTTTTGGATTCGAAGATTCTGAATTTGTTTTCTTTTTAGCCATAATTGGATTGTGAACTGCAAATATATTAAACAAAGATTTAACGAGGTGCCTAAAGCCATGACAAAAACCATTTTCTGAAAAAAATAACATCTCAACACAATTAAATAACTAATTCAACGTTAGATACAGAAAAAACTGAATTTTAGTTAAGAATAACCCACAAAACTTATTTTTAATTAAATTTGCAGCTTCAAAACCGTTTTAAATAATTCTAAGAAAGGAAATATGAAAAAATTTCTAAACAGCAAGAAGAACGTAAACATTCTCCTGGGAGGACTTTTGCTAGTAGTTTTTGCACAAGGAGTCTTTATTGCAAAGCTCTTCTCTGAAAGGGATGACAAAAATTATGAAGTAAACCTTGTAAAAATAAACACTGAAAAAGACAGTGTAGATTATCTAAAGATGAAAACAGATCTTACCCTGGTAGATCAAACTGTTGGTCAACTTAATTCTTTCCTTAAATCTAAGGACATTTCGAATGAAAAGCTAATGATGCTTGATCAGGACAGCATTGCCAATTCTATCTATCTTTCCAAGCAAGCCAATAGATACAGCCAGTATCTGATGGATCTACAAAAAAAACTGATGCAGGTTCCTTTGGGAATGCCAACAGACGGATATATTTCCTCTAATTTTGGAGTAAGAAAAAATCCTATCCCATTCCGAACGGTGTACGCATCGGTAAAAACAGGTACTACAACAGAAACCAAGTCGGCGGCTCCCGTGGCGGCTAAACCTGAAGTAAAAGCTGAACCTGTGGAAAAAATAGTTGAACTTACAGACAGCTATGGAAATAAAAGAGAGGTAAAAGTAATGGTAACTCCAAAAGCGGCTCCTGTTGCTTCTACATCCGGTACTTCTGGCTCTGCTTCGAAAACAGTGGCTGGTACTACAACTTCCAAAGCAGCTCCTGCTGAAAAAAATAATCCACCTGCTGAAGCAGATCAGATGCAGTTCCATAAAGGATTGGATATTGCTGTAGCTTTTGGCTCTGATGTAAGAGCAGCTGCTGCCGGAACAATCATTTTTTCCGGACAAAAAGGAGGCTACGGAAATTGTGTAATTGTTTCCCACGGAAATGGATTAGCCACTCTTTATGGACATTTATCACAACTTGTTTCCAAAGTGAATGATAAGGTAAAAGTAGGTCAGGTGATCGCAAAATCCGGAAATTCCGGCCGTTCTACAGGCCCTCACCTCCATTATGAAGTACATAAGAACAATACTCCGGTGAATCCGAGGTTGTTTATGAATCTATAACATAAAATAGGCTGTCTTATTGCTAAGACAGCCTATTTTATTCTCTTACAGATTTATTTTAAAATATTTTTTACTTTAAAATCCTGATTGTTCCTTTCGGGTGTGTAAATGTACCATCAGGACCTGCAATATTGGAATACACTATATTCTTGTTGTAATCCTGAATATGAGTAACATTGAAGCCTAAGTGTGGTTCGTGCCAATACACCATAAACACATTTTTTGCCACTTCCACTGCTGTATACTCTACTGTATCTGTGCTATTTTTTGAACTTCCTGCCGTTCCGGTAAAGGTCATTGTTTTGTTATCTTTAAAATCCAAAAGGAATTTTACTGCTCCAAAATCAACTTCCAATTTTTTACCAATTGCAGGATAAGGTGATTTTAGATCCCAATCCATTTCTCCCAGAAATACTTTCGCACCCATTCCCAGTTCATCTTTTCCAGGAAGATTTGGATATTGTTTCACCATAAAGTCTACGATTGCAGATGAGGTTTTATTTTCTGTAACTGCTTTTTTATAGTTTTCAAGATAACCTTTTACAAAATCTAAAGATTTGGGAGACAGAGATTGTTTGGCAAAATGTGAAGGAACTACCTGTTCAGGTTTCAGGATCTTCATTGCATCAATTTGTCCAATCCATTGGTCAATTGCCTTTACATTCTGGGTATCGGCCATCCAAAGATGTGAGTCAACAGAAACCGAAATTCCTCCTGCTACTGTTTTGATAGACGGAATCCAAAGAAAGCTATGTGCCGGATCATCAGAATTCTGTTTTATTTCAATTTTGTTTCCTTCAAGATCAGGAATAGAAGTTACTGCTTCCGGAATTATAATTTCTGATGGAGCGTCTGTTCTCAACTGTGATTTCCAAACCGCAAGCTTATCGTCCTTTGAAGCAGAAATAAGATAGGCTGTTTGTGCTGTAGAAATGATTCTTACGTTTGGAAATGCTTTCTTAATCACATCCAGTCCAAAATAGAAATCAGGATCACTGTGAGAAATAAAAACAGTTTTCAGGTTTTTTCCTGTTGCTTTTATTTCTTTTACCAGCTGTTCTGCATATTGCTTCTGAAACTGGGCGTCAATAAGCATGGCATCTTTATCTCCATAAATAATGGTAGAAGTAATTGGAAAAATAGCCTTGGTTCCGGGATTATAGACTTTCACCTTAAGGTTACCCGCAAATATGCTGATGAACCCTAGAATGGCAATAACTGATAATAATTTTCTTTTTAACATTTTTGTTCTTTTAGATTAATAAGCTGCTGTAAAACGTTCACGGATATGGTTGTTCTGCTCCAATTCGTCAACCAAAACTACTGCTACATCTTCTACTGAAAGGCGGCTTCTTCCGTTTTCATCAAATACGGGTGTTTCTAATGAAGTTCTGTATTGTGCAGTTCTTGCCCCTACGTTAGCTTGGTTCATCTCCACAGCAGGGCTAAAGAACGTCCAGTCCAGTGTATTATTTTCTTTGATCTTGTTTAAATAATCTCTTGCTGCAGTTGCTCCAGGCTTGTAAGCATCCGGGAAGTCCGGTGTGTCTACAATTTGTACATTATCGGGTGTATAAAGGCTTCCTGCCCCTCCTACTACGATTAGTCTTTTTACCCCTGATGTTTCCACTGCTTTTTCAATATTTTCAGAGCCGTTCAAAAAATCATTGTAAAGATTAGGGTTCGTCCATCCTGCATTGAAAGCACTGATGACAGCATCACTTCCTTTCAAAGCATCTGCCAGTTCTGTTACATTGTTTACATCAACGCTTTTTGCGGTTACATTTTCCTGTGTCTGCACCTTAGATGCATCTCTTACTAAAGCTTCTACAGCATATCCTCTGTCTGCTAATTCTTTTACAATGTGCGATCCTACAAATCCTGTTGCACCGATTACTGCTACTTTTTTCATAATGTTTTATTTTTAAAATTAAATTGTAATAAATATTGTTACATTTATAGCTAAAAAATTTTACTCGAACTGGTCTGCAAATTCCTGCAATGACTTATTTCCTAAAAATTTAATAACCAATTGATCTGTTTCATCAAATAATGTATTTAAATGAATATTAATTTCCTTTCCAACGCTGCAGGCAGGGTTAGGATTTTGATTTTTCTTTCCCAAAACCTCTGTATTCTTCACGGCTCCATAAATCTCGGAAATGGTGATTGCATCTGCATTCTTCGCCAGTTGAGTTCCCCCTACTTTACCTTGTCTGCTCGTAATCATCCCTGCTTCTCTCAATACACTGATCTCTTTACGAACGATAACCGCGTTTACGTTGATACTACCGGCAATCCATTCAGAAGTGAGCCATTCCTGAGGACTTTTCGCCAATAAGGTCATTATATGTATTGCCGTAGCAAATCTTGTATTATTCATTGTAATTACATTGCAAAGGTAAACAATTTTTTAATTGTAACAAGTATTATTACAATTAATTTTTTCTTAAAGGATTAATTTATCCAAATCCAGCAGTAAATAATTGATGTTTTGATTAATGGTTCTTGTTGCAGACTGCATCTGATTAAGCATTGCAGCTCTATTGTGAAGATCATCTGCCCTATAAAAGCCGCCATCACTAAAAATGACAGACTGATCAGCCTTATTTTTATCATCATCAAATTGATAATGAAGCCATCTTTCTTTCATATTTCCAATAATGGAGCGTTCTTCTCTATTGGAGAACTTCTTCTCTGTATACATATACCAGATAAATGGGGGAAAGTTTGGAGACTCCAGTCTTTCTCTCCAGATATCTCTTAAGAGGTTTCTTTGGTGAATAAATTCCACTTTTTTTCCTTTTGGATTAAGTGTTGCCAGACCAAAACCTGCACCAAGTACCCCTCCGCTGATATCAATGGTATTGCTCCAGCCCTCATCTTTTACAATTCCACCGGCTATGGAAGCTGCTGCTCCCGCAATAATTGAGTATAAAATCAGCTTATTATTTCTTGAAGAATTAAGATTATCTACGTAATTTCCTATTTGTGCAACTCTTTCTCCCTCACAATCAAATTCTGCAGCTACGGCATCCAATTCTGTCAGGGCAATGGTTATTTTGCTATTTATTTTGGTCTTTAACTGTAAAACTTTAACCTGGGAAGCTAAGGATGAATCTTTTTTAAGCTCCATGATGTCATGAACTTCATCCAAATTATCCAGGGCATTCAGGATGAGAATACTTTGGTCCGAGAACATCGCTTTCAATTCTTTATTGGCGAGTAAAATAGAATCTGAGTTATGGGATGGTACCCTGTTGCTGTAATTATATTTAAAAGGGGCCTTACAGTAACTATCCTTAAGGGTTAATATATTCTGCTGAATCATCTGATTCTTCTTGGAAACACAAGAAGTAAGCAGACCGAGAACAATAAAAAGATAAAAAAGTTTTTTCATTCAATCTATTTTTGTGTATCAGTTGGGGAATTATTTAAAATCGTCAATCTGCTGCATTACAATTTATCAATACGAATATAATACAAATAAAAAAATTTACCTGAATTCAGGTAAATTTTTAATCTATTTTTAAGTCGGATTATTTAATTGCTAACAATTCCACTTCAAAAACAAGCGTACTGTTTGGGCCTATTTCCTTGCTGATCTCCTGATCTCCATAAGCCAAATGCGGAGGAATAATTAATCTCCATTTGCTCCCAACAGACATTAACTGAAGAGCTTCAGTCCATCCGCTAATTACTCTGTTTAAAGGAAAAGATGCAGGTGTTCCTCTTTTTACAGAACTATCAAAAACCTTACCTGAGATAGTAGTTCCGTGATAGTGGCATTTTACGGTAGATTTAGGTCCTGGTTTTGCACCATCCCCTTCCGTAATGATTTCGTA
Organism: Chryseobacterium aurantiacum; assembly: GCF_003020585.1. Taxonomy (GTDB): domain Bacteria; phylum Bacteroidota; class Bacteroidia; order Flavobacteriales; family Weeksellaceae; genus Chryseobacterium; species Chryseobacterium aurantiacum. The sequence continues at coordinate 233,300 of NZ_PXUE01000004.1, forward strand.
TTGTAAGCCGCTAGGTAATTGTACCACGCTTTCTCTCTTACCATACTCCTCCATATATTCCTTACCGTCGTTAAGGTTCTTTTCTGCTAATTCTTTTTTACGTTTAAATAACATATCTGCTACTCCCATATTATAATTTTTTACAAAGATAAGATTTGTTAGCGGAAGTAGAATACAAGAAACAGAAAGCATTAAAAATCAATTATTTAAAATATACTTCAATTGATATCGTGTATCTATACTGAGTTTTATTTTGTTATTTCACTCATGCTTTTCATTAAAATTCAAATAATTGTAATAATCTCTTAACACAAATTTCGAAAGTTGGTGTTATAATTGAATTTAAAAACTAAATGCCAAATCCACTAAAATATAACAAGAAGTTCGATGAACTTAATGAGGAGGAAAAAATGCTTCTGGAAATCAATAAAAAATCTATTGCAGATTTTGTTGAACAATCTTCTTCTATAAGTGACGTTAACTATGCTACCAGAAATGCTCATGCGAAAACCTATGCAGTAGCAAAGGGAACCTTTTGGATAGATCCGGGGATTCCGGAATCATTGCTTCCTTTTTTTGATAAGGAAAAGTTTGATCTGACTATCAGGTTTTCCAATGCTCAATTGAAAATTAAAAACTCCAAAAAGGATCTTCCGGCCTATGGATTTGCGGTACAGATCCGGGATGAGAATAATAATTTGCTTTCCAATTATCCGTTGGTCAATTTTCCATTATTCCCTGTTAATTCCGTTTCTACTTTTTTAAAATTATTTACAGCTATTAATCATTTTTACATCAAAAAATGGAGCAGTCTATTTCCTCTGATTACCCAGATATTTAAAGTACTTCCCTCTGTTTTAACAGGTTCTTTTATCAAAAATGGAATAAAGCTGATCAGTAAAAAGAATGATTTTATCTTATCATTTGATTATCATTCTGTAGGAACTTACCGTTTGGGAGATCATATGATAAAGATAAAACTAAGTCCAAAGTCTGTAGATAAAAATATAGGTAAAAAAGAAAATACAAAAAATGCTTTAAAAGATTTTTTCCATGACAATGATTTCACAGTTGATGTTTTAATACAGCTTTGCTATGATTTGAAAGACCAGCCCATCAACAAGTTGAATGTAGAGTGGAAAAATTCGCCTTTCATTAAAATAGGTGAAGTAAAAATAAATAAAGGTTCTTTACTGGATCCTCGTGACTGTAGCAATGAACTACTTTCATTTAATCCTTTTGAAAGTAAGGCTATTTTTCAACCGGTAGGAAAAATACAGAAACTTCGTGATGAAGCCTATAAAGTATCTGTACAGACAAGGCGGAAGATTAATAAACTTTTGCATGGAAAAAAAAGTGAATTGTAAATTTTAAATCTGTTGTCCTTGAATAAAAGCATAAAAAAGACCGTCATTACAACAGCCTTGATACTTTTATTTGAATTTTCGGTCCTCTTCTTTTATGGCTAAATCATTGATGCTTGCATATCTTTTTGCCATTAAGCCATTTTCGTCAAATTCCCAGTTCTCATTTCCATAGGCCCTGAACCATCTTCCGTCTTTTGTTTGATATTCATATTCAAAACGAACAGCAATGCGATTATCTGTGTGTGCCCAATATTCTTTTTTAAGGTTATAATGAAGTTCCTTTTCCCACTTTTTTTGAAGAAATCTTACAATCTCTTCTCTTCCATTAACGAATGTATCTCTGTTTCGCCATTCGCTATTGATGGTATATGCTTTCGAGATCTTTTCAGGATCCTGGCTGTTCCAGGCGTCTTCTGCCATTTGGATCTTTTCCTTTGCCGTTTCAAGGGTAAAAGGAGGAAGCGGATGTTTCTGTTCCATAATTTATTGTATTAAATTGGTGGCTATTTTTCTTGATTTTTTAATTAATTCATTGGATTTAAAAAGCTGGCTTTCTATGATACTACTTTCAAAAAGCATGTATATATGATCGGAAATCTGCTCAACCTTCAATATTTCTAAAAAATAGCTTCTAAGGTCAGCTTTATGAGATTGGATCACATTTAGAATTTTAATGTTATCTCCAGGGATTTCTGATAAAATATTTAGGAAACTGCAACCTCTGAAGTTTTCTTTTTCATTCATATAAATGAGAAAATCAAAAGCTTTGATGATCTTAGATTTTGGATCTTTTTCTTTTTCTAAAAAGCTATTGAGTTCACTAAACCAATATTCATGTCTCACATTCAGAAATTCTACACACAGATCTTCCTTGGATTTAAAATGCTGATAGAAACTTGCTCTGGCTACTTCTGCTTCGGAAATGATCTGATTGATTCCGGTAGAGTTATACCCCTGTCTGGCAAATAGCTGGAATGTGGTTTCTATGATTCTTTCTCTTGGAGGTTTCATATTGCTTTTCTTTTCTGGAACAAATATATGAAAAAAACCAAAGAACAGACTGATCTGTCTGTTTCATTTTTTAAATAATTTAGTTTGAAAATATTGGATAACGCAAAGTCGCTAACTTTTATAAACACTGAGTATTAAGGGCGCAAGGATTTTATCTTCGATAAAATTAATACTGTAAACTATCATTCTTGATAAAGCTGACGGTTAAGAAAGAATACTGCTGAAAATCTTCGATCTTTCTGCGTCTAAAAAAACAAAATGTTTATTCTCTTTGTGCACAGCATTTTCCAACAAGAATCTTTGTAAACCAAAAAGCCTCCGGAATTTAATTCCGGAGGCTTTTTATATATTTTAAATATGATTATTTTTCTTCCAACTCTTCTTTCTTATCTTCTTCTTTTTCAGGGAAGATAACAGATAAAAGAACCGAGATTACCAATACTCCTCCTACAATTCCTAAGGAAATAGGTGATGGAATATGGATCCAAGGGGCAATAAGCATTTTAACTCCAATAAAGGAAAGGATAATAGCCAATCCGTATGGAAGTTTGCTGAACATGTGAATAAAGTTAGCCAGTAGGAAATACAATGATCTAAGTCCTAAAATAGCAAAGATATTCGATGTATAAAGGATGAACGGGTCATTAGAAATTGCAAAAATAGCAGGGATAGAATCTACTGCAAAAAGAACGTCTGTAAATTCGATAACCCCAACTACTACCAAAAGAGGAGTTGCCATTTTGATTCCGTTCTGCATGGTGAAGAATTTATCTCCATCATAGTTATCAGAAACTTTCCAGAAGCTTTTAATTAATCTTGCTCCGGCCGTATTGCTGTAATCTTCATCATCATCATCGCCACCGTCTCCCCATGACTTGATTCCCGCATATACAAGGAATAAACCAAACAGGGTCATTACCACATTAATTTTAACTACTTCTCCGAAGATAGTCATATCAGGAAGATAAGTAAGGTTAATTAATCCTACACCGGCAAAAATAAATATTGCTCTGAAGATCAACGCACCAATGATTCCCCAAAAAAGAACCTTATGATGGAGAAATTTCGGAACCTTAAAGAAACCGAAAACAAGGATAAATACGAAGAGGTTATCCACAGAAAGAGCTTTCTCAATCCAATAGGCAGCCTGATACTGTGTAAATTTCTCTATTGCCAATGCGTGGCTTTCAGGGGTTCCGTCTGTATTGAATACCCAATACACGACTCCTGAGAATACCATAGAAAGCGAGATCCATACAACAGACCAGATGGTTGCCTCCTTGGAAGATACTTCATGACTTTTTTTGTTGAAGACTCCTAAGTCCAGGAGTAGCATGATAACCACTGTTATCGCAAATCCCCACACCAGGCCAGGGTGCAGTTCTAAAATACTTTGATGTTCCACTTGAGTTATGTTATTATATGATAAAAGCAATAGATGTACAGAGTACAAATATTGCTATTTTATTTACCTTTTTGATTTATAAATGATTATAAATAATTCATCTGTACCGTTTGGATGGTCTGCTCAAGCTTTCTGTCCGCTGTAGGATCTCCGATAGCATTGAATTTCCATTCTCCGTTTCTTCTATAAAAAACTCCCATTACCATAGCAACGTGTCCTTTGAAAGAGGCATCATTTGCGATGTCATATTTAGCAAAAACTTCTTTTACATTGGTAGGAGTTCCCTCATAAATACGGATAGAAGCAAAAGGAATAGTTCCGAAATCCTGCCCTTGATAGCTGTTTAGCACCAATGCAACATGGTCTACATTTGGCTCAAGGTTACTGAAGTCTACCGTGATAACTTCGTTATCCAATCCATCATCACCATTTACATCACCTGTAAGGTCGTCTCCGCTGTGTCTTACAGATCCGTTTCTGGATTTCAGATTACCAAAGTAAACTACCTCTGTAACATTTTTGTTGGAATCATACAAAATACAGCTTCCATCTAAGTCTACTGCTTCTTTTTTAGTTCCGAAAAGGCCTTTTTTTTCAATTGCTCCCCAGTTGATTCCTACACAAGCTTGGGAAAGCTCAGCTCCGTTTTCTTTTTTAAGGTTGATTCTCTGACCTTTTTGTAAGTTGATAGCCATCTTTTTATGTTTAGTTGTTATTCAAATTCAAATTAAGCATTGCACGCAGAATATTTGTTTCTTCATCAAAAGCGAATATTTTGCTCATAATATCTATATTTTCCAGATTTCTGATATAGTCTTTCAAAACTCCCTCTACTTCTATGGGCAGGTTTCGTTTTCTTTCGTTCATACTATTTTCCAGCTGCTCATTCTTTGTTTTAAGCTGATCGATAATAGCACTCTGATTCGACTGGTTTTCAGAGACATCAAGCTTATCCAGTTCCTTGTCGAAAAGATAAAGCTTTTTATCATCAATATCGAAAATAAAATAATCATCAGACTGAAAGATTTTGAAAAGCTCATATTCATGGATTCCGATGAGGTAACCACAAACAAAACGGACTTTAAATCCTTGTATATTTAGTCTCCCCAAGAGCTTCCTTTCAATGGAATAATCTTTATACTGATAGGCCGGAAAATTTCCAATCTTCAGCAGTGATTCATCTGCTTCTGTTCTATAAAACTCCTGAGCATATTTCTTATGAAAATACAGTACATTATCCCAATTGACCGTAAAAATATCTTCTGTAAGGTCTTTATACAAAGCTTTCAAATGTTGGGAAAATACACCGCTGTACATTTTCCTGTCGGTCTGAAAACTATCTACCCGTCTTTCTTCAAAGCCTTCAATATACTTTTTGTTGATGTCAATTTCATTAATGACAGTCAACATATCATTTTCTTTCTGTCTTTTAATTTTAGTAAGCAATTCAATGAGGCTGTCGGTATACTGGAGGTGGAAAAGTTCCAACTTATTGTAATCTAAGGCTGCATTTTCCTGAAACAGATTGTGGATAATATCTGTTTTGATATAAATTGATATGATATCAATATGTTCAAAAAAATTAGCCAGAAGCTTAAGTCTTGTTAATCTTCTTTTGCTTTGTGACAATATGGTTGCTGCATCTCCCTCCACCTTTGTATCCTATAAATTAACCTCTGACATTCGCTTTTAATTCATGCTCCAATGTCTGAAGATCCTGATCAAGTTTTCTTCTGTTATCAGCTCCTTGTTTCTGGATCTGTTTTACTTCATTTAAAGTATTGATTAACATTGAAGTTGTTTCTCTCAATGTTTCTACAGACACAATCGTTTGCTCATTGGCTCTGGCTACATTTACAGAGTTCTGACCAAGACGTTCTGCATTCTTTCTTAAGATCTCTTCTGTAGTAGCAGATACTTTCTGCTGGATTTCAATATTCTGCTGCTGTCTGTACATGGCAACGGCAAGAGAAAGCTGGTTTTTCCATACAGGAAGAGTTGTGGTAAGAATGGTCTGTGCTTTTTCTGCAATAGAAACGTTGTTATTCTGTACCAGTCTGATCTGTGGAAGCGACTGCATCATAATGACACGTACTACCTTAAGATCAGCCATTCTTCTGTCTAATCTTGCAATAAAATCTCTTTTATCTGCAATCTGATAATCCTGGAAACTTTGAGGGTTGGCTTCCATTTCTGCAAGTTCCACCGCTGCTCTTTCCATTCTTATGTTTCCTGCAATCACAAGATCTTCGATCTGCTTAATGGAGTTTACATTACTTTCAAAGATTGTCTGCAAAACAGCATTATCCTTTGTAGAAGTAATGATTCCTGCATTTACTTTATAAGAGATTTGCTCAATATTATTGATAATTTTATCATATTTTGCAAACAAATTTTCCACCTGAGTAATTACTTTCTTCATGAATGGCAATTTGCTCAGGAAGCTTTTAACTTTATTTCCGTGAAGCTCATCTACATCTACATAGTTAAGCTCTACCAATAAGTCATTAATAAGTCCACCTACTTCTCCTGAGTTTGATCTTCTTACATTTCCTAAGAAGCTATCACTCTGGTTGGTTAAAGTTTTCTGAAGTTCTGCTCCGAAATTTACAATTGACCCCGGATTAGCTTCATCAATAGAGTTGGCAAGAACTTCATATTTCTGACGTTCTTCTGACTGCATCTGAGCCAGGTTTACATTTCCGTCTCTGTCTACCAGAACCGCTGGTGCTGTATTTTGAACAGGCATGTTCGGGGTAGCCATTGGAGCGGGCTCAAATGTTTTAAGGGGTTCAATTGATCCAAGAGGATCCATTGGTTGATTTTCTTGATTATCCATGATGATTACTTCTGATAAATTGATACAAATTTGTCAAGGCCGTCTCTTTGTCCTGCCCCAACAGCTTCAAATTTCCATTCTCCGTTTCTGTTGTAGATTCTTCCGAATTCTACTGCAGTTTCGATTGAGAAATCTTCATCTAATTCATATTTTAAGATTTCTTCATTCGTATCGGTATTGAAGATTCTGATAAAAGAATTTCTTACCTGCCCAAAGTTCTGTTTTCTTGCATCTGCTTCATGGATGGTTACCACTACGGTAATTTCCTTGATAGCATCATCAATTTTTGTAAGATCAATTTTGATTTGCTCATCATCTCCAGCTCCTTCACCTGTAAGATTATCTCCTGTATGAATTACTGATTTGTCCGGAGATTCAAGGTTATTATAAAAAATAAAGTGATTATCTGAAACTAATTTTTTGTCGTCGCCCAACAAAAATAAAGATGCATCAAGATCGAACCCAGTTCCTGTAGAAGTATTATTGATATCCCATCCTAAACCTACAGTAAATTTAGGTGCGTTAATATTTTCTCTTTGTCCTTTTTGTAAGTTAATAGCCATAATATAATTCCGTTTGTGTTAAAGTATTGATGTTATTTTTATATTCTTTTATTAAATGATAATTGTTACTGATGGCAAGCTCCAAAAGGAGGTCCATCTGTCCCTTCTTTACTTTAGACGTAAGATAGTCAAAATTACTTGAATCCAGGCCTAAAATATATTTTACAATTCTTGTATTGAATTCAAAACTTGGCTTATTCATTACTTCTGCAATGTGGTGTATATTTTTAACAGCATAGTAATTGAAAAAGTTTTCAATTTTAGGATCAAGCTCAAAATTCATCAGCTCAGCATAGTATAGAAAGACAAAATCTGCCTTTACATCATATTCATCCAGGATTTTGTGTACCGTATATTCATGACTTCCCGTAATTTTTATATCGTCTATAAAAATACAAAGTTTTCCTCGTAAAAAGTCCTTGTCAATATAATAAGTATCATTGGATATCAGATTTTTGCGGTCCTCAAAATTAAGGTTTCCATAATCTGTAATATAGGTGTGATTTCTGTTGATTTTTGATAAAATACTAGACTTATGTCCTTTCTGAAAAAGATAAAAATCCAAATGTTTTTTAAAATAAAAACATAAGAAGTTAGAAGCAGTAGGAATAGCCATATACGGACTTGGAAGTACTACGATCTCTTTACCCGTGTGTAAAAGTTCTTCATTTTCGGAAATAAATCCCTCGAATAATTCTTTTGCAAATTTTTCAGCATACGACTTATCGCCATACTTAAAATAGCTGTATTCTGCAGGTGAGAATGTAAACTCATCTGCTGAATGAATGCGGTGTAAGCTGTATCTTTTATTCATGTTTATTTTTAGTGTTTAAGTAAATGTGCACTGAAACCAAAGTCTCTTGCTCCTTTATAATCAGCAACCGGATTGTCTCCGATGTGTAAAATCTGACTCATTGGTAACTCCTGATCTTTAATGTTATTTTTCACTTCCTGAAAAATAAGTGGGTTCGGTTTGGAACAGTTCATCTCATCAGAATAAATGTGAAAATCTATATACTGATCCAAATTTTCATGAACCAGAAACTTTCGCATTGTTTTTCCTTTAATAAACCCGGTATTGCTTAGGATATTAATTGTCTTTCCCTGATTTTTAATTTTATCAAAAAAATCATGAATATTCTCAAATATGACAACCGGTTTATATTCTAAGAACAGGTCTTCACTTTTTACATAAAACTCATTCAGTTTCTCTTTATTTAAAAGCTTTACATCTACATCCAATGCCCCCAAAATCATAAGATAAATCTCAAAAGTATCTATATTCCCTCCTGTAACCTCATTAATGGTATTGCAGAGATCGTCATAATATTTTACGGTTTTTGCAACTTCATCTATCGGTTTATCTACTTTAAAAAATGAGGAGAACAGCTCAACTCTTTTTGTTTTAAATTCAGGATGAGATTTTATTAGGGTAAGCCACAGGTCAAAAGAAAAATGACAGTGGTTGTGAATGTCGATATCTGTTTTCAATATGTTTTAAGTTAAAAGTTTTTATTTAGCTTTCTTGAAAAAGATTTAAAATTTTTTAATCATCAACAAGTGTTTAGTTTTCTATTCTTCCCAAAGATAAAATTTTTATCATAAATGCATACCTTTAGTTTTCTGTTTTAAGATATTTTATGATTTGAGGAAGCCTGAAGCAAAAACAAGGACCATAAAATAAATTATGATCCTTGTTTAATTATTGTAGATTTTTTATTGTGAATCGTTCACCCTTATTTCACACTGCTTGTTAATTTTTATCTTCTATTTTTCCGGCATTACCTTGTATGTAGGATCTTCCTGTATATTAACTTCTACAACGGCTTCTGCATTTTTCAGCATTTTGCGGCAATCTTCGCTGAGATGGCGAAGAAAGACTGTTTTTCCTTGCTGCTTGTAGCGTTTTGACAATTTATCCAAAGCATCAATGGCACTCATATCCACAATACGGCTTTCTTTAAAGTCTATAACCACTTCATCAGGGTCATTCATGGGATCGAACTTGTCTGCAAAAGCTGTAGCTGAACCAAAAAACAAGGGACCATATATTTCGTAATGCTTTACTCCATGCTCATCCTCGTATTTTTTGGCTCGGATTCTTTTGGCGTTATCCCAGGCAAAAACCAAGGCTGCGATAATTACTCCTACCAGTACTGCCAAGGCCAGATTATGTAAAACAACAGTGATAAGGGCTACTGTAACGCCAACAAATATATCCGACTTCGGCATTTTATTTACAATTCTGATGGAAACCCACTGAAAGGTACTTATGGCAACCATCATCATTACTCCCACCAATGCTGCCATAGGAATTTTTTCAATAATTGGAGCTCCGAAAAGAATGATCATTAAAATCATAAGGGAGGCTATAATCCCTGACAGCCTTGCTCGGGAACCCGCATTAAGATTCACCAAGGTTTGCGCAACCATAGCACAACCACCCATTCCACCGAAAAAACCGTTGGTAATATTCGCCAATCCCTGAGCTACTGATTCTTTATTTGCATTTCCTTTTGAATTGGTAATTTCATCTACCATAGATAGGGTTAAAAGAGATTCAATAAGCCCTACACCTGCCATGATGAGTGCATAAGGAAAAATAATCTGCAAGGTATCAATAGAAAAAGGAACCTGAGGAATATGAAAACTTGGAAGATTGCCACTGATATGGGCAATATCCGCCACTGTTTTGGTTGGGATATTAAAGCCTAAAACCACTGCAAATATTACAATAATTGCTGCTAAAGACGCAGGAATTGCCTTGGTGAGTTTAGGAAAAAAATATACGACCGCAATGGTAAGGGCCGTTAAACCCGCCATAATATATAATGGAGCCCCCTGCAGCCAGCTTACTACTCCATTGCTGTCTGTAATTTTAAATTGTTCGACCTGCGCCATAAAAATGATGATCGCCAAACCATTTAAAAAGCCGTACATAACCGGTTGCGGAATAAGCCTAACAAATTTTCCTAATTTAAAAATACCTACCAGCATCTGAAGAATTCCCGCCAATGCTACAGTAGCAAAAAGGTAGTCTATTCCGTGGGATTTTATCAGGGCAATGAGTACAACAATGGTAGCTCCTGCTCCTCCTGACACCATTCCCGGGCGTCCACCCAAAATAGCTGTTATCAACCCCATCAGACAGGCAGCATAAAGTCCTGTGAGCGGAGAAAGTCCTGCCAGTATTGCAAATGAAAGAGATTCCGGAATCATGGTCATTGCAACGGTAAAGCCTGCCAGCAATTCGTTTTTATAATTAATTTTCTTCGAGAAATCGAATAAGCTTATGGTATTTTTCATTGAGCTGCAAAGGTATATACTTGGCGAATGGTAAGCAATTTTTTATTCTGTTTCTCACATCGCAATTTCACCCATTGGAATAATTCACACATCTGTTCAAATACTATGTTAATTTTAATTAAAATTACTACATAAACAAACTTTTTTATATTTCTCTTGGTTATAGGTTCTTATTTTTGTTTAAATTTGAAAACAATTAAGCAGATTATTAGGTACTAAACACAATATTCTAAGCATAAAAAACTGGTTGTCAACACATATACAATCATACAATAAATAAAAGCTGAATGTAAATAAAATTGCATCAAGAAGCTTTAATAGGTTATATATTATTTACACAAATGGTAGAAAAAAGAAGTTTGAAAAAGAAGAAGAGTTATAAACCCATTGAGAATAAGCAATATGCCTAAAAGTGCTTCAAAGTGACAACAAGCACGTCCTTTTTTAGATATTAAGCTATCCTGATCCGTTTTTAAAGATTTCATGGTCTTATTTATGGTGTCCTAACCCCCTTAAATAATCCATTAATTTTTTCGATTTCAAAATTGAGTGAATTATATTTTATAGTTCATAAGTAATATATACTACCTATTTTGCGTTTTCTTATGCATAAGTTTTAACAATATAGATAATATTAAATAAAAATGTTATACAAAGAGATCCATATTGGAAAGTTTATTAAAGAGAGGGTTGATGAAAGCGAAATAACAGTAGAGAGAATATGTAAATTTCTGGGGAAAGATGAAAGTGCTGTGGAAGACATGTACAATACTAGATCAATAGATACAGATCTTCTTCTAAGATGGAGTAAATTATTGGAATATGATTTCTTCAGGCTCTACAGTTCACATCTTATTCTATATGCGCCACCTGCAGCGGTGAACAAAAATCAGCAGAAATCGGATAAAATTCCATATTTCAGAAAAAATATTTATACTCAGGAAATTAAAGAATTTATTATGAAAAGAATTCTTTCCGGTGAAATGACACAAAGCGAAGTTATTAAAGAATACTCTATTCCTAAAAGTACTCTTCACAGATGGCTTCAGAAAAGTGATAATACGAACGGATAAATTGGTAAAAAATGCGTCCTAATTACAAAAAGATTTACCAGGATATGCTTAAGTTAGAATATCCGGACAAATTAAAAGATCCAAAGATCAAGGAACTTCTTGGCAAACTGGATACTACTGAAGATGTTCTTAAGTTCAATGACAGACTTTTCAAGCCATCCAGAGAGGGCCAGAAAAATAATCAAAAGCTTAAAACTTATGACAAGAAAACCATGCTCAAGCTTCTTCAGTATCAAAAGAAGCATGGCCATTCTACCAGTTACATGTCTAAAAAATATAAAATAAGCCGAACTACTCTTACAAAATGGAAATTAATGTTTGAGGAAGAGCTTAAAGATCCAATAAAAAAAGCCGATAAATAACATATCGGCTTTTTTGTAAAGGTAACTATCAGAAAAAGCGCGGGGCTACACTTGCCGGAGTCGAACCGGATAACCTTGTCGAAGTTACAGACTTCGCTATTCCTCCCCAAATTGCGTGACGATGGAGCTTTTTCTAACGACACTTATAATAAAACAAGGCAACAAGCAAAAAGTGATGTCGTGCTCTACCAGCTGAGCTACTCTTCCTATAATAATTGTGCTTTTTTTGTGGAAGAGACGGGGCTCGAACCCGTGTCCCCGTCGTGATGATCGAAGTAACACTTTTCTACAGCACTTGTTTTGTTTTCAAATAAAAAAGAGGCTAAGTTCAAAAAGACTTTTACAAAATCATTTTCATGACTTTCTGGAGTCGAACCAAATTAAACCGAAGTAGGTCTTTTTTACGGCACTCTTTGTCAAAATCAAGGTAATATTTTCAGAATCTTCCGTGCATTTGCTCTACCTGCTGAGCTACCTCTCCTTTTCGAGGGAAAAGGCAGGATTCGAACCTGCGACCCAATGTTTACTCAATCTCGAAGTATGATTCTAAGACGACACCTGATTATCATTTATTTTTCTTCTTCAGCAATATCAGTTTTAATAACAGGATGAATGATGGCATTTTCCGGATAATAACTTAAACCGAAACTACTCCATCCGCTGGACCAATAGAGAATTCTTTCTTTCAGATAAGGAATATCTTTGGTTTGGTCATACTTAAAATTTTCATCAAATATATTCTTTACCTCATCAATAAGTTCAGGATAAAACATTTGGTCTTCTTCATCATATACATCAATATAAATATCAAGATAGTTACTTAATTCATTTAATAAATAAGTTCTTAAATCCCAACCCATAACAATAATATCAGAAGATCCTAAAGAAATAATAGGCTTCCATTCAAGATTTTCATCACTTATAATATATCGGAGACCTCTTAAAGGTAAAAGAGCCGGAAGATGAGAAAACCATTCTTCAAAAACTTCTATTCTCTTTTCCAAAGATATAGGTTTTACCCCCCATGAATTAAGCCAAACCTGACTTTCCTCATTCACATCGTGCTTCATCCAGCTATAGAAACCCTCTATTATTTCTAAGACTTCTTTTTCATCGGCAAGCCAATTATAAAAGAAATTACGTTCTTCAATAATCAGTTCTCCATCATCCTCATATTCAATAATTTCTTTTTTGTCAATCGTATGAAGAATCTTTAAAAATTCTTTATGCTCAGGAATAAAACTGATTTTATATTTTTTCTCAATTTGATCAATCTGTTCTTTAGAAAGCCCTTGCCATTTGGCACCATAAAATCCTTTAGGACAATTTTCATCATCCATAGACCAAAGTTTTTCTGTACGTTCTTTGACCCAGTATAAAAATTCAGTAAGGTTACTTGGTATATTCATTGTATTATTTTTTTAAAAAGAGGCAAAAGATTAAAAAGACTCGCCAGATCATTTTCATGATCTGTTTTGGAGTTGAACCAATATCATAAGATTTACCGAAGTAAGCCTTTTCTACGACACTCTTTTATAAATTATCAAGGTAAAAATGTAGGAATCTTTCTTTTCCATCTGCTCTATCTTCTGAGCTACATTCCGTTTACAACAAGAATGACAGGGATTGAACCTACGGCCTGATGGCTTATAATCGAAGTATGATTCCAAAACGACACTTGATAAAGCAAAGCAATAAATCAAACAGAGATCTATAAACGGTGTGCTATCTTTACACCACCTGCTTCCGCAGAACAGGATTTGAACCTGTACTACCGTTACTTAAAGAAGTAACTCTGTTTTACGGCATCTGCTTTTATGATTATTAGTTTTATATTTTACAAATTTACATACTTACTACGCATTCTTTTTACGCAGTTATTTTTTTATTAAAACCAATTAACAACATTCTGCTTAAATTAAAAGCAATGCCTTTTACAGCACTACTTTTCGGATCATTTCTATGGCAGATTTCTGATCTTCCAAAGCATTCAGTACATCGAATATTTTGTCTGACCAACCTGCAATAAGGTATACATCATTTCTTTTGATATCAATAGGTTGTCTTCCATAGCCAGCCAAGTCAAAAATATACAATTTCGCATCAGGAGCTATAGTCTTGTATCTACTCCAGGAGTCTTCAAATGACTGTTTGTTTCCAGAGCTATCCCACATTTGGGTATCTGTGAAAAGCATTACTTTTTCCACTTTTTCCTGTCTTTTAATCAAATCTTCGATGACCAGATAACCGTTTGTAGAATATCCCACTTCACCTTCGCGCTTATAGAATGCATCTACATTTCTTAAAATACCATTTTTAGGCATTGGTACTCTCAACCAACGATCACCGAAGATTCCTGTTACTACATTTTTACATTGTGACTGCAAGATCATTGACATCAATAAACCAATGTCATACAGCAAGACCTTACTTTTTGAAGAAACCCTTTTCTGCATTGAACCTGAGACATCAGCCGCAATAACCACTGAAGTATTAAAACCAAAACCTTTGATATTCTGAGCACTTACCAAAATGGCATTTTCCAGTGCTTCCAATACAGAAGACAAATAAGGAGAATCAATGGTTTTCAATTCTCTGTAGGCCGCCAGAAATCGGAATGGCAATTGTTTTGAATGTCTTACAGCTTTTTCATCAGACAGATAACGACAAATTTTGTTCATTGCATCAGCCGACACTCCTGCTTCCAGGATATTTCTTAAGTTTCGGAGGGTTGCCATGTATCCCAGCTTGTTACTGAAAATCAGTTCTTCCCATTTGATTTTGAAAGCCTCTTCTCTTTCTGTATGATCCGTATATTTTTTCTGTCCCAGCACTGAAAGCTCAACTTCCCACGTGTAAGGAACTTCTAACACATCACCTGCAATTTTATTAAAAATGGTTTGCTGGCTCTCATCCTTAGCTTTTGGGTGTACCAGGAATAAGGCATCTTTCAATGTCACTTCTCCTTTCCTGTTATATTTTGCAAACTGGTATTCATCAAACTTATTGAATGACTTTACCAATCCTTTCTGAATCTGCTTAGATAGCCTGTTCAGTTTTTTTGTTTCTGTTCTTTTGTTAGCAAATTGGTAATACGCCAGCAATTCTGTGATTTCATCTGCCCTCTGAACAACTCCATCCACTGTTTTGCTTACCAGGTCTGAACCCGAGGTTTCTCTTGCCAACTCCGTAGCCAAAACCAACGGAACAGAACGTAGGTGCATTTCTTTTCGTGCATATACAGCGAGTTTTGCTACAAATTCAGGGTCATTTTTTTTTATCAGAGACTGTATTCTCTCCAATCTTTCATTCCCTTGTTCATAGGTAATATTAGATAGCCCTGTTGTAACCACAGCACTATACAATTCTTCTGCAGGGGTCATCACATATGCTTTTGCTCCCTCATAGTTCAAGACTACTTTATTTTCTTTTTTCAAAAAATTAAATTTCATGAGTTACTGTTTTTTGTTAAACATTGAAAAGGATATACTTCCTCTCTGATTTCTGATGCAAAGTAAAAACAGTATTACGTAATCATTTTGCGTAGTTAGTTTTTAATAAAAAAATCTAAAAAGTATCTGATCCTGGATAATAGCAACATCATTCATTTAAAGCTTCTATCATTCATTTCAAATAAAGAAATGGGTATTCATAGGTATTCACACATCTGTTCTCTAGCTTTGTATTCATTAAAATTAAAGCTATGATTAAAGGATTATATGAAACTCATGTACAAGTAAGCGATTTGGAAAAAGCCATTCAGTTTTATACGGAAGTATTGGGATTGAGACTGGCTCATAGGGATGAAACGAGACCTATCGCATTTTTATGGATTGGGGAAGAGAAAGAATTTATGTTAGGATTGTGGGAGCAGAAAGAGAATCTTCAGCCGAGACATTTTGCTTTTTCGAGCAGTAAAGAAGATATTTTAAACTTGTCTGTAAAATTTTTGGAAAACAAAAACCTGAAGCCCTATAACTTTCTAAAAAACGGCAGTGTTGAGCCTATGGTATTTGCATGGATGCCTGCCCTAGCCATCTATTTCAATGATCCGGATGGTAACCAGCTTGAGTTCATTTCTATTCTGGAGGGAGATGGAAAACCTGAAATGGGTGTACTAACTTATGAGGAATGGATAAAGCAATCCGTGAACTGATAAAGAACAGGGCTAATATAATGTGTTGGTAATCGCAAAGACGCAATAGGTTTTAAGAATCACAAGTATTTTCTTTACGTCTCTGCGTTTATCAACATTTTTATTATTAATTATTTATCAGTTTCTTCACTGCAAGCACATGCTTGCAAGGTCCTCTTTCACCCTGATATTTACTGAACCATTCGCAGGTACATCGTTCTTTTTCTCCTTCAATAATTATGGTATGATGTACTCCTGTACCTTGTACCCTGGCTTCTGTTCTTTCTTTATGATCACTTAAAATCTCGACTTTCCCATCTTCAATCAGTTTTTCGGCATTCTTCATGCGCGGATTTAATTCTAAGATTCTGCTTAGCTTAAAAGGTAATCTGCGATAGAAAAACTCATTGTCATCAAGATCATACCCCAATAATCCCATGGCCGCTAACCTTCCTGTTATATTATCCGCTTTATTCACGCTGAGATTTTCATCCAATGCCAAAACCGTTGAATTGAATGATTGGTTAGCGTAAGCATATTTGTCCAATGCATCAATCAATTCATCTGAGACTTCTGTTGTAAGGCTATCCAGCACTGCTCCCTCTCCTGAAAATCCTCTCCAGCTTTCTCTTGACAGAGAAAAACTAAGTTTTATATTTCCCATATAAAGCTGCCAGGTGGTAGACTGCATATTAGGCTGCGAAAAAACCTGCATATGATCTATATAGGGAAGTAAAGGCTCCAGTAGTCTCAACCTGTGAAGCCCTCCGATACAAACAGCATCAGTTGATTTTACCGGAGAAAACATGGGTTTGTTTCCTCTCACAATAAGATAGTAGTCTGACTTTATGATCCCTTTCGGCATTCCTCTGAATAGCTGCTGAGTTTGTATCTTATTAAAACTATGCTGTTTTTCGGATTCAGAAAGATATATCTGCACTGTTCCCAGGCCTTTAATCCATTTTGTAGGTAATGGAACCTTTCTTTCTACAACTTTTTTTTCTTCTTTATAGAGCCCAAATTCTTTATCGCCAACAGAAAGCATAATTTTTTCATTGGGACGAATACTCCCAAGGGCAGTTATCATAGGTTGGTTAAAATCTACATTTGTGGTTCCATTTTCCAAAAACTCACCATCCAAACCATCCGGAAGCACATCTACTCTTGCATACACCCCTGCACAATGAGAGAATCCTTCAAATCGTAATCTCTCATTTCCGGCGGTTACAATCGGGTCTTTGAGCAATGCCATCTGAAATGGTGACAGATTAAAGCTTGACTTTACAATATTGGAAAGTGTAATGAGGCAACGGGCCAAAATAAAAGGTTGTCCTACATTTCCCCAGAAAAAACAGGGAACGTCGGTTGTTTTCTGTATCTCGCTATATTTGGAGAGAAACAGTTCTTCCAAATCATCTTTCTTTACCAGTGCAGATGATCTAGAATAATTATAAGTAAGCATATCTTCCATAATTTATTTCTTTAGAAGAAGATTGCAGATTTTTTTCAGGCTCGAATTTTCTTTCCAGCTATTCAGTTTTTCTATTATATGTTCTTTCGCTTCCGATTGATTTAAAGCCAATACCTCATGATAAATTTCTAGTAATTTTTTCAAATTGGTCACCGGATCTTCCATCTGAAGCAATATACCGGATATCAACTCTTCCAGAGCAACATTGTGATTTTTGCTGACGTTCAGCATATGATGTTGGATAAGATCTGTTAATCTTTTGACAGGCGCCCACTCCAGTTTTTCGTGAAGTCCAATTACCTTACCTAGCTGCGCATTGTCAATCATTTGATGAGAAACATGTTCTAACCAGATTTCAGCGGCAGTTCCTCTGATTGTTTTATCTCCATCCAAAAAGATTGTTCCTAAAAACAAATATCCCATATCATCCAGAGGTCTTTTGATCTGATAAAAAGCCTGTGCTGTATTTAAAACCAGATTTCTTTCATAAACTTCAGCAATACCTGAATAGAAAAGACAATTTCTGATGACTTTTGCTAAGGTATTTGCCGGTGTATTTGGGAAACACCACATCATGGCAGGAATTTCGGAAAGCTCTTTTTGTTCCGCAATAAAAAATTCCAGGAACAAAGGTTCTTTTCTTTTTTCAAGATGGTATTTTGGAATAACAATATTCAATTCAACAGGATAGTACGAATTTTTCTTGCTGTCAATGGTTTTCCATTGGTAAGCTCCCGTAAGGAATTCTACCGGAATATTATCGTATCCGAAGTTGCTAAACTCTTCAAAAACGGTTTCTGGTGAACGTGTAATTCCGGCTGTCATCCACCATGAAGGATGGCTAAGTTCTCCTTTTGGTTTTTCATTTTTACCAAAGAAGAAAAGTAACAGTTCTTTATACTCACCTTTTAATCGTTTTTCAACCCACTGCAAAGCTTCTTCAGTATTATCAAGGGCACAACGCTGCAATGCCAACTGCATGTCCAGATGATTGGGTTCAATATTTCTATTTTGATAGGCCTCTAATCTTTCTACCAAACTAATAGGAGAAATCCAACAAGGGGTATGAGTTACTGTAAATAACAGGGGAATATTTTCGCCGGTTTTTATCTTTTGAGAAATATATACCGCCATCTCCTTGAAAGCTTTTGTAACAGGATCCTTTACTCCCACCTTTTCTATTGGGCCCAGTTTTTTATGATAATTTGAATAGATCTCTCTTGAAGCTTCATCTTCAGAGGTTTTATGATATATTTTTTCCAGGTTTTTAAGTTGAATTGGATATTTTTCCAATAAACCTAATCCGTAATTGATAATCAGATTGCACAGAAGAACATTCAAATATGGAACTTCCCATTTTGCAATTGTTTTACAGGCTTTTAAGAATACTGGCTCTATTAACTTAACAGACTCTGCATTGGTTTCATTAGCAAACCGCATCAATCCATCCAAGGCGATATCACAGTGGTAGCTGTAGGGGTCCTCTATTGCCAAAGGAAGGAAAAACATTAAATCCTCAAAGCTTTTGAGCTCTTTGATCTTGTTTTCATTGGCTATCAGTAAGATCCTTTCTGAGGCTATAGCTTCAAGCTCTTGTTGCTTGTCTTCAATATATTTTGATAAAACAGGACGTACATTACTTAGTATATTGTCTGAATAATGAGAAAGTGCTTCCTTTATATTTTCAGAGGCAGGGATATATTTCAGAAAAATTTTGGCCGCTTTCGACTGTATACCATCGTCTTTGCTGACAAAGGCAGTACTTAAGGCTATTCCCAACATTTCAGGATCAAGCTTTTTGTGCTGGAATATTTTTTCCGTTAAGGCCAGACCGGAAATAACTACTGTTTTAATTTCAGAGCTTAATAGGTTAGGAAGATAGTGTGAAAATTCATCACTTTTAAAAGCCGGTAATTCTACTAACATTTTCAAATGTACAAGAATGGTATTGACTGCCTTAGACTGTGTGGATGTTAAGCCTGCAAGCAGTTCATCCTGAAGCTCCACCAATTCTTCTTCAGTGGGTTTCAATGCTGTAAATGCATCCATAAACCATCCGGTTACATTCTTATTAAAGTTTCTGTTAGATGCCAAAAGACATTCTTTTAGAAACCTTATTCTTTCTATCTTTTGCTCTGCAATAAGTTTTTGTATCAAAGGAAACCATTCTTTACGGAACGGCAACGATTTAGATGGATATTCACATAAATACCAAAAGTGAGTATTAAGTGTTTCAGGATGATGGTCCAGATCAAATGGATAATTGCTCAGATGGTGTCCTAGCAATTCAGGTTTCGGTTGCACATATCCTTTTTCTGTCCATTCTAAAATATGCTGATAATTAAAGGCTGTAAATTCAGCATCTATGGAACTATTGATAAAATCTGAGAACCAATCCGGGCATCCCCATTCCAATATCTGTTCTGTTTGTTCAATATTTTGGAAAAGACTCCAGTAATTTTTACCAAAGTTTTTCTGATCCATACATACAAATGATGCAAGATCAATAATGGAGTGCTGATTTACAGAACCGGCAGTATGATAAGAATTTTTGGTCATGACGATCTTATTGATCTCTCGGTCCATTTTCTTTATTGTCGGAACTAATGTTTTCTTCTCGTCTGGCGTAAGTTTCTTCAAAAATGGGATAATCTCATGTATTTCTTCCTCATTAAGAATTTCATAGAGTCTTTCTTTCATTGGTTTTTAATTTGATGTATAATTTTTTTCAGGTTATTCTCTTTTTCCCATTCTGTAAGCAAACTGTTAATCGTTTTATCGACCTTGGTTTGATTTTGGTTGAGCAGTTCATAGTAAAGCTCTAAAAGCTTTTTAAGGTTAAAAACTGGTTTTTCAATCGCTGAAAGAATGGAAATCAGCAATTTCTCAAAAGCTTGGTTATGACTGGTACTCAAATTGATAAACCCTGACAAACCATCTGTAAATCGTTTCACGGGTGCCCATTCAAAATTGATCTTTTTACCAATCAACATTCCCAGTTCCTGTACTCCGAAGTCCTCTGAAACTGCCTTGTTTATTAAGACTTCAAAAGCCATACCAGAGAAGGTCTTATCTTTATTAAACAGTCCCGCTGAGAGGAATAAATAATGTACAGGCTGAAAAGACAAATTCAGTTGCATCCATGCATCAAAAAACCTCACATTACCCTTTATATCATATTGATAAACAGCACTCGACAAATCTTTATTATATTTTCCCGCCACAAAAAGTCCAGAAAAATAAGGAGCAAAATACAAAATATAAATCAGGTCATTATCATAAACACCTTGATAAGAGTTGAATAAATGATCTAAAAAATTTGCATTCTGAGAAAGTTCTTTTTGGTTTTCTACCGATATCAATACTTCGGGTATTTCTTCTGTATTATTCCACTTGTATACTTTCCTGTAGCCTAGCTCCCAATCAAAGTTTCCTTCCAAAAATTCTTTCCTGTATTGATCTTTGAAATAGTTTTGATCGAAAATAGGTCTTACAAGCTCAAAATATTTTTCATTAAGCTGTTTTTTTGCATATTGTTCGGCCTGTTCTAAGTTTTCTTTTTTGGCCCGAAGCATGGCTATTTGCCAATCAAAAGGGATAGGCTGTTCATTGTATTGCTGATAGATTTTCAGCTTATCAACAAGAGAATAAACTGTAATCCAGCACGGTGTATGATCCGGAACTGAAAGAACCGGAAGTTTTTTGTTTTGTTTTAATAATTCAAAAATACCCAGCAAAAACTGATGATAGGCCTTTAAAACAAAAGGAGTTTTCTTTTCACTCCAATTTTCAAGTGCTGGAAATCCTAGATGGACATCCAGTAAAACCTGTGATTTTTTTTCCTGTTTTAATAGTCCATAATTAATAATAAATGTGGCCCATAAATGATGAAGTCCTCCAGCATCTTTCCTTTTGAGTGCTGCTTTAAAGACAGGTTCAAGTTTATTGAAATGTTCTTCTTTAAAGACATCATTAAATCTAACTAACCCCTCTAAGAACAAATCAAAATGATAAGTTTCATTGTTATTGAATATCTGAGAGGCTAAAAATATAAAGTCATCTACTGTTTCAATAGGGAGAATAGGTTGTGATAAATGCCATGAAGCTTTTTCATAACCTGAGTTTGCATTTTCATGAGTACTTTTATTTTCTTTGAAGAAATGCTCCAGTAATGTTCGTGCATCAGAAAGAATAGATCCTGTATACAACATCAGCTCTTTCTGTATTTTCTTGGAATTCGGATTACCATATTGGGCAAGAATCTTTGCTCCCTTGGTCTGAAGAGTCTTGTCTTTATTCAAAAAAACAGGCATCAGGAGATTGCAGACCTCTTCATGAAACTGTGTACTGCTTTTGGCTATTTTTTCCAAAGTCTGAAGCTGTGCATTCACAACATTCTTCGTAGTAAGGGTCATTAAAGAAGCTGTGGCTTGTAGAAATTCTTCAGTTTTAAAATCTTCATGTGTAAGGACCGAAGCTACTATTTTTAATATTCCGGGAAACAGTGAATATTGGATGGAATGAAAAATGACAAACAACTCTTCCTGAAGTGCTATAATTTCACTGTCCGTGGGTTCAAGATAGGTAAAAAGTTCCAGAAACCAGATGTTATGATCTTTGGAAAAATTGAGATTAATGGCTTGAAGGCTAGACTTTAAAACTCTATTACGTTCAATTTTATGATCCTGAACAAGGTTTTTTACTATTTGTTTCCAGTTCCTGTCATGGGAATGATAAGTAATATCAGATTCATGCTCGAATAAAAGCCAGATATGGGAATTTATGGTAATGGGATGGGTATAAAAAATTTCTTCCAATGTATGACCTGAGGCCAATGAAGAGGAAAGCAATAAGGCGCTTATCTCATCTTTGAGCTTTAAATAACCTTTCTGTTCCCATTCCAGAACTTTAACATATTCAAATTCGTTTAAAAATAAATGGCTTTCACCAATCCATTCCGGAACATAGGTTTCGAAAAGTTCATCAACAAAATGAACCGGCATAGAATAATATACGGGACCTATTTTTTCATATTCATTCTTCGTTTTAGAGCATACCAAAGTAGCTAACACTGAAATATTGTTGTGCCCCCATTCTTTATTAATATTCTTTTTTAAAATGGCAGCTACTTCTTTTTTATCTTTTTGTGTAAGCTTTTTAAGAAACGGAACAATTTCTTTTATTTTATAGTTTAAATATATTGCTCTAAACTCTTCACCAATAAGCATAAATTTATTCTTGCCGGCTAAAATAACAAAAATTGATTGACAGACAGCAAATTATCCCCAAAATGTGAATTTTTTAACAAAAAATTAAGGTATTGAAAGTGCTTCTATATCTAATTTTGAGCCCATAACAAAAATTCCCTGTTTAAAGATATACGTGTCAAATTATGTTCTTATTTAATATTTTTAAAGATACTATTATTCTTTGTTATATTTATAAACAATAAAAGCATTTAAACAGGAAAACAGTATTGACAACCAACAACATACTCGTTGTTTACATTTTAAAAGTTCTTTCAACTTCAGTCAAACCCATTTTTGCCAGATGTCTGTATACTGTTGATAGGGTAAGATTTCTTTTTTCTGCAATTTCAAAAGGAGGCATTCCTTCTTCAAATAGTTGAAAGGTAATTAAATGGGTAGGCTTTTTTACCACGACGACGGAAGTATCTATTTCTAATGTTTTATCAAATATAGGTACATCTAAAAGATAACATTGTTTTAGTTTTTCAAGATAATCTCCAAGATCATAGAGAAATATTTTAGTTTCTTCGTTGAAGTTTTTCAGCCCTTTGGTGCTTATCGTTTCTGAATAAAGATTTTTTAAAGGCAATAAAAAATCTTCGGCCACTTTTTTATAAAAGAAATCTACAGCACCTTTACATTTATCTTCAATCTCAGTCCATGGCATTGTTCCGTTCATAAAGCTCAGGGTTTTCTGTTGAATGATCTTCTTGAATTTCTCGGATATGAGGAACAGTTTTTCGCTTTCTATTTTAAATTTTTCTGCCTGTTTTTTTATTTTTTCATCCAGTACTTCTTCGGCCATCCACTTTATAACGGAATCCTTTACCCAGCCTGCATCTGCTGTCATTTGAACTTTATGAAGCGTAAAACTATATTTATCTTTCTCCAGGAGTTGTTCTAACCTATCATTAGCATTGGTTGACTCCTGAAATTTTTCAATTCTGGGATCACAAAATATGGCTTCCAGTCTAATTTTAGATTTCAGGACAATCCCCTCCAAGGTTCTGCAACGGCTTAAAGCTACATATACCTGTCCACTGGCAAAGGATCTTCCGGCGTCAATGATAACACGGTCAAACGTAAGTCCCTGACTTTTATGAATGGTAACCGCCCACGCCAGCCGTATCGGATATTGTTCAAAGCTTCCCAATACTTCTGTTTTTATATTTTTGTCCGCATCCAGAGTATATTTTTTTTGTTCCCAAACCTCCTTTGTCAGGGTAAATTCTATTCCAGATTCTTCGAATACGGCTTTTATCGAATCTTCTTCCAAGCAGGAAATTTTTGCCAGTTTACCGTTGTAAAATTTCTTCTCAGGAGATGAATCATTTCTAATGAACATGATTTGGGAACCTATTTTCAATTCAATGGTTTCATCATTGGGATATTGGGTTTCTTTAAACTCTCCAATAATGGTGGCTTTATAAAATTGAGAGATTTCCTGTAAAGCATTCAATTTTTTCTGATTGATATGATCTGCAATACGATTATGGGAACAAAGGTGGATATAAGTTTCATTTTCAGGCTCAAATTCTGGTTGATATCGGGAGTTTAATTTTTCAAAATCGATATTATGGATATCTGCATGCCTAACTGCATCAAGAATTTCGAGAAATTCTTTGTTCTGCTGTCGGTAAACTTTCGTTAATTCTACTGTTATGAATGGAACCTTTTGTAATGCCTGGGAAGAAAAGAAAAATGGAGTCTGATAATATTTTGATAAGATCTTTTCCGAATCATCTTTTACAACGGGTGGCAGCTGGTATAAATCTCCAATCAATAGCAACTGTGCTCCTCCAAACGGAAATTGATTCCTCCTTACACGCCTCAAGGAATGGTCCAAAATATCCAGCAGATCAGCTCTTAGCATAGAAACCTCATCTATAATAATGAGTTCAATCTCACGAAACAGGTCCAGCTTATCTTTTCGATATTTAAAATGAGGGAAGAGTTCATTAATATTCATGGCTAGATTAGGATCAATAAGCTCTGTGGTAGGCACAAAAGTTCGGAACGGAATTCCAAATAACGAATGAATGGTTACCCCACCTGCATTAATAGCTGCAATACCTGTAGGCGCAACAATGATGTGTTTTTTGCGGGTCTTTTTCACAAAATCATTTAGGAAAGTAGTCTTTCCGGTTCCTGCTTTCCCTGTCAAAAAAACGCTTCTGTTGGTATGTTCAAGTAATTCAACGAGTGTCTCCAATGAATAAAAAGTTTTATCAAATTTAAATCATAAAAAATGAAAAGTAACTGTCAGTATCAAAATAAAAAAAGACTCCCTTTGCAGGGAGTCCATCATAGTGATAGCATTAAGTTTACTTTATCATTTAGTAATTCTTCAGGCACCAGTGCAAAATCTTTGCAATATTTCTGGCATCATCTACTCCTCTGTGATGAGTACCATCCAGCTTAAAGCCCAGCTCGTTCAGGGCTCTCTGCATTCCTACACTTTTCCTTATTGTGGGATGCACCTCTCCAAATAATGTTTTCACATTGATGTGGTCATCACCCATCGGATAGTCTGTATAAAATCTTCTGGCTTGATCCTTAAGCATATTCAGGTCATAATTTCCGTAACTTGCCCAGGTTAATTCCTCGGAATCATATTCTGCTCTCAGAATATCAAATGCATCCTCCAGCATGATGCCTTCATTATCCAGCAAACTCTGTGTAAGCGTTGTAAGTTCTGTACAAAACGGACTTACCTTTGAATATTGAGGCTTTATTAGGATACCCTCATTCTTGGAGATCTGTCCGGTTTTCGCATTCATGATGCAAACCCCTATTTCAATGATCTCACTTTCCTGACCTCTTGGCGGCCGGTTGTCCCAACACGTGGCTTCAAGGTCTATAATTAATATATTTTCTGTTGTTTTCACTTGTTTAAAATTTTAATAATTCTATTTGTTAATTTTCAAATTATGCTAAGATCTTACTTAAGACCTTAGCCGTATTATAGGCATCATCTGCTCCACTGTGATGATTTCCTTCAAAATTCATCTTCAGATAATCCAGTGCTCTTCTAAGCCCTATAGATTTATGCAGTCTGAAATGTCTTTTGAATTCATACATCACATTCAAGTATTGTTCTGAAAAGGGGCTTTCTATTCCAAGCCAGTCACTTTGTTCAATAATCTGCTCTCTGTCGAAATTTCCATATCCTGCCCATGTAAGTGAGGCAGAATGATATTCATCCCTGATCTTTTCGCAGGCTTCTTCAAAATAGATTCCTTTTTCTTCGATTAATTTTGGAGTAATTCCTGTGAGTTTTGTGCAGAATTGATTAATTTCTGACCGTTCAGGAATAACGTAGATGCTTTGCTTTTGGGAAACAGCATTGGATATCAGATCCAGTTTGCAAATCCCTATTTCTATAATATCAACTTTTTGTCCGATTGGAATCCTGTCATTTTCCCAACAGGTAGCTTCCAAATCGACAATTAATATTTCATCGGTTGTTTTCATGGTTTTATAAAATGGATGTTGTACAGAGGAGAGGTTAGATGGTAGAATTTAAGTTCTAATTCTCTCCTTCTTTACAACTTTCCTGTATTATTATTCTCTTGGTCCAAATGGAGGCGTCCATTTTTTCCTATTCATAATTTCCTTGACTTCTTCGTAGGAAATCGGGTAAAAATTGTGGCAATCTACCCCAACATCAAAGCTTAACGCCATTTCGTCATCCGGTAAAGTTCCGTGTGAATGTCCGTATAACTGCCAGACTCCACGATGTGAACCGTTCCAGGTACGCATTGAATAGTGGAAAAGAATGATTTTCTGTTTTCCGTTATTGTTTTCCGGCTCATCGATCTTCAATTCGTGATAATCTCTGATGGAGGCAAATCGTTTAGGGTAAGTTAACGCTGAACCCTCATGATTACCTTTAATTAAATGAATATTCCCATTTAACTGATCCAGAATTTCTTTTGTAAAATCGGGTTTTCCTAAGCTGAAATCACCCAAGTGATAGACTGTATCTCCGACTCCTACTTTCTCGTTCCATCTTTTGATTAGTTCCTCATTCATATGTTCCGGAGACTCAAAGGGTCTTTCGGAGAATTTTATAATGTTTTCATGACCAAAATGATGGTCTGCTGTAAAAAATATATTGGGTTTCATTTTTTTAATTGTTGTTTTTTTTAAAAAATATTTTAAATCAATTTTCTCGAAATGCTTTATAAAAAGCAGTTTCAATTTCCTGTTGATCACTTTCTGAATATCTTCTTGAAAAGTGGATAGGGACCGCTTCTTTCACCTTGCATTCATTTTTCCTGTTTTTAAAACCACCCTGTCAACATTTCATGGTGAATTTTATGGTTGAATTTACACGTAAAAAAGTTTCGATAATGAATTACCGAAACTAAACTTTAAGAGTCATTAACTCTTCTTTTGTAAAATCTATAACTAAAGTATTCAACTTTTTATTGATCCTTTTCTGTTCTTCTTTTTCTATTGTAGTGAAAACTGATGGAAAATCTTTTTCAAAATCCTCTAAAATATCCTGTGCAAAAAGGCCAATAATCTTCCCAATCATTTTGGGTTCGAATTCACCAATTTTGCTTACAACATTATTTAAGCGGTTTGCAGTTGCATATTTTTGGATTTCTTCCCAAATATTTTGAGCTTTGTCTCCAAAAACAATCTGTTTATGAACTGTTTTCCCTTGTTTTCTAACCATTTTAGATTTTTCGATCCACTTTTCATTCTTATTTTTCAGAATGACTCTTGCACCGTTCCCAAAATATTTGGTTTTCAAAGTCTTTATAATGGTTCCTTCACACATATTATTCAATTCTGGTAACCCCAACCAAGCCGGAATTTTGGAATTGAAAACATTCGGAAACCTCAACGCTTCTTCTAAAGTCCCTTGAAATAATGTTTTAGCATAGAAAAAACCAGTTTTTTCGAAAATATCATTAACGGTATCTGTATCCAAGTACGTAACTCCATTCAACTTAATGTCGAATGCGTAGAATTCATTATAAGGGGCATATTCAATACCCTTTTGTACTCTTACAGCACCTTTTACCGGTTCTACTTCTTTGTGGTTGTAGCCGCCACCGAATAATTCACCGTAGATAACTACCGTTTCTACATTCGGGTACATTGTTTTCACTTTTTGAAACACATCAATTACGTTTTTCTTGTAGCGTTCCAAGATATGGTGTGCATTGTAGAATCTTTCATCATTTCCAATAAAAGCCGTTCTCTTCGCGATCTTAATTTCCTTTCCATCGGTAAAGAAAGAGAAATTAGCCCCGTGAACTTTTTCCTGCACGATGAAAACCTCATCCCCAAAACCCTGCAATCTGATCTGATCGATCATGCGGGCTTGGTAAGCATTTTCTATAGAGTTATATGTTTTGAAAATCATTTTTTTAGTTTTTAATTGTTTCTGATTCATTGTTCCTCATCTGAGTAAGGTGTCTTAGTGCATGAAGTGAGAGAAAATAGATGTATTCGTATACATTGATTTTCCCCAATTCATTTACTGTCATTGTGGTTTTATAAAGAACTCCTTCCCCATTTTTCATCAAATCCAAATAGCTTATACATTGATGATATTGCTGAGATATCAAGTTTTTGATTTCTTCTAAACTTAGCTGTCCTTTTGGCTCCATATGGACTGGTCTGATCCACTCAAAAGCACCATACTCTCCTATTTTTTCAAAATTTTCTTTATCAAAACTGTAATTCTTTATTTCAGCTTCCAAATCAGAATTCATGGAGTTTCGCATTGCTTTTTTTGTACCTTTTTCAATCAGGATCAATAGGTAAAAGTTTGTAAGATAAATGTGCTCTAAAATCTGATGAATAGTCCAGCCTCCGTTTGAAGGCTGAAAACTCAACGTTTCACTATCTTTTTCAAACCACCTATCCACTTCATCAAAACTAAACTTAAGATGGCTTTTAATATCTCGAATTAATCTAAAAATGTCCATTACAATTTTTTAAAGTTTTTTAAAAGGCTTTCAATATTCTTTTTCCCTACTGGGTTCATGGAATGGCAGTAGAACTTTGGAAGGTCTAAATAGTTATCCATACAGTATTCTACCAGCCATTTTGCACAATCGTAGCCTGTTTTTTCAATAAATTCCTGAGAATCCGGTTTTAGATAATGCATATCGGCAAGGTCATGGTCAAAAGAGATCATTTCAGGAAGTCCTTTTTCCAAAATTCTGTTGACAAATTGCTCGTAGTTCCGAACTATATGCCAATCCTTCTTTAGGAAAACATCTTGTTTGGTATAATGATAAGCCTCAATCGGATATCGTATATCATCCAGAAACAATAATCTTTTCGTTATTTCCATTGCCTTATTTTTTGATCATTAAGCTTTATCTAATTTTCATGGATCCACTCCACAACAGTTTCAAGAAAATGTAATCTTACTTCTTCAAATCTTGTGATATTGGGGATGTGATTAATTTCCAGTAAATGCCTGGTTCCATCTTTTTGAACGATATAATCATTAGCAATGACATCCATTCCAATTTTATCTTTCAACATTAAGGTATCCTGTAAAAGTTCTGCATCAATTTCTGTAAACTGGGCATTATCCGGATGAATGGATTTTAACCATGTTTCTCCTTCAAGTTTAATCTGCCAGGATTTTTCACCAATGTTTAAAATTCTTATGGCTTCACCCTCAAAATAAGGTTCCAGAACACTATCTTCTGTACTTTCCCAGCTTCCTGTAAACTTATGTTTGTTTTCTCCACAATGCCAGTTTCCCCATTTGGCCACCAGCTCATAGTTTGTATTTATATAAGTATTTGCAGAGATAAATCCTCTTTGGGAGTTAAATTTTGAGAACTTCATTGCCTTAACCAGACAAGGAATTTTCAATCTGCATTCAAGCATTCCGTAAGCGTTTGGAAAACATGGGCCATTCCATAAGGCTAATCCTGAAATAAAGTCCAGATCATCCTCGAAAATCCCGTGATAAACGAGCTTATCAACCGGAAGCATTCCTACTCCCTGAGCTTTTTCGACATATAGTATTCCGTCAATTACTTTTATCTTGGGAATGGATTGATGCCAGATCATGAGCCCCTCGTAATGTTGTCTTATATATTCATATTCCTGTTCGTGTAAACCGATAACGGCTATTCTATTATGAGTCATGCTGTTAGTTTTTAATTGAAAAAGTAAATATTCAATATTTTAATTACTTTTTATAGTTATTAATTAGAAAATTAAACCATCATATCAGCACAGTTGGAGCTGGCGAAAGCAAAGGGTTTTGCCTTAAACACATATCCCATTCCCAAAATATATCCCATAGCATCTCCTAATGCTGCATTGGACTTGAAGTCTGGGTCTGTATTAATGTCTGCGTGTACCTCCATTTCCACACCATAGGTATCCAACACAGAGCAGATGGCGTATGCAATTTCAACGGATTTGTTGACTTCATTCAGCATTCGCTCCTTGATACTGATACTCTGTATTTCTCTTTCTTTTCTAATAAAGGTAAACGCTCCTTTTCCCTCACGAATAAACACTACTGCCGTAGCATAATTGATGGCTTCCCCGTATACGTGGGAGTCTGATCCCACACATACCTTCAGACGGTGTCCGTTTGCCTGTTCGCGAATGATGGCTTCTTCTACCAGCTGTGTGATAGAGTGTTGGAAAATTTTTCCATTCATATTCTGCCATGTTTGTTGTTGCGTTTCCATTTTTTCTACATATTTATAATTGATATTGATTTCTAAGTGGTTATTTTCTAACCTCTACGTTTCTACTTTCTATTTTTAGCGGAACAGACAGGAATTGAACCTGTACCTCTAGTTTTTCAGACTAGCGTGCAGACCTTCTACACCACTCTTCCCTGTTATAATTGATACTTTGGTACGGGAAGAGGGATTCGAACCCCCAAAAGCTTGATCCTAAATCAAGAGTGTATACCATTCCACCATTCCCGCAGTTTTATGAGTCATTTTACCTTGTACTCATTTTTATGATAAAGTAGGTTTGAGAAAGCTCTGTCTACTATAAACTATGCTTGCTTTTGTTTGTAAAGATCTTCTGCGCTCGACAAATCTTTCTCTTTTCCTATTTTGTTGTGAATGATGACTGGCCAATGTATTTTCAAATTTGAACTTTCATGGTTATAATCAATTCAATATTGACCAGTTCATTCACATCCTGTACTCTATAAGGGAATCGAACCCTTATTTTCTGCTCGAAAGGCAGGCGTCCTGACCGTTAGACGAATAGAGCCTTTAAAAACCAACTGACTAGGAATCGAACCTAAACAACAAGAGTATATTTCCTGCATGCTGCCATTACATTATCAGTGGTTTGGTGGAAGTAGTAGGATTCGAACCTACTCAGCAATGAAGCAACAGATTTACAGTCTGCCCCGACTCTCCAACTTCGGCGTACTTCCAATTTTCAGGAATAATAAGTAATGAATACTTTTTCCTAATTTTTCTTTGGAGGAAATAAAGTTTGTCTTCATTTTTTGATACAAGAACTTCTACGCTCGACAAACTTTTATTTTTTCTCCTGAACTAATCTCATTTTAGTTATTTGAGATGGCTATGGGATTCAAACCCACTCAGCTTAAGCAACGGTTTTGCAGACCGCCCCGACTCTTCCACTTCGGCGAACCATCATTTTTATTTAGTTTTCATTAAAAAAATAAAGCCTGTCCTAATTTTTTGTTTGATATAAGAACTTCTGCGCTCGACAAACTTTATTTTACCTAAAATTTTATAAATGATATTTTTTAATTCTAATTGTTCTTTACTGAGATAAGAAAAAGCTTGTCTGTATTTTCGTGTTTTGGCGTAAAGATCTTCTGCTCTCGACAAACTTTTACTTTTCTCCTGAAACAATTAACTATTCATTCATTTGCATTTTGTCTGGAAAGCAAGATTCGAACTTGCGACCTCCCGCGTCCAAGACGGGTAAACAACCACCGTTATCTTTCCAGTTTTGCAGATTCACTTCAATATTCTTTTCCGAGAGACAGTCGGAGCTGAAATTTCCATGAATCTTTGCGGTCTATGCGAGAATCGAACTCGCAGTGCCCAAGAGACAGTCGGGCAGGTTAGCCATTACCTCAATAGACCTTATATGTTGTGATTCCGAGAGGATTCGAACCTCTAACCCTGGGTTTAGAAAACCCATGCTCTATCCGGTTGAGCTACGGAACCATAAAAAAAGCGCCTCTTTTTGGGAGGCGCTTGGTATATTTTGACGTGAAAGATCATTAACTGACCCACGTATATAAGCACCTTCTATCCACAATTCTGCTATCATAAACACACACAGCTCCTGCCGGCTCTTGTCCGAATAGTTCTGGGTATTGATTAAATATGTTAGGCAATTGTTTCATTTTATTTTTGTTTTGTCTTTAAATTATTTTTGTTGAATCCTGAAAACCTGTTGCTTTCAATTTTCGGTTGCAAAGTAAATATGAATTTTCGAAACTCACAAATAAATCATCAAATTAAATTATTGAAAATCAGATAGTTACTTCTAGTTTTTAGAGTAAACAATTTCTGTCCGCAATATTTTGCGGATATCTTAAATACCTAAATGACTGTCTCTCATCGGGTTGCTTATCACTCTATTTTATCGTATTAAAGTTTCATTGTTAATTAAAAAATTTTCATGTTTATGGTTATTTTTTTTCATTCTAAATAATTTCTGACCTAAAAAACAAAAAACGCCTCGAAAAATCGAGGCGTTTTTGTAGTATTTTGATTAATTTTTTACGAGTTTACAGTAAATAATTTCCAAAGTCAGCACATTTCGCCTCATTCCATATCATCAAATCATATCCGAATAACCCCAGTTTTGATGGGCTTTCGCATAGTTCTGCATTGATATGTGCTCTTTGTATTGTCATAATTTTCTGGCGCAAAGATATGAAAAAATGTTTTTCACTCAATTATTCTTCACCAACAAGGGGAATAGTTTACCTTTAAAACTACTTTGATAAAGCAGAAACTGAAGATTCAAATCGTTCTCATTTTAAGGTTGAACAACAATTCTGAGTTTTAATTTCTAAACATTTTATTACGTCCTGTTTTAAATCTCGAAATATCTTTCAGAATCACCTCATCATCAGGATTAAAATATTTCAATTCATTTATAATTTCTGAGCGGGTTCCTACTTTTTCAGCTATGATCTCATAGGCTATATTTCTGGTAGTGGCATGTAGTTTCGGATCTTTTTTAAATTCATGTTTTAGAGCATCAAGATAGATGATCTTTTTGTAGGCCGGAGTTTTTGCATACAGATCCTGTATTTCTGTTTCCAGTTTTTTGATATCAAAAATATTGGCAAAATAGTTATTCAGGCAGTTGAATACATCTTTGTCTTCTTCCCAACCTTTTAGCAATATCTTTTGCGCTTCGTCTGTTTTTTCCATTTTTTTACGATAGACGAGGGAAGCCTTTACCATCTGTTTATTGGTTGTATAATCATCTGCAACCATTTGGTAATAGGCATGGGCATTTTTAGGATCATTGATTTCTTTATAAAGATCTCCTACTTTTTCTTTCTGCTCCATTTCCTTGTAAAGATCTATTGCTTTTTTGTATTGCTTTGCTTTTTCATAGCAGGTAGCGGCATCAGATTTATTTTTTAATTTTTTAAGGTATACTGCAGCTGCTTCGTTATAAAACCCTCCATTTTCTAATGTTTTTGCACCTCTGTAATTGTCCTGAAGCAGGTTCATATAGACTTTTGCTGCTTTTTTATAATCTTTTTCTGCTATGTATTTTTCAGCAAGCTCTTCGTATTTACTTCTGATCCTGTCAAACAATGAAGTTTCCAGGTAGAAATTTCCTCCGGCGGCTCCTTTCTTTCCGGATTTCCGCTCGTTTTGTTCTTTATCTTTCAATGTGACAATTACCATAAGAATTATAAAGGCTACAATCAGAAAAATAATTAAAGTTCCGACAACACTCCAGAAGCTTTCATGGAAAAGCTGAGCAACAATTCCGATGATCTTGAACATGGCCAACAGCACAAAGGCAGCCATAAATTTGTCTATAAATTTCTGTTTATTCATCATCTTCGGAATTTAAAATGGTTTTGTCGTCCCGAAATAAACGGTAGAGAAGTAAGATCACACAAAATACGAGAATCCATACAAACCAGTTGTATCCAAACATCTTTACTAAAGGATAGAACAGATATACCAGCATGGCTACAAGTATTGCTGTCAAAAGGAATTTTACCCAAGTAGGTACATTATCTCCTCCAAGATTCAGAGATTTATTTTTAAATAGGAAAGAGTATAGTCCTACTGCTGCAATCATCAGAATCACCATGTACAGAATATCTGAAATAGGGGTATCTTTCTTCAATTGACTATCCCCTGACTCAATTCCCTTTACTTTTGAATCTTTTATGGGTGATGGCGGCTGCATATCTGCAAGATCAAGAGTTCCGTAAAGTTTTCCTAAAGAGTCTTCCATCAATACCTGTTTTTTCTTTAAAAGGTATTTTACAACATCCCCGTTTACAGGTTTTCCTTTGGTATATTGTTTAAGAGAGTCTGAAATTTTACGTTTCAGGTTTTCGCTTCTTTTTTCAATATGTTGGGTTATTTTCTTTTTATAAATTGTTTTGAGGGAATCCCTGCTTTGTTGTTCCTTACTATTCAGTTTTTGAATATCATGTCCTATTTCACTTACATTTCTCCCTCCTTTCTTTTTATATTCCTCTTTTGCCTTTTCTGTTTGCCCCTCCAGCATTCCTGCATTAAGAAGCTCGTTGGACAGCCCTTTTCTTTTCTGTTGGTAAATGGAATCAATTTTCTGATCTATTTCAGTGATCCCCGACTGAAAGGCTATCATATCTGAGGGTGCTTTTACAGCATCAGTTACAATTTTTCCTGAGGACGTAACATTTTCTTCTTGTTCAGATTCTTTTTTATCTGATGGGAGCGCTATTTTTAAGACAATAGCGATTACAATAACAGCCCAGAATATTCTACGGAAATTTCGGGTACCTCTACTTTCCTGCTTATCGCCAGAGCTTCCACCGAACAATCCTTCCAACCAGGTAAATTTTCCAGATCCATCGCCTCTTGAGATCCCCATAATATCTAAAGGAACTCCTAATTCTACAGCTCTTTCGGGATATTTCTCAATGTATTTTAAATATTTTTCAATCTCTTTTTTGTTTCCTGCCATTACTTTTTTCATATCAAAAGGCAGGTTATTCATCCATTCTTCTTCGGTTTGAGGTTTTTGTAATGCTTCAAGCATTTTCTCATCATCCATTTCAACCGTATAGCTTTCTATCTGCTGAGGAATTGCAACCCCATTCTGTGGTTTTCTGACGGTTTCATTAGTGTTTCCCGGCTCCAGAATTAATGCAGTCCAATCTATTTGTTCTGATAGTTTTACCAATCCAAACTCAGGATGCATAATAAGAAAATCTGAAGTTATCTGCTCCCAGTCTTCGGGATTTATTTTCGGGTAAAATATGGTGTTTTCAGGAATAAAAAATTTATTATCCACACATTGAAAATAAGTATTCTTACCAATTTCCTGTGGGGCATGGTCCTTAAAAATAAGAAAGCATCCGTACAATACATTGGGAAGATCTGCGGGAACAGCATAGGATTTTACATTCCCAAGAATGATGCCAAGCGTTTCCATTTCCTGAAGCCATATCGCAGGTGAAGAGCCTTTGATTAAAAGCCCTCTTTTAGGGTAATTATTTTTTGGGAAAGGTTTAATTCTAAGCTCCATAATCCAAAATCTGATCTATAAATGGTCTTAAGTATTGGGAATACATTTCTTCCATCGTTCTTACTTTCAGCAACGTGTGTTCGGGAAGATAATATTCTGGTCCACTAAATTCTGTATAGGTAGCAAGGGAAAGAAAACCATATGAAGTAGCCGGCATATAAAATTCTTCTATTCCTTTGTTGCTGCTCCTAAAAGTTAGCATACCCCTGAAATCTGCAATAACTTCACTGCCATCGGGAAAGGTAAATTTATTTTTGTTCTGCTCTGCAAAAATTTTTATTTGAAATCTGTTTTTATACAAGCTCAAAGTATTATCATATACACTGCTTATTTCACAACCTGAAAAAACAAGATTTCTTTGATTGTTAATTCCTATTTTATTAAAACTGTTGATAATTTTCAGTCCGGTTTGGCTCAACTTAGCGACTTCTGCTTCTGCTTTTGTATTGTTTTTTTCTATTTCTTTATCTTTTCCGGAAATTGTTTCAATGGAGATATTTCCCTCAATATTTATTTTGTATAATAACGGATTGGCAAATTGATGAAGATAAAAGTTCTTCCCAAAATAGATCAGTTCGTAAGAATCCGGAATATTTAATCCGGTAACATTTTGCTCAGAATATTCTTTAGTATTCAAATTGAGCTTAGATACTAATTTTTTAGCCGGCTGGTACTGGCAAAGTATAAAATGTTGCTGCTTATTTTTCGCTAAAGCAAACTTTCCAGTGGGCTTTATAGAGATATTTTCAAACAAAATTTCACAACCATGATAGGTTTTATAATATTCGTAATAGTGTCTGTCATAATAATTATCTGAAAGGTAGGTTTTCAGCAATTGTTTTTTTGAGCTTAGTATAAAAAACTCACCTTCATATAGAAACTGGGCAATTTTTTTAACGGGTGTTGGGTACAAAATCGGGTAATTCAATGGAAGTTCTGTTTTCTTCCCATCCAAATTAATTCCTGCTGTTTTTTGTTGTGGCGGATTTGCCCACAATTCCTGAAGAGGAAGTTTTATTTTCTGAATATGTTTTCTTGTTCCTTTATGATGTTTATAAAAATTGATTTCTCCCTCTGAGCTGGTGGTCACCACAAATTTAAGTCTGTCTCTGTTCTGATGAATGACTTTTTGAACTTTCTCATCTGCTATATTTTCCTCATGGGTAATGAAGAATACTTCTATATCTTTCTCAGTATGCTCTTCAATAAAAAATTTCTCCAAAGCTTCTGAGGCTTCCAGAATTGGACTCACCTGATTAAGGTTCTCAACAACATCTTCTACTTTATTCAGGGAAATGGAAACCCCGGCCTGCCCCAATGCAAAAACCCGGCATTCAGAATGTGCTTTTGGATGCTTGATCACGGCAATAGCTGATGCAAATGCTAATACTTTTGGTGTTCCCCAGTTTCTAAGGGAAGTATCAATCAGAATTATTCTTTCGAAGATATTTTCTTCAGGGGGTATCTCTCTTTGAACGTACAATGCTTCATTATTGGCTACCCTATTCATGAATACCTCATCTTCATTGGCAAATTCCGACAAAAGCATTCTGTTAAAATCTCCTTTGTTGGTCATATCAGAAATTCCTCCTATAGGCTGTTCTCCAGGAGAGAGGTGTCGCATCGGGATCTTCAGTCCGCTCCAAATTCTTTTGATAAGACTTCCTACCTGAAATGTCTTTGGTTCTTCTATGAGTTCCCTGATAAAATCTTTGTTTGTATCTGCACTTGCTTCTTCCTGTACAACCTCATCATCCAGTTCCGGTTCTTCCATAAACCCTTTCATTGCATCAATAATAGATTGCATGGTTGGAAACCTTTCGTTGAGATTCATGGCTGCCAAATCTTTATTCAGAATAGAAGGCCCTGCATGCTGTTTATCTGCACTAAAGGCGAGCTCTTGTGGACGTTTATAATAAACTTTCAAAATTGCCTCGGCAGTTGTGGAAGATGTTCTGTTGTGTACATTTTTAAACAAAGTCTGCAAGAGAATAATCTTATTCTGTTTTTGTTTGTAGATGGGAGGAAGAGCTTTTATTTTTTCTAGGAATTCAATTTCTTTTTCAGCATTGAATTCAAAGTTTCCAACACTATAAAGTTTTGTGGTATATCTTAAGGGATCTGCAAAGTTGATATATCCATCCTGCATGGCATATAAAACCATCATCAAAGCTCCAAACGGAGGTAATCCCTGAGGTTGAAGTTCTTTTAAAATCTCAATAATATATGGCCTATAGGCAATAGCTCCCACTCCTGGTACGGAAATGAGATTGTTATCGTTATATCCGGAATCTCCGGGAATATCTTCATCGGTTTTCCATTCCCAGAAATAGTTTTCATAGGACTGGAAATAGGCCTTTAGTTCCATTCTCTTGATTTTTCGGTGAGACGGAATGAGCTTACGGACAAATCCCGAAAATAAGTTTCTTTAAGTGAAATATAATTTCCCTTTTCATCCCATAGAAGCCACCCGTCTGATTCTTTATTATATTTTTCCTGTAAAGGTATACTCAGGTTTTTAAATTCAAAATCAAGACCGGACGGCAATAAATGGTTGTCTTTTAGCCAATAGGTTTTTCCTGGCAGGCTTAATAGGGGTGTTCCGAAAAAAAGAGCTTTCTCCCCTATCACAATCCATTTTATTTTTTCCAGTCTGAATTTGGGTACTGTTGCAATGCGGTCTTTAATATCTGACAGGTTACACAGCAAAGCAACTACCGGATGTTCTTCTTCACTTTCCTTTAATCTAATCTTAACTTTTTCATTAATACCGAAATAGTTATTGTTAGAAATCGGAAAATTGAGGCGTAATGCTTTATTGATAGACATCCAAAGCAAAGCCGTTGTCATTTTTCTGCTAGGAACCAATGCTCCTTTTTTAAATAAAAGACCATCGCGCAGCTCATACAGCAGAAAATTTGGTAATTGATGTATTTCCGAGGAAACCGCCTGTTCATCGGTAAACCCTTTGAGCCATATCGTTTCATCATCCACCGCAATCTGAACATTCTTCCAATCTCTTACAGATCCAAGAGCGTCTTCATCTTTCCGGGGAATTTCTGCCCAAAATTCCTTTATATTGTTTGAAGAATTTTCTGCCATAAGCTTTCAATTTCCTGCTGAATATATTGTTTTTGTTCAGGATTTCTGATCCAGTCGCAGCGTGTTTGTAAGTATCTTAGTTTATCCTTGATCACATTTTGCTCTTCAAAGCTCAATGATCCCCCATTCCATTTATCCACAAGAATCTTCACATCCTTCATTACCTCTTCCGGATTAGGTGTTTTATTCTGCATGGCCTGAGGGTGAGACTTTGGGTGATCGTCTTTCTCTATGATTCTATTGATGATTCCTTCAAGAATTTCTATTTGTTCTTCTGTATCCCAGATATGTTTTAAGACCCAAAGGTCAGAAAGAACGGCTTCGTTTCTTCCACAGATTAGGGCACTTGCAGCAATAATATTCTGAAGCTTCACTGCTCTACGGTCTGAAATAGCAATTCCTGTATTCCGTAAACTCATGATGGTGTTCAGGTAAACTTCATAGATGGGTCTAAGATCTACTGTTCTGCATAGATTTTGCAGTTCTCTTATTTCATTGGCATGTATCTCAGGAATCTCTGTTTCTTCCTCGTTTTCTATTTTTCTTCCTGCTAAAAGAACTTGCTGTAATAATTCAGGATTAACATAATCTACATTAATTCTCACGAGAAAACGGTCAAATAATGCATTCAATGCTTCATCTTCAGGAAGAACATTACTTGCTCCCACAAACATTAAAGCCGGCAGATGTTTTGTTTCTTTTCCTCTTTTGAAAATCTTTTCGTTCAATGCCATCAGCAAGGAGTTCAGTATAGCAGAATTGGCGTTGAAGATCTCATCCAGAAAAACCAAGGAGGCTTCCGGCATCATACCTTCCGTATTGGTCAGAAGTTCTCCTTCTTTTAATTTTCTGATGTCAAACGGACCAAAAATCTCATTGGGTTCTGTAAAACGGGTTAGTAAATATTCAAAATTCCTTCCATCTTTTACTGTTTTTGACAGTGTTCTTACAATGGCTGATTTTGCAGTTCCCGGAGGACCATACAAAAAGGCATTTTCTCTTGCCAAAAGACAGATTCCCAATAGGTCTACTACATCATTTTTACCTACGAAAGTATTTTTTACGTAGTTGAGAACGGTATTGAGTTTATTGATATTCTGAGTCATTAATTTTCTTCGGTTATTATTTTTAATTCTCTCCAAAATGCATCTTTATGCATTCCGAATTCTGCAATAAGCAGTTTATTGATAAACGGAATTTCCGCCAGTCTGTAATCTTTTTTGTCAACAATTCTTTCCAGATATAATTTCCGGTAGGTGCTGTCTTTTAATTCTTCTTCCCAGTTCACTCGTTTCAGGTCAAGATCATATCCTATTCCTGAGTAATGGAAGTCTGTGAGGATATCTTCAAGAAGCGCAATCAGAGCATCTTCGGGATCTATAGAGTTCAAAGCAATAAGTACTTCGGGTAAAAACCTTAATGATAAATCTGCTGACAATAGGGAGGAAATGCCTCTTGTCCCTTTGAACCCAGGGATGAGGTCTTCAAGACTTCTTGCGGTGTTTTCTCTTATGAGGTATAGCTGAGCGCTATGATAAAGCACTTTCGCCGCCCAAACTGCTGCTGTTTTATCACAAACTAATTGATCAGATAAAAACTCAAGTCTTTCTTTTTCAAATTCTGTTTCAAAATAATCACCCGCCTCTGTCTCTTCTTTTGGAGAGATCTCCTGCAAGGTTGAGAAAAGGGTAATACATTCATTCTTTCTGAGTAGAAAGATCGTATCCAAAAACGGTGATTTGGGTTCCATCATCTAACAAAAATAAAACTATTTCGTTTAGAATAAAATTTTAATTTAGAGTTTGATATTAAATACTTAATCTCTTAGTTTTAAAAGCCGTTTAAACTTTTTTATTAAACCACAAAGGATATACAAAAGCTTTTTAAACACTTAAGCTATTTAAGTGATATACTTTGTGTACAAGGAAGGACACTCAAGTTTTGTTGAAAATCAAAGATTTTCATCTTATGTGAACTTAATTGTGCAGTATTTCCTTACACTTTCTAAAGTGTTAAAAAAAATAAAACCTTTTGTGACTTTTGAGGTTAAGTTTAAACAGACTTTTAAAATAAAAAAACCTTAAAGCAAGAAGTCTCTAAGGTTTTGAAAGGGTCTCTTTATATTGTTTTAGGCAACAATTTCAATGATGTT
Organism: Chryseobacterium aurantiacum; assembly: GCF_003020585.1. Lineage (GTDB taxonomy): Bacteria > Bacteroidota > Bacteroidia > Flavobacteriales > Weeksellaceae > Chryseobacterium > Chryseobacterium aurantiacum. The sequence continues at coordinate 274,076 of NZ_PXUE01000004.1, forward strand.
ATTTTCCGGATCCAGGATTACGCTTTCGTAGTAGCCGTCTCCTGTGGTACGTGGTTCTCCTGCCACTGTATATCCGTCTTTTCTTAAAGTCTCTGTAATCTCGTTCACTTTTTCTTTACTGCCTGCGGAAAATGCCAGATGTATGATTCCCAACTGCTGGAACTGGTAGGAGTTTTCACTTTTTCTAAGGTCTGGTTTGGTCATTATTTCTATTCTGCAGCTATTGTCAAAGCTTAAAAAATAGGATTCAAAGTTTTTAACAGGATTATGGTATTTTTCATTGGAAATGGCTCCAAAATACTTTTGATAAAATTCTCTGGAAACTTCAAGATCTTTCACCCAAATAGCGATATGTTCTATTTTCATTTTTTTTATTTTAATAACATTGAATGCAGCAAAATTAGCTGGTCACATCGCGTGATACCTGCTCTGTATTATTCTATTCTTGTTCTGTATTGGCTATATTCAGTTTTGACTTTACAGAATATGACATTTTCAACATACTTCATATACAATCACGTTTAAAGCATTTATTGATAATATTTTATGCATTCCATCAAACTGAAATTGCACAGTTGTTTCCATCCCTGCAATGATATGATCAATATAAAAGTTATTATATTTGTGCCAGTCAAAATAAAATTATGAGTATTCACATCAGTGCAAAAAAAGGAGAAATTGCCAAAGTAGTATTGCAGCCGGGGGATCCGCTTCGTGCACAGTATATTGCTGAAAATTATTTAGAAAATGCAAAACTGGTAAGCAAAACCAGAGGAATATTTTATTATACAGGACTTTACAAAGGTAAGGAGATCACTGTAGGTGCTAGTGGAATGGGTTTCCCAAGTATCGGAATTTATTCTTTTGAGTTATTTACAGAGTATGAAGTAGATACAATCATCAGAATCGGAACTTGTGGAGCGTACAATACTGATCTTAAGCTTTTTGATATTTTAAATATTGAAAACGCTGCCAGCGAAAGTACTTATGCTAAGTATGCATGGGGAATTGAAGATGAAATTCTTCCTCACCAGGGAAATATTTTCAATACCATCAATGAAACTTCCAATGAGCTATCATTAAATGCTAAGGCAATCAATATCCACAGTAGTGATATTTTCTACAGAAAAGATCCTAACACTCCTGAGATTGCTACAAAATATAACTGCCCTGCAGTAGAAATGGAAGCTTTCGGATTATTTGCCAATGCTCAACATTTAGGTAAAAATGCAGCTACTATCCTTACGGTAACTGACATTATCCCAACTCATGAGAAAATCTCTGCTGACGAGAGAGAAACGGCCCTGAAACCAATGATGGAACTGGCTTTAGAATCAGCAATTAAGAGTTTATAAGAAAATAAAAGGGAGAAAAAGCGATTTGCGTATTGACCTCTCACTTTTCAATAATATGTTAGCATTTTGCTATAAAAAAAGAGCTTTACTTTACCAGTAGAGCTCTTTTTTATAGCTTGAAAAAATTTCTGGCCACTTCTGTGGTCTCATCTGCAACCTCAGAAATACTCATTTTCTTCAGGTGGGCAATGGTTTGTGCTACATAGGGCAAAAATGAGGGTTCATTCCGTCTGTTCTGCATTCTTGGCATGTTCTTCGGGAGCATGAAAGGAGCATCTGTCTCAATCATCATTCTGTCTAGAGGGACATATTTAATAACATCTTCCAAATGTTTAAATCTTTTTTCATCACTGATGGCTCCGGTAAATCCTAAGTAAAAGCCTTTATCCAAGTATATTTTTGCTTCATCCAATGTTCCGGTAAAGCAGTGAACAACAGCTTTCGGAAGACTAGAAAGATATTCATCGGTAATGTCATTAAATCTTTTAAAAGCTGATCTTTCATGAAGAAAAAGAGGCTTATCTACTTCCATTGCTAATTCTAACTGTGCTTTATAACATTTTTCCTGTATGGGCCTTGGCGAAAAGTCTCGATCAAAATCAAGCCCGCATTCTCCAACAGAAATTACATGATCTTGTTTCAGTAGTTTTCTCAACTCGTTGATGCTTTCATGATGAAAAGACTTGGCGTCATGAGGATGAATTCCTGCTGTTGAAAATAAGATATCAGGATATTCTTCTGCAATTTCAGCAGACTCCTTACTTCCACGAACACTTGTTCCTGTAAGAATCATATGGTCTACCCCATTGTCGAGGGCTCGGTTGATAATTTCTTCGTGTTCATTATAGAACTGTTTATTGGTCAGGTTAATGCCAATATCAATGTATGTATTCATTGTTTTTAATTTGTTTATAAATATTATTTTTTCCTGGTTACAATATCCCAGTTTTCTTCTTGTTTTGGATTATTATTTTCAGTCATGACCAGTCGAAAGCTGAGTTCTCCTTTATTTTTATGAGTAAAAATATAGAATGAAAGATTTCCTAAAGTAGTAGATTCTTCAGAGGGCTGATGCGTAAGATAATAGTTCTGAATTATCGAAAGATCTTTCTGAACACTTGTATTTTTAACCAAAAAGCTCAGAAACTGTTTTCTCTTTTCTTCAATAGATTTCTGGTTTATATCTTTTATTTTATAGTTTCCTTCAAAAATAATCTCCAGATTGTCACATCCCGAAAGCTCCGCAGAAGCTTCAAAACCGTCTGATGTGTATTTGTCCTCAACTGTTTCCGTGTAATTATGTCTTTCTATACTTCTTCGATGTTCAGTAGCGGAATTGAAGATCTTTTTATTTTTCCATTTTGCCAGGGCACAGCTCGTGAGATAGGATTCTTCGTAAACGTTTCCATCCTTGTAGACAAAGGAGAGTTCTGTAGATTCCAGACTGTCTATAGGTTTATTATAGGAACGGTAGTTTTGCATTGCTGAAGCTTTCAACTTTCCGCCTTCATAGGATAATCCGTCCACAACATTGTATGAAAAGGGAGCAGATGCCTGTATTTCATGTCTTTGAATAATTTTATGATCTTTTCCGGTGATGATATATAGAATTTCTGAGTTGGTATTAGCATTTCCTGCCAACATGCCCTCTGAGTTCCTTTCCACAATATAATCCATGATCCCATCATTATTAAAATCATCGGAAGCTATTTTCTGATAGGCTACCGTATATGGATTATCATCATTTTTGAAAGAAACGGTGTAATTTTTATAGTCTATTTCTTCAGGCTTTTCTTTGCCCACTTCTTCATCCAGCAGAACTTTAAGAATATCAAAATTTTCTTGCGGTGTAACCTCATCGGTTTTTACAACTGCTATTGAATCCTTTTTATCAATGGTTTTCTTATCTTCTTTTCCTTTACATGAAAACAGAACCAAAGCGGAAAGTAAAATATATTTCATAGGATGTGATTGGGTTTTATAAAGCGTAAGTTAAATTATTTTCAATTAACGCTGAAGAATTTATAGGGATCTTGCCCTGTTGATCTTAGTAATTTTTAATGGTCGCAAAGTTATGGACTAATCGCGCAATCTTTTTACGTAGTAAAATTATTCATTGATAAATTTTTCCAGAAAGCCAATCAGTTTTTTTCCTCCATGACTCCAGCGGATTCCATGTCCTTTCTTTTCCCTTACTTCAAAAACAAGACCGTGTTTATAATGAAAGAAGACGTTCCACCATGTTTTATTTTCAAGAATATAATGGATTTTCTGCATTACTTTCTCCTGCTTTTGTTGATTATTTCCTTTGACTTCACCCCAGAAATGATCATCCATTCTTCCGTGATGTTTTTCCCATGCTCGTTGGGCAATCGTAATTTCATTGTTAAAAGGTTCCTTACAGGCATCCATTAATACATTATGAAGAGGAGGAATTGCATTTTCATCACGAATGCTCGCTGAAGTAAGCCTTTGTCCCAAAACAATAAGCCAGTCTTCAAACGGAATGGCTTGCAGGTGTTGTGCTTTAACTTCATCAGAATCTGTACTCCCGAGGATATTGATCAGCTTATTGAAGCTATCGGATCTGTTTATTTTTATTTCTTCGTTAAAATAGGGCAAGTCCCATTCTAAAGCATCATTTTTATACTTCCTTATGTTATCTTCTAAGCTTTTCAGATGTTCATCTTCTAAAATACCCTGATATTTCTCTTTCCACGATTCGGAAATCAAGGGAATATATTTTCTAAATAAACTCATTTTTATAGGGTTTTGATCAGATTAACGGGTAGTTTTTCTTCTTCAACCAAATACTCAATCAAATTGAACCATTCTTTGCAATGATCTAATATCCATGCGTCTGATGAAATGATTGTTTCTGAACTTTCTGCCAGAAATTTGTCTGGATTATATTGTAACTCAGCTTCCCAATTAAAATTATTTTCCACGGCAAAATCAAGAATAATCTGTTTAATTCTTCCACTGTTGGAAACGGGCTGATCAAAAACCCAAACCAATTTCTGCACTAGATTTTTTTGAAAGAATCCTGCAATAAATTCTATTGCTTTTAAAGTTTGGTTCACCCTTTTATAAGTACCATGAACTCCGGAAAGATCGCGAAAACACCCATCAGCACCCTCAAAAATATAGGCCTCAGACAATAAGCTTTCTAATAAAATCAGGACATTGAAGCCATCAAGATAAATGGTTTTACCCTTTAGATCAGAAGTTCTTAATTGTTTGAGTTTTCTGTCCTTAATTTGTATATCTGAAGCTGAGGCTCCCCTTAAAGCCTGTATCTGTCTTGTTTTTAATCTATACCTATTTCCTACAAGCTCGGAAGATGCCTTTTCTGCATATCCCTTTGTTAACAAATACTGCATATCCTGAACTGCCAGTTTCAGCTTGCTGATCTGTTTTTCTGAACCGAATAAATTGTCGTCACCTGTATTTTTTCCGCGGTTTCTGTTATTCATACTCAAAAATAGAGTTTTGTTATGAAGTGGAGATTAATTTTAGCCATAAAAATACGAGTTAAAGAAGTTCATTTAAAATCTATTTCTTTTCGGTTTGAATAGTATCTATTTTGGAAAATTTTCATCCAAAACTTCGATAAATAATGATCGTTTATTGTACTTTTAAGAAAAATGTACAGAATGATGAAGATTCAAAATCAAGTTTCGATTTTCTTACTGTTACTTTCTTTCGGATTATGTTGTATGGGTTGTGAAAACAAGGGTAAAGAAAGATCTCCAAGTAAGGCTGGCTTATCTGGAAATTCAGCAAAGGAAAAACTAAAGAATATTAACAACTTTAATAAGGATACAAAAACGATTCATGTTCTTGTAGCTTTGTGCGACAATAAATATCAGGGAATTGTTCCTGTTCCTGAAAAAATAGGAAATGGCCAGGATCCCGATCAAAATTTGTATTGGGGAGCAGGCTATGGAGTTCGTACTTATTTCAAAAAAAGTAAGGACTGGAAATTTTTAAAATCTGAAAAAAAGGATTCAATAAGGATGGAAAGGCTTGTTTTTCAACATGTCACCCAAAAGAACTATTATCTGGTGGCTGATGCCTATGACGGACGGTATATCGAAAACTGTACAAAGGATTTTTTCTATAGCAGCTCGGGGCAAATGAAAGATGTTCTTCGGATTAATAATACAAGGATTGGCATTTACGGAAATTCAAGTCTGGTTTCTTATATAGGACATGATGGATTGATGGATTTTCAGTTGTCGGAATCTTTTAAAAATACGGATGAAAAAAAACGGGACTGCATTATTCTGGCCTGTTACAGTAAAAAATTCTTCTCTCCTTTGTTAAAGGAAACCAAAGCCAATCCATTGGTATGGACCAGTCACCTTATGGCTCCGGAAGCCTATATTCTTCATGATGCATTAGCCGGATACGTCCATAATGAATCGGCGGAACAAATTAGAAGCAGGGCTGCATTGGCCTATTCCAAATATCAGAAATGCAGTGAGAAAGCGGCTAGAAATCTACTGATAACGGGGTGGTAATATCATTTTATCTATATTGTCTACTGTCTGTTATATATTTTACAACAAAAGAGATATTTTGTACAACGCATTTATATTTATTCGGGATAAGTTTGCAAAGACTTAAAAAATACCCTTATGAATACACTGAAAAAACTATGTTATCTGTCTGCAGCAGTTCTTTTATCTGCTTCTTTCATATCATGCTCTAATGATGATGATACTGAAATTGTTGTTGAACAGCAGACTCCCTCACAGGTTCTGTCTTCTACTCCATGGGAAACTACCGGAGCCAAGGACAAAAACGGTAATAATGTAGCATTAGCTGATGCCAGTGTAGCTGGTTATGTAGGTTTTGCTTACTTCAAAGCAGACGGAAAGTTTGCTATTTACAGCCTAACGGATGTATTAAGGTCCAGAGGAACATGGTCTGTAGATCCTCAGGGAAAAACAAGAACCATTGCAGCGTTGAATCCGGATGGATCTACCATTTTCAGCCGTGATGTTGAGATTCTGGTTTTAAACAAAAATGAATTCACTTACAGAATTCGTCCTAATGCCGCTGATCCGTCTATTTATTATGACATTATCCATACGAAGACTTCTCATGCTGAACCAAGTAACGGGCAGCTTACATTGGCTTCTACTCCATGGGAGACTACGGGAGCTAAGGATAAAAGCGGAAATAGCGTTGCTCTAAATGATGCCAGTGTGGCCGGTTATGTAGGATATTCTTACTTTAAAGCCAATGGTACTTTTAAAATCTTCGGATTAAACGATGTATTGAGATCCCAGGGAACATGGTCTATTTCTCCTGATGGAAAGAAAAGAACCCTTGTTGGTTTAGATAATAATGGGAATGTTACTTTCACCCGTGTTGTGGATATTCTTCTTCTGAACGAAACTACGTTTACCTACAGAATTACTCCTGATGCAACAAATCCGGCAGTATTTTACGACATCATCCATACTAAGGTAAGTCATAACGAGCCTCAGTAGTGATTATTTTTTTTATAATAAGGAAAACCTGCCCATTATTGAGCAGGTTTTATTTTGTGTGAATCTTTATTAATCAATTTTTTTATTCTTATTTATAATCTTCCCACCATTTCTTCCAGATTGTTTTCCCTAATTGATCCAAATTTACTTTTTCACCTATGATGGGTAATGTAATCGGCTGCCGGCTTTCTTCTGCATTTTTGGCGGCCAGTTCTAGAGGTTCAAACCATGCATGCTGAGCCAATTTGAATTTTGAATGATGCACCGGAATAAAATTTTTCGCTTTTAATTCCTGTACTTCCCCGATAAGCTGATCGGGTAAGGTGTGGATGTAGGGCCACTTTTCATTGTACTGACCACATTCCATTACTGCTAAATCGAAAGGGCCATATTTCTCTCCTATTTCTGTAAAATGGTTTCCATAACCACTGTCTCCCCCTAAAAAGAAATTCTTGGTGGGAGTTTTCAAAACAAAGGAGGTCCAAAGTGAGATATTTCGGTTCAATAGTCTTCCGGAAAAGTGTCTTGCCGGTGTAAGTGTAATTTTAAAACCATCAGCAATATCTATACTATCCCACCAGTTTTTCTCAATGATCTTTTCTGGTTCCCAGCCCCAATATTCAAAGTGCTGGCCGGTTCCCAGTCCACAAATTACAGTATTAACTTTATCCTTTAAAGCCTGAACGGTTTTATAGTCCAAATGATCCCAATGATCGTGAGAGATAAGCAGAAAATCTATCTCGGGCATATGTTCCGGTTTATAGTAATCTGCTCCCTGAAATGCCTTGATGGATCCAGGCATAGGAGATGCATTTCCACTGAAAACAGGATCTACCAGAAACTTCTTACCATCTATCTGAATAAAATAGGAACTGTGCCCGAACCATATGAGTACATTCTCTTCCGGAGCTAGATTCTTGAGATCTGTTATAGCAAATGGAAGTGCCGTTCTTGGTGAAGTATTTTCTACTTTACAGAGACTGTGAAGCAATGCCTTTGTCATGCTTTCTCCCTCTAATAAAGGAGGAGTAATGAGTATATTCTGAAACTTTCCGTTGACATAGTTGGAAAGCGTACTGAAATAGTCTTTTCTTTTATCATCGGGAAACTGCCCGAGTTGTTTTACTAAATTCATTTCTTGTATTTTTTACATCCTGAGTCTTTCTTCTTCCAGATCCAGCCTTGTTAAATAATGTCTTATGTATTCTTCGTCTATATTCGGGTTGCGTCTGTTTTCTTCCCGAAGCCAGATGCGTTGTTGCTCCAAAGTTTCAAAGTAAATCTCCTTGGCCTCATCCGGAACCTTATGAACGGAATCATCCCTGTCTTCCTGCTCCCAACGATCCATCAACCTATTGAAATACTCATTTTCATTTCTCCTTTCTTTATAATTTTCATTAAGGTAGCTGATGGCTATACGGCGCATCCCTTTACGCAGGAAATTTTCTGATTCTTCTTCTGAGATATACCCTCCGCTGGAATCTGACAAATTAAGTTTTTGAATCAATGCCGGTAAAGTCAATCCCTGAACGATAAGCGTAACCAAAATCACAACAAAAGTTATAAAGAGAATCAGGTCACGATGTGGAAAAGGCTGCCCGTTTTCCATTATTACGGGAATAGATAACGCGGCCGCCAGAGAAACTACCCCACGCATCCCTGTCCAGCCCATCAGTATGGGGGCTTTCATACCAGGATCTCTATCTGCTACATCTATAAAATTTCGCATAATTAATGTAACGAGAACGGCTCCAAATGAAGCGAAAAAACGAACAACAATGAGTACTGCTGTAACCAGCAAACCATAACTGACCGCTTCGGATAAACTTATTCCTTCTTTATCTAAACCTACCATAATTTCAGGAAGATCCAATCCTATTAATAAAAAAACGATTCCGTTAATCAGAAATACAAAGCTTTCCCAGACATTAGATCCTCTTAATCTGGATTCTGATGTTCTGAAAATTTCATGTCTTCTTACAGAAAGAAACAACCCGCCACTTACAACGGCCAATACCCCTGAAGCATGTACCTCTTCTGCTGTGATATACATTACATAGGGAGCTACCAGGCTGAGAATAGCATCCATATTGACATCGGTAGGAAATATTTTTTCAATTTTTAAAAAGATGAAAGCCAATACAACCCCTATTCCCAAGCCTCCAAATACCATCCAGCCAAAACTTAAAGCTGCTTCCTGCCATACAAATTGTCCGGTAGCTACGGCAACCATTGCAAACCGAAATATAATTAACGAAGAAGCATCGTTGAACAAACTTTCTCCTTCCAAAACGGTAGATGCATTTTTTGGAACTTTTACAAATTTTAAAATGGCCCCTGCACTCACAGCATCCGGTGGAGAAACTATTCCGCCCAGTACAAAACCTAAAGCCAATGAAAACCCTGGAATAAATGAATTGGCTATAAAAGCCACAGATATTGCGGTAAGAAAAACGACAATAAAAGCAAAGCTTGTAATAATCCGCCTCAGTTTCCAGATTTCTTTCCATGAAACGGCAAAGGCAGCTTCATACAAAAGTGGTGGCAAGAAAATAATAAAAATAAGTTCCGGGTCTATTTTTAGAGTAGGTAAACCGGGAATAAAGCTGATGAGCAAACCCGCAATAACCAAGATAATGGGATAGGCCACTTTTAAACGATTGGCCAGCATAATGGCACCAATAATCACCAGTACCAACCCCAAGTAATAAATAAAATTTTCTACCATTTGTTTTTTTCGATTAATTTCTAAACCAAATTATATATTTTTTTTGAGAAATGTTCTCTGTTTCTATTTGGTTAATAAGTCTTAATAGAAAAATAAATATAAGGATATGATTTTAATTTTCAGAACGAATCAGAATGTCTTTTACTTTAAAAAGATGTTTAAAATACAGAAAGATGATACATCTTATTCTATTATACAAAAAATTGTTCTTTAGTTTATGATAGAGACTAGCTCACTAATTTATACAGTAAAAAAGCACTCCCTAAAGTTAAAAGAGCCAATACTCCCCCTACCTTCAGTAGGGTAGACCAATAGGTTTTCCAATCGAAAGTAAAATCCACAGGATTGATATAGTATACATCAAAAACAAAAGGATTTATACGCAAGTCTGGTCTGAAGTACACAATTCCCTGGATATATCTTCTGCGCAAGGCGCTCAGATTGGTAAAGTAATAACTGTAGCCGGCATCCATTCCATCAAAATCTACATCTGCTATATGGCCACCATCATTCACTTTCAGCATATACTGTTTATTTCTTGGGCTGACACCTACATCATATTGATCTGAAAAGGAATATTCTTTTAAATTGCAATAAAGAACCTCATCTATTGTTCCATCTGCTCTTTCATAATGAACCCCTTTGTCATCAACCACAATTCTTTTGATGATTCTCTTTCTGATTTTTTTTTGATAAAGAAAAAAACGGTAAAGCAAAAATCCTAAAACAGGATAATATAGCACACCTACTATAATAAACCATATTAACTGCCCACCAATGATAGCTGGCAACGCTAAGATCACCAAAAACATCACCAATAATAAAAGTACTGCGAAAAATCTGATCACCCATGTCATGAAGAACCATGGCTTTGAAACTAACGGTAAAAACTCTTTTCCTTTATCCTCTTGCATATGTTCAAGATACAAAAAAATTGTTAAAATAAAAAGAGCTACAGGGGTAACTGCAGCTCTTATACAAAATTGAAAATAAGATATGTTTTTTTGAAACTATGAGATTGTATATGTTTTTTCGGTTGTTACGTTATAGGTTTCAGAGATTACATTATCTACAAACCTCCATTCTGCCATAGAGCTTCCAGAGGTAAACTTTACATGCAGATATCCTCTTTTATATAGGTTTGCATAATCCAGGTCATCTATAAGCAATGAAAATGCCTGAGCCAATTCTATTGCCTTGGTAGGATCAGAAGAGATACCAAGATACCCCTCAAGTCCGGGAGAGGAAACAGAGCTGCAAGCCAATTCGGTTCCAATAAAATTACCCTGAGCATTAGTAAGTGTTCCCAGCCATGCATTATGGGTATCCCCAGCCAGTACTACCACTTTCTTCCCAGCCAGAATGGAATATAATTGTTCTCTTTCCATAAAGTATCCATCCCATGCATCTAAATTATAAGGTAAGGTGGTTGTAATTCTTGCAATTTCCTGCGGAGTAAGTGTTGGATCCTGCTGCTTATATCTTGTTTTAAGAACAATCAATTGGGTAATTGTAGTTTGAAGAGCCTGCATCGTTGCGGGCTGTGCACTTCCATGCTGTTTTATTTCTGCAAGAATCTGATTCAATAGCATTAGAAGTTCTGCCGGAACCATCATTTTTGTCATTAGAATTTGTTGTCCCAATACTTTCCATTTTGCAGTATCGGAATTGATCTGAGATCCCAACCAAGCCATTTGCTCACTTCCAATTAGTTTTCTGTTTGTACTTAAAAAATCTGCTTTAAACTGTACCTGATTAAAGTTGCCTGCACTATCCAGATAATCTGAATATTCCATTTGTTTATCTCTTGCAATCACTCTGGTATCCATCATGTAAAGAGACACAATATTTCCGAAAGTAAAACTTCTGTAAATCCTTAAATCCTTCCCTGTTTTCAAGGGAATATATTCACTGTATGCCTGAAATGCAGCCATTTTTCGTGTCTGGAAATCTCCCTCATTCGGCTGATGGTTCTCTGCACCGGATTTATAGGTATCATTGGCAAATTCATGATCGTCCCATACACAAATGAAAGGCTTTTTCTGGTGAAGAAGCTGAAGGTTTTTATCACTTCGGTACTGCCTGTATCTTTCTCGGTAATCACTAAGATTAAGGATTTCTTTTGCTGGTTTATGGGCCCTGCCAAGTTGATTGGTGTAAGGGTTTGTTCCATACTGCCCAGGAGCATATTCATAAATATAGTCACCAAGGTGCACCACTACATCTGCTTCAGATTGAGCAATGGCCCCATAAACATTGAAAAGCCCTGCAGGAAAGTTGGAACATGATACCACAGCCATTTTCACCTCGTTTACAGAATCTGTTTTGGAGGGCAATGTAAGTGTCTCTCCTATTACACTGCTTTCCTTGGTTTTATAATTATAAAATCTATAGTAATATTTTGTATTGGATGGAATGTTTTGTACATCCACTGCTATCGTAAAATCATTGACTGATGAGGCATTGGCTTGTCCCTTTCTTACCACCTCAGAAAAGTTACTGTTTCTGCTTATTTCCCAGATAATTTCAGCATCTGTACCTACCGAATACCTTGTCCAGATAATAACTCCCGTTGATGTAGGATCGAAACTTGCTACTCCAGATTCAAATCCTGCGTTTTTAAGATCATTCGGGACGTTACTGTTCTCTGTAAAATCATCACTGCAACTTTCAATTAAAGGAGCAATGAAGATTCCTCCTGCTGCCAATAGTGAATTTTTGAGAAACCTTCTTCTGTTGATCTGGTTGTTGTTTTCCATCATTATTTTTTCTGCAAAACAACAGTATCTATTGTAGAATGCTGTTAACAGTATTTTAATAAATTCTTACACTTTTTTAAACAATTGTTTAATGCAATGTTTTCTTTAAAATTCAAAAATTTACAAGAGCGAATTTCTACGCAAAAAGACTGCGTAATATTGATTTTACTTTGTATAAGAAATCAATAATAAAAAAAATGAAACCCATTGAAGCTCATAATAATTTTATTCCCGAAATGATTGATCTTGATTTTTTCTGGTCAAATGTAAAGTTTAAAGTAATTGATAAAGAATTTGATTTTATCTCTTTACTTAAGAAAAGCATTGGTGGGCAGATACTATTTAAAGGATTTCAATTTGAAGAAAATGATGTTTTCGACTGGTATTTTGGACGTGGATTACTTCGTGAAATGAATTTCAACGATTATTTTCTGCTGTCAGAACCCGTATTGAATGAGTTTAAGGTGTATATTGATCCTGTCACCGGAATTACCAAGGCATCTCCAATTGATAAACAACCAAATTTTTCTAGGGTTAACGGCCTTTGTATTGATGGTATACTCGCCACATTACTTTATTACGGAGGAGCCTATCGTTCCAAATTTAAAGGGTCTACTTATGATAGCAAGAAGCTGGCTCAGAAATTTTGTGATGAACTTTTTGATGAAGATTATACGTATCAGTCCATAATTTGCTGGAGTTCCGGTACTGCATGGAACAATTGGTTCATTGATTTTATTATTGATGATACTTTTTTGATTTTATGTATGAAAACCAGAACTCTATGGATGCTGGCGCATACTGATCAGGCATAGAAATATAAAAAAAACCACTCACGTTACTGTAAGTGGTTGATTTTATGTGGTCCCACCTGGGCTCGAACCAGGGACCACCTGATTATGAGTCAGGTGCTCTAACCAACTGAGCTATAGGACCTCAAAACTTGGTTAAATTTTGTGTTTGCAAAAATAGTAAAAATTATTTCACTACAAAATTTTTTATTGCTTTTCTTGGCAAAGTTCTACCAGCACACCGTTTGTAGACTTCGGATGCAGGAATACAACTAATTTGTTATCAGCACCTTCTTTAGGTTCTTCAGAGATAAATTGAAATCCTTCTTTTTTTAATCTTTTTACTTCCTCTACAATATTTTCTACTCCAAAAGCCAAATGATGGATCCCTTCACCCTTTTTTTCGATGAATTTTGAGATCGGACTTTCAGAATTACTGGCTTCCAATAACTCAATTTTACTTTCTCCTGTTTCATAAAAAGATGTTACCACCCCCTCTCTTTCTACAGTTTCTTTTTTGTAGGATTCTTTTCCTAATAATTTGGTAAAAAGCTCATCAGAGATCCCCAAAGACTTTACGGCAATACCAATATGTTCTAGCTTCATAAATAGTAATCAATATAATTAAATCGTAAATTTGATACTCCGGCTTAATTTCAAAGTATCAATTCAAACAAAAGTACTAAATTTGCATAAATTATGGAAAGTAACAGACAAAGAAAAGTAGCACAAATTATTCAGGAAGACTTCGCAGAGCTTTTCCGTAAACAGGCTTCAGAGAGTAAGCAAAGTATATTAGTATCCGTTTCAGATGTAAAGGTAACGGCAGATTTGGGTATTGCTAAAATTTATTTAAGCATTTTCCCACAGGAATTCCGTACTGCTGTAATGAAAGAAATAGAGGAAAACAAGCCTCAATACAGAAATTTCCTTGGTCAGAAAATGGCAAAACAGGTACGTATTATACCACAACTTAACTTTTATCTTGACACTGCTCTTGATGATGTTGAAAAACTGGAAAGAGAATTAAGAGGCGAAGGTGACAATCCTGTTTTGTAGATCTTGAAGAATATTGCATTTTACATAGCATCCAGATACCTTTTGGCAAAAAAAGGCAGTACCGCTGTTACGTTCATTACGTGGCTGGCAGTAGGTGCCATGACGGTTGCTGTGGCTGCAATGTTCGTGATCATTTCCGTTTTCTCAGGTCTTGAAGACTTGAATAAAGATCTTATTTCTAATCTTCATGCAGATCTAACCTTAAAAAGTGCATCAGGAAAAACCATTAAAAACTTTGATCAGGTTGGTAAGGTTTTAAGCAACAATAAAGAAATCAGTAACTACTCCCGTATTATTGAAGAAAAGGTATACATCAATTTTAACGGAAAAGGGGATATTGCCTATTTAAGAGGAGTAGATTCTGCTTATACCAAGGTAAACCCCATCAATAAAGATGTATTCTACGGAACTTATCCAAGCTTTAAGTATTCTAATGAAGTCCTGATGGAAAATAGTCTGGACAACAGATTATCAATTCCGGTTGATTCCTCCAACCACTATGCGACGATCTTTATGCCAAAGGCCGGAACGGGAATCATCAATAAAGAAGAAGACATTTACAATAAAAGGGATATTCTGGTAACTGGGGTGTTCCCGGGGAAAGATCAACTAGATAATTATATCATCTCTCCTATTGAACTTACCGAGGAATTATTAAGCCTTCCAAAAAAGTCGGCCTATCAAATTGTTATTAAATTAAAAACTCCGGAAAATGCAGATGCAGTAAAGCAAAGCCTGCTTTCTTCTCTTGGAAAAGGTATTGAAATAAAAACCAAGGAAGAAGAGAATGCCGCTTTCTGGAAGATGATTAATACTGAAAAGATGTTTATCTACCTGATCTTTGCATTGGTCATCTTCATTACCACTTTCAATCTTGCCGGAGCCATCATTATTTTACAACTTGATAAAAAAGAACAGGCAAAATCACTTATATCATTAGGTTTTCCTTTAAGTCATCTTAGAATGACCTATTTCTATACCGGACTTCTTATTGTTGTTTCCGGAGTAATTACCGGATTAATCCTTGGAACTGCCTTATGCTATTTCCAACTCTACACAGAATTCTTCAGAGCAAATGAAGTATTGCCATTCCCTGTAAAAATAGTAGGCAAGAATTACTTGATAGTAGCCCTTACAGCCTCTCTATTCGGATTTGCTATTTCATGGTTCTTTTCAAAGATTAGCAAAGAGTATATTACCAAAAATTAACATAGAGCGTTTATACATTTCATTAAATTAATACATTACGGTTTCGTTTTTTTGTACCTTTACGGCCCAATTTTAAAGAAATGAAACGAATTTTATCTTTTTTCTTATTAAGCTTTGCATTCTTTAACGCAATTGCACAAGCTCCTCCCGGTTATTATGATCCTGCAGTGGGTTTAACGGGAGCAAATCTTAAAACCGCTCTAAGAACCATTATCAAAGAAGGACACCAGGACAAAGGCTATTCTGGATTATGGACAGCCTATTTCACCACTGATCGTGATACAACGTATGAAAACGACGGAACAATATTAGATATCTACTCCGAAAATCCCAACGGACCAGATCCTTATAATTTCACTGTAGGTACTAGCCAATGTGGACAGTATAGTACTGAAGGGCAATGCTACAACAGAGAGCATATTGTTCCTCAAAGTTTATTCAACGAAGCATTTCCTATGAAATCTGACATCCACTTTATCCGTGCTACAGATGGTAAGGTAAATGGTATGAGATCCAACTACCCGTTCGGAAAGGTAGGCAATTCAGTTTCTTATAATTCTCAGAATGGCTCTAAAGTAGGAAATTCAGTTTCTCCAGGATATTCAGGAATTGTATTTGAACCTATTGATGCATTCAAGGGAGATGTTGCAAGAATGGTCTTTTATTTTGTAACAAGATATGAAACACAACTTGCCGGCTTCTCTAGTGGGGATATGCTTGGAGGATCTGCTTTCCCGGGTCTTCAGGACTGGGAACTTCAGCAGCTTTTAGCATGGAATGCTATGGATCCTGTATCCGATGCAGAAACAGCGAGAAACAATGCAGCCTATACATTTCAAGGAAACAGAAACCCTTTTATAGATAACTCTGCCTACGCTCAAATGATTTGGGGAAGCCCAATTGTTGACAACCAGGCTCCAACTGCTCCTACCAATTTAGCAACCAATACCCCTACTTCAAACTCAATATCTCTAAGCTGGACGGCAGCAACAGATAACATTGGCGTAACAGCTTATGATATCTATGTAAATGGTATATTTAAAACTACAGTATCCGGTACAGCTACAACGGCTACCGTGACGGGGTTATCTCCACTTACTTCATATACATTCTATGTCATTGCAAGAGATGCTTTTGCAAATGCTTCTCCACAAAGTAATACAGCTACAGGAATAACTCTTGACGGTCCTGCTACAGGAGGTGGAAGCTGTGGAACAGAAGACTTTACAAATATCCCTACATCTACCAACCCAGCCTACAATACAAGAGTATGGACCAATAATAACATAACATGGACTGCAACTGATGCAAGAATTGACCAGACTATTAATGGGAAAGCAATAACAATTAGAAATGGTACTTTAACAAGTTCCCTAATTTCAGGAGGAATCCAAAGCCTTACGCTAACAACTCAGTTAAAGTTCAATGGAAATGCTGGAAGTTTAAATGTCTTTATTAATGATGTGAATGTAGGAATTATTCCTTATAATTCAACTGTAAAAACGACTACAATCAACAACATTAATGTAAGTGGAAACTTTACAATTAAGTTTACCAATTCTTCTACAGAAGACAGACCTGCAATGGATGACTTAATGTGGAACTGCTACAATGGATCATTAGGAACCATTGAGACAGGAAAAAACAAATCAGACTTCACCATCTACCCTAACCCGGTAAAAAATAATGAACTGTTTGTAAAAGGTGAAAATCTTAATAAAGTTGCAAAAGCGGAAATCTATGATCTTTCGGGAAAAGTAATTGAAGTGATTGCAAATCCTTTCAAAAATTCAAACAAGATCAATCTAAAAGGATTGGTAAAAGGAACTTACATCCTAAAAACAGATAATTCTTCTACCAAATTCATTGTAGAATAATTATTGAAAATATTTCAAACCAAAGGCCGGATTTATCCGGTCTTTTTTTTTAATTTTGATCATATGGATTCCAATAAAAAATTAGGATTAATAGGACGTAATATTTCCTATTCCTTTTCTAAAAAATTCTTCGAAAATAAGTTTCAAAAGCTTATGCTTAAAGACTTTTCCTATGATATTTTTGACCTGAATGAAATTAATGAAGTAGAAAACCTTTTTTCTTCACCGGAACTTTTAGGATTCAATGTTACGATCCCCTACAAAGAACAAATCATTAGTTATCTTGACGAATTGAGCGATGAAGCTGAAAAAATAGGAGCTGTAAACTGTGTTTTGATCCAAAATGGTAAAAAAACAGGTTATAATACAGATGCTTTCGGTTTTGAAAAAACACTTTTTCTCCATAAAAAAAACTCACAGGACAAAGCTTTGATTCTTGGTAATGGAGGAGCTGCAAAAGCGGTAAAATATGTTTTGGACAAACACAATATTCCATCCAAAACAGTTACAAGAAGTTCTGAAATCAATTTTGAAAATCTTGATACAGAAACTGTTCAGGAACATAAAATCATTATCCAATGCACACCAGTGGGCACATTTCCGAATGTTGAAGATTGTCTGAAATTTCCTTTTGAAGGGCTTTCTTCCGAGCATTTAGTTATAGATTTAATATACAACCCAAACTACACCCAATTTATCATCAATGCCTCCGAAAAAGGAGCAAAAACAGTAAACGGTTATTATATGCTTGAGCAGCAAGCAGAAAAAGCTTGGGAAATTTGGAATTTTCAAAAAAAATAACATAAATTAGTACTTTAATTGGCCTTACAGCTATATTCAAAGGATATTAACGCCACTCACATAAAAGATTTGCTATGACTACAGAAAACAATCTTTCTGAAAACGAAGAAAAGAAAAATCCTAATGACGTATCTCAGGAGACCTCAGAGAACATAGTTTCTCATGATGCGCCCCCACATGAAGATGATGCAGAACACCTGGAAGAACATGAAGAAGTTGAAATCTCCCTGACTGATGCCTTAAAGGAAATGGAAACAATCATCAACACTCAAAATGCTGGTGAAAACTTCAAAAGATTCAATCAGTTAAAAGAAAAAGCAAGTCATTACATCCATGATGAAGTGGAAGATAAAAAGCATGAATATGTAGATGCCGGAAATGCTCCTGAAAACTTTAGTTATGAGCACCCGTCACAAACCAGATTCTCAGCTTTGGTCAATATTTTCAGAGAAAAGCATGACAACTTCCAGAAAGGACAGGAAGAAGAGCAGAAAAAAAATCTTGAACACCGTCAAAACATTATTGAAAGATTAAAAAACCTTTATACCAACTCTGAACCGGGAACTAATCTTTTTAAATCCATTCGTGAGATTAAAGAAGAGTGGTCTAAAGCCGGACAGGTTGCTAAATCTGAGTTTAAAATCCTTAACAATAATTATTTCCACCACCTGAATCAATTTTATCAGATGCTGGATCTGAATAAAGAATTTTTAGAGCAGGAATATAGCCACAATCTGGAAAAAAGACAGCACATCATTGCCCGTGCTCAGGAACTTGAAAATGAACCTGTCATTCAGAAAGCTTTAAATGAACTTCAATATCTTCATAAGCTTTGGAAAGAAGAAGCTGAACCTGTAGCAGAAGAGTTCCGTGAAAAAACTTGGGAAGAGTTCAAGGAAATTTCCAATAAAATCCACGAAAGAAAATCTGAACTTTCAGCATCCATCGAAAAGGAACAAGGTGCAAATCTTGAAAAAAAGAACGAAATCATTGCTGAAATCAAGAAACTTTCTGAACCAGCTGAAACACCTAATCACAACTACTGGCAAAACGCCATTAAAAGGGTGGAAGATCTACGTTCCGAATTTTTGAAAACAGGAAGCGTTCCAAGAAAACTTTCCAACCAAAACTGGAATGATTTCAAAACAACACTTAGAGGTTTCAATACAACCAAAAACAACTATTATAAGTCTTTAAAAGGTTCTCAGCAAGCGAATCTGGAAGAAAAACTTAAATTAATACAAACTGCTCAGGACAATAAGAGCAATGAAGAGTGGGATATTTCTGTTCCATTATTCAAAAAGCTTCAGGAAGACTGGAAAAAAGTGGGTCACGTTCCAAAAAGCATGACGAATAAAATCTGGGATGAATTCCGTGATGCATGTAACGCTTTCTTCAACAATTACAGAGAAAAGAGCAATACTTCTACAGATAACTGGAAAGAGAACTATAAAAACAAAAAAGCTCTTCTTGAAGAATTAAAAACAGTTTCCAACGAAGAAGGAAGCATTGAAAAAATTGAACAAATCAAGACATCCTGGAATAATATCGGGAAAGTTCCTAGAGATAAAATTTCAATTAATACAGAGTTTAATAAGACTTTAAGAGAAAAATTAAAGATCAATAAGATCAATGAACTTGAACTGAAAGAAGAAGGTTTATCTGAAAACCAACTTACTGACAAGGCAAGAAAGATCAAAAACCAAATATCCGATCTTGAAGGAGAAATTGTAAAACTGGAAAACAACCTATCTTTCTTCAACAAACCATCAAGGGAAAATCCTCTTTTAAGAGATACTTACAACACCATTGATGAAAAGAAAGCTCATCTGGAAACATTAAAGCAGAATCTCCACAGCATCATTGCCGGAGAATAAACCTTAATACAATAAATAAAGGCGGAGCAAAGCAATTTGTCTTCGCTTTTTCTTTTTACCAACATGAACAACGACGAATTATATATTAAAAGATGCATTGAGCTGGCTCAAAAGGCTCTAGGCAAAACCTACCCCAATCCACTTGTGGGAAGTGTAATTGTACACAATGGAGAAATTATTGGCGAAGGCTACCATCATAAAGCAGGAGAACCACATGCTGAGATCAATGCCATTAATTCTGTTAAAAACAAGAGTTTGATTCCTGAATCTACCATTTATGTTTCACTGGAACCCTGTGCCCACTACGGAAAAACACCACCCTGCGCCTTAAAAATTAAAGAGCTTGGCTTTAAAAAAGTTGTCATTGGAGCTATGGACTCCCATGACAAGGTTAATGGAAAAGGGAAAAAAATCATTCAGGATGCAGGGATTGAAGCTGTTTCGGGGATTCTTGAAAAAGAATGTATTGAACTGAATAAAAGATTCTTCACTTATCATGAAAAGAAAAGACCTTACATGATCTTAAAATGGGCAGAATCTGGTGACGGTTTCTTAGACAAAGATTTTAAGCCTACTTTCATATCAAACGCTTTGGTTAATCAGTTTGTTCACCAGTTAAGAGCCGATGAACATGCCATTTTAGTAGGAACACAAACTGCATTAAATGATAATCCAGGCTTAACGGTAAGGAATGTGGAAGGAACAAACCCAACCAGAATCTTAATTGATTTTGACTTAAAAGTTCCCCAGCATTTTAAGATCTACAATAATGAAGCAAAAACACTGGTTTTAAATACCATCAAAGAAGGCACTGAAGATCATATTCAATTCATTAAAATCGAAAGGGAAAATTTCCCGGCAAACTTGATGGAAGCTTTATATAAAGAACAGATACAATCCGTTATTATTGAAGGCGGCCGTTTTACCTTACAACAATTTATTGATGCTGATCTCTGGGATGAAGCTATTATCATTAAAAATGAAAATCTAAAAGTAGAAAACGGCACAAAAGCCCCCAAATTTGACAATACAGCCTACAAAATAGAAAACTATAGGGATAATACCATTTCTTTTTTTAAATCAAAATAAAGCAATTTATCACCTGTACATGAAATAATTTCTTTATATTAGTAATACCAAAACATATTACCATGAAAAACATACAGAAAGTTTCAAGACAAGGCTTAAAAAAAGTACAAGGAGGTATAGCCCCAAAATGTTGTTCATATTATCCACCTGCATGGCAACATTGCTGCCCTACCCCATCCAGCATGAGCTGCCCACCACCTTGGGTGGATGGAAGTTTTCCTTGCTAGACTATTTATATACAAATCAAAAGAGCGGAAACGCTCTTTTTTTTATTAAAATACTTTTTCACGAATACACATGGATAGTGAATTCTAAAGTTTTAAATTTGCAAAACTAACTGCTGAGAGGAAATGTTTGAATACAAAACCATAGAAAAACCCATAGAAGACACCCTGTTAAAAGAAAAAGGAAGCAAGTTCATTGGATTTGCCTACCCTGTTAACAATGAAAAAGAATTAAAAGCAGCATTGGAAAAGGTTAGGACTGAGCATCCAAAGGCCACCCATCATTGTTATGCTTTCAGAATGGGATTAAGTGGTGAAAATTACAGAGCCAATGATGACGGAGAACCATCAGGAAGTGCAGGGTTGCCTATTTACAATCAACTACTAGCCAACGAAGTCACCAATGTACTGGTTATTGTAGTTCGTTACTATGGCGGAACCAAGCTGGGTGTTTCCGGATTGGTAAAAACCTACAAAGAATCAGCAAAGATTACCCTTGAAGAAGCCAACATTATCACAAGAGAACTGGAAACAGAAATTGAAATCCAGTTTAATTTTAATCAGCAGAATACAATTTTCACGCTCCTTTCAAAATTTGATGCGAAAGTTATTAATTTCGATGCTAATGAAAACTGCATCCTTACGGCTTCATTAAAACTTGCACAAAGAGAAAGCATCTCAGAAAAATTATCTGAAATGCAACATGTATCATTCGAGTTTAGTGAATAGCACCCTTTATAATCAAAAATAAAGAAAAGGCATACATTTTATCTATGGCCAATTCTATATTTGACATTCTTTTAGCAGAACCTTTTATTTTACAGCATAAAAAAACATCTCAGAAAATTATCTGAGATGCTATATATTTCATTTGATCTTAATGATTAATCTCTTCTTCCTCCAAGAAGTAAAGATCCCCAGTAAAGAAGTTGGGCTAAAGATCCCAGGGCTGCTACCACATATGTTCTTGCTGCCCATTTTAAACTATCCTGAACCCCTACAAATTCTTCAGCAGTTACAGTTCCTGTATCCTTAAGCCATTTCATAGCTCTGTTGCTGGCATCATATTCTACCGGTAACGTTACAAAGGCAAAAAGGGTTGTTACTGCAAACATTGCCACTCCAATCGCTAAAACAGTTGTATTACCATTTGGATTTTCAATTGTTCTTGAAGCTGCCATTACTGCGATACCCGCTATAAGCACAAACTGCATCAGATTGGAACTTATGTTTACAATAGGAACCAGCTTGGAGCGCAGGTTCAACATTGAATACCCTCTTGCGTGTTGTACAGCATGCCCGCATTCATGGGCTGCCACAGCTGCTGCAGCTGCATTTCTTTGCATATATACTCCTTCGGAAAGGTTTACTGTTTTATCTCCTGGATTATAGTGATCCGTTAACTGTCCGGGAACTGATATTACCTGAACATCATTAATCCCGTTATCTCTCAACATTTTCTCTGCTACTTCTTTCCCCGAAAGGCCGTTTCGCAGATGTACATTGGAATAATATTCAAATTTTGATTTCAACCTGGATGAAACCCACCAGCTCACCAGCATTGAAATACCAATAATGATATAATAACCCGCCATTTTATATAGATTTTGTGTTCAATTTTTAAGCATAATGATATAAAAACTGTGCCAAAGTATCCGATATTATTATTTATATTTGTCCTTAAATTACCTCAAAAAACATGTCTACAATTTCAATTATTGAAGTAAAAACAGCTGGTCAACTCAAGCAATTCGTAAGATTTCCGATGGATTTATACAAAAATAATCCATACTATGTTCCATCCTTTATTAAAGATGAAATGAAAATCTGGGATGCAAAAGAAAATCCGGCCCTGGATTACTCCGAATCAAAACAATTTCTGGCTATCAAAGACAATAAGGTAATTGGAAGAATTGCTGTCATTATTAATCATAAGGAAGAAAAGGAATTAGGCATCAAAAAAGTACGATTTGGTTGGATAGATTTCATTGATGATATTGAAGTTTCCAAAGCCTTAATTCAAACCGCAATTGATTATGCCAAAGAACATAAAATTGACAAGATTGAAGGACCAATGGGCTTTACCAATCTTGATAAGGCGGGTATGCTGACTATGGGGTTTGACAAACTGGCGACAATGATTGGAATTTATAACTATTCCTATTATCCAAAACATCTTGAAAAACTGGGATTAACCAAAGAAAAAGAATGGGTAGAATATGAAATGAATTTTCCAAAAGTACTTCCTGAAAAAGTAGAAAAATTCAGCGGGCTGATTGCTCAGAAGTATAAGCTAAGTGTTCTCAAATTCAAATCAAAGGAAGAAATTCTCCCTTATGTAGAACCTATGTTCAAGCTATTGGATGAAACCTACAAACATCTTTCTACGTATACTCCAATTTCGGATGAACAGATCAAAACTTACAAAGAGAAATACTTCCCTCTTATTGATAAAAACTATGTCATATGTGTAGTGGATGAAAACCAGCAGCTGGTTTCTTTTGCCATTACCATGCCCTCCTACTCGAAAGCTTTACAAAAGTCAAAAGGAAAACTATTTCCTTTCGGATGGTGGCACTTTTTACAGGCCAGCAAGAAGAATGACCGTGCCAATTTCTACCTTATCGGAATTCATCCTGAATATCAAAGACGCGGGGTAACGGCAATTATTTTCAAGGAAATATTTGTACGATTTACAAGTATGGGAATTAATTTTGCAGAAACCAATCCTGAGCTTGAAGAAAACAAAAGTGTACAGGTTCTATGGCAGGATTACAATCCTGTAAATCATAAAAGAAGAAGAACCTACTCATTGATGATAAATAATGAACAATAAATAAGGAGCCTTGGGTAATGCTTTCGTTTTCATTACCCGGCAACCATTATTTACGACCTGCAATCTTTAAATTCTCTAAATTTACTCTATGAAACCACAGCTTATCATCTTTGCTATTTTAATCGCAGGATTTATCATTTACAATTTCTTCCTACAATCCCAGGATGACAGAACCAATACTGTGATTAACATCATTTTTGCCAGTCTTCTTTTTGGATACATCTCATTCATGGCATATTCGCTTCTAAAAAAAATGAAGAAATAATCCGTTATTTTTATTGATTCTAAATTGTATTTTTTCACCATTTTCAGCCGACTTTTAAGCTGATAAATTTCACCCTTTCTTGTTTATTCGCTAAATTTGCAAATTGAGATAATAATGCAAAAATGAATTTACCTGAAAGTTATATTCCAATCCTTATCCAGGCAGGTGTAGCAGTAGCATTCGTAGCTGTTTCTTTACTTGGAGCACATTTCCTAGGTCCAAAGCAGAAAAAAGGAGATTCTGTAAAAAACCAAAGCTGGGAATGTGGAGTTCCTAGCGAGGGAAATGCAAGAACACCGTTTTCCATCAAGTACTTCCTGACTGCGGTATTGTTCGTACTATTCGATATTGAAATCGTATTCTTTTATCCATATGCGGTAAACTTCAGAGAATTCGGCATGGAAGGATTCCTGGCTGTACTTACATTCGTTGCGATATTCTTCGTAGCGTTTTTCTATGTTTGGAAGCGTGGTGCCTTAGATTGGGATAAATAAAAGTAAAATTATGAATTGTGAATAATGGATTTTGGATCGCAATTCTTCAAAAGAAGATTTCTTAGAAAAATCATCCAAAATTTTAATTCAAAATCTAAAATTTAAAATCATCTACAAGATGTCAGATAAAAAACCAGTAATAAGAACAGATGCACCTGCTCCCGAAGGATATGAAGGAGAAGGGTTTTTCGCAACAAAACTGAGCAGTGTAATCGGGATGGCAAGAAAGTTTTCACTTTGGCCGTTACCTTTTGCTACCTCTTGTTGTGGTATTGAGTTTATGGCTACCCTGAACCCGACTTATGATGCTTCAAGATTTGGTATGGAAAGAAACTCTTTCTCTCCAAGACAAGCAGACATGCTGATGGTTTGTGGAACTATATCAAAAAAATTAGGACCGGTCCTTAAAGAAGTTTATACTCAAATGGCTGAACCCAAATGGGTAGTAGCTGTTGGAGCATGTGCTTCCAGTGGTGGTATTTTTGATACATATTCTGTTCTTCAGGGAATAGATAAGATAATTCCGGTGGATGTTTATGTTCCTGGATGTCCTCCAAGACCAGAGCAAATTATTGAAGGGGTAATGCAGGTACAGGCTCTTGCAGAAAGCGAAAGCATCAGAAGAAGAGATATGCCTGAATATCAGAAATTATTAGATTCTTACAACATAAGCAACTAAACGGAAATGACAAACGAATTTGTATTAGAAGCAATTACCAGAGAATTTCCGGAATCTGTTATTTCAAGTTCAGAGCCATATGGAATGCTGACCATTGAAGTGAAAAAAGAAGATATCAAGAAGATCATTCATTATCTTAAGGATTCAACTTTGGAAATCAATTTCCTTACCGATGTATGTGGAATTCACTACCCTGAGTTTCCAGAAAAGGAAATAGGTGTAGTCTACCATTTACATAACATGATGGCTAATTTCAGATTACGTCTGAAAATCTTTATGTCCAGAGAAAATATTGAAGTAGATTC
Organism: Chryseobacterium aurantiacum; assembly: GCF_003020585.1. Lineage (GTDB taxonomy): Bacteria > Bacteroidota > Bacteroidia > Flavobacteriales > Weeksellaceae > Chryseobacterium > Chryseobacterium aurantiacum. The sequence goes on from NZ_PXUE01000004.1 coordinate 299,928, forward strand.
TCTTGTTGAATTATATGCCGGAGCTAACTGGATGGAAAGAGAAACGTATGATTTCTACGGGATTAAGTTTAAAGGACATCCTGATCTTAGGCCTATCCTGAATATGGAAGATCTTGGATACCACCCAATGTTGAAAGAATATCGACTGGAAGACGGTACAAGAACCGACAAGAATGATAATATGTTCGGAAGATAAAAAGCGAATGGCCAATGGTATCCAGCCAATAGCCGGAAGCAAATAGCTAAAAGCAATCATTATGAAAGATAACTCATTATCTAATATACTAAACCAATACGAAAGTAAGGAACAGATTGACGGACAATTATACACCCTCAATTTAGGACCCACCCACCCTGCTACTCACGGGATTTTCCAGAATATCTTAACGATGGACGGAGAGAGAATTCTTCATGCAGAGCAGACAGTAGGATACATCCACAGAGCATTTGAGAAAATTTCTGAAAGAAGAAACTATTCTCAGATTACGACTCTTACTGACCGTATGAATTACTGTTCTGCACCAATCAACAATTTGGGTTGGCACATGACAGTTGAGAAGCTGATCGGCGTTAAAGTTCCAAAGCGTGTAGACTATATGCGTGTTATCTTAATGGAACTTGCCAGAATTGGAGACCACCTGATTTGTAATGGGGTAACCGGAATGGACTCAGGAGCAATTACAGGTCTTACCTATATGTTCATTGAAAGAGAACGTATTTATGATATGTATGAGCAGATCTGTGGAGCAAGGATGACAACCAATATGGGAAGAATCGGAGGATTTGAAAGAGATTTCACTCCAAAATTCCATGAGTTATTGCAAGACTTCTTAAAAACATTCCCTGCAAGATTTAAAGAATTCGGTACTTTATTAGAAAGAAACAGAATCTTTATGGACAGAACCATTGGTACGGGAGCAATTTCTGCTGAAAGAGCATTAAGCTATGGTTTCACAGGTCCCAACCTACGTGCAGCAGGCGTAGATTATGATGTAAGAGTTGCAGAACCTTATTCATCATACGAAGATTTCGACTTTATTATTCCTGTAGGAACTTCAGGAGATACTTACGACCGTTTCATGGTTCGTCAACAAGAAATCTGGGAATCACTTAAAATTATCAAACAAGCATACGAAAATCTTCCGGAAGGACCATTCCACGCGGATGTTCCTGACTTCTATCTTCCTGAAAAGGCGGATGTATATCAAAAAATGGAAGCATTGATCTACCACTTCAAAATTGTAATGGGAGAAACTGATGTTCCAAAAGGAGAAGTATACCATGCTGTAGAGGGTGGAAACGGAGAATTAGGATTTTATCTTGTAAGTGACGGAGGAAGAAGCCCTTACAGACTTCACTTCAGAAGACCATGCTTCATCTACTATCAGGCATATCCTGAAATGATTACAGGTTCTGTAATTTCAGATGCCATTGTAACGATGTGTAGTATGAATATTATTGCGGGAGAATTAGACGCATAACAATTGTAAAAAGTACCATTGTAAAATGTATTTATGATTTTACAATGATCGAATAAATAAGTCATTAGTACATTGTACATTGTACAATAATACATTTAAAAAAATGAGCGAAACAATAGCTTTTAAACCGGAAAGTTTAGCACAGGTACACAAAATTATCGCAAGATACCCTGAAGGAAGACAAAAGTCTGCCCTTCTTCCTGTACTTCACTTAGCACAGAAAGAATTCGGAGGATGGTTAGATGTTCCTGTGATGGATTATGTTGCAGAACTATTAAGTATCCAGCCAATTGAAGTATATGAGGTGGCTACTTTCTATACCATGTTTAATATGAAGCCGGTAGGTAAATATGTTTTGGAAGTTTGCAGAACAGGACCTTGTATGGTTTGTGGAAGCGAAAAAATTCTTGACCATATCAGGACCAAACTGAATATTAAGGATGGAGAAACTACCGAAGACGGTATGTTCACATTAAAGCCTGCTGAATGTCTTGGAGCATGCGGATATGCGCCAATGTTGCAGTTAGGTAAATTCTTTCATGAAAATTTAACGATAGAAAAAGTAGACGAAATCCTTGAGCTTTGCAGACAGGGACAACTTGCTTTAGACTAATAAAGATTTTGAATCCAGAATTTAAAATCAGTTAATTTTTAAAATAATTATAAAAAGCTAACGGCGACAAACCAATAGCTAAAAGCATAATAAACAATGAGTAAAAAACTTTTACTTAAAGACGCACATATAGAAGGTATTCGCTACTTTGAAACATACCGTAAACAGGGAGGTTACACAGCAGCTGAAAAAGCCTTGAAGATGACTCCTGACGAAATTCTTGAAGAAGTAAAAGCTTCAGGACTAAGAGGACGTGGTGGAGCCGGATTCCCAACAGGGATGAAATGGAGCTTTTTGGCAAAGCCTGAAGGGGTTCCAAGACACCTTGTTGTCAATGCGGATGAATCTGAGCCTGGAACATTCAAGGACAGATATCTAATGGAGTTCCTTCCTCACTTATTGATCGAGGGAATGTTGATTTCATCATTCTGTTTAGGTTCAAATGTTTCTTATATCTACATCCGTGGAGAGTACTCTTGGATTCCGGATATTCTTGAAGAAGCTATTGAAGAAGCCAAAGCAGCAGGATTTTTAGGTAAAAATATCCTGGGAACAGGTTTCGATTGTGAAATTTATGTTCAAAGAGGAGGTGGAGCATATATCTGCGGTGAAGAAACTGCATTGCTAGAATCCCTTGAAGGAAAAAGAGGTAACCCAAGATTAAAACCACCTTTCCCGGCTGTAAAAGGACTTTGGGAAAGACCAACGGTTGTAAATAATGTTGAATCTATTGCAGCAATTGTTCCTATCATTGATATAACAGGAGCTGAGTATGCTAAAATCGGAGTTGGAAGATCTACAGGAACGAAATTAATTTCTGCTTGTGGAAACATCAACAAACCGGGGGTGTATGAAATTGACATGACGATTACCGTAGAAGAATTCATCTACTCTGATGAATATTGTGGTGGTATTAAAGATGGAAAAAAATTAAAGGCTTGTATTCCTGGAGGAAGTTCCGTTCCTATTGTTCCGGCTAATCTATTGCTGAGAACCGTAAACGGAGAGCCAAGATATATGAACTATGAATCATTGGCAGATGGTGGTTTTGCTACCGGAACTATGATGGGATCAGGAGGTTTCATCGTTTTGGATGAAGACCAGTGTATCGTAGAACACACCATGACTTTGGCGAGATTTTATCACCATGAAAGTTGTGGGCAGTGTACACCTTGCCGTGAAGGAACGGGATGGATGCATAAGATCTTAAAGAAAATAGAGAAAGGAGAAGGAAAGATGGAAGATATCGACCTACTTTGGGATATCCAGAGAAAAATCGAAGGAAACACCATTTGTCCATTAGGTGATGCGGCAGCTTGGCCGGTTGCAGCAGCAATTCGTCACTTTAGAGATGAATTTGAGTGGCACGTGAAAAACCCTGAGTTATCTCAGACTCAAAACTATGGATTGGCACATTATGCAGATCCTATTCCGGCTGTTGAAAAAAATGCTTAGTTAAAATGAAGAAGTTATTAGTTGTTGGTTTAATGATGTCGGGACTTGCTTTTGGGCAGGTTAAAAAAGATACATTAGAGAAAGAATATAAACTGGAGGTAGCTTCTACTGATAAAGTAGAAAAAAAACAGAAGCCTAATCCATTAAGTAAGAAAGGTCAGGTTTTCGTTTTTTATGGCTGGAACAGAGCTGCTTATAGCAATTCTGACATCCATTTTACTGGAAACGGGTACGATTTTCAATTGAATAATGTAACAGCACAAGACAGGCCTACAAAATTTGGAATCGTTTATTTTGATCCAAGTTGGTTTACCGTAACGCAGTATAATTTCAGAATAGGATATTTTATTAAAGATAATTTAGCCCTTGTTTTAGGGATTGATCACATGAAATATGTGATGGATCAAAATCAAACCGTTAACTTTAAAGGGCATATTTCAGATCCTGAATATGCAGCAATGGTACAAAACGGGCAGGTAAACCTTGCAGATGAGAAGTTCCTTACTTTTGAACATACAGACGGATTAAATTATGAAAATCTAGGTCTTGAGAAATACAAAAACCTTATTCATAAGAAAAATATAGATTTAGTATGGTCCTATGGAGCCGGAATCGGATTTATGTTCCCTAAAAGTAATGTAAAACTTTTTGGTAATGAAAGAAGTGACCGTTTTCACGTTGCAGGTATGGGAACTGATATCAGATCCAGTCTTAACTTAGTTTTCTGGAAAAACTGGATGCTTAGAGTAGAAGGAAAAGCCGGTTATATTAATATGTGGGATATTAAAACTACATTAAATAACAAACCTGATAAAGCACGCCAGGATTTTGTTTTCGGACAAGTTCTAGCAGGAATTGGATATACATTTAATACAAAGAAATATAAATAACAAAGCCTATTGCTTAACGCATAAAGCTTAAAGCATATCATATGAGCGAAGAAGTTAAAAAATTCAAAATAACTATAGACGGACAGACTACCGAAGTGATGCCTGGTACTTCCATTTTGGAAGCTGCAAGACAAATCGGTGGTAAATCTGTACCTCCTGCTATGTGCTACTACAGCAAGTTAGAAACCAGTGGAGGGAGATGTAGAACTTGTCTTGTAGAAGTTTCTAAAGGATCTGAAGCAGATCCGCGTCCTATGCCAAAATTGGTAGCAAGTTGCAGAACGAATGTAATGGACGGTATGGAAGTTAAAAACCTTACTTCTGAGAAAGCTCAGGAAGGAAGAAAAGCGGTTACCGAATTCTTACTGGTAAACCACCCGCTGGACTGCCCGGTTTGTGACCAGGCTGGTGAATGCCACCTTCAGGATCTTGGATATGAGCATGGAAATCTTGAGACAAGAACAGAATTCGAAAGAAATACTTACGAAGCTGATGATCTTGGACCGAACATCAAATTGAACATGAACCGTTGTATTCTTTGTGCAAGATGTGTATTGACTGCAAACCAGCTTACAGAAACAAGAGAACACGGTATTCTTTTCAGAGGAGATCACGCTGAAATTTCAACCTATTTAAATAAAGCTTTAGACAATGACTTCATCGGAAACATTATCGACGTTTGTCCTGTAGGAGCATTAACAGACAGAACATCTCGTTTCGCAAGCAGAGTATGGTTTACAAAACCAATGAATGCTACTTGTAAATGTGATAAGTGTTCAGGAAAAGCGGTAGTTTGGATGAAAGGTGATGAAATTGTAAGAGTAACTGCAAGAAAAGACCAATGGGGTGAAGTTGAAGAATTCATCTGTGATACATGCCGTTTCGAAAGAAAAGCATTATCAGACTGGAACATCGAAAGTCCTAGACATATCGACAGACACTCTGTAATTTCATTGAATCACTACGAAAAACCTAAGGATGAGCTAAGAGTTTTAGACAATCCAATGGCTAAGGAAATCAGTGAAAAAGACGAAAAATAATTTTAATTAAAAGACATCAGATTTCAGACCTCAGACTTCAGACCATCTGATACCTAGCCTCTGACATCTTAATATCTAAATAAAAAATGGATTTACTTACATTTAAACTTATACTTGTATTAGCACTTTTCTTGCTATCGTTAACGATTGCAGCCTACTCTACTTGGGCAGAAAGAAAAGTGGCTTCTATCATGCAAGACAGAATTGGTCCTAACAGAGCCGGACCTTTCGGACTATTACAGCCTCTTGCTGATGGTGGAAAGTTTTTCTTTAAAGAAGACTTTACCCCTGCCAATGCAGAAAAATTCCTTTTCGTATTAGGACCTGCCTTGGTAATGTTTATTTCATTAATTACAGGAGCTGTTATTCCTTGGGGTAAAAGTTTAAATATTGCAGGTACTTCTTTTGATCTTCAGGTAGCTAACATTGACGTTGGTGTACTTTTCATCATCGGAATGGCTTCAATTGGGGTTTACGGAATTATGATCGGAGGTTGGGCTTCGAACAACAAATATTCATTATTAGGTGCTATCCGTGCTTCTTCTCAGATGATTTCTTATGAATTGGCAATGGGACTAGCACTTCTTTCTATCATTATGATGTCTGGAAGTTTAGACCTAAAAGAAATTACTGAAAGTCAGACTACCGGAAAATTATGGGGAGTTATTCCTTGGGGTTCAGGAATGAACTGGAATATTTTCTACCAGCCAATAGCATTCCTTGTTTTCTTTGTAGCTGCACTGGCAGAAACAAACAGACACCCTTTCGATTTACCTGAGTGTGAATCTGAATTGGTAACAGGATACTCTACAGAATACTCTTCCATGAAGTTAGGTTTATATATGTTTGGAGAATATGTGAACATGTTTATCTCTAATGCTTTCATGGTGGTTCTTTTCTTTGGAGGATACAACTATCCTGGTATAGAATGGGTAACTCAGAACTGGGGTGAAAACACGGCAGGTATTTTGAGCGTTGTTGCATTCTTAACGAAGACCGTTATCGGAATTTTGATCTTTATGTGGATCAGATGGACACTTCCAAGATTCAGATACGATCAGTTAATGCACTTAGGATGGAAAACATTGATTCCTATGGCATTGGTAAACCTATTGATTACAGGAGCTGTAATCTTAGCGTTTGGAAACTAAGAAAATTTGAAAATGAGCTAATTTGAAAATTTGATAATGAAATCAAAGCTTTATCTTTAGCCTATCATATTCAATCATCAATATTAAATAATTAAGATAACAGACAAGATTAGTCTAAAATCTAATGTCTAACATCTAATATCTATAATTAAATGAAACTTACAAACAGATCAAAAGTTGTTTCCAATAAAGAAATGACCCTTGCTGAAAAAATCTATCTTCCTGCTATTTTTACAGGAATGGGGATTACATTTAAGCATGCTGTAAGAACCGTGATAAAGGGTGCTCCCGCAGTATATTCGTATCCGGAAGTACAGAAGCCGAGAACTACCATCTGGAGAGGTCAGCACGTTTTGAAAAGAGACGAGGAAGGCAGAGAAAGATGTACAGCTTGTGGACTTTGTGCGGTAGCTTGTCCGGCAGAAGCCATTACGATGACTGCTGCTGAAAGAACTAAAGAAGAAAAAGGTCTTTACAGAGAAGAAAAATATGCTTCAGTATATGAAATCAATATGCTAAGATGTATTTTCTGTGGTATGTGTGAAGAAGCTTGTCCTAAATCTGCCATCTATCTTACAGACAGACTAGTAGATGTAGAAACCAACAGAGGTTCTTTTATCTATGGAAAAGATAAATTAGTTGAAAAAATAAATGAAAGGATTGACATCACGACAAGACAATCCGAGAAACAAAAAAATGCGGTAAAATAATGGATCAGTTTTTATTTTTCTTGGTGGCGTTTTTAGCAGTGGCTAGTGCAATTTATTTTGTATTCGCAAGAAATCCTCTCTATGCTATTTTGTCATTGATTGTTACAATGTTTTCAATTGCTGGTATGTACATTCTTTTAAATGCACAGTTTCTTGCAATTATCCAGATTATAGTGTACGCAGGTGCCATTATGGTACTTTTCCTTTACATCTTAATGATGCTTAACCTTAATAAAGCAGACGAAAGTAAGAAAGGTAATACTTTAAAACTTATTGGAGTTTTTACTGCAGGTCTACTTTTAGTAGGAGTTTTAGGGGTGTTCAGAGGCGTACAGGACAACCATATTGTAGTGGAGAATGTAGACAGAGGTGTGGGTCTTACTAAAAATCTGGGTAGACTTTTGTTTAATGAATATGTTTTACCGTTTGAGCTTGCTTCCATCCTAATTTTGGCAGGTATTGTAGGCGCGGTATTAATCGGTAAAAAAGATTTATAAAATTATGGGAGAAGTAAATACATTTATACAAAGCATCCCTTTGAACTACTTTATCATTCTTTGTTCAGTATTATTCTGTCTGGGAGTGATGGGAGTATTGCTTAGAAAAAATGCTATTGTGATTCTGGGCTGTGTAGAGCTTATGCTGAATTCTGTAAACCTTTTGTTGGCAGCATTTTCAGCATATAAAGGAAACGGCGACGGACAACTTTTAGTTTTCTTCATTATGGTAGTGGCTGCTGCTGAAGTAGCAGTAGGTTTGGCAATTATTGCTATGCTATATAGAAATACCCGTTCTGTAGATGTAAGTATATTTAATAAATTAAGAGGATAAGAATGGAGAATTTAGTATATGCAATAGTACTTTTACCACTTTTAGGGTTTCTTATTAACGGTTTATTCGGGAAAAATCTTCCAAAAATATTGGTAGGTTCCCTGGCAACGGCAGCAGTATTCGGATCTTTCTGTATCGCTGTAAGTCTTTTCATGAATTTTAATTCTGAAAGCCAGCCCGTAATCGTAAAAGCTTTTGAATGGTTTAGAGTAAATGGAGTACAAATTAATTTTGGATTCCAGATTGATCAGCTTTCTTTAATGATGGTGATGATCATTACGGGTATCGGTTCACTGATCCACTTATACTCTATCGGATATATGAGTCATGACAAAGGATTCTATAAGTTTTTTACTTACCTGAATCTTTTCATTTTCTCAATGTTACTTTTAGTAATGGGAAGCAACTACCTTATCTTATTCATTGGATGGGAAGGAGTAGGTCTTTGTTCTTACCTATTGATCGGATTCTGGTATACCAACGAAGAATATGGTAAAGCAGCAAGAAAAGCTTTCATCATGAACAGAATTGGTGACCTTGCATTATTGATCGGTATCTTTATGATTGCCGCTCAAACCAATGCTGTAGATTACCTTTCAGTAGCTGAAAATGCTTCAAAATTTGAATTAGACGGAACAGTGATCATCTTTATCACAGCGAGTTTATTCATCGGTGCTACCGGTAAATCTGCTCAGGTTCCATTATATACATGGTTACCGGATGCAATGGCAGGACCAACTCCTGTATCAGCGTTAATTCACGCTGCAACAATGGTAACGGCTGGGATCTATTTGGTAGTAAGATCAAATTTCTTATTTACTTTAGCTCCAACAGTACAGGGAGGAATTCTATTAATTGGATTCTTAACCGCTGCTTTAGCAGGATTCTATGCACTTCGTCAAAACGATATCAAAAAAGTATTGGCCTACTCTACTGTTTCACAACTTGGGTTTATGTTCATTGCTTTAGGTCTTGGAGCGTATACAACGGCTATGTTCCACGTAATGACGCACGCTTTCTTCAAAGCATTATTATTCTTAGGTGCCGGTTCTGTAATCCACGCCATGAGCAACGAGCAGGATATGCGTTTCATGGGAGGTCTTAAAAAATATATTCCTCTTACCCACGCTACATTCCTTATCGGAACATTGGCAATTTCAGGTTTCCCTCTACTTTCAGGGATGATCTCTAAAGACGAAATTTTAGTAGCAGCTTTCGCTAAAAACCCTGTTTACTGGGTAATTTTATTTGTTTTAGCGGCTATGACTGCAACGTATATGTTCAGACTTTACTACCTGACATTCCACGGAGAATTCAGAGGTACTGAAGAACAAAAACACCACTTACATGAAAGTCCCCTGAATATGACATTACCATTGATCGTATTGGCTATCCTTTCTGTAATTGGAGGTTTCATTAACTTGCCACACTTCATCGGTCACGGTCATTATGCCAAACTGATGGAATGGTTAAAGCCTGTTCTTACGGAACAAAGCTACAGCCAGATGGAAGCTACTCTTTCAGGAGTACCTTTCAATACTGAAATGATCTTATTAGCTGCAACAATCCTGATGTTCTTCTCTGTTTGGTTTATCGTTAGAAATACCTACGTGAAGAAGAAAAAAATGGCTATTGCAGAAGAAAGCTATACCGGATGGGAAAAGCTTTCTGCTAAGAAATTATACGTTGACGAACTTTACAACGCATTGATTGTAAAAACTGTTGAAGGATTAGGACGCGGAGGAAAAATGTTTGATAAGGGTATCTTAGACCGTTTTGTAAACTTTGTAGGTGATGGTGCTGAAGACAGCGGAAAAGCTATGAAGCGTGTACAGAACGGAAATGTAGAGACATATATCCTTATCATGTCTTTAGCGGTGGGAATTATATTAATTGTTAACTTTTTATTACAATAATAATGTCTTGTTTATTATTAACATTATTACTTTTACCTCTAGTAGGTTCGGGATTAGTTTTTGCATGGAAGAGTAATTCCAGCAAATATTTGGCACTGGGAATTGCATTGGTACAAATGCTCCTTACGTTCTATATATTATCGGATTTTGATTTTACTCCGACGGTAGACAGCGTATTGCAGCATGAGATCAATTATCCCTGGTCACAATTTATGAAGAGTTCTCTTCACTTCGGTATCGATGGGATGAGCATGCTTCTGTTATTACTGACTAATATTTTGGTGCCTATCATCATTTTATCTTCTTTCAATGAAAGTGTAAACTACAGAAATACATTCTACGGTCTGATTCTGTTGATGCAATTTGGTCTTGTAGGAGTATTTACTTCTTTAGACGGATTGTTGTTCTATATTTTCTGGGAAGTAACTTTGATTCCAATTTGGTTTATTGCCGGACTTTGGGGACAAGAAAATAAAAGGTTTGAATTCACTACGAAATTCTTCGTATATACATTCGTTGGATCTTTATTTATGTTAGCCGGATTGATCTATGTGTACAACCACTCTGCATCATTCGCTTTAACGGATCTATACAATGCACAACTGAACGAAACACAGCAGACAGTGGTATTCTGGTTTATCTTCTTTGCATTTGCAGTGAAGTTACCGGTATTCCCTTTCCATACCTGGCAGCCTGATACCTATACCTACTCTCCTACTCAGGGATCGATGTTGTTATCCGGTATTATGCTTAAGATGGCAGTTTATGGTCTGATGCGCTATTTATTACCAATTACTCCACTTCCTATTGCCGGAATTTCAGGACAAATTGTAATCATCCTTGCTATCGTAGGAATTGTTCACGGTGCATTGATTGCCATTATCCAGACAGACATGAAGAGAATCATTGCCTATTCATCTTTCTCTCACGTAGGATTGATGGTAGCAGGAATCTTTGCTTCAGCAGTAGTTACTTTAAGAGGAACTTTCAATGTTGAAGGTGCTGAGGGAGCTTTGGTACAAACGTTTGCTCACGGTATCAACGTAGTAGGATTATTCTACTGTTGTGATATTTTATACAAGAGATTTAAATCAAGAGATATTAGACAAATGGGTGGTTTAGCTAAAGTAGCTCCTAAGTTTGCAGTATTGTTCTTGATTATTATATTAGGTTCAATGGGAGTTCCATTAACAAATGGATTTATCGGGGAATTTATTTTGTTGAAATCAGTGTATGATTTTAACGGAACAGCAGCAGTAATTGCGGGTCTTACGGTAATTCTTTGTGCAGTGTACTTATTGAGATTCTACGGAAAAGCAATGTTTGGAGAAGGAAATGCAGAAGTTTTAAGTACAGCAAAAGATTTATCTGGTGTAGAATTTTCTGTATTGGCAAGTTTAGCGGTTTTTGTGATCTTACTTGGTATTTTCCCACAACCGGTAATCGACATGGTGAGTAGTTCAGTGAAGTTTATCTACATGGCGATGGCTAACTAAAAAATTAAAAGATTTAAAAATTAAAAAATTAAGAGATTAGAGAAGAGTAAAAGATAAAAGGCAAAGAAATTAAAGACAGGAAATTTAACCTGAGACTTTAAATCCTAAACTTTGAACCTTGTACTTTAAACTTCAAATCTCACATCTCAAATCTATATTATGAGTGTTTTAATTATTGTTTTCCTAACGGCAGTTATTGCGTTATTTTCAGGAGTTTTTGAACAAGGAAAATTCGCAAGATACATTGGGATTTTGGGACTAATCATTGCATTGTATGTAAGCTTTATGCCTGAATGTTCGTTCTTCGATCAGTACAAGCATATGTATGAATACAGTGCCAATACGGCATTATTCACCAAAATATCAATTGTAACCACATTATTGTTATTCTTTCTGGGAGGTTTTGCATTCAGCAACCACAGAAGCCACCAGTCAGAATTATATGCATTGATGCTATTCGCATTAGTTGGAGGAATTGTTCTTTTCGGATACCAGAACTTGGTAACAATGTTCTTAGGTGTTGAGATCCTTTCTATCCCATTATATGTAATGGCAGGTGCCAACAAAACTGATTTAAGATCAAACGAAGCTTCAATCAAGTATTTCTTAATGGGTGCATTCGCGACTGGTTTCTTACTTTTCGGGATTGCATTTATCTACGGAAGTGCTGGAAGTTTTGATCTCTATAAAATTCATGACTTTGGAGTGGCAAACGCTACCAATGTAATGTTTATTTTAGGTGTATTATTGATTCTTTGTGCATTAGCATTCAAAGTAGCATTAGCTCCTTTCCATATGTGGAGCCCTGATGTATACGCAGGTTCTCCATCATTAATCACAGCTTTCATGGCAAGTGTAGTAAAAATCTCAGGATTCTTTGCTTTATTCAGATTAATGACAATCGGGTTTGCAGGAGTTACTCACGAATGGATTAATGTTTTAGGAGTATTCTTAATCATTACATTACTTTTAGCAAACGTTATGGGTCTTGCTCAAACGAATGCAAAAAGAATGTTGGCTTACTCTTCAGTTTCCCATGCAGGATACATCGGATTGGTATTCTTCGGAATGACTAGCCTTTCTACTTATAACCTTGCCTTTTATTTATTTGCATATGCCCTATCTACAGTAGGAGTTTTCATGTGTCTAATCTGGGTAGAGAAATTAAAAAGAGAAACCTCTTTCGGTGCTTTCAAAGGATTAGCAAAAACAGAACCTCTATTGGCTACAGTAGCAACAATCTCTATGCTTTCAATGGCAGGAGTTCCGCTAACAGCTGGTTTCATGGGAAAATTTGCTTTATTCTCTCAGGCAATGAACGGAGCTGCATTCTTGGTATTGGTAGCAGTATTAGGATCTGCTCTATCTATCGCTTACTATTTAAGACTTATCATTGCAATGTTTTTCTTTAAGGAATCTACATTCAAGTCTTCAGAAAAAGTAACAATTACTTATAATATTGTTGCAGTAGTTGTCATCGTAACGATTATCGCATTGGGAGTTTTCCCTGATCTATTTGCAGGGATATTCGGATTATAAAAAGTTATCCACACTATATTAAAAAACCTTTCAGTTCATCTGGAAGGTTTTTTTTGAAGTCTATATTAATAAAAAACAAAGCAATAAATAGAGAAAAAAGAGCAAACCCTAAATAATGATATATATACTTCAACCAAACATAAAAAACATGAAATAAAATGTCCTTACAATGCTAATTCTTCCGGTAAAAGACTACATTTGAAAATGGTGTTTTTTTCATAACTTTACTCTAAATTTCAGCAGTTGGCCAATCTTTACAAAAAAGACTCTCCCTTTCAGGTTTATATATCATTCAAAAAATATTTGGATGTGCTGGAGCATATCCGCTATAATGACCGTCTGGAATACAGGGTTAATTATGCTGAATCCTTAATTGACAGGACAAAGAATTTCACCGAGCTGAAAGATGGTTTTCAGGACATCACTCTTTTGGAAAAATATGAAGACCTCATCCGGTTACTTCTTGCTGACCTCTTCCCTACCGGGCTTACCAACAATGAAATAAAAGCCGCAAGTATCCCTCTTTCTAATATCACCTTTAATTACACCGAAAGATTTAAAGGAATTCTTAAAGATGCAGGAAAAGACTTTGAGATAGAACTCCGAAACATTAATGACAATGAGTTTTATGTATTCTGCTGCTGTCTGATTCTTCAGACTTATTTCAAGAAAGATATTAAAAGTACGATCCCTTTCTATTATGACATCCCCAATAAACAGGGGATCATGAAGCATTATAAGATTACTGTAAATTCAGATTTCACTGAAATTTATCCTACAGAACTAGCAAAAATTCCTTCTGATGATATTCTGGATATGCTTTTGGAAAATCTTGATGATTTTAAACTGTGGAAAAAGTATTTTCCATCACAATCATGGATACTAAAAGGGTTCACCATTATTTCACTGGTAGATTGTACTTCTGAAGTGGCATTGTCTGATCTGAAATCAAGCATGATTGAAATTGATCCTGAAGACTTAAACCCCAATGAAAATCTGACCGAAATTTTTAAATCTTATTTTGATGTAGCAGACCTCAACTTCGGGCTGATGACTTTCAATAAGAAAGAACAAAAACTGGATAAACTTCCTATTTATGAAAGTTTACTAACCAATCATATTCTTGATTTCTGGATCAACACTTTTGACGAAGAAACCAGAATAAATACATTCAATAATATCAGTCATAATTCTAAGCCTATTGTTGTTTCCAATGTGAACAACCTGGATGAAAATATAAGGCAGCTTCCTTCCTTCAATATTTTAAAGGATAATAATGTCAACAGTTTCATGGTCATTCCTATTATGAAAGATAATGATCTACTTGCAATTATGGAATTTACGTCTTCTATTGCCGGTAGTTTTAATGGGTTAAAGCTCAAAAAAATGGAGTTTTTTTCAGACATGATTCTCTTCTCTCTGAGTAGGTTCTATTTTGAAAAAAATTACCAGATAGAAGCCATTATCCAGCGTGAGTACACCTCCATCCACGATAGCGTGGTATGGAAGTTCAGGAATGAAGCTGAAAAGTATTTTACGGCATCACTTGGAAAAAAAATATATACGTTAAAGCAAATATCATTTAAAAATCTCACTCCTTTATTTGGTGTCTCTGATATTCGTTCTTCTTCTGAAAAACGTTTTAACTTAATGCTTCAGGATCTCAACCAACAGATTGAGTGGTTAGTTGATATTTTAGCCCTAACCAATTCTGATTCAGAGAAATTCACATTAGCTCTTGATGTTTTCGAGAATGAACTGAATAATGAGATCAAAGCGGATACGGAACAACGTTTTCAAAGATTATTGAGAGAAGAAATTCATCCTTTTTTACAAGCCAAGCTGGAAGTAAGATCATCCCGTGAAGTAAAGACAAAGATCAAGGATTATTTTTTACAGGTACGTCCCCAAACGGATCTATTCTATAATCACAGAAAAAAACTGGACGATTCTATTACGCTTCTCAATAGAAAACTGGCAGATATGCTGGATGAAAACCAAATCAAAGCCCAGCAGATTTTCCCCCATTACTATGAAAGATTCAAGTCTGATGGTGTAGAGCATAATCTGTACATTGGTCATAATATTGCCCCGGAACTGCAATATACTTCAAAAGTGGTACATAAATTAAGGTACTGGCAGCTGAAGACTATCTGCAAAATGGAACTAGAGTTCCAGACTTTTAAACAGGATCTCCCTATTTCATTGGATATAGCTTCTTTGATTTTCGTTTATAATGAGAAAATAGACATCCGTTTCAGAATGGATGAAAAACGATTTGATGTAGACGGAGCCTACAATTCTTATTATGAAATTATAAAAAAACGTCTGGACAAAGCCCATGTAAAGGACTCTTCAGAAAGAATCACTGCTCCCGGAAAAATCACCATCGTCTACTTTGGAATGGAAAATCAGAAAGAATATCTGGACTACATTTCGAGACTTCAAAAGAAAAATATTCTACAGCATAATGTAGAGTTTCTAAAGGTGGAAGATCTTCAGGGGATTACAGGATTGCTGGCGTTGAGAGTTTCAATCTGCCAGGATCAATCTATAAAATAGGAATTTGTTTTTTTCAACTCTCCTTGTGGGATTTCAGCCTGTTCAAAAATAGAGAATTCTATGGTACGGCAAATACTATTCAAAGCAAGATCATTTTCCTCTTCCCCAAAAGGTTCCCCTATTTCCTGAATAATAGCATCCAGTGCAATAAAGGTATAGCTTATCAGTAAAACAATTAAGGGCATCATCCAGCCCAAAGAATCTACCAGCCCGAAAGGAAGCCAAAAACAGTATAAATAAACTGTGCGGTGCAGCAAAATACTATAAGCAAATGGAAGCGGTGTATTATAAATCCTCTCACATCCTCCCGAAATATTAGAAAACTGGTTAAGTTGATGATCCATAGAGGTCATTACGATGGTATCTATATTTCCTTTTTTATTTTGCTCATTCAGCCAATCGGCAATAAATCCCAGGATAATGCTTGGAATAAACTTTTTATCTTTCAACTGCACTACCTGCTCCGGAGATAATAGTCTTGATAAATGTTCTGTTCCTGATTTATCTCTCAACTGATAATTCAGAGACCAGCAAAAAGCAGAAATCATCTTAATAATCTTCTCTTTTTCTTCTTTAGCCTCCGGTGACGAATCATTTACCAGAGATAGAATCTGTCTTGTAAGTGATCTTGTTTCAATGACAAGAAGACCCCAAAGTTTTCTGCCCTCCCAAAAACGGTCATAGCTCGCGGAATTGCAAAATCCCATGAAAATGGCCAGTGCCAGCCCAATCAATGTAAAGATGGTAGGGTTAAGGTGTACTTTATAATCAAAGATTTTTCCTTTGAAATAATAGATTGCCAGAGAAAACAGACTAATCGTAATAAGCTGAACTACAATTTTCTTTAATACGGAACCCCTCCATATAAATAACATTTTCAGCCAATTTGTACGCTGTCTGACAATCATCGTGTTTTATTTTTTATTAAAGACTAAGGAAAGCAAATCCAAATGATAACACCGAAATAATAATTCCGGCCATAAATATTTTATACGTAATGGATAAAAGCTTATACTTTCTGTCAAGAACCTTTCCAAGATAATACAAGTCTTTCACCATAGAGTCATAAATATAATCTCTATCCTTAATCAAATCCCTCATTGCATTATGATAGTCATCAAAAAGCATTTGTTGAAAGTTTCCAAAGAACAGCAGGTTCACTTTTCTGTTGGTAACATCCTGGTTAGTAAATGTTGTCTTCGTTACATTTGGTTTTGTAGACAGGATAGCAAATATTATGGTAAGGACGCTGGATAATAATAGTATAAAGCTCGGAAGAATAAGGTGTGAATTTTTCGGAGCATCCAATTTAGGAACCAGTACGGAAAGACAAACCGAAATAATAATTGCATTTACCGATAAAAGAATATTCGCTTTACTGTCTGCAATATCGCTCAGCCTCGTATGGTTGTTAAGGGTCACGCGGAATAAAGTATCTACACTTCTATCTGATTTCTCTTTTTCTTTCTTTCCCTCAGAATTATCTTTTTTCTCCTCCTCTTTTACAAGTTTCTTTTCAATTTTTTTGATATTTTTCTTTTTTAAAGGTTCCCAGTTTTCCTTGGCATAATCTGTATAAAAGGTATGCTTATTTTTCAGCATATCAAGGTTTCCGGCATTCCATTCATCATTGGAAAAGCATCTTACATTGGTAAGCTCCCATTCTTTTCTTAAAGCATCAGAAATATCATTGTAATCATGCCCTGCAAAATGACTGAAGTCAGCATCCTTTACAATTTTCTCTAATAATCCCTGAGGTTCATAATTAATCTTGGTAGCTAAGATTAGTTTTTCTACATCGGCAATATAACTTTCAGGAAAATTCTCCTGATTTAGAAAGTTTTTCATGATCTCGACGCTTCTTTCCTCATGATTCATGGCACATTCTATATAGCCGGTATCATGAAACCAGAGAGCCACGAGTACCTTTTCCTGATCCACTTCAGAAACAGGAGTATTTTTCATGATTTCCTCTGCCTTATTAACGGTATAGGCAGTATGGATAAAATTATGATAAAAATATACCGAAGATAACTTATCTTTGAATAAGATTTCAACATAATTTTTAGCTTTGTGTAGAATGCTCATTCCTGAATTTTTGTTAATGTAAATTTATGAATTTATCCTTTAAAACTCATCTAAAAAATACTTCTATTGTTTTACGAACAGTAATGTCCGCCGGAGTGTTATATTCCTGCGCAACTTATAACGTACAAAAAGGCAAAAACTTATTTGAAGTAAAAGATTCCGAGATAAAATCTGAAAATGACTTTAAGGTTTTCCTCATCGGAGATGCCGGAAATGCAGATGAACCTCAGGCCCAAAAAACCTTGAACTTCCTTAAAGGTAAACTAGATTCGGCAAACAGCAACTCTATGCTGATCTTTCTGGGTGATAATATCTACCCTAACGGAATGCCTAAGGAAACGGATAAAGATTATGATATAGCCAAACAAAAACTGGAAAATCAGCTTGCCATCACTAAAAATTTTAAGGGAAAAACATTAGTAATCCCCGGAAATCATGATTGGTATAACGGTTTAGACGGCTTAAAAGCTCAGGAAGCATTTGTAAAACAATACTTTGATGATAAAAAGCCGTTTCTTCCTAAAAATGGCTGCCCGATTGATGATATTAATATATCCAATGATATTAAATTGATAGCAATTGATACAGAATGGGTTATTGCCAATTGGGATAATTATCCTGGAATCAATAAAAACTGCAATATCAAGACCCGTGAAGATTTCTTTACAGAATTTAAGGATCTGATCATTAAAAATCAGGGTAAAAGAATTATTGTAGCGCTGCATCACCCTGTCATAAGCAGTGGAACTCATGCAGGCTTTAATTCTGCTAAGTCCCATTTGTTTCCTTTTAAAAGTAAAGTTCCTGTACCTGTTATAACCAGTGTTATCAATGTACTCCGAAGTTCTTCCGGAATAAGTCCTGCAGACCTCAACAACCAGCATTATGCAGACCTTGCTAACCGATTAAAAAGTCTTGTACAGGATAAGGAAAATATTATTTTCGTTTCGGGACATGATCACAATTTACAATATCATGAAGATGGTAACATCAGACAGATCATAAGTGGTGCAGGTTCTAAGGTAGATCCGTCTACCATTACGGAACATACTGATTTTTCTTATGGAGGTAATGGTTTTGCTGTTTTAAATATCAGAAAAGACCAAAGTACAGACGTCGAATATTTCTCTACCCAAAATGATCAGTTAAAAAAATTAACCCAAATCTCTGTAGTTTCTAAGCCGGATGTATTTGTGAATAATTTTCCCAATACATTTCCATCTACTTTCTCTTCCAGCATTTACCCTGTACAGCTTACCCAAAAGGGGAAGTTTTACCGATGGTTGTGGGGAGAACATTACAGAAAGTATTATGGAATTCCGATTGAGGCCCCAACGGCCAATCTTTCTGAACTCAATGGTGGTTTTATTCCATTTAGGGAAGGTGGAGGAAATCAGTCTAATAGTTTAAGATTAAAAGCTAAGGATGGACAGGAATTTGTAATGCGGGGTGTGAAAAAAAGTGCTGTTCGCTTTCTCAATAATATGGCTTTTACAAAGAGTACTTTTGGTGAAGAGCTTACAGATACTTTTCCGGAGAAATTCTTATTGGACTTCTATACCACAAATCATCCATTCACTCCATTTTCTGTAGGAAATATGGCTGAGAAGCTTAATATTTTACACAGTAATCCAAAATTATATTATATTCCTAAACAACAGGGTTTAGATAAATACAACCTCAACTACGGTGATGAAATGTATATGATTGAAGAACGTTTTTCTTCGGATCCAAAAACATTGACTTATCTTAATAATGCAAAGGATATACTTTCTACAGACGATGTATTAAAAAACCTCAGCAAAAGCTCTAAATATTCTGTGGACAGAGAATCTTATATCAGAGCTAGACTTTTTGATATGCTTATTGGGGACTGGGACAGGCATTCTGATCAATGGAAATGGGCAGAATATGAAGATGGAGATAAAATCATTTATAAACCTATTCCAAAAGACAGAGATCAGGCTTTCAGTAAATATGACGGAGCAGCATTCAAACTTATCATGAATGTTCCGGCAATCCGCCATATGAAAACATTTACAGAAGATATCAGTAGTGTAAAATGGGTAAATATGGAGCCTTATCCAATGGATCTTGTCTTTTTAAAAGGGTCAACACAGGAAGAGTGGGAAACGCAGGCAAAATACATACAGGAACATTTAACGGATGCAGATATTGATGATGCCTTCCACAATCTCCCCAAGGAAGTACAGGATGATACCATTGCTGACATTGAAAGAAAACTAAAGATACGAAAGACTAAACTACAGGGCTACGCATCTGAATATTACAATATATTGCAGGAAAAAGTTTCTTTAGCAGGAACTGTAAATCCTGACAAGTTTGTTATTACCAAAAACGGACACTCCGTACAGGTACAACAATATGAACTAGGCAAAAACAAGGATAAAAATAAACTGGTTTTTGAAAAGACCTATCATGATTCAAAAACAAAGGAGCTGTGGATTTATGGTTTGGAAGATGATGATATCTATGAAGTAGTGGGAACCGGACGACCTAGAATGACTATCAGGCTGATTGGCGGCTACAATCATGATGTATACAAGGTAGAAGATGGAAGAAAGGTAAAAATCTATGATTTCCTATCTCAAAAGAATACCTATAAATCTGGTAATGCAACGAAAAATATTTCTAACGATTACGAAATAAACACCTATAATTATAAACACCCTAAGTACAATTCTGTAGCAGGCTATCCCAATGCGGATTATAACCCGGATGATGGAGTGATCATAGGCATGCTGGCCAACTATACCGTAAATAATTTTCTTCGTGATCCTTTTACCCAAAAGCATAGTTTAAAAGCTAATTTTTATACTGCCACGGCGGGATTCAGTCTTACTTATAAAGGAGTTTTCAAGAAAGCTATTTCCGGATGGGATTTCAATCTGGATGCATCTTATACTACTCCAAGGTTTTCCCAGAATTTCTTTGGTCTTTCCAATGAAAGTCCCTATGATAAGGAAGAAACGGAAAGAGAATACAATAGAGCAAGGATTTCAAAGTTCAGTGTAGCACCCTCAATTACCAAGAAAAACTGGATGAACTTCAGCCATCAGATTCAGCTTACTTTTGAAGATAATAAAGTACAAAGAAAGGATGGCCGCTTTATTAACCAATCTCCGGATGTGCGACCAGAAGTCTTCAACAGCCAGCAATTTTTAGGAGCCAATTATACATTTAGTTATAAAAATGCAGATAATGTAGCCTTTCCTACTCTTGGAATGGAATTCATGTTAAATGCAGACTGGAAAGCTACTTTCTCTAATTTCAATAAAAATTTCCTTACTGTAAAGGGAAAACTAGCGATTGACCACAGAATTGATAAAAAAGGAATCTTTGTGTTTGCCAACTCCAGCAATGCGATGTGGATCAACAATCATAACTTTGAATTCTATCAAGCCGCTGCTATTGGTGGCAATAACGGTATGAGAGCATTCAGAAATGAAAGATTCTCCGGAAGATCATACTTTATCAATAACTCTGAAATACGATGGGATTTTGGAAGAATCAGAAACAATATTGTTCCTGCCAACATGGGAATCCTTGTAGGTTATGACATTGGCCGCGTATGGAATGATAATGAATACTCAAGAAAATGGCATCAATCTGTTGGAGCCGGAGTTTGGCTGAGCATCGTTGAAATGATGTCTGCAAGACTAAACTATTTCTATGGTGCAGATGGCGGAAGGGTTTCTGCAGGAATAGGTATGAAATTTTAGAAAACACACTTTCAATAGAAATAAATTAACTCCAATTTTTACATCATAAAATAAAATTCATTTTCAATCAATTTACACTTAAAAATCAACGTATTACGATTAAAATATTTGAATTTAAAATAAAAATGAATTTAAATAAAATTTAATAAATCCACTTTTTAATCAACATTTTTTAGTAATAACACAAATATGGCTTTTAAATAAAGGCCATATTTTCTGCATTATAGAACAGCCACATTCATACATCAATATACTTATTGATTTAAGAAAAACAGATGTTTTAAAAAGAAATTATATTTGTTTAAAATTATTTCGATAAAATTAACAACTCGATGAAAAAGAAGCTATTATACATAGCGTTATTCGCTGTGTCCATAAACACAATTGCACAAGTAGGGATACATACACCAACTCCACAACATTCATTACACGTTAATGGTTCTCTCCAGGTTGTAAAAGACATTAATGTGGGGGGAAATGCAAATACCAAAGGAAATTCAGGGAGCAAAGGAGAGTTCTTAATGTCAAACGGAACGGGAAATGCACCGGTATGGAAAAGTATAGAATCTGAAAATTTCTTAAAAGTAATTTATGTTGGGAATAAAACAGACATCAGTCCTGCCAGTGGAAGCTATACAGGAACTCATACCACTCCGGTGAATACTCATGAAAATTATTCACAGACCTATATCTTCAATGTAAGCAATAAGATTGATACTGCTTATTTGACCTACAATTCCGGAACGGGGCTATTTACAGTAGTTAAGGCCGGATTTTACAACATTGTTCCTTATGTTACCTATGACCTGAATCTAAATCCATCAGGGAAAACAGCAGGAACAGCAAACTCCTACATCCAAAGAGTATCACCCAGTCAAACTACGTTTGCTGGCATATCCACCGGCCACGGAGAACGTACCACAGGGCTGAATCATAATTTATCTTCCATCAATTTTTTTAATCCGGGAGATACTTTCAGAATACGTTGCCGCTATACGCAGAACTTCAGGATATCTAGTGGAAATATTCATATCTCCTATCTTACTCCGTAATAAATATAAACCTCACTTACATTTCTATATTATTCAAAAAAAATCCACAGAAAGTATCTGTGGATTTTTAATTTATAGTGGGTGGTATAGTAGAACCTGCCCGTTTGAATCATATTTATAGTCACAATTATAAACCTCTGTTTGCGTAGTAGATCCAGAAGCTAAATCATAGTAAGAAGATTCTATCTTCCTAAAATTATTAGCTGATAAACTTTTAACAAAACATATATCATTAATTAATCTTAATTTTTTAAATGGATTTTTAGCCTTGTCATAATCTGAATAAATAATAGTTTTTATTCCCAAATTTAAACCATTTTTTTGCTCTAATATTTCTTGTTTAAAAAGATTATTGGCGGAATTAAAATAATAAGTTATATAAACATCCCTATTTCCCTCTTTTTCATGTGTAGATATCATATTTTCTGCATAATAATATAACTTTGTTTTAAAAAGCTCAGAACTGAAATTATAATATTCTGATTTTATAGTCCTATTATTTTCTATTTTATGAAGTACATAGGCATTACTGCTAATATTACCACTAAAAACTTTTATTTGATTATCCTGATACAACAAAGAAAATATTAGCCAGGGTGGTTGAGCCGAACGAAAAACAGTCTTTAGATTATCATTTTCATAGGTAAATTGATAATGAGTATTATTAACAGGCGTACTACTTGAATAGGGAGCATCTATATAAAATCCATAGGCTTTATCTGGTTGCAAATCCCGGGTATCTTCTACCGCTTCATCATTGCTGCTGCAAGAAAGCATACATATTCCCAATAGTACGTAAAATATCTTTTTCATAGTTAATTAGTAATGACCGCAAATATAATAATATATCAATAAAGCAGGAAGTATATAACTGAACTTAAATTCTTATCAATAAATTGTGTAATTAAAAAAGCCCCACAATTATTTCTGCGGAGCTTTTATTTTTATAGAGGATAGTACAATAGTACTTGTCCTTTTGAGTCATATTTGTAAAAATTCACACCTGTTGATTTATAAGTAGGATTAGTTGGTTCCATGAAAATAGTTTGGATTGATTCGGATTTTCTGAAATTATTAACTGACAAACTTTTCTCATATAATATATCATTGACCAACCCAAATTTTTTAAATGGATTTTTAGCTTTATCAAAATCTGAATAGATTGTAGTAGTCATAAAGACAGGTTTCCCTTTCCTTTTTTCTAACTTTTCACTTTTAGCAAGGTTTTGATCATTATTAAAAGAATAAGTTACAACAGCTTCCTCTTCTTCCACTACTCCCTTTCTCCAAATAGATACTTTTATTGTATTATTCTCATAGGTATAAAATTTTCGTTGATATACAGTATAATAGGGCATATTATTTTCTATTCTACGATATTCTGCCTCTATGGGCCTGCCATCTTTCATTGTATAATTGATATGTTCAGGATTCAAACTGGAAGCCCATGAGTATTCAACCGTTACCTGATTCCCTTGGTAGGATAGAGCTGTATAGGTATCAACGAAAGTTCCCGCAATAGTTCCATTCTTTCCGGAAATTCTTGTCAAATTACCGTTATTATAATTAAACTTATAGTAGTTATCAGGACCAATAGGAGTAAAGGGGGAGTCAACATAAAAAGCGTACCCTTTGTCAGGTTGCGAATTGGCTTCCTGAACTTCCTCTGCAGTATTTGTAATATCATCGTTACTGCCACTGCATGAAAGCAAGCTAATTCCTAATAAAATGCAAAATATTTTTTTCATAATTAATTAGTAAGATAATAAAGGATAAATGAGATAGATAAATAACCACCCTAGATTCTATGTTATGGATATTTATCTATTTCATAAAGTAATAATGATTTTAGAAAACTTTTTATTAGTCAATACATGGATCTTATAACGGATAATACAATAGAAGTTGCCCGTTTGAATCATATTTATAATTATTATAAGTATAAGACATCGTAAAGTCAGGTTCAAAAACTCCGGAATTTATATATCCATACGTATGTTCCATTTTTCTGAAATTATTGGATGATAAACTTTTAATATATGCAACACCATCAAGCAACCATAAGTTTTTATATGGATTTTTGGAATTATCAAAATCTGAATAAACAATGATATTTACAAACTCTCCTGAATATTTAGATTTAGATACCTCCTCACTTTTAATAAGATTATGCTTACTATCAAAGGAATAAGTTGAAACCATTGTCTTATCAGTTGCATTATATTCTCTGTAAATTATTGTCCTATCCTTTTCATAAGTATAATAAGCTGTATTATTAAGATAGTATTGCTGGTTAATGGCCATTGTATACTGTTCAGATTTCACAGGTTTTTTACCATCCATAGTATAGAGTGTGTATCTGGAATCACCAATCGAAGTCGTTAATACCTTGATTTGATTATTCTCATAAAACAACGTGGTTGTGGGATAAGCTGAATTTGGAAATTCTGGTGAGGGTGGAAATTTATTGGAAACCTCAGTAAGACTTCCGTTTGTATAAGTAAATTGATAATAGCCGGGATCTGTAACAGGATCTGTAACAAATATTCCACTAAGATGGGACCTATAAGCCTTATCAGTATACACATCTTGTCCCTCTTCTACAATATCATCATTGCTGCTGCAAGAAAGCATGCATATTCCCAATAGTACGTAAAATATCTTTTTCATGTTTAATTAGTAATGGCGGCAAATATAAGATTTTATGGCTGAATAGAAAACTGATAGACATTTCCACCCTCATTTTTACCTTTTTCATCTGCAATCATTAAGGTTTTGTCATCTTGAAAAACGATGGCTTCTTTCTGAGAATTATGGTTTAAAGAAATCTTTTGAATTTTGGCCGCACTGAAGTCTTCAGCTGTAAATCCTGTAAGAACATGAACATTTTTATGCGTTAATAATACAATTTTGTCTTTGGTAGTATTAATAGTAGCTGATGTAATAGCTGCATCATTATAACCTCCCTGAAGTTTTAATTTGCCAATCAATTTAGCCTCAAAATCTCCTTCTTTATTCGGGACTTTAAACACAAGGAACGTTCCGTCAAAGCCTTTGCTTCTGTTTTTTGTAAAAAGGTAGAAGTTACCATCCATTTCTACAAATGCCTCACAATCATACAACAGGTTTGATTTTTTTGGTGGAAATTCTGTCTGTCCCTCATAATGAAACTTTGTTGTCTGAACAACCTGCGTCGTTTTTTGAGCAGCGTCTTTAAGATCTGTTTTTAAAATGGCTAGATCACGTCTGTCATTATCATTATTTCCAAAATCTCCAATATAAATATTTCCCTGAGCATCTGATATAATATCTTCCCAATCCGTATTCTCAGCATTTTCTACCGGTACCTTGGCAAGCATTTCTCCTTTATCACTCAGTCCATATACAGCATTCTTATTCCCCCTGTCCTCTATCACCCAAATGGTCTTTTTATCTTTTGATAAAGTGATGCCGGAAACTTCCTTTAACTTTTTAGGTAAAGAAAATTGAGGAGCCAAATCATCACCTTTCGCGGGTGAATTCTGGGCCTTAGGGTTACAGCTTAAAAGAAATAAGGTTGGTAAAATAAGAAGTCTTAGCATTGTGTTGTTTTTTTATTTAAACTAAAAATAAGAAGCATTAATTGTTCCAATCGTGTGGGTTATGATAACTGTTTTGCCTTTTCCCAAAGAACATCCATTTCTTCCAGAGACATATCAGCAAGATTTAAATTTTGCTCACGGGCAATATTTTCCATCTTTTGAAATCTTGAAATAAATTTCAGATTAGTTCTTTCTAAAGCAGAGTCCGGATTTATTCCTGAAATTCTTGCATAGTTAATCAAAGAGAAAAATACATCTCCCAACTCTTGTTCTTTTTTATCCAAGTCTGTTTCAGCATGAAACTCCTGAATTTCCTCATCTACTTTTTTCCAGGCATCCTCTGCATCATGAAATTCAAAGCCAATGCCCTTTACCTTATCCTGAATTCTATAGGCTTTCACTAAACTTGGCAGGCTTTTCGGAACTCCTCCTAAAATAGATTTATTTCCTTCCTTTAACTTTAATTTTTCCCAGTTCTGCTTTACTTCTTCTTCATCTTTCACCTCAGTATCTCCGTAGATATGAGGGTGACGGAAGATAAGCTTTTCATTAAGGGAATTAATCACATCTGCAATATCAAAGCTTTCTTTTTCAGAACCTATTTTAGAATAAAAAACCAAGTGAAGCAGAACATCTCCCAATTCCTTCTTTATTTCCTGTAAATCATCCTGTAAAATGGCATCAGAAAGCTCATAGGTTTCTTCAAGGGTAAGATGACGAAGGGATTGCAGAGTCTGCTTTTGATCCCACGGACATTTCTCACGCAGATCATCCATAATATCCAATAATCTTCCGAATGCTTCTAGTTTCTCCTGTTTCGTATTCATAATGTTGCTGCAAATTCAATCTTATACAAATGTAAGGGTTATTTTGCCTCTACTGCAACCCTTGAAGTTGAAAGTTTATATTAAAGAACACAGCCAGTCTGCAAGAATTTGCAGATTCATAATAGCGATCACCTATGATGTATTATCATGGTTATTGGCTTTTTGATTCCCTTATTAATAAATAAAAAACCTTGTTAAGAGGTTTCTTAACAAGGTTTGTATTTTTAATTCAAAAATGAATTATCCTTTTTTAGTATGTGTGCTTTTCGGAGCCGCTTTTGCAGCTGAAGTAGCTTTTACCTTTGGCGTTGCCGGCTTTTCTGCCTTTGGAGCCGCTTTTTTAGCTTCTTTCTCAATGCTTACCTCTTCTGCAGGCTCACCATCAAGGGTTTCAGCTTCTGCTTTCACAAAACTTTCCGGAGTAATATATCCAGCTTTGTGAAGAATATTATACCACTGAGCCAGTTTCTTGATGTCAGATGCATATACTCTTTCAGTATCATAATTAGGAAGAGAAGCCAACATAAAGTCTTTCAATTCTGCATCAGAAGCCTTGTGAGAAATCGTTTGCTTATAATCATTGTTTTTAGCAACATTTTCAAAAACTTCAAACAAAGGAACTTCTTTATCAAATGTAAACATTGCAATATTATCCAATAAGCTTACCTGGCTAGAGTTACCGATGCTTACTTTTTTCTTGTTGGTAACATCTTCAATGATGAATCCGTTTCTTAATTGAGAAACTAATTTGTAAAGTCCTGGTTTTCCAGAAATTGAAATTATTTTTTCTAACAGCATAATTTTATTTTTTGTAAATTCTGCAATCAGCATATAGCCAATTGCTTATTATTATTTCTTTATTAATCCTTGTTTAAGTTATTTTGGAAACCTCATTTTGTAACCAATGCTTACATCACCCTGAGAGATCTTTGCCAGTTTTCCTTTTACTAGTTTTTTCTTCAAAGCACTCAAGTGATCGGTAAACAGAACTCCTTCAATGTGATCGTATTCATGTTGAATTACGCGGGCTCTAATATCGGAAAAAGTTTCTGTATGTTTTACAAAATTTTCGTCATAATATTCAATAACGATTGTTCCTTTTCTTTTCACATCTTCTCTTACATCAGGAATAGAAAGACAGCCCTCATTAAATTTCCACTCTTCACCGGATTCTTCCAGAATTGTAGCATTAATGAATACCTTTTTGAATTGTGCCAACTCATCCTTGATGTCTTCATAATCCTCATCTTCTGCAAGAGGTGTCACATCTATTACAAACATACGAATATCCAAACCGATCTGAGGCGCTGCAAGACCTATGCCATTGGCGCTGTACATCGTTTCAAACATATTCTCTATCAGTTCCTGTAATTCGGGATAATCTTTATCTATATCTTTTCCCACTTTTCTCAAAACAGGATCCCCAAAAGCTCTTATCGGTAAAATCATCTTAATCTTTGTTCTAAAAAATTCTGCAATATGATGGTTGCACTTACTTTATCTATTAATCCTTTTTCCTGTCTTTTCTTCTTTGTTTTTCCACTTTGGGAAATAAAGAATGAAGCCATCTTTGAAGTAAATCTTTCGTCAAAACGGTGAACTGCAATATCCGAAAATTCCTTTTTAAATTCTTCAATGAATTTTAAAATATCGGTTTCCACTTCTGAAATATTCCCTCTCAAATCTATGGGAAGCCCAATCACTACCTCATCTACCTTGTTTTCATTGAAATATTTTTTCAAAAATTCCATTAAAACACGGTTCTCTACAGTCTCCAGCCCACTGGCTATAATCTGCATATCGTCTGTTACAGCAATGCCACAACGAGCCTTTCCGTAGTCTATTGCAAGGATTTGTCCCATAAGTCTGCAAATTTAGTAAAATTTACTGATTTTATTCATAACGCAGTTTTTTTATATAAATCATGTTTTATTCCATTATTTTTTTTATAATTTTAATCTTCCAAAAAACAAATATATGAAGAGACTCATCCTCGTAAGACATGCAAAAAGCGACTGGCCGGAAGAAACGGAGGACTTTGACAGACCCTTGGCAGACAAAGGTTTGGAGGATGCTATGAACATGTCCAGATTCTTAAAAAACAATAATATTTCTATTGATCATTTTGTATCAAGCCCTGCAGTTCGTGCTCTGAATACGTGTAAGATTTTTAATCAAGCCTATCAGCTAGACTGTTCTACTGATGAAAAACTGTATAATCCATCAGAACGAAATTTTGAATCTGTAATTTATGACCTGGATGATAATCTAAGTACGGTTGCCCTATTCTCTCATAATAATGGAATTTCCAATTTTGCTAATTCTATTTCTGAAGATATTTTTCACTTTCCCACCTGTGGTGTTGCTGGTTTTGAAGTAGATTGTGAATCCTGGTCCGAGTTTGATGGAGCTAAAAAGAAACTGGTGTTCTTTTATGAGCCCGGGAAAATATAAATTCACCTCAACTGCTTTCTATGCAATACTATTTACCTTCTTTTTTTCATGCCAGAAAAAGGAGAAGACCTACTTTGAGATTATAGCAACCAATGATGTCAAACTTTCTACTCCTAAATTCGGAAGCTGGAGATATAATCATGACGAAAAATTTCAGCAATTCGGAGATTTTCAGAAATCTAAAAAGATAACACCTGAATCAGAAAAAAATATAATCTATCTACAACCTATCGGAGAATTTAATGAGCTTCAAAAAAAGGAAATAGCACTTACAAAAGAGTATTTAAGAATATATTATCAGCTCGAAACAAAAATATTACCTATACTACCCAACTCTATTTTTCCTAAATCTGTAAAAAGAGTTTCTAAGGAAGGACAGGAACAGGTATTGGCAGGATATGTACTAGATAGTTTTTTAATAAAAAGAAAACCCAAGGATGCAGTAGTATTAATGGGTATCACAGAAAAAGATCTTTTCCCAAGATCTGAGTGGAACTATGTTTTCGGATTAGCTTCATATGAAAATGGTGTAGGAGTAACCTCAATATACCGGTTTGCTAATGGTGGTTTAACCGATTCTAATTTTAATGATAGTCTTTTAAGATTAATGAAAATCAGTTCTCATGAAATAGGCCATATGTTTGGAATCAGTCACTGTCTGAACGCTAATTGTGTGATGAACGGAACAAATTCTCTCGCAGAAACAGATTATCACTTTGCAAGAGCCTGCTCACTCTGTCAGATGAAACTGCATTCAAGTATACAATATAACAACAGAAAACGATTATCTGAACTAAAAGATTTCTTTGAAAGACAACACCTGAATACAGAACTTTCTTTAACACGGCAAGACCTAAACTTGATTCAGTAAACCCATATTTTTTCTACAGATTACTATTCCTCAACCTGGAAAGGCAAGGTGGTTAGTTGCGGCTAAAGACATTATTTGCTATAAATAAAAAGAACAGGCTAAAGCCCGTTCCTATTGAATTACAATAACAAAGATTTTTAATTATTCTTTGCAATGTTATTTTACTTCTTTTTCAGATCCAGATCATCAAAATCAAAGCTGAAATCCGTCACATCCGAAATAGCTTTCAACTTTGCTGATTGTGCTTTTCCATTCTCGTCGTAACTAAAAACGATATAAGCATCAGCGTCATAGCTTCTGTCATCCCATTTAATAATAAATGAATTATTGGAATATGGAAGCAATTCTCCTTTCAATCTTGGTGAATTTTTACATGAAATTCTGTAGGCTCCTCCTTGCTGAACAATTTCTACATCACCAAACCAAACATCATTATATGTACCTGTAAACTGCTCTGCCTTTGGTTGAAGTGTTTTTTCTTTTTTGAATGCTTCTGATTTTGAAAACGCTTCTTTCTTTTGTTTTTCAAATTCCATATTCATTTTAGACATCCTCTCACCATATGTTTTCAGCCAGTTTCTGTCTGCCACTCCAAGGTAAGAATCCTTTACCGTATTTGTAATGGTATTGAAAGCTGCTCCGGACTGCTGATTAGTCAAAACAACAATTCCCAGCTTAAGATCAGGAATCAGGGTAAACTGGGTCACTGTTCCGATAAGACCTCCTGTATGCTGTACCTGCTTGTGTCCTTTCACATCACTTAAAAACCATCCTAAACCATATCCGTAAAAACTTGTATCATAGGGATTCTTTGCGGCAACTCTATCAGGAATCTGCAGGCTCCAAAGCTGTTGACTATTTTTGTCTGAAACCAGTTTCTTACCGTCTTTAGTTGTAAAGTTATTCAAAAGACATTCTGCCCAGGTTGCCATATCCTTAATGTTACTCATAATTCCTCCTGCAGCATTAGCTGTTTCATTCCAGTCGTGGGGAACTGCAATTGCTTTTCCGTCTATGGGAGCATGAGCATCAATTTTATTGGCAGAAGCTTTCGCTCTGTTGTAACTTCCAAAGCTGGAATTCATCCCTACAGGTTTCATAATTTTTTGCTCGATAAATTCTGCCCAGCTTAATCCCGAAACTCTGTGGATTACTTCTCCTGCAACAACAAACATGATATTGTTATAATCCAATGTGGTTCTGAAAGGATTTTCAGGCTTTAAATATCTTACATTGTGAACAATATCATTCACGGTTAAATTTCCTCCTTCAGGAAAAAACATCAGGTCACCTTGTCCCAGTCCTAATCCGGCTCTATGGGTAATCAAATCCTTTATTGTTACATTCTGGGAAACATACGGATCATACATCTGAAACTCAGGAATGTATTTTGAAACTTTATCATCCCAGTTCAATTTTCCCTCGTCTGCCAAAATTGCTAATGCCACACAGGTAAAACCTTTAGAGTTAGAAGCAATCCCTACAAGTGTATTATCATCCATCGGTTGTTTGGTGGTAAGTGAACGTACTCCAAATCCTTTGGAATAGGTTACTTTCCCATCTTTTACAATTCCTACTGACATTCCCGGAACGTCAAAAGTCTTCAGAGTATTTTGGATCAGTTCATCCAGTTTTTTTTCTTCGACCTGCGCATTGGCTAATCCTACAGTCAAAAGAAAAATAAAAAAAGAAAGTTTCTGCTTCATTATTTTTTTAATTTTCCCAAATTTAGTAAATATTAGACGATGTCAATTTTGTCAATGTTAAAAGTTTACTTACATTTCCAATTAATCAGTTATATATTCATGAAAAAATCTATTGGTATCCTATTATTATCATTTTTTGCCATCAGTTTCGTTAAAAGTCAGGACAGGACCTCAAATCCATTACTTTTACAGACCTGGAAGTTGAAGAAACTCGACACTTATATTTACACCTATGAAAAACAGGATGTTTTTGATACCAAAAGCCCCGGTTTAAAATTCAATAAGAATGGAAAAGTTATAGGAAATTTAAGCAAATCTGCCAACGGATATGATGCTACAGAAGACTTTCCTAATAAAGCTTCAAAATTTGAACGGTACAGTGGAAACTGGAAGAAAGTTTCAGATTCTTCAATTGCCATTGTATTTCCCTCCAATAATAGTATGAATGGTACTTTTACTATTTCAAGGCTTATCGGAAGTGAACTGAAATTAAAGAAAGTTTTCAGCGCAGATATTGAAAAGAAGCTGGACTCCATCCGCAGAACCAAGGACATTTCTTACTAAACTGTCAAAATATTTCCAATAATTATCTGAACCCATCAAAATAGTTTTTAACTAAAGCTTCTTTATATTTGCAGTCTAAAACATTACAATGGCAATAAACAGATTATTAGCTTTCGTCTTATTGATGATAAGCTGTAATTTATATTTTTCTCAGGATGTAACCATTAAAGACGACAAGGTTCTCCTGGATGGAAAGCAGATCCTGAAAGCAGAAAAAATAAATGCAGCCCAGTACTCATTCTTTTCAATGAAAGGTGATGAGGAAGTTTTGCTATACAAATACATGGATAATGAAACACCAAGATATGTAAATGATGATTATTTCATTCTCAATTTCCTGACTGAAAAAATCAAAATAGAATCTACAGATATGGCTAAAATTGCCAACTTCATGAATTCTAAAAAAGGAATGGAAAAACTGGTAAGATGGCTATTAAAAGAAAGGGTTATTAATCATGATGGAGAACTGAACTCTGAGCGAGTTGCTGTATTTAAAGACAAATACGACGAAAATATCACTGAAAGAACGTTAAGATAATGACAAAGATTCTTCTTCTTTCCGATTCTCACTCTTATATCGACGATCGAATTTTAGAGTACGCCTCCCAAGCAGATGAAGTATGGCATTGTGGCGACTTTGGAAGCATGGACGTTATTGAGCAGCTCGAAAAGACAAAACCTATAAAAGGGGTCTACGGAAATATTGACAATGCTAAGATTCGCTCTGAGTTTCCTGAAGTAAATCGTTTTTTCTGTGAAAAATTGGAAGTTCTGATGATCCACATTGGTGGCTATCCCGGAAAATACACTCCACTTACTAAAAAAGAAATCACTGAGAAGGCTCCGAAATTATTTATTTCAGGGCATTCACATATTTTAAAAGCCATGTATGATGAAAAGAATACTCTTCTTCATCTGAATCCCGGAGCCTGTGGAAAACAGGGTTGGCATAAGATGAGGACAATGATGCGTTTTGTAGTAGATGGTGAAGAAATTAAAGATCTGGAAATTATTGAATTGGGGCCAAGGGTGTAAAGACTTCTTGATATAGAGTGAAAGATTAAACAGGCTCATCTTACTTCTGATAGAACCAGAAATTGGTTTATCATTGGCTAAAAAGAGCGAATAGGTTTTAAATAGTATGAAAATTGGGGATACCGTTTCTGTAGTGGACGAAGATTTAAGCGGGATTGTTACTTCCGTGAAAGGAAATATTGTGGTTTTTAAGGATGAATACGGTTTTACCCATCAATATCCCAAAGAAAAGCTGGTTCCAAAGGATAAAGGTCTTTACGAAAATATCAGAGTGATAAGAAAAGCTGAACCTAGAAAGATTATTTCTAAAAAGCATCAGAAAAATCATTTGGTTTTGGACCTTCATTTTCATAATTTGGTAAAGAATCCCAGTGATTATGATAGTTTTGAAAGATTGTTTATTCAAAAGGAAAAATTGATCGAGGTCCTGGAATTTTGCAGAAGAAACAACTTAAAGAGATTGGAGATTGTACACGGAATTGGGGATGGAACCCTACAGAGGATGGTTCGCGATGTTTTGGAAAGCCAGGTTAATATTGATTTTTATAATAAGGAAATACTTCACCATCAATCGGGTGCGGTAATGGTAGAATTTCACTAAATTTGCAGCAATTGAAATATGAACGTACTTAATTTACTTTTTACCAAAGACGGATTGATTTACCAGATTGTAAAAAACAAAAGCATTCTGGAAGAAAAATCCTATTTTGTTACTGAAGAAACCCCAGCCAACCTTATTGAAGAAAAACTGGATGAAGTTCTTATCAAACAGCGATTTGATGAAATACAGGTGATTTCTGCATGGAATCATTTTACCCTTATGCCGGAAGGTTTTTCTGATCATGATGCCGGATTTGATTTAATTTCTTTCAATGCTCCTACTGATAAGGAAAAAGAAGAACTGATGCTTTCCATCAACAAAAAGTTTAATATTCAGTTTTATTATACTTTTCCGAAGAATTATTACAAAAAAATAAAGGAGCTGGCTATACCGGTACACTTTAACTTCTCCGGAGAAAAGTTTTTAAGTTCTATTAATAATAAGAATAACAAGGAGATTCATATCAACCTTTATCATAATCAATGTGAATTTTTCGCCATTGACAATAAGAAGATTATACTTTACAATAATCTGGATGTAAATTCTGAAGTTGACTTTCTTTACTTCATTATGTTTACATTAAGCAAAATAGGCTTTGGTATTAATGAAACCAACTTTTATGCCTATGGAGAAACTACGGAAAATGAGACCTTTATTTCCGAGCTTCAGAAATTTGTGAAAAATCTGAAGATTGTTTTTGACAATATTCCCAATAAGAATTTTATACTTAACTAGATTGCAGGTCGCAGATAAAAGGACTCCTATTCTGGATATAACTTCTGCCGCCAATAATCTATTACCTAAACCCTAATACAACATGTTCAGAATAATATCAGGCAAATGGAAAGCCAAAAAAATTGCCGCCCCAAAAAACTTTGATGTAAGGCCAACCACAGATTTTGCCAAGGAAGCTTTATTCAGCATTCTGGAAAATAAATACGACATGCAGTCTATTTCTGTACTTGATCTTTTTGCAGGAATTGGTTCTATTACATTTGAATTTGCATCCAGAGGATGTCAGAATGTAACTTCTGTGGAAATGAATCCAAAGCATACAGCCTTTATCAACTCTACCGCCTCTGAGCTGGATATGGCTCTTCAGATCAACGTACAAAGAGGAGATGTATTTGACTGGCTGAAAAAATTCAGAAACAAAAAGTCTTTTGAAATTGTGTTTTCTGATGCTCCTTTTGAAATGGAAGAAAAGAAATACTACGAACTGATTTCCCTGGTTTTAAACAATAAATACCTAAAGGAAAACGGAGTTCTTATTGTAGAGCATCAAAGCAGAATGAAACTGGAACACCCCAATCTGGTAGATACAAGAAAATACGGAAACGTGAGTTTCAGTTTTTTCAATCCAAATAAAGAAGATAATCAGGAACTTTAATTCCTGATTATTTTTTTTGACCTCTCAGGCGCTGTCTTTCCCCATTTTGTAATTTCTTCTAAAACAGGCAACAAAGTCTTACCAAAATCCGTTAATGTATATTCTACCATTAAAGGTGGCTTTTCTGTAAACACTTTTCTATCTATCACATTATCCTCTTCCAACTGTTTGAGCTGAAGACTCAGTGTTCTCTCAGTAATGGTCGGAATTACTTTTCTCAATTCATTATATCGCTTTGCCCCATCTATGAGGTGATATAAAATTACAGCTTTCCATTTCCCTCCAATAAACCTCATGGTAACACTGGTACAGCAAGGATAATTTTTATTGTCTATTGTATACATTTTATACTATCATTTTTTACCGTTATTGCAAAGTTAATAAACTTAAATTAATTTTGTAACTATAAAAATGATAGTATAAAATTATGAGTTTTTTAGACAAAATGAAAACAAGGTATACCGTAAAAAAGTATAACCCACAAGGAAATATCAATGAAGAACAAATTTCCCAATTGAAAGAAATCCTTAACCTGAGTCCATCTTCCATCAACAGCCAACCATGGAACTTTATTTTTGTAAATCGTGGAGAATTGAAGACAAAACTTGCAGAGGTTTCTTACATCAACAAAGAGAAAGTACAGGATTGCAGCCACTTGATTATTTTTCAGGTTATTAAAAACCCTGAAGATTTCGAAAAACAAATTGAGGAGAGCCTTCCTGAGGGCAATGTGAACTATTACAAAAATAGAGTAAAACCTAAAGGAGAAGCTGATATAAAGGCATGGCTGGGTCATCAGGTTTATTTATCACTGGGAGTATTGCTTTCTGCGTGCGCTGATATGGGAATAGACTCTACTCCAATGGAAGGTATTGAGCCGGATCAGTATGATGATATTCTGAAAAATGAAAACTACGAAACTCTTTTTGCTGTAGCTATTGGAGAAAGAACAGAAACCGATGCCAATCAACCGAAATTTAATCCAAAGACAAGGCTAGAAGCTGAGAAAGTGATTTTGGAAGCCTAACCAATAATTATAGCTTGCAATCACAAGTTATCAAGAAAAAAGTCTGCTTCTATAGGAGGCAGACTTTTTATTTATAATACTTTTAGTTCTAAATCGATTGTTTTACCGAAGAATTTCTTGGAGATCTTTTCAAAGTTCTTGGTAAGGTCAGAAAGGTAAAAATGATAATTGGGTGTTTGGTTATTATCATTAAGGAGATTATACTTATCCAGAATAATCTTCAGATGATTAGCCACAATGTTAGGAGAATCGATAACACGAACTCTGTTTCCGTAATATTGTTTTATTTCATCTATTAAAAGCGGATAATGGGTACACCCTAAAATCAGGGTTTCAATATTCTTCAGCTTACTGTTACTCAAATAATTGTAAATAATAGCATGGGTAATGGGATGATTTTTGAAACCTTCTTCAATGGCAGGCACCAGCAATGGAGTTGCCAATTCATCAACCTTAATCCATTTATTATGTTTTCGAATACTCTTTTTGTAAAGACCGGAATTCACAGTTGCCTTGGTAGCAATAACTCCAACATTATTATGAATCTCGTAGGATACTTTTTCGGCAACGGGATTAATAACATCAATTACCGGAACCTTACCCGCAACAGACTGCATCACTTCGTTTAAAGCATTTGCTGTAGCTGTATTACAGGCAATTACAATGGCCTTACAATTCTGCTCCAGCAGGAAGTTAGTAATTTTTGTAGAATATTCTATAATCGCTTCTTTCGATTTTTCACCATAGGGAAGGTGCTTTGTATCACCAAAATAAATAAGGTCTTCGTGAGGAAGAAGCCTTTTGATTTCTTTAGCTACAGTAAGTCCTCCTACTCCACTATCAAAGATACCGATAGGCTGGCTGGGTGAAAGATGCGAGTAATCTTGTTTTTTAGTTTTCAAATGAACTGAAATTTTATACAAAAATACGAAGATTTTAGATTCAAAATTTGAGTTTAATAAGTTTATTTATCCTAAAATTGGCTCTTTTTCAACTCCATTAAACCATAAATAAATCAGAAGCAATTCCATCTGCCATAAACCAATGCTTTTCAGGAATTTTTAGGTGATCATCCTCAACAATTAAAATACCATCTTCCTTTTTTTGTTTGATTTCATTTTGAAAATGCTCGAGAAATCTATCGTTGAACTTATCTTTTAGGCTTTTTAGATCAACTCCCCAGATTGTTCGTAAGCCAATCATGATCATTTCATTAAACTGATCTTCCAAAGAAAGAATTTCCTCTTCCTTGGCCAGAAGTTTTGCATTAAGCTTTTTAATATATTGCTGATTATTGGCTACATTCCAGCTTCTCACATCAAATCCGTTGTAAGAATGTGCCGAGGGGCCTATTCCTAAGTACTCCTGATACTTCCAATAGGCAGAATTATGCCTGGAATAAAAACCGGGTTTTGCAAAGTTGGAGACTTCATAATG
Organism: Chryseobacterium aurantiacum; assembly: GCF_003020585.1. Lineage (GTDB taxonomy): Bacteria > Bacteroidota > Bacteroidia > Flavobacteriales > Weeksellaceae > Chryseobacterium > Chryseobacterium aurantiacum. The sequence continues at coordinate 337,988 of NZ_PXUE01000004.1, forward strand.
TTCAAAACCATTATCTTTTAAAAAGTCTGACAGGTAATAAAATTCTCTGTTTTGCTCTTCTTCCCGCGGACTTTTAACTTTTCCTTTTGAAATCCAGTTTTCCAAGGCCGTTTTAGGCTCAACAGTTAATGCATAAGAAGAGATATGAGGAACTTCCAGTGCAATAGTTTTGTTTAAATTTTCTTTCCAGATTTCCAGATTGGAAGTAGGTGAACCGTAAATTAAATCTATGCTTAAGTTTTCAAAACCAAAGTCCTGGGCACGCTTAATAGAACCTTCTGCCTCTGAAGCTGTATGGGCACGATTCATCAGTTTCAAATCTTCTTCAAAAAAGCTTTGGGTTCCAATGGATAAACGATTAACCGGTGTTCCCGCCAATTGTTTTAAAAATGTCTTATCTAGATCATCAGGATTGGCTTCCAACGTAATCTCAATATCTTTTTCAAAACTAAAATAACGTAAAGCCTCATCAATCAAGGAATTGATTTCATCCACCGAAAGAATGGAAGGGGTTCCGCCTCCAAAATATAAGGATTTTAAGCTCTTATTCTGTAATTCATCCTTTCTAAGCTTTATTTCAGCTTTCATTGCACGAAGCATTTCGTCCTTAAAATTTAAGGAGGTGGAAAAGTGAAAATTACAATAGCTGCATTTTTGTTTACAGAAAGGAATGTGAATATATATCATAAAAAAAGCCCTGAAAAATTCAGAGCTCAAATTTATTTAAATTAAATTGATTAATATCTATATCCTCTAACATTAATAAAGTTATCGAAGTTATAACCAAGACCAATCATGAAGCTGTTTCCTCCATATTTCTGAATATCAGACAATCCAAGGTTATAAGTAGCTCCAATCATAAATTTATTGAATCTTACTTTAACAATAGGAGCAATTTCTAATTGCTGACTGTCAAATCTATTCTGAGCGGCTCTATAGCTTACCCCAAAAGAGAACGCGTTGATCTCGTTTGAGAATGTAGCCATTAGGTTATAGTCCATTACTCTTGTTGAGTTGGTATTCAGGTTGATCATTGCTGCAGGTGTCAGCATGATATTATCGGCAATGTGCCAGTTATACCCTAAATTTAAGAAGAATTTAATTGGAGAAGGCTCGTACCCGTTTACAATTGGTTTATCGTTCCCTAATGCGATATCATTCACAGACACGCCCCCAAAAAGGTTTTTATAAGTAGCAGCCAAACCGAAATTAGCATAAGCCATGAAGATATTACTTTCATCACCTCTTACTAATGGGTCACCTTGCTCCTCAACGTTAATTTTAGAATAATCAAAATTTCTATTATACAAACTTACACTTGTACCAAAGGAGAACTGATCTTTTCTATCTCCCTCACTACTTAGAGGAATAAAATATGAAGCACCAGCTGTAACACCTCCTGAAGACTCTGCTCCATTACTGTCTCTGAATACTGTTAGACCGGCACCTACTCTATCGAATATGTTTGCATTGATTCCCACTGATTGTACGTTTGGGGATTCGCTGAATTTTGAAAATTGCTTTTGATAAATGGCATTGAGCTGTACGTAGTCTGTTTTACCGTACTGAGCTGGGTTGAACAGGAAATCACCATCCAAAAGATACTGTTGATAATATGGTAGTGATTCTTGTGCTTTGTATGCATTTGACAAAAGAGCTAAACATACGATAGCATATAGTTTTCTCATAACAAATCTTGATTTCAATTCAACAAATATAAAAAAAATCTCAATATATTTTTAGTTTTCTAAATAATTTCTCCATTTTTTTACGGCATCCGTCATATCTTTGGGCATTGGGCTTTCAAAATATAATTCCTTTTTTGTTGTTGGGTGTATAAATCCTAGGGTATGTGCGTGCAAAGCATGTCTTGGTAAAATTTCAAAAACATTTTTAATAAACTGCTTATATTTTGGAATATTTACTCCTCTTAACGGCGTATGTCCTTCATATCTTTCATCATTAAACAATGTATGCCCGATATGCTTGAAATGCGCTCTGATCTGATGGGTTCTTCCGGTTTCCAGCTTACATTCCACCCATGTCATATACTTGAATCTTTCCAGCACCTTGTAGTGGGTAACGGCATGCTTTCCTTGGCTTCCATCTTCGTAAACAGACATCTGCATTCTATTTTTGGGATGTCTCCCTATATGCCCTCTTATTGTCCCTTCTTCATCATTAAGATTTCCCCACACAAAAGCCCAATATAGTCTTTTGGTGGTTCTGTTAAAGAACTGTTTGGCCAGAAAGCTTAATGCATATTCATTTTTAGCAATCACCAAAAGTCCGGAAGTATCCTTATCAATCCTGTGAACAAGCCCTACCCTGTCAAGATCAGATTTTGCCCCATTTTTTTCGAAGTGGTAAGCCAAAGCATTCACCAGTGTTCCATCCCAGTTTCCGTGTCCTGGATGCACCACCATCCCCGCTTCTTTATCTACCACCACTAAATCATCATCTTCATAGATGATATTAACAGGGATATCCTGCGGAATAATAACATTTTCTCTAGGTGGGTGGGTAAGTAATACTGAGATTTGGTCCCCGGGTTTTACACGGTAATTTTGCTTTACTGCAGCTCCGTTGACTATAACGTTTCCAGCCCTACAGGTCTGTGAAATTTTATTCCTTGAAGAATTCTGTCTGTATATCAAAAGGAATTTATCTATTCTTAACGGCTCCTGTTTAGGATCAACAGTGATGTTAAGATGTTCATACAATCCTTTATTTTCCTCATCTATATCGATATTATCAATACTATTGGAATCCAGCAATTCTTCATCTAAAAAATCTTCGTTATCTTCTGACATTGTTTTTATTTTTTTACACAAAAGGCCTCAACATTTTGCAGTTGAAGCCTGTATTTTTTATATTAATCTGAAATTATTCTACTACTACCTTTTTAGCTTTTGGCTTTTGAGCAGGTTGCTGAGCTGTAGTTGTAGAAGCAGCAGGTTTAGTTGTACTTCCTGTAGACGAGGGAGTTGTAGAAGTTTTTGGCTTCTCAGTTCCTGAACCTGTAGCAGGCTTTGGAGTTGTCGTCTGAGGTTTAGGAGTCTCTGTTTTCTGCACCTCTGGCTTTGGAGTTTCTCTTCTTGGTGCCGGAGGAGGTATAACCGGAGCTTCATAGCTTGGTTCATTATGAACTTCTTCATATCGTACCGGAGGCAAAGAAGTATCTACCTTCATACGATAAATAGAGTTTAGCTGTTCTATTTTAGCTCTTAATTCTGCCGGAGTCTTCTTACTTGCCCAAAGGTCAATCTGCATTCCTTGGTCACGAACATCCCCTGAACTAGGATCTTGGTAATAAATGATATCAGATTCATCTTTACCACCATCTTCATGTTCTACCAATCCTACTTCAAACATACTCTTCGTAATGACTGCTCTGGCTTCCTTTACAGAAAGTCCTACAACATTAGGAATTGAAATATTTCTCATTGGCCCGGATCCTACTACAACATCAATTACTGAGAATCTAGGTAAACGAGCACCCGGATTTACGGCGTTTCCTTTATATAGAATTCGTAGAAGAGCATCTTTCTGAATACTTGGCTCATAAATGGTATCTCCAATTTTAAGACCTACCTGATCCAATCTCTGGAATGCCAGCCCCGAATACTTGTTAATTACATCAGGTACAGCAATTTGTGCCCATGTTCTAGGATTCACCTTAAGACGCACCGTTCTTCCGTCCTTTACACGGGAACCCGGTGCAGGATAAATCTGAAGAACCTGAAATGGCCTGTATTTCGGATCATAATTCGCACTATCTACTTCATATTCCAAACCTGTATCGTCTAATATTTTAACAGCATCATGTACAGATTTATTAACAACATTAGGAACAGGAATTTCCTGACCGTGATTAGTATGGTACTCCAACCAGCGAAACGTAAGCCATACAAGCCCTACGAAAACACCGATGGCTACTACTAAATTCAGTAAAACTTTCCAACTGAAAAGTGATTTAAGCATACTTAAAAATACTTTAATTACAACGGCAAATATAGCTAATAATTTTAGAATGTGCTTTTTATTTAACACAATTCATTTTTGAACTTAAAATTTGCGGATTTCCCATACTGCATTACATAAAATGTTTAAATTTGCCTTAATTGATACTATATGGTTATGAACAAAAAAAGTGTTGCCGTAGTAATGGGAGGCTATTCTGATGAATATGTTGTATCCTTAAAAAGCGGACAGTTGATTTATGATTCCTTAGACAGAAATCTGTACGATGTATATAAAGTAGTAGTCCTTAAAGACGAATGGTATTTTTTAGGCGAAAATGATAAAAAACACCAGATCAATAAAGGAGATTTCTCTGTTTCCCTAGATAATGGCGAAACATTAAAGTTTGATGTTTGCTTTAATATCATCCACGGTACACCTGGAGAGAATGGTATTCTACAAGCGTACTGGGATGCAATAGGACAAAAATACACAGGTTGCGATTTTTATCAGAGCGCACTTACTTTCAATAAAAAAGACACTCTTGCTGTATTATCAAAATATGGAATTCCTTCTGCAAAAAGTATTTATTTAAGAAAAGGAGAAGACATTGATGCTGATAAAATTGTAGAAGAATTAAAACTTCCTTTATTTGTAAAGCCTAATCAGTCAGGATCTTCATTGGGAATTTCCAAGGTTAAGGAAAAGTCGGAACTAATTGCAGCTACAGAAGTAGCGTTCAAGGAAGATAATGAGATTCTTATCGAAAGTTTCCTAGATGGTATGGAGGTTTCCGTAGGTGTTATCGACTTCAAAGGGGAAACTATTGTTCTAGGAATAACTGAAATTGTTCCGACCAATGAGTTTTTCGATTATGAAGCTAAATATGAAGGAGCTTCTGAAGAAATAACTCCTGCAAGAATTGACGATGAGACAACAAAAAGAGTTGAAGAAATTGCTAAAAGAGCTTACAACTCACTTGGAATGAGTGGTTTCTCAAGAAGTGAATTTATTTTGATGAACGGAATTCCCTATATGCTTGAAATGAATACCAACCCAGGATTCTCTCCTGCCAGTATTCTTCCTCAGCAGGCAAAACATTATGGAATTTCCATCATGGATCTTTGCGGAAACGAAGTTGAAAAAGCCTTAAATAAAAGAAAATAGATAATAGTCGTTAAAATTAGAGACTAGATAATAGAACTGAATAAAGTCATAATTCATAGTCTAAAATTTATAACTCAAAATTATAACTCGTACAACATGAAAATTGCTGTTTTCCCAGGGTCATTTGACCCCATTACTTTAGGACACTACGATATTATAGAAAGAGCAGCCCCGCTTTTTGATAAATTAATTATTGCCATTGGACAAAATTCCCAGAAGAAATATATGTTTCCTCTTGAAAAAAGAATGGAGTTTATTCAAAATTCGGTGGCAGAATTCCCCAATGTAGAAGTAGACTCATTTGAGGGACTTACCGTTGACTATTGCTTCGAAAAAAATGCTCAATACATCATCAGAGGACTAAGAAATCCTGCCGATTTTGAATTTGAAAAAGCGATTGCCCATACCAACAGAACCCTTGCTCACAAGAAACTGGAAACGGTATTCTTATTAACGTCATCCGGAAAATCCTTTATCAGCAGCAGCATTGTAAGGGAGATCATTACCCATGGCGGAGAATACGAACTTATGGTTCCGGACTCTGTGAGAGTGGAAAAATAAGTAATGAGCAATAAGTAATTTTAAGGTATGGATTTTAATCGGGTCTTCAGTGAAAGAGCTAAGAATTTTTCTATTGTCATCATTAGAACACTTTCATTGCTGCCCTATTCTGATGATATTTCAATAATTAAGAAAACAAACTATCAGGTCATCAACTTCTGTAGCTGCTAATTGCTAGCCGTTTCAAAAGTAAGATCTGAAAAGGAAAAATTTGCTAAAATTTATATTGTTTTAAAGAAATTGATGAACTGAAATACATAAGTCCGGAATTTTTTTTTACATTTAAAATTAGAATGTGAAGAGCTTGTAAAAGTTATGACTACCGATAAGTTTAAATTACTTCAAATTTAAGTGGCATACTTTTTATTACTCATTGCTCGTTATTTATTACTCATATTATATGCATGAACAGTTCAATTTTGCCATAGAAGTCCTTGGGACCATTGCGTTTTCCATGTCAGGTAGCTTTGCAGCCATGCAAAAGCGTCTTGATCCGTTCGGCGTACTCATTATTGCCTTTGTAACTTCTGTAGGAGGAGGAACTGTAAGAGATCTTCTTCTGGACATTCCTGTGTTCTGGATGCATGATCTTTTGATGTGCATCCTGATTTTGGTTACCAGTATCTTTTCCATGGTATTCAAATCTCTTGAAAAGAATTTTAAGGTAACCTTATTTATTTTCGACAGTTTCGGACTGGGTCTCTTTACCATTATTGGTGTACAAAAAGGATTGAATGCCGGCATTCATCCTTTAATCTGTATCGGATTGGGAACCATTACCGGATGTTTTGGGGGAATTATTCGGGATATATTACTTAACAGAATTCCATTGATTTTCAGAAAGGAAATTTATGCTACCGCATGTATTGTGGGAGGAGCTTCATTTTTATTAATGACAAAATATACTCCATTATCATATACTTTTGTACAGATCTTTACGATTCTGCTCATTGTTGCTATCAGAACACTTGCTGTGAAATACCACTGGCAGATGCCTAAATTTTATGGCTATGATCAGAATTCGGAAATGTAGTTCATAAAAGATATGTTCGTAAACTATGGACTTAAAGCCTATTAAAAAAGAGAAACAATCACTGATATTTAGAGAAAATCTTTATCCAAGAAACTCTTTTTCCAGGCTCAACCAACTCCAAATAAGAAAAAAAGAAAGCCCTGAATAATTCAGGGCTTTTATATTGTATAGGATATTTCTTAGAATCTTCCTCTTTGTCTCATGTTAGGATTGTGCATATGCTTCTGCATTGTTGGCATTTTCAGCTGATCTTTCATCATTTTGATCTGATCCGTCATCATTCCAGCACTATCCAATCTTTTTGCTTCTTCCAGTAATTTTTGTCCTTCCTGTCTTCTTCCTTTAGAAATAGCTGCTGCTGCAAGATTTAAAGTAGCCATCGCTCTGTCGTGCTTCATATTCAAACCATATTCCAGGGCTTTTTTCATTAGAGGTTCTACTTTTGTCGGGTGATCCTGAGCTTGTGTTAAGCCTAATAAATAATGGAAGTACCCATATTGAGATTGGTGAAGCTGTGTTTTATAATTAGTGATTTTTGTTAACCATTCCGCAGCTTTCTCCATATTTTGCTTTCTCAATTGCCAGAAAGCCAAAAGGATATACTCATTTTTAAAGAAAAGTAAAATTGGAAATGCAGCCAAAAGGAAAATAACAATTCCCCAACCAAGATTTCTTGTGAAAATCATCATGTAAAGTCCTAAAAGGATAAGAAGTGCTGCTACTGCAATTTTTATGTATTTATTCATTATTAAATTTTAGAAGTGCAAAGATAAAAAAATTAGAGGTTAGAAGCTAGAAGTTAGAGGTTAGAATTCTCATAACTATTCGCTCTTAATCTTTTCGAATGTTTGGAAACAGAAGTCATATCCATTTTTTTCGTCTTTTTCATGGCATACTTCATTTGTTTTTTTCCAGATCTTTTCATTTATTTTCGGAAAGAATGTATCTGCTTTCAGATCTGCCTTTACCAAGGTAACTTCAAGTTTATCTACCATTTCCATGGTTTGCTCATAGATATTACCACCACCAATGACAAAAACTTCTTCATCTATCTTTTTGGCAAATTTCATAGCTTCCTTAAGGCTTCCTACAATAAGAATTCCCTCTTCAAACCAGTCTTTTTTTCTTGAAACAACAATATTCGTACGATTAGGCAGTGGCTTCCCAATGCTCTCATACGTCTTTCTACCCATAATAATCGGATGCCCCGAAGTAAGGTCTTTAAAATGTTTTAAATCTTTAGGAAGATGCCAAAGCAACTGGTTCTCAAAACCAATTTCGTTCTTCTCTCCCATTGCAACCACTATTGTTGTCATTCAAATATAATTTTTTACAAAATTAGCACATAATTTGTATATTTGATTAGCACAAAAAATTAAAAAAAAATAAACTATGAAAAATAAAGGATGTTTGGGCGCCGGAACAATTGGTATAGCCCTCCTTATTATTGTTGCAGTTCTATTCTTTTGGGGAAAAAGCGGATATAATAGCTTTGTAGACAAAGAACAGACGGTTAACGCAAAATGGTCGAACGTAGAGACTGTATACCAGAAAAGAGCGAATCTTATTCCTAATTTGGAAAGAACAGTAAAATCTTATTCAAAATTTGAGCAGGAAACTTTAACTCAGGTTGTAGAAGCACGTTCCAAAGCAACTTCCATCAATGTAGATCCTACCAATATGACCGATGCTGATATTGCAAAGTTCCAGGCTGCACAGGGAGAATTATCCGGAGCATTAAGCAGATTGATGGCTGTAGTAGAGTCTTATCCTAATCTGAAAGCTGATCAGCAGTATATTAACTTCCAAAGAGAGTACACGGCCATTGAAAACAGCATCAGAACAGAGACTGTTTATTATAATGATGCAGCAAAGACTTACAACACCTCTATTAAGACTTTCCCAAATAATATTTTGGCGAATTTCACCAACTTTAAAGAAAAACCTTATTTCAAAGCTGAAGCGGGAGCTCAAAAGGCACCTGAAGTATTCAAATAATGGGTAATCACCTTACAAATCAACAGATCGCTTCCCTTGTGGAAGCGATTCAGTCAGCAGAAGATCACTCTACAGGAGAGATCAGGGTACATATTGACTCTAACACTGAAAGCAATCTTGCAAAAACTGCATTTGAAGTTTTCCGGGAACTCTGTATGAACAAAACAACCGATAGAAATGCTGTACTTTTTTATATCAATTTCGAACAGAAATACCTGACTATCATCGGGGATTCCGGAATTCATGAAAAAGTAAATCAGTCCTATTGGAACCACCTGCATGACTATATCACTGCTGAATTTGCAAAGGGTAATTATTATAAGGCATTACAAAGTGCCATTCTGGAAACAGGCATTGAACTAAAGAAATATTTTCCTGTAGAAGGAGAAAACCCAAACCAACTCCCGAATGAAATTACATTCTCTTAAAATAGTATTTTCATTTCTATTGATTTGCTTTTACACTTTTGTATCAGCACAATATACCATTCCCGAAAAACCAGCCGTTTTATACCCTGTTTTTGATGAAGCAGGTCTTCTTTCTCAACAGGAAAAAGATGCGCTTAACAACAAACTGATTAAGTTTGCAGATTCCACCTCAACAGAGATTGAGGTTATTATCATCAAATCTACCAAAGGAGAAGATGTTAATTTTCTAGCCACAATGTTTGGTCAGCAATGGAAAATCGGAAAAAAGGGAGTAGATAACGGAGTGGTCTTCCTTGTAGCCACAGAAGACAGGACAATGTCTATTCAGCAGGGAAGAGCCGTAGAGCAATATCTTACGGCATCAGTAGCAGGCCAGATTCTGGATTATATTGTGACTCCTAATTTTAAAAGAGGGCTTTGGTATGATGGTATTAATCGTGGCACCTCAGCAATCATGGAGGCTGTTCAGGGGAAATTCAAACCAGAAGCTACTACAGCTCCTTCCGGCGATGGAGGCGCTCTTAAAATTGTCATTATAGCCTTTGTTATTTTTATCATTATTGCTATTCTTTTCGGTAACCGTGGCGGCGGACGTGGCGGCGGTGGAAATTATGATGACGATGATGATGTTATCATTACACGCAAAGGACGCAGAAACTACCCTGGTGGCTTCTTCCCATTCCCTGGCAGCTTTGGAGGCGGAGGCTTTGGTGGTGGAAGTTCCGGAGGCGGAGGCGGCGGTTTTGGAGGCTTTGGAGGCGGTGGAAGTTTCGGCGGTGGCGGTGCTTCCGGCGGATGGTAATCTTACAAGAATTATAATCATATATAAAACAGATCAGGTCTCAATGACCTGATTTTTTATTTAAAAACTTAAAATAATACCATTTCTTTGATTTTAATTAATATTAAATCAACTTTCACATATTAAAAAATTAATAAATCCATACAAAACCTATCTTTTATTCAATATTTTTTCAGTATATTTACTGAAAACAGGATTATGAAGAAGACGTTGGTTGTATTTGCACACCCTTACCTGGAGCACTCCAATTCTAATGTAGAGCTTATCAATTTCTACGTTCGTCACCAGCATTATACCTTACGAGATCTTTATGAAGAATATCCTGATTTTCATATTGCTGCTTTCAGAGAAAGAAAACGTTTGGCCAACTATGAGCGATTTGTCTTTCAATTCCCATTAATATGGTTTGGAATGCCTCCCCTATTAAGATTGTGGATAGATGAAGTTTTTGACCGTGATTGGCTGCAACCCGGAAAAGTAAATCCACTGGAAAATAAGGAAGTCTACATTCTGGTAACAACCGGAGGAAAGGAAAGGTCATTTAGTAAAGACGGAACCTATCAATATTCGGTTGATGAATTGATAAGTGGATTGATTGTTTCATTAAAGGTTTTCAAGGCAGACATCAAACACATCAAGATTGTGTACGAAGCCAATAAATTGTCTAAAAAAGATATTATTTTACATAAAAAAGAGTTTACAGAACTACTCAATCAATAGCATATGGAGTCTAGCTTAGCGATGAACACACTACTTTTTCTGGGTGTAGCCATTATTATGGTTCCACTGGCCAGAAAATTGGGATTAAGTTCTGTAATTGGTTATATTTTAGGAGGAATCATTATTGGTCCTTATGTACTCAGGCTTACAGGAAATAATGTGAATGACATTATGCACGCCAGCGAGTTTGGAGTCATTATGCTTTTATTTATTGTAGGACTGGAACTGGAGCCCCGGAAATTCTGGGAGATGCGAAAAAAAATAATGGGATTGGGACTTACTCAGATGCTTCTCACGATATCATTATTATTTGTAGTATTCATTAGCGTAGGATGGAGGTTAGACAAGGCTATTGCTGTAGCGATGTGTTTCGCGCTTTCTTCCACCGCAATTGTATTACAGACTTTACAGGAAAAAAATAACTTTAAAACAACGGCTGGAGAAGCTTCTTTCTCTACCCTTTTATTTCAGGATATTTCTGTGATTCCTATTTTGGCTATACTTCCCATTATTGCCAATTACAAAGCGAAGCATCATGATAATGAAATTCAGATCCTGATACAAAAACTTCCGGAATGGCTTCAGGCCGGAACCGTCATTTTTGGAGTTGCTTTATTGATCCTGCTGGGCAGGTATGTATTTGTACCTTTTCTGCGCTATGTTTCAAAATCGGGGATGGCAGAACTACTCACTGCTTCTTCCCTATTTTTAGTTATTGGAGTATCTGAACTAATGATCGTTATTGGTTTATCTCCTGCATTAGGGGCTTTCCTTGCTGGGGTAATGCTTGCCAACAGCGAGTTCAGACATGAGCTTGAAGCGCAGATCAATCCTTTTAAGGGGTTGTTGTTGGCTGTTTTTTTCGTCAGTGTTGGTTCTACTATTAATTTTAATATTATTCAAAAGGATCCCTTATTTATTTTTAGTACTGTATTTGCAGTGCTGGCTGTAAAGTTTGTGGTTTTATATGCTATCGGAAAATTTTTCAGAATAGATACTCCGCAGAGTCTGTTCTATGCATTTGCCCTATCGCAGGTAGGAGAATTTGCTTTTGTACTGATTAATTATGCTTCAGACCTTTATCTTTTAGGCCCTGAACTGAATGCACAACTGATGGCTGTAACTGCCATAACGATGTGTGTCACTCCTATTCTTCTGATTATTAATGATAAAATTATTACTTCAAAATTCATAAAGGAAATTCCTGAAGGAGAAAATGATTATAATATTCTGGATAGCGATGTAAGCCAAAAGAAAATCATTATTGTAGGTTTTGGGCATTTTGGAAGTACTGTAGGACGTCTTTTAAAAGCTAATAAAATTTCAGCTACAGTTTTGGACAGAGACTCGGATCGTGTGAAGTTATTGAGAAGCTATGGTTTTAAGGTTTATTATGGTGATGCCACAAGAATCCCCATTTTAAGGGCTGCCGGGATTGAAGATGCAGAAATTTTGGTTTTATGTCTTGATGATTCCGGAGATAATATGTTTATAGCAGAACTTGTTCGTGAGCATTATCCTGATGTAAAGATATTTGTAAGAGCGAAAAACAGAATTGATGCCTATGAATACCTGAACAACGGCATCAACCATATCTATAGAGAAACGTTAGGAACTGCCGTGGATATGGCCGTGGATGTGCTTCATGAGACCGGTATGAGAAAATATGCAGCAAGACGACTTGGGCAGAGATTTATGGCCATAGACAGAGCATCTATCAGAAAGCTGGCAAAAACAAAGGAAGATAATGATATTGCTTTATTTACCACAAAAGAAATCCTCCAGCGTGAGGAGGAATTATTGGCTTATGATAACCTTAATTTTGATAATAAAAATTGGGAAGAATCCCCATCTAATGAAGAAGATGAGGAAGAATCCCAAGATTAATTTATTGAATATTTACACTTCCGCCACTGCTTTCATCCTTGGTGATATTTTTAAGTTCTCCTTTTTTGGTGATATCTACACTTCCTCCTGAAGATGCTTCGGCTCTCACGGAAGAAACAGCACTTATCTGAATGCTTGCACCACTGGATGCTTCAGCTTCCACATTATCTGCAATCACATCTCTTGCTGAGATACTACTGCCTGAAGAGGAGTTGACATCTGCATTCTTGGTTTTTCCTGAAATATCAATACTTGATCCTGATGAAGATTCAATGCCCAGGTTTACAGCCCATACTTTTCCGCTAAAGTTACTGCTGCTGTCTGCATTAATAGTAAACTCGTTAGCTTCCATATCTCCAGAAATACTCCCTGCACTTGATACTTCAACTGTAGTCTTCTCTTGAGTGAACTTGTCTTTTACACGAATGCTTGCTGCTGACTCAGCGATCAGCTTTGTAAAATCCCTGGTATAAATTTTAGCGGTTACCTTATGAACATTCATCACCCTGATTCCTGATTTATAGTGAATATGAAGCTTTCCACCATTATTGTCTACAAGAATTTCATTGATAATATTTTGAGGTGCTGAGATTACTACTTTCTCTGTTTCAGATTTTATAATTTCTGCATCTATAGCTTGGGAAACCTGAATTTCATCAAAATCCCCATTGACTTCTTTCTGTTGTATTGGCCCACTTTCCGTATTGATTACCTTCTCTACCCAGCCGCTTTTTTCTCTGTTCTTTTTCTCATGCTTTTCATTGCATGAGGCTAATACCACTAAGGCGGATAAAATAAAAAGAGTCCTTTTTTTCATATTTATTTCTTTTATAGGTTATTTTTTTAATATATAATTTAATAACAACTAAATTATGAAAAATATTACATTAGTATGAGAAATACCATAATTCTGTACAATTTGAATTTAGGAATAGATGACCATTACTCCATTTTCTTAAATACATCAGGCAAAATATCTTCTGTGAAGCAAGTTTTTAATATCTTTATACTTTAATAACAACTATTTTATGAAGAATATTTCATCGGTATTATTAATTTCTGCCTTGGCGTTCAATCAATCTTGTACTACAATGAAACAGACCGATACTCAACAGGAACTTCCTGCCCCTGATCCATCTTTATCTTCAAATCCTTTTATGAAGAAAAGCAAGCTTCAGTATGAAACTCCGGAGTTTGATAAAATTAAAAACGAACACTTCAAACCTGCTTTTGATTTTGGCTTAAAACAGCACTCTGCTGAAATTGAAAAAATTGCCAACAATCCTGCAGCTCCTACTTTTGAAAACACAATCGTAGCATTGGAAAAAAGTGGAGAAGTATTGAGAAGAACACAAATTGTCTTTTCTAATTTGACAAGTGCCAATACCAACCCTACTTTACAGGCCTTGGATGAAGAATATGCTCCTATTTTTGCAGGTCATTCTGATAAAATGTACCTGAATGAAAACCTTTATAAAAGAATTAAATCCATCAAAGAAGATGGTCTTGATTCTGAAAGCAAAAGATTAGTACAATACTATAAACAAAACTTTGAAATTGCAGGAGCTAATCTTTCTGCAGCAGATAAAGAAAAACTAAAACAGCTCAATCAGGAACTGGCTTCCCTTTCTACTCAATATGCCAATAAATTATTGGAAGCAAGAAAGCAAGGAGGCGTATTCTTCTCTGATGCAAAAGAATTGGACGGACTTTCTGCAGACGAAATTGCAGCGGCTGCAGCTGACGCTAAAACAGCAGGGCAACCAGGAAAATATCTTCTTGCTCTACAAAATACGACGCAACAACCTCTTTTACAAAACCTGAAAAACAGAACAAGCAGAGAAAAGTTGTTTAAAGCTTCATGGACAAGAGCAGAAAAAGGAGATGCCAGCGATACCAGAGAAACCATCGAAAAACTGGCTAAGCTTAGACTTAAAAAAGCTCAGATCTTAGGTAAAAAGAATTTTGCTGAATGGAAACTTCAGGACCAAATGGCAAAAACTCCTGAAGCAGCTACTAAACTAATGAATCAGGTAGCAACTCCGGCAGTGGAAACCGCTAAACGTGAAGCACAGGATATCCAGAATCTTATTGATCAACAAAAAGGAGGTTTCAAGGTAGAGCCTTGGGACTGGAACTTCTATGCTGAGCAAGTAAGAAAAGCAAAATTTGATCTAGATGAAAGCGAAATAAAACCCTACTTTGAAATTACTACCGTTCTGGAAAAAGGAGTTTTCTTCGCTGCTGAAAAATTCTATGGGCTGACGTTCAAGAAAAGAACCGATCTTCCTGTTTACCATCCTGATGTAGTTACCTATGAAGTTTTCGATCATGATGGAAAATCTATTGCCATCTATTATCTGGATTTCTATACAAGAGATTCTAAAAACGGAGGGGCATGGATGAGTAACTTCGTTGAGCAATCTTATCTAATGGGAACAAAACCTGTAATTGTAAACTGTTATAATTATCAGAAACCAGCTCCTGGAAAACCGTCTTTAATTAGCTATGATGACGTTTCAACCATTTTCCATGAATTTGGTCACTCCATCCACGGAATGTTTGCAAGCCAGAAATATCCATCCCTTTCAGGAACTAATGTACCTAGAGACTTTGTGGAATTTCCATCTCAGATTAATGAGCACTGGGCGTTAGATCCTGTGGTTATGAAAAATTATGCAGTTCATTACGAAACAAAACAACCTATTCCACAAGCTTTAGTAGAAAAAATTAAAAAAGCGGCAACTTTTAACCAAGGTTATATGACTACAGAATTAATTTCTGCTGCAGCATTGGATATGGATTGGCATTCTGTAACGAATGAAAGTCAATTGATTCCTGTTTTGGACTTTGAAAAACAATCTTTGACTAATCATGGATTCACACTAGCGACAGTTCCTCCAAGATATCACACTCCTTATTTTGCTCATATTTGGGGAGGTGGATATTCTGCAGGATATTACGCTTATCTATGGTCTGAAACATTGGATAATGATGCATGGGAATGGATTAAAAATAACGGTGGTTTAACAAGAGAAAATGGTGACCGTTTCAGAAAATATATTCTTTCTGTAGGAAATTCCGTGGACCTTAATCAGGCATTCAGAGATTTCACAGGACATGATCCGGATATCAAACCTTTATTAAGAAACAGAGGTTTTATAAAATAATTCAATCAGAAGCATTCTTTTAAGGGTGCTTCTTTTTTTATGTATCCATGGTAATTCCGTGATAATGTGGATTGAATAAAAAAATCTACAAAGAAAAAGTTTGGGTTAAAAATTTTATTTATTTTCAAATAGGTTAAAGCCTGTTTCTATTGATAATCACTATTTTTGTGGACCAAAATTTTAAATAAAAAAGATGAATTGTCCCTGCTGTTCAGGAAAACCCTACGAAGAATGTTGTAAGCCTTACCACACAGGAGAAAAACACGCTCCCACCGCAGAAGCCTTAATGCGTTCCAGATTCTCTGCTTTTGCAATT
This sequence comes from Chryseobacterium aurantiacum, assembly GCF_003020585.1. GTDB lineage: Bacteria > Bacteroidota > Bacteroidia > Flavobacteriales > Weeksellaceae > Chryseobacterium > Chryseobacterium aurantiacum. The sequence goes on from NZ_PXUE01000004.1 coordinate 354,033, forward strand.
CCCAATGGTGAATATTTGATGGAAACTACGCTTCCCGGAAAACGAAAACTTCACAATAAACACGATCTTCAGGAGTGGGGAGAAATCAATGAATGGACAAAACTGGAAATCGTCCGGACCCCTGCCCTAAACCAGGTAGAATTTAAAGCTTATTATACAGATCAGGACGGGCATCCACAGCTCCACCACGAATTTTCTATTTTCCAGAAAATGCATGAACGCTGGTACTATGTTTCAGGTGAATTTTTAGATTAATATGATGAAAAAGAACATTATTTATACATTATTGCTGCTATTCTGCAGCTTTAGTTTCGTGAGTGCACAAACTGCTGATGACAAAAAACAAATTTCTCAGGCTGTTACTGATATTTTAAAGGGTTTCCAGACTAAAAACGGAGATCTTATCAACAAATATGTAGATAAAACATATGGCTTAGGCGTCCTTTACAAAAGTGGTGGTGATCTGGGCTTTGTTTTAAATGAAGATATGGACTTCAATATGTCTTTGGGGTACATTCAAAAATCATGGAACATCAGAAATCAATTTCCAATACAGTTTGATACTAATTTTGCATATGACCTGAAGAATAAAAAGTGGATAAAAGAAGGATTATTTGTTCAGTTCAGCTCTAATGCAGTGAATGATTATGCTGACCATTTTTTATCTCAGTATTCCATAAAGGATCAGGAAATTTTTAAGATCAATTCTAATCCTGAAAATGTGGTTGGAGTAACCCTTGCAGAAAATAGTAAGGAAAAGGCGCCTATCAACGGATTTCGTTTTATTATGACCAAGATTGGAGCAAAATGGTTTCTTACATTCATTGACGTTACGGAATATGATGCGGAATAATACGTATACACCACTTCCTGCATTTTTATGATAACCTTATAAAAAAATAAACCACAGAACTTCTGTGGTTTATTTTTTGTCTTAAAATGTATAAGAACAATTGATATTACAAAAAATGTCCGAAAGAATCGGACATTTATATTATTTTTTAGTGAGCGTCTGTACCGTCAATTCCGTGAGAATGACCGTGTGACAATTCTTCTTCTGTCGCTGGACGTGTGTTTAAAACTTCTACCTGGAAGTCTAAAACTTTACCTGCCATTGGGTGATTGAAGTCTGCTACTACAAATTCTGGAGTTACTTCTACCACAAATGCCTGGAAGTTATTACCCTCATTATCAGATAAAGGTAAAATAGCTCCGATTGGAGGAATTCCTGATTCCTTAAACATATCAATCGGCAATTGCGTCATAGCATCTGGTTGTCTTTCACCATAAGCTTCTTCAGGTTGAATAATAAAATCTACTTTATCACCAGTTTTCAAACCATGGATATTTTGTTCAAACTTTGGAATCATCATTCCTACACCATATAAAAATGTGAATGGATTTTCAGCTGTTGTTTCTTCTACAAGAACTTTACTTCCATCTGCTTCAATTGTGTGAAGGATATACTTTACAGCTACAACGTGATTGTTTTCAATTGTCATATTTTCTTTTTTTTGTCGTAATGTTTTTTACGATTAATGATACAAATATAATGATTTTTGAAATTATTGATTAGAAGGAAAAAGCTAAAAGAAAAATATTAAGCAATACCCTGATTTCTAATTTCTAATGTTTTTTTTCATCTCGTTTTTTCTGCCTTAAAACATACAGATACAAACTTTCAACTTTCGCTCTTGCCCAGTCTGTTTTTCGTAAAAACTTCAATGACGAATTGATACTTGGGTTGTCTGTGAAACATTTGATATTAATTTGCTCGCCCAGTTTCTCAAATCCTTCGTAGTATTCTACCAATTCTTCAAGGATGGCATCGAGTCTTTTTCCGTGTAGAGGATCTTTGGACTGTTGTTCCATTATTAATCTTTATTTATTTGAATCTTGAGTATCTTTATTTTCTGATTTTTTATTTTTCTCCAATTGATAATTTGCTATCTTCTTAAAGTTTTTAGTTTTCATTATAAATGCCTTATTAGATTTATTGTTCCATATACTCGCATATTTTTTAGAAACCGTGGTATATGTTTCCCATCCAGTATGTTTTTGATATAACATAAGTGTACAAATATCAGTTGGAGTAATTTGCTGCCAGTTATCCAAAACATGTGAATGTACTCCACCTGCATCTGCTCCCATAGTACCATCACCTATATTATGTACAATTATTCCTTTATGTAATTTTTCAACACTTTCTACTTCATTCTTATTATTAAAAGTCAATAGATAGTCATTTCCAAAAATTACTACATTATTTACAGAAGCTCCAGTTAAAACATATACCTTTTTAGAGTTCTTCTTAATAATAGGTACCAAATTAAAGTTTGTATTATTATAACGATTAAAAATCGTATCATTGTTTATTCTGGTAAGGGCATTCTGTCTGATTGTAAAATAATCCGTCTCAACGGGAGTAAAATCTCTTTCTGACAAATCTACTTTTGCATTTTTAGGATCATAATTGGTAGGAAAAGAAATTGTTGCAATCACTTTATTTTGTTTGGAGAAGAAAATACATTTAGGAACATCGTCTAAATATGAAAAATACCCTCCTATATTTTCCATGTTTTTATAATTTTCTCTTACTACATCCGTTCCGTACCAACTTGCCATTTCACTACGATACAATGCAATACCTTCTTCTGTTACTTTCTCTGATAGTTTTTCAAGGTTCTGAGCATTGATGCATACACCTAACAGTGCAAATAAAAATGTTAAAAAAAATTTCATGGATATTAATTTTCATCAAAAATACTAATAAAATAATTCTACCTGGAAAAGATTTATTCTGGTTATAAATTGAATGATTAATATATGTTCAACCTTGTGTTTTTGTTTCTTATTTTTGATGAAGCTATTTTTACTAGTAAAAAATTATTCGTTACAAACCAATATGAGCAAAAATAACGACGCAAACAGAAAAAAAAACAAGAAGCAAATTGACCAGAAAAAACGTAAAATACAAAATGCAGAAGCAGAAAGGAAAGTACGTTTAAAACAGATTCTGGAAGATTTTAAAGCAAAAGAAAGCGATAATAAACAATGATCAACTTTTTATGAAAATTCTGCATACCGCCGACTGGCATTTAGGAAAAAAACTGGATCGTTTTTCCCGACTGGAAGAGCAGGTTTCAGTACTGGAAGAGATTATTGTGATTGCTGATGAAGAAAATGTTGACCTTATTCTTATTGCCGGCGATCTTTTTGATAATTTTAATCCGGCCGTTGAAGCTGTTGAGCTTTTTTATAAAACCCTAAAACGGTTATCCAAAAACGGTCAACGTCCCGTGATTGCTATTTCCGGAAATCATGATTCTCCCAACCTCATCAATGCACCTGATCCTTTGGCCAGGGAATGCGGAATTATTTTGATAGGACATCCAAAGGCAGAGATTATTCCTTTTGGAACTGAATATTTTAAAATTATAAATTCAAAAGAGGGGTTTATAGAAATGGAGATCAAAAATATGGGTTTTCCTTTAAGAATACTTCACACTCCCTATGCTAATGAAATCCGTTTAAAAGAATATTTTGGAGAAAACAAGGAGGAGGAGATCAACAACGTACTTTCTCAAACCTGGAAAAACCTTGCAGATCAATTTTGTGATGAAGCCGGAGTCAACCTTCTTATGGCACATCTTTACATGAACAAGAAAGGAAGTGCCATACTGGAGGAACCCGAGGGTGAAAAACCCATTAAAATTGGAAATGCCGATCTTATTTATTCAGACAGTATTCCCGAACAGATTCAATATACTGCTTTAGGACATCTGCATGGCTTTCAAAATATCGGTACAAAGGAAAAGCCTGTCATTTATTCATCCTCACCCCTATGCTACAGCTTTAGTGAAGCCGGACAGACGAAATATATTTCTATAATCCATGCAGAACCAGGAGAAGCAGTTTCTTATGAGAAGATTGCCTTAAAAAATGGAAGAGCATTGATAAGAAAAACCTTTACCTCGGTGGAAGAGACCCTTCAATGGCTGCAGGAAAACCCGAATACATTTATTGAACTTACCCTAGAGAGTGAGACTTTCTTAACTGCCGATGAAAGAAAATTGATCTATCAGTCCCATAATGGAATTGTTCATCTGATCCCAAAAGTGAAAAATCAGGAATCTGGTGAGGAGCAAAACCATGAAATTAATTTAAATCAGGATATAGAAATATTGTTCAGGGATTATTTTAAATCGAAAAATAATGGTCAGGAAGCCAATGAAGAATTAATGAATTTGTTTAACGAAATTTTAAATACCTAAGCCATGATTCCTATTCAACTAACGATTGAAGGTCTGTATTCTTATCAGGAACGCCAGACAATTGATTTCAGAAATCTTACGGATGCTGGGCTATTCGGTATTTTTGGTGCGGTGGGCTCCGGAAAATCATCGGTCCTTGAAGCTATTTCGTTTGTTTTATATGGTGAAACTGAACGTCTGAATATGCGTGATAAAAGGGCTTACAACATGATGAATTTAAAATCAAACAGCTCTTATATCGAATTTGATTTTATTAATTATGAAAATAAGCTGTTTCGCGCTACCAGAGATTTTAGAAGAAATTCTAAAAAATTTGAGGATGTAAAACCTTACTCGGTTACATTCTATGAGAATATTGATGGGAAATGGATTCCCCTGGATCATTCCAATGCGGAAACTATAATTGGTTTAAGCTATTCCAACTTCAAAAGAACCATTATTATCCCGCAAGGTCAGTTCAAAGAGTTCCTTGAATTGGGTGCTGCAGACAGAACCAATATGATGAAGGAGATCTTTAATCTTCAGAAATTTGATCTTCAGAATAATGTTTCAGCTTTACATGCAAGAAACAGATCCGAGCTGGATCAGCTGGAAGGACAGTTAAAAGGTTTTGAAGAAATAAATGAAGAGAAAATTCAGCTTCAGAAAGAACTTTTGGTAGAGGAACAAAAAAAACTGAATCAAATAAATGAAAATTTCGAAAAGGTTTCCCAGACTTATCAACAGTTAAAAAACTTAAAAACTGACTTTGAAAGTTTAAGCCAAAATAAAGAAAAATTCAATAAACTCTCTGAGCAAAAACCTCAAATAGATGCCTTGGAAGCCCAAGCTGAGTTATATGACCGTACTTTCAGAATTTTCAATCCTCTAATTATTGAGAAAAACAGACTTTCAAAAGGAATTACTGAAAAAAGAAGTGAAAGAGAAATTCAAATAAAAGCTTTACAGGAGACTGAAATTGTCTTTAATACTGTAAAGGAACAGCTTACTGCTTTGGAACCCAAGTTCAAGGCATTGGAACAGTACAGAATACAGGAAAACGATCTGAATCTTATCGTACAGATTTTGAAGTTTTCTGAGGAAATTAAGATCCTTAATGACAGAACTCAAAAAGGTTCTGAGAAAGTTGCTGAAGTAGATGCTCATAGGGAGGTTATTCAAAAAAGGATTACGGAGCTTTCTAAGAGTATTGATGTTTTAAAAGGGCAAAGGCTTGACTCTGCTCTCCTTTCCAATGTGGGAAGCTGGTTTATCCAACAAAAGGGCTTCAAAAAATCACAACAGGATCAGGTTGAAAAGATTGAAAAGCATCAGAAACAGATACAATTGATTTCTGAAGAATTAAAACCCTTTTCACTTCATGAAAACTTTAGGGAAGATTTCAATGTGAGAAAACAAACACTGGAGGTCAATAAAAAGGAATTTTCTCAGAAGCTGGATCATTTAAAAATTCAAAAGGAACTTTCCCGCTTTGCCAGTGAACTTCATGATGGTGAGGCCTGTCCGCTTTGTGGTTCTCAGGAACACCCTCATATTGTGGAGTTTCATGATGTAAATACTGAACTACAGGAAATTCAGGAGAAAATATTAGGTATTGAAAAAGAAATCCTGAAAATTCAACAGCAGGAAACTGAAATTGAAAAAATTCTTGATAAGAGAAAGATTTTTGAGGAACAGCTTTTGGCAGAACAAAAAAGCCTACATCAGATCCAAAAGGATATTGAAGAACATATTCAGCGTTTTATCTGGAAACAATTCAGCCCGGATCAGGAGAATGATTTTGAGAAAAAACGTTCAGATTCATTTGCTCTGGAAAAAAAGATCGAAGAGATTGACAAGAGTATTGCCCTGGAACGTGAAACTTTAGAAAAGGAGAACAAGGTTTTAGAAAAATATAAAAACGCTTTAGAAACTTTCAAGCTTGAGGAGGTAACAAAACAAGAGCAGATTAATATCAGCCGTTCTAATCTGAAAATTCTGGAATGGAATACCTATGAACAAAAAGCTGTAGCGGAAATTGAAGAAGCTTATCAAAAGTTGGCCCAAGCCAATACTGAAACGGAGCAACATTATCAAAAGGCTTCTCAACAGGAAAAAGATCTTGCTCCTAAACTTGCAGAGCAAAAAGCCATTGTCAGCCAATCAGAAAAACAGATTACAGAACTTGAAAAAGAGGTTTCTACCAATCAGAATGCTATAGGTAAAGCTTTAAATGAACAAAACTTTACAGATTTTAAGGAAGTTGAACATCTTCTTCAGGAGGAAATTAATATTCAGGAAGTGAGAGCTAAAATTCAACAGTTTAAAATTGATTTTGAAGCCTTGAAGAAAATGATTGAAAGCCTGGAATTGAAACTTAAAGGATTGTCTTTTGATGGTGAGCATTTCTCTTTGGTTGAAAAACAGTTTGGCGAAACTCAAACTGAATTGAAGAAAATCAATGATTCCGTTGTCACCATGACCGCTGAAAAAGAGCGTCTGGAAAAGGAATTCAAGAAAAAAGAAGACTTGCTGAAAGATCTTGCAAAACTTCAAAAACGTTCCGAAAATCTGAAGCTGATGATGAATCTATTCAAGGGAGCCGGTTTTGTACAATATGTTTCGTCTATTTATCTGAGACAATTGTGTGATCATGCCAATGTCCGGTTCCACAGGATGACGAGAAATCAACTGAGTCTTCAGCTTAATGAAAATAATGACTTTGAGATCATTGATTACCTCAACGAAGGCAGAAGCAGAAGTGTAAAAACACTTTCGGGCGGACAGGCCTTTCAGGTTTCATTAAGTCTGGCACTGGCGTTGGCAGAAAGTGTTCAGTCTAATGCACAGGCTGATAAGAATTTCTTTTTTATAGATGAAGGCTTCGGAACGCAGGATACCGAATCAGTTAATATTGTATTTGAAACCCTTACAAATCTGATGAAGGAAAACAGAATTGTGGGAATTATTTCTCACGTTGAAGAGCTTAAAGAAAAGATTCCTGCTGCCCTGAATATCGTGAAGGATGAGGAAAGAGGAAGCTTAATTGAGCGTGTATAAACATCTATTTTAAAACTACAAAAGTCACAAAGGTCTTTGATGTAAAAACTTTTGTGACTTTTGATAAATATATCAGGTTCTCTTATAATTCCTGTATCATCGGTTTTACTTCGTCCCCAAATAACTCAATTGATTTCATCATGATATCATGAGCAGGATCACCAATGTCCATATGCCCGATAAATCTTGTGATCCCGAAAATTTCTTTCATATAAGCAATTTTATCTGCTACTTCGGCCGGACTACCAATAAATAAAGCACCATCTTTACTTCTTCCTCCATCATACTGCGCTTTGGTGTAAGGAGCCCAACCTCTGGAAGCTCCTATCCTATCCATCTGGGATTTGTAGTTATTAAAATATCCGTCTACCACATTTTGATCATTACTCACAAAGGTATGGGAGTGAATGGCAATTTGCATTTTGGAAACATCATGCCCTGCTTTTTGATATTCCTGTTTATAAAATTCAATTAGATTCTTAAACTGAATTGGCATTCCACCAATGATTGCTACCACTAAAGGCATTCCCAATTGTGCTGCACTTAGGACCGATTGCGGAGTTCCTCCAACAGCTCTCCAAATAGAAATTTTACCGTTGTTTTTTGCTCTTGGGTAAACAGTTTGGTTTTCCATGCGTGCACGAAGTTTTCCTGACCAGGTTACGTTTTCTTCAGTATTGATTTTTAATAACAACTCCAGTTTTTCATCAAAAAGAGCTTCATAATCGTTTAATGAATAACCATACAATGGAAATGATTCAATAAAGCTTCCACGTCCTACAAATATTTCTGCTCTTCCGTTGGAAATGAGATCCAGTGTTGAAAAATCTTCATAAACTTTTACAGGTTCTGATGAACTTAATACTGTAACACCGCTTGCCAGTTTTATATTTTTTGTAATGCTTGCTGCTGCTGCCAATACCATTTCAGGGGATGAAACTGCATAATCCGGACGGTGATGTTCTCCCATCGCAAAAACATCAATACCCACCTCATCCATTAATTTTACCTGTTCCAATATTTCATGAATCTTGGTTCCTGCATCTCTATATTTTCCGGTAGATTGGTCTAAAGCCAAATCTCCGAACATTCCTATTCCTAATTCCATATTGTTGATTTTAGTCATACAAAATTACCACTATGAAAAATCAAAAACATTGATGTTTGTTAAGATCGGAAATACTGTTTTATATAAATGATACTTTTTGTTGGAAAACGCGAAGACGCAAGGCTTTTTATCTTTACACTGTTTTAAGGCGCAAGAAAGTCGAAGATTTTCAGGAAGAATTGGTTTTTATAATCCTTACAACATAACCTATTTAATAATTTTACGTCTTTTCCTTTTCCAAAAAGATTAGCAACAACAAAAAATCCAGCCTAAAATAGACTGGATTATATTATTATTTCTTCAGATACAGATTAAAGTAATCTGTGATTTTCTGCATCAGATGAACTCTGTCTTTTCCAATTACATTATGCGGATGTCCAGGATATGCAAAGTAATCCAATTGAACACCATTATCCACTGCTGATTTGATGAATTTTATGGAATGTTGCCATACCACTACATCATCTTGTGCACCGTGAATCATCAATAATTTACCTTTCAGGTTCTGAACTTTATCCAAAAGATTAGCAGCAGCGTATCCTTGAGGATTTTCCTGTGGAGTATCCATGTATCTTTCTCCGTACATAATCTCGTACATGCTCCAGTCAATTACCGGTCCACCGGCAACACCTACCTTAAATACATCAGGCTTACGAAGCATAAAGCTTGTTGTCATAAATCCTCCGAAACTCCATCCGTGGATTCCCATTCTTTCTGCATCTACATATGGAAGAGATTTCAGGTAGTCTACTCCTTTCATCTGGTCGTTCATTTCTGTTGTTCCCAGATTTCTGAAAACAGCCTGTTCAAATTTCATCCCACGGTTGGAAGACCCTCTACCATCCATTGTAAAGATGATGTATCCGTTTTGAGCCATATATTCATACCAAAGATTTCCAGAAGCCGGGAAGCTATTCGTGATTAACTGTAAATGCGGCCCGTTATACAGATAAACAATGGTTGGATATTTTTTATTAGGATCAAAATTAGTCGGTAGAATCACTTTACCATATAATGGAGTTCCATCGTCAGCTTTTAATTCTACATTTTTAATTTCAGGTCTCTGATAGTTCTTCAATGGATTTTCAGAGGTAAGGATATTTGTGGATTTTAAATTGGCTGTATTAATGATATTCCCTACTCTCGGAGAATTTGCATTACTGTAAGCATCATATAAATAGTTTCCGTCACTGCTTAGAACTCCTGTATGCATACCCTCACTGTTGTCTAGCCTCTGCATTTTAAAATTCGTCCAGTTGATTTTATATAAATGTCTTTCCAAAGGAGTTTCTTTTGTTGAAGTAAAGAAAATTTCCTTTTTCTTATCATTAAATCCTAAGATATCGGTTACCAACCAGTCTCCTTTTGTAATCTGAGCAACCAATCCTTTATCAAGATTATAATGGAATAAATGATTGTACCCTGTTCTCTGACTCTGCCAGATGAAATCGGTGTTTGAATTTGGGAAGAATGTAAGCGGGTGTTGTGGCTCAACATATTTACTGTCTGTTTCTTCAAATAATGTCTTCACCAATGTTCCGGTAGCAGCATCATATTGATTCATCTTCATGTGATTCTGACCTCTGTTTAATACTCCTACAAAGATGTACTTTGAATCAGGACTCCACGTGATAGCTGTTAAATACTGATCTTTTTCCCCTTCAACCTTCAGAAAAGTTGTTGCCTGAGTTTTGATATTAAAAACCCCTAATGTTACCTGATGTGAAGCTTGCCCTGCCATTGGGTACTTCATGTTATGGTTAACGGCTGGCGTTACAGACCAGTCAATAATTGGGTAATCTGCAACCATTGTCTGATCCATTTTATAGAACGCTACACTTTCAGAATTTGGAGCAGGGAAAATTCCTGTATCAATTCCGAATTCATTTCTGTGAACGGCCTGACCACTGATTATATTCTCATTGGTTTCATTGGTTACTGCAATGGTTTTTCCGTTTTTATTTACAAATAAATTATTCTTTGCTGTAAAGGCAAAAGTCTGCCCGTCACCAAACATTTTCACATTGGCAGCGTCCTGATCTACAGCCACAGAATTCTTTACTTTCCAGTCGGTTCCTGATTTTTCTATCCAGAACATTTTACCGCCTGTATTGAAATATCCATTGGATGTTCCCGTAAATCTGATAGATGGAACAGCTTTCAGTTTATCGTTTGTAAACTGCCTGTTCAGTTGCGTCAGGGATACCAGAGTGTCCTGTTTATTTGTTTTTAAATCTGTTGCCAGATATCCACCTTTTACTGCCTGGATGTAAGATTTCCCGTCTGTAGACCATGAAAATTGTGAAATATTTTTCACGGCAAGATTGGTTCTCATTCCATTTACAGCCTCCGCCATCGTAAATTTCTGTGTTTGGGCAAATGCTGAACTACCCACAACAAGCATCAATAAAGAAAATTTATGTAATTTCATTGTATAAAATTGAATCCATCAAAAATAAGAAATAAAAATCATCCGTTAAGAAACGTTAAAATAAAACATTCATAAAATAGGATTAATGTATTGATAAAAATTATTTCTTACCTTAATACTAGAATTTATGAGGATTATTAGACGGACACACAGATTCAAAATTGGCCTAAAAAGATCAATGGATAACAGGAAAAAGTGAATAAAAAGCTTAAAATTGGATGGAATTTGAAGCATACATGCATTTCTTATCCTATATCAATGACTTGTATACTCTCTCTGTTCTAAATTTGCATCATTAATAATAACAAAAAATACAAAATACAATGGCAACAAAATGGAACCTAGACCCTACGCATAGTGAAATTACATTCAAAGTAAAACACATGATGATTTCTAATGTAAAAGGAAGCTTCAGAACTTTCACTGCTGAAATTGAAGCTGAAGATGAATTTTTTGCAAATGCAAAAACTACTGCAACCATTCAGACAGATTCTGTATTCACTAATAATACAGACAGAGATAATCATTTAAAGTCTGCAGAGTTCTTCAATGCTGAAGCTCACCCAACAATCACTTTTGAGTCTCTGAAATTAAACAATGAGGTGGTAGGAAACCTTACCATTAACGGGATTACAAAACCAGTAACATTGGATGTTGATTTCGGAGGAATTAATGTAGACCCATGGGGGAATACAAAGGCAGGTTTCTCTTTTGAAGGGAAAATTAGCAGAAAAGACTTTGGGCTTAACTGGAATGCAGCTCTTGAAGCAGGAGGTGTAATGGTAAGTGATGATGTGAAAATTGCTGGCGAATTACAGTTTGTAAAACAAGTATAATTTGTAACATACTTTTTGAAAGGTTCAGGGATTTTTTACTAAAACCTTGAACCTTTTATTTTTTTATTAATAAAGCTATTTATGAATCTCAACGATCTGCAAAACATAAGCGAGAGCTTTAAAAATACTCAAAGAATGCCGGTTTTATTCCTTGGACATGGTTCTCCCATGAATGCCATTGAAGAAAATCAGTTTGTACAGGGATTTCGAAAAGCAGCAAGTGAAATTCCAAAACCGAATGTCATCCTTTGTATTTCTGCACATTGGTATACGGAGGGAACTTTTGTGACAGCTATGGAAATGCCTAAAACGATTCATGATTTTTATGGTTTTCCTAAGGAATTGTTTGATGTGCAATATCCTGCTCCCGGAAATCCTGAACTAGCCAGGGAAACAGCTGAACTTTTGCTTCCTATAGATGTGGAAGAAGATCATAACTGGGGCCTTGATCATGGAGCGTGGTCTGTCATCAAACATATGTATCCAGATGCAGATATTCCGGTAATCCAGTTAAGCATTGATTATACAAAGCCCTCGCAGTATCATTATGATCTGGCAAAAAGACTGAACAAGCTTCGTGAAAAGGGTATTCTGATCATCGGAAGTGGAAATATTGTTCATAATCTACGTTTAATCGACTGGAAAAACATCAATACGGTAGGCGCTGGCTGGGACTGGGCTATAGAAGCCAGAGAGAAAACCAACAACTGGCTTTTGGATGGTGATTTCCAGCATATTATTGATTATCAGAAACAGGGAACATCCTTGCAATATGCTATTCCTACACCGGATCATTATCTGCCATTACTTTATACTTTAGGATTGAAGGATCAGTCCGAAGAACTCACCTTATTTAATGATGAACTTATTGGTGGTTCTCTTAGTATGACAAGTGTAAGGATTGGTTAAGAAACCTAAAGAAATATTTTTCAAAAAAATAAAAAAAGGAAATACCTCAGTGGAGATATTTCCTTTTCTTTTATATAGAATATGTTTATTGTACTGCTTTTAAAACATTTATATTTCCGTACCCATAGCTTGAATTCACATTTGGATAATAGGTTGCTGCCTGTCTCATTTTATTAAGGACCTGATCTCTTGTCCATGATGGATTTTTGGACCAAACCAAAGCCGCAATTCCTGCGGTAGCTGCAGTAGCTACTGAAGATCCACCTACATAATCTGCCTGTCCGTTATAATAGCTTAAAACCGGAACCGTACTTCCTGAAGCTCTTTCCATCTGGAATGTAAAGTCAATTTGGCTTCCGGAGTGGCAAACATCACACTTCTGATTGGAAGTACCCTCTTTCACTCCTGTTATTGCCTGCGTTTCGGACATTGATGCCGGGAAAATAACGCCTACAAAATTTGTAAAACTGGTAGAAGTTCCCCCTGCACAAAAAATCAATTTTCCTCTGGCATAGGCGTACTTCACTCCATCTTCAATTTTCCCTACGGAAAAAATATGTCCCATTGACATGGATATGATCTTTACATTGGTATTATTCCCAAGATCCGTAAATGCAGTTTTCACTCCATTCTGCTCACTGGAAGTCTCTAGTACAACATTCTCAGCAGCACGGTAGGCAATTAAATTAGCATTATAAGCTACACCTACAGGCAATCCTGCATTATTTCTTGGTGCGGTCATTACAGAAGCCATTTTTGTTCCGTGCCCGCACTGATCCACTGAGCCGTCAGAATTATAAGCCCCTACTTTACTGATTGTTCTTCCTGATGAAGCTCCATTATTAAAGCTTCCTCCCAATAAGGTCTGTTCTGGAGAAACGCCGGTATCAATAAGACCTATTGTTACTCCCGCTCCGGTACTATAGCCCCACGCTTCAGGAATATTATGTTTTGTAAATGCCCATGGAATTTTTGCACTTGGAGTGGTAGAAGTATAATCTACCGCATTTAATGTGGCTGATGAGAAACCACATCCGGAAGAACCGCTGCCAGAAGATCTTCCTGCTGTATTCAACTTAGCTTCATTTTCAAAATAGTGATAGTCTGCCGGCTCCACATAACGGATGGTCTTCATTTGACGAAGAGCTGTCAAAGTTTCTTCCTTGTCAATAATGACATCCATCTGATTAAGATACTTATCTGTGGTAAGGAGAAATCTTGCGGTTTCTACTCCTTCATATTTTTTGATGACAGATAGAATTTCATTTTCCATTGCCTGATTATCCGGAGACTTACTTCTGTCAAAATCATCCTTAGATGAACCAAACCCTACAGATACCATTCTATTTCCATGAAAAACAGCACTCCAAAGAAAATGATCTGATTCATTTTTCCAATTGAATGCTCCATCCGTTTTAATGGCTTGGTTAATTCTTTCATTGATCTGTTTTTCTGTCAATGGACCTTTTTGAGTTACTTCAATATTTGGATTTTCATTTTGAAGTTCCCCTGTGGTACAAGAGTTTAAGGCAAGAAATAATGCCAGGAAGAATACACTTTTTTTCATATGTTATAATTTTGGTTGGAGCCACAATATAACACTTTAGCGGGAATTACAAATTTAAAAAAAATGAATTTAGCATTACATGAATATTAATTACCTGTTAGAAACCAAACTCTTATGCTTTATATTATTTTAAAGAAAAGGAAAAAGAATAATGTGATAAAACCGCTCCCTACAGAGAATAGGAACGATCACTCACCCAAATAGCAATATTTTTATAATTAAAAAGTATTCTTAATTCTTGTTGGTTTTTATATTGAAATTTCAAGTTTACTATCCTACTCTTTTTTCATAGCATACACTGTTATCAACACCTATGTATTGACCATAATTAGGAATCTTGTAGAAGCCACATTTTTCATAAACAGAAATCGCATTTTTCAGATCCTGGGAAGTTTCCAGTACTGCTTTTTTATAACCTAATGCCTTCGCCCAGTCTTCCAATTCATTTACAATGGTGGTTCCTAGTCCTTTTTTCCTGAATTTCGGATTTGTAAACATCCTTTTAATCTCTACAGTATCCATTGAAAACTCCTTGAAAGCCCCACAAGCAGCCGGAGCTTCATCAATGTATACAACGATACAGTTTTTAATTGTATCAATTTTGTTAAATTGATCAAAGAACTCATGATCATCTCCATTATGTTCTGCCAGAGTTGCATCAAGGTGCTTAACAAGATTTTGAAAATCCGGATGATTAGAATCTGTTCTAAGTATATTCATTTTTTAATTAAAGTTTAATGGTGACAGTAAACAAAAAAGCTTCCTTTCGGAAGCTTTTCATTTTATTTTTGATTAGTTTACAACAAACTTTCTTTCATTGATAAGCTCCGCAATGGCTAGCATATCCTGTCCGATCAATCTGTCGTCTTCAAGTTTAGCAACCTTAGAACGAAGAATAGTGTAGTTTTCTTCAATCAATTTAGAGCACTTAGCCGGTCTTCTGAATTCAAGCCCTTGTGCTGCAAACATTAATTCAACAGATAGAATATTGACAAGATTTCCAAGAACCTGATTGAATTTTCTTCCGGAGATACTTCCCATGGAAACATGATCCTCTTGTCCTAAACTGGTTGGAATAGAGTCTGCAGATGCAGGGAAACATAATGTTTTGTTTTCAGTAACCAAAGCTGCGGAAGTATACTGAGGAATCATGAATCCTGAGTTTAATCCTGAGCTTTCTGTCAATAATCTTGGAAGACCATATTTTCCTTCCAATAATAAATAGCTTCTTCTGTCTGAAATATTTCCTAATTCTGCAGCAGCCAATGTTGCGTAATCTAAAGGTAGAGCCATCAGCTGTCCGTGGAAGTTTCCTCCGGAAATAGATTCTTCGGCACTTAGTACAATTGGGTTATCTGTTACAGAATTTAGTTCTGTTTCTGCCATTCCTTTCAGGTGTTCAAAAGAATTTCTACTTGCCCCGTGAACCTGTGGTACACATCTCATGGAATAAGGATCCTGAACTCTCTCACAATCTTCATGAGCCTGCATATTTTCTGATCCTTTTAAAAATTTCAGCATTCTTGCAGCTACTTTTTTACTTCCTGCGAAAGGTCTGATCTCATGAAGTTCTTTTTTGAACGGGCTTGCCGAACCTCTGTATGCTTCAATACTCATTGCTGCAGTTACATCTGCAAGATCCAATAAATATTCAAATTTTTCAAGTCCTTTTATCGCATGGGCCAGAATAAACTGTGTTCCATTGATTAATCCTAACCCTTCTTTTGGACCTAAAGTCAATGCTTCAAGATTATTTTTCTGCAATACTTCCATCGTATTGGAAACTTTATCCCCTTCCCAAACCTGTCCTAATCCCAATAAAGGCAGTACAAGATGTGCTAAAGGAGCCAAATCTCCGGAAGCACCTACAGAACCCTGCTCAGGAACTACAGGAATGATATCTTTTTCAAGCATCAGGATCATTCTTTCAATCACTTCTAAGGAAACCCCTGAAAATCCTTTTGACAGGGCATGAACCTTAGCAATCATCATAATTTTGGAAAGTTCCTTATCAATTGGTTTTCCAACTCCTACTGCATGAGAAATAATAAGGTTATACTGTAACTGAGCTGTTTCATCAGCTGATATTTTAGTATCGCACAATGGTCCGAATCCTGTATTAATCCCATATACACATCTATCGGATTCTACTATTTTCTGTACGTTTCTCTGAGATTTTAAAATTTGTTCTTTGGCCGCTTTATTCAGCTTGGCTTTATTTGGCTTTTTACATATTTCCAGAACATCATGGAAAGTAAAGACATCTACTCCGTATATCATTTCTAAAAAATTTTCTTAAAATTACGCATTTAACCATAACTGGAGAAACTAAATTTCATCGTTCTATCTTTTTATGAAAAGAAGTAATTTAATTTACTATTTTTAGCACCGAAATTAAAAACAATAATCCATGAGACTGAAAACTTTACTGCTTGCTTTATGCGTTGCAGGTACCACAACTTTCGCCCAGAAAGTAAAATACTCCAAAGAAGATATCAAAAAAATGGAGATGTATCTCTTCAACGAAGGCTTTAATACACCCTCTCCTAAAAAAACATCAACCATTACTCTAAAAGACGGGAGTTCTCACAAAGGCTTCTGTAACAGCATCGAAACAAAAAAGGGGCAAATTTATGAGGTGGCCATCAAAGACAGTATTACTAAAAAGACAGCAAAGTTTAATGCTGATCAGATCAGTGAAATGTATGTTTATCCAAGCAACGGAGAAAAAATAATGAAGGTTTCAAAGTACATGGGGAACATCAGAAATTACAGCACCAAGAAACTAACGAAAAATACCAACAACGACAGAATTTATTTTGTAAACCAAACGGTTTCTTTAAAGAATAAAAAAGACGAAAAGGAATTTCTAATGCAGGTCATCAATCCTGGTTTTGATGATATCATTTCTGTATACCATGATCCAAGGGCTAAAGAAACAACAGGTTTTTCCGTAATGGGATCTCCACAGCTTGGTGGTGGCGTTATCAAATCCTATTATGTAAAAAAAGGAGATAAAATTATTTGGCTTCACAAGGATGATTTCGAGGACAATTATGATTTTCTTTTTGGTGATAATTCTGAATTTGTCAAAAAATACCCTAAAAATTCCGTTGAATGGGATTATTTCAGCTTTCTTATCAGCGAATACACTGCGATGACAAACGGATAATCTGTTTAAATATTTGAATTAAAACCTGTAGATCTTCCTGCAGGTTTTCTTCTTTTTAATAAGGAAAGTTTCCTTAATTTTGTTATATGAATCCTTCTTTAGAATTACAGCTCAAAACCTTACCATCCGAACCCGGCGTTTATCGTTATTATGATAAAAACGAACAGCTCCTGTATGTCGGAAAGGCAAAAAATTTAAAGAAGAGGGTTCTCTCCTACTTCAATAAAAATCTATCCGGGTATAGAATTAAAATAATGGTCGGTAAGATCCAGCGTCTGGAAACAACAATTGTGAACAGCGAATACGACGCCCTTTTACTGGAAAATAATCTGATCAAGGAGCATCAGCCGTTTTATAACGTGATGTTGAAAGATGATAAAACTTATCCCTGGATTTGTATCAAAAATGAAGATTTTCCAAGAATTTTTCTGACCAGAAATGTAATCAAGGATGGTTCTGAATATTATGGTCCTTATGCAAAGGTTCGTCCTGCAAAGATTTTATTGGATACCATTAAGCATATTTATAAACTCAGAACCTGCAACCTGAATCTTGCTCCCAACAAAATAGCCGAAGGAAAATATAAGGTCTGTCTGGAATATCATATCAAAAACTGTGAGGGTCCTTGTGAGGATCTTGAAAGCAAGGATGAATATGATGAAAAGATAGATTCCATCCGTGGGATCATTAAGGGAGATTTCCGAAAAGCAAAGGAATATCTGGTTAATCAAATGATGAAACTGGCTTCTAATCTTCAGTTTGAAGAAGCTCAGATCATTAAGGAGAGATTGGATATCCTAGAAGACTATCAGGCCAAGAATACCGTTGTAAACCCCAATATTGATGATGTAGATGTCTTTGGAATGACCAGTGATGAAACTGCCGCCTACATTAACTTCTTTAAGATAAGAAACGGAAATATCATTCAGAGCTTTACCACAGAGATCAAAAAAATTCTGGAAGAAACAGATGAAGATATCATGGAGGAAGCCCTTATTGAAATCCGACAGAAATTTTCATCCGATTCAAAGGAGGTTCTTCTCCCTTTCCACCTCTCTGTAGAAATTCCGAATGTGAAGCTTATTGTTCCTAAGGTTGGTGATAAAAAGCGAATTGTGGAGCTTTCTGAAAAAAATGCAAAGGAATATCGTCTTGAAAAACTGAAGCAGGTGCAGATTATTGATCCGGAAAGACATACCAACCGAATCATGGCTGAAATGCAGAAACTGCTCAGAATGCCTGTAGAACCAAGACATATTGAAGGATTTGATAACTCAAATATTCAGGGAACGAATCCTGTTTCTGCCTGTGTGGTTTTTAAAGATGGTAAACCAAGCAAGGCTGACTACAGAATTTTCCATCCTAGAACAGTGGAAGGCCCTAATGACTTTGCCACAATGGAAGAAGTTATCTACCGCCGCTACAAAAGAATGCTGGATGAGGGTGAAAATCTTCCACAGCTGATACTTATTGATGGAGGAAAAGGACAGTTATCATCCGCTGTAAAAAGCCTAAGGTTATTAGGACTTTATGGAAAAATAACCATTGTAGGTATTGCCAAAAGGCTTGAAGAAATCTTCTTCCCGGAAGATCCTATTCCATTGTATCTTGATAAAAAATCTGAAACCTTAAAGATTTTGCAAAGAGTGCGGGATGAAGCTCACCGTTTTGGGGTAAAGCATCACAGAACAAGAAGAAAAAATTCTACCATAAAATCTGAATTGGAAGAAATTCCAGGTGTAGGAGAAAAAACCATTGAATTATTACTATCCAAGCTTAAATCCGTTAAACGAATTAAAGAATCGAATTTGGAAACCCTAGAAGAGATTTTAGGAAAAAGTAAAGCTAAGGTGATTTGGGAATTTTTCAATACCAATGGCTGATCATTTAAATTTTACGGGTAAGTTATTCACAAATATTTGAACTTTTAGCATCAATCATTCATCACACTCTTATTTCCCAAATAAGAGATACAAATACTTAAAAACCCTTAAAAAAACACATAAAAAACAATGAAATGTAAATAATTTTAAAATTTATATTAAATAATAGTGTTATTTATATTTTTTTCGTAAATTAGTATTATTAATCAAAAGCAATAATACCATGAAAAAAATTCTCATTTTGTAAATTTACCATTTATAATACCCGTTGGTAATATCCTTTATTTTAAATACATTTTTTTATTACTAATGGCTGCATTATTACATGACAACGTTGAAATACGAATGTACATGTCTTAAAAAGAGAAAAAACACATCAACATATTAAAAACGAATAAGCTCTTTTTCAAGAGCTTATTTTATTTATATCGGGTAAAGAATTATTATCTATTTCGCAGAAAAAATTTCTTTAACATATCTTCCGTCTGCCTGTGGGATATCAATTACAATATTCCCGTTTTCAAAGTAGCCTATGGTAGTATTTCCGTCAGCCAGCTTTACAATAAATACATCTTTTCTGGATGTTGTTTTAAAAACAGCAAATGGTACTGAACTTCCTGATTTTGCCAAAATAAACTGATTAGCATCAATTTGTATTTTCTGCAAATCTGTTTTACCGTTAGAATAATTGCTTGCAGTTGTTGCTACTGCTGCTACTGTTGAAACTGATGAAGTCGTTTTTTCAACAGCTGAACTCTGAACAGTATTGGTAGCATTTGAAGCCTGTGTTTGAGCTGGAAGCATCTCTGTTGGGCTGGAAACACCAACTTTTACCAATGCCTGCTTTAATGCATCAGGAAAACCTTCTTCAAATTCTTTTATGTCGGAACGTCCTTTAGATTCAAGAATAATTTTGTTATTACAATCCTTAAATTGTACTATTACTTTATTTGTAAATAGGCTTTTATCATTCAAAACATCAGCAGTAATAATATTGCAAGAATTATCCTTAGCCTCTGATGGCCATTGGTCTACATTTGCAGGCAGAACCACATAACTTTTGCTTTTTAAAGCTTTTGATAAGTAAGCTTCCAAACCATAACTATTATTCTTAAATGTCTGGAATTTTTCCGGAACAGATATATATTTATAGTCTGAAACTTTTTGTCCAAAAATAGCTGTTGAACATACCGCCAACAACATTATCGATATTTTTTTCATTTTCGTCATTTTAATCATTTCTGAATGCTCCCATATCCAGTTTAAGCGAGAAGAAATTAGAATAAAAATTAGACCCGCCTATCCCTGAATTGGTAATGGCATAGTCCAGTGTAAGTCCTCTATACCTGATCCCAATACCCGCGCTAGGCTGGAAGGAAACTTTTCTCTTTAAATCTTCAATATCTGTAATAGACTGAAATCTGTTGATCCCCAATCTCACAAAGATCATTTTCTGATACCCTAATTCTGCTCCTGCATAAGGACTGATACTTGCAAAATCTGTAGAAATTAATGAAGCTGTTTTTGCAAAATCTACATTGATCCCTGCCTCTGGTAACACATATACACTACTATTGATTTCAAATAACTTACTTGCTCCCACATTAAGCTTAGGCATTGTAAGTTCCATTTTATCCTTTGGCGCAGGGTTAAACTCTTCCCCATTCACTACTGTTGATAATTCCTTTTGATTGATGCTCCAGAAGTTAACCGTAGTAGTAATATCTCTTACCATACCCCCGAATTTCCATCCGTTTTCCCCCTTATAGATGGCACCTACATCAAATCCGAAACCATATCCGTTTGCAAATTTCCCTACATTTCTATAAACAATTTTTGCATTTACCCCTACATCTAAGTTAGGATTTCCACCAGGTCGGAATGCATAAGAAAGTATAGCCGCATAGTCGGACTGGGAGAATTTTGTAATCTTATCGTAATCAATATTCCCTTCAGAATCAATCATCTGGGTCGTATTCAAAATATTATCTACTCCAAGTCTCACCACTGAAACTCCAAAAACACCCTCTTCCAATACCTTAGCGTACGCCAGATAATCATATTTAGCAATAGATTCAAAGTATTCAGCGTGCATTGCAGCTCCCTGCCAGTCTTTTTCAATAGACATTAAACCTGCCGGGTTCCACATTGGTGAGTATACATCATCCTGATTGGAAATAACAGCTCCTCCCATTGCCAGTCCTCGTGCCCCGGCTCCGATATTTAAGAATTCATTGGAATATTTCCTGATAATCTGGGATTGAGACAGCCCAAAGAGCAGTGAAAATGCAAGTAAAAAATATTTTTTCATCATAAAAATTGATGCTAGTTAAAGTTTTTTTGTTTTCCTGGCTTTCATTAATCCATTTACAATGATTGCCAGTATCATAACAGCTGAAGCAATATAAAATATCGGGCTCATATGTTCTGATTCCCCAAAGATAAAAAAAGCTAGTATAATTCCGTAAACAGGTTCCAAATTAACTGTTAAAATTAGAGTAAAAGGCGATATATACTTCATCAATTTCACTGATTCCAGCATCGGAAAAGCAGTAAAAACACTGGCCAACAAGCATATTAACGCCAGATCCCTATAGTTTATTTCATTCATTTGAAAAATTTGACCTGAGAACAGATAAAACAACATTAAAATGAACCAACCACAGAAAATTTCGTAAAAAATAATGTTCCCTGAGCTTGTCTTACCAAACATTTTACCATTGAAAACTGAAAAAATAGTTCCAAAAACAGCACAGAGAATTCCATATATAATACCTTCCTTAAAATGAAATTCTGTTTTAAAAATCAATAAAATACAGGCAACAATCACTGTTCCCATTACTACTTCCGATACATCGATCTTTCTTTTAAAAATAATAGGTTCTAATATCGAGGCAAAAAGAGTAGATAAAGAAAGACAGCTTAATGCAATAGAAACGTTTGAAACTTTAATAGAATAAAAGAAACAATACCAATGGAGCGCCATGGCAAGACCTATGGCCGCCAGCTGAAAAAATATTTTTTTGGAAACCTTAATGCTTTCCTTTTTATACACCCTGATAAATACAAAAAGAAAAATAGCTGCAAAGAGCATTCTGTAAAATACCAGAATATGGGCATTGGCATGAATCAGTTTTCCTAAAATTGCAGTGAATCCCCATAAAAATACTATTAAGTGCAATCTGAAAAGTGCTAATTTTTGCATGTCCTATCTTCTTTAATTTTTTAACATGCAAATTTACACATAGACTTTTATAAATCTTACAAAAAATATAAATTTACATTAATAAAAAAGTGATAAATAAAGTTTTTTAATCGTTTTTCTTTCTAATGGATACCTTATTCTGTTAATTTTCTGAAAAAACAGTTCAAAAGAAATGAAAAACAACACTCTTCCTTTAAGAATATGATGTTAAATCCAAATATAAAAATCAAAACTGAGCGTCTCACTTTGCAGCCTGTTGAAGACTCCTATATAGATGATATTTTAGAGCATTTTACGAGTGATGTCACCCGATATATGCCCTTTAACCCACAAGGTAGCAGAAATGATATTGTAAGCTTTGTTGAAGAATCAAAAAAAAACTTATTACAAAATACAGATCTGGTAATGGTTGCTCTGGATTCAAATGGAGATTTTACCGGATGCTGTGGCATTCATAATATAACAGAAGAATCTATTGAGCTGGGACTTTGGTTAAAAAAGAATTCTCAAGGAAATGGATTAGGAACTGAAATCATAATAGCTCTCATTGAGTTTCTAGAAAATAATTTTACTTTTAAATATATTCTATATCCTGTAGATGAAGAAAATATAGCCAGCAAACAAATTCCGGAAAAACTGGGATTTATTCTATTCAAGAGATATACAAAGTATAAAAATCCTGTCACCAATCTTACTATATTAGAATATAGGAAATATTACTAGGAATACTGGATCATAAAAAAACCCTGAAAATTGGTTAAACTTTCAGGGCCTTCAAATAATAAACTATTAAAAAAATAAACTAGGAACAGAGTATTTCGCAGAGAATATCTCCGCTCTTACTCTTATGTAAAGTTAGAAAAAATATAAATTATTTGAAAATATTTTTTTGTTAAAAATTTCACAATTTACTAATAACCAAACTATTAAACACTTGTTTTACTTCCAATTCATATTCCTCATAAAAATAGTATCTTTAAGCGTAAAAAATTGAAAATTCTATGGACATCGAATTCAACAAACGAGAAGATCAGAACAGATTAAAATTATCAGAGATAAATCGCTTGCTTGCCGAGATCAAAAAAGGAGGCGGTGAAAAGAGGCTTCAAAAGCTTCGTGATGAAGGAAAAATGACTGCA
Source organism: Chryseobacterium aurantiacum (assembly GCF_003020585.1). GTDB lineage: Bacteria > Bacteroidota > Bacteroidia > Flavobacteriales > Weeksellaceae > Chryseobacterium > Chryseobacterium aurantiacum. Next base: position 377,596 of record NZ_PXUE01000004.1, read on the forward strand.
AGAGAGAGAATAGACTATCTTCTTGATAAAGGTTCAGATTCCATAGAAATTGGAGCGTTTGCAGGCTATGAAATGTATGAAGAGCATGGAGGATGTCCTAGTGGTGGTGTTGTCATTGTTATCGGATATGTTTCCGGAAGACAGTGTATTGTGGTTGCCAATGATGCCTCTGTAAAAGCAGGTGCGTGGTTTCCAATTACAGGAAAGAAAAACCTGAGAGCACAGGAAATTGCTATGGAAAATAAGTTACCCATCATCTATCTGGTAGATTCTGCAGGAGTTTATCTTCCCATGCAGGATGAAATTTTTCCGGACAAAGAACACTTTGGAAGAATCTTCAGAAATAATGCCAAGATGAGTTCTATGGGAATTATCCAGATCTCAGCCGTAATGGGTAGCTGTGTAGCTGGAGGAGCCTATCTGCCTATTATGAGTGATGAAGCTATGATTGTGGATAAAACAGGTTCCATTTTCCTTGCCGGAAGCTATCTTGTAAAGGCTGCAATCGGAGAAAGCATCGATAATGAGACACTTGGAGGAGCTACCACACACTGCTCTATCTCAGGAGTTACCGATTATAAGGCTAAAGATGATAAAGATGCCCTTAACAGAATCAAGAATATCATGAAATCTATCGGAAGTACTGAAAAAGCAGGCTTTGATAGAATAGAAAGCTTCCCTCCTAAAGAAAGCCCGGATAATATTTTCGGAATTATGCCCGTGTCAAGAGCCGAGCAATATGATACCTACGAAATTATTAAATGTATTGTGGATAACTCTGAATATGAAGAATACAAACCCGACTATGGCAAGAGTATCATCTGTGCCACTGCAAGAGTTGACGGCTGGTCTGTAGGAATTGTAGCCAATCAGAGAAAACTGGTTAAAAGTGGTAAGGGTGAAATGCAATTTGGCGGGGTTATCTATTCCGATTCTGCTGATAAAGCAACCCGATTCATTGCCAACTGTAATCAAAGAAAAATACCTTTAATCTTCCTACAGGACGTTACCGGATTTATGGTAGGTTCAAAATCAGAACATGGCGGGATCATTAAAGATGGTGCTAAAATGGTAAATGCAGTTTCCAATTCTGTTGTTCCAAAATTCACCATTATTACAGGAAACTCATACGGGGCAGGAAACTATGCGATGTGTGGAAAAGCCTATGACCCTAGACTTATTGTTGCATGGCCTTGGGCTGATCTGGCAGTAATGGGAGGAGCTCAGGCGGCAAAAGTACTGGCACAAATCCAGGAATCAACCCTAAAAAAACAAGGCAAAGAAATTTCAGAAGAAGAACACAACGAAATTCTGAATACCATTACAAAAAAATACCAAAAACAAACTGAATCTACCTATGCAGCAGCTAGATTATGGACTGATGCCATTATCAACCCTGCAGATACCAGAAAGTGGATCTCTATGGGAATAGAAGCCGCTAACCACGCTCCTATTACAGAGAAATTCAACTTGGGAGTTATTCAAGTCTGATTTGATTAATAAATTTATAAATAAAAAGACGGCTATCTCAGTTTTGAGATAGCCGTTTTAGTTTGATTTAGATATTGGCTAATTATAAATATTCTTCTCTACAAAAGTCTTTTGGGTGACCAATTTGAATACAACACTGATATTTAGTCATACAAATTCCGTTGGGCCATCCCGTTGGATAACACATTCCAAATGCCGGATCATCCGGACAGCCAGGTCCTCCGCTTCCCTTAAGTGATTTTAAATTCTCTCTTGAAATTTTTACTAAATTTTTCATGGTTAATTTGTTTTAGATGTTCCTACTCTATCAAAGCTTTTCGGATTTCGCTTTTATTTCCAATATTAGTGATTTTTTTAATGTAAAGAGAAGTAATTTTTAGAAATTCAATATGGTAAGTTATGGGGTGACAATCAATAAGCTGTCCAACCACTATTTAGAAAAGAAGCATCATCAGGAGCCTAATCCCGCTATCCACTCATACTCCTCGCGCCTAGGCTTCCAACAGCCTTGTCCTTGTGGGCCTTTTCCCTGCTGCGGGGTAACCGTTGCTATCGGGGCTAGTGACAGGCAGTGAATATAATGATAATGATTGACCTTGATTGATCTTGGTGTTGCCTTCCCTGTGCAGGTGGGGCATACGGTGTGTGTGGTGCCTCTTGGGTTCACCATGGGGCACAAAAAAAGTCCCATGCTTTTGCATGAGACTTTAAAAATAAAATAAAAACTGGCGGCGGCCTACTCTCCCGCTTTCGCAGTACCATCGGCGCTGGTGGGCTTAACTTCTGTGTTCG
>NZ_PXUE01000005.1 GCF_003020585.1 Chryseobacterium aurantiacum
ATTTAATGTACTAAGAAATCGCTCGCTGATTAAGCTGATATAGCAGATTCCTGTTATGCTTTCTAAAATCTGCGTGATCTCCGAAATCTGCGTGAAAACATTTAATATACTAAGAAATCGCTCGCTGATTAAGCTGATATAGCAGATTCCTATTATGCTTTCTAAAATCTGCGTGAAAATATTTAATGTACTAAGAAAACAAATAATTACCTAGCAAATTCATAGAGTATGAAGAATTTTAATCATAATAATAAAATATTTAACAGAAAAAATTTGCGTAGCTAAATAACTACATATATATTTGTAGTCAAATAACGACGTAATGAATTTAAGAAGAGATGTATTTCAGGCGATATCAGATCCTACCAGAAGATCCATATTGATGTTGGTTGCGGCACAATCTATGACTGCAGGGGCTATTGCATCCAATTTTGATACGGCAAGACCAACCGTTTCCAAGCATCTCCAGATCCTTACAGAATGTGAGTTACTGAGATCAGAACAAAACGGTAGAGAAATTATCTATCACCTAAATCCCAATAAAATGAAAGAAATAGCCGACTTTATAGAACCATTCCGCCAAATGTGGGATGAGAAATTCAACAAACTGGAAAGTGTCATGAAAGCCTTCCAAAACTTAAAAAATGAATAATTAGAGATAAATAAAGAACAATCATTTCTTACCCTAAAACATTCAAACTCTCCCACTCTAATACTCTAAAACTCTAATACTCTAAAACTCTAATACTCTAAAAATCAAAACAAAACACCAAATATGGAACTTAAAACAAAAATCCACGCAGAAGACGGAAAACAGGAAATCTTTATTACCAGAGAATTTGATCTTCCTGTAGAGCTGCTTTTCAAGGCGTATACAGAAGCTGAACTTTTCGAACAATGGATGGGAACCAAAGTGACAAAATTTGAAAATAAGCAGCATGGAAGTTACCGATTTGAAACATCAAACCCTCAGGGTGACGTAATTTTCAGTGCTAACGGAACCATTCACGAAATTATTCAGAATGAGAAAATTACAAGAACTTTTCAGATGGAAAACACTCCTTTTCCTGCACAGTTCGAGTTTTTAGAATTTGAAAAACTAACGGATACCAGCAGCAAAATCACCATCCAGTCCATTTATAAATCGGTAGATTTTAGAGATCAGCATTTGAAAATGCCTTTTGCACAGGGCATTAATATGGCACATAATCGTTTGCAGAAACAGCTAGGTAGCAAGTAGCAGATTATAGGTTTCAGGCTAAACATTGTAAAAATCACCTCATTTCCCCTAGCCCAATAACCCTCCCACTCTAATACTCTAATACTCTAATACTCTCTAACACCCTCAAACCCTTAAACATAAAACCCATGAATCAAAAAGTTGATTTTTTCTTCGATAAAGCCATACAATGGAAAGAAGAATTTGAAAAATTAAGAGCAATTGCCCTAAGCACCGAACTTGTAGAAGATCTAAAATGGGGCTGTCCCTGTTATACCTACGAGGGTAAAAATATTTTCTTAATTCACGGATTTAAAGAATATTGCGCACTTCTCTTTTTTAAAGGTGCTTTAATGAAAGATCCGGACCAGATCCTGATCCAGCAATCTGAAAATGTACAGGCTGCAAGACAAATTCGTTTTACAGACTTGCAACAAATTGCTGATTTGGAAAAAAATATTCAAGCTTATATGTTTGAAGCCGTTGAAATTGAGGAATCAGGAGCTAAAGTTGAAATGAAGAAAACCAAAGAATTTGAAATGCCTGACGAGTTTCAATCTAAACTGGACAATGATTCCACGTTAAAAAAAGCTTTTGAAGCCTTAACCCCTGGAAGACAAAGAGCTTACCTCCTCCATTTTTCCTCCGCTAAACAGTCTAAAACCCGTGAAGCCCGCATTGAAAAATGCATTCCACAAATCAGGAACGGAATAGGATTAAAAGACTAACTATAAAAAACAAATCATGAACACACCACAACAATCACAAAAAAGAACAAGGATCATCTATTGGATATTCACGCTTTGGATGGCCCTGGGAATGGTTTCTACAGCAATTGTCCAGCTGATGAAAAGTAAAGATGAACTGCTCAATTTCACTAACCTTGGCTATCCATCTTACCTGATGACCATTATCGGAATATGGAAAATCCTTGGCGTTATTGCCATACTGATTCCTAAACGCCTTCTTTTAAAGGAATGGGCTTATGCCGGGTTTTTCTTTGTAATGTCAGGAGCTGTTATTTCCCATCTGATCGTGGGTGACACGGGTGGCAGAACTTTTCCGGCAGTATTATTATTCGTGCTGGTTTTCATTTCCTGGTATTTCAGACCTGCAGACAGAAAAATCACTATTATTGATTAATAAATCTTTAAGAAAAAAATCAAAAATTTATCTTCAACAAAATCTTTGTTCCTTAAATAATCTATTAGCAAAATTTACCCCTTTACAATTTCCAACATCACAAATCAACTCTATTCAAAAGAGTAAACTGTAAAACAAAATTTGATATGAAAAAGAAACTGACCCAAGAACAAATCAACCAACTTTTAAAAATAATAAAAGTTCGATTCGAAAAAAATATGTCTCGCCATAAGGATCTGAAATGGGAGAAAATTCAGGCCAAGTTGGTAGCCAACCCTGAAAAACTATGGTCTTTACATGAAATGGAAGATACAGAAGGCGAACCTGATGTTGTAGATTATGATAAAAGAACGGATGAATACATCTTCTTCGACTGCTCCCCCGAAAGTCCCAAGCGTAGAAGTCTTTGCTATGATTATCAAGCCTGGAATTCCCGAAAAGCCAACAAACCTGAAAGCAACGTTATAGATAAAGCTTCTGAAATGGGAATTGAACTTCTAACCGAAGAACAATACCGCCAACTTCAGGAACTTGGAAAATTCGATCAAAAGACTTCAAGCTGGGTACAAACTCCGGCTTCCATCAGAGAACTGGGAGGTGCAATCTTTTGTGACAGACGTTACAATAAGGTATTTATGTATCATAATGGTGCAGATTCCTATTATGCAGCAAGGGGCTTTAGGGGGAGTTTGAGGGTTTGAGGATGTTAGAGTGTTAGAGTGTTAGAGTGTTAGAGTGTTAGAGTGTTAGAGTGTTAGAGTAAGTTCATTATTCTATCCTAAAAGCGCAAAATTTTCAACAGATAATCATTTTATATTTATATCCAATTTTTAATATAAAACTAGGGGCTACTCTATAGAAATGTTATTTACTTTACCAAATTTAATGCATATTGCACAATATGCAGCGTTATTTTGTTTGGATCATCTAACAGCTGTAATTTCCTATCATTGGCTTTTTCAAAGGAAACGAGCAAACATAGGATAAGTTGGATAAAAAAATCATTGATATAGGGTAAGTTTAATTAAAAACCTTTCACCTGAATGCTTTATGCTACAAAGACGATATAAGAGGCAATATTCTAAGAAATTTTAAATGTATACTCATCATAAACAGTATTGATAAGTTGCTCTGAATTAATATTTCGCGAAAAAATAGGGTAATGGAAACGATCCAGCTTATTAAGGATACGTATAAGTTCCATCTTTTCTGTGTGAGTAAGATTTCCTGCAACAATATTGGTAGCCTGGCGGATCTTTTTCATTTGGCTTTCCAAGATCTTGAGTCCTCTTTCAGTAATACGGATCAATTTACTTCTTTTATCTAGATCAGAATCTGTTTGCTCAATAAGTCCCTGACGCAGAAGTCTGGTAATAATGAGCATCCCTACAGGTTTTTCATGAATATTTTTTTTGATAAGAGCCATCTTCGTCATCTCACCAAAAGCTTTCAGATTAATAAGATAGATAAAGTCTTCCTGAGTGGAAAATTCAGAGTCCAGGATAGCAGACTTTGAATAGGTTTTAGCATACCGGTTAAGATGGACAAGCAATGTACTTATTGCACTTTCGGCTGTTCTTCCATTCTCTTTGCCTTCCCAGTAGGGTTCTTTGGGATTATTATTCTGTTCTGTATTCTCCTTATCAGAAATCCAAGCTTTAAAGCCTTGAACTGTTCCCGGATATAATTCAGGATAAGCCGCGGTTTCGTTTTCGAACTCCTGCAACAGGTCTATATAATCTTTAATAAGTGTATAATTCATATCCGTTAAATAGTTTACAAAAATACCTAATTTTCTAAAGAATCGTGCAATAATATACTCAAAACTAAAGGAAATAAAATTGTTGTAGTTGCTCTTCGCACAAGGTTCGGATCACTTCAATCCAGCGATCCTCGTCATTCAGGCAAGGGATATAGGTGAAATTCTCACCCCCAGCTTCCAGAAAGAGCTCTTTTCCTTCAACCGAAATTTCTTCAAGAGTTTCCAGGCAGTCTGAAACAAATGCCGGGCAGACCACTGCAATATTTTTAATGCCTTTTCCTGGAATAGTTTCTAACGTATGGTCTGTATAAGGCTCTATCCATTTGTCTTTTCCCAATCTGGATTGAAAAGAAACAATGACCTTATCTTTTGGTAATTCTAGTTTTCTGATGACCTGTTCAGTTGTACTAAAACACTGGTGGCGATAGCAAAATGCATGGCTTGGATGGGAGTCTTTATAGCAGCAATCATTCATATTACATGTTTTTGTAGGGTCTGTTTTGTAAATATGTCGCTCAGGAACACCATGATAGGAAAATAATAAGGCATCAAAATTTTCAGGAAGTTTCTCCCTTATATTTTCCGCCAGACAATCTATATAAAAATCTCGGTTATAAAAAGGCTGTACATAGTTTATTCTTACATCTGGAAATTTCTTCTTTCTAATTTCTTCTGCTTTTTCAATCACTGTTTCAGTGGTACTCATTGCATACTGCGGATAAAGGGGAAAGAGTACAATTTCTTTGATCCCTTTTTCAACAAGATTCCTGATCCCTGTTTCAATGCTTGGTTCTGAATACCTCATGCCTATTTCCACAGGGATATCCACCAGATTCTGCAATTTTTGCTGTACCTTTTTTGTGATTACAATAAGTGGAGAACCTTCGTCTGTCCATACGGTTTTATAAGCTTCTGCAGATTTTGCAGGCCTGGTTTTAAGGATTATTCCCTGAACAAGAAGCGCCCGGAAGATCCAACGATAATCAATTACTTTTTCATCCATCAGAAATTCATCCAGATATTCCTTCACATCTTTTACAGCAGTTGACCTCGGTGATCCAAGATTAATTAATAAAATTCCTTTTTTTGCCAATGTTATTTATTTTATAATTGAATGGTTATACTAGTATTCTGCGAGTGCTTCTTTATAGACCTTTAATGCTCTCTCCCTTGCTTTTGCATGTTCTACAATAGGCTCTACACTGTAATCTTCAGGAAGCCATTTTCTGATGTAGTAATTATACTTATCAAACTTTTTTGTCTGTTCGTAAGGATTGAAAATCCTAAAATAGGGCGCTGCATCACAACCACAGCCTGCAGCCCACTGCCAGTTTCCGTTATTGGCCGAAAGGTCATAGTCTAATAATTTTTCAGCAAAATAGGCTTCACCCCATCGCCAGTCAATAAGCAGGTGTTTAGTAAGAAAACTGGCTGTGATCATTCTTACCCTATTGTGCATAAATCCTGTTTCATTAAGTTGTCTCATTCCCGCATCTACAATGGGATATCCTGTTCTTCCCTCACACCATGCCTTAAATTCATTTTCATTATTTCTCCATCCAATATTCTCATATTTTGTTTTAAAGCACCGATGGACAACACTCGGAAAATGATATAGGATCTGCATAAAAAATTCTCTCCAAATAAGTTCATTAAGCCAGGCTTCATTATGTTTAAGGGCATATTGTACACATTTCCGAATCGAAATGGTTCCAAAACGCAATGCTGTACCAAGACGGGTGGTATGATCCATTGCGGGGAAATCACGGTAATCTCCGTAAGAATCTATTATATCCCTATTCAGTTCAGGTTTTACAAATTCAAGATTTGATTTCTTAAATCCGATCTCTTTTAACGAAATGATATCCGACGGCCCTCTATAATTGGCAAACTGATCCAGGTTTGTATCAAGCGTTTTTATATTTTTTAGATTTTCTTTCCATTTTCTTGAGTATGGGGTAAAAACAGTATATGGAGAAAGATCATTTTTCAGAATATCATTTTTTTCAAACATGACTTGATCTTTAAAATCCTTCAGCTTGATATGATAATTCAGAAGAAGATCAGCTATATGCCAATCCCTTTTTATAGCCTGCGGTTCATAATCCCTATTACAAAAAACACTATCTACATTAAAATCCTTGATTATTTTTTTAAAGACTTCCATTGGAGTCCCATAATAAACATAAAGTCCACTATCATACTTCTTAAGTTCTTTATGAATCTGCTGTAAAGCCTGATGGATATAGTCTACCCTTCTGTCACTTTTATTCTGAAGATTATTTAAAATATCAGTATCAAAAATAAAGATAGGAACAACTTTTAACCCTGTATTAAGGGCATGACAAAGCCCTGTATTGTCTTCCAGTCTGAGATCTCTCCGGAACCAAAAAATATTCACTTTTTTCATGATTTGATCTTTAAAAGATAACTCTTATTTTTCAATATTAAAACACAAATATACTAATAATAATCAATAAAGTATATTAATACACCAATAATATACATGGCATAAAGTTTGTCAAATTTTAAACAGAATAAAATAAGTATTATGGACTCGTGGGAAACTGAACGATTAGATGTGATGAAAGATCAAAAACTCATTGCTGAGTATTTTCAGTGGGTTATAAAGAAAGATTTGAATATTCATATAAATGTAAGTAATGAATATTTTGCCACCCATAATATTGTATCCAAAAAATTAATTCTTGTCAAGACTTTTTCAAACATCATTTTTGAAAACCCTGATCTTTATTTTTTATTGTCTTCTTTGATTCAGGATATCAATAGCGGATCATTAACAAAAATCAGAATCCACGACCTTCTTAAAAAGAAAAAACTCCCAGAAAATTGAGAGTTTTTATAGATTTATATGACAGACGTTTATGCTTGTGCTTTTATATACTTATCCACCATTATTTCCAGATCATCCAGATTAAAAGGTTTTGAGACATAATCATCTGCCTGAGCCTGTGATGCTAAAGCTACAATATCATTATTGGCAGTAACGTAGATAACAGGAATATGCTTAAATGCTTCGGTACTTTTAAGAAGTTTGGTCGCTTCTACACCACCGATTTTCGGAATCCAGTTATCCATCAAAATAACGTCCGGCTGATAGTCTGCCACTTTCTCAAGGATGTCATGTGATGTTTCTGAGATTTTTACCTCATATCCGTTTTCTTCAAATATGATCGTAATTACTTCTAAAATTGCCGTATCATCATCAAAAATTAAAATTCTCTTTTTACTCATATTATTTATATATTTTTTTCTAAAATTTTATAATTGTTTTATATAGTTTGCTAAAGTACCTGGTGTAATCATCAGGTCGTAATCAATTTCGTCCATAGCATGTCTGGGCATATATTCTATTTCTGCGGTTTCAGGATCCTGAATCCATACTTTTCCATTATGCTTTTTGATATAACTTAACCCTTCTACTCCATCAGCATTAGCCCCCGACAAAAGAACACCAATTACATATTCCCCATAAATCTCTGCCGCAGATCTGAATGTCACATCTATTGATGGTCGTGAATAATTCATTTTCTCAGAGCTGTCTAATGACATATTTTTATCATTCTCAAACAATAAGTGATAATCGGCAGGAACAATATATATGGTATTCTCTTCAATCTGTGTTTTATCCTCAACCTCCACAACGGATATTCTTGTAAACTGTTGCAGTAAAGTCCTAAGAACATCTCCTGATTGTGCTTTACGATGAATTACCAGTAAAATGGGAATATGAATTTTATTATCCAGGTTTTTAATCATTTCAATAAGGACCTGAAGACTTCCTGCTGATCCTCCAATAACAATTAATCTCGTATTGCTTTGTGACTCCATACGTATCAGATATTAATGATGATCAATTTTTTTCCAGATCTTCTGATCTTCGATCTGATGATAATTCTTGTCAATAGTAGAAAATCGTAAGGTTTCTTTAGCTCCCAATGCAAGAAAGCCCAAATTTTCCAAGCTGTTATCAAAAAGCTTGAAAACTCTTTCCTGAAGGTCCCTGTCAAAGTAAATCAGAACATTTCTGCATACAATCAGTTGAAAACTATTAAAAGAGCTATCTGATACAAGGTTATGAGTTGATAAAATCAGTTTTTCCTGCAAGCTTTTATCAAACCTTACACTGTCATAATTGGCAGTATAATAATCAGAAAAATCTTTTATTCCACCGGAAAGCATATAATTTTCTGAATAAAGTTTCATCTGCTGTAAAGGAAAGATCCCTGCTCTGGCTGTTTCAAGAACAGCTGGATTCAAATCAGTACCATAAATCAAGGATTTATTATAAAGGCCGGCTTCTTTCAGCAGAATAGCAATAGAATAAGCCTCCTCTCCCGTTGAACAGCCTGCAATCCAGATCCTGATGAGCGGATAGGTACCTAACTGAGGTAATATTTTTTTTCGTAATGTTTTAAAAAAAGAGGGATCTCTGAACATTTCTGTAACATTCACTGTAACTTCCTCTACAAAACGTTTTAAATATTCACTATCATTCATAATGGTATATCTAAGTTCTGCAAAGCTTGTGAACCTGTCCAATAGACATATACGGTTTACTCTTCTTTTAAATGAAGCCCTGCTATAGCCAGAAAAATCATAGCCATAAAGCTGATAAACATCTCTGATAAGATATTCTATTTCTTCATCTCTTACGATACTTGGTTCCAGCATCTATGAAATTTTTTGTATTGCTAGTATTAAAAGATCCACATCAATTGGTTTTGATACATAATCATCTGCTCCTGCTTCCATACATTTCTGACGATCCTCAGGCATTGCCTGCGCAGTTACAGAAATTACAGGAACATGCTTGATTTCGGGAGTAGTTCTTATCATCCTGACTGCCTCATAGCCATCTATTCCGGGCATCATCATATCCATCAAAACAATATAGGACGCAGATCCGAATTTCAGTATTTCTAGAGCCTCCTGAGCCATTGTACAGGATTCAACTGCATATCCACGCGCTTTAAGAGTTAATTTCAATGCAAATATATTGCGTGGGTCATCATCCACAATTAAGATTTTCTTATCCATCAGAATTTTATCTGTTTAACTTTCATACATCCAAACACGAAGGAGCGATAATAACTGATCAATATCTACTGGTTTTGAGATATAGTCAGAAGCTCCTGCCGTAATACATTTTTCACGCTCCCCGATCATAGATTTAGCAGTAATAGCTATAATAGGTAATTTTTTAAATGCCGGCATATTTCTTATTACCCTAATAGTTTCATAACCATCCATTTCCGGCATCATCATATCCATTAAAACAACATCCACATCAGGATTTTGGCTGATTTGTTCAAGGGCGTGCTTACCATCCATGGCTACAATTACTTCAACCTTATACTTTTCAAGTGCCTTAGTTAAAGAAAAAATATTGCGTACATCATCATCGGTAATAAGGATTTTTTTTCCACTAAGAACTTCCGTTAAAGACCCAAGCATCTTGCCTCTGCTATTTTCAGTTGAACCATTTTTCTCTTCCACCAGATGTAGGAATAAACCTACTTCATCCAAAACTCTCTGATAAGAATGTGCTGTTTTCACAACAATGGAGTCTGCATATTGTTTTATTTTAAGTTCTTCTTCTTTAGATAAATGATGTTCAGTAAAAATAATGATTGGGAGATTCTCCAGCCCTTCATAGCTTTTTATTGATTCAATAATATGGTAATCATTCCCTTTTTCAGCCCCAACATCCAGGATTACACAATCAACAAGATTTGAAGTAAGTGCTTTTACGCTATCTTCAACATTGTGTTCCACAGATAAGGAAATATTGAAATTACTCAGAAAATAGGACAATGCGCTGGCATGTTTGGCATTTTCCTCAACAATCAAAACTTTTTGAGGTCCCTTTTGTAATGCTTCTTCAATTTTCTTAAATACATCAGTCATTTTATCGAGGGCTACCGGCTTATTAATAAAATCAACCGCACCCTTCATAAGGCTTTCTTTTTTCACATGAAGCGCAGACATCATGTGCACAGGAATATGTTTCACATTAGGATCCGACTTTAGTTCGTCCATCACTTCCCATCCATCTTTTACAGGAAGTTGAACATCCAATAAGATCGCATGAGGATGATATTGCTGAGCTGCTGAAAGAGCGTAATCACCCCTAACAACCACAATCCCTTTATAGGCCTGCAAATGGGCATATTTCAGTAAAGCTTTTGCAAAATTAGTATCATCTTCAATAATAAGAATGATTTTATCCCCTTCCTGGATGTTCTCTCTGTCATCCTCAATATCTTCTGGTATTTTTAAGGTATTTACTTGAAATGCATCTCCTTTATCAAGGATATTTTGGATTTCTTCAACATCTTCACGAATAATCTCTACCAGGTCCTGGTCTGTTTCAGAATGAGCAATTTCAGTGAAGGGGTAGATAGGAATAGCAAAACTGAATTCACTGCCTTTATTCATTTCACTTTCCAGAACTAATTCACCACCTAAAAGTTTTGCAATTTCACGGCTTATGGAAAGCCCCAGACCGGTACCTCCAAATTTTCTTTTTGTAGATCCATCCGCCTGCTGGAATGCTTCAAAGATAATTTTCTGTTTATCTGCTGCAATGCCAATACCTGTATCTTTAACTGAGAATATAATAAATTCAGGCTTTTGAGAATGTCTTTTGATATGTAAATCAATGCTTCCTTTTGTTGTAAATTTTAAAGCATTAGATAACAGGTTTCTTAGGACCTGATCAATTTTGAGACGGTCACTTTCAATGACTTTCTCTGTGTCTGAATCAATTTTAATATTGAATGGAAGTGCTTTTTCCTGAAATATAGGACTGAAAAGGTCTTTGAGATCTTTTACGATGTCTTCAACTGTCACTTTCTGGTATTCCAATGTCATTTTACCAGATTCTATTTTTGCAAGGTCAAGGATTTCATCTATTAGGGTTAATAAACTTGTTCCTGAACTTTGGATGACTCTGGCAGATTCTACCTGATCTTCATTAAGGTTTTCATCCGGATTTTCTGCCATTAGCCTTGATAAAAGAAGGATTGAATTAAGGGGTGTTCGCAATTCGTGAGACATATTGGCTAAGAATTCAGACTTATATTTTGTGCTAAGTGCAAGTTCCTCTACTTTTTTCTGAATCTCATTATTTCGTTCCGCAATTAAATGATTTTTTTCTTCAAGTAATCTTGAGCGTTCTTCCAGTTCTGCATTGGCCTGCATCAATTCTTCCTGTTGTACTTTTAACTCTTCTTCTGAGGCTTGAAGCTTTTGTGTCTGAGCTTCCAATTCAGTATTGAGATTTTCAAGCTCAGAGTGCTGTACCTGTAATTCTTCAGACTGAGCCTGTGTCTCTTCCAGGAGTTGTTGTTCTTTTTCTCTTCCTTTGGCAGCATTCAGGGCTATTCCTATATTCACACAACACTCCTCAAAATAACTGATTTGGTCTTCCTCGAAGTTGGAGGTAGATCCCAATTCAAGAACTCCTATTACAAGTCCATCTGCAAAAACAGGTATCAGAATTATTCCATAAATCTTAATGGTACTGCTGGCAAAGGTTACGACAAAGTCTTCTTCACAAAGATTATTATATACCTGTGTCTTACCATTCAGGAAAGCCTGTCCAACCATTCCCTCTCCAGGGTCAAAGGTTCTTTTCATGTTTGTTTCTAATCCAAATGCTTTATTAAGCCTTAGAATACCCTCATCAAAAAGATAAAGTGAACCGTTGATACAATTTCCATATTCAATCAACTGGTGCAAAGCCTTGTCTGATACTTCCTGCACTGATGTATTCCCAACCATGGATTCATTCAGCAAAGCAAGTCCTTTCTGTCTCCAGTCGCTTTTATTAATTTTATCAAAGGATGCTTTAAGGGATTCGGTCATGTGATTCAGGGATTCTACAAGATCTCCAAGATCATCTTCAGAATTATCCACTGCTTTCTCGCTGTAATCACCATTGGCTACTCTGTTCGCAATTTTCTGAATGGCACTTACACGTCGCATCATTTCCTGATCCTTATCTCTAAGCATTTTCTCAAGTTCGTCTCTTCTGATAAGATCTGCACGCATTTTAAAATAGAAAAATGCAGTCACAACTACTGCAGCCAATGCAGAAAAAACAATAAAAATCACTGTTGTTTCGGATGAACGTGTTAAATCTTTATTTTTAATTTCAACCTGGCTCTCCTCATATTGTACAAAGTCTCTTACAATCTTACGGCATTCATCCATATAGGCTTTACCAGTAACAATCTGCTGCTGGGTCATGACAATTCCTCTTCGTCTGTTTTCCACAAGGTTTTTCAGATTATCCATCACCTGACTGACTGCTATTTTTAATCCAGAGAGTCTTTCCTGTTGGTTCTTATCCTGTACTCCTAATGACTCTGCCAGCACCAAAGCTTTAGAATATTCTCTAACGCCACGTTTGTATGGTTCCAGAAAATCTTCCCTACCAGTCAACTGATAGCCCCTGTTTCCCGTTTCTGCATCCAGCAGGGCTACAAGAATATCTTTAACAGCCGTTACAGAACGCCTGCTTTGGGAAAGATTTTCACGGTGGTTCATCTGATTCTGGATGCTCCAGTATGAGGCCACTGAACTAGTTATTAAAATCAGAAGGGAAAGACCTATCCCAACCTGAAGATTTCGTATAATTTTTTTAGGCATGAAAATTAATTTAGAGGTAGGGTAAAATAAAACGTAGAGCCCTCGTTCACGATACTGGAAACCCCAACACTTCCATGGTGCTGTTTGATAATTTCAGCACATATATACAGGCCGATTCCCATTCCCTGGAACTGCAATGACGATTCTTCTACACGATAGAACTTTTTAAATACTGCCTCCTGCTTAAAATCAGGAATTCCAATCCCAAAGTCAGTCACATTTACTCTAACTTCCTGGGCTTCCTTATCTACAAATGTTGTCACAATTACCTGATTATTGTCAGGCGAATACTTAATGGCATTCGTAAGAAAATTAATGAGTACCTGCTCAACGCGAATCTCATCCAATGGAATTAAGATATCGGGTTTTGTTCCGTGGCGCTCAATTCTTACCTGCTGCTCATCATGGGTCTGCAATATTGTTTCAACCGCATTACTGATAACGCTTTCCAAATTAACAGGCTTTTTATTAATCTTAAGTTTGCCATTTTCAATTTTTGAAACATCCAGAAGATCTGTGATAAGGCTATTCAGTTTTTCAATCTGCCCCTGAACTTTAGTAACAAATCCGGCTTCTGGACTTTCTTTGTCTAATTTCAGCTTTCTTTCCAATAGCTGAACGTATGCTTTAATACTGGTTAAAGGAGTTTTTAATTCATGGCTTGCAATACTTAAAAACTCATCTTTTTCCTTTTCTACTTTTTTCTGATCGTCAATATCAGTAAATGTTCCTACCCAGTTTTTAATACGATTTTCATCATATACAGGAGTTATTCTCAGTAAATGATACCGGTACTTACCTAAGACAATATTTTTAATTCTGATTTCTAATTCCAGTGCTTTTCCTTTTTTTCTGCATCTCTCTAATTCTTCACCTATATCCCGATCATCAGGATGTGTTTCAGGGAAATTTTGCTCTGTGTCGGAATATTGGTACCATTTACCATTAACAAAATCCACAATCCCGTCCTCATTAAGCGTAAATGCAATCTGAGGAAGTGACTCTAGCATCAAATGAAAGTGATCTATCTGGGACTTCATGGTAACCTGTAACTCTCGTCTACCCTTCACTTCAAGTTCAAGATTTTGCTGTGTTTTTTTCATGGCAAGATTCTTCTCCTGAAGATTATAGAATGTTTTTACCTTAAGCAAAAGTATCTCGGGATCTACGGGTTTGGTAACATAATCCTTAGCGCCGGACGCGTAGCCTTGTGTTATAAATTTTTTATCCGTATTGACAGCCGACAAAAATATGATAGGTACATCTTTCGTCTTGCTGTAATCCGAAAGTGTTTCAGCAACTTCAAAGCCGTCCATATCTGGCATCTGAACATCTAAAATAATTAAGGCATAGTCTTTTTTCAGCGCTTTACCAAGAGCCTCTTCACCGGAGCAGGCCGTTTCGACCTGAAAATCCTTAGATTCAAGTAATTTTTGAAGTGAATAAAGATTACTTTGGTTGTCATCAACAATTAAAATCATAGAAATTAAAATCAATAATTAGTTACGGATACTTAAGCCTCAAAAATACTCACAATATTTCGAAAAACAGCAATTTTTAAAGGTTATATATGAAGATTTGATACCACATTATATTGAAAGAAATATGAATAGCATAGGGATTAAAATCCTTTGTCAGGTACAAGAAAATCTGCATTAATTTTCAGAAAAATAAAACTATGAAAAAGACAATAAGCTGTATGAATATCGAGGTAAAAACTCTTTACTTATTTGGAGGTGAAACTATGACCTTTAAGGCCAAAGAATTCATTTTAAAGAGGGGAAACATTTACAATATTATTTCCAGATTATTAGTAGCAAAGTAAAACTGAATACATTTAGTGGAAAAGGAAAAGAATCTATTCATGACATCATGGATAAAAATCAAAGTCTTGGATACCCTTCTATTGTTTATTGAAAAGTTTGAGCCAGTGAACAGAACAGTAAAAAAGAGGGTTAACTGGAAGGCTGTAGAATTCTATACTAAAATTGTATGTCATTTCTAACTACGGCTTTGTAATAAACTCAAAAAATAGTACATAAAAAAACTATTATAAACAACAATGACCGGAATCTTACGATTCCGGTCATTGCTTAAACTTACATTAATTGGTTTTTTTTCTCCATTCTGCCTTTACATCTTCAGCGGCATCTTTGGTACTTTCCCATGCCTCATCGGCTTTATCCTTAATATCTTCCCAAGCATCGGAAACATTTGACTTTACTCTGTCTAACCAGTCTTCCTGCGTAGCTTCCTGATCATTACCTCTTTTTTCATTGATGTAGTCTTTCGCTTTATCTGCTAATTCACTGATCTTCCATTTTGCATTATCAGCTGCATTTTTTAAAGAGTTTTCTGTTTCATTAACTGCATTTTCCGCTTTGTTGTAATCTGAATTATTCATAATATAATATTTTAGTAATTGGTATATAAATAAACAATGTCTATGCCTAAAACATGATTTACAATGTTAAAATTTCTTAAATTCTCAAAATAGAATTGATGGCCTTACTTTCTTTCTATCTATACCATTCATATTCAAAGTCATAACTATTTTTATACTAATACCAAGAATAAATTAAACATATTATATGTTCTCCAAAAGGTGACCAAAGTATTTTTTCTTCTTCGCAAGATAGCTTTCATTTACTTCATTGGAATCAATTTCCAAAGGAATTCTGCTGTTGAAAATAATTCCACTGTTCTCTATTGATCGGATCTTATCAGGGTTATTTGTCAACAGATTAATATTTGTGATCTCCATCATAATGAGTATTTCAATGGCAATATCAAAGTTTCTTGCGTCTGCCGGGAGCCCCAGTTTCAGATTAGCCTCAACGGTATCCAATCCTTTTTCCTGAAGCTCATAAGCCCGGAGCTTGTTGATGATCCCAATATTTCGCCCTTCCTGACGGAGATAGATTATCACTCCTCCATTTTCAGACATATATTTCATGGCAGCATCCAGCTGTTGTCCACATTCGCATTTTTTGGAGTGAAAAACTTCTCCTGTTATGCATTCCGAATGAAAACGTACATTTACTGTCCCTACAAAATCTGTATTTTCTGCCACCCAAACCAAATGGGGACTCCAGTCTTCTTCATTTTCTGAAAATGCATATACTGTGAATATCCCATAATCTGTAGGTATTTTTGATTGTGCTTGTATTTTGAGCATTTTTTATGATTTTAATTAGTATAATCTATTTGTCGAACGGACTTTTTTTATCCTGCTTTACCCAGATAAGTTTTGATGTATCGTAACCGATCTCCTTAGCCTCAGTGATAAAATGTTGTTTTACATTATCCGGAATAGTCTTCTCACGGGACAGAATCCAGAGATAATCTAAGTTTTTCCCTGCAACCAACGCATATTTAAAATCTTGTAGAGCAACTACGTTATATCCGGCATAGAAAGGACCAAAAAAGCTAACCTTAAGTGCAGCAATGTTCTTATCTCCTCTAAATTTAGCAGTCCCATTGGCAGACACCCATTTGTTCTTTTTAAAATTATACCCACTGTTGACTACATTTACAGTTCCATCTGGGTTAAGGCTATACTGCGCAATTGCATTATCAAGATCTTTTTCAAAATAATAATCGAATCTTGCTATTTCATACCATGTTCCTAAATACCTATTGACATCAAATTGTTTGACAGGTTGTGCTTTCTCAGGCATCGAGGAACAGGAGGTCATACTATTCAACAACACAAAGCATAGTAATACTGTAGGAATTATTCTATTTTTCATTTTCAGTTATTTTTTTAAAGAAATAAATATTAAGTAAAAACTGGCTGTAACCGTACACGGCATCTTCAACAGGAATCGTTCCCATTCTAATGCCTAAAAACTCATCAGGATTATAATTAACAACCGGAGAAGGAATTAAAGAGCCTGTCAGGATTCCATTCACAGCAAAAAAGCCAGGCATCAAGATCAGATAAACCAGACTGGCCATTCCTATCCATTCTTTTTGAGCGATAAAATGCAGATAGCAAAGCGTAAATAGCGTTACAATTACCGTCAAAAAAGTATATATTCTTTCATAATACAGAAGCCCTACGACACCAAGAACAATAAAAGACGTAAATACAATGAGATTATTAAAGGATCTAGTCCAACCAAGGGTAAAATACTTTTCCAGGCAATAGTAAGTAAAAACACAGGCGAAAGGAATGCAGTAAAAAAAAAGCCATTCCTCTATGGGAAGTCCCGCTATTTTAATTCCTAGTGTATACTTGAGATCAAACCACCATACACCTTTTGCAGTAAACCATATATCCCAGGCAATAAAAGGAATTGCCACAATAGTGGATGACAGCAGAAATTTTCCGAAAAGCTTATTAAACTTTATTCTTCCATCAAAAGAAGCCAAAAAGCAGATAATGACGGTGAAAAAGTTAATCAGTATGTAAGTATAGGACATCATTTTTTATTGAAATACATTTTAAAATATTTGACAGGAACCCACAGAAAACCGAAACACTCTCCGTCTTCTTTTCCCAAATGTTTGTGATGCTGCTTATGGGCACGTCTAATGGCAAGGAAATATGGGTTCTTTGTGTGGGTAAAGACCTTTGCCCTCTGATGGATAAAAACATCATGCACAAAGAAATAGGCCATTCCGTAAAGGCTTATTCCCAGGCCGATAAAAAACCAATAACTAAAATCCTGCTGTACTCCAAGATATAATAAAGCAATAGCCGGACTTGCAAAAATGAAAAAGAACCAATCATTTCTTTCAAGTTTGCCATCATGGCTATGATCATGATGATCCCGGTGCAGGAACCACAAAAAGCCATGCATAATATACCTATGGATAAGCCATGTAGCTCCTTCCATTGAAATAAATACTCCCAAAACGATCAGAACATTCATTTTAATTACATTTATTGTTAAAAAGATCATTCAAGACCTTATATCTGAAATTAAAAATATTTTTAAGCTTTTCTTTTACGAATAACTGATGGGCTATTTTACCCAAAATCCCCAGCGGGAGCTTATAGTCCACTGTATCCTTCATCAATACTCCGTACTCATTGGGAATAAATTCATGAAAATGATTCCAGTGCTTATATGGACCTTCTTTTTGAAAGTCTGTAAAACTTTTATAGTCTTCAACCTGGCTAATAATGGTCTTCCATCTCATTGGGATTCCCAACAAGGGAGAAACCGTGTAATCTATTTCCATTCCTTTAAAAATAGGCTTATCCTTCACATTTGAAAGAACTACAAAGCCCATGCTCTCAGGGGTTATTTCCGATAAATTATGAGGGGATGAAAAAAATTTCCTTGCCGTTTCAATATTGCAACTCAGTTGTTGTTCTCTGTATAATCTGTACATCACTTATTTTTTATTGATCGTTAAACACTGCAAAAAATCATTTTCACCCGGAATTCTACTCTCAAAAATAAGCAGACTTGTACCGGATATAACTTTTAAATGCAACCAGCAGCTTTTGCGAATTAGCAATTCTGATTCTTTGCTGCAATATATTCTGGGAACTTGTTTTTTTTATTTTTTCAAACAGGGAAAGATAATATCTGTAGGCAAGATATACTCCGAAAATGGATGAACCCGGCAGTTTTTTAATTCCCTGTAATGCTTCTTTGAATTCTTCTTCAATTTCCTTTTCAATCACCGTTTTTACTGTATTATCAAAAACTGAAATATTCAGGGAAGGAAAATAGGTCCTTCCTAAAATTTGATAATCATCCTTCAGATCCCGCAAAAAATTAACTTTCTGAAAAGCTGACCCCAATTTCATGGCAAAGGGTTTAAGCTTATCATATTGATGCTTGTCACCTTCTGTAAATATCTGGAGACACATCAGTCCTACAACTTCCGCAGATCCATAGATATACTCCTTATATAGTTCGGAATTATAATCCATTTTGTGAAGATCCATTTCCATACTGTGCAAAAACTGATCAATTAGCTGTCTGTTTATGTCATACTGACGGACCGTTTCTTGAAATGAATGCAAAATGGGATTGAGTGATATACCATCTTCCAGTGCCTCATAGGTTTCAGCCTTTAATCTCTTGAGAAGCTTCTCTTTATCATAGCCATGAAAACTATCTACAATTTCATCCGCCAGGGGCACGTATCCGTAAACGGCATAAATGGCAGGCCTTATGGATGGCTTCAATGCCAGTATTCCCAATGAAAAACTTGTACTGTATTTTTGCGTAGTGTACTTACTGACTTCGTAAGACAACTCATCAAACAATTTTTTCATATTATTTTATTTTTAGTTTACATACTTCAGATGCTACAATTTTTCCTGAAATTATCGATGGAGGAACACCAGGTCCCGGAACCGTTAACTGCCCTGTATAAAACAGGTTCCTGATCTTTCTGTTTCGAATCTTGGGCTTCCGTACTGCCGTCTGTGATAAGGTATTGGATAATCCGTAGGCATTGCCCTGATAAGCATTATAATCCGAAATAAAATCACTTACACAATAGCTTCTTTTATATTCAATTCTGGAAATAAGCTCAGCTTCACTGGTATGTTTTTCAATTCGTTCAAGCATTTCAATCAGGTATTTTTCTCTTACAGATTCCTCATCATATATTCCAGGGGCAAGAGGTAACAGTAAAAAAAGATTCTCACAACCCTCAGGTGCGACCTCCGGATCTGTTTTAGAAGAACAACATGCATAAAAAAGTGGTTTGGAAGGCCATTTCTTATTTTTATAAATACAATCTATATGATTGTCAAGGTCGTTTTCGAAAAATAAGGTATGATGTTTTAAGTGAGTAATCTTCCCCTTGATCCCCAGGTAATAAATGAGGCATGAAGGTGCAAAGGTTCTGGTTTCCCAGTATGATTCATTGTAGTTTCTAAGAGATTTAGGTAGTAACGTTTCTGAATGATGATAATCTGATGAGGCGATTACGGCATCAAACTCATACGTTTGACCATCTACTGTTATTGAAGACGCCTTTCCGTTTTCTGTATTTATTTTCTGTACTTCATGATTAAAATGAAAGATTACCCCTTGCTTTTCCGCCACTTTCTTCATGGCTAGCACAAGCTGGTAAAAACCTCCCATAGGATATTTTGTTCCCAAAACATACCCTCCGTAATTCATAAGACTGTATAGAGCAGGAATATGCTTTGGAGAAGCACCCAAAAATATAACCGGAAATTCCATTAAGGATCTGAGTTTGGGATCAGTAAAATACCTTGAAACATAATTTCTGAAATTACTTAAAAGATCAAGTTTCAATGCACTTCCCGCTATTTTTAAAGAAGCAAATTCCAGCCAGTTATAACAAGGTTTTGTTACAAAATCTTTCATTCCTACTTCATATTTAAATTGGGCAGCGTGCATAAACCGATCATATTGCCCAGCCGCACCAGTTTCTATTTTTTCAAACAACTCACGGATATCATCATTTTTTCTAGGAACTGAAATCTTTTCTTGTGAAAAAACCATTTCAAACTGAGGATCCAAAGAAACAAGATTAAAAAAATCGGATGCTTTACAACCAAAATCGCTAAAAAAGCCTTCGATAATATCAGGCATCCAATACCAACTGGGGCCCATGTCAAAAACATATCCCCCATCCGTTTTAAATTGTCTTGCACGACCACCTGGCTGATGATTCTTTTCAAATACATGTACCTCATTTCCTGACTTTGCAGCATAAGCTGCCGCTGAGATCCCGGAAAATCCGGAGCCTATCACCGCAATTCTCTTTCTTAATTTTCCAGTATTCATTGTTGTTTATTTAATAGTTTTTTACAGGTTCTTTTAATATGTTATCAGTTCAGTCTTTTGTGCACGATATCCAGCAAGTCTGTAGCTTCAATATTCATACGGTAAAAAGAATCATGAAATTCATCCAATTTAGAAAGTATAGCAATGAGCAGCATTTGTTCAGAATGGTTCAAATTTCCCACTACTACCCTTGAAGCTTTGCGGATCTCATCCATATGTTCCTCCAGTACAGAAATTCCTTTTTCGGTTATCAGAATATGTTTGATTCTTTTATCTTTCTGAGAGACGGTCTGTTCAGCCCAGCCATAACGGATTAAGCGGTTAATAATAAGTATTCCGGAAGATTTCTCACTTACATTATGCCTTATAAGCTCCATTTTTGTCATAGCTCCCATTGTTTTCAGGCTTATCAGATAAATAAAATCATCCTGGCTTGAAAAAACGGAATTACCAATTGACCTGGAGTACGTTTTTGCATACCTTCCCATTTTTATCAATAAGGTATTGATTATACTTTCAGAACTTCTTCCTAATTCCTTCCCCACCCAATCCGGATTTCCCTGCTCAGAATAAGATTTTGAAGAAGCATTGATCCATTCTGTAAATCCCTGAAGATCATTACTGTAAAGTACATTATCTTCATTCTGTTCCATGAATTGCTGAACAAGTCCAACAACTGCTTTTATAAGATCAAAATTCATATAGAATAAATTAGTATACAAATATACTTATTAAGGTTTATAAATATACTTTTATTTATTTTATTTTTATCCTTTACAATTATAACTGAGTGTTTAAAGCATTTATTTATAGAAAGAAAAATAAAAAACCTGTCTTTAAAAAGGCAGGCGTGAAATAGTATATAAATCAACTTAATTGTAATTTATTCTAAAAAATGCATTAAAATAACTTGATATATAAGGAATAAATCAAATTATCATTGCCATGAAAATAGCCATTCTGCTTAATTTTGAAATTCTGGAAGCTATAATAGGGCCAGATTTTGAAGAAGACCAGTACAGTAGTGATTTGTCATTTATTTTTTCATAAACATATCCTTCAGTTTCATTGATGGATTTCAGGAGATATTTTTCCAAAAGGTCATTGACTAAATCATGGGAAGTAGCAAATTTTTCATCGCAGTTATATATTCCTGATTCAAGCTTTGTTGTAAGGTCAAATTGGTTTCTGACAAAATATATTTGATTCAGAAATCCTGCTTTTCGTCTGTAGTATTCATAAAAACCAATATGATGCTGGTAAAAATTCTTTATTTATGCGGGACTTTATTCCTTTTTACATTTTTCTGAGAGCTAAGGACTTTTTATATACAAATACTATTATTAATTTAGCAGCATAGAAATTTGATTATAATAATTAAGGATATGAAAAAATTAATCTTATTGGGTGCTGTTTCAGCTTTTTTAATCAACTGTAATAAAAAGGCAGAAGCTCCCGCTCCGAAAGTTGAAACGGATACCATTGCTGTAGCTGAGCCTGTAGTGGATACATTAGGTCCAAAATCTTTCTGTTATATTGGAGCCACAGGAAAAGACAGTGTTTTTGCTTCTATAGATGACAATCTTGGAACCATTACCGGAAAATTATCTTACAAAAACAGCGAGAAAGACAGCTCAAAGGGTGATATAACAGGTTTTAAGTCTGGAGATACTTTGAAACTGACGTATGAGTTCACTTCTGAAGGTAAAAAAAGCAAAAGAGATATTTACTTTCTTCAAAAAGATAATGTCTTAACCGAGGGTATTGGAGATCATAAAGAAGAAGACGGACTATCTAAATATGCCGACGAAAAAAAGATAAGCTATAAAGAGGGACAAAAACTGAATACAGCAGATTGTAAAGTAGTTAACAAAGCTTTAAAATAATTGCTAACCTCTATATTAACAAAACCAGCCCTCATGAGGGCTGGTTTTACATTTTATGGTAATTCTCTTTTTATTATTTCAATAAATTGATTTACAGCATCATCACCCGTACTCCAGGATGTGATAAGGCGAATCGCAGAAAACTCCTCATTTATTTTCTTCCATACATAAAATTCAAAGTTTTCAGATAAAACCTGGATCAGGCCATTACTTACAATCGGGAAAATCTGATTGGTATAGGTATCCGAAAGAAATTCTACTCCTTTTTCCTGCAATGCCTGTTTTATTTTCATAGCTTGTTGATTGGCATGCTTGGCCAATTCAAAATACAGATCATCCTTCATGAGTTCCAGAAACTGAATTCCCAGCAGTCTTCCTTTGGCCAATAACGCTCCTTTCTGTTTGATATTAAATGCAAAATCCTCTTGAAGTACAGGATTATTAATCACAATAGCTTCTCCTATCAACGCTCCGTTCTTGGTTCCTCCAAGGTAAAATACGTCTGTAAGCTCAGCAACTTTCTCCAGGGTTAGATCACTGATTTCTGAAGTTAACCCATGTCCTAGTCTCGCTCCGTCCATAAATAAGTAGAGGCGATTTTGTCTGCAAAATTCAGAAAGTTCTTCCAGTTCTTTTGCCTGATAAATAGTACCCAATTCCGTAGAATTTGATATATAAACAAGCTTTGGCATTACTTGATGAGGAACATTTCTATGGTTTTCCAAAACTGGAATAATATCGGATGGTCTTAGTTTTCCGTCTTCAGTTTCAATACTTAATATTTTGTGTCCGGTAGCTTCAATGGCACCGGTCTCATTATTTAAAATATGTCCTGTAGAGGCAGAAACTGCACATTGATAAGGTTTTAAAACAGATGAAATCACTATTAAATTCGCCTGTGTTCCTCCGGAAACAAAGTAAACCTCTGAATCTTTCTTATTTATTTTTTCCTTAATTAATTCTTTTGCTTTCAAAGAATATTCGTCCTCACCATAACCGGCCTGCTGGTCAAGATTATATTGTAAAAGAGCTTGCAAAATATTGGGGTGACATCCCTCAGAATAATCGTTTTTGAATGAAAATTTCATCTTGTAAAATTAAAAAAAGTTAAAATAACAAGAGTGATCTTTCCATATTATTTTGTTAGTTTTGTATTGAAAATCATCTAACATTTTGAGAACAACCCTAACAGAAGAGAATTACCTGAAAGCTTTGTTTCATTTAGTTGACAATGAAGGAAAGGTGACCATTAATGAACTCAGCAAATTTTTAAATGTAAAAATGCCGAGCGTTAATAATATGATGAAGAAATTTGCTGAGAAAAAGTGGGTCATTTATGAGACCTACAAACCCCTGATTGTAACAGAAAACGGAAGACGGGAAGCCGCCCTTGTAGTTCGCAAGCACAGACTTACAGAAATGTTTCTGGTCAAAAAAATGAATTTTGGCTGGGAAAATGTGCACGAAATTGCCGAACAACTGGAGCATGTACACTCTCAAATTTTCTTTGATAAAATGGATGAGATTCTTGATCATCCTAAATTTGATCCTCATGGAGAACCTATCCCCGATAAAGATGGTAACATCATCGCTCAGGATCTTCAGAAATTAAGCAGCTGTAAAGTTGGAGAAACAGTTGTTTTTGCTTCAGTTACGCTCTCTGACGACGCTTTCCTTACTTACCTGAATGACAGGAAGCTTCTTCTTAATACCAAGGTAATAATTACCAAGATTGAAAGTTTTGACAAGTCAATGACTATCGAAATTGATGGTAAGACTGAAATTCTAAGTAAAAAGGCAACGGAAAAGATATTGGTAAAAAAATAAATAAACAAAAGGTGGCCTTATAATACGGCCACCTTTTGTTTATTGATTAAAAAGGAACAATAAGCTTTAAAGATATATTTCTTCCCATATTATACATATTTCCTAAGTATTTTAACCTGCTAAGGTGGGACTGATAGGCTCGATCCAATACATTATTTACCTGAAATTGCAAGATTGCAGAATGGTTTTCAGAGTAGTGAATGGCAACAGAGGTTCCTACATTAAATAAGGTATAATCGGGTGTTGCAGTTTCCGTATTATCCAATCCCATATATCTGTTCTGTGCTGCTGAAAACTCTACTTCTGCTGTGGGAGTAACTGATGAGATCAATTTTGATTGAAGAGATATTTTCTGCGATAGGTTTCCAGATAATTTTAATGGAGAAATCAATGGAAGGTATTCTCCCTGAGTCTCTTTATTTTTGAATATCTTATCACGGTTGAATCCATAGATAACAGATAGGCTGGTTTCAAAATTAAATCCTTTCCATTTTTCAGGATGCAACGATACCCAAGCTTCCATTCCATAAAGCTGAGCTGAAGACTGCTGATACTGATAGGTTTTATTTCCCTGTGCATCTACAACAGGCTTTCCCTGCCCATCCACAAGTAACGAGAGATAAATATAATTCTGAATATTATTGTTAAACCAACTTACATCCGCAGAGAAATCCTTGAATCTTGTACTCACTCCCAAATCTTCCTGTAATGAGAACTCAGGATTGAAATTTCTGTTTCCTTTATAAATAATATGAGCTCCGGGATCCAGTCCGTTAGAACCAATCTCTGTAATGTTTGGTGCTCTGTAGCTTCTTCCAATATTAGCCTTAAGGCTGATCTGTTTCGTCAATTGAAAGGCAGATCCAATACTGGCTGAAAGCCCTCCGAACGTCTTGTCGTAAGATGCAAATCCAAGTCTGGTATTGGAAGATGCCTGAGCAACATGCTCTTCAAATTGGGTTACCGGATTGGTTTGTATGTAGAAATTTCCCCAACCTAATTTTCGAATATCATAACGGGCACCACCACTTATATTGAATCTTTTATATTTCCATTTGATATAAGTATAGATACCTCCCTCACTTAAATCATAATCGGGAATGGGAAAATCTGTAGCCGATTTATTTTTATTATTCTGAACCATTCCATTAATACCCGCAGAAATTTCAATTGCTGAAAATTTAGGGAAATTATAGCGTATTCCATAGTTTAAAGTATTAAGACGTACATACATTCCGGGTTGCGAGGGAGCAGTGGGATGATTATACTCTCTACGGATATTTTGTTGTAAAGCCAGCTGAACATCCAGATCACCTTTCCCAATCTGCTGATTGTGTTGAATATACAATCTATAATGTTGAATTCTCTGATGTAAAGGAGAAAGGGTGTAAGAATTGAGGTTTTTTTCTGAAACAACAGGTCTTTTTTCTGCATCATCCTCATCTCCCTCTCCTATCTGGTATGTAAATTTTCCGGTATTTGGATCCCGGCTTCCATCTGGTATTCCCTGAAGGTTATCATAAAGTGTAAAATTAATTTTTGAAAAACCGGTATTTGTTTTGCGCCCTAAGAGAAAAGAGAAGTTTTTTTCTTCAAAATTGGTATTATAAACTCTGCCGTCTATAGCATTTCTGTAGTTTTTTGCCATTCTGTAAGAAGCATTCAAGGAAGCTATAAGAGAATTTTTTTTGTAGCCCAACTGCATCCCATTTCCGATCAGATTATTATTTCCTTGATATTCACTGGTTATTTTTCCATGTACTATGCCATCATTCTGAGTTGGTAAATAAGGAAAAAGGCTCACTACCCCCGCCAAAGCATCAGAACCATACATTAAACTGGCTGGCCCTTTTATGACCTCTGCCCGTTCCACAATATAGGGAGCGACTTCTATACCATGCTCATCTCCCCATTGCTGGCCCTCCTGACGAATACCGTCGTAAAGAGTCAATACCCTATTATAACCCAATCCCCGAATAAATGGCTTGGAAATATTAGGTCCGGTTTCTACAACGCTTAACCCCGGAGCAGATTTCACCAATGAACTGATGATATTGGTAGCTACTGCCCTTTCAAGCTGTTTGGAAGATATACTGAGGATTGCAACTGGTGTTTCTTTAATTAAAGTCTCCCTTGAAACTCCTGTTATTGCTATTTCATCGATGCTATTACTATTACGGATGAGTATAATATTGGGAAGCTGTGTATTTTTTCTTCCTACATGGATTTCCTGTTCAAATTCTTCATATCCTTTAGCTTTCACCAAAAGCTGGTAATTTCCAGGAACCAGATTTTTAATCACATAATCACCATTTTTATCAACCGTAGTTTTTGCTGAAATGTCTTTCAGTATTACTTCAGCAGCCGAACTGCCTCCATTTTCAAAAAGTATTTTCCCCGTCACTTCTGTCTCCTGAGCTTTGACCATCGAAACAATGGAGATCGCAAAAACGGACAGCATCAATCTGAATTTCATAAACATTAAGATTTTTATTAAAGTCTGTTAAACATTAAAAAATGGTTATTAATAAAAATCAAAAGTAATAAAAAAAACACTATCGCAACTATGTTGCGATATTTAATTTTAAATTATTTTTCCACTTGTTTTTCTGAAAAGCAATGATAGTATAATTGTTAAAAAAGGGTTAAACTCTCCATCCTAAAATATATGAAGATTTATTTTTAACTAGGTTTGCAAAACTTTCTACAGACTTTATCATTCCAACAACTACAAAACTTAATTATTACTTAAAAAAATTATGAAAAAAAGCATTCCATTTTTAATTGCTTCTATGTTGCTGAGCCCGCTTGCAAATGCTCAGGTAAGAGATTTTGTGATTGAACCTCCCATTCAGCCCAACTTTTATATTTACAAAACTTTCGGAGTATTCGGAGGTAAGGAATATTCTACCAATGCTGTTTATCTGGTAACTAAAAAAGGAGTTGTTTTATTTGATGTTCCATGGCAGAAAACACAATACCAAAGCCTTCTTGATACAATTCAACAACGACATAACCTTCCTGTAATTGCGGTATTTGCTACTCATTCACACGAAGACAGAGCCGGAGATTTAAGCTTTTATAACAATAAAGGAATTAAAACCTATGCAACGGCAAAAACCAATGAATTACTAAAGAAAGACGGAAAAGCTACCTCTACAGAAATTATAAAAACAGGAAAACCTTACCACATTGGTGGAGAAGAATTTACAGTAGACTTCCTTGGTGAAGGGCATACTGCTGATAATGTAGTAGTTTGGTTCCCAAAGTATAAGATATTAGATGGCGGATGTCTGGTAAAAAGTAAAGCGGCGGTTGATCTTGGATATACAGGAGAGGCCAATGTTGCACAATGGCCACAAACTATGGCTAAACTAAAGTCTAAATATGCCCAGGCAACTCTGGTCATTCCGGGACATGATGAATGGAAAGGAGGCGGACATGTAGAGCATACTCTTGATCTGCTGAACAAAAAATAAATTTGCTTATATTTTTTTACAATAAAAAATCCCGAATGAAAATTCGGGATTTATATTTTAGTAACAGATGGTATTAATCCAGTACACTCCAACCTCTCTTAGGATTAGAATTGCTAGAAACCTCCTGCTCATTAACAATAATATTTTCTTTTCTCTGACCGATATAATCCAGTTCACTTAGTTTAGCAAAAATAGTTTCTAAGCTTCTCAACATCTGCTGGATGTAAAGTAATGGTTCACCACAATTGTGGTGGTCATAATTAGTCTCTGCCACAATAGAAAGCTGGTTCAGTAAGGTATGTGGGGCAATTTCACTCCATTCTAAACTGTAGTTCAACATTTCTTCTAATTCAGCTGGAACCAGAAGCTGGGTTGAGTTGTATAAATGAAGCGCCAGTCTTGCAAACGATTCAATTAAAAATACAGGTGGCTGCCAAGGGGTAATGTTTCTGAATTGGAAATACATATCCCCAAAGTTGTTCACCATCGTACTACACAAAAACTTAACGTTCTGCGCCAATGCTGTATTTTGATTTTTGTGAGACGCTTTTTGAATGATTTTAAAAGCATACTGCTGTAGATTTCCGATGGATTTTGCAAAGCTTCCATAATAATCTACCAAAGCAGGATGGCTCTGAATAGAAGTACACGGCGGAATAAAATTGGAATCTACCTGTGCAATATTTGCTTTTAGATCTACTTTCCCGATTATCAGATAATTCCCTCCAGAATAACTGCTGTTCAGGGAAGTTACAGGAAGTAGCTCAATATGATGGTTAGGCTGTGCATTAGGGTGGCGTGGCGGAATTTCTTCCGGGTCAATATCTCCAAACGGAACTTTGTCAAAAGGATTTACAGAAATCAGAATATAATATTCCCCGTCTACCTGCTCCTCGTTCATGGACTTTGCCAATGATTTCACACTGATTCTTCTATCGATCAATTCTATACGATATCCTGCCATAGTTACAGCGCTGCATCTTTTGATCACCAGCTGCACATCATTGGTTGCAGTATTATGAACATCAAAAATAGTACGGTCTGTAAACTCTGTAGAAATAGGCAGAAGCCCATAGTTATATGTAGTAATCCCAAGTGAATTGGAATCTCTGATGGTATCAATTAAGAAATTATCCTGATCATTAAGGTGTCTCTGGGAAACTTTCATCCCATCCACCCAATTGATTGCAAAATGTTTAATAGGTTGTATCATGCTTAATACTTTTTAATTTTTTTGTGTTTATGATTTTCTTGTGACTCCCTCCTCTTCATGCTGAATAACTCTCTTACAAATAACCACTTCATTTTCAGAAATGCTGTTTGTATTAATGTCCTGGTCGAAATCTATATATTTTCTAAAGCTGAAAAACGATTTTTTAGTATAAAAGATCCAGTAATAAGGCTCTCTTATCTCATCTGAAAGGTGAATAATAGATCCCGGATTTTTGTGGTTATAATCATCCACTACTCTATAAAACCAGTCTCCAAAAGTAATCCCTGTAGGAAGTGTTTTTGCTTTAATTCTGAATCGGTTTGAATCTTCAAGGTTTTTACTCAATTCAACATTTAATACCATTAACCTATCAAAGTCAACCCCATCAAAATCAGGAAGTTTCTGCTCCGGAGAATATCTCCATGTCTTATAGATATCAAAAGGAATGCTGATAAACTGAATATAACAGTAGTAAAATACCATTGGTACCAAAAAGATCAGCATACTGGTGGCTGCCATTACAGCATATCCCGTTCCTTTGCTCATCCAGTTAAATAACAAGGTGAACAAAAATCCTCCCAATGCTATACACGTTAAAGAAAGTATAGACTCAAATAGAATATTCATTGCCAGAGATTCGATATGCTTTTTAAAATATCTATGCAATAAGTTCACGTGAATGATTCCAAAAATAAGATAAATCACCTGTGCAATGAGATACCAATAAGGATTAAAAAGATTTCCGGCAAATCCAAAAACACCCGGAATAGCCAGGCACAAGCTGCACAGAAGAACGTATATAATAATGACTTTAATTTTTATCGCAGGTTTATTTCTCCTGATAATTCCCAGGATAAACATCATTATAATTGCGATTAAAGGCATTAGGATATACCTTAAAAAAATACCTTTTACTGAAGAAATTTCCATTTTTTTCTTTTCGAATTTATACTTTGTTGGTAGTTGTAAATATAATAAAATAATTTAGAGGAAAGTAGAGTATCCAAGGCGGCTGGCATTTCTTTCATCATCCATAAGGCTGAATGAGTATTCTTCCTTTTCTGTGACAAAATTTTCCTCAATATCCACCGTTACCGGCAGAAAATAATCATATAGAGCCTGAAGAACATTTCTGAATGGACTTCCGGGAATATATTTCTTCATCTCCTCATAAGGAATTGGGCCAATATTAACCACCCAGTTCCGTTGTCCGTCCATATGTCTTCCACTCGGAATATAAGTAACACCCAGCCTTGAATTCCCCAGCAGCATAGAATCATTATTTTTTTCTATCTCATCAATAATATTGGGAGAAAAGGTTACTTCCACCGGTACTTGTAGAAATGCAGTCATACACCTTTCAAACCATTTTTTATCTCCGCGGATCTGATGGAAAAAGGGTAAAATATGCATAAAGACATAGGCATTTTTCTTATCCAGCATATTAATCAGGGGCCAAAGTTCACTTACGGTTTCCAGTAAGGAATCTGTATGACTAGAAATATCAAACTCTGATTCTTTAAGTAAAGAACTGATCTCCGTAAAAAAAACTTCCAGCTCAAAAGGACGGAAAAATTTGCGGGCATCATCTTCTACTCTTTTCTGTTTCCGAATTTCCCTTACAACGGTATCTACATTTTTTCTGGAGGCTCCAAGTGACGGCGGATGAAATAATCCCTCCGGAAGATAATCATAAATCCCCTCCCGATAGCTTTCTATCGTGAATACTTCCTCATCAAAGCCTAGATAACTGCTCGAAATGCTTTTAATATCCTTTAGATAAGCACGGTCATTAACACCGACCCTTTCAATAAAAATATTGCTTACTGTCCGGTGATATTTTAAAAGGTTAACAGCCACTGCTTCAGCCTTAAAGTCTGTCTGCAGCTTATTGTAATTCATGTCTACAATATTATTCTCATGCATAGTGTTTCCTGTGATTATGACTTGTAAAGATAATATATCTCGTAAGTTTGAAAAAATATTTTGCCAATAATTTTATTCTAAAAATACTAATTTATTGACATTAAAAGGAATAATTTAAAGTAAATTCCGTAAAAATACGGTAAAAAGCATATTTGATCCTTGTTTAAAAGTAAAAGTTTAATGCTCAAAACCAGTTATTTAAAATTTTGTTCCGCTATTTTGTAAAATCATTTGCTATACAATTCTTTCACTCCATTATACATTATACATTATACATTATACATTATACATTATACAAAAATAATCTTCCTCGTCAACTTCCTTTCAAACCTAGTACAATTTGCTATTTTATTGAGATTAAATTTTATTAACACTTTATTATGGAATAAATTCAGGATAATTAACGCTCATTCGGAAAGCGGGCCGTATCTTTGCAGACTGAAAATTGTTATTTAAAATGAAAAGTATTTATTCTAAAATTCTGATTTTAGCATTCATTTCTTCTTCACTTTATTCTTACGCGTGGGGACTTACAGGTCACAGAGTCATTGCTGACATCGCCGAAAACCACCTTTCGAGAAAAGCAAGAAGAGAGATCAAACAAATAATGGGGAAAGAGCGTTTGGCATATTGGGCCAACTGGCCAGATTTCATCAAGTCTGATACTACAGGCGTATGGAAGCAGGCTTCATCTTGGCATTATGTAAACATTGATCCACAAACAGACCTTAAGGCTTTTGATCAAAACCTGAAGATGCAGGCAGGTCCAAGTCTTTATACTCAGGTAAACACATTATCCAGCCAAATTAAGGATAAAAACACTTCTGAAAAGGACAGAAAAATTGCATTGATCTTCCTTATTCATATTATGGGTGATCTTGCTCAACCTCTACACGTAGGAAGAGCTGAAGATTTGGGAGGAAACAAGATCAATGTTACCTACTTTGGAGAAAAAACAAACCTGCACTCTGTTTGGGACGGAAAATTAGTTGATTCTCAAAAATACAGCTATACCGAATATTCCAAGCTTTTGGATATCAAATCTAAAGAAGAAGTAGCACAAATTCAATCCGGAACCCTGGAAGACTGGTTGTATGATTCGCACAAAATTGCCAATAAAATCTATGCACAGACTCCAAACGATTCAAAATTGTCCTACGACTACCAGTATAAATTCAACGAAACAATGGAGAGACAGCTATTGTACGGAGGATTAAGACTGGCGAAAGTATTGAATGAATTGTTTTAATTACTGACTACAGTTTAAAATATTACTTATAATTATAAAACGGAACTTCGGTTTCGTTTTTTTTTTAATTTAAAGTTCCTGCACTATTTCAATGTTTAAGCTTTAAAAATAATGTTCTTACCCAACTTCTAATTAAATGAACCTTTAAATTCTTACCTCTTGATTTTTCCTATACTACTACTTTTTACAAAAAAAATCAAAACAAGTGTAACCTTTTCACTTTGCCAAACGTATATATTATAGTAACTCTTTTTTTGAGGATAAAATAAATGAGACAATTAAAAATCACTAAGCAGGTTACCAACAGGGAAACTGCTTCATTAGACAAGTATTTGCAGGAAATTGGTAAAGTGGAACTAATTACTGCGGACGAGGAAGTAGAATTGGCACAAAGAATACGTGCTGGCGACAGAGCCGCACTAGAGAAATTAATCAAGGCCAACCTTCGTTTCGTGGTTTCTGTATCCAAGCAATACCAAAATCAAGGTCTTTCCCTACCCGATTTGATCAATGAAGGTAACCTAGGATTAATGAAGGCGGCAAAAAGGTACGATGAAACTAGAGGTTTCAAATTTATCTCTTATGCAGTATGGTGGATCCGTCAATCAATTTTACAGGCGTTAGCTGAGCAATCCAGAATTGTAAGACTTCCGTTGAACAAAATTGGTTCCATCAATAAAATTAATAAAGCATACGCTCACCTTGAGCAGGAAAATGAAAGACCACCTTCTCCGGAAGAATTGGCTGAAGTTCTTGACATGAGTGAGGAGGACATTAAAGAATCTATGAAAAACTCCGGAAGACACCTGTCTATGGATGCTCCTTTAGTAGAAGGGGAAGATTCTAACCTTTATGATGTATTGCGTTCAGGAGAATCACCAAGTCCTGATAAAGACTTAATGCTTGAATCTCTACAAATAGAAATTGAAAGAGCATTGAATACTTTAACTCCAAGAGAGGCTGACCTGGTAAGATTATACTTCGGACTGAACGGAAAACACCCAATGACTTTAGAAGAAATTGGTGAGACTTTCGATCTTACAAGAGAGAGAGTTCGTCAGATCAAAGAAAAAGCAATTAAGAGACTAAAACACAATACCAGAAGTAAGATCCTTAAATCTTACCTAGGTAAATAATTTTAGCGCAAACTATTTATAGGCGGAGTCTGTTTTCAGGCTCCGTTTTTTTTATTTTTGTATCTATGGATATTTTATTCAAAGATTTTGATTTGCATTCTATTGATAAGCATTTGTAACAATTTTTAAAATACCTTCAACTAATACCATTACACCATTTAATTCGAAAAGATTAAACATGACTACTCTACCATTTGAAAACAAAATTTCTAAAGATAAAAACGTTCTTGTCATTTTACAAAACGATAATACTATCAATTCTGAGATTCAATACCTCATCGAGAATTTCTGCGGATTGGTGATCAATACCCTTTCTGATACAGAGATTGACTTTAGCAATAAAAAAATATACGTATGTGGAGACCTCAGCCTACTTACAGAGACCACTTTCTTTCTTAACATTATAGAAGAGCTTTCGGTTAATGATCAAAATTACAACCCGGAAAAATCAAAAACAGTAACACTGGGAGAAGTTCCAGTAGTTATCAGCAATGCCGGTGTTTACTACAGGAAACTGTTTGTGGATGAACGCAATTTTGATAAAATAAAATCTGAACATGATTTTCAGGAACTTACAGAATCCAATAAGGAAAGCAAGGCCCTAAGAAAGGGAATTTACCTCAGCAAAGTTACTAAAGAAACTGCCGCAGACGGAAAAGAAGCCTTTCATTATAACCTTCTGAGATGCTCCAGTAATTTAACAGGGCCTACAGATAATTTCCGCAGTATGGATACAAAAATTATCAACACATTAAATAAGTGTGTGCAGGAAAGTTTCGAAAGAAAAACAGAGCTTAATCACGCTCTGGTACAGATCTATGAGAATAAAAAGAAAACTGTTGATTCTGAAAAGGAAGTAAAAGCTAAAATCAAGGCCCATTCGGATAAAACCAAAGACATGCCTAAGGAAGGACTTATTGCGTTTTGTACTTTTTACGATGATTCTAACAATGAGCAGCTGAAACCATCAACTACCGACAGGTTCGATTGGTGTTATAAGCAAACAAGCGCCCTGACAAGATTGCACTTCAAGCTAAAGAAAAATGTAGAGGATGATGCACTGGAAAAGGAATTCAGTGTTACTTTATACCCAAATTCAGCTTTTATAATTCCACTTTCTACCAACAGGTTCTATACCCATGAAATCAAGCCTTCTGTTTTAGGTGTTGATCAAATTCCTATAAGAATGGGGTATGTAGTGCGTTGTTCTAATCTGGAAGCCATGCATACAGATGATCAGACTTATATTAAAGAAAACGACAACTATATTAAACTTGAAAAAATGACTCCTGAACTTCAGGAAGAATTGCGCAGTTCTTACTATGAAGAAAACATCTCTGAAAAGATGATGGAATATGGGAAAATTCATTTCAGTATGAACACCGGTGATTATGAAAAACCTATTTTTTAAATATATAAATAAAGAAAAATGAGTTTCCCTGAATTTTATATCATCAATCTTCCCTTGGAAGAAAATCTTTTCGATCCATTATTTAATTCTGCTGAATTTGAATCTACCGGAAAAGGCAGGCTTGGCAACCATCTTGTCAATACAAATGGGCTACTTATTCCGATTGTGAGAACCACCACCCGATATGCGATTCCAGCTAATGCCTTTTTAAGTATTCATCATGAGCTTGTTGATAAGATTAATGATACCTTGCAAGAGAGTCACAGGGATGTACCAGTACAGAAATTCAACAATGCTTTAATTGAAGTGTATGATTCTACCTATTCCAAAATGAATTATCATTCGGATCAGGCTCTGGATTTGGACAGCAATTCTTTTATCGCACTTTTTTCATGCTATGAAAAACCTGATAAACTGGAGGAGTTTCATTTAAGGAAACTTGTTATTAAAGACAAGGTTACCCATGAAGTGGCAGAGGTTATTCTCCATCATAATTCGGTGGTTTTATTTTCTGTGGACACCAATAAAAAATTCCAGCACAAAATTATATTGAATTCATCATCAAATTCAAATGCAAAATCTAATAATAAGTGGTTGGGAATAACTTTTAGAACTTCAAAAACCTATATTCAGTTCAAAGATGGTCTTCCTTGTTTTTCTACTGGTGAGATATTTGCATTGGCAGATCAAGATCAGGAATCTGAATTCTTCCAACTGAGAGGACAGGAAAATAGATCTCTGGACTTTATTTACCCCAATTTACTGTACACCATCAGTAATGCGGACCTTTTAAAACCTATCATCAAATTATAATTTTAAAATAATCACAATGAAAAAAATACTTTTAGCTTCTGTAATGGCTTTATCCTTGCTTTCATGTAAGGAAAATAGGGCTGAAAATGCTCCAATTGTTGAAAATGCTGTTGACAATGCAAAATCTTCCATCTCCGGCTCATTAAAATCGGACCGTTATGAAAATCAGATTGATCAAATCTATTCTGAAATAATTAAGAATGATAAAAACCTTAAAGCACTTGACGATAAAGTACAAAAAGCGGATCAGGAAACTCAAAAGGTTTTGC
The DNA here is from genome assembly GCF_003020585.1 of Chryseobacterium aurantiacum. Classification (GTDB taxonomy): domain Bacteria; phylum Bacteroidota; class Bacteroidia; order Flavobacteriales; family Weeksellaceae; genus Chryseobacterium; species Chryseobacterium aurantiacum. Next base: position 35,749 of record NZ_PXUE01000005.1, read on the forward strand.
AGAACTATAACAAAGTACTCAGTATATCTGAATCTTATTATCGGCAAGCAGAATATCAGATGAAGTCTATTACTGATTCACTGATTAAGAAACAGGTTGAAACAGCGGTTAAAACCAGTGCTGAGAAATACAATCTTAAAACCGGAAATATAAAAGTACTTATTGTTCAGATCAATAAAAATAATGAAACGTTAGATAATTTATATACAGCCTTTAAAATCAGAAAAACACTTGTAGAAATTGAAAAGTTTCAAAATGCCCATCCTTTAAAAACAGACAGCCTGGAAAGCTTTATCAAAAGGCAAAATAAATTAATGGAAGAATTAAAGAATATAAAATAAACAACCTCTTATGAAATATACTACAAAATGGCTTACAGATAAGACACGCGTCACAGAGCTGGTCGACTTTTTTATCGCCCATAAAACAGACTCCTATATCTCCCATAGTGAAATTATGTATGGAAGGGCTTTAGATTCTAATCATTGGAATCCTGACCTCAGAGCAGTATTCACAGAGCAGCTTATGACTGACTATGACTACAGTGAGGCTTCAAAATTGAATATATTAATTGCAGAAAATGACAACGGAGAGATTGTAGGAATGCTTGTTTTCAATGTTATTAACAGTCCTTTTAAAAAGTATGCTATTTTGGAAGATATGCTTTTAGATGAATCTGTAAGAGGTCAATCTCTTGGGAGTAAACTTTTGGAGGAAGTAATCCAGGAATCCAAAAACTGGAATGTCAGTTTTATTATGCTGGAAAGTGGTGTTGATAACCATGGAGCTCATCATTTTTTCTGTAAATATGGTTTTAAAAAAGTATCCGAAAGCTATATGCTAACCCTATAAATTTACAACAGGCTTTATATAAAACAAACCAATACTGATGAATTCAATTTCAATCATAGGAGCCGGAATTGGCGGTCTTACTCTTGGAAATATCTTGAAGAAGCATCCATATGATTTTACGATCTATGAATCAGCCCCTGCAATAAAGCCTGTAGGAGCCGGAATTATGATGGCTGTCAATGCGATGCAGGTTTTTGATCAATTGGGTTTAAAAGAAAAAATTGAGAAAGCAGGAAATAAAATCCATAGAATCACCCTATCCAACGAATCAATGAAACCGTTTTCAAAAACGGAGATTCTTGAACTGGAAAAAAAGTATAATTCCTGCAATGTAGCTATTCACAGAGCTGAACTACAGAGAATTCTTGCAGAAAATTTAGATCCTGCGGCTATTCGGCTCAATCATTCTTTAAAGACCATTGAAAAAAAAGAAAACTATATCTTGGATTTTGATAATGGAACCCGGGTAGAAAGTACAATTGTCTTTGGTGCAGATGGTATAAAGTCTCCTATTAGAAATCAAATATTAAAAACAGGAACCATCCGAAGTTCCGGACAAAAATGCTGGCGTGGGCTTGTAGACTTTGAGCTGCCTGAAAAACATCATCATGAGGCCTTTGAAATGTGGGGGAAAGGAAAACGCTTTGGCTTTGTAAAGATCTCGGAGAAAAAAGTGTACTGGTATGCCTGCATCAATGAGAGGAGCTTTGGCAGATATTTGGAACTAACAGACATTTTTAAAGAGTATCATTCTTTGGTTTTGAAACTTATTGAAGCTACAGCAAAAGAAAATATCATCTGTAATGAAATTTCCGACCTTACTCCTATTTCTAAATGGTATTCTGAAAACCTATGCCTGATTGGTGATGCTGCCCATGCTACCACTCCTAATATGGGACAAGGTGCCTGCCAGGCCATTGAGGATGCTTATATTATTGGAAGGTTACTGGAGAATAATCAGGATTTCAATTCTGTATTTGAGGAATTTCAAAAAATCAGAAGAAGAAAGGTTGATTATATTGTGAGTACAAGCCGTACGATTGGAAAAATTTCTCAGTGGGAAAAGGGAAATTCACTCCGTAATTTTCTGATGGGCTTAATTCCGGAAAGCATTAATGAGAAAATGGCAAAGAAAATTATTGAATTGGAAATGTAGTTTTACTGTACAGAGATTGGTAGTAATTATTTACAAAAATCTACATAATCTGAGAGAGATAAAAAATCCATCAATATAAAAAGACTGCCCCAAGAGACAGTCTTTTACTTTATATTAATAGGTTAAGGTAACTCCCGCTCCAAATCCCATTTCGTTATCATAGTTTCCGGAAAGAGATAGCCATTTCTGAACAATGTATCTCAGTCCTGTAGAAAATTCACCATCAGAATTGACAGCAAAATTCCCTCTTAATCTTCTGGAAATTGGAATATCTTCCCTGCTCAGTTCCAGCAATACTTTCCCATTTTGGTCTACACTTGCATCAGCTGTTATCAGCATTGGTAATACGTACTGCATCCCGACCATAAACGCATATCTGCTTTTAGAAGCCTTCTGCTGTCCGAACCACGTTTTCTTACCATGAAAATCCATTCCCATATCTTCTGCCATCTGTCTTTCCATAATTTCATGGTTCTTCTGAACCCTTACCCCCGCATAAGGAAGTGCCCATTGGAATTTTCCTAAAAATCTTCCCACTTTTGCACTTCCCTCAAAATGATCAAAGTTCCAGTTAGAATGAAATTCATTTAGGTTTGCCCATCTTGGTCCAAACATTGTCATGGTTTCTGCATGTATTTTATTGCTTGCAACATCCAGCATAGCCATAGAGCTTACCATCTTGTTATCCTGTAAGAAGTTTTTCCAGGCCAGTTTTCTGTTAGGAAGCTGCGGATTTGGTTTTGAATTTTCATAGCTGAATATTCTTCCCATTCCGGCCATCATATGATAAAGGATATGGCAGTGGAAGAACCAGTCTCCATCCTGATTGGCAGCAAATTCAATGGTAGTGGTTTCCATAGGCATAATGTCTACTACATTTTTCAAAGGAGAATATTCACCTTTTGAGTTAATCAGCCTGAAATCGTGACCATGTAAATGCATTGGGTGGCGCATCATGGAGTTATTGTACATTTTAATCCTAAGAATTTCTCCTTTTTTAACCAAAATCTTATCTGTTTCTGTAACCGTTTTATTGTCCAGTGTCCATAGATAGTGGTTCATATTTCCCTCCAGCGTAAATTTCATTTCACGAATACTGTCTGTTGGAAGAATTGTTTTTTCCGGAGACTTTAAAATATTGTAGGATAATCTTTTGATGGATTTTTCTTCTTTCATATTCATTCCTGAATGTTGGGAATGGTCTTCCTCTTTTTTCTCTTCTTTTGTTTTTACGCCCATCATTTCATTCATATGCTTCATTGTTGCTTTTCTTTGACTTTCGGGAAGTTCAGGATACATCACTTCATTCATGTCCATCATCTGGTTTCCCATTGTCATGTTCATTGGTTTCATGTTTCCGCTCATTTCCATCATTCCGTTCATCATTTTCATTCCTTCAAATAGCATTAATCTAGGCAGGTTGGGAGCTTCTACTTTATCACCCGATCCTAGCCAAAGTGAGGCATGTCCTATTCTGTCTTCTGAGGTAGCTCTGAACTCAAAGCTTTTACTTTCAGGAATAGTAACTTCAATGTCATATGTTTCAGAAACACCTACAATCAGGCGGTCTACTTCTACAGGAACCACATCATTTCCGTCATTTCCAACTACCTTTATTTTTCCGCCTCCATAGTTTAGCCAGAAATAAGTGGATGATCCACCGTTGGCTACTCTTAATCTTACCTTGTCTCCCGCTTTTAGATTGGAATAATCAGAACTTGGCGCACCGTTGATTAAAAATTTATCATAATACACGTCACTTACGTCCATTGCTTCCATTCTTTTCCATTCATTCAGTGCTTTTGTTCCGAAGTTTCCGGACTTTATCGCTTCCCAATAACTTTGAACGGCATTTTTCTTTACTGCATACCAATCTGTATTTGCCATGTGAAGTCTTCTGGCAATTTGCATGGGATCATCATCACTCCAGTCTCCTAATAGCACAGGGATTTCTGCATTATATTCTGTCTTGGGCTCTCCCTCTCTTTTTTTAAAGACCAAAATTCCGTTCATTCCTATTTGTTCCTGAAGGGCTTCGTGCGAGTGGTACCAATAAGTTCCGTTTTGAGAAACCCTGAACTTATACAAATGCGTTTCTCCTGGTTTTACAGGCTTTGTCGTAAGATAAGGCACACCATCCTGTTCGTTGGGCAAGATAACACCATGCCAGTGAAGTCCTGTATTTTCCTTAAGCATATTATGCAGATAAATCTCTGCTGTATCTCCCTCTGTAAAATACATCGTAGGAGCCTGCAATTTTCCGTTGATGGCAAGTGCTCTTCTGTTTTTACCTGTGAAATTGACAATAGTATCTTTTACATACAGATCATAACGAACTGTTTTTCCTCCAAAAGTAAGTCTACCATTTTCAGAATTTCTTTTTAGAACTAGTCTTTCTTCTTTTTGATCTTCAACTACAGCATGTTGATGCTGTTCTTTTTCAACTAGGTCCATTCCGCATTTAGGACATCTTCCCGGTTGATCTGAAGTTACTTCAGGATGCATAGGACAGGTGTAGGTGATTTGAGATTGAGGTTTAGATTGTTGAGGAGAAGTCTGACTTTTAGGTTTCAAATCAGGTTTGACTACCTGAGCTTTCTTTACCTTTTTAGCATCAACTTTTTTATCAACCTTGGTCTTATTGACCTTACTTTCTACTGGTTTTGTTTTGGTCTCTACTTTCTGTACAGGTTTTACTACCGGCTTTGCAACCACTTTGGGCTGTATTACAACTGTTTTCTTTACCAAGGTCATTTTGCACTTTGGGCAGTCTCCTGGTTTTGAGGAAACTACTTCTGGATGCATAGGACAGGTATAATAGGTTTTTGTTGTTTGTGCGAAAGTAAAAACAGAAAACAAAAGCACCAGAAACATTATTAGCTTTTTCATAATATTCCGAACTTTTTAGAAGTTGCATGACTTAAATTTAAACATAAATTAAATCATGCAACTTATTGTTTTAAAGATCAATACAACACATTATTTAATTTCTGACTTTACACTTCCACAAGTAAGCATAGACTTCCCATAGTATGGGTTTGCGATCTGTTTTTCGTCACTTAACCAGCTTGCATCAGCCATTGGGCAATATTGTACATACACCGGTTTTTCGGAAAGCTTGAACTCTTTTGTCAGAGCAATCATATTATCGGAAAGGTTGAAGAATGTTTCTCTCTGGGCAGCAACAGTTCTTGCATCAGAAATAGCGGAAGCATCTTTTCTAAGGATATTAAGGTTTCCTTCTGATACTAACTTATAATCAATGGTAGACGCTGTTTTAATGAATTCTGTTGCAGCCTTTGAAGTTTTGTCTGCATCATCTGAAGCTAATGCAGATTTTATTGCAATATAGTTCTGATACAGTTTTGAAACCTGGGCGTCTTTTTTTGATTGTGCTGAAAGTGAAACGATTGAAAATAAAGATAGGGCTGCTGTAATGATATACTTTTTCATTGTTTTAAATTTTAGAATTAATTTTTTAATAAAGAATAATGGATGACACATAAGTACATGCGTCTGAACGTGTCGCCTTGATCGATATTATTGGAATACCGAAAACGACAAACCCATTCTAAATTCTAAAATTACAATGATGGAGATAGATAGGTACCGGTTTGTATTCCGGAGGCCCATTGATCTGAATTTGAGTAAATTTTGATGCTGAAAAAGACTTGTCTGCAAAGAAAAACTGATGAGTGGCCGGGATTTCAGAGATATGTCCTAAAAAGTCAACATTCATCAAATCTGATTTTTGAGAATCATCAACTTTTACAATTTTAATTTCTGTTTTACAACATCCTTTTTTTTCCTTTACCCCACATTTTCCACAGATATCGTCTGTTTTCTGGCTTACAGAAACAAATTCCTGCATACAATAATGAACGCTAAAAGCTGCTCCGGAAGAAAATCCGAAGTAGAAAATAGAAAACAATATGGCAAGAATCTTTTTCATTGTTGTGACAAAGTTAAAAATATCCCGTAAACCATTGTTATAAAATTTTGTATTGTTGTTATAAAATTAAGGTAAACAAAAAAGCTCCTGAATATTCTCAGGAGCTTTTGTATTTTTTGTTATCTCTTACCGAGCAACGGCATTATAGTTTAAATTCTAATTTTACATTAAAGAAACGTCCTGTAAGACGTACCGGAACAGGATACATATAATTGGTATTATAATCCGTGATCCATTGGTTGGCAACAGTATTATTGATATTAAATGCATTGAAAACCTGAACTCCTAATGATAATTCCTGGAAATTTCCCCAGAAGCCATATCTCTTATTTTTATCTTTCGGATCAATGAAAACTTTTGTCAATCCGATATCTACCCTTTTATAAGCCGGTAATGTTTGCTGATAGTTATAAGCTGATGTAAAATCAGGCTGCCCATTACTGTTAAACATTACAGGAGAACCTGTTGGTAGTCCCATTGCATACACTAAGGTAAGATTTACCCTCATGGATGGGAACTGTGGCATATAGTCCTGATAGAACATGGCAACCCTCAACCTTTGATCGGTAGGTCTTGGAATATTTCCTCTTCCATCAATATTTTCATACACTCTTGCATAACTTGCAGATAGCCAAGAATCTACTCCCGGAACAAATTCTCCGAATAATCTTGTATCAATTCCGTATGCATATCCTTTTGAGTTATTCTGTCCTGAGTAACGGATCCTTACATTATCCATATAATACGGGATCAGATTATCCATTTTCTTGTAATAAAGCTCCGTTGTTAATTTAAACGGTCTGTCATACATATAAAATTCATAGTCATTGGCAAGAATCAACTGCATCGATCTTTGTGACTTGATATTGGAGTTGAAATTTCCGTCCAAGTCTTTGATTTCCTTATAAAATGGTGCCTGATAGTAAATTCCTCCGGAAAGTTTGAATAGCATATCAGATTCCCAGTCTGGTTTTATGGCAAACTGGAACCTTGGAGAGAATAATGTTTCCTTATTGAAGCTCCAGTTGGAAACTCTTGCTCCGGCATTGATAAATACCTTGCTTGCCCCCCAGTAAAATTTCTGAGAATATTGAGCATAGGCAGATAGTCTTGTAGGCTCTATATCATTTTTTCCGGCAATATGATAAAACATTCGAAGATCTCCTGTAGTTCCTGTTCTTGGATCAATAACCTCCGGTCTTGGAAGGCTATATCCTGCAGAATCTACCAGCTTCCATTCGTTGGTAAGGTCTTTCAGGTTCTCCTTTTCATACTTAAATCCAACTTCAATATCGGTATTTATATTTGGAGAAAACTTTGCTCTGAACTGGGTTCCGTAGGTTCTTACAAATAAATCATTTCTGGCATGCTCTGTCTGTCCTCCCACATCATAGGTAGCAACAGGCTCCTTTGTGATGGGGTCAAATGTTTGCAGATCATATTCTGATCGGATGGTATAGTACTCTTTCTCTCTGTTTTGATAGGCAAAACTATCCAATGTTAATCTCCATTTATCGGAGGGTTTATAGTTCAGGGAGAATGTACCCATCATATTTTTATACTGGTCATTTTCCTTACCAGCATAGCCGATGTTTACCTGAATAGGCTGCTGAAGACTTCCAAAGGTTACACTTTTTGCCCTAGGAATCATTTCATAATCATTCTTGGAGTAATACCCTATGAATGACATGGAAAGTTTATCATTAACATGATAATTAAGATATGACTGGAAGTCCCAATACGTAGGGTTAAAGTCTGTATCTTCTTTTAGAGTATTAAGAACAAGATTGGTATTTCTGTATCTTCCGGAAAATAAAGCGGTAAACTTTTTATTTTTGGATGCCAAACCGGTTGTTAATCTACCTCCTATTAAACTTGCTTCTCCTGAAAGTTCAAATTTTTCAGGTTCACGGTAATAGATATTTAAAGCAGAAGACATTTTATCCCCATATTTGGGTTCAAATCCTCCTGCTGAGAAATTCACGGTTGAAACCATATCCGGATTGATGATACTCATCCCTTCTTGCTGAGAGTTTCTGATCAGGAAAGGTCTGTAGATCTCAATATCGTTGATGTAGATAAGGTTTTCGTCATAGTTTCCACCACGTACCATATACTGGGAAGATAGCTCAGTATTGGAGTTTACAGAAGGGAGTGTTTTAAGTAGTCCCTCTATTCCGCCACTGATGGAGGCTACTGCCTTGGCTTCTTTTGCAGAAATTCTTACGTTGGTAAGGTCGTTTGTTCTTCCAGTTGTTTTTTTCTGGAATACGACTTCCTCTATATCGGTTACTTTAGTGGTCGCCGTATCTTTTTTTCTTTGTTGGGAGAAAATCAGCATAGGGACCATAAGGCTTAGCGGTAAAACTAGTTTTTTCAAAAGAAATATTTTAGAATTTCTAAAATTAATGTTTTTTTAACAATTACAAAATCGATTCTCTAATTCTTGTTAATTTTTGTAACAAATCTTCTAATAAATCTAATCTTAACATGTTTGCACCATCAGACAAAGCTGTTTCCGGGGTTGGATGAGTCTCAATGAAAATTCCGTCTGCTCCTACAGCAATTCCTGCCTTGGCAACGGTTTCAATAAGATCAGGTCTTCCACCTGTTACTCCTGAGCTTTGGTTAGGCTGTTGTAAAGAATGGGTAACATCCAGAATTACAGGCGCATATTCTCTCATCGTAGGAATTCCTCTGTAATCAACAATCAGGTCTGTATATCCGAAAGAATTCCCTCTTTCAATGATCGCTACTTTCTGATTATCAGAATCTGTAACTTTCTGAACGGCAAATTTCATGGATTCCGGTGAAAGGAACTGTCCTTTTTTCAAAGTAACACATTTCCCTGTTTTTGCTGCAGCCACCAATAAATCGGTCTGGCGTACAAGAAAAGCAGGAATCTGAAGTACATCCACATATTGTGCTGCCAATGCGGCATGCTCATTTTCATGAATATCTGTTGTAGTAGGAATGTTGAATGTCTCTCCTACTTTTTTAAGGATTTCAAGAGATTTTTCTTCTCCAATGGATGTAAAAGAATCTACACGGCTTCGGTTTGCCTTTTTGAAACTTCCCTTAAAAATATATGGAATATTGTACTTGTCTGTAATGTTAATCACTTTTTCAGCAATTCTTAAAGCCATATCTTCTCCTTCAATAATACAAGGACCTGCAATAAGGAAAAAGTTCTTTGAATCTTTGTGCTGAATATTATCTAAATACTGAATCATTTTGTTGTAATTAAAAGTTCAGTAAAAATACTGAGAAAGTTTCAGACTTGGAAATTATTTGGGATTTTAGAGTAATTAAAAATTTCATGGATTAATACGGTGCAAAAAACAGCAATCAGAAAGGAAGGAAGTACATCCGCAATTCTAAAACTTTTTTAAAATTTTCTCAAAAGTATTGGTATTTCTGCTGGTCAACTGATCTTTAAGACTTTTCTTACCCAACACCTTTCCAAAGGTAGAATCCAGAGTATTTCCTTTTGAAACCTGCCAGTAAAATATATCATTGACAATTTCTGCCTTTTCATCTTCTGCATGACTAGCTTTCTGAAACTCTTCCATCAGGGTATTTTCCACTCCGGGTATTCCTACAAAGGCATAGATATGTAGATTTTCGTTCTTTTCAAAAGGAATGCTGTTCCAGAATGCCTCTGTTTCTTGTTGTGATTTCACAAACAGAAAAGCTTCATAGGAAAAGTACTCTGACATTGCTTTTTCCAGAATTTTCTTTAAATCATCAACATTTTTATCTGAAGAAAAAACAATATTTCCGGAGGCCAGTATAGAACTCACCTCTTTCATTCCGGCATCTTTAAAGACCTGACAGACATCTGCCATTTTCATATTGGTTCCTTTTACATTAACGCCGCGAAGAAAAGCACAATATTTCATAGATTAGGTGTTAGGTTATAGATAATGGATTGCAGGTGTTTATAGCTTCTTTCTTTTAATCAACCCTTATGTATAGATTGTAGTCTGTTCCTGAAGGTTTTAGATTGTAGATTTTTTCTAAAATCTTATGATCGCTTTTCAGGTGATCTTTCACCCTGAATTCTTTCAAAACTCTATAATGAATTTGATAATATTCGGCATCCTTTCCTTCATACAAGTTATGATAAGAAAGAAGGTATTTGGGTTTTCTTGTTTTTACTGTATTGATCCAGTAATTCGTTTTGTCTTTTTTGATTTCTTCCTGAATCTGCTTGTCTACAAGCCCCACCTCATCAATGGTCTTTAATCCTGAAAAGTAAGGTACATAACCTGCAGGCTCCAGCAAGATCCATTGGTTTTTATCTTTTTCATATTGGTTTAGAAACACGCCAATAGTTCTGCGGTAGTTCCATTCTCCATTTCCTGTTGCAATGGAGTGAATGGTCTGGAAAGCCAGCATTGGAAGAATATAGAAAATAATAAGCAATGACAGCCATAGGTTTCTTCTTTCCTTTTGCTCTAATACAAAGATAAGAACCGGAACAAAAAGCAGAATCTGAGGAACCCAATAATACCAATCGAATAAGCTTTTTTGAGAGATAAAAATCATCTGCTTTGCCCATCCGAAAATAAAGATTATCCATAAGAAATAGTTTCTTTTTTCTCTCTGTCTGATCAGGTAAATGAAGCAAAGCAATTCGAAAATAAGGACAATGATGGTTATCGGATTAAAATTTCCCGGAACCTTCAGCATTCCCCAGAAATTACCAAAGCTTACCATGAAATAGTTAATATGCTGCCCTAATGTAAAATGCTGTTCGTACAATAATTTTTTTGCTGTAATGGTGTTGTTAACCAGCTCTCCAAAGTAGAACCAATTAAAAGCAACCGTTGACAAAATCCCCAGAATTCCTCCAAATACATAGCTCCATCTGATTTTTTTGTTCCAAAACAGGTCTACAAAAAATATAATTCCCAGGAATATAACGGTATCAATCCTTGTAAACATAATCAAAATCGGGAGGAGAGTCAGAACCCATTTTTTCCCTTTATTGAATCCGTAGTATAACAGGGCCATCTCCAGAAAAAACAGTATTCCGTATTCCATCCCAAGGATTGAAATCTTAATGGCAGGTGGTAAAATACCAATCAAAAATATAAATAAAGCTTTATGCCAAGGGTTTTTAAGAACCAGATGAGAAAGAAACAGCGTTCCTATCGTAAAAAGTATGGAGTTGAAAATCAAAAGGGGTTCAATAAAGTTTTCTTTACCGAAAACCAGATTGAAAATATAAGATACAAAAACATACAAATGAGTGGTAGAAGCAGAGATTTTAGTATCTCCGTTGAAGCCAATTACTCCATAATCCAGTAGGTTCTGGGCCACCCTCCAGGTGATGAAAGCATCTTCCTGAATGTAATGCGTCAATAAAAAAAGAAGTTTAAAAATAACCGTAGCGATTACGGCATAGATTGGGAACCTGCTATTTTGTGTTTCTGCCATTATGCATTTTTAGTTCCACAAATATAATCTTAAAATTCAGGATTCCCAATAACAAAAAAACGGAACCGAAGTTCCGTTTTAAAAGTATTTTATTGTGTTGCCTTGATAATCGCTGATGTGATCTGATCTTCTTTTTCTTTTGAATAAGTAGAATCATAAGGCTCCATGACATCAAATAAGTATTGATAGAATGGTGTGATCTTCTGAACTTCTTCAGATTCTTTTATGGCTTTTTCTTTGCCCATCTGCTGAAGTTCCTTTACAAAGGCATTGAATTTCTTATCAATTGGCTCAATGGATTTTACCAGATAAGCATATCCTTTTTCTTTTTGTCCAATCTTAGTATAAGCATCTGTAACCGCTGCCACTACTAATGAATACTCCATCGGTTTTGTTCTCATCTGTCTTCTCAGGTAACTTTGGTCAGACTTTGAAAGGCTTAAGTAGTAATCATACTCTTCAAAGATTCCTTTTTTAAGAACTTCTGCCAGCTGTAGTCCTTTTTGCTCTTGTCCTGCAATAATATATCCGGATACAATTGAACTTAAAGAACGTGGATCGTTGTATTTCTCTGCAGGAATTTCTTTTGCTGCAAGATCCAATATTTCTAAAGCTTTCGCTTTTTGTCCGTTTAGTGCAAGTGCCGATGCAGCTCTGCTTGCTGACATTCTGTAGCTGATGATATTGGAAGTAGCCGTTTCATCAAAATGAGTCTTCAGATTTTTGAAGTTACCCCATCTGAAGTTTTTCACCACATTATAAAGAGAGTTCGCATCTACTCTTCCCATGTCCCCGTCTACTGATGGTGGCGTTTGGATTGGAATCAATCTGTAGCTGAATCCATCAAACTGAAGATAATCATTAAGGTAGAAAATGTTTTCGCTATCGTAAATACCTCCCGAAGAGAAGTTAATAGGACGCTTCCAATCAAAGTTCGCCAATAGGTCTAATAAGATCAGGTTGTTTTTATAAAGTGTATTTCCTTTATAGGTAATCATAATCTTATCTACTACGTTAGGAAGATCAGCCTGATTGATGATACCTGCCTTAAGAGCGTTTGCTTTATTTACAGGAAGAATGAACTTGTTTACCGGAAGAATATTATACTTCTCATACTTTTCTTCTCCGAAGTACATTTTCAATAACTGGTCTTTTTCAGGAGACTTAAACTTGATAAAGTTAATAGCTTCTTTCAATGTCAAAGAATCCTGTGTAAGATACTTTCTGAATGCCTGGAATTCTGTATCCGGAACTCCTTGCTCTTTCAACATAGAGAAAACTCCCTCCCAGTCATCTTTCTTCATCATATAGATCTGATCGTTTACTCCGTCTCTATAATCTTCGTGTGTCAATTGGCTTGGGATTCCCATCGCGTTGTACGTTCTTCTCTTCACCTGATCCAGGTTCCAAGGAGTGGATGCAAGAGTAAAGTTAACCACTTTTACATCATCTCTGAATCTTTCCGTTTCCTGAATAGCCCAAACCGGGTAAGTATCATTATCACCATACACGAATAAGATGTCATTCTTTGGTAATGATTTTAATACTGAATAAGCATAATCATAAGCAGTATATCTGTTACTTCTGTCGTGAACATTATAGTTCTGGAAGCCCATCATAAAAGGAACACCCAGTAAAACCACTCCCAGTGCAATATTAGCACCGTTTGATTTTATCTTAGATTGAAGGAACCAAAGGATTGCTCCGGCTCCCATTCCGATCCAAATAGCAAAAGCATAGAATGAACCCACCATTGCGTAATCTCTTTCTCTTGGTTCAAATGGTTTTACTCCTGTATAGAAAATAATCCCGACACTTGTCAAAATAAATAGAGATAATAATGCATAGAATCTACCAAAATCTCTGTTCAATTGGAAAAAGAATCCAATTAAACCTAAAATTAGGGGTAGGAAGAAGAACTTAACCGTACTCTCATTCTTGAATTTAGCAGGCATTTTATCCTGATTTCCTACGTTTACATTATCGATAAAAGGAATACCCGAAATCCAGTTTCCTTTTGTACTTTCCATATTTCCTTCAAGGTCATTCTGTCTTCCGACATAGTTCCACATTAGGTATCTTACAAAGTAATATCCGTTTTGGAAAGAAATAAAATAATCCATATTCTGAAGCAATGAAGGCTTCTGAACATTGATCAGGTTATAAGGTTTTACCTTTAAATAATCTGATGCGGTAATTGATTTATCTTCGTACTTACCTCTCAGTTCATCAAAAATCTGCTTAGCCTGAGGGTTGTCTGCTACGTCTTCATTAGCATAGTTGAATGTAAAATCAGGAGCACCATACATTGAAATATAGTTCGCCATTACATCTTTATCCTCATTAAACATTCTTGGCATTAAGCTTACCTGAGACTTGCTGAAAACATAGTTGAAGCGGTCTCCGGTTTTTCTATAGGTTCCGGTTTTCTCATCTTTTTCGTAGATTTCTCCGGTTTTTTTTGTTTTAAAGCTTCCGTCTTCATTCTTTTCAATTCCATTCGCATCAAGGAAAGCCGTATAGTTCTGTCCATATATTGTTGGCCAGTCACCATATTGCTCTCTGTTATAATAATCCAACATCCCAATTGCCGTATCCGGATCATTAAGGTTCATTGGTGGATTAGCATTGGCTCTGATTGGAATAACCATCCAACAAGAGAACCCGATCATCATAAAAACCACAGATAAAGCAGCGGTTTGATACATGTTCTTTTTTGCCTTTCTTGCATATTTAATCAGGAAATAACAAATTGCTACCATTAGAATAAAGGCTACAATTGTTCCTGAATGGAAAGGAAGGCCAAGACCGTTTACAAAGAAAATTTCCAATCTTCCGAACATAGTCATGATCAAAGGGAAAATAATTTTGAAAACAACAATCAAAATCCCCAATGTAATAAGGTTGGCCCAGATGAAATTCTTCCAGGTAAACTTATAATTTCTTGCATAATATACAAGACATACTGCAGGAATGGCCAGCATACCCATCATGTGTACCCCAACAGAAAGTCCTAAAACAAAGAAAATAAGGATAATCCATCTTTCACTGTCTGCCGCCTTATACTCATTTTCCCACTTTGTGATCAACCAGACCAAAAGCGCGATAAACATAGAAGCCATTGAGTAAACCTCTCCTTCTACCGCAGAGAACCAGAATGTATCTGAGAACGTGAAGCAAAGTGCCCCAATAGCTCCGGCAAATAAAATAGAGATTTCCTGATGTTTTGTAATTTCTTCAAAATCCTTGTTAAGGAGCCTTCTCACAAAATGAGTGATCGTCCAAAACAAAAATAAAATAGTAAGCGCACTGAACAATGCAGACATCGCATTAATTACGATGGAATAATTTTCGCCTTTCCCTAATGCAAAAATGGCTGCCACGGCACCCACTATCTGGAATAAAGCAGCTCCGGGAGCGTGCGTTACTTCAAGTTTTACTGCAGAAGAAATGTACTCTCCACAATCCCAAAAACTGAAATTGGGTTCTATTGTGGACAAGTACGTGAAAAACGCAATGACGAAAATCACCCATCCTAAAACGGTGTTCCATTGCCTAAAAGTCCAATTTTTCATAGTATTAAATCAATTATGCGAAAATAGGGCTTTTATATTATTTTATATTGTTTTTAACAAATTTTAAAAAATTGGCTTGGTATTTGTGATTAAAGTCCTGTTAAAACTGTAAACAGGAAAATAAATTTTAAGAAACAGCGTCTGAGAAATCAAACAAAAGTTTAGTAATTATTTATTTTTTTGTATTTTTGCAGTCAGATTTTTATTGAAAATAACAAATAATGAGTAATGTTTACGATAATATTCTTGGCCTAATAGGACATACTCCGATGGTGAAGCTAAATACTGTTACAAAAGATATTCCAGCAACCGTTTATGCCAAGTTAGAATCATATAATCCTGGACATTCCACCAAAGACCGAATCGCACTTCATATTATAGAGAACGCAGAGGAGAAAGGCTTATTGAAAGAAGATTCCGTAGTTGTAGAAACTACTTCCGGAAACACAGGGTTTTCTATTGCAATGGTATGTATCATTAAAGGATATAAATGTATTCTCGCAGTAAGCGACAAAACAAAACCTGAGAAAATTGCTTATCTAAAAGCATTAGGAGCTACTGTTTATATATGTCCTGCCAATGTGCCGGCGGATGACCCAAGATCTTATTATGAAGTAGCGAAAAGAATCGCTTTGGAAACTCCCAATTCTATTTACATCAATCAGTACTTTAATGAACTGAATATTGATGCCCATTATCAGACTACAGGTCCTGAAATCTGGGAGCAGACAGAAGGTAAGATCACTCACCTTTTTGCCTGCACCGGAACAGGAGGTACCTTATCTGGTTCAGCAAAGTTTTTGAAGGAGAAAAACCCAGATATTAAAATTATTGGGGTGGATGCAGATGGATCTATATTAAAGAGCTATCACGAGACAGGTGAGATTCACAAGGAAGATGTACATCCTTATCAGATTGAAGGAATGGGGAAAAACCTTATCCCTTCTGCTCTACTTTTTGATAAGGTAGACGAGTTTGTAAGGGTAAATGATGAAATGGCGGCCTACAGAACCCGAGAAATAGCTTTGAAAGAAGCCATTATGGGAGGTTATACTACAGGAGCCGTAACACAGGGATTGATGCAGTATGCACAGTCTCATGAATTAACAGAAAATGACGTAGTTGTTTTAATATACCCGGATCATGGTTCAAGATACATCACTAAGGTATACAGTGATAAGTGGATGGCCGAACAAGGGTTTGTCAACAACTGTGTTCACAACTATGACGAAGTCTTCAAGACAGAGTTTATTAAATAGTAACAAATAAAATCACGATATAATAAAGCCTTTTGCGTGTTCTACAAAAAAGGCTTTTTTACTTAAAAATTACGATACAATGTTGGATATTTTTGAAAGAATAAAAGAAAATCCAGGACCTCTTGGACAATTTGCAGATTATGGAGAAGGTTATTTTATTTTCCCAAGATTAGAAGGACCTATCGGCCCTAGAATGCAATTTCAGGGTAGAGAAGTAATTTTCTGGAGTGCCAATGATTATTTAGGATTGTGTAATCATCCTGAAGTAATAGAAGCGGATGCAAAAGCGGCTGCAGAATATGGAATGTTCTATCCTATGGGAGCAAGGGCTATGTCTGGAGAAACAGATCAGCACCTTCAGTTGGAAAGAGAATTGGCAGACTTTGTAAAAAAAGAATCAGCATATTTATTGAATTTCGGTTATCAGGGAATGGTTTCTACCATTGATGCCTTGGTAAGCAGAAATGATGTTATTGTATATGATATGGATTCTCATGCCTGCATCGTGGATGGGGTAAGACTTCATTCCGGTAAGAGATTTACCTACAAGCACAACGATATGGAAAGCCTTGAAAAGAATCTTCAAAGAGCAACAAAGGTTGCCGAAGAAACCGGAGGAGGTATTTTGGTAATTACTGAAGGCGTTTTCGGAATGAGAGGTCAACAGGGAAAAATCAAGGAGATCTGCGAGCTGAAATCAAAATATCAGTTTAGATTGTTGGTAGATGATGCTCACGGTTTCGGAACATTAGGTAAAACAGGTGCAGGAGTTGGTGAAGAGCAGGATTGTAATGATCAGATTGATGTATACTTCTCTACGTTTGCTAAATCAATGGCTGGTTTTGGGGCATTCCTTGCGGGTGACAAAGAAATCATCAGATATCTTAAGTTTAACCTAAGATCACAAATATTTGCAAAATCTCTTACAATGCCAATGGTAATTGGAGGTTTGAAAAGATTGGAGCTATTGAGATCAAGACCTGAGATCAAGGCTAAGCTTTGGGAAAATGTTGAAAAACTACAAAGCGGATTAAAAGAGAGAGGATTCAACATTGGGGACACCAATACTTGTGTAACTCCGGTTATGATGCAGGGAACTCCTGTGGAAGCTACTCTACTGGTAAAAGATTTAAGAGAAAACTATGGTATTTTCACCTCCGTGGTGGTATATCCTGTAATTCCTAAGGGAATGATTCTTTTAAGGTTAATTCCTACCGCTTCCCATACGGATGCAGAGATTAACGAAACTCTGGCCGCATTTGAAGGAATTCATGATAAATTAGTAAGTGGTTACTATAAAGATCAGGAACAAAAATTACTACAAGAACAAGGATTAAGCTTTAAACCAATTTAATCTTTAAACAAAATAAAAAAAAACCACTGATTGATTCAGTGGTTTTTTATTTTAAAAACTATAAAAGCTATAAAAACAAATGAAACTCAGGGGTTATATGTTGGGCGTTTTGTCTGCCGTTTCTTATGGATTGATTCCCATTTTTATTCTGCCTATTAAGCAGGCTCATTTTTCAATGGACATTACCCTGTTTTACAGGTTTTTCTTTTCAGCGTTAATGGTGGGTGGATATCTGATCTATTCCAGACAAAATTTTAAGGTCAATAAAAAAGAGGCTTTAATATTAGCCATCCTGGGAATATGCTATGCTCTTTCTTCAGAATTTTTATTTATAGGGTATGATTTTCTTACTGCAGGGATTGCCTCTACTGTTTTATTTGTCTATCCGGTTATTGTTGCCTTGATCATGTTTTTCTTTTATAAGGAAAAACTGAACCGGTTATCTATAGTCTCTTTACTTCTTGCCTTTGCAGGGGTAATTGTTTTGTGTCTTAAAGGAAATGGACTGGAGATTAATTTTGCTGGCTTGGGAATTGTGATGCTGAGCGCTCTTTTTTATGCACTGTACATGGTGATCGTCAATAAGTCTAATCTTAAGGTATCCGGGTTTAAGCTCACTTTTTACTCCATGCTTTTTACTTCCATGTTCTTTATGACAAAAGCTGTAATAGGCAATCAGTCTTTCGCTATTCCTTCAACGGCGATCTTTCTCAACTTCCTTATTTTTGCTTTTCTTACTACGGTTATCTCCAGTCTTTGCCTGGTATATGCCATTAAAAATATAGGTTCTACACCCGTTGCCATTTTAGGAGCTTTGGAGCCGGTAGTTGCAGTCATGGTAAGCGTATTGATATTTCATGAAAACTTCACAACTAATTTATTGATCGGTATTACGCTTATTCTGCTGGGAGTTATTCTGAATGTGGTTTCTGACCGAAGAAAAGTAAGTCATATTTAAAAATGTTATTTTCTAACTATATATAAAAGCCGGACCAAAGAGTTCCGGCTTTATTATTTTACAATAAAAAGATCAATTATTACTGTTTATTATAAACAAGATATCACTATAAAATAGTACGCTGTCTTAGTTATTCCAACATTATAAGATTTTATTATTATGGATGGATATACCGGGATTATCAATACTGATAATACACAGAAAAAATCAATTCCAATACTCTAAAAAATATTTGAAAATAAATTTAACTTTCTGAAATAGCACGATTTATCTGCTTATATTGCATCTATCTATTTTTAATAATAATCCACCTTTTTCTATAGAGATTTATAGGTGCCATATAGTACACAAATGATGAATGAACTGCAACAACTCACAAAAGATCAATTATATAACAAGCTCAAAAACAGGTCTGAAAACTTTAATGCCACTGTTTGTACCGCCTTGGAAAATACCCTGTTTGATGAACATTCTTTAAGTGATGAAGATCTTTCAGAATTCCTTCAAATGCTGGATGAAGAAACAGTAGAAAAAATAAAAGAAGCTTCCACAGAAGTAAATGACGAAGAAGATTACCCAAACATTGTCCTCGCAGAAAGCAAAAGCATAACCACCTCTCTGGATGTAACCACACAAAATGGAGAAGGATATAAAATTGTTCTTATTGAACATGATATTAATCTATCCGGAAACCTTTTTATTGAAGAATATATTGTCCTTATTATAACTGGAAATATAAAAGCTAAAAATATCATTGTCAACGGATCACTTTACTGCTCAGGAAATGTTACCTGTAATGTTTTGTTTGGAGCTTCTTCCAATGACAACGAAACCCATATTGAAAGAAATATTTCTTCAGTGCTCATTGCCGAGAATGGACATTATACCGTTGCCAAAGGAAATATTCATTCAAAATATTTGATTAGCTTTCATAACGAAATAGAAGGAAAATCAGGTCGGTTTATTGAAAATCCAAGTCTGGAAGTAGCAGATGATATTAAGCAGCTAAATCCTGAAATGATAGATGAAGATGGCTATTTTGACGAAGATGCTTTCTTGAATCTTATTAATATTCACCCTGTAGAAACCCTGTTTAAGTAATAAAGAATCCGTATCCTCCGGGAACCTGTTTTCTTTCAGCTTATAATCAATGCAAAAAATTTTTTTCTGAAAAAACTTTAGAATAACTTTGCAAAAAATTTCTGTTGAAAGACCTGCTTCTTATTACCCCGCCTTTTACCCAACTTAACACTCCTTACCCTGCAACTGCTTATATTAAAGGATTTTTAAATACTAAAAATATTTCCAGTTATCAAATTGATTTAGGAATAGATGTTATTTTAGAGTTATTTTCAAAAGACGGGCTTCAAAAGGTATTCAACAAAGAAATTAATCTTCAGGATACATCTGAAAATTCGCAGAGAATTTATGCACTAAGAGAGGAATATTTAAAAACCATAGATCAGGTTATCCCCTTTTTGCAAGGTAAAAGTCCTACTCTGGCAAGACAGATCTGCAGTATGAATTTTCTGCCGGAAGCTTCCCGTTTTAACCAATTGGATGACATGGAATTTGCTTTCGGAAATATGGGTTTGCAGGATAAAGCAAAACATTTGGTAACTCTTTATTTAGAAGATATATCCGATTATATTGTTGAAAATATAGATTCAGATTTTGGATTCAGCAGATATGCAGAACGTCTTGGAAAAAGTGCAAATTCCTTTGATGAATTATATTCAAAATTAACTGATCAGCAGACCTTTATTGATGAATTTACATTAAAAATTCTTCATGAAAAAATAGAGGCTGTTCAACCAAAATTAATTTGTTTTTCAATTCCTTTTCCTGGAAATTTATACTCTGCTTTCCGATGTGCCCAGTTTGTAAAACAAAATTTCCCACACATTAAAATAGCAATGGGTGGTGGATTTCCCAATACAGAATTAAGGGAAATCAAAGATCAAAGAGTATTTGAGTTTTTTGATTTCATTACCCTTGATGATGGCGAATTACCTATTGAACTTCTCTGTCAAAACCTGGAAGTACAACCGGAAACAGCAGAATACAAAAGAACATTTTTAATTGAAAATCAAGAAGTTGTTTACAAGAACAATTCTAAGAGACACGATTATAAACAGGCAGATATCGGAACACCGGATTATACTGACCTAAAATTAGATCAATACATTTCTGTAATTGAAATCGCCAATCCTATGCATAGCTTATGGAGCGACGGAAGATGGAATAAACTGACGATGGCTCATGGATGCTACTGGGGAAAATGTACTTTCTGTGATATTTCCTTAGATTACATTAAAATATACGAACCTATTTCAGCCAAAATTCTCGTAGACAGAATGGAAGAACTGATCCAGACAACTGGTGAAACCGGATTCCATTTCGTAGATGAGGCAGCACCACCCGCTTTGATGCGCGAAGTAGCACTGGAGATTCTTCGAAGAAATCTTGTGGTTACCTGGTGGACTAATATTCGTTTTGAGAAAAGCTTCACTAAAGATTTATGTTTTTTATTAAAGCTTTCAGGTTGCGTTGCAGTTTCCGGAGGATTAGAAGTCGCAAGTGATCGTCTCTTAAAATTAATTGATAAGGGAATTTCTGTAGAACAAGTGGCAAAGGTAACAAGAAATTTTACCGAAGCCGGAATTATGATTCATGCTTACTTGATGTATGGCTACCCAACGCAGACCGTTCAGGAAACAATTGATTCTATGGAAATGATTCGCCAGCTATTTGAAATGGGAATTTTGCAGAGTGGTTTTTGGCATCAGTTTGCAATGACCGCTCATTCACCTGTCGGATTGAACCCTGAAGAATTTGGAGTTACTCCAATCAAGCAGGAAATTTTATTTGCTAATAATGATATTGATTTTACAGACAAAACCGGAATCAATCATGGTAAATTTAGTTCAGGTTTAAAAAAGTCTTTATTCAATTATATGCACGGAATTAATTTCGAGCTTCCGCTTCAGGAATGGTTTGATTTTAAAATTCCGAGAACAACCATCCATCCCGATTATATACACGACAGTTTATTGGAAGAGGAAGATTTTAAATTTAAAGGAAATTCAAAAGTTGTCTTTTTGACCAAAAATGTAATCGCTGAGAATCGCATAAAAAATAAAAAGAAATACTCTGGTACATATACGCTTCTTACATTCCACTTAAAAACCAATATTATAAAGGTAGAATTGGAAGAAGATAAAGCAACATGGCTAATGAATGTCTTAGAAGAGAATTCTATAGAAAATCTAAAAAAACCTACAGTTCAGCAACTTAAGAATCAATTTGAAGAAAATTTCGAGGATTTTGAACTATTTTGGTTCTCAAAGCCAATGCAGCAATTAAAGGAAAATGGGGTGATTTTGAGTTTATAAAAAGATTCGGATTTTTTTCAGAGATTTTAAAAATTCGGGTGATTTTTCTTAAAAACAGGAAATAGCTACCCTTTTTGTCTTTCTGAAGAAATCTAACTAAGGATTTAAAATAACAATATAAAAGAAAAACCTTGAAATAGTCTTTCAAGGTTTTTTTATTTTTAAGTTTGGGCTAAATTATTCTATTCTTATTAAATATTCCATCAATTAATTAGGTGTATCTTTTGAAACAGGCCCCACTGTTACTTTTTCCTGTATTTTAATAAAATTGGGGTCCATCATCGCCATACGTTCAGCAATAGCTTTATAAGTTGGATATTTCAGAATAGATGCTCTTCCTGACATTTCTTTGTATACCACAAAAGATTTACCTCCGGCTGTTTTCAGTTGCTTCGTTGTTGTAATATATTTTCCAATATATTTACTTTTAGCATCATAGATCTCAATATCGATAAAGGTTTTATCTACTATCTTATCATCTGATCCAAAGCTTACCGGTAAATTGGTAAAATATCCTACAGGAACACCATTGCTTAAGATCTCACCCACTTTGTTTACCTCAAGATTAAGTTTATCTATTTTTTTTCTGGTTGTATAGGCATCTTTCGTTTTATTATCCAGCTTTCTTTTTGGTACATTTGAAAATAGTTCATCAAGGGTTTTCACATTGATTCCTTTATTATCAATGATTTTAAGACCTTTCACACAGGTATATACTGCGGACTTTTCTTCTCCGGAAAATGCAGAAGGTGAAATATAATCCAGCTCTATGGTTTTATCTCTGTTATATACTCTATTAATCTGTATATAGCTGTCTCTCACTGAGTCTACAATACTTTTATCAATAAACTTTATGGTATACAGTGGTGTTTCCTTCAAATCCATAAAAGTATATTCATTGGATTTATTGGAAATTTTGGCAACCGGAATCCCATCTAAATTGATAATTCCTCTTTTGGTCTTAATATTCTGGGCATTAAGAAAAAGGCCCAGTATTGTAAAGAATATGATTGTACTTCTCTTCATAGAATCAAATTTTTACATGAAATAAAAAAAGTGTAACCAAAGTTACACTTTTTTGAAAATATATTTAGCTTTTCATTTAATTATTCACAAAGGATGATTCCTTTATTATGATTAAATTCTACAACACCGCTTTTAATAGAATAAGAAAAAACAGAGTCTTTATCGTTTTCTTTGGTTAAGTTTTTAGCATAAGCTTCATCTACAGAATTAGCAAATAACTTTACTTTACCACCGATTAAAGAAGAAACGATTCCTGCGTGGTTTTTCATGATGTGGAATTCACCATTTTTTCCAGGCAATAATACTGAGTTTACCTCTCCTTCAAAAACTACGTATTCTGGTGTTAAAATTTTTATATTCATTTTAATTTAGATTTGAAGATTTCAGATTTCAGATTTCAGACAACCTTAAAGTCTCATGTCTAGTATCTGATATCTTTATGTCTAATTTATTAAGCGTTTTCAGCTAACATTTTTTGTCCTGCTTCGATAGCTTCCTCGATAGTTCCTTTCAAGTTGAAAGCAGCTTCTGGTAAGTGATCTAATTCACCATCCATAATCATTGTAAATCCTTTGATAGTATCTTTGATATCTACCAATGATCCTGGAATACCTGTAAACTGTTCTGCTACGTGGAAAGGCTGAGATAAGAATCTCTGAACTTTTCTTGCACGGTAAACAACAGATTTATCTTCTTCAGAAAGTTCTTCCATACCAAGGATTGCGATGATATCTTGAAGAGCTTTGTATCTTTGAAGAATTTCTTTTACTCTCTGAGCACAGTCATAGTGTTCTTGACCGATAATTTCCGGAGCAAGGATTCTTGAAGTAGAAGCCAATGGATCTACCGCTGGGTAAATACCTAATGAAGCAATCTTTCTGTCAAGTACTGTAGTTGCATCTAAGTGAGCAAACGTAGTTGCAGGAGCCGGGTCAGTTAAGTCATCCGCAGGTACGTATACCGCTTGTACTGAAGTAATTGAACCATTTTTAGTTGAAGTAATTCTTTCCTGCATCGCACCCATCTCAGAAGCAAGAGTTGGTTGGTAACCTACCGCTGATGGCATACGACCAAGAAGTGCAGATACCTCAGAACCAGCCTGAGTAAAACGGAAGATGTTGTCTACGAAGAAAAGTACATCTCTACCTTGTCCGCTTTCACCACCATCTCTATAGTACTCCGCTAATGTAAGACCAGAAAGTGCTACTCTCGCTCTTGCACCAGGCGGCTCGTTCATCTGTCCGAAAACGAATGCTGCTTTTGAATCTTTCATAGCCTCTAGGTCTACTTTAGAAAGATCCCAACCTCCATTTTCCATAGAGTGCATGAAATCATCACCATACTTGATAATACCTGATTCCAACATCTCTCTCAAAAGGTCATTTCCTTCTCTCGTTCTTTCACCTACTCCGGCGAATACTGAAAGACCTCCGTGTCCTTTTGCAATATTGTTAATTAACTCCTGGATCAATACTGTTTTACCTACACCAGCACCACCGAACAAACCAATTTTACCCCCTTTTGCGTAAGGCTCAACTAAGTCGATTACTTTAATACCTGTAAATAAAACTTCTGCAGAAGTTGAAAGTTGATCAAATTTTGGAGCTGGTCTGTGAATTGGAAGACCACCTTCCTTAGAAATATCTTGAAGTCCGTCGATAGCATCACCAACAACGTTGAATAGTCTTCCGTTTACAGCCTCTCCGATTGGCATAGTAATAGGATTTCCGTATCCAATTACATCTTGACCTCTCTTAAGACCATCAGTAGCGTCCATTGCAATACATCTTACTGTATCTTCGCCAATATGTTGTTCTACCTCTAAAACTACTTTTTCACCGTTTTCTTTTGTAATTTCTAACGCGTCATAGATTGCTGGAATTGCTTCCACATCATTAAAGACAACGTCGATTACCGGACCAATAATTTGAGAAATTTTACCTTTAATTTGGTTTGCCATTGCTAAATTTTTTCTTGGTGCAAATATAGTGATTCTTCATAAACTCACAATTGGTAAAAAAAAGATTTTTATCATGCTTTTACAGATATTATGAAGTTCTTATTTTAATATGTAAAATTCAATGTTTTTCCCTATATTAGGAAGCTAATTTATATATTACGAAATTAGCTTATCTACTTTATTATATAATAGCCCCTTCATTTTAATATATTTCATTTTCAAATTTTCGGATTCCCTCCCTCACATTCAAAATAAAGGCTTTATATTTGCAGTCAAAATTTTTCCGTTTTGAAAGTTTTCAAGAATTTTAAAGATTATTCCTCTCAGAAGCCTCTAGCATTGTCTTTAGGTATGTTTGACGGAGTACATCTTGGGCATAAAAGTATTATAGATGAGTTAATTAAGGTAGGTACAGAAAACAATCTGGAAACTGCCATTCTTACTTTTTGGCCTCATCCAAGATTTGTTTTTAATCCCAATGAGGATCTAAAACTTCTGAATACCATAGAGGAAAAGAAAGAACTGATTGAAAAGTATAGCATCGATAATTTATTTCTGAAAGAATTTGATGAAGAATTCAGAAATTTAACAGGAGAAGAGTTTGTTCGCCAAATTTTAATTGACAAGCTTAATGTAAAATACCTTATTATAGGCTACGACCACTCTTTCGGAAAAAATAAAAGTGGAAATTTTGAACTTCTTCAAAAACTTTCTAAAGAACTTGACTTTGAGGTTGAACAAATGGAAGCCATTAATATTCATGAAAATAACATCAGCTCTACCAAGGTTCGTAATGCGCTTTTAACAGGAAATATTAAAGAGGCAAATGAAATGTTGGGATATTCTTTCCCTGTTTCAGGAACGGTTGTTCATGGCAAGAAAATAGGAAGAACAATTGGTTATCCAACGGCTAATATTGATACAGAATCTATCAAGCTTTTACCTAAAAAAGGCGCCTACATTGTTGAAGTTGAAGTAAAAGGACAACAATATAAAGGAATGCTGAGCATTGGAACCAATCCTACAGTAAACGGAGAAAAACTAACTGTTGAAGTATATATCCTTGATTTTGAAAGCGATATCTATGATGAAAAAATTACTGTAAGATTCAGAGATTTTCTTCATGATGAAATTAAGTTTGAAGGATTGGAAAAGCTTATTGAAAGGCTGGACGAAGATAAAAGACTCACAAAGGAGTTTAATTTTTAAGATATAAAAAAGGGCTATTCATTAATGAGTAGCCCTTTTTGTGTTTATTTTAAAACTTTTAAGTAGATTTTCTGTGTTTCATTGTTCAGTTTCACGTTAGGAAATTGCTTGTCATAATCAATGAATATATCTCCTTTCTGATCTGCTTTTCCGTTACCGTCAGAATCCCAACTCACAGTAACATAATATTTAACAGGCCCCATAGGTTTAGGTGTGATTTTAGTATCAGCATCTTTGGGTACTGGCAAATCTATGGTAAATGGCACAGATTTTTGCTCGTACTCTTTTTCAGTAATGAGAGTGGCCGGAGCATCTGCCAGTCTTTCATCGGCTCCATACAAACTTACCTTAAGCTTTGGATTCTTAATTGTAAAGCTTTCTGTTCCGGAGAATTCTATTTTAAGGTTGTCAGAAGAACTGCTATCTGCCACCGAAGTAGAAGCAGCCGTCGTTTTCTGGTCTGCCTTATTACAGCTTGATAACATTAATGTACCCGCTGCCATGAATAATAAAAGGTGATTTTTCATGTGTTCTTTATTATGTTAATATTAATTGACTTATTTCACTCATAATGGATAACAAAATCCATACCCAGATGATTAGGTTATTATTTTATGATGAATAATTTTAATATTGATTTCTATTTGGAGTAAAATAAAACCAGATCGTATAATCTGGTTTTAAGTTTAATAGTCTTTATTTATATCCTAAAATCTGGTTTTCTGCATTAATGGCATCTTCTACAAATTTTTTAAATTCCGGATATTGGTCTTTTTTAATATTATCCCAAGGAGTTTTAGATTTTCTGGTTATTTTTAATCTATTATTCTTTTCAAGCTCATAATGGATTGAATAATTAAAATTATTATACGCAAGGGTTTTATTTTCAGGGATTTCAATAAATTTCATTCCCTCAGGAATGTTAAGATATACTTCTTCAAAATACTCATTCTGTCTTTCATACTGCGTGTACAAAATATCCATATTCCTGTTTTCCGTAGCTACCACATCTTTTGTAAATGGTTTTGTGACAAAAGGAATCTTCATAATTTTCAGGCTGCCAACAGATTGAGGCTTATCATTGATATTGAACTGAACTTCATAGGATAAAGGATTGATAGTAAGATCCTTTCCCTCTAATAATTTCACTGATTTCACATTAATCACCTTATCTAAAATACCACCATACTCTTTCTCCATGCTTTTTTTACGATTTTCTTCTGTCTGTGAATCCTGGAAGAAAGTATTATAATAGCTCTTAGTCTCCCCCATTGTATATTGTCTAATCATAAAGTTTTGATCATCACCGTTAATCTGAACCTCACTTATTGATTTGAAAAGATTTTTCGTGTTGTTATCTGCTAATATATCAATAAGTTGAGCTGTATTTCCATTGTTTTTATCAGTATAAATTATCAGACCTTTCGCTTTATAATTTCCTTTAACAATTGCATTAAATGGTAAATATTTGTCTGTCATTTCAAGGAAAGTATCTTTTCCGTCGAGATTTACTTTTACAATACAGTGATTGAAACTTAAATTCGGCAATAGAAGACGCTGTGGAGAGTTATCATTGGTTTGTACCAAAACAAGATTAGATTTTAATCCTGCCTGATTTCCAAGAATTACAAATAGGGTTGACAAATCTTTGCAGTCTCCAAGCTTAGTTACCAATGTTTTGGATGGCTTTTGAGGAATAAATCCACTTTGACGGAAGTCTACAGAGCTATAAGTTATATTTTTTTCTATATAATTATAAATTTTCTCTGCTTTTTCAGTATCATTTATTCCTGAAGTTCCGTTGGGGAATATTTCCTTGAATGCTTTTTCTACAACTCTGTCCGAAACGAGACTTTTTCTTGTAAGATCAGAATACCAGTTGGAAATTTCCTGCCATGTTTTTATAGAATTAGCTGTTACTGAAATGGTTGCATCATAATAGGTTGGTCCATAATTTTCATCCATATTTACTTCCGGAAGGTTACTAAGTTTCCAGGTCTGAAAAAGTTTATTGCCTACTTTTTTCTTTGTGGAAGCCACCTCTGCGTTGTTGCTTTTTACCTGATAAGGCATATTTTCAGGGGTAATTACGGTAAATACAGATTCTACAACAGGATATTCGGAATTAAAATAAGAACTAAGGTTAAAATCTTTATAGAAACGTCCACTTCTTCTTTCTACACTTTCTTTTTGGATAAGAACTACGTCACCTACCTCAAGATTTGTAAAAACAATCTGATTATCAGACTTTTCACCCGGAACAATGCTGCCGTTTGGTTTTACGATTTCAGATTTTAAAACATCATCATAATAGTTAATGTAATATTCCTTAAGCTCTTCAATTCCGCTTTCTGAAGTAATTTCGTAAACATAGGTCGTTCTTTTTTTGAATCCTCCTTCAGGATAAACGTTTACAATATATTCATCCAATAATGTGGTAACTCCTTTTTTTCCTTTTGTACTTTTATTTCTTCTTTCTGAAGCCAGTTTTTTCAAATCCTTTACAGAAACCTGATCAATTTCATCTTCAGTCTGCCCCAAATCTCTTATCAACTTATACATACGTTCATTCTCAGCAAAATGAGAAAGAGATTCCTTTGCATACTTTACCGCTTCATCCTTATTTTTCTGTAGTGCTAAGATTTCTGCCTTTAACGCCATCAGAGAATAGGAATAAGGAAAGTTTTCAAGTCCCTCATCAATCTGTTTCATGATTTCAGGATCTTTGGGGTCTTCCTGTAAAAGAGATACATATTTAATTCTCAGAACATTTAAAGACGAATACATTTCGATGAACTTTTTAAGAAGCTTTTTTTCATCTTCTACCCTGTTGGATTTTTCATAATACTCAAATAATGAAGACATAATATCCAGATTATTTCTTGTAGCAATAAAATCTTCCAGTTTTTTAATGATACCACTCTGATCTTTTTTATCAGATTCTTCAAGAGAAGTTAGAAGAACAATATATTTTTCGTTATTGGCAAAGTTTTTTTTGATGTTGGAAACATGGGATTTCATTTTTTCTACATCGTGGTTTCTGGCAGATATGATAATGTCAAAAAGATCAACCATATCCTTCGCTTTTGTTTTGTTAAGAATCGCCTTGTATTTTTCAAGCTCCTGAATACTCATGCTTTTGGTAAGGTTGTCATCCGCAATTTTCATCACCGGAACCTGATAATACTCAGGATCATTCACTTCTATATTTTTAAGAATCTCTGTAATCTTTCCCTGATCTTCCATGTTAGCATAATATCTGGAAAGAAGCAACTGAATCAGTGAGGATTTCGGATATTTTTGAGTAAAAACATCTATTTTTTCTTTTGCCTTGTCATTCTGTTGATTATTCAGATAGCCTAATGTTAAAAGGTAGTCATAAATAAAATCATTGGGAGACTGTACAATTTTCTCTTTAAGCCTATGTTCAAATTTTAACTCTAATTCTTTAGGCTGAAGCTGGGCAATGGTACTTTTTTTATAGTCCCGATACGTATCAAAATAATTCAGGTTACTGATTTTATTGTAGTTGGTATCGAAAGGAACAATCATAAAACCAGCCATCTTATCAGCCTGTGAATCACTTTTAATAAGTAATCGGTTCATCCCTTTCGGTAATACTACTTCCACAAGATGTGATCCTGTAGAGGTATAACCGTCCTTTGTACTTGAAAGTATTTCTACATCATTCAGGAAAACCTTAAGTTCACTGCTTGCATTCACTTCAAACCATACTTTTCTCTCTTCCGGATTGTCTATAAATGTCTGTGCGTAGACAATTCCTCTCCCATATTCCAGTTCGTTGAAGAAAAAATTGAATCCGTCATTATCTTTATATTTTTTATTGTACCAGCCGATATTACCAAAATTTCCGGTATTGAAAAGTTTGTCATTTTTAGCATAGATTTCCGGTTCATATTCATTGTCCATGCCGCTTCCGTTCAGGTTTTCAAATACTCCGGCATATTGCCATTTATCAATTTTTCCAAGTTTCGAAAGGGCCTCTGCAGATCCTGAGAAATTGCCTCTCAGATAATCAAAATAAGTTTTAAACTCTATTATACCATTTAGATGGCCAAAGTTTTTACTGCCGTATAAAAGATCTACCTTTTTATAGGTGTAATCATCAATTCCACTTTCCTCAACATCATTCAGCATAAATTTTTCCTTGAAAACAGGATACAAATAAGCTTCTTCGTCAGTAACATTTACAAAATTACTAACAAAGGTTTCATCAAAGATAAATTTACCCATTTCCTGATCTATCATTGCATCCAGAAAAAGGCTTTCAAAGTTTTTAAGTTTTTGGGACTGTAGTGTTTTATCGTAAAAAGTTCTTGCTTCATCTCTTTTGTTGTTCAGCAAAAGTTCCCAGGTTTTGGAGTGATCCTTTGACTGGGCAAATGCTCCGACTGATAAAAAATATACAGCCGAAATCAAAATTTTTTTCATGCTATTAGTTTCGTTATTAAGAATTATTTATTGTGTTTTGAATTTTCTTGGTAAGGGATTTAAATACCAATTCATAGGAATGATCTATTAATTTTAAGATGAGTTCTCTCCTTAAACCATCTATTGAAACAGAATTCCAATGGGTTTTATTCATATGGTAAGCTCCTGTAATCTGAGGGTATTGCTCACGAAGTTCTGCGCTCCATTCCGGATCTGTCTTTACATTAATAGACAGCGGCTGTTTTTCAAGGCCCATCAGCAGAAACATTTTAGTATCCACTTTCATCACAAGAGTCTCGTTATCAAAGGGGAAATTTTCTGTAACTGCTTTTTTAGCAAGACAATAATCTAAAATTTCGTTGGCGTCCATGTTTATCAGTTTATAGGTAAGCAATATAGTAAAAATGATGATTGGGTTTAGTTCAAAAATATAATGTTCTGAGATGTACTGGTTATAATCTTTAATCCCATAAAAAATATATAAACTTTAGATCAAATTTAGTAAATTTAAGAAAGGAAAATATCATCACCTCAAAATACATTGTTATGAAAGCTCTAGTAATCGGTGCTACAGGCGCTACAGGAAAAGATTTAGTTAATCAGTTACTCAATGACAAGGATTTTGAGGAAGTAGATATTTTTGTAAGAAAACCTGTTAACATTGAAAATGAAAGGCTTAAAGTTCATGTTGTTAATTTTGAAAAACCTGAGGAATGGAAAGAAATGGTGAAAGGGGATGTTGCATTTTCTTGTCTTGGAACCACTTTAAAGGATGCCGGAAGTAAAGAAGCCCAGAAAAAGGTAGATTTTGATTACCAATATGAATTTGCTAAGGCAGCCAAGGAAAATAATGTGGAAGATTATATTCTGGTTTCTGCTTATGGTGCAAGTTCTAAATCTAAGATCTTCTATTCCAAAATGAAAGGGGAACTGGAAGAAGCTGTAAAACAATTGCATTTCAATAAAATTACCATTTTTAAGCCCGGAATGCTCGAGAGAAAAGACTCTGGAAGAACAGGTGAAGTGTTGGGCAGCAGAATTATAAAGTTTGCTAATAAGCTTGGGTTATTGGAAAGTCAAAAGCCTTTACCTACAGATATTTTAGCAAAAGCAATGATTAATTCTTCTAAAATAAAGAGCAATGGTTACTCCAGTATCAAGCTTGGTAATATTTTTTGTTTCGCAGAGAAAGTAATTGATAATTAAAGCTTTATTACAAAAACCAGAATCGTTTTAGGGAAAGAATCAGAAGTAAAGTTATTATTAATTTTTAGTCATAAAAAAAGTGGGTTCCAATGACCCACTTTTACTCTATAAATTTTACTGATTGTTATTTTAAATGCTTTGTAATTGATTCACTTGTTGGTTTTGTAGTACTTACATAAGTATCAATTAATTTACCATTTTCATCAATTAAGAATTTGGTAAAATTCCAAAGAATACTTGTATTTTTTACTCCGTTTAACTCTTGTTCTGTTAAGTATTTAAAAATAGGTGCGATATCGTCTCCTTTTACGGAAACTTTAGCAGCCATTGGGAATGTTACCCCATAATTTTTCTGGCAAAACGTTCCAATTTCAGTATTGGTTCCTGGTTCTTGCCCTCCGAAGTTATTGGCTGGGAAACCTACGACCACTAATTTATCCTTGTATTCTTCATATACTTTTTCAAGGTCAGCATACTGAGGAGTAAATCCGCATTCTGAAGCAGTATTGACAATAAGAATTTTCTTTCCTTTAAAATCGGCAAAGTTGATTTCCTTTCCATCAAGGCCTTCTACTTTAAAGTCATATATTGTTTTTCCCATAAGTTCTTTGGTTTTAGCTTTAGAAATTTCACTTTTTTGATTGGTGCAGCTTTGCAAAACGGCAACAAATGAAAACAGCAGTAAAAAAATATTTTTCATTTCTTATAAATTTTATGCAGGATAAACTGCAGTTGAATTAAAACTTAAAAATATTGGCAGGAAAAACTTTGTTGATGTCAATTCTGTTAAGCAACATTACATAATCTCCGTCTTTCTTTGAGCTTGAAGATTCAATTCTGAAAGGCATGGTAAGGTTTCCTACTTTTTTGTAGTCAGAATATACCACTGTTTCATCTTTTTTAATCTCCTTTAGCAGCATATAAGTTTTTGTATCAAAATAATATATATTCTTATTGACATTCTTGGTAAGCTCTACTTTATGACAATAGATCTCTCCTACTTTTTCTTTTCCCAGATATTTGGCAGCAAAACCTTTGCTCTCCCAATCAATGAAGTCATTATCAAAGCTTTCTGAAACATATTCAGGATATTCCTGAAGTTTATTGGCTGCATAGTTCATGGCATATCCCTTGTTTCCGTCAAAGCCTTCAATAGCCGTTTCCTTTCCACTGATAGTAATAATCGTTTTGGTAAGGTTAGGACGTTGCTGGTATATTTTTATAGGATATTCGTCCTTTATTCCCAACACTACTTTTCCTTGCAGCAACACCGAGTTTAAAAGCTTCCAACTGGTTAAGCCTCCCGATAACTCAATATTTTTATCTATAATTTCTTTGGCTGTCTGGGCAAAGGTTAAGTGTGAAAATATCAGGGCAAATACTAAAAATAATCTCTTCATTAATTTTATTTATAAATTCAAATATAAGGGGATTTGGGCGAAATAGCAAAAAGGAAAGGAATGCAACAAGGTGGAAAGGTAAAATTTCGAACCTGTTGGCTCCTTTAACGGATTTTAAATCAGTTTCCTTGCTTTTTCCAAATCTTCAGGAGTATCAATGCCTACACCAATGAAGTTGGTTTCTATCATTTTGATCTTCATACCATATTCAAGGTAGCGGATACACTCAATTTTTTCAGAGATTTCCAATGGTTTCATTTGTAGTCTTGAGAATTGTAATAGCGCTTCTTTTCGGAATGCGTAAACTCCAATATGCTTAAAGTAGCTTACATCGTAAGAAACTTCCCTGTGAAAAGGAATTACGGAGC
Source organism: Chryseobacterium aurantiacum (assembly GCF_003020585.1). Lineage (GTDB taxonomy): Bacteria > Bacteroidota > Bacteroidia > Flavobacteriales > Weeksellaceae > Chryseobacterium > Chryseobacterium aurantiacum. The sequence continues at coordinate 69,316 of NZ_PXUE01000005.1, forward strand.
GGCTAAAATATAACGCGAAACCGTTGTTATCAGTAATTACTTTTACGTTATTAGGATTTTCAACTTCTTCTTTCTCTGATAATTTTATTTTCAAAGAAGCGAGTGAAATCTCTTTATGATCATCTTTCTTGAAAACCTCAATTAGCTGCTGTAAAGGTTCCAGTTTAAGGAAAGGTTCATCTCCCTGAACATTGATAACGATATCGCAATCTATATTCTGTACGGCTTCCGCAATACGATCACTTCCTGTTTCATGCTGTCCTGTCATTACAGCTTTACCGCCATTCTTTACAATTTCATCAAGGATAATTTCAGAGTCTGTAGCTACAAAAACTTCATCAAAAAGCCCTGTTTCCACTACATTTTGATAGGTAGTTGTAATAACGGTTTTTTCTCCTAAAGTTTGCATGAGTTTCCCTGGAAAACGGCTTGCTTCGTAACGAGCAGGGATGACAGCGATTATTTTCATTTAATAAAAATATTAATTAAGTCTTTTTAATTCAATAGGTTTTCATTCCGCCATTTAAAAACGCGGCAATGTACCTTTTATATTTAGATCAAATGTAGTGAAAACTATCTTATTTACTACAAAAAACAAAGATTTCAGGGGTTTAAAAAGAGAGTTTTACCCCAACCATATTATATTCCCATTGACGGGATGCAACAAAGTTTAGGTTATATTTTGTTTTTCCGATGGTTCCCTCTGATGAAGTATATCTGCTTTTTGAAATGGTTTTTCCTATAAAATATCCCATTAATAGGGCTAACGGATAATCTGAAGCCCAGTGAACTTTACTTTGCATCATTTGAAAGCATAAAGCTCCCGCTAAGGTATATCCTACCGGTTTTATCCATTTTGCATCCGGGTAATTATCTGCAATTACGGTGATACCTGCCATAAAGGTGGTTAGGTGTCCGGACGGCATTGCATCATAATTTGAGGTATTCTTTCCAAATTCTGAAAAACTTGGGAAAGGATTCCATGCACCTCCTTTATTACCATTTATTTCTGCAATAAACGGACTTTCTCTTCCGGTAATTCTTTTAATGGTCTGAGTAAAGACTCCGGAAAGAATTAAACTTTCCATTAATCCGCTTGCTGTAGCTTGTGCTCTGTAATCATTTTTAATTAAACCATAAGTTCCAAAACCGATTCCCAGAAGAACTAATGTAGATCCGTTCCCAATCAGGTATAGGGTTGATCCAATATCTTTAGGTATTTTAAAGACTCCTCCAACTTTATGGTAGTTGTTGTCTTTATCCATACCCCATCTTTCTCCCAGCTCTCGTGAATTGTCTATTAATTTCTGATCAAATGGTATAAGGATCAACGTTGATGCAACTGCTCCTCCTAAATAGTAAGCATGATCTTTTGCAACAAAATCTTTATTGGTATCAATAAAATTTCTTGGTAATTTGGTTACAAAGTCCAAAAGCTTAGGCTTGGGATAGGTTCTTACTGAACCGTCTTTTAAGGTGTAGGTTTGTACTTTTGGCAGCTCCATTTCCTGTGATAGCTCTTTCACTTTCAGTGTATCAATCTCTTGTGAGCATACCAATATTGAAACTGGTAAGAGTAGAAATCTCAGTTTTTTCATCGTGTAATTTTCGACTTTATTATATTTAAGTGTGTAAAAGCCCCAAAGGTAATTCCTAGTTCATGTTACTACAAAATATTTATCTAATTTTTAATGTTTATTTAATTTTTTTCATAAAGTAATAATCTTTTATTAATTGATAAACTTGATCAGAAAAATAATTCCATACATCCAGGAAACATATAGAAAAGAATAGAAAAAACCGAATCCGAAACTTTTTAATAAGTCTCCTTTGCATTTTCCAGAGTTTTTAAAAACAAAACGTAGGGCTCTGAAAAAAATCCAGTATAAAATGGCTCCTAAAAATAATATTGCAGACCAAAAGAAAAGTCCGAGAAAATAGGAAAGATAGATAAGTACAATAGAAAATACAATCCATAAAACAATAGAGAGAATAGCGCCTCCTATTCCATCTCCTGCAATTGGTGAGTCAAAATCAAAATTATCAATTGTGGGTGCTTTATCAGGGTATTTTTTTAATCTTTCTTTATTTAAAATACTCCCAATATTGTCTTTTAATTTCAAACCATAATACAATCCTAAGCTGATAAACAGAAAAAATCCGCCCGCTAAAATAGATGTTGATAGAATAGAATTTTGAAATAATGACCGATGAACTCCCTTTCCGGAAATCCAAACACTTACAATCACTATAGCTATTATTGCTAATGTAGAATAAAATAGATATTTTGTTTCAAGAAAAGATCTTCGGGGAAGTTTCATGGACTTATATTTTAAATAAAAAACTTCGACTCCAATCAGTATGACACTGCTAATGATAATATTTTAACGATGTCATGCTGAACAGAGTCGAAGCATCTATTTTATGTAAAGATTACTTTAATTTGTTCAAAGCGCTCTCCAGTTTTGGAAGCATTACCTTGATCTCATCCACAGCTAATCCTCCAACAGAAGCACGGAACCAAGGTTCAGATTTATCTTCCCCGAATGCTGAGAATGGTACTAAAGCTACTCCAGCTTCATTAATTAAATAGAAAACCAAGTCAGAAGAGTTTTCAATGGCAGCTCCATCCGGTTTTGTTTTTCCGATATAATCTAACTTAATAGTAAGATAAAGTGCTCCCATAGGCTCTATACTGTCCACAGAAAGTCCTTTTACTTTTAAATCCTGAACTCCACCGTGAAGAACTTTTAGGCTTTCTTCAAGTTTTCCTTTGAAATCTTCTACGAATACATTTACATTTTCAGGGTTTTCATAGAATTTTGCAGTAGCTTCCTGCTCTGGCTTTGGCGCCCAAGCTCCCACGTGGGTAAGAAGTGCTTTCATTTTATCTATGATATGTGCAGGACCGAATCCCCATCCTACACGTACTCCTGTTGCAGCAAGACATTTAGAGATTCCATCAATATAAATGGTATATTCTCTCATTTCAGGGAAAAGAGAAACCGGATCTACGTGTTCTGCTCCAAAAGTAAGGTTAGAATAAATTTGGTCATACATTAAGTATAACGGCTTTTCATCTGCCCCTCTTTTTTTGTTTTCAGCGATCACCAATTCACAGATTTCTGAAAGTTGCTCTCTTGTAAACATTGTTCCTGTAGGGTTCAATGGTGAACAAAGTGCCAGTAAAACAGCTCCATCCAAATGAGGTCTTAAATCATCTGCTGTTGGAAGGAAGTTGGTTTCAGGTTTGGTTTTTACTTCTACAGCGTTGGCTGAAGTAAGGTAAGCGTAGTGATTATTGTTCCAAGACGGTGTAGGATATATTACTTTATCTCCCTCATCTACAATTGTTTTGTATACGGCATAGATCAAAGGTCTTGATCCTGCTGTAATCAGGATGTCGTTAGCTGAATAATCCAGGTTCCATCTGTTTTTCAGATCCTTGGAAACTTCCTTTCTTAAAGATAAAAGTCCGTTTGCAGGAGGATAGTTTGTCAGATTATTCTGATAGGCTTTCTGAATCTCTTCCTTCAGCAATGCCGGAATAGGATAGATATTAGAATTCAGATCACCAATAGTAAGATTGGCAATTTCTGCTCCCTTTGCTTTTAGATCATTTACCTCGTTACCAATTTTTACAATTTCAGAACCGATCAGGTTCGCTGCTAATTTTGAAACTTTCACTTTTTTCTTATTTAAAATTTACTAATATTATCTTCTCAAATTGATTCTCTCTTCTATCTGATCCACAGGTACATGGGCATCATAAGCGGCTATTAGTTCTTTAGTTTTTTTCGCAGTAATAGAATTTGGATATTTTTTGATGATTCTATTATATTCTTCTCTCTTATCATCATAAATTTTGCCTTCTTCGCTGTCATAAATTCGATCACCGTCCATTCCCAGAAGATAATCCAGCAAGTAATTATGATAATCCTGTTTTACCACTTTTATCAGCGGGCTTTTAGGATATTTATTCATAAAATTTTCCCAAACGATTAATCTGTCTCCTAATTCTTCCCAGGTAATCAAAAGCCCCCCATTCACAGCATAGTTATCTTTTCTGTCTTTTGCTATCTGTGAGATATAGGCATCATAATCCGGCGTTACCTTATTCTTAAAAACAGACACATAATAATCTGGTAATGAATGAATTTCGGTAAGTCCTTCTCCCATTACACGGAATTCAAGACCTGCTTTGTTGAGTTCGACGGCAATTTTCTTTACATTCTCCGGTAGGTTGTAGGTGTCGGGCTCTCTTGTATGATAATCAACATATTTATCCAGTATATCCATATGTAAATCATTCAGACAACTGGTATACTTGTCTCTTATTTTTACATAGTCTTCATAAACCTTGTCATTCTGTTCCGGGCTATTTCCTGCAATTTCTTTATCAATTTTGGTACGATACCATTGAAGTGCCGTGATGTAGTCATCCGTCTTATGATTAGGAGAACAAGCTGTATCAATAGGTTTATACTGATCTTCCTTGGTTTCGTTTTTTATAATTGAATCATTGGCAGGCTTTACATCCGAAACGGCAGTTTCTTTTTTACAGGAAACTACGGCTGCAGAAAGCAGGCAAACTGCTACAATTTTTTTTATCATCTGTCTGCTATTACCTTAGGATTAATCCAGTTTTAAATCTGTTTTAACTGCTTCGATTTTAGCTTCCAATGATTTTAATTTATCTTTAAAATCTGCTTCAGACTTAATAACGTCTTTTACTGAAACATAGAATTTAATTTTTGGTTCCGTTCCGGAAGGTCTTACACAAACTTTGGTTCCGTCCTGTGTATAGTAAATTAATACATTGGATTTCGGAATATCGTTCATTACTTTTTTCTCGCCATTAGAAACAGTGAAACTGGTTTGCTCTTTAAAGTCTTTCACTTCTTCCACTAATGAACCTGCCAATTCTTTTGGAGGGTTTTCACGGAAGTTCTTCATCATATTCTGAATTTCTTCAGCTCCTTCTTTTCCTTTTCTTACGATGTTTACCAGTCCTTCGTAATACATTCCAAGATCTTCATAGATCTCGATCATATACTGATACATTGTTTTTCCGTTGGCTTTACACCAAGCAGCAATCTCACAAGCCAAAACGATACTACCACAAGAATCTTTATCACGAACAAAATCTCCTGTCATGAAACCGAAACTTTCTTCTCCTCCACATACAAATTTCTGTGTTCCTTCAGCCTCACGGATCATTTTTCCGATCCATTTGAATCCTGTAAGACCCACTTTGCATTCAACACCAAATTTTTGTGCAATATCATAGAAAACATCAGAAGTTACAATCGTAGAACCGATAAATTCTTTTCCTGTAATTCTTCCTTGTTTTTGCCATTCGTGCAGAATATAGTAAGTAAGGATGGTATTGGTCTGGTTTCCGTTCAATAACTGCATTTCACCGTCAAGGTTTCTTACAGCAATTCCCAGTCTGTCTCCATCCGGATCGGTTCCGATAACAATATCAGCGTTGGTAATTTTTGCAAGATCCATTGCCATTTCCAATGCCGCAGGTTCTTCCGGGTTCGGTGAATCTACTGTCGGGAAGTTTCCACTTGGGATCATTTGTTCTTTTACAAGATCCACTTTTTTAAATCCTGCTTTTGCTAAAGCTTTTGGAATTGTGGTGTACGTTGTTCCGTGGATAGATGTAAAGACAATATTTAGGTTTTCTTTTCCAGCGTTCTGATAAGTAGAGTTTTCAATACAGGTATCGATATAAACATCGTCCTGCTCTTCTCCGATCCACTCAATCAGATCATCATTACCGTTGAATTTAATTTCTTCAAATTTTACAGAATAAACTTCATTGATGATGGCTTCATCATTTGGCGGAACAATTTGCGCTCCGTCATTCCAGTATACCTTGTAACCGTTATATTCCGGTGGATTGTGAGAAGCTGTTAATACAATTCCTCCGTTACATTTTTTATCACGAACTGTGAAAGACAATTCAGGGGTAGGTCTGTGATCTTTGAAAAGCAACACCTTAATTCCATTGGCCGTTAAAACATCTGCAACCAATTTTCCGAATTCTTTTGAGTTATGACGAACGTCATAGGCAATGGCCACCTTAATTTCTTCTCCCTTGAACTGTTCCAGCATATAATTTGCCAATCCCTGGGTAGCCTGTCCTAATGTATATTTATTTAAGCGGTTGGTTCCTACTCCCATTATCCCACGCATTCCTCCAGTCCCGAATTCCAGTTCTCTGTAGAAAGAATCTTCCAGATCAGGAGAATTGCTTTCGATCAAAGATTGTACAGCATCTCTCGTTTCTTTATCGAATGTATCACTTAACCAAAGTTTCGCTTTTTCTAATGTTGTCATATTTATATCTAGTTTGGAAGCTGAAAGCCTGAAAAATGGACGCTTTCTTTTCGTCGTTTCCTACATTCAGCTGATGATTTTTTTAATTTAATTTCTTATTTTCTACTCTTGTTGTCTTATCTACTTTAAACGCTCTGATCGGGTCATTATAATAGATAAATTTTGCTGTATTATGAATATTTCCTTTTAAAGAATCCTTTACATTTACTTCAGCATAATTTCCATTTTTGGAATCAATATTCAGGTTGGTTATTTTCCAGTAGGGAGCAATTAAACTCGCTGTATCTGAAATCTTTATAACAGCATCTTTTGACAATCCTAAGAAGTTGGCGCGGCTTCTATTCTGCATTTCCACCTCTGCTCTTCTCGTATTAACAGATCCCATAAATGTAGCATGGTTTTTCATATTAAGCTTGAAATTATCGGTTTTAATTTCGCTTGAAATATTCATTTCCACAGAGTCTGCAACGGCAACTTTTTCAAGATTATATTTTGAATAAATAGTTACATTATAAAAATCTACACTTTTTGTTCCTCTTTTTTCCTTAATAAAAAGCGTTTTGTCTTTTACATCTACATCAAGGTTATTTGCCACATTGGGATAGGTTTCTATTTCCACAAAGTTTTTAGGACCTCTGGCATAGAAAACACGAAATTTCCCGGTAAGATCCAGATTAACAAACTCCGGAACTTCCACATCTTTCTTTTCAATATTTCCTTTTGGAGAAACTTTTCCACAGGAAACCACCGCAACCAGCATTAATGTGTATAATACTTTTTTCATATTTAATTTTAAATATTCTACTAACGATCTTAGGGATCTACTCTATTGAAAATTTCCGGAATCTTTTATACATCCGTCATGAAACTTTCAATAATATCTTTTAACAAAAATAGGATTAAAATTTCTAAAAAACTTTGTCATTTGACAATAAAAAACCTGATAATTTTCAATTTTACTTTTTTTTTAGACCTAAGAAAAGAATAATTGCTCAAATAAAATTAAAGTCAATCATCTATTTTTGAAATCGCCCAGCACGTATAGTCATTTAATCAATTATTTTTTTTGATGAAATGGCCTAAAATCCCAACCTAATACTTTCTGGGCGTTTTTTCGGAATGGAGAAAGGATTAAATAAAAATACCTCAGAAAGAAGAACTTCCTGAGGTATTAATAGGGTTTGATTTTAGTTAATATGGCTTACAACCTTATATCACTTCGTCAATATTATAATTTTTATGTTCGCGGTTGGTTCTGATAATCATTTCTCCAAGGAACCCTGCCACAAATAGTAATGTTCCCATAATCATCATTGTTAAAGCAATAAAAAACCAAGGATTATTGGTAATTAAATGCCCATAAATACCTCTTGCAACATCAATTAGCTTTGAAATTCCCAACCAAAGGGCTGAAAGGAAACCGAAGATAAACATCAACGTCCCTACTGCTCCGAAGAAATGCATAGGTCTTCCTCCAAAGCGACTTACAAACCAAAGAGTTACCAAATCCAGAAAGCCTCTAATGAACCTTTCTGTTCCGAATTTCGAAGTTCCGTAAGGTCTTGCCTGATGCTGAACTTCTTTTTCTGTAATTCTTCTGAATCCTGCATTAGCCGCCAATACCGGAATATAACGGTGCATATCACCATATACATCCACCGATTTTACAACCTGCTTTTTGTAAGCTTTCAGGCCACAATTGAAATCATGAAGTTCAACTCCGGATACTTTTCTGGCTGCGGCATTGAATAGTTTTGACGGAACATTCTTGGTCATTACATTATCAAAACGCTTCTTTTTCCACCCTGAAACAATATCGTAATTATCATGAACTACCATATTATACAGCTCAGGAATTTCTTCCGGAAAATCTTGCAGATCGGCATCCATGGTAATTACCACATCTCCGTTTGTTCTTGAAAAGGCAGCATGAAGTGCCTGTGATTTTCCATAATTTCTGGAAAATTTAATACCGTGGATCTGAGGATGCTGTACTTTTAAGTTCTCAATAATGCTCCACGATAAATCCGTACTTCCATCATCTACAAACCATATTTCGTAAGACAAACTATTGGTTCTGCAGACGTTATCAATTCTTGAAAAAAGTTCTTCCAGAGAATCTTCCTCGTTCAGTAACGGAATAACTATAGATAAATTCATTTAATTTTAATAAAATTAGGCTTGTTCTGTTTCTTCGGGCTGATAGATCGTTCTCGTTCTGAAAAATGCTCCGAAAAACACTGACAAAACTACGTAAAATATAAGAATTGCTGCAAAATATCCTGAAAAATGACTTGCGGTAAGCATATCTTTTCCTTTCACAGCCTCTGGAGTGAAGCTTTGTAGCCTCTCTTTATACTTCTGATCCAGCTCATCAATGTCTTTTTGATGCTTCATAATCTTTCTGGCTGAAGTATATTCAGTATCCAATTCCGATTTCTGTCTTTGAACATATTGATAGTTCAGCAGCTTCTTTGCATCTGGATCTACAAAGTTTAAAAAAGAATAAATACTGAAAATTGAAAGAATTCCTCCGATGAACATCGGAACGAAAGCTCTTTTGAAAGCTTCTTTAAAACTTACCACTCTATGGTTGTTCCAGTATAATTTTACAGACCAAAATGCAGCTCCTGCATACAAGATAGGCAGAATAAACGCGTTGGCTTTCAGTGAAATATCAAAATAATTGATACCTGAAAAAAAAGTATATACTACAAAGAAAACAATCATTGTAGCAATAAAAAGTATAATTCCTAGTGTTGATGGACTTTTCGTCATATTTAAATTTTTAGAAAAAAGTTGAAAAATTATTCCTCTAAATGTCAGCTGTTTAGCTTTACCACTGCATTTTTTCGACTAATTTTCTTTAATAAAGTTTTGAAGTTTACAAATATTTCCTACCTTTGCAACGGCAAGTCCTAAACAACCAGCTCCTGAGAATCCTCCAGGGTGGGAACGCAGCAAAGGTAATTGGTCGTAGCGGTGTGATTTAGGTAGCTTGCCATTTTTTTTTGGTTTAAAGTGAGAAGAGAGGTAATTTGATAATTATCTTTTTTTGTTTTTAATACCTTACGCATCATTTTCATTTTTCTAATTTTTAGATTACCTCAGTTTTATTCTCTATTAAAATTCGAATGTTTCTCCCAGTTTTGGTAAAACAAGTTCTACATTTTTATCTGCAAAATGCTTTAAAGCACTTTCATGGTTGATCTCAATGGCAGGGAAAGTATCAAAGTGACATCCAATTACCTTTGGAGTTTTCAATAGTTCTGCTGCTGCAAAAGACGCTTTTCGTGGGCACATTGTGTAGTGGCTACCGATAGGAAGGATAGAAAGATCTATGTTCCCATACAATCTTGGAAATAATTCCATGTCTGCCATTACTCCTGTATCTCCTGCTAAATAAACATTCTTCCCTTCAGGAAGTCTGAAAATATACCCCACAGGAACCCCTCCGTAGCTCCCATCAGGGAAAGAACTGGTGTGGTGAGCCGGAACCATGGAAATTTTAAGATCGTCGATTTTTGCTGATCCTCCAAGGTTCACATCGTCTGTATTCTTCGCTGATTTGAAATAACCGCATACTTCAGGCACTCCAATTATGGTTGCTTCAGGATAATGCTGTAATACTTCTCCTACATCCGCGATGTGATCGCCATGTGCATGGGTCAGCAGGATGTAATCGATTTTTTGAGCGGTAATATCAAAACCTGATTCCGCTTTTTTGTAGTTGTAAAAAGGGTCGCTCAAAATGGTCTTGTCCTTATACGTGAACAAGAAACAATTTTGCCCTAAGAATTGTATTTTCATTTTAAATTTAGTTTAAATTTTTAAACACAAATGACTCAAATAGTTTCACAAACAGCACACTCATTAACGTTAGTGAAATTTGTGAAAACATCCGGGTTATTTGTGTTTTATTTAATCATAAGTCGTTAGCTTATTTCTGTGGAAATTTATCCTCAATCAGGTTCAGTTTAATTCCGTGTTCCAAATAGGCTTTACAGCCATCCAAAACCGTCGTAAAACCGCCTGTATTGTCATTAATCACTTTTAACAGATCTTCACCAGTCTGGCTGAATCCATAGCTTTTAATAACAACAAGGGTTCCTTTTTCCATTGTTTTAAACTCATAGTCTACATTTGTTGAAAGCGCTCCCCATTCTGTTCTGATCAGCTCATTTGGAATAATTTGCTGAACTTTTACTTCAGATTTTACGCCATACATTTCCCACTCCCAGGTTGCCGTTTTTCCTTCTTCAAGTTTTCCTGTAGATTTTGTAAACCAGAAATTGGTAGTTACTTCGGGATTGATGAATGCTTCAAAAACATCTTCAATCGGTTTTCTGATAAGCATTTGTGCTTCAACGTAAATTGTAGGACTCATAATATGATATTTTAGATTTAGTTAAATAAATTAAGTCCGGCTGCGGTAAGAATTGCCATTATAAATGTCATAATCCCAACCTGCTTTAAATATTGATCTAATTCCTTTGGTTCTTTAACCGACATGATGTTTCTTCTCAGTTTTGCCAATGGAAACAGAAGGATCATTACGATGAAAACATAATAATTTTGCTGTTGTATAAATCCATTTACTCCTAAAAAGATAAGAATTAGCACCAATGGAAGCTGTAATAACACCATTTCGTAGATCATTGCATTTTTGAATCCGATTCTTAATGCAAAACTGTTCTTTCCGGATATTTTATCACTTTCAATATCCCTCATATTGTTAAGGTTTAAAACCGCCATACTCATCATTCCTACTGCAGTTCCCGGTAATAACATATCCCAGCTGAAAGTTTTTGTAAAAAGGAAATAGCTACCACATACGGAAACAAGTCCAAAAAATACAAACACGAAGATATCTCCCAGTCCCATATATCCATAAGGTTTTTTTCCTACTGTATATCCAATTGCTGCCAAAATACTCGCCACTCCTAAACCGATGAAAATGTAAAATTCATTCATATAGTCCGGAATAAAAGCAACATAAAGTAGCGCAATGGTAGCGATGAAAGATAATGCTGAAAACAAAATCACAGCATTTTTCATCTGTTTGGCGGTAATTTTTCCTGACGCTACTGCTCTTGCTTCGGCTTCATTGATTCTTTTTGCATCTGTTCCTTTTACACCATCACCATAGTCGTTGGCATAATTTGATAAAATTTGGTACAATAGTGTTACCAAAAGTGCCAGGGCAAAGATTTTCCAGTCCCAGATTCCTCCTTCTCTATACAATCGCCACTTTGCTATGAATGCTCCCATTATAATTCCGCTAAGGGAAAGCGGTAAAGTTCTTAGCCTTGCGGCTTTTATCCAATCAGTCATACTATTTTTATGTATTCATGTAAAATGTATTCATGTAAAATGATAAAAACGACCCTTAGGCCATTAATACTTTTCACATGAATACATCCATATCATATTTACGATATCCATTTATCTTCTCCGAAGTTGGGCTTTCTTTTTTCAAGGAATGCATTTCTACCTTCTTGAGCTTCTTCTGTCATATAAGCCAAACGGGTTGCTTCTCCTGCGAAAACCTGCTGACCTACCATTCCATCATCGGTAAGGTTCATGGCAAACTTCAACATTCTGATTGACATTGGAGATTTTGCTAATATTTCTTGTGCCCATTCATAGGCTGTATCTTCTAGTTCTGCGTGAGGAACCACTTTGTTTACCATTCCCATTTCAAAAGCTTCCTGAGCTGAATAGTTTCTTCCTAAAAAGAAAATTTCACGAGCTTTCTTCTGTCCCACCATTTTAGCAAGGTAAGCAGATCCGTACCCTCCGTCGAAACTTGTAACATCCGCATCTGTTTGCTTGAAAATAGCATGTTCTTTACTGGCTAAAGTAAGATCACAAACTACGTGAAGGGAATGTCCGCCACCAACTGCCCATCCAGGAACAACCGCAATTACTACTTTAGGCATAAAACGGATCAGACGTTGAACTTCCAGAATATTTAAACGGTGTCTTCCATCTTCTCCAACATACCCTTGATGACCTCGTGCTTTTTGGTCTCCTCCGCTACAGAAAGCCCAACCTCCGTCTTTAGGACTTGGTCCTTCTCCTGAAAGCAAAACCACACCTATTGAAGGGTCTTCTGATGCATCATAAAAAGCATCATACAATTCTGAAGTTGTTTTAGGTCTGAAAGCGTTACGTATTTCCGGTCTGTTGAAAGCGATTCTTGCTACACCATTACATTTTTTATAGGTAATATCTTCGTATTCCTTGGCGGTTTTCCACTCGATCATCTTATTAAAATTTTTCTCAAAGATACGGAATTACAGAGAATTTCCGGGGTTAAATTTATTTATCCACTTCATAAAAATGCAGAAAGATTTCATTTCTTAAAAGCAAAAAACCGAAGCATTACTGCTTCGGTTTTTATTATTATTGAGTTACAAAATGCTTATTTTGCTCCAGCGCTAAGTTCAGCTTCTTTAGCTTTCATTTCCTTAACTTTATCTATGTTTTTTGTTACAACATAGATTTCTTTAAGTGTAGTAACTGCATCAATGTTCTTTGGATCTACTTTATACCAGCTTTCTGCAAATGGTAAAGCTTTAGCAAATCTTTCTCTTCTCGCATCAATTAATTTTGAAGCTGCATCCGGCTTATCTTTTCTGGTGGCGTTGATTTCTGCTACCACTTTAGGATCATCTCCAATTGTTGTATAAACTATGTTCTGATAAGCATTGGCAAAGTCAGGTTTAAGCTCTATTGCTTTTTTGAAAGAAGCTATAGCCTCTTCAACAGTAGCGGGAGTTTTAGCCTGCATTACTCCAAGATTATACCAGTTTGTAGCATCGTTAGGATTCTTAGCTAATTGCTCCTTTAAACCGGCAACAAATTTGTCCATGTTTCCAGACTGGAGGTATGCATTGGTTTGAGCTTCCTTCAATTTATTATTGTTAGGGAATTTAGCCAATCCTTTTTCAATGATCACAAGAGCTTCATTTCCTTTCTTCGCGTTAATAAGCAAAGTAGTTAAAGTTTCATACAAATCTGGCTCTACACTTGGTGTTTGCTCAGTTTTGAAATCAGAATAATCTGCATTTTTTTTCATAAGATCCCAAGTAGCCTTATCAAGGTTTACTACTTGTCCGGATTTTTTTTCTTTTGCAGTATAAGTTGTTTCTACTCCAGTATACCCTGAGTTTATTAAATCTGTATATATTTTGATTGCTGCATCGCTGTTATTTGCCAATGCGTGGCTAAGACCTGCATAATACATATACATTTTATTATCCTGACCGTTTGCCTTTAGTAAGTCATAGATTTCTATAAACTTAGGTGCCGCGGCTGCATAGTTTTTTGCATTGTACGCATCCATAGCAGCTTTATTTGTAGCCTGAAGCTGAGCGTTTACATCTCCTTTTTGTCCGAAAGCAAAAGCGGAGGCTACGATAGCCATACCTAAAATTAGTTTCTTCATAATAACTATTTTATATTAATTGTACATTTATTCTTCAGAATCAGAATTCTCATTTTCCTCTGCTGTATTTTCATTTTCAGCCTGAGGTAGTGCAGTGTTTTCTTCGTTATCAGTTGTTACTTCTGTTCCGTCTTCATTTTCTTCAGAATCTTCTTCTACATCTTTATCCATTGCTACTTTTGCAATGGCTGCAATCTCATCATTTTTCTTAAGGTTGATCAGTTTTACACCTTGTGTATTTCTTCCCATTACCCTCATTTCGTCCATTCCCATTCTGATGGCAACACCGGATTTATTGATAATCATCAATCCATCTTCGTCTGTTACGTTTTGAATAGCAATCAGGTTTCCTGTTTTTTCGGTAATGTTTAGAGTGATAACTCCTTTTCCTCCTCTGTTCGTAATTCTGTAGTCTTCTACTGCAGTTCTCTTTCCGTATCCTTTTTCAGATACTACAAGAACGGTTTCGTTTTCTACATCATTCACAACAATCATACCAATAGCCTCATCATTGTCTTCCATGGCAATACCACGAACTCCGATAGAACCTCTACCTACTTCTCTTACTTTTTCTTCAGGGAAACGGATACATTTACCATTTTTGGTAGCGATCATGATCTCAGAAGTACCATTGGTAAGGTAAGCTCCCAACAATTGGTCATTATCTCTAATTTCAATTGCATTCACCCCATTTACCCTTGGTCTTGAATAGGCTTCCAATGATGTTTTCTTGATTGTACCATTTTTGGTTACCATCACTACACTCATTTGATTTACATATTCGGAATCTTTAAGGTTATTGGTTCTGATATAGGCCTTAATTTTATCATCCGGTTCGATATTGATAAGGTTCTGTACTGCTCTTCCTTTGGCTGTTCTCGAGCCTTCAGGGATCTCAAATACTCTTAACCAGTAACATCTTCCTTTTTCTGTAAAGAACAACATATATTGGTGGTTGGTTGCAGAAACAATGTACTCAAGGAAGTCAGAATCCCTTGTAGTTGCTGCTTTATTTCCGACACCACCTCTACTTTGAATCTTATATTCTGAAAGTGAAGTTCTCTTTACATATCCTGCATGAGAAATTGTAAGAACCACAGCCTCGTTCGGAATAATATCTTCGATGGACATTTCTCCTCCTGAATAGTCTATTTCAGTTCTTCTTTCGTCTCCGTATTTTTCTTTAACTTCAATTAATTCATCCTTAATGATCTGGAATCTTCTTGGTTCATTAGCCAGAATATCTTCCAAATCACCAATTTCTCTCATAATAGCATCATACTCATCACGGATCTTATCCAGCTCCATTCCTGTTAAACGAGCCAATCTAAGATCAAGAATCGCCTGAGCCTGGATTTCTGAAAGTTCAAATGCTTCAATCAAGCCTTCTTTTGCAGCCTGAGGGTTAGCACTATGACGAATGATAGAAATAGCTCTGTCTAAAGAATCCTGAGTTCCAATTACTTTCATGAAACCTTCAAGGATGTGTGCTCTTTCTTTTGCTTTTTTAAGCTCATACTGAGTTCTTCTTACGATGACCTCATGTCTGTGCTCTACAAAGTGATGAATGATATCCTTTAGATTTAACTGCTCCGGTCTTCCATGTACCAACGCAATATTATTAACGCTGAAAGAAGTTTGAAGTGCTGTATATTTATATAAAAGGTTAAGAACAACATTTGGAATGGCGTCGTTTTTCAATTCGTAAACAACACGAAGTCCTTTTCTGTCCGATTCGTCTCTGATCTCGTGGATACCAGGGATTTTTTCGTCTTTTACAAGTTCGGCTGTTCTGGCAATCATTTCTGCCTTGTTAACCTGATAAGGAATTTCAGTAACGATAATTGCATTTCTGTTTCCGATTTCGTCAAAGTTAACCTTAGCTCTTAAGACTACTCTACCTCTACCGGTATGGAAAGCATCTCTTACTCCGTCATATCCATAGATAATCCCTCCTGTAGGGAAATCCGGAGCAATAATATGCTGCATCAGCTCATCAATCGTAATTTCTTTGTTATCGATGTAAGCACAGATTGCATCTACAGATTCTGACAGGTTGTGAGGTGCCATATTGGTTGCCATACCTACTGCAATACCTGAAGTACCGTTTACCAAAAGGTTTGGAATCTTAGTAGGCATCACGGTTGGCTCCTGTAAACTGTCATCGAAGTTATTCTGGAAATCAACGGTTTCTTTGTCTAAATCAGAAAGAACCTCATCTGAGATTTTTTTCAATCTTGCTTCGGTGTAACGCATTGCTGCTGGTGGGTCACCATCCATGGATCCGAAGTTACCTTGTCCGTCTACCTGAGGATAACGCAAGCTCCAGTCCTGAGCCATTCTCACCATTGCATCATATACAGAGGAGTCTCCGTGCGGGTGATATTTACCCAAAACATCCCCAACAATTCTCGCAGATTTTAAATATTTTCTATTCGAAAAAACCCCTAGTCCATACATACCGTAAAGTACTCTTCTATGAACGGGCTTCAAGCCGTCTCTTACATCAGGTAGCGCTCTTGAAACGATAACCGACATCGAATAATCGATATAAGACGACTTCATTTCATCAACAATGTTGATAGGAATTAGTCTTTCTCCTTCTTTTTGCATAAACAAATTTTATTATAATGATTGTCAGACCCTTAGCTGAAAGTCTGAAAATTATTCATTTCGAATTTTTATTAACGGGCTAATTTACGAAAAAAATGCCGATTTTTGCGCTAGAATTTATCCACAAAATCTTAAAAATTCTTAAAATATGAGCCTATTAAGTATAACTTTCCACTGTACGAAAAATAATCTGGAAGAATGGGAAAATTATATTGATGAAACATTGGTTTTAATGACCGAAAACTTAATGGATGTCAGCAAGTATATTCTCTCTGAAGTACACAGCGATTATATTGACGAGGGTAAAAATTACAATCTCCTTCTTATGTTTGATAATGATGAGCTGAGAAATGATTTTATTGAGAGCGAGCTAAAAAATATAGCTGAACATGTTGAAAATAAATTTGGGCAGGAAGTAATGATCTTCAATACTTTTTTAAATCCTAAGAAAACAAGACTTTAAAATAGAAAACCCCTGAAATTTCAGGGGTTTTTATTTTTATGACAATACATGATGTACTGTTAATATCTATGTCTTTTCTTTACCTGTCCTGGTGCATAGTCTTTAGCACTGCCTCCATATATCTTCTTTGCCTGTCCTGGCGGAAGCGGCTTTGCCCTATTCCCATGCCCATGATCATGAACCACACACGATGTCAACATAAACATCACAATAAGGGCTCCAGTAATTTTAACCATACTTTTCATTATTTTCTCTTTTTCAAACTTAGGTATAGAATATAACAATGTTGGTGCCAAATAATTCAAGGTTCAAGGTTTACAGTTATCTTAAACTTCTTTTGGAAATTTATATTTCTACTTGGTTACTATTTAGACAATTTCACTTCTTCTTTCCATCATCACCAGATCTTTCCATCCATCGTTGAGCTTTCCGATTTTTTTTCGAACCCCTACTCTTGTGAAGCCATTTTTCTGATGTGCTTTGATTGCAATTTCATTTTCAGGAAAAATATTGGTTTGTAAAGTCCAGAATCCGTGATCCTCGCTATCCAAAATCAGCTTTTTAAGCAGAACCGAACCCAAACCCTTACCTTGGTATTCATTATCAAAATAAATACTCACTTCTGCCACTCCTTTAAAGCACTCTCTTTTACTTACAGGTTTTAGGGCACACCATCCTACTACTTCATTACTTTCGTTTTCAAGCACCCAACGGCAATCATTGAAATAGGCCATGCTCCAGGCTTCAACAGTGGGAACTTCTGTTTCTAAAGTGGCAATACCACCATCTACTCCCTGTCTGAAAATCTCCAGTACTCTGGCTTCGTCGTTGGGAAGCATTTCTCTTAATTCGTAATTCATTGTATTTAATGGTATTTTCTTTTATTTTTTCTCTTAATTCTTGAATAATGGGTTTGCTTGCTTTTTTCATCCTCAGAAACCACACTGATATTTCCATCTACTTCCAACACGGATAGTTTTACATTCTTAATTTGTTCTATCCCATGCTCCCTGATTGCTTCCTCCAGTTCACCCTGTGTAATCTTTACTCTATTCAATGCTGCCTGATCTGCTACACCATCTCTGATCAAAATCACGGGATCATCTTCCAAAAAAGACTCAAAGGAACGATTGGAAAACATTAATCTTTTCAAGATAAAGTTAGCAGCAAACAAAACTAATGCCGCTACAATTCCTCCCTGCAATGAGGTATCAGGACCTACCATGGCATTCTGAACGGCATTGGAGATCAACAACAGCAAAACCACATCCCCTGCATTAAGCTGGGAAAGCTGATTTTTACCAAATAATCGAATCGCAATCACCATGAAAAGGTAAACGCAAAGGGAACGAACCGCAACATTAAGAATAGGATCCACAATTTTTTTTATCTAATTCAAATGTATTGATTTTTTGTTATTAAAGCTGTTTAAACTTTTTTATTAAACCAGAAATAAGATACAAAATTTTTTTAAACACTTAAGCTATTTAAGTTATATACTTTCTGTGTAAGTAGTACACTAAAGCTTTGTTGAAAATCAAAGATTTTCATCTTATGTGAAATTAATTCTATGGTATTTCCCTACACTTTCTAAAGTGTACTAAAATGTTAAAAAAAAATAAAATCTTTTGTGACTTTTGTGGTTAAGTTTAAATAGACTTATTGTATTGTTGTTTACATAAAATGTATAGTGACCCTATCATTCATTAAACAAAATTAATCCTTGGTATAAGATTTGCCATTTACCCCAAAAAACTCTTTAATGAAAAAACTATTGTTCTTATGTCTTGGTACTCTATTATTTTTTGTTTCCTGTGACAAAAATAAATCACAAAATACAGCCATTGAGACTAAAGTAAATGAACTTTACACAAAATACGGTAAGTCTAATGAAGCTGTTTATAATCAGCCTATTCCGGATGATTTATTTTCTCAGAGCCTGAAAAAATCTTTAGAAGATGCCATTCATGCATCAAAAACAGATATTGAAAAAGTAAAAAACAGTGATCATCCTGATGAAAAGCCTTTGATATTTGAAGGAGCTATTTTTTCAAGTTTATATGAAGGATATACAAGTTATAAAGTTCAATCTATTGCTGTGAATGGAAAAACTGCAGATGCAATGGTTAAGTTTGAATACAATATGGCCTCTCCAAAAGTATCATGGGTAGATACAGTACATCTTATTGACTCTGATAAAGGATGGAAAATAGATAATATTACCTTTGATTCCATAGGAAACTCCAAGGACCTTAAAGCAAGCCTGACTGAGTTTACGAAAAGTACACATGAATAAAAAAAGACCGCTTAGCATAAGCGGTCTTCATTTTTTTATGGACATTGAACGATTGGAATTTCGCTGCAAAAAACTTTGTCTGCCCATTCGCAATACGTACAATATTGTTTTGGCTGCCCTCCGTACACTGACTTCAAATCTGTCTTAGTCAGTTTCTTTAAATTTTTCATATAGTTTTAATTTATGGTTTGATAAAATTAAAACGAATTCTTTTCTGATATATTACAAATTCACCTATTAATCTTACAGAATTTTCATCTATAATATAAAAATAAAACATATTTAAATATGTAACTCAATCAATTAAAGACAGATATGATTTTTTTAAGCTTTTTTTGAGAATTATCTGTTATGAATCTCCACGGTTACAGGCATTACATAGGTATAAGCAACCATGTTATCACTCATTTTTCTATGATCTACTCTATAATCAAGCTCACTTAAAACAGTTTCAATTTCCTTGCTTACGGTTTTGCAGTCACCTGTTGAATGAACATTCACTATTTTTCCGTTTTTGGCAATATCAAATTTCACTACGGAATTCACTGTTCCTTGTCTGTATTCTGGGTTATCCAAATCAAAGTTTGACATCAATCGACTTCTTATATCATTAAAAGTCTCGCTCTTATTCAGCTGAATTTCCTGGATGGTATTATGATCTGTAGTTTGTGCCTGAGTTGTATTCATTACAGTAGCAAATCCAACAACAAAAAGTGAAGCGATTATTATTTGAATTCTATTTTTCATAACTACTTGGTTTTAAATATTATACTAACCTTATTTTGTATCTCTTACTCAAAGTTATTAAAAATAATTCATATTAAATTCACTTTCAGTTAACATTGAGTTAACATTGAAATTTAAAATACTGATTATCAATCATATAAATATTTAAAATAATTGAAAATTTAATATTGGAACTGCATATTACCTCATAAAAAAGGCTAAACTTGATGAGTTTAGCCTTTATATTTACTTTACTTAAAGAAGATTATCTTAAGTAATTTGATTTAATTTATTCCAATTCTCTCTTCAAGAACTTTCCTGTTAAGCTTTTCTTAGACTTTATAATTTCCTCAGGAGTTCCTTGTGCTACGATCTGTCCACCGTATTTTCCTCCTTCAGGACCTACGTCAATGATATGATCCGCCAGCTTGATGACATCCATATTATGCTCAATAATAATGAATGAGTTTCCTAGCTCTACCAATTGGTTGATGGCATCCATCAGGATTTTTACATCTTCAAAGTGAAGTCCTGTGGTGGGTTCATCCAGAATATATAAGGTGTTTCCGGTTTGTCTTTTTGATAATTCTGTTGCCAGCTTGATACGTTGTGCTTCACCTCCTGAAAGGGTTGTTGACTGCTGCCCCAGAGTAATGTACCCTAGCCCTACATCCTGCAATGTTTTTACCTTTGCAAAAATCTTAGGAATAGGCTGGAAGAAGTCCACCGCTTCATCAATGGTCATATCCAACACATCGGAAATAGATTTTCCTTTGTAACGTACTTCCAGCGTTTCTCTGTTGAAACGTTTTCCGTTGCAGGTTTCACAATGTACATACACATCGGGCAGGAAGTTCATCTCGATTACCTTTAATCCTCCACCCTGACAGGTTTCACATCTTCCTCCTTTTACATTGAAAGAGAATCTTCCGGGTTTGTATCCACGGATTTTACTTTCCGGTAGTTCTGCAAAAAGGTTTCTGATATCTGTAAACATTCCAGTATAGGTTGCCGGATTTGAACGTGGCGTTCTTCCGATCGGAGTCTGATCAACGTCTACAATTTTATCTATATTATCAAGTCCTTCAATTTTTTTATAAGGTAAGGGCTCCTGAACTGCTCTGTAGAAATGCTTGTTAAGGATTGGATATAAGGTTCCGTTGATCAGGGAAGATTTTCCGCTTCCTGAAATTCCGGTTACTACAACCAGTTTTCCCAAAGGAATATCCAGAGTAACATTTTTAAGGTTGTTTCCTGTAGCTCCCTTTAACAGAATATTTTTTCCACTACCGACTCTTCTTTCGGCCGGCACTTCAATTTTTCTTTTTCCGTTTATATATTGGGCTGTAATAGTATCTGCCTTTAAAAGATCTTTAGGCTTTCCCTGCCAAAGTATTTCACCTCCAAATTTTCCTGCTCTTGGTCCAATATCCAGAACCTCATCGGCTTCCAGAATCATATCCTTATCATGTTCTACCACCAATACTGAGTTTCCGATATCTCTAAGATTCTTTAATGAATGTATCAGTCTTTCGTTATCTCTTTGGTGAAGTCCGATACTTGGTTCATCCAGAATGTACAAGACGTTTACCAACTGAGATCCGATTTGTGTTGCCAAACGAATCCTTTGGGATTCTCCTCCTGAAAGGGTCTTGGAACTTCTGCTCAAACTCAGGTAATCCAGACCAACATCCAATAGAAACTGAAGTCTTGTTTCAATTTCCTTTAGTATTTCGTGGGCAATGATTTTATTTTTTTCTGAGAATTTATCTTTCACATCCGCCAGCCAGTCTTTTAGATCTGCCAAGCTTAGTCCGTTAACCTCAGCAATATTTTTTCCATCGATTTTAAAACTTAAACTTGATGGCTGAAGGCGGGTTCCATTACATTCGGGGCATGTTTCTTCTGTTGTAAAGTGTCTTTCCAGCAAAATAGCCTCGTAAGATTCTTTTTCATCAATAATTTCCTCCATGAAAGCAATTAAACCATCGAAACTAATCTTTATTTTCTTGGTAATTCCTGCATATTTAAGATCTTTATTGAATTCTTTGTGGCATCCGTTATAGATATAATCCAAAGCTTCTTCGGGAATATCCTGTAATGGTGTTGTCATTCCCAGTCCGAAGATCTCCAGAATATTTTTTATTTGTGCAAGGATCCATTTATTGGACTTGATATCTTCCAATGGCAATAATCCTCCCTGATTGATTGATAGTTTAGGATTATCAATAAAATAATCTGTATTGATCTTTTTGATGGTTCCCAGTCCTTTACAATTTGGGCAGCTTCCTTTTGGTGAGTTGAAAGAGAATGTATTGGGTTCTGGTAATGCCAGTGAATGTCCTGTTTCTGCATCCATCAGGTTTTTGGAGAAATATTCAATATCTGTACTTCCCAGTTTTTGAATTCCGATGATTCCCTCTCCCATTTCCATGGCCGTTCTCAGGGATTTTTCCATTCTGCCTTCGGAAGCGCTTTCTCCGATAATCCAACGATCGATGACAATGTCAATATCGTGGGTTTTGTAACGGTCAAGTTTTAAATCATATTCAATATCCTGTAGCTCCCCATCAATTCTTGCCTGTCCGTATCCTTTTTTGGCCATCTGTACAAAAAGTTCGTGGTAATGACCTTTTCTGGAACGTACAACAGGAGCCAATAGCATGATCTTTTCTCCTTTATAGTTTTCTTTAATGGTATCAAGAATCTGGTCTTCCGTATAACTTACCAGTCTCTGTCCGGTAGACAAAGAGTAAGCGTCTGAAACCCTTGCATACAGAAGACGAAGAAAATCGTACAATTCTGTAACAGTTCCTACAGTAGAACGAGGGTTTTTATTGGTTGTCTTCTGCTCGATGGCAATAACGGGTGAAAGTCCTTCAATTTTATCTACATCAGGACGTTCCAATCCACCCAGGAACTGACGTGCATAGGCGGAAAAAGTTTCTATATAACGACGCTGACCTTCGGCAAAAATAGTGTCGAATGCCAGTGATGACTTTCCACTTCCGGAAAGCCCGGTAATTACAACCAGTTCGTTACGCGGAATTTTAACATTAATATTCTTTAGATTGTGTTCACGTGCTCCGTAAACTTCTATATATTCTGTTGATTTGCTCATAATTCGGAGTGACTTTGCCTGAAAATCACAACGTGCAAAATTACGGAATTTTATGGAATTTTTTTTATTATAAGGGGTATAAAAATTTCATAAAAAAGACTTTATTTTCCCAAGGAAAAGTTTTCTTAATCCTAATTTTGACAAAGGGCTATCTGCGGGCTCTGTTATTAGGTTTTGGCTTAGGCCAATAGCTCTACCTATATAAAAAACGGGCTAAAGCCCGTTTCTGTTGAATTTATTTTTTGTTTGTATAATATTCCCAAACAGCATTGCTAATGTCTGCAATGATCTTTTCTGTGTCTGCCATTTCTTCGTTGATATTCTTCAAATAGACTGAAAGAATAAAATGTTTTCCGTTGGGTAGTTTTACAATTCCTACGTCATTCATGGCTGCTCTCAGATTATTTTCATTTCTACTGGAGATTCCTGTTCTATGTGCCACTTCTGTTCCGGCGGGCAGACCGGCTTTCATCCAGGTTAGCCCTCTTGAGGTTTCTACCATGATCTGATATAGGTATTTTGTGGTTTCTTTTTTCAAAACCTTTCCCTTATAGAATTTTTCTAAGAGATCTGTTGTGGCTAAAGGTGTTGTGGTGTTCAGATAAAATTTGTCAAAGGAAGACATTTGTTGTTCGTTCACTTTTATCGTAAAATCTTTTATGCCTTGTTGATTAATAAATTTTTGAACTGAGTCTGTTCCTCCGATAATATTGAGTAAAATATCACAACCATTATTATCGCTATGAGAAACCGTATATCTTAATAGTTGGTCCAGTGTCAGGTACAGATTTCCATCCGGATATTCTTCACGGATAGGGCTCCATGTTTCGGGAAGCAGCACTTCTTTTTTAATGAAAAACTTTTGGTTAAGCTTTAATTTTCCCTCATCAACGCGATGTAGGACCGCCAATGCAATATGAAATTTGAAAACACTCATCAGTGGCGTTTCTTTATTTCCGTTGATGCTAAGCGTGTCTTTATCTTCTATCCCTTTTACAGATATTCCTACGGTGGCGTTTTTTGTTGATGTAATTGTATTGATCTTATTTCTTAAATCTTGTATTGTCTGGCTTTTTACATGAAGGCTAAAAAGGGAAAGTGATATAAAAAGTATTGTTTTTTTCATTGAAATAGTAAGACTGTTTGTATTAGTGTTTAGGCCTGAAATAATAAAAATGCCGTATTTCCTACGGCATTTCATATTTTAAATTAATTAAGTTTACATATCCTGGAATTCAATATCCTCGTTAGTTACTTTCACAAGGTATTCTATACCATCTATAGCTTTGGCGATAATCTGATTTCTTGTAATATTGGCCATATTTTCCCAGTAGGCTCTTCCGTAGAAAGAGTAGTTTTGTGGAATGATCTCTACCTCAACTGTTCTTACAAAGCCTTCCTTAGGTCTGTTGCTGATCATGGTTCCTCTTTTTACTCTCACTTCTCTTAATTCATCTTTCAGAACCATTCGGCAATAGTTTTTAACATCTTCAAGGGATATAATTTTATCTCTTGTAGTTAAAGCATATTTATAGGCTTGTATACTGTCTGTACCTTTCTGTTCTTCGGCTCCTCCCAAAGTTTCGGTAAGCAATACAACAGTCTGCGACTTCAATTGGTTGGATAATTCTGTCCCGGGACGCATATGGTTGGCCAGCGTACAATGCGTGATCCAGAAAGCTGCGTAGGTATGATCTGTTTTTTCTACAGGCTCCATAATTACGTAGTTTAGTTCCTGTCTGATATTTCTTTTGGCATTGTTCACTTTCTGCACCATAGATTTCATCTTATCAGACATTTCACTAAGAACACCTTTTACATTATCTCTGTTTAAAAGGGAGAACGCTGCAATTTCATCCCTCGTCAGCTCTAAAACGTTGGCTATCATATCCACCGCATTTCTATTGGTGAAACGTTCCATTCCTCCTTTTCTTACGGTGTACAGTCCTTTTTTAAGATCATCGGCAGGGGTAAATGGAATTTCGGTATATCTTCTTCCGTCTCCATCCTGCACCTCATCTACGTATAGGAAATGTTCTCCTTCATCAGTTACCAAAGGAATATTATTTCCCATGATATCAAGGCTGTATTCTGTTTTTTTCCAACCTCTGTTATAGATTGGGAAAGCATTCAATACGAATGAGAAGTTATCAAGAATCTCTGCTGAAAACTGGGGTGGAAATTCAAGGGTAAGCCATAGATAACGCTTATTATCAAGATATTTTACAATCTCATCTTTTCCTGCAAGGAAATCAAGATTCTGAGGAAGCTGTCCGGGCTCAGAAAATAAACTGCTGGAAAGTCCTGTAATTTCAATGAATTTATGACGATAGATACTTTTAATATCTTCAATAACCTTGTTTCGGATAGATTGCTCCTTGAACATCTGCTCATAGCCATCCGGATTACTTTCTGTGAGATAACTTAGCCCTTCTCTTACAAATAAAGGGTTACCGTTACTTGATACGGTAATGTAAGGCAATAATTTATATACAAAATCCAGATGTTCAAAAGCTGGATTGGAACAAAATACACTCATGTATTTAGGAAAGTTCTCACTTGCATATTTACTTACATCTACTCCTATTGTAATCTTTCTGTAGTCTTCAGGTCTTCCATTAAATCTAGCAATAGGAATTTTATTAAACCTGTCATCAATACTGTAGCAGGTATTTCCTACAAACATTACTGAAGTGTGAACTTTATTAATTCTTACATTCCCCACAGGAGTGAAAGGAATATTCACTTGTTTATCCGATTCTGATTTTACAGTGGAGGTCATTTGCTTACGGAAGAAAAACTCCGTATGTTCCAATAATACTTCGGTAGACTCATAAGGCTGTGTAAAAGCAACGGCATGAGCAGGAATAGGATGAGTATAAATGGATGGGGTCAACAGTTTTGCCAGTTTTTCCAGAATTCGGGCATTAACGGTCTGTATTTCATTATTCGCTTTAAAAACTTCTGTACTGAATGCATCTATCAGCAGTTTTACAAACGGATCTAAAGACTGTGGACTCTTCAACCCCCAAACTTTAGTTGCATTCTGCAGCATTCTTGCTTTTACAGATTCTTTAGAATAAATATTCTGATCTAAATTCATAATTTCTTTTGCTGTTAAAAATATTAATCAATAGACATGGGGCTCAGGAATAGTTCTGTTGAAAAACTAAAACGCTCTCCTGTTTCCTCCATCTTGGCATTGATGGCAATTCTTACTTTCTTTTTGATTTCGGTGTGTTCTTTTGTATCGTAGCTGTGTTCTACAAATTGTATGTTGGCATCGATTTGCGGTTGCACAATGCGAGGTTCGTACTCCTGAATCTGTCTTTTAAGGCTTTTGACAAAAACATTTTCCCAGATGGCACTTGTTACTCCATTATCGAATTCCAGGTTCCAAACATCGTTTCCATAGTTTTCATCATATCTGTTTTCTCCTTTTTTGGTGGTGATCAGCAGCATAATATTGTGGGCAATACTTTCCCCCATATCGCAGGTATCGATACTTCCTCCTTCGGTCATTAGAGTAGATGGCACGAAAGGCATTCTGTAATTTGGTGTATCCATAACTTCTAGTTTTTACTTCATGGTTTCGTTTACTTAAAAACGAAATACCAAAATACACATTTTCACTAAATAATTGTCATAATAAATTAAAATATTATTCAAAGATCAGGGCTACCAAACTGAATTGATAGCCCTGAAACCATTATCTATATTATATTCATTATTTTAATTAGCTGTCTGCATTTTTTCGGTTAATAAAATAGTACACCGGAAGTCCCAGTAGAACCAAGACGAAGCCGGGCCAGGTATATTGTTGCTTATATATTAAAAGTAAGATGCAAAAACAGGTTCCTATAATCAGGTAAATAATTGGAGTTACCGGATACAGCCATGTCTTGTAGGGCCTTTCCAGTGCAGGTTGTTTAATTCTTAAATAAATTACTCCAAAAACGGTAATCATATAGAATAGAACAATTACAAAGGAAATCATATCCAACAGGTTTCCGTATTGCCCGCTCAAACATAACAAGGAAGCCCATACTCCCTGCATCCACAAGGCATTTTCCGGTACTTCATTTTTATTGTTTTTTACAGCAGACTTAAAGAACATTCCGTCTTTTGCCATAGTCTGGAAAACTCTCGCTCCTGCTAGAATCAGCCCGTTGTCACATCCAAAAGTGGATACCATTACCAATAGAGCAATAATAATTGTTCCTGCACTTCCAAAAATGTTCTGAGATGCAGCAACAGCTACCCTGTCATTGGCAGCAAATGCAATCCCGTCCCTATCTAAAGCATTTAAATAGACAAAGTTAACCGCTATATAAAGGATCATTACGGCAGAAGTACCATAGATCATTGATTTTACAACGTTTCTCTTCGGATTGTCAATTTCTCCGGATACAAACGTTACACTTTCCCATGCTACAGAGCTAAAAACAGATCCTACCATTGCTGCGGCAATACCTCCCAATAAGGTCATTCCTCCAATGGGTTCCCATCCCTCTTTCAGAAAGTTTCCGCTAAGATCCTTTTTAAGATTACTGAAAGCATCTGTACCTAGGCTGAAATTTTCCGATAAATGAGAGAAATCAACCAGTATAAAACCTAATGCAATTAAACCTAATAAAGCTATGATTTTAGATCCTGTGAAGATATTTTGAAGAATTTTACCACTTTGTACACCTCTTGTGTTAATGTAGGTAAGCAATAAAATGACTGCTATAGCAAGAATTTGGATCCATGTAATTTTAAATTCTCCACTTTGAATAATTGGAGCCGCATCATTAAGAGAAGGGATCAGATAGGCCGTAAATTTACCAAAAGCCATTGCCACTGCAGCAATAGTTCCGGTCTGTATGACTGTAAAAAGTCCCCAACCGTAAAGAAACCCCATTCTTCGTCCAAAGATTTCTTTCAGATAGGTGTATTGTCCACCAGCTTTGGGAAATAATGCAGAAAGTTCTCCATAGCTTATTGCAGCGGCCACCGTCATTACACCTGTTATAATCCATACCACAATCATCCAGTATCCGGATCCCAGGTTACGCATCATGTCAGCACTTACAATAAAGATCCCACTTCCGATCATAGACCCCATTACAAGCATAATGGCATCCCATAGTTTCAGTTTTTTTTGCATAGTCAAGTATAGGCGTCAAATATAAACAAATCTACCTTTCATTTTGAATTTTATTAAAAATTTACAGAAGTAGCCGTTTATTATTAATTTTTATCGATTTATGATTCGATTTTAATTAGTATTTTTGGGAAAAATATTAACAATGAAATTTAAAGCCCTATTATTTGCTGTTGCTGTAAGTACTTCCACCCTTGCTTTTGCTCAGGAAACATCTCAAAAGAAATTCTCACCACCAGCAGGAAATGCTTTAGTAGGTGATACTTATGGAGCTGGTGTTGCTTCCAATACAGAATCTAAGGCTATTACCGTAGAAAAACTGGGAAAAAAGCTTAAAAAAGAGAATAAAAAACTGGAAAATATTGCCATCAAAGGGAAAGTAACAGATGTATGTGAGAAAAAAGGATGTTGGCTTACTATTCAGACTGAAGATAACTCACAGTTTTTCGTAAAAATGAAAGATTATGCATTTTTTGTTCCTACTGCCCTGAAAGGAAAAAATGTAGTATTGGAAGGAAATGCAGAAAGAAAAGTTATTTCTGTGGATGAACAAAAGCATTATGCAGAAGATGGAAAAAAGCCTCAATCTGAAATTGATGCCATTACACAACCTAAAGAAGAAATCAGATTCTTAGCAAGCGGAATTAAAGTCGTAAACTAAGATTCAGATCCTATTGAATATAGGCTTATCGCATACACTGCTGATAATGCAGACCTAAAAAAAATATAGGCAATCCTTTGGATTGCCGATATTTTTAATCTTCTATTGTAAAATCCACCACTGCATCAAGTTTTGGATATCTATTTGCAGAAACAAACTTCTTTCCCGTACAATCTACTTCCAGCCAGCCTTTTCTTTTTTTCACATCTCCTGCTTCCATTACAAAAGGGATAAATGAAATTTCATCTTTCCCGTCCTCTTTCATCTCCCTATATTGAACCGCAATATCCAGAATGCATTCATGTTCAGTATTCAGCTTTACATTTCTATAGATAATATCATAATGTGTTTCCTTGTTTTCCGGAATTTCAAGATAGGCTTCCCATCCTGTAATATCAGAATTCAGTTCACTAATAGCCTTTAATGCATAATAAAGAGCAATTGTATAATACTTTCTTGTTCCTTTTCTGGTATAGTCATCTACAAAATGTCCACCTTCGAATAATATAGTAGGCATTCCTGCCTTAATAAAATTATCTCCTGTAGAAGTTGGGTAGAACTCATCAGAATATCTTCCAATCTGATCCGGGATCATTTCTTTAAGATGATTATAAACACTCCCAATTACGGCCATACATTTTTTTCTGTTTTCAGTTACGGTTCTTTCTACATTTTCAGAAGGAGCCAGAAAAGAAAGTGTAGCAGGATGAATACCATCAGTAGTAAAAATGGTTCTCTGCTCATGGAGGTTTAAAGCATAATCATACTTCTTTGAGGACACTGCATTCTTTAGAAATTTAATCTCCTTGCTTGCTTCATTGTGAAAATCTCTGTTCAGATCTATATCGGCAGCATTCAGCCTTGTCCATCTTTCGGATCCGTCAGGGTTTAGCATAAAGATAAAATCTAACCTTATTTTACTGAATAAGTCTTCTTTCATTTCAGGAGCCTTATCAAGACTTGTCAAAAGATCAAGCATCGCGTGGGTAGCATTCGATTCATTGCCGTGCATTTGCGACCATGCCAGTACCTGAATGTTTCCGGTTCCGATGCTTAGCTGATAAATGGGTTTATCTAAATATGATTTTCCGATCTCCTTAATATAATCGCCGAGATTCGTCTGTAGGTAGGAAAATAATTTTTCAGGGGAAATATAGCGATTAGAGAAATCGGGGCTTGGAGAATAGATCTGTTCAAAATTCATTGTTGGAAATAATTTACAAGAATCAAATTTAACCATTTTAAGGCAAAAAATAAACATAAACATATGTAAACTGCGACAAAACAATGTAAACAAGGTCAATTTTCTATTTAGAATTGTAATTTACAAAAGTTAAATAATAAGGTTGAGTGTATCATAAGACTATTAACATACGTAACATTGCTAAACAGCATGGGTTGACAAATTGTCTGTTGATAAAATTGTGGATTGCGAATAATTTAATTGAACATATTTAAAATACATTAAATCAGCTAGTTATGAAATTTATCTCAATATTATTTGTAAGGATACTTGAAGTCATTAAAAAGCTGTTTTAAGCCAAATGAGCATATTTTTATTAAACAAGAATATTGTGGAAAACCTAGAAGTTTACCTATTCACACATTTGTAAATAGTCGAAAATTTTGAAATTTACTTATACATTAATTCTAAATACTTCTTTTCCGTTCATTTCTAAAGTTTACAAAAAGTTAATCTGGCTCAGAAAAGATATTTATCTATAAAAATTAAGATAAGTAGGTATAAAAGGTGATTTACAAACGTAATTTACATTTATATACAACTCAATTATGGGCTTATAGTACAGTTATAGCCTGATTTAAGTGAATTTTACACCCTTTTTAATTTTTATAGTCAATTAACTATGTAAACAGATAGAATAGGGAAATTTAAGGGTAAAATAGAGCTCATATTTGTCTGAATTTACATTTATAATCAGTTTTATAGTAGCAAAAAAAGATATACTCATCATTTGAGGCTTAGGGAATCAAATACTGCTATTCAAATAAATACAATTGTAATTGGTACATAACTATATGATTATTAATGACATGATATTTGTTTACAAATGTATTTCACAAATACTTCAATTTGTTTACATTTGTATTTTGCTTTTGTAAATTATATTATTTACATTTGTAAAATAATTAAAGGCTTATTTTATGAGTTTAAATGAAAGAATTTCAAAGGTTATAGAGTATTCAAATCTTACCCCATCTGAATTTGCAGATGAGATTGATGTACAGCGCTCCTCAATTTCGCACATTACGTCCGGAAGAAATAAACCTTCTCTGGAGTTTATCATAAAGATAAAGTCTCGTTTCCCCGAACTTCTTTGGGACTGGTTGGTCACAGGTGAAGGTGAAATGCTGAAGGCAGAATTACCGGAAGTTGAGATTTTAGGGAACCAAACGGAAGAAGATAAGGTAAGGACTACCCCTCTGCCGGATCTTTTCACCATGATGAATAATGATGATGATTTTGGGGCAGAAGAAACCGAAATAGAACTTCCTCAATCTGGTTCTGGAGAATCATTTATATCATCCGAAGATAAAGCTCAGGAAAAAATATCGGATTCTCAGCGATTAGGAAATTCGCCGGAAGAAATAATTAGCCAAGTAATTGGAAATCAAACAAATAAAATAAAACGCATTGTTCTGTTCTATGATAACGGAAAATTTGAAAGTTTTGAACCCTAAAACTGCAAAAACCCGGTCAAAGAAAATGGCCGGGCTAAAAAATATTTGAAGAAGAAAACTAAAGCTATTTGCTTTATTTATTTTTTAAATTTATATGAATCCATTCATAGAGTTCTACCCTCTCACTTATCAATATAAGCATATGAGCATTTTAAGGGATCTATGTTTTTTTTATTTTAGTAAGAGCTGCTATTCTCAGTGAGTATGAAAATTTATGTCACTTTGTATAGGAAAACAGTAAGTGAAGATATTTCATGCATTAGTTTTTTATAGTTTTATCAAATATAAAAATTTTAAACTAAATTGGCAATAAAAATTAAATTATTTTAACAAATAATTAATACTACAAACAAATAGATTCAGAATCATTAATTTATGATACTATTTAAAATTTACATAAATAGTTTATTTTTTTGTTGAGCTCCCATAAAAAAACCTGCAAAATTTGCAGGCTTTATTTTTTATTTGATAACAATCTTATTGTCTTTTTCTTCTTTCTAGTTCTTTCTTGATCAACCCAAGCTCCCTTCCGGTTTGTCCGGCTACTGAAGTGTTTTCCTGAGCTCTTCTTGTAAGATATGGAACAACATCCTTTACAGGTCCATATGGAAGATATTTAGCCACATTATAGCCTTTATCTGATAAGTAGAATGTAATATTATCACTCATCCCGTAAAGCTGTCCAAAATAAACGTGTGGATTTCCACTTTCCAAAGACTTAGCCTTCATTTTATCCATAATCAATTCTGAAGAGATCTCATTATGGGTTCCAAAGAATGCAGATACTTTATCCAGATGGTTCATAACAAAGTCAATTCCTGAATTATAGTTTTTATCTGAAGCATCTTTGCTAGGCTGAATTGGATCCGGATATCCTTTTTCTGCAGCTCTGGCTCTCTCTTTCTCCATATAAGCACCACGAACAATCTTATATCCGATAAAATAATTCTTTTCTCTTGCTCTCTGAAGATTAGCTTCCATATATTCCAGTCTTCCTGTTCTGTACATTTGGATGGTATTCCAAACGATAGGTTTTTCCTGGTTGTATTTCTCCATCATCTCTTCGCAAAGGTGATCTGCCGCGTCCTGCATCCAGGTTTCTTCAGCATCTACCATTACTTTTTTATCATTTTCATGACAAAGACTACACACTTCATCAAATCTTTTTACTACTCTTTCCCATTCTTCTTTCTGACTTGT
The DNA here is from genome assembly GCF_003020585.1 of Chryseobacterium aurantiacum. GTDB lineage: Bacteria > Bacteroidota > Bacteroidia > Flavobacteriales > Weeksellaceae > Chryseobacterium > Chryseobacterium aurantiacum. Next base: position 102,046 of record NZ_PXUE01000005.1, read on the forward strand.
AGTAAGCTCTGCTCCTTTTCCAACAGCTTCATAAAGATCAATTCTTCCGAATGCTGTAGGTTTAAATACGATAAAAGGAATTGCAGGATTTCCTACTGAGAACCTTACAATATCCTTAATTTCCTTGCATACCGCATCAAAGGTTTCCTCATCTTCCTTACCCTCTATGGAATAATCAAAAATACTTCCAACTCCTCTTTTGAAAAGCTGTTTCACCACCTTCATACTTTCTTCACGGGTTTCTCCACCACAGAATTGTTCAAACAAAGTGCTTTTTACAATTCCTGTAACGAACGGAAAGTTATTGTGTACTGTGAAATTAAGAACAGAGGTTCCTAGGCTTGTAAGAGCGGGCTGTTCAATCATTTTAAACATCCAGTAAGCCTTTCTCAATTGCGCATCCGACTTATCTGCAAATGCAACTTTTGTATCATTAAAAATGGGCATTCCTATTTATTAAATTTAGTTATGCAAAGGTAATAATAACCTCAGTTTATTTAAAGATTTTTTTTACAATTTATGCTCAATTCCATTGAGAAGCATTGCAATGATTCCAACGAAAACCCAAAGACGTAACACACTTAGTATAAGAAAGTTATTTCTTCTTGAACCTTTCAAGAGAAGAAAGACACAAAAAATCATTACAAATAGCCCACCGGCAAAGTAATAAGCCATAAAGCCTTCTACTCCGGTTTTGGTAATAATCTTCATAGAAACAATCATCGTTACAATCAGTAAGGAAATCAGGATAATCTTTGTATTTCTTGCTTTAAAGTAATTGGGAATAGTAGTATATCCAAAGGTTTTATCTACACTTCTTGTAAGGGTATCCTTTACAATATCAATACATAAAAGGATAAGAAAAAGAAAGACCGCCATTAGAAAAACTTTCTTGGAAAAGGTTTCATAATATACCATCATTCCAAAGAACGGATAAAGGGTAAGGCTTACAAAAGTAAGGTTATTGACTATAAGCACCCGACTTAATTTATGGCTGTAAAACCACATAAAAAACTGATAAACCACAAAAAAGAGGAAAACATTATGAGAAATCATCCATGCTACTCCTAAGGAAATGGCACTAAGTCCCAAATAGGCATATAAAAAATACTTCTGTTTGATGAAGCTTTGTACTCTTGTTCTAAAAGGTTTTACAACAGAATCCTTTTCAAGATCATAAAACTGGTTGATAATTCCGCCTGCTAAAATGGTAAGAACGGTGCAGAAAATAATGCCGTGCACTTTAAAATCAAAGACAAATTTTTTGAAAGATTCATCCTGATTGAAAAGGAAGAAAGTAGAAACGTAAAGGGCAAATGTCAACAGGGCAGCTACAAAAAAGCGCGCTCCGAGCAAAAAGCCCACGAATTGTGAAAATCTATAGGATAAAGATTTTGAAATATAGTTCTTAGATTGGAAAGTTTCTTTTTCAGAATTCATTCCAATCTATTTAAAATCTGTAAATCACTTCTTTTTGGAAGCCGTCAAGCATTTTCTCTGCTTTTTCGTAATCTTGGGTAAAGCCCAAAATGTAGCCTCCACCTCCGCTTCCGCAAAGTTTTAAGTAATAAGCATTGGAATCCAGTCCTTTTTTCCAGATCTTAAAAATACTTTCAGGAATCATAGGACGGAAATGTTCATACGCCCAGTGAGAAAGCTTTTTAAGGTTTCTAAAGAAAGGATTCATATCTTTTTTCAGGAAAGATTCAATACATGCGTTGTTATAACGGATAAATTCTTCTTTCAGTGTTTTACGGAATCCTTCGGTCTTCATTTTTTCAAAGAAGATTTGTATCATTGGACCGGTTTCACCTGTGATTCCGGAATCGATAAGGAATATAGCTCCTTTTCCCTCTTGTCCTTCAGGAATGGATACTCTGTCTAGATTTTCTTTGTTTTCGATAAGAATGGGCAGGTTCATGTAACAGATCAAAGGATCCATTCCAGAACTTTTACCATGGAAATAGCTTTCCATTTCACCGAAAATTGCTTTTAATTTTTTAAGATTTTCCTTTGATATATTTTCAGGATTCAGTTTACTGACTGAATATTTTTCAAAGATAGCAGCAACTAATGCACCTGAACTTCCCACTCCATATCCCTGCGGAATATTAGAATCAAAGAAAAGTCCGTTTGAAATATCGCTTTTAAAACTTTCAATATCCAATGTAAAATCATCAGAAAGATCAAGCGTTGTAAGAAAGTCTGAATATTTCTGCAGATGCCTGTTGGAGTTAAGTTCAAATTCAGAACCTAAATCTGAGAATTTCAAAGTTCCTTTATAGAAGCTGTAAGGTACTACAAGCCCCTGGGAATCTTCAATCATTCCATATTCTCCAAACAGAATTATTTTTGCATAAAATAGAGGGTTGGTCATCTTGACAATAAATCTTTTTGCAAAGTTAAAAATTATTCCGCTGAATATAAGCAAAACCCAGGCCGAATTATCAACCATTTTGCTTTTATTCCACTCAATTACTATTTAAAAATACGAAAAAAGCTTCATATTTCAAGATTTATTTGTTGAAAATATCTAATAAGACAAAAAAAAGACGTTAAAAATAACGTCTTTTAATTTTTTATAATGTTTCTCTGTCTTTTCGCATTGTAACTTTCAGGAATCGGATCAATACTAATCCTGCCCCGAAAAACAATGTCATAGATAAAGCTGCAATACGCATGTTATTAAAGTGCTCAATTAATGTTGCAAAGATAAATGTACCAATAATGATGGCAATCTTTTCCAATACATCATAGAAACTGAAATAGGTGGTATTTTCCATAGAATTTTCAGGAAGCAACTTTGAGTACGTAGATCTGGACATTGCCTGAAGACCTCCCATTACCAATCCTACTACTGCGGCCACACCATAGAACTGATATTCTACTGTAGGATTTTCCTTATTTAAGAAATAAGCCCATAAACAAGCTACAATCCATAAGAAAATGGCTATTGAGATTACGTTTCTGTTTCCTATTTTTTTTGACAATCTGGAGAAAATAACAGCCCCGATAATGGCTTCAATCTGAATCACCAAAAGAGTCCCGATCAGTTTATCCTGCGCAAGGTTAATTTCACTTTTTCCAAATAGGGTTGCCATAAGGAAGATTGTCTGCATTCCTACACTGTAAAAGAAGAAGCTCGAAAGGAAGAATTTTAGGTTTCTATCCTTAAAAAGTTCTCCACCGACTTTAAACAATTCGTGAAAACTTTCTTTCGCAATATCCTTATAAAAGCTCATGTTGTCTTTCAATACTTCAAAAAAGCCGCCCTGCTCTTCATGTCTTTTAAAGATGTTTTTGTAATTCAACAATACAAGATCCTTAGGAAGCTTATCTTTTACATCTCCAAACTGAGGCAGATGCTTAAAGGTATATTGTGAAAACCCAAACCACCATGCACCGGTCAACAGGAAGCTGATTCTTGTAAATAATAGTTGTTGCGCTGCTCCTTTAGCAAAAACCTGAATCAATATCAAACAAATTACTACTAAAACTACCGAGCCCAGGTACCCATAGACATATCCTCTTGCCGAAAGTGCATCCTGCCTGTCAGGAGTTGCAATATCCGGAAGAAATGAGTTATAGAATACTAAACTTCCCCAGAACCCGACACTTGCCGTGATACTGAAAAGAAGCCCGAGAAATACGTTATGCATTCCCGTGAACATAGCCAATCCCATACAAGATGTTGCTCCCAGATAGCAGAAGAACTGCAGGAATGATTTTTTATTACCGATGGTATCCGCCAGGGAAGATAAAAATGGAGATAGTAATACCACAATAAAGAATGATATTGTTAATGAATAACCATATACCGCATCGGGTTGGTATTCATTACCAAAGATCTTGATCATATGCCTCACCGGGACATCAATCCACTTTTTTGTTTCTGCTACATATTCCTTTTTTTCGTACGCTGTGGTAAGAATAGAGTAATAAATAGGGAAAATGGTAGAGGTAATAACCAGGGAGTACACGGAGTTTGCCCAGTCATATACAGCCCAAGCCTTCATAATCTTTGGATTATTCTTTATGTTTTTAGGCTGTCGATTCTCAGTTTCAGACATTTCAATTAAATATTAGTAGCACAAAAATAGAAAAACCATTAAGAAATGGGTTATTTTTTAAAAAAATTATACATTTCTTAATGGTAATATATTCTGAAACAGAATATTAGATATTTTCAATAACAATAGCAGAAGCTCCACCACCACCGTTGCAGATAGCTGCAGCACCGTATTTTGCATTATTTTGCTTCAATACGTTGATTAAGGTAACGATGATTCTTGAACCTGAACTTCCCAGTGGGTGTCCTAATGCTACAGCTCCTCCGTTTACGTTAACTTTAGAAGCGTCTAGTTTAAGGATTTGGTTATTTGCCAATCCTACTACAGAGAAAGCTTCATTAAACTCGAAGAAATCGATATCAGAAACTTCCAGACCTGCTTTTTTAAGAGCGATAGGCAATGCTTTAGCTGGTGCTGTGGTAAAGTTTTCAGGCTCTTGTGCTGCATCAGCATAAGAAACTATTTTTGCCAATGGCTTAAGCCCCAATTCTTCCATTTTCTCTTTAGAAACAAGGATTAATGCAGATGCTCCGTCATTTAATGTAGAAGCATTGGCTGCCGTTACGGTTCCTCCTTCTTTTTTGAAAACAGTAGGAAGGGTTGTAATTCTGTCAAAGTTTACTGCCTTATATTCTTCATCTTCAGCAAAGATGACAGGATCTCCTTTTCTTTGAGGAATAGAAACAGGAACAATTTCTTCGTTGAATTTACCCTCGCTCCAAGCTTTTGCTGATCTTTTATAAGACTCTATAGCAAAGTTATCCTGATCTTCTCTTGTAATGCTGTAATCTACTGCACATTTCTCTGCGCATACACCCATATGTACTTTATTGTATACGTCTGTAAGACCGTCCAGTACCATACCATCCAACATTTTGATATCTCCTAGTTTTGTAGCAACTCTTGCATTATAGTAATGAGGCACTAAAGACATGTTTTCCATACCTCCGGCAACAATTACTTCTGCATCACCAGCCTTGATAGCCTGTGCTGCCATTGTTACAGCTTTCATTCCTGAAGCACAAACTTTATTTACTGTAGTAGAAGGGGTGTTGATTGAAAGACCTGCTCCTAAAGCAACCTGACGAGCTGGCGCCTGTCCTTCTCCTGCCTGCAAAACATTCCCCATATAAATTTCCTGAACATTGGCAGGATCTAAACCGATTTTATCTAATGCTCCTTTTACGGCAGTAGCTCCTAGTTTTGTAGCTGGAACTGTTGACAAACTTCCCATAAAACTCCCCATAGGTGTTCTTACTGCGGAAACAATGAATACTTCTTTCATGTATATAATTTTTATTTTTAGCTAAAATGAAACTACTGCTCCACTTTTATAATTAAATTTATTTTACTTTTACGTATACGGCATTAAATTCAGAATTCCCAATCTTAATATTCACTTTAAGAAGATCGTCCTGAGTTGCCACCACTTTATTATTAAAAACTTCTCCTACCTGAATGGGATCTGTTTTATCACTTTTTTCCATGACAATTGCTTTATAATTACAATCATCTACAAAAACCAGTGTTGATTTTATATAATCTTTACCATTGTTTAAATATTCGGTTTGAATATTATCCTTAATGGTCATATACCAAATGCTTTCCGGATAATTAGACCGTACAAATTTCCCCTCCTTTATATTGGAACATTTAGTAGGGTTATCCGGGGTTTTCTGTTCAGTTTTCTGGGATTTGACCTGAGTTGCTGCCAACACCAAAATCCCAACTGAAAATACTTTAAAAAGGTTCATACTTATAGTTGTGTCCGTTGATTTACTTTTTTATTATTTCCGGCTAAAACCATTAGAAAAGCGCCTAAAAATTCTACAGCCCAACCCCACTTTAATTTAACAACTCCTGCAAAAGCCTCTCTCCAGGATTTGAAAGGTAAAAAGCTAAAGTATTCTAAAGACTGCATTTTGACAGCTACCAAGGTGAATGCAAATAAAACAATAAGCAAAATGCCAAAAAACCTTACGATTTTTGTATTGTTATTTACAACTCCAAATACGGCACATGCGGCAAAAATCCAACACATAATAGCCAAATAGTGATCAAGCTTCCAATAGTTCCAGTTTCCTATGATAGGAACATGCACCAAAGGAAGAAAACTGCCTACAACCACTAATAGTAATCCTAATAATTGAATATTTCTCATATTTACTAAAGTGCCAAAATACAAAAAAAAACACATTTTTAAATCATCTGTTTCTAAACATATGTTTCGCTTTCCTAATAACCATTAGTTACAATAAAATAGTTTTTGATTTGACAATTCAACAACAATAAAGCAATTTTATTATTAAATTTAAAAATCAAAAATACTGATACGATAATTTTTAAATCACATTTTATGCTCATTGAAAGGCAAGCATAATTATGAAATGGATTTTAAATAAAAAAAATACACTCTCTTGCGAAAGTGCATTTTTATATTTTATTATTTTAATTGAATTAATGCTTTACTGAAGATACATCTTCAGGCTTATGCTTGTGCTTAAATAAAACAGCGAAGAATATAGCAAGAACCAATGAATAAATTGCGAATGAAAGCCATATCTGATGCCAGTCTTTTACCATAACAACAGTGGAAAGGGTACCATCTGAGTTTACCACTGCATTAAAGCTATTTTTCAGAATTTCAAGGAATGTAGGATTATCCGGAGAGGTTTCTAAATAAGTAGAAAGATCTGTGGCCGTTGTAAATTTATGGGTAAAGAATTTATCAATCGCCCAGCCTGCAATATAGCTACCAAAAACAGCTCCAAAACCATTGGTCATCATCATAAATAATCCTTGTGCAGATGAACGAATTTTCCTATCTGTTGTAGTCTCTACGAAAAGCGATCCTGAGATATTAAAGAAATCGAAAGCCATTCCGTATACGATACATGAAAGAATGATTAAAGACAATCCAAATCCGTCCGGAACTCCATAGGCAAAGAATCCAAATCTTAGTACCCATGCCAGCATAGACATCAGCATTACCTTTTTTATACCGAATTTTTTCAGGAAAAAAGGAATTGCTAATATAAACAGTGTCTCTGAAACCTGCGAAATTGACATAATAATTGTAGACCTCTGCACTACGAATGAGTCTGCGTATTTCGGGAAGTGAGCAAACTCACTTAGGAAGACATCTCCATAAGCATTCGTTAACTGAAGGGCAGCCCCTAAAAGCATAGAAAACAAAAAGAACAATGCCATTTTATAGTCTCCGAAAAGTTTAAATGCATTTAATCCTAATTGCTCTGATAATGGTGAATTTTTATCGATTAATTTCTGTGGTGGGCATTTCGGCAAAGTAAGGGCGTAAATCCCTAGAAAAATGGCAACAGCTCCACCAATATAAAATTGTCCTTCCGTCGCTTTATTTCCACTAAGGTTGGTAATCCACATGGCTACAATGAAACCAATGGTTCCCCATACACGAATTGGCGGAAAATCTTTTACTACATCAAAATTATTATTCTTCAAAATCGTGTAAGAAATTGAATTAGCCAAGGCAATGGTAGGCATATAAAAACACATGGCAACAAGCATTACCGAGAAAAAAGAATTCGGATCTGCAGAATGCGGCAATATGAAAAGTATAACCCCATAAAGGATATGTAGTACTGAAAAGATACGCTCGGCATTTATCCAACGGTCAGCGATAATTCCAGTAATGGTAGGCATAAAAATAGAAGCAATTCCCATTGTTCCGAAAACAGCTCCAAACTGTGTTCCTTCCCAATGTTTTGTGCCAAACCAGAAGTTTGCCATCGTTATCAGCCATGCTCCCCAGACGAAAAACTGGAGAAAGCTGAGGATGGTCAGTCGTAATTTTAAATTCATAGTTTATATAAAGTATCTCTTTTTAGTCAATTTTCTTTTTCCTTCTCTTGATTTCTTCCTGGATTTCAAGAGCGGTATCATAATCTTCTTCTTTAACGGCGTCATCCAATAATTTCTGAAGTTCTTCCATGGAAAGAGACGTTAAGGCATCTTCGGTTTGTACCGTTTCTGAAAAAGTCTGTTCTTCTTTCGAAACATCTTCCAATTCCAATAAAATTCCAGCCTCGTTTAGCACTTGCTGTGTTGTAAAGATGGGAGCATCAAACCTCACAGCCATAGCAACAGCATCTGAAGTTCTTGCATCAAGGATTAATTCTTCTTCGTTAACCTTGTTTTTAAAGTTAATATTTGAAAAGAATACGCCATCTACAATCTGATAAATGATAACAGAAACCAGCTCATAATTGGCAGAAACTATAAATTTTGTGAATAAGTCATGGGTAAGAGGACGCGGTGGATGGATATCTTTTTCCAGTCCAAGAGAGATAGATTGGGCTTCGAAGTTTCCTATAACAACAGGTAATTTTATGTGTGTTTCTTCATGCTCCAGTAACAATGCGTACGCCCCTGATTGTGTCTGGCTGTACGATATTCCGCGAATAATTAGCTGTTTATAATCCATAGCTACAAATATAGATTAATTTTTTGTTGTGATTTCACTTTTTTACACAAAAATAAAAGCCCGGAAAGCCGAGCTTTTATTGTATTGTATATGATTATCAATGGTCAATCGTGAATTTTACTTCGCCTGTTAATATTAAAAATATACAAGCAAAGTGAATTGACTATTCACCATTTCTTATCTATCCTTTTATTGCCTTGATTTTCTCTGTTAATGCAGGAATAATCTGGAAAGCATCTCCTACTACTCCGTAATCTGCAGACTTGAAGAACGGTGCTTCAGCGTCGCTGTTGATTACTACAATAGTTTTTGAAGAGTTTACTCCGGCAAGGTGCTGAATTGCTCCTGAAATCCCTACTGCAATGTAAAGGTTCGGTGCAATGGCTTTACCTGTTTGTCCTACGTGCTCAGTGTGAGGTCTCCATCCGATATCAGAAACAGGCTTAGAACATGCAGTAGCAGCTCCTAAAACGTTTGCTAAATCTTCAATCATTCCCCAGTTTTCAGGACCTTTCATTCCTCTACCTGCTGAAACAACTATTTCAGCTTCTTTAAGGTCTAGTTTACCTGAACTTTGTTCGTGAGAAATTACTTTAGTATCTTCATTGGCTACTGATAAGTTTTTAACTTCTTCTGAACCTGATACTGCATTTTCTTTAACACCAAAAGCATTCTGAGAAACAGTAATGATTACCCCGTTTCCTTCAGCTTTTGCATGCATGAATCCTTTTCCTGAGAACGCTCTTCTCTTTACCTGGAAAGGAGAAAGGCTTTCCGGAGCTTCCAAAACATTGGTAATTAAAGAATAGTTCTTCATAATTGCCAACATTGGTGCTACTGAGGAAGCATCTGTAGTGTGAGGGAAAACAATAATGTTTCCATCTACCACTTCATTTACAGCTTGTGCAAATGCTTTAGCTGAAAAGTTTTTAAGACCTTCGTCTTTAATATTGATAACATTGGATGCTCCATATTTGTATAATAAATCTGAAGAATCGGTAGGGTTTACAGAGATTGCTGTAACAGTGTCACCTGCTTTATCTGCAACTGCTTTAGCATAAGAAACTGCTTCGAAAGCTGCTTTTTTGTAAACTCCATTTATATTTTCTGCGTATACGAATACTGCCATTTTCTTAAATTTAAAGATTAAAAAATTAAAGGATTAAAAGATTAGATCACTTTAGCTTCTTCGTGAAGTAGTCTTACCAATTCATCTAAATTGTCTGGAGAAACCATTTTCACAGCAGCTCTTGGTGGAACGCTATCATAAGATACTCCCTGAACTTTTACTTCAGATGAAGTAGGTTCTACTACCTGTAAAGGTTTTGTTCTTGCAGACATAATTCCTCTCATGTTTGGAATGATAAGGTCTTTTTCGTCTACCAATCCTTTCTGACCTGCAATAATTGCCGGTAATTTTACAGAAATAGTTTCTTTTCCTCCTTCGATTTCTCTTATCGCAGTAGCTTCACTTCCGTTTACATCTAATCCTACAGATGCATTTACGAAAGGCTGGCTTAGCAATTGAGCTACCATTCCCGGAACAGAACCTCCGTTATAATCAATTGATTCCTTACCACAAAGGATAAGATCATATCCTCCGTTTTGAGCTACAGCAGCAATTTCTTTTGCTGTAGAATAGCTATCCTTTGGATCAAGGTTTACTCTTACTGCATCATTTGCACCGATGGCTAAAGCTTTTCTGATTACAGGTTCTGTAGCAGCATCTCCTACGTTGATTACTGTTACAGTTGCTCCCTGAGATTCCTGAAGTTTAACCGCTTTTGTCAACGCAAATTCATCTAGCGGGTTAATTACCCACTGAATTCCATTTTTGTCAAATGCAGACTTATCTGCTGTAAAGTTAATTTTGGAAGTAGTATCCGGAACACTACTAATACAAACTAATATTTTCATGTGTACTATTTTATTTTTTCTCTTTTAGGCATAAAATCATGACAGTTTATGCAGAGATTTTGTTTAAATTAATTTTTGCTAATATAAATAAAAAATATATTATGCATGCATAATACTTACTAAATTATTATTCAATACATTAGATGTATTTACTTCGCTGGCTGGGTTGCTCTAAACTCTATTTTACTAGGCAGAACCCTCGAATTCATCTTTAAAATATCTAACACCAGGTTCCCCATATCTTCCGGCTGAATCTTCCAACTGTCTTTTTCTGAAGGAATATTTCCATTAAAATGGGTGGCTACAGATCCGGGCATAATGACGGTGGATTTGATATTATATTTTCTTAGATCAATCATGGCCGCCTGAGTAAACCCTACTACCCCGAATTTTGAAGCGTTATAGCCTGTTCCGTTTTCAAAGAAGTTGGCTCCTGCCAAACTTGAAATGGTAATATAATACCCCTCAGTCTTTTTCAATTCTTCTACAGAGGCTTTTAAAGTATAGAAAACACCGGTAAGATTTGTTTCAATCATGTCATTCCATTCTTCGGCAGACAGTTCATCTACGGGCTTAAATATTCCCAATCCTGCATTGGCTATTACATAATCCAGTCGTCCGAATTTTTCAGTGATATATTTTACTGCTGCTTCTTCACTTTCAAGGCTTCGTACATCAGATACTATTCCCAGTACATTTTCTGAGTACTGCTTTAGCTCTTCTTCGGCCTTGAGTACGTCCTCTTTTTTTCGTCCTGAAAATGCCACTGAGATTCCATTTTCGAGTAAGATCCTGGCGATTCCAAAACCTACTCCTTTTGTTCCTCCTGTGATATAAGCTGTTTTATTTTCTGACATTATTCAATATTTAATTCTCTAAAATAACAAAAACGCTCCAATTGGAGCGTTTTACTGATACTAAGATTTATCAGGTATTATTTTTTGATGAATTTATCGGTAGTTTTACCGGCTTTCGTTTCAATATTAATGATATAGCTTCCTGGATTTAGGTTTCTTACATTTACCTTATCACCATTCAACTCTGCAGGAACTTTTCTTCCGCTGATGTCATAAATTTCAATATTGTTTACTTTTTCCTTAGAATTAATGTTAAGAACATCAGTTGTTGGATTAGGATAAACAGAGATAGCAGAAGCAGACGTTTTAGAAACTTCAGAAGTTGCTAACGTCCCTGTTGTAGTAACTTTGAAGTCATCAACACCAAATCCAAATTGGTCTTGCGAAATACATTGGATCGCAATATGAACATTCTGTCCATTAAAAGCATCTAGGTTATAAGTATATTGATGCCAAGTTGCATCTGCCGGTGTTGTTACTGGGTTTGGACTTATTACAGTAGTAAAACTTGCTGTCGCTGTAGTTGTTGTAGATACCAAGACCTTAAACTTTTCAGCTCCAAAAGTTGAATCGCAAGATTTAGCCCAGAAAGTAAGTACATTTCCTGAAGATCCTAATTGAACTTTTGGACTAATCATCCAATCATTATTCCACGGTGAAGAACCTGCAGCAAAGCAAACCATCATTTTAGAACCTGTTCTAGCAGTCCAATTAGATGTAGCAGTAGGAGTCAACGCTGGAGTTGTAGCGGTAGAGTTAAAAACCTGAAAAGATTTTGCTGCTCCAGAATTAAGAAATGTAACACCCTGAAAACCGTAAGTTGTTTTTAAATCAACATCTGTTAATGTCCAATTTCCTACACCACTGATTGCAAAATCAGTATAAGTGTCAAAACTATCTTCAAAGATTGTAGTTTGAGCATTTAATGAGCTTAATCCTAGGAAAGCTCCCAATAGTAAAATTTTCTTCATGATAAATTATTTTTTAATTATCGTAAATATATAAAATCCCAACCATACAACCAAATAAACAATTAAAATTTCATTAAAAAAAGAAATAAATTGAATTATATATTCCAATTTAAAGGAAAAACTACACACTCATCATATACAAAAAGCTTTTAATCCAAAACATAAAATAAACAAATATTATAATTTACATTAAAAATTTACACACAATCAAGTGTATTGCTTAATTTAAATTCACTCCTTTACAATCCATTGAACTTTCTATATCGGAATTTCAGCCTTAGATACTCATTATCAAACTAATAAAAGAACAAATTTAAAACGCTCCCTATGGAGCGTTTCATTTTTATTAAAGATTTTGTTACTTATTTTTTTATAAATTTTTCGGTAAAATTTCCTTTTTCGGTTTCAATATTTAATAAATACTCTCCCAATGGTAAATTTTTTACATCTACTTTCCCATCATTTAATTGAGCTTCAATTCTTTTTCCAAGCAGATCATATATTTTAACATTTTTGATTTTACTTGGCGAATTAAGGTGTATAAAGTCGCTCACAGGATTAGGATACAGTACTATTCCCTTTTTATCTGCTCCTGTTTCTTTCACAGACATCATCGTTTCACTATTGATCTTAATATTATCAATATAAGCGATTCCCAAACCATTATTGTGAACGAAACGCAATTGATCAATACTAAAAGCAGAAACTGCATTTCCCGTATAGATCAAGACGTCATTGAGGTAATATCTAATATCAGTAGCGGTTCCTACTACCTTGACTCTACACCAGGTATTAGGGCTCCATAGTCCGGAGGTAGCTATCAATCCTAGAATTCCTGAAACGGAATCTAAAATCTTCATCTTTCCTGCTTTATCAAAATCCACTCTTACAACATATTTCTCTTCCAGGCTATTTACCGCCTGAAATCCGAAGACAGAGCCATTAATCTGGGACATATTTATATCAAATGTAACTGAAAAGTTGGTAAAGCTTAACGGTGTCGGAAGGTTATAAAAGCCGCCAATAATAGGTTCAGACTGAATTCCGAAAGTGGATTCTCTAACGATTTTCAGGGAATTGTTTCCGTCTGTAGCATGATCCTGACTAATGATCTGATTGGTTACATTTTCGGGAACGCCTCCTGTTGGAGTGCTGATCCATGCTCCTTGTCCGTGAATATTTCCGTTTATAAACCCTTCATTGTTTTCAAAGGAAATAGTTTGTGCAAAGGAAAGCACTGCAGACAAGGCAAGTGCGATTGAGTAGTATTTTTTCATATGGTTTCAAGTTTGGATTAAAAATAAGAACTTTCCACATAAAGTGAAATATCTTTAATGAAATAATAATTAAAACTCTTAAATTCAATGAATTTAATTTCAAAATGTCATTAAAAATATCACCTGAACTATTCAACCATACTCAAAATAAGACAAAAAAATAAGGCATTTCTTTACAGAAACACCTTATTTATATGGTAAGTAGATTTAATTACTTTGAATAATTTTCAAAGAACAACGGAATACTTTCAATTCCTTTGTAGAAATTAAATAATCCATAATGTTCGTTTGGAGAGTGGATCGCATCAGAATCCAGTCCAAAGCCCATCAATACAGATTTAGCCCCTAAAACCTTTTCAAACATAGAAGTGATAGGAATACTTCCCCCACTTCTGTAAGGTAATACTTCTTTACCAAAAGCCGTTTCCATAGCTTGTTTAGCTGCCAAGAATTCTTTGGTATCGCTTTGTAGAACATAAGGCATACCTCCATGGTGAGGCGTTACTTTTACTTTTACCGTATCTGGTGCAATTTTCTCAAAATACTTTGTAAACTTCTCTGTAATTTCTTCCGGAGTCTGATAAGGAACCAAACGCATTGAGATTTTTGCAAATGCCTTTGATGGAATAACCGTCTTGGCTCCTTCTCCTGTATAACCACCCCAGATACCATTACAGTCTAAAGTAGGACGAATTGAAGCTCTTTCTAACGTTGTGTATCCTTTTTCACCTTCCACTCCGCTTAATCCTATTGACTTTTTGAATTCCTCAGGGTTATCCTTTAGTTTATTCATTTCAGTTCTGTCGGAATCTGATACTACTTCTACATTGTCATAGAAACCGTCAATAGTAATATGTCCGTTTTCATCAATTAGGTTAGCAATCATTCTGGAAAGTACGTGAATCGGGTTGGGAACCGCTCCACCATAAAGCCCTGAATGAAGGTCTCTGTTTGGGCCTTCCACCTCTACTTCTACATAGCTTAATCCTCTTAAACCTGTAGTAACAGTAGGTTGTTCGTTGCTATAGATATGAGTATCCGAGATCAGGATACAATCACATGATAATTTTTCTTTATTTTCATTCACAAAGTCTCCTAAGCTTACAGAACCTACCTCTTCTTCCCCTTCCAGGATGAACTTAACGTTACAAGGAAGTGTGTTGGTTTTCATCATCGCTTCAAAAGCCTTTACATGCATGAAGAACTGTCCTTTATCATCAGCAGAACCTCTTGCGAAGATAGCACCTTCCGGATGAAGCTCTGTTTTTTCAATATAAGGTTCAAAAGGAGGTTTTCTCCATAGTTCCAATGGATCTGCCGGCTGCACATCATAATGCCCGTATACCAATACCGTTGGCAGGTTTGTATCTATAATTTTTTCTCCAAAAACAATAGGATATCCTTTTGTTTCGCATATTTCAACATGATCAGCTCCTGCATTTCTAAGGTGTTCTGCACATACATCTGCACACTTCAATACGTCATTTTTATAAGCCGGATCTGCAGAAATAGAAGGAATTCTCAATAACTCAAATAATTCATCCACGAAACGCTGTTTGTTTTCGTTAATGTAATTTAATGTCTCTTGCATTGTAAAAATTTGTTTGGTTAAAATTAAAAAAAAAGCCCCGCAGGACCAAGTAAAAACAGAGGATTTTCTGAACAATTAGGTTATTCCTCTGTAATTAACCTATGAACCAATTTTTTTGAAATAAAAATGCCCTGTAAACAAACAGGGCAATTGTATATTGTATACTTATAATTAGTGTTTAGCTTCCGGAGCCTTTTCTGTAGTTTCAGCAGGCTTTGCAGCAGCAGTACTATCTTTTTTAGGAGCCGCAGCTTCAGGCTTTGCAGCCTCTTCTTTGTGTTCAGCAGTAGCTTCATGTCCGTGAGCTTCTCCTCCTCCCTGTACATCATCAGAATATCTTTCTACTCCTTCTTCTAGTTTCAGAGTGTTTTTATTCCCCCCAGCAGGTACTTTTTTACAACTTACAGCTACCGTTGCAATCGCTAAACATATAATTAATTTTCTCATGCTTAAATTTTAGATTGCCCAAAATTAAGAAATCCTGCTTTTTTCGGCAACATTTTTATACTGATTTTAAAATTATTTTCCCTTTTTTGGATTGTGTAAAAATAAGGTAGTCATTTCCTCCATCTTTTAGTCCATATTTCTTCTTGATTTCCTCGGGCTTTAAAGGATAGTTTTTTGAAATAATATTAAACTGACTTTTCTTTTTAACATTTTTAGAATCAATAACTTCCATTTCAAAAACTCTTCCGGGAAAATCTTCTTTTTTCTCAGCAGATGTATAAAGATGAGTATTAGGATGAAGTTTTTTTAATCCAAATTTTTCTGAGATTAAATTAAAGGCCCCGGTCTTTAAAATGGAATTATTGGGGATATAAATGAACTTTTCAGGTTCGGAATACTCTGATTTGGCATTTTCCTCTTCCCCAAAAGTAAAACTAAAAGCAGATTCTCCGCTCTCGAGGTTCACACAATTGCAAATAATATCTTTCTTATTTTCTTTGGATAAAAAGATCACCACTTCTTTTACATCGTTTTTCAGGGCAATGCTATCAATCCTGAAAACATTGGATAAAGCTGAAACAAGATATTTCAGATCAATTAACGGAGAAAGCTTTATGATAACCTGCTCTGATATTGATAGTAACTTTTCCTGGATTTCAAGGATGTTTGGAGAAAGATCTTCTAAAAGAAAGACCTTATTTTTATTTTGATCTCTGCGTGCCGGATCTAAATAAATGATATCAAAACTTTCCTGATTTTCATTTAAAAAATCTTCTAATTTCTGATTAACAAATCTTGCCTGCTTTCCTAATGTATTCCAATTGTGTTCTACAATCTCTAAAAGCTCTGTATTTTGCTCTACTAAAGTGATATCTTCAAAGTTTTGAGACAGATAATACGCGTCTATTCCAAAACCACTTGTAAGATCAATGAATTTTTTGCCTTTTAAAATCTCAGACTTATAAAGGGCTGTTTTTTCAGATGATGACTGCTCTAAACTAAGCTGTGGAGGGAAAACAATTCCATCTGTCAATAAAAAAGGAAATTTTCTTTCTGCCACTTGTTTTCCTTTGATCTGCTGTACAATTTTCAGCATGGAAACCTCCGGAAACGGTGATTTTTTCAATAATAACGAATGCAGGTCTGTATTTAGATTTGCATTGATATAGTTTTGGATTTCTTTGTTTAGTATTTTATTTTCCACAGATTTCACAAATTGCACAGATGATTATGCATATTAAATGTTTCCGTTTATTTTTCTGACAACATTTTTATCTATATAATCTGTATATAAATTAGCTAATTTTGAATAGGTTGGTAATTGACTGTGATGAATATTAGATGTTATTCAAACATTTCTGCCCAACGAACGGCCTTTATTTCTTTTTCATTATAAAGTTCTTCAATTGACCTTTTGACATCCAATTTGGGGTATAAATTAACTCCAATCAGCTTTATCTTGCCTTCTTCAATCCATTGTTGCTCCTGAACGGCTTGTTCATAGATCTTTTTCTGAATAATTCCTTGTCTTAAAAGTTCAAGATATCCGCCTGCATCTTCTATTTCTACGAATAAAGCCCAAGATTTGTCTGCTATTTGTTGGGTAACATCTTCAACGTAATAACTTCCGTTGGATGCATCTTCAAATACATTGATGATACTTTCGTAAGCTAAAACAATCTGTTGTTTGAAAGAAATCTCTTCAGAATTGTCTGTACTTCTGCTTACCAAATAATTATTGGTGTACACTGCATCTGCCCCTCCAATCATGGCTGCGGCAAGTTCTAAAGTAGATCGAATAAGGTTATTTTCATTGTCGGAAACGGCCTTATTTCTAAAAGAAGTTTCAGCGAAGATATAAGGAACTTCATCCAGGTTATACTCCTTAGAAAGCTGATTAAAAACCATTTTAAAGGCTCTCAACTTTGCCATTTCGAAGAAATAATTGCCTCCTACCGCTATTTTGAAGATCAATTTGTTCAAAATTTCCGGTCCGTATACTTCTACCAGCTCTTTGGTTTTTGCCAAAGCAATACCAAGCTGTTGATAGATGGCAGCTCCAGCATTCTGATGTAAAGAAATATCTACACAAATACTTCTTTTAAAGCCCTTTGCCAGTAATTCTTTGGCCAATTGGTCATCAATATTTCCGTCTTTTTCGTTAAAAACATCAATAAGAGAGAAGTATTGATCTTCTTCTTTTGGACTAATATGTCCTGCAAGATCTTTATTATTGACAAAAATGGTCTTTTCATCAAGATTTTCTACGTTTTGATCCAGCACAAATGCAAATACTTCATCTTCCAGACTTTCGTGGTATTTGGCCACCAAATGGGTACTTTCCTCAACTTTTGGCAGGTTTACCAAAGGTTTCTGAACGTCTGTGTAAAAAGGTCTTACTTCTATTCCCTCCAGATTTTCCTTTTCTAAAATAGGGTAAATATCCTCTGTTTTAAGTTGCTTTTTTACTAAATTTTCCCAGGTTGGAAGTGTAGCTGTATTTGACATTAGTTTTATTTAATTTATAAATCTGTCATAGTGAACCCTGCTTTGTAAGTAAAGTTCACTATTGACCTATTTTATTCAAATTGTATTATTTTTTTGCGACTTTTGTACTGTCTACCACCAGAATAAAGATTTCTTCATTCGGTTTTTTCATAAAATAATTTTCTCTTGCGTATTTTTCTTTTTCTGACTTGTTGTTCATCAGTTTTTTATAAAAAGCATCATTTTTTTCGTATTCTTTTTTATAATACTCCAGTTGCTCTTCATACTTATGAATCTCACCATTCAGTTCATTGATTACAAGAAATGAGGTTTTGTCAAAGAAAATCATCCATACCAAAAACAGACAGATCGTAATGGTATACTTATTCAGAATATAAGTCTGGATAAGTTTAAACGTTTCAGATTTCGGCTGAATGTCTTTGATAAGTTTGTTTTCTTCCATTTTTTTAATGTTTTCTCAACGAGTTTTTAATAACAGTGGTTAAAAAATCAATCGCTACGGAATTCTGTTTCATATTAGGGATAATAAGATCGGCATCATTTTTAGATGGCTCAATGAATTCCTGGTGCATTGGTTTCAGGGTAGTCTGATAGCGGTGTAATACTTCGCTCAGATCTCTTCCTCTTTCCTGGGTATCTCTTCTGATACGCCTGATTAGTCTTTCGTCAGAATCTGCATGAACGAATACCTTCAGGTCAAATTCTTTCAGTAACTCTTTATTGGTAAGAACCAGAATTCCCTCTACCACCAATACGTTTTTAGGTTCTACAGTTACATGATCTCCTGTTCTGGAATGCGTTACAAAGCTATAAATAGGCTGTTCAATAGACTCATTATTTTTTAAAGCTTTAACGTGTTTTATCAGTAATTCAAAATCAATGGACTTCGGATGGTCATAATTTAAGGCCTCTCTTTCCGTCAAGGTTAGATTCTGGTTGTCGTGATAATAGTTATCCTGAGAAAGGATATTCATTCCTTCAATATCAAGCTGCTGAAGTATTTTATCAACAACTGTAGTTTTGCCGGATCCTGTACCTCCGGCAATTCCTATTACAAGCATTATTTTTTTGTTTCTTTATAGTTGGTACAAATATACTATTTTAGATAAAATATGGCAATGTAAGACTATTGAGAAATTAAAAGATTAAATAATTAAAATGTTAAAAGATTTTTCGGAGAGGTTATTATCCTTTGTGATCTAGTGCTGTCGCCCGTGTTTCATCTGCGAATTCAATAAAAAAATCCGACAATATATTTGCCGGATTTTATTTTATACGATTTCACTTGTTAATTCGCGTGAAATTAATTTTTCGTGCATAGGCTTCAAAACATCCAGTGAGCCTGTTTTCACGGTGCATTTGCCCTTATAGTGAACAAGCATTGTACATTGCTCTGCCTGTTCCATGGTATGTTTGCATATTTCTATTAAAGAATCAATCACATAATCAAATGTGTGGATATCATCATTATGCAAAACTAGTTTATAAACGTCATCCGTATCATCCAATACAAGGACTTCTTCTTCATACTGACGTTTCGGGTTTTCGTAGTCTTTTATGCTATTATAAAAATTCATTCTAAGTTATTTTAAACTTCGCCAATTTTATCTGCTAAATTATCAATGGCATTGGGCTCCTGATACACCAATTCTACAAGTTCAACACTCTTATTGTTCATTTTCAATATCTTGAAATGATAGTTATCAAGGTCAAACTCCTGATTTTCTTCAGGAATTTCTTCCAATGCGTGAAGAATGAATCCTGCTAATGAGTTGTATTCGCTTTCTTCCGAAAGAGGAAGCTTTTTGGGTAAGAATTCATTGATCTCGTCCAAAGGTTGTGTAGCCTGCACCCAGTAGGTATCATCAGCTATTTTGTCTACTATTTTCTCTTCATCATCTTCTTCATCTTGAATTTCTCCTACAAGCTCCTCCAGAATATCCTCTAATGTGATAATTCCCTCAGTTCCTCCAAATTCGTCGATAACAATAGCAATATGTTGTTTTTTAAGCTGGAACGTTTTCAGTAAGTCTGAAACTTTTTTACTTTCCACCACGAAAAAGGCATCACGCATCAAATCTCTAAGATCCTCATGATCAAGATCTCCTTTTCTCTTTACAAACTCCCTAATAATTTCCTTGGTATAGAAAATTCCGATTATATTATCGATAGAATCAAGATACACCGGAATACGGGAATAACCACTATCCATTATTGTATTGATAATATCATTAACATCTTCTTCAAAATCAATGGACGTAATATTCTGTCTTGGAACCATGATTTGTTTGGCAGAATGATCTGTAAAATCAAATGCATTCTTGATAATCTCATAATTCTCTTCTTCAATCTCACCACTGTCTGCACTTTGTTTTACCAAAAGCTGAAGCTCTTCTGTAGAGTGAATTTCCTGCTCTGACGCCGGGTGAATTTTCACCAATCTTAAAAAAGTATTGGACATTGAGTTCATCAACCAAATAAATGGTTTAAAAACAGTATAAAAAACCCTCAATGGAACTGCTGTTGCCATTGTGGTTGCTTCTGATTTTCTTATCGCAATTGATTTTGGAATAAGCTCACCAAATACAATATGCATAATTGTAATTAATACAAAACTGGTGACCACTGAAACGGTGGTAATGGTAGTTTGGGTTAAATCTACATTTAAAGAGTGGAAGATGTTTTCAACAATATGATGCAGGGCACTTTCTCCTACCCAACCCAGGGCAAGGGATGCCAATGTAATTCCTAATTGTGTAGCGGAAAGATATTCATCCAAATGCTTGATGATATGTTCTGCCTGCTTTGCCATAGAATCTCCTTCTGCGGCTTTTAATTGAATTTGTGAGTAACGAACTTTAACAATTGAAAATTCTGCGGCTACGAAAAAGCCATTTAGTAATACAAGAAATAAGGCCAGCAAAAGCCTGACTATGTCCGAGTCCATTTAGAAGTTGTATAAATTTTATTAGGTACAAAGATATGCAAAATATAAATAACCTGAGATAAGTTATTTTAGTGTGTTGATTTTTCGATGGAAAAACGACATTGTAAGATATACCTAATTTGGATTTAAAAAAATAATCGGACCCTGTATTGGTTTTTCATATAAAGAGCAGTTTTTTGAGTAATAAACAAGGGTTTTCATCTTTTATATAACAAAAAAAGCATCGATAGTATCGATGCTTTTGATAGTATGTTAAAATAATTCTTACGAATTTTTCAAAGCTTCTGCTCCGGAAACAATTTCCAAGATTTCGTTGGTAATTGCAGCCTGTCTTGCTTTGTTGTAGAAAATCTTAAGATCATTTCTAAGGGCTTCTGCATTATCTGTTGCTTTATGCATTGCCGTCATTCTCGCTCCATGTTCAGATGCTACTGAGTCTAAGATTGCTTTGAAAACCTGAGTTTTGATAGACTTTGGAATCAAGTTATCCAAGATCTCTGCTCTGTTAGGTTCAAAGATATAATCTGTTTCAACCTGTGGCTCTGTGTGTTCAGGCATTGAGATTGGAAGAAGCTGTTCTGTGGTTACTTCCTGAGTAGCAGCATTCACGAATTTGTTATAAATAACATAAACTTCGTCAAATTTCCCCTCTTTGAAGCTTGTCATTACACCTTCTGTAACATTAGCAACCATGTCAAAGTTCAGGTTATCATAAACAGAACTTCCATTAGCATATACTGTACGATTTCTTCTTACAGCATCATATACTTTTTTACCTACAGGAAGAACTTCAATCTCATACTGAGAGTTGTTCTGAAACTGAAGGTTAAGTTCTTTTACGATAGAAGAGTTAAAAGCTCCCGCAAGACCTCTGTTTGAAGTAACAGCGATGAAAAGTATTCTTTTAACCTCTCTTTTCTGAGCATATACAGAAACCTGGTCAGGATCAGAGCTAGAATTTACATTCTGGATAAGTTCCTGTAATTTTTCAGAATAAGGTCTTAACATTACAATTGCGTCCTGTGCTTTTTTAAGTTTCGCAGCGGAAACCATCTTCATAGCACGGGTAATCTGCATCGTAGATGAAATTGACGTAATTCTGCCTCGTATTTCTTTTAAGTTTGCCATTAATTTGGGTTCAAAGTTTAAGGTCTAAAGTTTAAGGCTTAAAACTTTATATTTTAAACCTTAAACATTGAATTTTTTTAGTTGTATTTAGAAGCTAAATCGTTAGCTGCCTGCTTAAGAACGCTTGTAATATCGTTATCGATTTTCCCAGCCTTAATTGCAGCCATAGTATCTGGGTGCTTAGATCTTAGGAATTCGATATATTCGTGTTGGAATTCTTTAATCTTTCTGATAGGAACGTTTCTCATTAAGTTTTCTGTTCCAGCATATACAATTGCTACCTGACTGTCTACAGGAAGCGGTGCATTTACCGGCTGCTTAAGGATTTCTACGTTTCTTTCTCCTTTAGAGATTACAGCTAAAGTAGAAGCATCAAGGTCAGAACCAAATTTAGCAAACGCTTCAAGTTCTTTATATTGAGCCTGGTCTAATTTTAGTGTACCAGAAACTTTTTTCATTGATTTGATCTGAGCGTTACCTCCTACTCTCGATACAGAGATACCAACGTTGATCGCTGGACGAACCCCTGAGTTGAATAGATCAGACTCCAAGAAGATCTGTCCGTCTGTAATAGAGATTACGTTTGTAGGGATATACGCAGAAACGTCACCAGCCTGAGTTTCGATAATTGGAAGTGCAGTTAATGAACCACCACCTTTTACGATTGGCTTAAGAGACTCTGGTAAGTCATTCATTTGACTAGCGATATTGTCATCAGCGATAACTTTCGCAGCTCTTTCCAATAGTCTTGAGTGAAGATAGAAAACGTCTCCAGGGTAAGCTTCACGGCCCGGTGGTCTTCTTAATAGTAGAGAAAGCTCACGGTAAGCAACTGCTTGTTTAGATAAATCATCATAAACAATTAAAGCTGGTCTACCAGTGTCTCTGAAGAACTCCCCGATAGAAGCACCTGCCATTGCAGAATATACCTGCATAGGAACTGGATCTGATGCGTTAGCTGCAACAATTACAGTATATGCTAAAGCTCCTTTATCAGAAAGTGTTTTAACAATTTGTGCTACTGTAGATGCTTTTTGACCAATCGCAACATATATACAATATACAGGATTACCTGCATCAAAAAATTCTCTTTGGTTAATGATTGTATCAATCGCAACAGTAGTTTTACCTGTCTGTCTGTCACCAATGATAAGCTCTCTCTGCCCTCTTCCTACAGGAATCATCGCATCAATTGCAACGATACCTGACTGTAAAGGTTCAGTTACCGGCTGTCTGAAGATAACTCCAGGAGCCTTTCTTTCCAATGGCATTTCGTATAATTCTCCAGTAATAGGACCTTTACCATCGATTGGGTTACCAAGAGTATCTACTACTCTTCCTAACATTCCTTCTCCTACTTTGATAGAAGAGATTCTGTTTGTTCTTCTTACTGTATCCCCTTCTTTTACTAATTTACTTTCACCAAGTAGAGCAACACCTACGTTGTCTTCTTCAAGGTTAAGTACAATACCTTCTACATCACTAGAAAATTTCACCAACTCTCCGTATTGTACGTTTTCTAACCCGTATACACGAGCAATACCATCACCGATGGTTAAAACTGTACCTACTTCCTCAACATTTGATTGAGTGTCGAAGTTGGCCAATTGCTGTTTTAAGATCGCAGATACTTCTGCCGGATTTATTTCTGCCATTGTATGGTTGTTTTTCTTAATTTAATTGAAAATCTTTTTTAACTTGGTTCAATTTTGTCTTCACAGACGCATCTACCTGCTGGTCACCTACTCTTAGGATGTATCCTCCTAAAATATCCTGGTTGATATTTACCTTCAAATCAAAACTTGAATTAGCATTTACCAAATTTGTAGATCTTAGGATCTGATCAATATTCTCTTTGGAAAGAGGTGTTGCTGTAGTAAGTGTTACTCTTTGTACACCGTTGATATCTTCAACTTTATTGATGAATTCCTGAGCGATATTTTTTAATTGGCTTTCACGTCCGTGTTTAATAACCAATGTGATCAAATTCTGGGAAGATGTTGAGAAACCTTTGAAAATTTCGTTTGCTACCTCTATTTTCTTTTTTGCATCAATGTAAGGCGTAAGGAAGAATTTGTTCAAATCCTTAGATTCAATCATGATCTTCACTACATCTTGCATTTCAGAAAATACGGCAGCTGTTTGACCTGATTCATTAGTGAAATCAAGTAAACCCTGTGCGTATCTTTTCGCTACTTTAGATGTAAGCATTCTTAGTTAAGGTTAGATTTGTTGATATAATTTTGAACTAATTCATTTTGAGCTTCAGTGTTATCTAGCTTTTGTTTCAAGATAGATTCTGCAATGTTTACAGATAAAGCACCGATCTGATTTTTAATGTCTGCCATTGCAGCATTTTTCTCAGCGTTGATAGTTTGCTTAGCAGCTTCGATTAATTTATCTCCTTCAGCTTTAGCAGCGTCTTTAGCTTCACCTACGATTCTGTCTTTAATTTCTCTAGCTTCTTTAAGGATAGCATCTCTTTCAATTTTAGCTTCACGAATGATTCTTTCGTTGTCAGCTTTAAGATCTTCCATCTCTTTTTTAGCCAATTTAGCTTGGTTTAATGCATCAACGATAGAAGTTTCTCTTTCATTAACAGCACTTACAATTGGTTTCCAAGCGAATTTAGCTAGAAGAAACAATAGGATAACAAAAGTAAGGGTCATCCAAAATAAAAGTCCAATTCCAGGTTCAATAATTCCCATATCTGTAAATTCTTTTTTTAAGTGTTATTTATGGATTGTTTTTTAAAATTCTTAGCAGCAGCCAACCGCTTAACTGCTAAGAATGTTTTTTTGAGGATAGATTACTTGATGAAAGCACCAAAGATGATCGCGATAAGACCAGCACCTTCAATAAGACCAGCAGCAATAAGCATTGCTCCTTGAATCTTACCAGCTTGTTCTGGTTGTCTAGCGATAGCATCCATTGCGTGACCACCGATTTTACCGATACCTAGACCTACACCTAGTACTGCTAAACCGATACCTACGTAAATTAATCCTGCTCCTGTTGATAAATCCATGATAAATAAATTATATTAGTTAAAAAATTATTTTAATTTTAATTAGTGAGCGTGTTCTTCGTGACCGTGCTCATGGTCGTGTTCTGCAACTGCAATACCGATAAATAAAGCGGATAATACAGTGAAGATGTATGCTTGCAATGCAGCAACTAATAATTCCAATACAGAAACAAATAATGCTAATGGAACTGATGCAAATCCTAAGAATGGAGACTTGAAAATGAAGATCAATGAGATGATCGCCAAGATCATAATGTGTCCCGCTGTAATGTTAGCGAAAAGTCGCATCATCAAAGCGAAAGGCTTTGTAAAGATTCCGATAATCTCGATTGGAACCATGATTGGATACAATAAGATTGGAACTGGCGGCATAAAGATGTGTTTCCAATAATCTTTATTCGCACTGAATAATGTAATTAATAATGTAATGATACCTAATACAGCTGTGATTGCAATGTTACCTGTAAGGTTAGCTCCTCCAGGGAAGAACGGTACCAATCCGAAAAGGTTATTGAACCAGATAAAGAAGAAAGCCGTTAATAAATAAGGCATATATCTCTTATACTTTACTGACCCGATGTTTGGAATAGCCACTTCATCTCTGATAAATACAATTACCGGCTCCATTAATTTTCCAATCCCTTTTGGAAGTTGTGACTTCTTGTAATTTCTTGCCATTCCTATGAACACTATTGCCATAAAAATCACTGACAAGAACATTGAAGCTGCGTTTTTTGTTATTGAAAGATCAAAAAACACTTCGTTTGATTTTTGTTTCCCACTGATGATTGAAAATAAAGTTGCTTTTTCAACACCTTTAGTAGAAACTACTTGTCCGTGCTCTAAAGTATACCCATCATGTTCGTGTCCGTGAGCAATACTGCTTGAAAGAAAAGTATGCCATCCTTCATTATCTTTAATGATAACTGGCAAAGGGATAGAAACGTGATGTTCTTCACCACTATCATCTTTTGTAGTCCATAAATGCCATTCATTCGAATCACCAATGTGCTCCATGATCATCTTGGTCGCATTGAAGCTATCCTGTGCCTCTTTGTTCTCTACTTTTTCAGCTAACTTTTCTCCTTCAGATTCGTGTTGCGCAGAAGCTAAACCACTAATAAACACAAATAAAAATGCGAAAAATAATGAAGAAATTTTTCTGTTCATATCTCTTTTTTAATCGTGTGCAAATATATCGATTTTATTAAACTTTACCAATATTAAAAATTGATTTTTATCATCAAAAAATTCAAGACTTATTAATGAGTTTTATTATAGGTAAATAAATGAGGAATGATGCCACTATAAAGCAGATCACTATAAAGAGAAAATTAGACTTGGTCTTTTCTATAATTAATAAAGAAATAGCCAGCCAAATAACATCCTTGGCTATATTCACAACAAGAAACTTCATTCCTGCATCTGCTTTACCAAAGAAATACTTTTTAAATATCATATATACTATTATATTAAAAAATACTACTAATAATATAATAATGAAACAATCTAGAAAATTCATGCTGCAAAAATAAGATTATAATTTTTCAAACAAAACAAAACTAATATTCTTCTATACTATATAAATAAGGAATAAAATCAGAGGAAAGAAAAAAAAACAACAACCCGCAGAAACCATTATAAATCATAAAAACAAGCCTGCTTCCCTATTCCCTTACCCTTTCTTTTTCTAAATCTTACTCTAATCCTTATAATATTAAGTCTATAATACTCAGGTTTCTTAAAAATTCCTTATTTTTGCAAACCTATAATTTACAATAAATATGTTTAATAGTTTACAGGATAAATTAGACAAGGCATTACATAATATTTCCGGACGTGGAAAAATTACCGAAATCAATGTAGCGGAAACCGTAAAGGAAATTCGTAGAGCATTGGTGGATGCCGACGTTAACTATAAAGTAGCCAAGGATCTTACTAAAAGAGTTCAGGATAAAGCATTAGGAGAAAACGTTCTTACATCGCTTACTCCAGGGCAATTGATGACGAAAATTGTTCATGATGAACTAGTAGATCTAATGGGAGGTTCTCAGGAGGGAATTAATCTTTCAGGAAAACCATCTGTGATCCTTATTGCAGGTCTTCAAGGTTCCGGTAAAACCACTTTCTCCGGAAAACTTGCTCATTATTTACAAACAAAAAGAAATAAAAAGCCTTTATTGGTAGCATGTGACGTTTATCGTCCTGCTGCAATTGATCAGCTAAAGGTATTAGGAGGACAGATCAACGTTCCTGTTTATACAGAGGACGGAGCTACCAACCCTTCTACTATTGCTGAAAATGCCATCAACTTTGCAAAAGCCAACAATCACGATGTAGTAATCGTGGATACTGCAGGTCGTTTAGCCATTGATGAGCAGATGATGAACGAGATTAAGTCTGTACATTACTTCATCAAGCCACAGGAAACACTTTTCGTAGTGGATTCCATGACAGGTCAGGATGCTGTGAATACTGCTAAGGCGTTCAATGATGCTCTTAACTTTGACGGGGTTGTTCTTACCAAGTTAGATGGTGATACAAGAGGGGGTGCTGCATTAACCATCCGTTCTGTTGTTGAAAAACCAATCAAATTTATATCTACAGGAGAAAAAATGGAAGCCCTGGATCTTTTCTACCCGGAAAGGATGGCGGACAGAATCCTGGGAATGGGAGACGTTGTTTCCTTAGTAGAAAGAGCACAGGAGCAGTTTGATGAAGAAGAAGCTAAGAAACTTCACAAAAAAATTGCTAAAAACGAGTTTGGTTTTGACGATTTCCTTAAGCAGATCAACCAAATTAAGAAAATGGGTAACATGAAGGACCTTATGGGAATGATTCCTGGGGTTGGAAAAGCAATTAAGGATGTAGAGATCAGTGATGATGCCTTTAAACACATTGAAGCAATCATCTACTCTATGACACCTGAAGAAAGAAGAAGACCATCCATTATCAATACTCAGAGAAAGAACAGAATTGCGAGAGGTGCAGGAAGAAAGATTGAAGATGTAAATCAGTTGATGAAGCAATTCGATCAAATGGGAAAAATGATGAAGATGATGCAAGGGCCTCAAGGAAAGCAAATGATGCAGATGATGAGCAAAATGCCAAACATGCCTGGAATGGGCGGAATGTTTGGGAAATAATTTAAAAACGAATTATATTTTCATAAAAAAACTCTCAGAATTTCTGAGAGTTTTTTGTTTTTTTTATTTGATCTAGGCTATTTAAACTTATACCCTACTCCAAACTGAAAGAAATTCATCTTTAGCTTTTCGTTGTTTACAGGGTTTTTAATCATATTAGTTAATCCAAAGCTATAGCGAGCATCTACAAATAGTCCTTTGTAAACCTTATAATCAGCTCCAAGGAATAAACCAAAGTCTGTAGATTTTAAAGAGTTGTCAAAAAAATTCTCCAGTCTTCTTTCCCCTTCATCAAGCGCAGCCTGATTAGTCACCAACGCTCCACTTACATCAATTTTAACGGTATTATTTGCTTTAAAGCTTACGTAAGGACCTCCATAAACAGCTAATTCAGGCATTGCATAATATCTTGCAGAAATAGGAATCACAATCCTGTTAAAGTTCATTTTTTCGATCACTTTAACACCTGATAACCCAGGCACTGAAACCTCCATTTTTCCTCCAAGGTTAGCATATTCCACTTCTGCCTGAAGGGCAAATTTATTATTGATTTTATGTTCAACCAATGCTCCAATATAAAATCCGGACTTAGACTTCAGGCTGCCTCCTGCTCCATCAAGCTCGAAACTATTTTCATTGGAATTTAATGTTGATAAAGCATATCCTGCTTTTACTCCAAAACCGGTTTGTGCATTCAATCCTGCAAATAAGGCAATTGCAGATGCTAATAAGATTTTTTTCATGGTTATATTATATGAAATTTTAGACTAGAAAAAGCCTTAGAACAGTATATTAAGGCTTATTTTGTGTTTATTTATTACTTGGCAAATACGTATTTAACTCCGAAAGTTACAGAAGATAAATTCAATCCGAATTTATAGTCGTTTACCCTCTTAGCTCCATCAATATCTCTCTTGTGGGTATTGTACCCGAATTCACCAATTGTAGCCTCAATAGACCAGTTCTTGTTCAAGAAATAGTCAAAACCTGGCTGGATGTTAACCCCAATGGCTGTATAGTTATTCTTCCCGGAAAAAGAATTAAAAAGCAATGGATCTATTCCCATCTCCACACCATCACTGTTTAGAACCACTTTTTCTTCACCAAATTCCAATGGAACCTGTAATTGTCCAAAGAAATATAGTTTATCAGACAAGGACCAGTATTTTCTTATAAAAGGAGCCACAACAAATGCATTGTCCGATTCTTTCGTAGTCAATACTGTACTAATGCTTGAGTCCCCTATTTTGTATTTGCCATCCGTACTTTTATACCCTAGACCCAGTCCTATGGCAAGGTTGGCATCAATGAAATAACCTACAGTAGGAATTACTTTTACAATATCTTCCTTTATTGTAACATTCACATTACTTAGTTCTTTATGATGATACTCTATTTGCCCTGAAAGATATACTGTTTTTTTTGCAATCTGAGCATTGGAAATGCCGAAAAGCGCAACAGCAACTGTTAATAAGAATTTTTTCATGAGATATTATATAGTTTTTTAATCAAAAAAAGCCCCAAGAAAATCTTAGGGCTCTATTTTATAATGTTTTGTTAATTACTTAGCAAATACATATTTAACTCCGAAAGTTACAGAAGATAAATTCAATCCGAATTTATAATCGTTTACTCTCTTAGCTCCGTCTACATTTACTTTGTTTGTGTTGTAACCAAACTCACCAAAAGTAGCTTCGATAGACCAGTTTTTGTTTAAGAAATAATCTAAACCTGGCTTAACGTTAACTCCGATAGAAGTGAAGTTATTTTTAGTAGAAGTAGATGAAGTAACAGTAGTTCCTCCAACTGTAGTTGTAGAAGTACCTTCGTCTTTATTTTGACCGAATACCATTGGAACTTCTAATTGACCGAAGATATATAATTTGTCAGCTAAAGTCCAGTATTTTCTTACGAAAGGAGCTACAACAAATCCAGAAACAGTTTCTTTTCCATCGATTGTAGTTGTACCAAGTGTAGAAACAGTTTTTGTGTTATCGTTTTTGTAACCTACACCTAAACCTACTGCTAAGTTAGTGTTTACGAAATAACCTACTGTAGGAAGAACTTTGAAGCTCTCAACTTTAGTATCGTTATTGTTATTTTCGTTCTGAGAATACCCTAATTGTCCTGAAACATATGTAGTACCTTTAGCAATCTGAGCATTTGATAAACCGAAAAGTGCAACAGCACCCGCTAATAATATTTTTTTCATTTTAAAAAATTTTAATACTTTCTGGAGGCAAATTTACAGTGGTCCCCATTAATATTAAAATTTGTTAATGTGATTAATATCATTGTTAAAATTTAGCGTTTTGTAAAGATAAATTGTATTCAATAAAGCCCTTTGAGTTTTTCACAATATTATGAATAAATAAACTCCAATTTATCAACCAGAGCCGAATATGTTTGGTTTTTCAAATTTAGCAATTTTAGTGAAATTCTCTCTAATTCCCCTAATACAGCTAAAAACGCCTTCTTAAAATATTAACATTTAGAGTATTAAGTCTTAAAATTTAAACAAATGTTTATATTACCCACTTATTTTTACCCTCTCAAAAGGAGATAATCACAAGATATTGAGAGCTGAGGCTAAAAGTATAATACATTAAGATTCTATTATTAATAAAAAACTCCGGCCTTGCGGCCGGAGTTTTGTTATGTTCAACTTTCCTTATTTAATAAAGAAGTTATATCCTAAGTTTACAGCACCAATATTCCAGTCGTCTCTGTACCAACCGTGGTCACGTCTGTTGCTTACAGATTGGTATCCTATGTACAACTCTCCTTTAGACATTTGGTATCCAAATTTTGGCTGAGCATAGAACCCACCATCAATTCCGTCTTTTGTAGAAATCCCGTATCCTAAGTCTAATCCTACAAAAATAGGCGCTCCTTTAAATTTATATTTACCAGAAACAGCTACAGGAATAAATCCGAAATCATCAAAGTGATCCTTTCCAAAGAAATGAGAGTACCCAGTTGCTACCCCCAGGTCAAAACCTTTACCGATATTCCACATATAAGCAGCATCTACTCCTAATGTAAATGAAGATACATTGCTTGCATCAGACACAGGAACTCCAATGTGTCCACCTAATTTTAAACCCTCCTGTGCTTGTGCAGCACCTCCTAAAAGTGCAAAAGCACCTATTAATAATACCTTTTTCATTTTTTTAGCTTAAATTCTGGCTCAAAAGTACTAATTATTTTCATCATAGGGAGCATATTTCTAGGGGTGACATTCTTTACAATAAAAAAGCAGGACAAAATTTGTCCTGCTATATATGATGATTTTTATTTCTAAAATCTCAGAATTAGTTTCCTCCAAATTTGAAACCAACACCTACCTGAACGAAGCTATTTTTTAATGTTCCGTTTTCTCCATCCTCTTTCTTCATAAGATTAGAAACCCCTAAGTTATATCTTGCATCAAAGAACAATCCGTTTTCAAGAGTGTATTCAGCACCAGCAAAAGGAGCTAAATTCAACTTATTCATGTGGCTTTTCACATCTTCAGTTTCAGTTGTAGAGTCAGAGAAAGGTTGACCTAGCGCTGTTCCAGATAATGTTGCTGTAGTTTTTATTTTCGCTGAAATAATAACCCCCACATTCACACCAACTCCGAAAGCTAAGTTTTCAGTTACATAATATTTTGCACTTACAGGAACCTGTACAGTTCCTAATTTCCAATCAGACTTTTCAGTACCTGTAACGTCAACACCCATTAAGTTATAAGAAACCGCCTCTTCTTGTTTACCACCTATTGGAGAGTATAAAACTTCTCCCTGTACAGCAAACTTTTCATTGAATTTATACTCGGCCATTGCTCCAGCGTAGAAAGTAGACTTTGCATCGAAATTGTAAGTTTTCCCCTCTCCACTTGCTTTAAGCATTGATAAAGAGTATCCGGCCTTAGGACCAAATTTAAATTCTTGTGCGTTTACAGAAATTCCCAATACAGCGACTGCTGCAGTAAGTAAAAGTTTTTTCATTGTTATTAGTTATATTTTAAGGACAGCAAAGCTAATTATTTTTTTCAAATTAACAAACTTTTAAAATAAACTAAAGGTTAACGAAAGGTTAATAGAAACTTTTGCTCATTTGGGACTAGTCATTTCTTACTCTTTTATCTTCATCGTTATAAGCCAGAATGATCTTTCTAACAACAGGGTGTCTTACTACATCCTCTTCTGTAAGATGCACAAAACCAATCTCATTTACTCCGTTCAGAATTCTCATTGCTTCTTTCAATCCAGACTGTTGATTCTTTGGAAGGTCAATTTGACTAGGATCTCCTGTAATAATAAACTTGGCATTCATCCCCATCCTTGTCAGGAACATTTTCATTTGGGCATGAGTGGTATTTTGTGCTTCATCAAGAATTACAAAGGCATCATCAAGAGTACGTCCTCTCATAAAAGCCAATGGAGCAACCTCAATTACTTTTTTCTCCATAAAGCCTTCCAGCTTTTCATGAGGAATCATATCACGCAGTGCATCATATAAAGGTTGTAAATACGGATCCAGCTTCTCCTTAAGGTCTCCTGGCAAAAATCCAAGACTCTCCCCTGCTTCCACAGCCGGTCTGGTCAGGATAATCCTTTTTACTTCCTTATCTCTTAAAGCCCTTGCAGCCAATGCCACACTGGTATATGTTTTTCCGGTTCCGGCAGGACCAATGGCAAAAACCATGTCTTTTTTCTCAGTTTCCTTTACCAGTTTCTTAAGATTAGTCGTCTTGGCCTTAATAATCTTCCCGTTTACTCCTTTTACAATAATATCTTGATCGAAGATCAGTTGCTTCTCATTTTCATCTTTAATATTGAGAATATTTTCAACGTCTTTCAGCCCAATTGAGTTATTTTTAGAGATAAACTTGACAATATCGTCAAGTTTTTGCTTTAATATGTCTAAAACTTCCTGATTTCCCATGGCAAAGATAACGTGATCCCTCCCTGTAATCTTAAGAGTCGGAAAGCTTGATTTTATTAAGTTGAAATATTGGTTACTAACTCCATAGAAGATTTTCGCATCGATATCTTCCAAATCATATGTTAATTCAAACATGCAGTATTTTTATTTTAGATTTTAAAATTAAAGCTTTTTTTCAAATTTATATTAAATTCTTTTCAACAATCTTTCGGGCATTCTTTTTATTTTAAATAACTTTGCAATACTACACTATTCTATAAATTGCTCATGTCAATTATTACCCTTACTTCGGATTTCGGAAATTTAGATTACAGAGTTGCCGCTGTGAAAGGCAAAATTCTGTCTCTAAATCCTGAGGTTAATATTATTGATATAACCCACGACATCCAGGCATTCAACCTTATACAAACTTCATATATTGTAAGAAACGCTTACAAATACTTTCCAAAAGGAAGCATTCATATTCTTTCTGTGGATAGTTTTTATCATAAATCAAGAAAAAATATTATTTACAAAGCAGATGGTTCTTACTTTATGGCCTCTGACAATGGGCTTTTGAGCCTTATATTTTTTGATATTAAACCTGAAGCAATCTATGAACTCACCCTAAACAATCGTTTTGATGATATCATAGATTTTACTTCTACAGACATCTTTGTTCCGGCAGCCGTACATTTGGCAAACGGAGGTCTTCCTGAGGTTATTGGAAGAAAAATAGATACTGCCAAACAATTAATGTTTCCAAGGGCCGTTTATAATGAGTCTGAGGGAATGATTATTGGCGAGGTTACCTACATTGATAATTTCGGAAATATAATCTCAAATATCAACAAAGATTTCTTTGAAAATATCAGCAAAGGATACAACGGTTTCACCATAAAATTCAGAAACTTGAGTCTTTCGAGGATATTTTCAAGCCATACGGAAGTTGTTTCAGACTGGGAAAGAGAGACCGAATTTCACGGGCAGTCTGCCGCTATTTTCAATGACAGTCAGTTATTGGAGCTTACGATCTATAAAGGAAGTAAGAAAAACGGCGCGAAAAGCCTGTTTGGATTGAATGTGGGCGAAAATATCTACATTGAATTCAGCTAAAATTATATATTTCATAAAAAAACCGATTTTTTTTATATATTTGTCAAAATCTAAAAATCAAAAATGGCAGAATACAAATTATTGCTTCCTTCCATGGGAGAAGGGGTTATGGAAGCGACAATTATCACTTGGTTATTCAATGAAGGTGATAACGTAAAAGAAGATGACTCTGTAGTAGAAATTGCAACAGATAAAGTAGATTCAGACGTTCCGACACCGGTTTCGGGGAAAATCGTAAAAATTTTAAAACAAAAAGACGAAGTTGCAAAAGTAGGCGAAGCCATTGCTATTTTAGAAATTGAAGGAGAAGGCACTGCATCAGAGGAAGTAAAAACTGAAACTCCGGCTGCTACTCCGGATACTGAAACTTTAACAACAATTGAACAGCCTTTACAAACTGCTGCTGCTTCAAATGTAGAGTTCTCGGGAGACCTTTACTTATCTCCACTTGTAAAATCAATTGCACAACAGGAAAACATTTCTGAAACTGAGCTTAAAACCATTAAAGGAAGCGGCTTAGAAGGAAGAATTACTAAGGAAGATATATTAGCATATGTTGCCAACAGAGGAAACCAACCTGCTCCACAGGCGGCTCCGGTACAGGCAGCAACTACGCCAAAACCGGCGGTTTCTGCACCTGCAGCTACGATCCCGGTAAGCGCTGGTGATGAGATCATTCCAATGGATAGAATGAGAAAGATCATCGCTGAAAACATGGTGAAAGCAAAACAAATTGCTCCACACGTAACTTCTTTCATTGAAACAGACGTTACCAACGTTGTAAAATGGAGAAATAAAAACAAGGCGATCTTCGAAAAACGTGAAGGTGAAAAGCTTACTTTCATGCCAATTTTCGTGAAAGCTGTTGTAAAAGCAATCCAGGACTTCCCAATGATCAATGTTTCTATAAACGGTGAGAACATCATCAAAAAGAAAAACATCAACATTGGTATGGCTACTGCTCTTCCAGACGGTAACCTTATTGTTCCTGTAATTAAAAATGCAGATCAATTATCACTTTCCGGTCTTGCAAAAGCAA
This sequence comes from Chryseobacterium aurantiacum, assembly GCF_003020585.1. GTDB lineage: Bacteria > Bacteroidota > Bacteroidia > Flavobacteriales > Weeksellaceae > Chryseobacterium > Chryseobacterium aurantiacum. Next base: position 137,461 of record NZ_PXUE01000005.1, read on the forward strand.
TCAATGATTTAGCTTACAGAGCAAGAAACAAAAAATTAAGACCTGAAGACACTCAGGGAGCAACTTACACAATCTCTAACGTAGGAAGCTTTGGAAACCTTATGGGAACTCCAATCATTCCTCAGCCTCAGGTTGCTATTCTGGCAATTGGAGCTATCGTTAAGAAGCCGGCTGTTCTTGAAACGGCAGATGGTGATGTAATTGCTATCAGAAACTTAATGTTCATGTCTCACTCTTACGATCACAGAGTGGTAGACGGTTCTCTAGGAGGAATGATGCTGAAACATGTTCATGACTATCTTGAAAACTGGGATCTGAACACAGAAGTATAAAACAAAAAGCCTTCCTTTTTAATTTCAAAGGAAGGCTCATTAATAACCAAAAAAGCTGAGATATGAAAAATGCAACCTTAATCGCGATAATATCATTAAGTGTAGTTATTCTTATTGATCTTATTCAGTTTATTCTTAGCTTTTTTGAGGTTTATTCCATAGGGATGTACCGTATTTTTGGAGTTTTAAACCTTCTAGGTTTTGTGGGAATTCTTCAGTTTTTTGTTAAATTATACAACAAACAGAAAGAATGAGTCCTGAACTTAGAGAGCTTTTTGAAATAAAGGAGGAGAAGAAAAAGAATAATCCGCCAGCCCGCCAGAACGTAACAAATCATGTTTTAATACGTCTTGTAGTGCTTATTTTCGGAACTATTGCATTTTCTTTTGCCATGAGCGAGGCAAGTGGATGGGCAGTTTTAGGTGTTGCAATCTATATGGTTGCTTTTCATTCGCTCTGGTTTCTTTTCATTCTTATCGAAACAATAGTTCTTCAAAGCAATGAAAAATTAAAGCTCAGAAATGCTAATCTAACTCTAAGTGGAATTCTTCTATTAATCTATGGCATAGCAGCTATTATGATATTTCTTGATTAATAGAGATCTTTAATATAAATCATAAAACGCTTCCAGTTTTGGAAGCGTTTTTTTTTTAAATACTCAACAAATCCCACTCATATTAAGCTAGGTTCTATCTTTAGAACAATGTATTTATTTTTATAGACTTTCATTTTATTTTTAAAATTTAAATCTTAAATTGTAATTTCATTCCTAAAAACAAGTAAACACATATGGAATTAGATTTCAGAAAATTAGAAGTCACTAAACTATTTGATTTTTCTAAAGAAGAGGAAAAGTTAATTATTGAGATTTATGATCAACTTTCTAAAATCTATAGTATCTCAGTAACAGACATTGAAGACTCCCCTTACAATCAGTTCTGCTTTGATAATACCAACCCTCTAAAAACGCCAAAAATCTGTTACTACATCACAAATAAAGACAAGACCAATACGTTTTATCTTTTTATTATTAATACGGTCGTTAATACTATAGGAGCGTCTAGCAAAGGCTCTCGAACAGCTGACAAATATGATACCATAGAAATTTGGGGCTTAAAAAAACTAGATGATGATTTTGGATTTATTTCCGTCACCAGAAAAAATATTGCTGATAAAATAGCAGAAATTTTCAGTAGTTCTGATAGCAATTTTAGAGACTTTAAAAATCATTCTTTTCAGGGAAGTGATTCAAGCAAAACCTTAGCATTCTTAAATCCAAGGAGAAAAGAAATCATAAAAGCTTTTCCGGACAAGGATTTTAGGCTTGATATCAAAAACAATATTTTAGGATTCGGATTACCCCAAACACTCAATGTAAATAATGCATTAATTGTTTCAAAGTTTTTAAATGAAATATAATTTTCATAATTTAACTGTAATTTCATCCCCCAACACAAACAAATGCTGAAAATCTTTACCCTTATACAAAAATCCCTTAAAAAATCTTTCGATAATATTCGGAATGAGCAACTGAAGTACAACCTGCTTCAGGCAATTCCCTTTTGGATAGGATCTGTTATTACAGGTTTTTTTGCCGTGCTGTATGCTCAGGTATTTGCGTGGGGTGAACATCTTATGAATTTCATTTTTGACTGGCATGCATGGATGATTTTCATTATCGCTCCCGTTGGATTCGTACTTTCGTGGTGGCTGGTAAAAGAATTTGCTCCCAATGCCAAAGGAAGTGGCATTCCACAGGTTATGGCTGCGGTAGAACTGGCTAACCCGAAAGAGCATACCAAGATCAGAAGCCTCTTAAGCCTTAAAATTATCATCTTTAAAATCATTTCCTCTGTTGTATTGGTAATTGGAGGGGGTGCTGTAGGCCGTGAAGGACCCACCATTCAGATTGCAGGTTCCGTTTTTAGAAAGGTCAATGAATATTTACCCGAATGGTGGCCGAAAATTTCCAAGAAAAACATGATCATGACCGGAGCGGCAGCCGGACTTGCAGCCGCTTTTAACACTCCTTTAGGAGGAATTGTATTTGCGGTAGAGGAATTATCAAAAACGCATATTAATTACTTTAAAACAGCTTTATTTACAGCGGTCATTATTGCCGGTTTAACAGCTCAGACTTTAGCCGGATCTTATTTATACCTTGGTTACCCCAAAACCAATGATGTCTCTTTAATGGTAATGTTTCCCATTGTTCTTGTGGCAGCCACAGCAGGTATTCTTGCAAGCCAGCTCTCTGTCATTATGCTAAAGATCAATGGATGGAAAAAGAAAAAATTAAAAACAGATAAAGCGAATGTTATATTTTTAGTGATCTGTGCTTTAATCATTGCTTCCATTGCCTATTTTATCAATCGGGAAGTTCTGGGTTCAGGAAAAGAGATTATGGAAAGGGTTCTTTTTACGAAAGACAAGCATGAAGATTGGTATGTTCCTATCTTAAGAATGCTGGGTCCTGCCCTATCCTTTACTTCCGGAGGTGCAGGAGGCATCTTTGCACCCGCTCTTACTGCCGGAGCGAGTATCGGATCAGTGATTTCTGGAGTCATCCATTTAACACCCAATGAAACCAATGTGGTAATCCTTGGCGGAATGGTTGCTTTTCTTACAGGGATTACCCGTGCACCATTCACATCAGCCATTATTGTTCTGGAAATGACAGACAGACATTCACTCATATTTCACCTGATGCTTGCCGGCATGGTTTCTTCCATTGCGTCCCTGTTAGTAAGCAGACATTCTTTATATGATGTATTAAAAGTGAATTTTTTAACCGAAATCAGATCAAAAGATTAGTTGTAATAAAAATAATTTCTTGTTAATCTGCCATCAAATCCCAAATCCAGCCAATATATAACTTTCAATTATTTCACGAATAATATTGTATATTACAAATATATTCTCTAATTTTGCACCTCGAAATAATTAACAAATTCATTTAACATTATGAACAATTACGAAACTGTTTTCATTTTAACTCCCGTTCTATCTGAGGCACAGGTAGAGGAAGCAGTGAACAAGTATGTAGATCTTATCAAAGAAAAGAACTGCGAAATCGTTGCTAAAGAAAATTGGGGATTGAAAAAGTTAGCTTACCCTATCCAATTAAAAAAGAATGGGTTCTACACTTTAATCGAGTTTAAAGGTGAAGGTACTGTAGTTGCTGATTTAGAATTAGCATTTAAGCGTGACGAGAGAGTAATCCGTTACCTTACTACAAAACTTGACAAACACGCTGTTGAATACGCTGTAACAAGAAGAGCTAAAGTAAAAGCAGCTAAAGCTTAATTATTAACCCTATTTTTTAAAAAAGACAAGACATGGCAATAGATGAAATGGCTAAACAAGCCTCTGCAGGAGGAGAATCAGAAGTAAAATTCCTTACTCCACTTGATATCAATACAAAATCTGAAAAGAAATATTGTAGATTCAAAAAATACGGAATTAAGCACGTTGATTACAAAGATGCTGATTTCTTATTACAATTTGTAAACGAGCAAGGTAAAATCTTACCAAGAAGATACACTGGAACTTCTTTAAAATACCAAAGAAAAGTTTCTGCTGCTATCAAAAGAGCAAGACACCTTTCTTTACTACCTTACGTAGCTGACTTATTGAAATAAGACAAAAAAATAAATAAAAGAAGAGAGCAATCTCTTCTTTTGTTGCTGAATAAATAATTAATTCTAACTTGATTTTAGAGTAATCTAAAATCTTAAAAAAGGACAACAACAATGGATATCATCCTAAAACAAGACGTAGAAAACTTAGGACTTGAGTTTGATACAGTAAGTGTAAAGCCAGGTTATGCAAGAAACTTTTTGCTTCCTAAAGGAATTGCACTTTTAGCTACACCTAAAAACAAAGCAGCTTTAGAAGCTACTTTAGAAGCTAGAAAAGAAGAAGAAGCTAAATTAATCGCTGCTGCTAACGCTGTAGTTGAGCAATTGAAGAAGACTTCTGTTACAATCCCTGCAAAAGTAGGTTCTGGTGATAAGTTATTCGGATCTATCAACAATGCAGATCTTTCTGCTGCTCTTGCTAAAGCTGGAGTTTCTGTAGAGAAGAAATACATCAAAATCCCAGGTAACACTATCAAGAGAACTGGTAAAGTAACTGCAAACATCAGATTACACAGAAACGTTGAGTACAATTTCGAATTCGATATCGTATCTGACGCTCCAGTTGTAGCTGCTCCTGCTGCTAAGAAAGAAGAAGTTAAATCTGAAGAAGCTTAATAAGCAACAGAGAATTTCTCACCATACAAGACCACTTCAATTCAATTTGAAGTGGTTTTTTTATGTAATAAAGGATGAAAATCAAAGAGCTCGGATTCAAGAATTAATATAAGGTAAATTATAATTGTCCCATCAACTCAAAAACTCTAACACACTAACACTCAAAAAAAACCTCCAACACAACAACATCCCCCAATCACCTATCTCCTCTTAATTTCTGCTGATATTCCGTAGGAGCTACCCCAATTACTTTTTTAAAAATATTACTAAAGGAAGACAGGCTATTGTAGCCCACCATCATCGCGATCTCGTACATATTATATTTACTTTCAAGCATCAGCTCAAGGGAACGGGTAATTCTCAGGGCCCTTAAAAAACGAACGTAGTTCATCCCCAAAATCTCCTTAAATTTCCTGGAAAGGGTTCTTGTACTCATTCCGAATTCTTTAGCCGTAGATTCAATGGTAAGGGGCTTTTCCAGGTTAGCATGAATATATCTTGCAATCTTCAGCAGGGTTTCATCTTTTGGAAAAGGATGTTGAACAGGAAACGCCAGCTTTTTATCTCTTTTTTCGGGCAGAATCCCTTTTAAGGCTTTAAGGAAATAATATTTTGGACCGTCATTTTTTGTGATTTTTCCATCCCAGTCTTTGGTATACAAAATCATCTCCCGAAGCAGTTCATTGACTGAGTAAATATTAATTTCATCAAAAAAGCCACTTTCATTTTCTTCTTTTTTAAAGTAAAAATTATATAAATCGACCTTAGGACTGGTTGAAAAAAGATAATGTGGAGTTCCTGCAGGAATCCACATGAAGCACCTTGCCGGAAGATACCAATGCTTCAGATCTGTAAAAACATGCACAATGCCGCCCTCTGCATACACTAACTGTGCAGAACTATGATAATGAATATCTGTTGTAATGTTGCCTGTAAGAACATGATAGACATAAAATTCAGCATCTTCTTCTTCTACTTCTTTAAAATGGCTGTTATTCATGAAATAAAGGTATGAATAAATTTCAAAATGGCGTAAATGAACAAATCTTTTTCTTGTTTCACAAATACTGTCTGATAGAGTCCGTCGTACCTTTGCCCTATCAAAATCATTTTAGCAAAAATCCCTTAATTAATTTATGAATATGATATTTAACGCATGCCGATATCAGTGCATAGCGTTGTGCCTACTATTGAGCAATTTTTTTTACGCACAGATGATAGACTACCAACACCTTGGCCTACAACAGGCTATAGAGATTGGTCTAAAGAATAACAAAAATATTCAGATCAGCCATCTAAAGCAGGAAATGTCCGCAACCAAAGAGAAAGACCTTAAAATGGAAAAACTTCCGGACATTGAGTTTCATACGAGCTATACGCAGGTTACCAATCTTTTCCAGTATCAGGATGGCGTATTTAGTAAACCTACAAAATATGATGCCATTAACGGAATGTATGATTTCACATTATCTGCATCCATTCCTGTGTATATGGGGGGAAAGATTAAGAATACAGAGAAAAAAGCTGCTATTGACACTGAAATTTCAACTTTAAGAACGCATCTTGATGAAAGACTTCTAAAAATGGAGATCATTACTGCCTTTTTACAAATTCACCATCTAAAAGAACAACAGATTCTTATTAATGACAAGATGAAGGAAGACTCGGTAAACATTAAGCAGGTAAAAGCTCTAAAAGCAAATGGTGTAGTAACAGTAAATGAGGTTTTAAGAACTTCCCTACAGCTGTCTAATCATAAAATGAGCTGGACAGAACTAGATAATGACATACAGATTGCCGAGCATAAGCTGAAAACTATTCTTTCGCTTCCGGAACCTCAGGAAATGCATGTAGATACGGAGGATCTGATCTCCGATAAAGCAGCGATCCCTTACATCAATGACCTTACAGAAACGGCATTAAGCAAAAACGAATCTGTTGATATTACTCACAAAAACCTTTCATTAAAGGAACTGGATCAGAAAATTACCAAGGCAAACTATTTACCCAGAATAACTGCCGGTGGAGAATATTTTTTAAAGTATCCCAATATGATGTTTTTCCCACCAGAACCTTATGCCTATCGTCTGGGAATGCTTGGAGTGAATTTAACCTATCCCATCGAAAACCTGTACAAAAACAAATACAGAATGCAGCAAGCAAGAGAAAATATTGACCTGGCAAAGCTTCAAATTGAAGAAAATGAGGAAAAAATAAGACATAGTGTATATGAGGCTTACAAAAAGTTTGAAGAAACGGATCAAAAGGTAAAAATTGCTGAAGAAGCCATTGATCAGGCGAAAGAAAACTATCGTATTGTAAGAACAAAATATGCGAATAAGCTAAGTCTTATCACAGAACTTATAGATGCAGACAATACTTATCTGGAAGCTGAATCTAACCTTATCTCCGTAAAAATTAACAGACAACTAAAATACTATCAACTCCAATATACGATTGGAAACTTATAAAAACTATGGCACAGAAACAGCTGACACAAAAGGAAAAAAGAATCAACAAAACAATTACTCTACTGGCCTGGATTCTTATCATCAGTGGGGTTACAGGAATGATAAGCTTTTATCTTTTCACAAGGAAAAATATTACGACCAATGATGCGCAGATAGAACAATATATTACTCCGGTATCCAGTAAGGTTTCAGGATTTATTAAAAATATAAAGTTTAATGAAAATCAATTTGTACATAAAGGAGATACTTTACTGATCATAGACAACAGAGAGTTTGTCAATCAGGTGCAGATGGCTGAAGCCAGTCTTCATGCTAATACAGAGAATATTACAACGATTCAAAGTGCTGTGAATACCAAAGAAAGTGATACCAAAATAATTGACGCCAAGATTGCCTCAGCCAAAATTGACATCTGGAGAACAGAACAGGACTATAAAAGATATAAAAATCTACTGGCAGAAGATGCCGCTACAGAACAGGACTTTGAAAATGTAAAGGCTTCCTACGAACAATCAAAAGCCAACATGCTAGCTTTGGAACAACAGAAAAATGCAGTAAGAGCCGGAGCCAGCGAACAACAAACAAAAGTTGCTCCTGCGAAAAGCCAGATTCAGCAAAGCTCTGCTAGCCTGAATAATGCTAAGCTCTTCCTTTCATACACTGTAATCACGGCTCCTTATGATGGTTGGGTAGGTAAAAAAACGATTCAGGAAGGACAACTGATTAAAGAAGGACAGGCTCTTGTACAAATGGTAAGCAAGGAAAAATGGATTATTGCCAATTACAAGGAAACCCAGCTTGGGCAAATCGACCAGAAACAAGAAGTCATTATTACAGCAGATGCTTATCCCGGTATTGAATTCAAAGGGAAGATACTTTCTGTTTCCCCAGCCTCAGGATCACAGTTTTCTCTGGTAAAACCAGATAATGCAACCGGAAACTTCGTCAAGATTGAACAAAGATTTCCTGTAAAAATTATTCTTGACAACAATAAAGAAAACGAAAAACTGCTTTCAGGAATGAATGTTCTGGTAAGCGCGAAGAAGATATGAGTTTGAGTGTGGGAGAGTATTAGAGTATTAGAGTGCAAAATTATCTTCAACCCAACACGTTTCAGACTTTACAATTAAATTATTTTTTTTTAGCGAAAAGGCAAAACCGCAAAATAGCGAATCTGCAAATTTTTTCTTTTAGCATATTTGCCATTTTACCTTTTACTTTTACACCTTTGCCCTTTTGTCTTTTCGCATTTTATATTCCGACAAAAAAGAGGATTAATCCTCTGTTCACAATTTTATAATTCGTTTTCATTCCTCTTTTCCACTATTAAAAATTATGCAACATAATACTGTCTATCATAAATGGGTACCACAATGGCTAAAGCTGCCACTTCTGGTGCTGGCTTTATTTCCCCACCTGATGTTGTTGTCTCTGCTACATTCCAACAGTGCTTTCACCTCTTCCTTTATGGATGTAGATTCTGACGACATCCAATACCTAATGATTTTGATGTACGGAACATTTGTTGTTACCCTTTTAGTTTTGCAACGATTTATGGCTTATTTCAGTGTAAAATACTATGTTCTTCTGATGTCTTCCATATCCGTAATCATTCTTTACGTCTTATCTGTCACTAATGATTATCATGTTATTTTAGTCATTCGGTTTCTGGAGGGTATTTTTGGATTGCTTGAAGGAGCCATTTTCCTTCCTTTAATTGTTGCAGAATTAAAAACAAGACATGCCAAGGTCCTGGCTTACTTATTTATGTATGCCATTATGCTGACAGGTGGTACAGTAACCACCTCTTTATTGAAATCCAGCATTGAAAACTATAATTTTCAACATATGGTTCTCATGATGGTTTATTTTCATGTTTTTGTACTTATCATAGGGATAGCTATTTTTAATACGAACAGATTTTTCCCTAAAAAACCGTTGTATCAATTGGATATATCTAGTTGGTTCTTGCTTTGGGTATGTCTGCAGGCCGGAGGTTATGCTATTATTTACGGTAAAAGACTGATGTGGTTTGAATCTGATACAATCATCATGTGTCTCTTTATATTTTTACTTTCCGGAGGGTTATTTATGCTTAAACAAAGAAACTCAAAAAGACCATTATTCCATTTTGAAGTTTTTAGCTCTAAAAATGTAATTGCAGGAATGATTCTGTTTTTCATCTTTTATTTAATCCGTTCAGGGCTGAATAATGTCTACAGCATTATGGCAACAGTCTGGAAATGGCCTTGGGATTATATTGTAAACATTCAATACTGGAATGTTGCAGGGACCCTTTTAGGCGTTCTTTTATCAGGAATATGTCTTATTAAGGGAGTTTCATCAAGAATTGTATTCTTTACAGGGTTTCTTTTACTGGCAGTAGATTGTGCTTGGTTTACCTATACTTTTTATCCGGATACTACCCTCTCCACAATTTGTCCTCCTTTATTTTTACAAGGTGTAGCTCAAGGATTATTGTTTACACCGCTCGTTTTCTTTCTAATCTCAGGAATGCCGGAAGAATATGTTGCCAACGCTACTGCTCTCGGAACAACAACCCGTTTCTGGACCACCGCCATTGGATATGCCTTAATGCAAAATCTGATGCTCTTTTTAACCTTAAAACACGCGGATACACTAAGCTTCAATCTTACAGATACCAACCCTATTTTCTATAGCCAATGGAGTCAGATTTTTGGATCTAATATCTCAAAATTACCCTTCAATGAATCCCTTTCCATGACTGCAGGAGCTTTTAAAGCAAAAATAACAGCCCAATCCATATTACTTTCCAATATGGAGATCTTTACCGGATTATTTTGGCTGGCATTAATTACGGCCCTTCTATTACTCCTTTATCATCCTGTAAAAATTGCAGTGAGAAATATTATGTAATTTTATATCATAAACACTAACCTAACTTGCCAACCAACTTACCATATCATTCACCCCAGAACGTCCAGACTGAACCATTGAAAACAGCGAGCTGCTTCTTCACTGTATCATAAACTATCATCCCTGCTGTTGGCGCAATTATATTAAGATGCGGACTGGCAACTTTGGGCAAGATCATCGCCTTATCAATGTCTTCCAGTACCAAAATTCCAGAAGTAGCCGTTGGGATTCCTACTGTAACCTTTGCCGTTGCATTATCATTCAAAGCATTTTGTAAACCTGAATCTGCACTTCCCGTAGTATCAATGGAAAGATCAACCCAAGTATTATTTTCGTAGGATTTTATTTTTTTATCGGAAAGATCAAAAACCAAAGTACCGTTAACGGCATTCTGTACACTTGCAATATTGGTTACCCATGGCAGAATCATTCCACGATTTTCAGATCCAAATTCCAATGAAGACGAAGCGGATTCCAATGTGCTTTTCCCAATTGCAACTTGTGAATAAGATAAAAGGGAAAGCATTAAACTTATCATTAAAACTGTTTTTTTCATTTTGATTTAATTTAAAAAATTAATCCGGACATGTCTGCTTATTAAAACATCTCCACCCCGTAGAAGTTCCGTTAATATTCACTTGTAAACAATTCCGAGTAGTATTGTATACCATCATTCCCTCTTTTAAATCTACCGTTGGAATCGCTGCAACCTGAACATCTGATAACCTGTTTAATACAAAACCTTTTGTTTTAGATTCTAGCACCAGCCAGCCTCCTTTTCGTATTCCGGGCCAGTTTGAGTCTCCGGAATCGGCTCTGTTCAATGCTGTAATTCCTAAATTGGAAGTAAGAATTGTTCCTGAAGTAATGGCAGGCTTGTAACAAGTTGTAGTGCCAGGGACTATAATTTCTACCGTTGCAGTATCGCAATTGGTAGGATTTGATTGCTGACAAATTTGATAAACAAGAGTATATGTTCCTGCCGGTGTTCCTGATGCTACCTGAATATGGCCATCATTTACATTTAAACTAATATTAGAGTTTGAAGTTGAAACCTGAGACATTATTACGTTGGAAGTGGTAGCTGAAGCACCATTATACGTTTCAAAATCATTATCCAGAACAATTCCTACTGATGAACTTCCGGCATTTATTGTATAAGAATCATCAACAGCCATGGGAGGCAACATTCCATCAATTGTAGGACAGAATCCCGGATTAATTACGAGTGGCGCACTGCAGCTGTTGGTAGACTCACAATCAAAAGTAACATTCGTTAAAAAAGAAGGATTGCTATTGAAAAAAATAGAGCCCGGATCAGAAACTCCTGTACTTAACTTAAAATCAAGATTGGGCCCAATCACAGCATTGTTCACCTGTATGGCATTTTGAACTTCTATATATCCTTTTTTGGAAGAAGATGAAGGCCCGTGAAAAGCTGCATTACCACCTTGATATTGATTAATAGAGAACTTTCCTTCATTATAGATAATAGCACTGGCAGGAGCGTTATTCATATTTCCTGTTGATGTAAAAAGGCCAAAATTATAAATCTTACTGGAACCCCCAGACATATTGATGTCACCTCCCACTGTAAAAAAGCCTGTATTATAAATCGTTCCACCATTGATATTAAAACCACTGGTAGAGATAATAGTTCCGCAATTGATGTAAATACTATTCTCATTATTACTGTAATTACCTCCAATCGAAATAAATCCCCCACCCTCGTTTTTGAACTTTGTAACAGCAGAATTGCTCATGTTAAGGTTTCCGTGGATGTTTAAATTTCCTAGATTGTTGATAATATTATTAGTATTGTCTCCAAATTGTAAAACGCCTAGGTCTATAGTTCCTTCATTTAAAATCACATTATTTTGTCCATCCATTGTAAAATTCCCATTACCAGATCCTATGGAGACCTCCCCTCCATTAAAAACATGAACATTCAGGTCAGCAACTGTAGTAACTGACTGATTAAACTGAAGTTTTCCATGAACATCGAAATAAATCATCGCGTTATTAACTCCCGAAATATTATTTTGAAAAACAACAGTAACACCGGAAGCAATACACAATTTGACATTTGATCCAAAACTGGGATTACTGAACGTCATATCTGAGGTAAAACAGATGGTTTCATTATCCGGAAAATGATAATCCGGATCAGTAGGATTAGTAATTGTACATCCTAAACATTGCGAATACATGACATAACCTATTAACAAAAAAGTTAATAATAAAATTTTTCTCATCTTAATAATTTGGCGCAAATAAAACTACAAACTTTTTTTTCACAAAGCAATGATATAACAAATGTTTTTTAACAGTTTCTATGCTTTTTAAAAAAAATAAAAGATTATGGTAGGTTTATTGTTACAATTCTACATATTTACAACATCAAATATTATCAGATAAATCATAATCATATCGTATGGAAATTCAGGAAATTATATCAGGACAAAAGGGTTTCTTTAAAACTCAGCAAACAAAATCCAGTAAGTTTCGTAAGATGTATCTTGAAAAGATGAAAGACCTTATCATCAAACACGAAGATCTTTTATATGAAGCCATCTACAAAGATTTTGGTAAGTCAAAATTTGACACTTTCACTACAGAAATCTCCTTTATTTTAAATGATATTGATTATTATCTAAAGAATTTAAAATCTCTTACAAAACCGAAAAAAACACATACCAATTTGGTTAATCAACTAGGAAACAGCAAGGTGTATGCAGAACCGCTAGGCTGTGTCCTGGTCATAGGAGCATGGAATTATCCTTATCAATTATCTCTATCTCCCATTATTGCTGCAATAGCTGCAGGAAACTGCTGTATTCTCAAGCCAAGCGAAATTGCGGAGAATACCATGAAGGCAATGGCTAAAATCATCAATGAAAACTTTCCATCCGAATATCTATATGTGTATGAAGGAGGTATTGATGAAACCACAGAATTGCTAAAATTGAAGTTTGACAAGATATTCTTTACCGGTAGCACCAAAGTTGGAAAAATCGTGTACAAAGCTGCTGCAGAACATTTAACCCCTGTGGTTCTTGAATTGGGCGGGAAATCTCCGGTTATAGTAACCAAGAATGCCAATCTGGATATTGCAGCCAAAAGAATTGTTTGGGGGAAATTTTTAAATGCCGGACAGACCTGTGTAGCACCTGATTATCTCCTGATAGAAGAAGCGGTTCAGGAACAGTTTTTGGAAATGCTGAGGAAATATATTCAGGAATTTAAATACACACCTGGTTCTGAACAATACACCCAAATCATTAATCAAAGAAACTTTCAACGGTTAGCAAGTCTTATTGACAGAGATAAAATATACTTCGGAGGAAATCTTAACGAAGAACAGCGGTATATAGAACCAACAATTCTTCATAATATTGATTGGAGTGATGAAATTATGCAGGAAGAAATCTTTGGACCAATCCTCCCCGTCATTACTTTTAAAAATTATAACATTGCCCTGAATGCAGTTTTGGAACTGGAAAAACCTCTTGCCGCCTATCTTTTTACGAGTAGTAATGAAGAAAAAGAGCAGTTTACCAAAAAGCTTTCCTTTGGTGGTGGATGCATCAATGATACCGTAATGCATCTAAGCAATGATAATTTGCCATTTGGAGGGGTGGGAAGTTCAGGAATTGGAAATTATCATGGAAAATATGGCTTCGAAGCCTTTTCTCATCAAAAAGCTATTCTTGAAAAAGCAACATGGGGAGAACCGAATATTAAATATCCGCCTTATTCTGAGAAAAAACTAAACTGGATCAAAAAATTGTTGTGATCATCTTTATTTTCTCGAAGATCTTTCATATTTAACCAATCAATTAGAGCTTTAAGCCATAAAAAAAGTTGTTTCTGACTGAAACAACTTTTTTTATTTATCCTTTAGGCTTCCAAGTATTAAAGAACTCTTTTACCTTTTCTACACTGTATCCTTTTCCTTCTTCCAATACATCACTCTGCTGAACCTTTATCATTTTGCCATTTTGATCTAAAACAATAAACACAGGGTATCCGTATTTTTCACCAGGATTGTCATATTGAGCAAAAACTTTTTCATTTTTATTATCTGGAGAAAAGTTTAAATGATAGTATAAAAAGTTTTTATCTACAATCCCTTTTAATTCAGGAGTTTCCTGTACAAAATTATTAAAACGAAGACACCAGATACACCAGTTTCCTCCGGCCTGAATCATGATATTTTTTCCCTCTTTTTTAGCCTGGGCAACCAATTTCTTAATATCTGCCTGTGCATCTGCTTTTGGGTTATAAGGCTTAGGAAGTTTAGCCTTTTCTTCAGCTGCTTTCTTCTTTGCATCCAATTCTTTCTGTTCAGTAGATACAATAAGAGCTGTTTTTTGCTTCCCTTTATCCGGTAAATTCTTTACATCCTGTGAAAAAGCAAAAGTGCTTAGTCCCAGAAAAGCGATCAATGTCAATTTTTTCATAACATAAAAGTAAAAAAATAATACTTATCCCTCTGCAAAAATAGAACCATAATTTTATTATTACTAAATTTGCCTGTTTTATGAGCTTCTTAATTAAAATATTATACTTCATCTCAAAACTTCCGCTTAGAATATTATATATTTTCTCGGATGTTATGTTTTTCCTAAACTACTATCTGGTAGGTTACAGAAAAGCAGTTATTACCCAAAACCTGAGAAACTCCTTTCCTGAAAAGTCTGAGGAGGAAATCCGAAAAATACGAAAGGCATTCTATCGTAACTTTTCTGATTATCTGGTAGAAACAATAAAGTCATTCAGTATTTCGGAAACGGAATCCAGGGTAAGAATGCAGCACATCAATCAAGATGTGTTTCATGATATCCAAAAGGAGGGCAAAAATATTATTTTGCTGGCTGGGCACGTTTTTAACTGGGAATGGATAAATGCCCTGGCAAGAATTGTTCCTCAGAAGCACTGCCACCCTGTCTACAGAAAAGTAAACAGCGATTTCTGGGAAAATCAAATGAAGAAAGTTCGTAATAAGTTTGGAAATGAGGCCTTGGAAGCCAATGAGGTGATTCTTAATATTTTCAGGAATAAAAATGACGGAGATTCTATTTATATGTTTGTAGCAGACCAGACTCCACACTCTTCTCATGTCAATTACGGACTAGAATTTCTTAACCAAAGAACTCCTGTATTCATTGGCTATGATAAGCTGGCAACCAGAATGGATCTTGCCTTTATCTATTGTGAAATGAAGAAAGTAAAACGTGGCTATTATCAGGTTAACTACTATAGAATATATCCGGACAATGAAAAATTCACGGAACATGAAGTGGTAAAGAAATTCCATAAAATGCTGGAAAACACCTTACATAAGCATCCTGATAACTATCTTTGGTCACACAGAAAATGGAAGTATCAGGATTCTATTAAGACCTATGATGCTGAAAAAAAATAGATTTACATGCAGAAAAAACTGGCTGTTGCCATCTTAAACTGGAACGGAAGAAACTGGCTTGAGAAATTTCTTCCAAGTGTAGTTCAATTTTCCCAAGACGCAGATATTTATGTCATTGATAATCTTTCTACTGATGATTCTCTGGAATTTCTGAAGACTCAATTTCCTGATGTGAAAATTATTAAAAACAGCAGCAATCATGGTTTTGCTGGCGGTTATAATGAGGGTTTAAAGGAGATTAAAAATGAATATTACTGTCTTCTTAATTCTGATGTAGAGGTTACAGAAAACTGGATAAAGCCTGTAATGGAGCTTCTTGAGAAAGATTCATCCATCTCGGCGGTTCAACCGAAGATTTTATCTTTCCACAATAAAAATTATTTTGAGTTTGCCGGAGCTGCCGGTGGATTGATTGATAATTTAGGATATCCATATTGTAGAGGCCGTATTTTTGATGAACTGGAGGAAGATAAAGGACATTACGACGACGAAACAGAGATTTTCTGGGCTTCGGGATGTTGTTTTTTTATCCGTTCAAAAGATTTTTGGGAACAGAATGGCTTTGATGCAAGATTCTTTGCTCATCAGGAAGAAATTGACCTTTGCTGGAGGCTTATCAATAAAGGAAAAAAGATTTTTTATACAGGAAAATCAAAGGTATATCATGTAGGGGGAGGAACTTTAAACAAACAAAGTGCCCAAAAAACCTATTTAAACATCCGAAACAATCTGTCTATGATGCTTAAAAACCTTCCTTTTCCCAAACTAATCTGGCTTATTTTTTTCAGACTTTGTCTGGATGGAGTTGCAGGGATTTATTTTGGATTAAAAAATGGATTTCCTCACCTTTGGGCTGTAGTAAGAGCTCATTTTGGATTCTACGGACAACTTCCGGGTACTTGGAAGCTTCGTCAAAAACATCAGAAAGACAGATTCTATCAATCGGAATGGTTGATTTTTAAACATTTTTTGGGTGGAAAATAAAAGATAACAGGTTATAGGTTGCAGATAATAGGTAATAGGAAAAATCACAGGGGAAGCTTTTCAGGAGAAAAAGTCAGAACTTCAATTAACTGTCAACTTTAAACCCAAAACGTTGAACGTTAAACTCTAAACCAGAGAACTGGTAACTTGTAACAACTTATAATTTAAAACAATGGATTTTTGTGCTATAGATTTTGAAACCGCAACTCATGAGAAAAGCTCTGCATGCGAGATGGGAATTTGTATTGTACAGGATTCTAAAATTGTAGAGACTAAAACCTGGTTGATTAAACCGCCAAGTTTTCCTTATTTTAATAAATTCAATATTGATGTGCATGGGATTCATCCGGAAGATGTGAAAGATGCACCTACCTTTGATGAAATATGGCATGAAGCTCAGGAAATGATGTACGGAACATTAATGATTGCTCACAACGCCGGTTTCGATGCTTCGGTATTAAGGGGATGCCTGGAACATTACGGAATGTTTACGCCCAATCTGAACTATCTTTGCAGCATACAGCTTGCTAAAAAATCATGGAATTATCTCCCGAAATATGGTTTAAAACCTCTTGCTGAATATCATAAAATAGAATTCAAGCACCATAGAGCCGGTGCTGATGCCGAGGTATGTGCGAAAATCTCTTTATTGGCATTTGAGAAGCTCTTCCTCACCAGCAATGATGAAGTACAAGAGTATATGAAAGCAAAAATCAAGAGACTGTAATAGTCATACAAATAAACCCGGGTTTTATTTTATAACTTATTTTTTGTCCTAATTTTCTTACGACAAAATCATTAATTAATACAATGTATGTTGTTTATTTTACATTGTATAACACCAACTAATTGCTTAAAACTTCAGACAACAGGTTAAACTTTGGGATATCAATCTCGAAAGTTTCTTGTGTTTCCAGGTTTTTAACAAGGTATTTTCCACTCATATTTCCTACTCCGGAACGAAGCATTACATTGGAAAAGTAAGCGAAATTATCGCCGGTTTCTATCTCAGGAGTCAGGCCTATTATTCCGTCCCCTATAATCTCTGTATATCCAAATCCTACATCGAAGATTAACCATTTTCTTTTCAATACTTTTATAGGAAAGCTTCCGTCATTTTCTATAGTAATATTGTATTTGAAGACATAACGGTTTTCGGATGGATAACTATTCTTGCTATCATATTCAGGTATAACTGAAACTTTGATATTGGAAGTCATTTTTGAAAACATCATTATAGTATTTTCTTAATTAAATACAAAAATCTCGCCTTTTTAAGGCGAGATTATATATTTATATTATAATTTTATTAAAACTATAAACCAAGGCCTTTTCTTTCGTCACCTCCCATTAATATTTCAACAGGGTTGTCGATACCTTCTTTTACCGCTACAAGGAATCCTACAGATTCTTTACCGTCGATAATTCTGTGGTCATAAGACATTGCAACGTACATCATTGGTCTGATTACAACCTGTCCGTCAACAGCTACTGGTCTCTGGATAATGTTGTGCATTCCAAGGATAGCAGATTGTGGAGGGTTGATGATTGGTGTAGATAACATAGATCCGAAAGTACCACCATTTGTAATTGTGAAAGTACCACCAGTCATTTCGTCAACAGTAATCTTACCGTCTCTTACTTTTGTAGCAAGATCCTTGATGTTTGCTTCAACTCCACTGAAAGACATGTTTTCTGCATTTCTCAATACAGGAACCATTAATCCTTTAGGACCTGAAACTGCAATTGAAATATCGCAGAAGTCATAGTTAATTTTGAAATCTCCGTCGATAGATGCGTTTACATCCGGATACATTTGTAATGCTCTTGTAACAGCTTTTGTAAAGAAAGACATGAAACCAAGTCCTACTCCGTGTTTTTGAGCAAATTCTTCTTTATATAACTTTCTTAATCTGAAGATTTCAGACATGTCAACTTCGTTGAAAGTAGTTAACATCGCTGTTTCATTCTTCACAGAAACTAATCTTTGAGCGATTTTTCTTCTTAAAACTGAAAGTTTAGTAGTTGTAGTTGTTCTAGCACCTGTAGCTGTCATAGGGCTTCCTCCTAATGCAGGAACTGCCGCCAATTCAGCATCAGTTTTAGTGATTCTTCCGTCTCTTCCAGTTCCTGAAACCTGACCTGCAGCCATTCCTTTTTCGTCAAGGATTTTCTTAGCAGCCGGAGATGGAGCCCCTGTTGCGTAAGTTTGTGGCGCAGCAACTGGTGCAGCTGGTTTTGGAGCTTCCTGTTTAGCTGGTTCAGCAGCCTTTGGAGCTTCTTCTGTCTTTGGAGCTTCAGCAGCAGGTGCACCACCTTCTGGTCTAGCAGCATCCATATCAATTAAACAAACTACCTGACCTACTTGTACTACATCACCTTCTTCTGCTTTTAAAGTGATGATACCACTTTGTTCTGCAGGCAATTCAAGAGTTGCTTTATCTGAGTCTACTTCAGCGATAGGTTGATCTTTTTCTACATAATCACCATCTTTTACAAGCCAAGTTGCAATTTCAACTTCTGTAATTGATTCGCCCGGTGAAGGAACTTTCATTTCTAAAACTGACATATTGAGTATTTTTTATTTTTTAATTGATTATTATTTTAATTAAGCTGTAACTGGTCTTTTTGCAGGAGCATCATCTCTGTCGAAAACTCTGTTGATCACTGCATTTTGGTTTTTCTCAAACATTTTGTGGCTACCTGGAGCCGGAGCACCGCTTGGTACCGGAGAAACTACCTGGATTCCTGTATCTCTGAAGTTTCTTAGGATATAAGACCAAGCCCCCATGTTTTCTGGTTCTTCCTGAGCCCAAACCAATTGTGTTCTGTTCTCGTACTTGCTGAAGATGGCTTCAATAGCATCTGTCTGAAGCGGATAAAGCTGCTCAAATCTTACCAATGCAATATTTTCACAGTTCAATTCTTCTTTCTTCGCTAATAATTCGAAGTACAGCTTACCTGAACAAAGAACTACTTTTTCTACTTTTTTAGGATCTGCAGTTGGATCATCTAAGATTGGCTGGAATGAACCTGTTGCAAAATCTTCAAGTGGAGAAACCACTTTCGGGTGTCTCAATAAAGATTTAGGGCTCATTACGATCAATGGTTTTCTGAATGCCCACTTCAATTGTCTTCTCAATAGGTGGAAGTAATTGGCTGGTGAAGTAATGTTAGCAACAACCATATTTTCATTAGCACAAAGTGTTAAGAATCTCTCCAATCTTGCTGAAGAGTGTTCTGCACCCTGTCCTTCTGAACCGTGAGGCAATAACATTACCAATCCGTTTTGAAGTTTCCATTTTTCTTCTGCAGCAGCTAAATACTGGTCAACAATGATCTGAGCTCCGTTCACGAAATCTCCGAACTGAGCTTCCCAGATTGTTAATGTATTTGGAGAAGCCATTGCATATCCATAGTCAAAACCTAGAACACCATATTCTGAAAGGTGAGAGTTGAATACGTCAAATCTACTTTCTGAAACGTGTCTTAATGGGATATATTCTTCTTCTGTATCTTCTGTTTTTACAACTGCATGTCTGTGAGAGAATGTTCCTCTTTCTACATCTTCTCCAGAAATTCTTACATTGTGACCTTCTACAAGAAGGGTAGCATATGCTAACCACTCTCCTAACGCCCAGTCTAATGAATTTCCATTAATAGCCTTGATACGGTTTTCGAAAAGTCTTGTAATTTTATTGATGAATTTTTTATCTGCAGGAAGGGTAGACATTGTAAGGGCTAACTCTTTCAACTTAGCCAGGTCATATTTTGTATCAACCGGTAATTGAGCTACTCCTCTTTTTCCAATTGGATAATTTACCCAATCTTCAGCCATAAATAAATCCATAACGTTTTTCTCAATCTCCTTGGAAGCATCAAAGTCTTTATCTAAAAGAGCCTTGAAGTCTACCTCCATCTTTTTGATGATGTCATTAGAGATTACGCTATCATTGATTAATTTATCTTTATAGATTTCTCTTGGGTTTGGATGCTTGGAAATAGCTTTGTAAAGATTTGGTTGTGTAAATCTTGGCTCATCTCCTTCGTTGTGTCCATATTTTCTGTATCCTAAAAGGTCGATGTAAACATCTTTTCCAAACTTCGCTCTGAAGTCAGCAGCAAAATGGATAGCATGAACTACCGCTTCAGCATCGTCAGCATTTACGTGCATTACAGGAGATTCTGTAACTTTTGCAATGTCTGTACAGTAAGTTGAAGATCTTGCGTCATGGAAGTTTGTGGTGAAAGATACCTGGTTGTTTACAACAATGTGAACGGTACCTCCTGTTTTGTATCCTTCAAGAGTCATCATCTGCGCTACTTCGTAAGCAATACCCTGCCCCGCAATAGCTCCATCTCCGTGAATGATAATTGGTAATACTTTAGAATAATCTTTGTACTTATCATCTACTTTCGCACGGCAGATTCCCTCTACAAGAGCGGCTACTGTTTCAAGGTGAGACGGGTTAGGAGTAAGGTTAATGCAAACTTCTTCTCCTGAAGCTGTTTTGATCTTTTTAGATGATCCTAAGTGATATTTAACATCCCCTGAGAATACATCCTCTTCGAACTCTTTTCCTTCAAATTCTGAGAAGATCTGCTTGTAAGATTTTCCGAAGATGTTTGATAATACATTTAATCTTCCTCTGTGTGCCATTCCTAATACCACTTCATCTACTCCTAATTGAGAAGATCTTGAGATCAATTGATCTAAAGCCGGGATTAATGATTCTCCTCCTTCCAGTGAGAATCTTTTCTGACCTACAAATTTTGTATGAAGATAATTTTCAAAGGCAACAGCCTGGTTTAATTTTAATAAGATTTCTGTTTTTTCATTTGCAGAAAGACTTGCGTGGTTTTCGTTTACCTGAAGCCATTTCTTAATGAAATCTTTTTCTTCAACATTGTTGATGTACGTATATTCTACTCCGATAGAATCACAGTAGATATTTTCCAGGTGCTTGATAAGGTCTGCCAAAGTAGCAGGCTCTTTCATTCCTGTTTCAACTGCACAGTTGAATTTTGTATTTAAATCCTCTTTAGAAAGACCGAAGTTCTCGATGTCCAAAGTAGGTGTATAGTGTCTTCTTTCTCTAACTGGATTCGTTTTTGTAAACAAGTGCCCTCTTGTTCTGTAAGCCTCGATAAGGTTTACTACTTTAAACTCTTTCTTGATGTGTTCAGGAACTTCTCCGTTTGTTACTGCCTGAGAAATTTGTTGTACTGCAGGAGCAGCGTTGGCCGGAGCCTGAATAAATTGAATGTTATCGTCATCTCCATAATTCTCCAAAGCAAAATCGAAGCCTTGAAAGAAAGCTTTCCATGATGGTTCTAAAGAATCTGGGAATTTTAAGTACTGTTGGTATAAATCCTCAATTAACTGAGAATGAGCTGCGTTTAGGAATGAAAATCTGTCCATTATTACAGTTTATCTATTTATTAAAATTTATTTGTAGAATTAATCTTCAAATTTAATAAAAAAAACCGAGTTAGAACAGTCTGAAACCGTTAAAAAAAATTAAGAAAAAAATTATTGAAAAAAAATTACTTATACACTGATAATGAGAGCTTCATGTTCACCTCCTGCCCTTCCATAGGACGTTCAATAAAGGTCTGACGGATATCTCCAAAGCGCATCTCATCTTTTTTGGCTTTCTGAATCAGCTGCTGAATGGCCCTAATTCGGCCTTCGTAGTTCCCTTTGTAGTACATTACGTAGTTTTGAGACGGATTTACGGACCTAAAATTAAAGTTATTGTCAGACACCCCAATTTTCTTGGAAAGAGGAATTCCGAGGAAGTAAGAAACCTCCTTGTCTTTGTAATTATCGGCATCAGTCATCAGAATTGGATATCCGAATTCATCATCTCTTTTTCCAAGGTCCATTGTCACAAAATTATACACCTTGTTGTAGTTCATTACAATATTTTTGTAAAGCGCATCCTTCTTATTGGAAGTACTTACGTTAATCCCCAGCAATAGCTTATCTTCTTCATTTTCTACCATCAGACTATCATACTTAATGGCAGCCATTTGATTGTCTTTTTCAACCTTATTTCCCAGTGCATTTTTAAGATTCACCATACTTTTGGTGATATTTT
Source organism: Chryseobacterium aurantiacum (assembly GCF_003020585.1). Classification (GTDB taxonomy): domain Bacteria; phylum Bacteroidota; class Bacteroidia; order Flavobacteriales; family Weeksellaceae; genus Chryseobacterium; species Chryseobacterium aurantiacum. The sequence continues at coordinate 159,934 of NZ_PXUE01000005.1, forward strand.
CCGCAAAACGATCTTCAGTCCAGAAGTTTTCTACCCTTCTCCAGACAGACAGCTTTGGAGTATGCACGTACCAGATTATTTTTGTTTTTTCAGCAGAAACAGGCTTAAATTTAACATCAACCAGCGTTGGATTTTCATTTTTATCCTCAAAAAGCTGATATTTCAGGGTTTTATTTAGGTTTTCATATCTGATGAACATTTCACCATCGGTATCATTTTTAGAATCTACGTAACTGATGGCGCTTCCCTGTCCTTCATAAGGCGTATAATAATCTATATCCATAGACTGTGAACTGGTGAAAAAATTATTCCATCTGGTAAAACTCTGCAGGTTATTAAACTGTGAAAAGACTTTATCTACCGGATAATCAATCTCTTTTTCAACGGTAAAATTTTTGTTTTCATCCACAAAATAATACATGGAAGCAGCATAAGCTCCACCCAAAAGAACAATAATTACAGTTACTATTTTAAAAATACGCATCGCACAAAAGTAATACAAATAAAAAAAGTGAACAATATGCTGTTCACTCTTGTTTTATGTTTAACAATAATTAACCTATATGAGTTCCCGGAGGAAGTACTGCTCCTTTTTTTACCACTACAATTCCGTCTTGTACAGAATGGGTTCCGTAGTCTCCATCGGGAATATGTTTTCCGCCAATGATTTTTACATTGTCACCAATATAGCAGTTTTTATCGAGGATTGCTTTTTCAATATAGCAGTATTTTCCGATTCCCATATTCGGGCGGCCGCCTCGGTCATTCATTACAATTTCTGTTGTATTCTGATAGAAATCCGCACCCATCACATAGGAATTAACAATAGTGCTTCCTTTATCTATTCTTGTTCTGTTTCCAATTACAGAGTTTTCAATTTTATCTGCCATGATGATGCATCCGTCTCCAAAAACAGCCTTACTTACATACGATCCATTAATTTTTGATGGTGGAAGCATTCTGGCCCTTGTGTAGATAGGCGAGGAAGAAAACAGGTTAAATTGCGGAAGATCCAGACAAAGGTCCAGATTGGCTTCGTAGAATGACTCTATGGTTCCAATATCCGTCCAATATCCTTCATACTGATAGCTTAGGGTCTTATATTTTCCGATGGAGCTTGGGATAATGTCTTTACCAAAATCATCTCCGGCTCCCTCTTCAAACATCTTTTTTAGAATATTCTTGGTGAAAATATAAATCCCCATGGAAGCTAAAAATTCTTTTCCTTTATGTTTATTTTCATCGGAAACTTCAGATTTTAAGCCATCCAGCGTATCATAGCCTGGTTTTTCATAGAAAGAGGTGATATTTCCTTCATCATCAGATTTTAAGATCCCAAAACCTGTAGCATCCTTAGCATTTACAGGGATTGTTGCAATGGTAAGATCTCCTCCGTTTTCGATATGAAAATCGAGCATTTCCCTGAAATCCATCTGATACAACTGGTCTCCTGATAGGATTAAAATATAGTCGTAGTCATATTTTTCAAGATGCTTCATAGATTGGCGCACTGCATCTGCTGTTCCCTGATACCAGCTTTCGTTTTCCACATTCTGTTCTGCAGCAAGAATGTCTACAAAGCCTTTACTGAAGATATCAAAGTGGTAAGAATTTTTAATATGTGAATTTAGGGAAGCCGAATTGAACTGGGTTAATACCAAAATTTTATTCAGTCCTGAGTTCAGACAGTTTGAAATAGGAATATCTACCAATCTGTATTTTCCTGCGATAGGTACAGCTGGTTTTGACCTTGTAAATGTTAAGGGGAATAATCTTGTTCCTCTGCCTCCTCCCAATACAATAGAGATTACATTTCGATTCATAATTATCTTGCGTTTTTTTATTTTATTAAGTCAACTGTTCTATTTTTGAGGTCTGCATGAAGTGTACAGCAGTCAATCCTCTTATTATTTTTATCATAACTATACACTACAACTTCATATATTCCTGATTTCTGAATTGCTGAGTTGTTTTACATCTTTATCTACTCCGTCAATTTCTATATTGCATTTTTTAAGCTGATCCCTAAAAGGTTTGTTAGTAATTAAAACATCCATGATATCAACTCTTTTCATTGCAAAGTCATCAAGATCTTTTTCATCCCTTTTTAGAATATACATCACTGGTCACTTTTCCACAGGAAATAACCCCAATACCCAATATCAGAAAAAAGGAATTTCTTATCATATCAGCTATTATATAAAGCTAAATATTTTTCCGCAGATTTCTCCCATGAAAAATCAAAATTCATGTTAGCATGAATAAGATCATCCATCACTCCTTTTTGATTATAGATTTCAAGGGCTCTGTTCATTGCATGAACAATATCATCTACTCCCGGATAGGTAAAGTTTAAGCCTGCCCCGCCTGTTGAAATATCTTCCACGGTATCTTTCAATCCGCCAGTATATCTTACCACGGGAACTGTTCCGTATTTCATAGAATACATCTGGTTCAGACCGCACGGCTCTACCCTTGAGGGCATCAATAAGAAGTCTGCCGATGCATAGATCTTATGGGAAAGATGTTCTTTATATCCTACATCCAGAGCAAAATTGGTATAGGTATAATCGTATTCCTTTAATTTATTTTCAACATAGGTATTTCCTGAACCCAAAATCATGATATTTAAAGATCCATAATTTTGCTTAATGCTTCGCCACACTACATCAGGAAGCAGATCTGCTCCTTTTTCCGTAGCAAATCTTCCTATGAAAGCAAACAGGGGCAGTTCCGGCTTCAATCTGTATTCTTTACACAGCTTTTCTTTATTTTTCTTCTTTTGGGCAACTGCATTTTTTATATTAAAATTAAAGTCCAGCATGGGATCTGTTTCAGGGTTCCATACTTCTGTATCAATCCCGTTGATAATTCCATAGGCTTTTCCAAATTCCTGACGAACCAGGCTTTCCAACCCTCGAAAACTTATGAAAAGTTCTTCAAGGTATCCTTCAGAAACAGTAGTAAAAGCGTGAGAGCATTTAATCATACTTGCCAACGGATTGATGTATCCGTTCCAGTCCATCAGTCCCCATTTATAAGCGTCAAAGGATGGCATATAGTTCGCCATGCTCCAGCTCATCATTCCCTGATACTCTCCATTATGAATGGTTCCTATGGTTTTTACGCCTTGCAGAAATTCAAATTCCGGGCAATGTTCAACCATAAAAGGCACCAATCCGGTGTGATAGTCGTGACAATGCAGGACATCCGGTTTTATTTCCATAGCGCATAACCAATGCAGAATTCCCTGTTGGAAAGCTAGAAACTGAAAACTTTCATCCTGATAACCATAAGGGTTATCTCTATCCAGCAGCCCCGGAATTTTCACCATATAAAGTTCAAAACCCAAAACATCGGAAGTTTCTTTCAAGACCTGAACCTGAAGCATATTGGATCCCTGATGAATAAATCCATCAAAAACTTTCTCAAATTCATGATCATAAACAAAAGCTTTGTTATACCAAGGCATTACTACCTTAGCTTTTATTCCTTTTACCTTATTCTGATACTTTGGGAGTGCCCCGACTACATCCGCCAGGCCCCCTACTTTTGCTACAGGATAACATTCCGTACTTAAGTGATAAACAACCATTTCTATCTTTTGTGTTTAATTCTGTGTAATTTATACTTTTTATCTTTCTTCTGCCTAAGGATAATGCCGGCTAGTGGAGGCAGCCTTACCGTAATGGAATTTTCTTCATGTTTTTCATCCATTATTTCAGGATGAACTCCGCTTCCGCTATATTGTTCATCATCTGAGTTTAAAACGACCTCCCAATGTGTTCCTTCCGGAATCCTTATTTGGTAATCTATTACTTTTGGAGCCAGATTCAAGGCTACCATTACCACATCGTCTCTTTTTTTTCCTTTTCTAAGATATACATAAACCGAATTTTCCAGGTCATCTGCTTCTAGCCACTCAAAGCCTACTTTATCAAACTGATTTTCATAGAGAGCAGATTCTGATCTGTATAAATGATTAAGCTCCTTTACCAGATCTTGTAATCCTTTATGAACAGGATATTTTAATAAATGCCAATCCAGACTTTGGGTAAAGTTCCATTCGCTGGTCTGGCCAAATTCATCACCCATAAAAAGCAGCTTCGCTCCGGGATGGGTATACATATATACATACAAGGTACGAAGATTGGCAAATTTCTGCCATTCATCACCCTTCATTTTATAGATTAAACTTGCTTTTCCGTGCACTACTTCATCATGTGATAAAGGCATCATATAATTCTCATTATACATATACATGGAAGCAAACGTAAGTTTATGATGATGAAACTTCCTGTTGGTAAAGTCTTCTTTAAAGTAATCCAGCGTATCATGCATCCAGCCCATCATCCATTTCATTCCGAAACCAACTCCTCCATCATGTACGGGCTTGGTAAGCAATGGGAAATCTGAACTTTCCTCGGCAATAGTCATAATACTATTTCCAAATTCCTTATAAACAGCTGTATTAAATTCTTGTAGAAAGGCTTTCGCTTCCAGGTTCACATTTTCGCCATATATATTAGGCTCCCACTCCCCCTCGTTCCTTGAATAATCCAGATGGAGCATTGAGGTTACCGCATCTACGCGCAGTCCGTCAGCATGATAACGATCCAACCAAAACATCGCATTGGAAATAAGAAAAGATTTGACTTCATTTCTTCCGTAATTGAAAATGTGTGATTTCCAGTCGGGATGGAAGCCTTTTCTGGGATCTTCATGTTCATATAAGTATGATCCGTCAAAACGGTAAAGTCCGTTAGCGTCTCCCGGAAAATGAGCAGGTACCCAATCCAGAATAACACCTATATTATTTTTATGAAGTTCATCAATCAGAAACATCAAATCCTGTGGTGACCCAAAACGTGAAGTTGCTGCATAAAATCCTGTAATTTGATAGCCCCAACTTGGATCATACGGATATTCCATAACAGGCATGAACTCTACATGCGTAAAACCCATTTCCTTTATATACGGTACAAGCTTTTTTGCGATGTCACGGTAATTCAAAAAATGGTTAGGATGATCTTCCTCTCTTACCCATGAACCTAAATGCATCTCATAAACAGAGATTGGAGCTTCCAGGCTATTTCTTTCCCATCTATTATCCATCCATTCCTGATCATTCCATTCATACCATGTTGTAGAAACCAGTGATGCTGCCTGAATATTTTGTTCCCAACTTAATGCATAAGGGTCACTCTTTTCCAAAATTTCACCTCTTTCTGTCTCAACAGCGTATTTATATAAAGTTCCCCAGGTTAATCCATCAATGAATCCTTCCCAAATCCCCGATCCGTCCCATCTTGGAAACAAAATATGGTCTTTATGATTCCAGTTATTGAAATTACCTATTACTGAGACTTTCTTTGCATGGGGTGCCCAAACTGAAAAATAAACTCCCTTTACACCATCCTTTTCTACAGAATGTGCTCCAAACTTACCATACAGCTTATAGTGTCTACCTTCTTTGAAAAGATACACATCATGATCAGTGAAAAGCGTATAGGTTTTAACAGAATTCATCAAGATCAGTTTGTATTTATATTTTCCCTGAAACTACGAAAAATACTAACAACCGCGATTAATTATTCATCAAATAATTATCAAGTTAGTTTTCTTCTTTCGTCTATCTATCAAATATATCATTTTTTAATTCACTTTTTTATGATTCCAAAACAATCTTTTTTATAAATTTAGCATTCTAATATTTATTAAACACTTATGATGAGGTTTGAACTTTATACCGATGAAAAAGACGACAGGCCAGTATTTATTACGGGAAATTTCAATAACTGGAATCCTAAGGACTTCAATTATCAGCTTACACAAGAGGATCCATGCAACCACTCCATAGAGATTGACAATCAAATACTTCCGGAAGAAATTGAATATAAATTCACCAAGGGAGGTTGGGAAAACGTTGAGCTGGACAAATACGGAAACATCACCCCTAACCGAAAGGCTAAAAAATCCATAGAAAAAACTTCCGACATTGTAGAAAAATGGAGATTAAACTGGGGACCCTTCAAGAAAGAATTCTTTCCTGTTGCTGAAGTAATTTCTGAAAAATTTTATATTCCACAGCTTGATCGCTATCGTAAGGTTTGGGCCGTACTTCCGTATGATTACCATACGTCGGATAAACACTATCCGGTCTTATATCTTCAGGATGCGCAGAATCTCTTCAATGAGGGAAGTGGCTACGGAAACTGGGAAATAGACAAAAAATTATCCATTCTTGCAGAATATGGACGAGGTGATGTTATCGTCATTGCTATAGAACATGGAAGTGAGGACAGAATAAAGGAATTTATTTTCGATAATGATAATATCGCCAATGGTTCCGAGGGTAAAAAATACATCCGTTTCATTACAGATACCCTAAAACCTTTTGTGGATGAAAATTATCGTACCAAAAAAGATCGTGACAATACCGGAATTGGAGGCAGCTCATTAGGTGCGCTTATCAGTATTTACAGTGGTTTTCTTTATCCGGAGGTCTATTCTAAGTTATTGATCTTCTCGCCGTCTCTCTGGGTAGAACCAAACAATAATTTTCCAATGATGAACTTCAGGGTTCCTTTTAAGACAAAAATATATTTATATGGAGGAGCTCAGGAGGGATCCAAAATGGTAAAAAGAATCCATATTTTTGAGGAATATTTGAAAAGATGGGAGAAAAAGAATCTTTTTGACTTTGAATTCAGGACCAATATTAATCCGGAAGGAACGCACAATGAATTTTACTGGTCACAGGAATTTCCAAGGGCCATTGAGTGGCTGTTCTACGATAATACAGAAAACCCTGTTGAGGTAAAACCACAACAACAAAGCATTAAAAACTAAGCTTACAAATTGTCATTAATGAAATCTATCTGCAGAAATGAAGATGATCCTTTCATTGAGCCTAAAAATAATCTCTACGTATGAAATTAATCAACAAAAAAAATAAAAATTACACTCAGGTTTTCCACTTATTCACTGAAGAAGAATGGACCAAAACAGGCAAAAACTTCAATAAAAATATTGCCACTTTCTTCACAGGAAAGAAACATGAAGTCTTTGTAAACGCCCATGAAGAAGGAATAACTTACTTTATTGGACTGGGAAAATCTACCTTTCAGAACTTTGAAATCCAAGAGGTTGCTGTAAAATTTTCACAAACTCAAAAGGAAAAACTACAACCCGCTCCTACCTTAATGCTTGCCGATTTTCTTAATGAAAAGCAATTTGAAGAATTTGTGAAAGGATTACTCATTGGAACTTATAACTATCCTTTTGAGAAGACTCACCCTTTCTGGAATACAAAATTTGAGCTTCATTTTGAGAATTTAAGCCAGAAAAAACTGGATCATATCGCTCAAAAAGCTGAAGCACTAAGCAATGGACAAGTTGCCTGCCAGGATTGGCTGAACAAGCCTGCCAATTTTAAGAAACCTGATATTTTCAGTGTATATCTTAAAAATCTGGCCAAAAAATATGACCTAAAATATACAGTCTTCAACAGAAAAAAATGTGAAGAACTTGGTTTGGGAGCCTACCTTGCCGTTAATCAAGGAAGTGCCTATGATGCTGCTTTCACTATTTTAGAATACAAAACCACCGTTAAAAATTCCAAAACATTTGGTTTAGTTGGAAAGTGTGTATTGTTTGATACCGGAGGAATCTCATTAAAAAATTCAGCCAATCTGCATTACATGAAATCTGATATGGGTGGCGCTACGGCAGTGCTTGGAACACTGATCTATGCTGCTGAAATGGAACTTCCCGTGAATATCACAGCCATTCTTCCTGTCACAGATAATGCCATTTCTGAAAACGCCCTTCTTCCAAGCGATGTGATTACCGCCTATAATGGAAAAACAATTGAAGTTCTTGATACAGATGCTGAAGGCAGACTGATTCTTGCTGACAGCCTTTCTTATCTATCAAAAAATTACAAAACAGATTTCCTTATTGATCTTGCTACCTTAACGGGAAGCTCAGTGAGAATGTTTGGAAATACCTGTGGAGCCTTGTTTTCCAATGATGAGGAACTGAAAAATATGCTAATAAAAACAGGTGACCAAACCAACCAGAGACTCTGGAACCTGCCTTTATGGGATGTATGGAAAGATGATATTCAATCTGATGTGGCAGATCTGAAAAACCTCTCAATGAAGCCTGTGGGTGACTGTATTATTGCGGCAAAATTCTTAGAACATTTCATTGAAAATCACCCTAAATGGGCGCATTTGGATATAGCTGGGGTAGCCTTTGGAAATGTGGGTTATGCCAAGGAAAAAGCAGCGACTGGTTTTGGGGTTCAATTGTTGGTGGATTTAATCGAAAATTATCACTAAAAATTAGTTTATTACAAAAAATCTCTGTATACTTGATTAGTAGTTTTTCAAAAACACACCATATTTCAATTTTTGATATTAATCAAATAATAAAAATATAGTTTTATTTTTGAAAATTTACTAAAACATAAAAAACATTATATGGAGGAGAAAATTATAGTATGTATTTCGTGCTATTACAAGGGCTATGACTTTATGGATGAAATGAAGAAGCTCGGTAATAAAATCATATTAGTAACATCAGAAAACCTTAAAGAAAAAAACTGGCCGTGGCATGCCATTGATGAGGTATTTTATATGCCAGAACTCAAGCCATCAGTATGGAATCTTGAACATCTTATCCAGGGATTTTCACATCTAATGAAAACCCGAAAAGTAGATGCTGTTGTAGCCCTTGATGACTACGATGTAGAAAAAGCAGCCTTAATCCGGGAGACTTTTCGTATTCCCGGAATGGGGCAAACTACCCACCGTTACTTCAGAGATAAACTGGCTATGCGGCAAAAAGCAAAAGATTCGGGAATTAATGTTCCGGAATTTACAGCTGTTTTCAATGACGATATTGTCAATGATTTTGTTGATAAAGTACCTGCTCCTTGGGTATTGAAACCCCGCTCAGAGGCTTCTGCATCGGGAATAAAGAAAATTACAACTAAAGAACAGCTTCATGAAGCTTTGGAAGTTCTTGGAGAAGAGCGTCATCTTTTCTTATTGGAAAGCTTTAAACCCGGAGATGTTTATCATGTAGACAGCCTTACCTTCAATAAGGAGATTGTATTTACCTCTGCCTCAAAATATTTGGCCCCGCCAATGCAGGTCTCTCATGAGGGTGGCGTTTTCAGATCCAAAACATTAGGAAGATATTCTGAAGAATTTAAAGCTCTGGAAGAAATCAATGCTAAAGTACTTTCTAATTTTGGACTTATCAACGGGGCAACCCATACAGAGTTTATCCGCGGTAAAGAAGACAAAAAATGGTATTTCCTTGAAACCTCTTCAAGGGTTGGCGGTGCACATATTCCTGATCTGGTAGAAGCATCAAGCAATATCAACATCTGGAGAGAATGGGCCCAGATTGAGGATGCCCTCCTAAGAAATAAAAATTATAACGTCTTGCCTCCTACAGGATATTATTCAGGATTGATTATTGCTTTAATCAAAGAAAAAGAGCCGGATTACAGCCAATTTGAAAGCGAAGAAGTGGTAAAGTTTCTTCCCATAGACTACCATGTCGGAATTGTTTACAAATCCAGCGAAGCTTCAATAATAGAGGAAAGATTGGACAGCGCCGCTGAAATGATCAATGCAGAAATGCTCAACATTCTGCCTCCCAAAAGCAGCAAACTGAGAAGTTAGAATATATAACCATAAAGTAAAGAAATTTCAATGTCTCATATAGAACATACAGAGTATTATTCAAATATACTGGGAATAAGCCTTAAGGTGGAAGTAACCGGACATTACGGGCACCCCATCATTATGTTTCCTACTTCTCAGGGGCAATATACCCAGAATCATGATTTTCATCTTAACGGAAGTATCAACTGGTTTGTAGAACAGGGAAAAGTAAAGCTTTATAATATCCAAACCATTGACAGCTGGAGCTTTTATGATGAAAAAATATCACCACAGCAGAGAATCAGAAATTATGAACGGTATGTACAATTCCTGATTAAGGAGTTCGTACCTTATATTCAGAAGCTTCATAAAACCCATCGCGTGGCAGTTGCCGGAGCCAGTTTTGGAGGCTATCATGCTGCCAACTTTGCTTTGAGGTTTCCGGATGTAGTATCCCACTTGTTTTGTCTTTCAGGGGCTTTCAGCATCAGAAATTTTATGGATGGTTATTCTGATGATCTGGTTTATTTCAACTGCCCAAGGGAGTTTGTAAGAAATGATGATGCCTGGAAATACAAACACATGCACATTGTATTAAGCACTTCTGATCAGGACATCTGTAAAGAAAAAAATGTTGAAATGGCTGAGATCTTAAGGATAAAAGGTATTGAATTTTGGTATGATGAAAGAAAGTGGATTGGTCATGACTGGCCATTGTGGAGAATGGTATTTCCAACATTTATAGGAGCCTATTTCTCTTAGAAACTATTTTAAAAGAATGACAAACAGTTTAAAAGGTACATTCAAGTTTTTTGAAAATCTGTGGTTTTCAACTTTTCAAAATAAAACCCGTGAAAGTCTTGTATTCTCCTTTTTGAGAAGAACTGTAAATCCAGGACTTGATCCGTTGGTTTTAAAACAACATATAAAAGCATATTTAAAATAAAAAATATACACCATTAAAAACAGAAATTATGACAAAAAAAGTAGGAATTCTATTCGGCATGGAAGATACATTTCCCTGGGCATTTATAGATAAGGTGAATGAACTGGGTGCCGGAGATATTGTAGCTGAACCTGTTACCATTGATAAACTGGAACAAGGAGCAGATTATGGTTATGCAGTGATTATCGACAGAATTTCGCAAGACGTTCCCTTTTACAGAGCTTATTTGAAAAATGCAGCCCTTAATGGCACTTATGTAATCAACAATCCGTTCTGGTGGAGTGCTGATGAAAAGTTTTTCAATAATGCATTGATGAGCAAACTTGGAATTCCACTTCCAAAAACAGTCTTGCTCCCATCGCACGAAAGACCCACTGACACTTCAGAAACATCATTCAGGAACCTGAAGTTCCCGCACGACTGGGAATATATTTTTGACTATGTTGGATTTCCTGCTTATATGAAACCCCATGATGGCGGAGGCTGGAAAAATGTTTACAGAGTAGAAAATCCAGATGATCTCTGGAATAAGCTGGGAGAAACCCAACAACTGGTTATGATGGTTCAGGAAGAGATTGTCTTTGATGATTATTACAGAGTATATTGTTTAGGCCAAAAATATGTTCATATCATGCCATATGAGCCTAGAAACCCCCATCACCTGAGATACGCAACAACGCATCAAACACAAGGTGAAGAGCTTGAAAAGCTATTAAAAACTATTCATGATTACACAATCAAAATGAATAAAGCCCTGGGATATGATTTCAATACGGTAGAATTTGCCATAAGAGATGGTATTCCTTATGCCATTGATTTCTGCAACCCGGCACCTGATGCAGACAGAAACTCTGTAGGAGAAGAAAATTTTGCATGGATTATAGAGCATTCAGCAAAGCTTGCCATTGAAAAAGCCAAGGAATATGTTCCGGGAAAACCCAATATCGCTTGGGGAACTTTTGTGAAAGATTCCATAAAATAACATTGAAAAAGAATTAAAAAAACACAACAAAATGCATCAATTTACTATTGGAATCGAAGAAGAATATCAGATCATCGATGTAGAAAGCAGAGACCTTATTTCTCATGTTTCAAAAATTATTGAAGGTGGAAAAGCGGTATTAAGTGAAAATTTAAAACACGAGATGCACGAATCCATGATTGAAATGGAGACAGGAATCTGCCAGAATATTCAGGAGGCCAGAGCTGAGCTGACCAATTTAAGAAGACATCTTATTAATACAGCTCATGAACAAGGGCTGCGTGTTTCCGGAGGCGGAACCCATCCTTTTTCTCATTGGTCAGACAACAACATCACACAGGGAGAAAGATATATCAAAATTGTAGATGATATGGGAGATGTAGCCCGGGAAAACCTTATTTTCGGACTTCACGTACACATAGGAATTCCCAACCGAGAAGAAGGAGTAAGAATTCAAAATGTGATGCGTTATTTTCTTCCGCACGTGTATGCCCTTTCTACCAATTCACCTTTTTGGATCGGAAGATATACAGGATTTAAATCTTATCGACAGGAAATTTTCGTGAAATTCCCCAGAACAGGTATTCCAAGCTACTTCAATTCATTGGCAGAATTTGACAGTTATGTTGATCTTTTGATCAAAACAGGCACCATAGACAATGCCAAGAAAATTTGGTGGGATTTAAGAGTTCATCCTTTCTACCCTACCATTGAATTCAGAATTTGTGATATGCCATTGAGAATTGATGAAACTGTATGTCTTGCCGCCATCATGCAGAGTTTGGTTGCTAAGATTTATAAACTACATCAGCAAAATCTAAGCTTCAGAAGTTATAGAAGACTTCTATTGAACGAAAATAAATGGCGTGCTTCCAAAAGTGGTATTGAAGCCCATCTGATTGATTTCGGAAAAGAAGAATCGGTTCCCTATCCTCTTTTATTAAAAGAACTTTTAGAGTTTATTGATGATGTTGTAGACGATTTAGGATGTCGCCATGAAGTAGAATATGCCTGGAAAATTCTGGAAAACGGAACCGGTGCAGACAGGCAGCTACAGATTTTCAAAGAAACCGGAGACCTTACAAAAGTTGTAGATTATATGATCTCAGAAACAGAGTATGGCATAACACATGGTGAACCCGCTTCGTAATATTTTTGGTAACTTTACAAAAAATTAGCATGTAATGAAAGATATTCGAATTGCCTTGCTGGACATGAACAACAATCATGTAAATCAAGGCTTTAGAAACATTAAAGAAATTTCCGAGACGTTTCAGCAAAATTCTGACGAAAATGTAATCATCAAGACATTTGATGTAAGGTTTAAAGACGAAATGCCAGAAATTGGAGACTTTGATATTTTTATTTCTTCAGGCGGACCGGGAACTCCACACAAAGAAGGTTTTGAGTGGGAAGAAAGGTTTGCTAATTTTTTAGATACCGTTTTTGAACATAATAAATACAACGAAGATAAAAAATATCTTTTCCTGATTTGTCATTCATTCCAACTGGCAAGTATTCATTGGAAGCTGGGAAATATCTGCAAAAGAAAATCTTATTCCTTTGGTGTAATGCCTGTTCACAAAACCAGAGAAGGCAGAGACGAATTCTTGTTGAAAAATCTACAGGATCCTTTTTATGCTGTAGACTCCAGAGCCTATCAATTCATTGAACCAGATCAGGAACGTTTTGAAGAATTAGGGATGACGGTTATGGCTATTGAAAAATTCCGACCTCATATCAATCTCGAAAGAGCTGTAATGGCTGTTCGTTTCTCGGATGAGATATTCGGAACTCAGTTTCATCCTGAGGCAAGCCCACAGGCATTGATAGAAAACCTGAAGGATGACAAGAACAGAGAAGCCATGATTGAAAATTTTGGAATGGAAAAATATCTCGAAACCATGGACAGAATAGATGATGAAGATAAAATCATCCTGACCAGAAACCAAATTCTTCCCAGATTTCTTCAGTTCGCAAAAAAAAACATTTTGAAAGAAGTTGAATCTTTAGCTTAAAAGATTAATTAATATTGGCTACAAAAGTCACAACAGTTTTTTAAAACCCTAATAGCTTTAAATTACTAAACTATTGGAGAAGTACAATTAGATTCTTGTGACTTTTGGGGTTAACATCTATTTAAATTTAATCTTGGATTTCAAGTTTATATTAAATAGTTACAAAATATTAAATCGGGCAATTTTGTTCGATTTTTTTTAACATCACAAAAGAAAAAATATGATCCCAAAATATAGAAAACAGTTTAATCAGGAGTTTTCAGAAGAGAAATACGAGCAGCTTAAGGATATTTTAAAACAAAAAAGCGGTGTAGAAGCTGGCTTTAGAACTTCAGAAAGTCCTATTTTCCTTACTAAAGAATTTGAAGGTAAATTACTGGAGGCGAGTGAAAGTATTATTACCCAAATTAAGGCTCTTCCCTCTGAAACTCTTCAAAAAGCAATCCCGGAAAACTGTAGGGTTCCCAATGATACTGATCAACCTCATTTTTTCACCATAGATTTTGGAGTCTGCAAAAATGAAAATGGAGAAATAGAACCACAATTGATAGAACTTCAGGCTTTCCCGTCATTATATGCCTTTCAAAAAAACTTTGAAGACACCTTTTGTGAAGTCTACCCTTTTCTCGCAGATATTAGAAATACAATGCCCCAAAGCACTTTTCAGCAACATTTAAAAGAATTAATTGTAGGTGATGAAAATCCTGAACATGTAATTCTTCTTGAAATCTTCCCTGAAAGACAGAAAACAGCCATTGATTTTGCTTTTACGGAAAAATTACTGGGCATAAAAACAGTTTGCCTTACAAAAGTAAAAAAAGAGGGTAAAAAGCTGTACTATGAAAACAATGGAAAATTAGTCAAAATTAAAAGAATATATAATCGGGTAATATTTGATGAACTGGACAGAATTCCTGATCTTGTCACTGAATTTGATTTCCGTGAAGAGGTTGATGTAAAATGGATTACCCACCCAAATTGGTTCTTTAAAATCTCAAAGTTTCTTTTACCTTTATTACAACATCAATTTGTTCCAAAAAGCTATTTTCTGCATCAGTTTCCGAAAACAGAAAATCTTGAAGACTTTGTATTAAAACCACTATTTTCATTTGCAGGAAGTGGTGTTAATTTAAATCCCACCAAAGAAATCACAGATGCTATTGAAGATAAGGAAAATTATATTTTGCAGAGAAAAGTAACCTACGAACCTATTTTTGAAGACATTAACGGAGAGTTTTCAAAAGCAGAGATCCGTTTACTGTATATCTGGAAAGAAAATGATGAACGTCCTATTCTGTTGGAAAACCTGGGAAGGATGACAAAAGCAGCAATGGTGAATGTAGATTTCAATAAGAAGGATGCTATCTGGATTGGAAGTTCCAATGCTTTTTTTGCAGAAAGTTAATTGATAAAATATAACAATCGTGATAAAAAAACGGCTGTACAGTGTAGTACAGCCGTTTTCTTTATTTTAACTTATAATTTTTACAGGTTTTTGTTGTCTTCCAGCAATTCTCTGGCCTGATATTCCTGTACAAGGTCAATAGCATTAGAAATAACATCACTTAAAGCAGTAATGAAAGTTCCTTCCTCTGCCATTCCTATGGCATGTTTTAAAGCTTCAATTTCTTTAGGAATAATCTCATAGCTTACATCTTTACCAGCTTCATTAATTCCGTCTATAATCAATCCGTTAATTTCTTCCTCTGTTCTTCCACGAAGGTGTTTTTCATTTCGGATGATAATATAATCGAACATTCTTCCGGCAATTTTTCCGCATTCTTTAATATCGTTATCTCGTCTGTCTCCAACACCGGAAATAATGCCTATTTTCTTTGTAGATTCTACATTTTTCAGATAATCTTCAATTGCTTCATAACCTGATGGATTATGGGCAAAGTCAATCAGAACCTTAAAGTTTTTGAATTTAAAAACATTTAATCTTCCCGGAGTAAGCTGTGCACTTGGAATAAAGGTTCTTAATGAATTGGAAATATCCTCAATACCAAATCCCTGAAGATAACTTGCCAAACTTGCAGCCAGTACATTTTCAATCATAAATCTGGCTTTTCCTTCCATTGTAATCGGGAAATCCTTTGCCTTTCCGATTCTGATCTTCCAGTCTCCTTTTTTAATGGTTACAAATCCCTCTTCGTAAACACAGGTTATTCTTCCTTCCTTGGCGAATTTTACAATATGTGGATTATTTTCATCCATACTGAAGATAGCGACATTACTGTCTAGATCATTCACTATCTTCATGGAATACTCATTGTCAGCATTCAATACGCTCCAGCCATTTTTTTTGACACTATCAAGCACCACTCTTTTCACCTTGGCAAGATCTTTTAAGCTATGGATATCATTCATGCCCAAATGATCCTCCTCAATATTGGTCAATACCCCGATATCACATTGCGAAAATCCTAATCCGGAACGTAGAATTCCTCCTCTTGCGGTCTCAAGAACAGCAAACTCTACAGTAGGATCCTTTAATATAAATTCCGCTGAAATAGGCCCGGTAGTATCACCTTTTGACAGCATTGTATTCTGAATATAAATTCCGTCTGAAGTTGTAAATCCTACTCTATAGCCGTTACTCTTTACAATATGTGAAATCAACCTTGTAGTAGTTGTTTTTCCATTCGTACCCGTTACCGCAATGATAGGAATTGTGAATGGTTTTCCTTGCGGATAAAGCATATCCACCACCGGAGCGGCAACGTTTCTCGGAAGCCCTTCACTTGGGGCAAGGTGCATTCTGAACCCCGGTGCTGCATTCACTTCTATAATGGCCCCACCACTTTCCTTTAAAGGCTGGGTAAGGTTTTCTGCCATAATATCAATTCCACAGACATCCAATCCGATGATCTTGGAAATTCTTTCTGCCATCGTAATGTTTTCAGGATGAACCATATCGGTAACATCAATTGACGTCCCTCCTGTCGAAAGATTGGCTGTAGACTTTAAATAAACCACCTCTCCTCTTTGTGGAATGGTTTCAAGGGTATACTGAAGTTTATCAAGCAATTCCAGAGTATCCTTATCTACCTCAATCTCGGTAAGAACATTTTCATGCCCATATCCACGTCTTGGATCCTTATTTTCTTTTTCAATAAGTTCCTGGATATTATGATCTCCGTCCCCCACAATATGAGCAGGGACTCTTCTTGCCGCAGCAACCATTTTATTATCAATCACCAACACCCTGAAATCATATCCGGTAATATATTTTTCAACAATTACCTTTCTGGAATATTTTTGAGCGTGCTCCAATCCTATTTTAGCAGACTCCCAGTCATTAACATTAATAGAGGAACCTTTTCCGTGGTTTCCGTCCAAAGGTTTTAAAACAATTGGGTATCCTATTTTTTTGATAACATTTGTTAAATCTTCCTCATCTACCACCAGATCTCCGATAGGTACAGGAATTGCTGCATCGTGGAGCATTCTTTTGGTTAATTCTTTATTGCAGGCGATATCTACAGCAATGGAACTTGTTTTTCCGGTAATGGTGGCCTGAAAACGCTGCTGATTTACCCCATATCCAAGTTGTACCAGGGAGTTTGTTCCCAAACGAATCCAAGGTATTTTTCTGGAAACAGCTTCTTCTACAATACTTCCGGTAGATGGTCCCAAGCGAACACGCTCCCTTATTTCCTTTAATTTGTGAATACAGGCATTCACATCATAATCTGTACCGTCAATTAAGGATTGTGCAATCTTTACCGATTCTTCAGCAGCATAAATTCCCACATTTTCTTCAAGATAATTGAACACTACATTATACACTCCCGGAGTTTTTGTTTCCCGGGTTCTTCCAAAGCCAACATCCATCCCTGCAAGGGTTTGTATTTCCAGGGCGATATGCTCTATGACATGCCCCATCCAGGTTCCTGTTTCCACTCTATGGAAAAAACCACCTTCCACTCCTTCTGAACACCTATGGGTGATCAGTGACGGGAGTAATCTTTCAATTCTCTCCCTGAATCCTTCTATTTTATTGGTAGGATAATTCTCCATTTCCTCAAGGTCCAACCTCATCTGTATCAGCTTCTTTCTTCTGATACTCCAGATATTAGGACCACGTAGTGCCTGAATCTTTTCGATTTTCATAGTCTATTGGCATTTTAACAGTTAATAATAACTCTTTTCAAAATCAAATATAATATAAAAGCCTAAACAAAACTACAGTAGGCTTGAAGATTTACTAAAAAAGAATTAAATTTAATTAACATTTCTAAAACATTAAAAATCAACTAAAGATGGCACGAATTTCGCCAAAGAATGTTAATTATTTTTTATTTTTGTACCATGATGAAACCTGTTGGAAAATTAATAGTAATTGGAGGAGCTGTAAACAAGGGAAGTTTTTCAGAAACCGATTATGATCAGAATATCGAAAAGAATCTTAACTTTTTTGAGCGTGGGATCCTACGAAAGATTATCAATGAATCAAAGCACAAAGAAGATTCTGTCATTGAAATTGTAACAACAGCCTCCCAAATTCCTCAGATTGTAGGTTCGGAATATAAAAAAGCATTTGAATTTCTTGGTGCTAAAAATGTAAATGTTCTCGACATTCATAACCGTGAAGAAGCCAATTCTGATGCTATGGTAGCAAGGGCTAATGCTGCGGATGTGATGATGTTTACGGGTGGAGATCAGCTGAGGCTGACTTCTATTCTGGGTGGAACAAGATTTCACGATACTATTTTACTAAAGTATCAGGAACAGGACTTTATTTACTCAGGAACTTCTGCAGGTGCCGCCGCTGCCTCGGAAAATATGATCTATCAGGGAAGCAGCTCTGAAGCACTTCTAAAAGGAGAAATCAAAACTACGCAGGGATTAGGTTTAATTGACAACGTAATCATTGATACTCACTTTGTACAAAGAGGAAGAATAGGACGCCTTTTTCAGGCAGTAGTGAATAACCCAAGAACACTGGGAATCGGACTTGGAGAAGATACGGGACTTTTCATCCATAATGATGTGATGACCGCCGTAGGTTCAGGTCTTGTTATTCTGGTAGACGGAAGATTCATAAAAGACACCAACCTTACGAACATCAACCTGGGAGAACCCATTTCCATTGATAATTTAACGGTTCATGTGATGTCTATGAATGATCATTATGATCTTACAACAAAGAAGCTTACTATTGAGAACTCTCAGTTCAATCCAATTCCTCAGGATAAATAGTTAAAAATAATATAAAACGGAACTTCGGTTCCGTTTTTTGTACCCTATGATCTGTTAAGAATTCACACAAAGCTTATTACATTGCTTTATTCTTTAGTTTATCAGGTTAATAATGAACTGCATAAAAGTATTTATCTGTTATCATTAATCAAACAGATCGAAAACCTTTCCATTTGCTTATATCCTACTTCACGAAAAAATTCCAAATAAATCCTATACATCGAATAGCTCAGAATAGCCTAATGATTATAGTGATTTGAGACACAGAATCAGAAAAAATTATTGAAAAACATGTGTTTTTTTATAATATGACGTAAATCATAAATATTCAATATTCTGATTTTAAACACATTAAATCATTTTTAATATTTTAAATAAGACATTAATATCCTATTTAAAATAAATTACTTTATCTTTGTTTAAGCTAATCATGAAAGCAATTTAATGATTAAGTAGCTAATTAAAAAAAACAAAAATGTTCAGGATTTTTACGGATATTAATAAGAAAGCATTCATAAATGCGCTTGTTGCTACTTTCGTGGTTATAGCAATCACAGTTATTGGTTCTTTACAATTACAAAATTTCGATGCGGCCCTCATTATCTATTTTTTTGGGACCATCAGTATGACCTTTGGGGTGGTCTATCATCATTCTGTCTGGAAGCAAAGGCCTCCTACCAAAAAGTACTGGCAAAGGACCTGGGAATTCGTTTTCAGTAAAGATTACCTTACCTATATCAAAGAAATTATACAATTATCCGTACGTAATATCTTATTCCAAAGATTTATTGTTCCTCGAGGAAAAATGAGATGGTTTGGTCATTTTTTGTTAGCTAGCGGCTGTCTTATCTCTTTCGCTGTTACTTTCGGGCTTACATTCGGCTGGATGCATTTTACTTTAAAGGAAGGTACTACAACAATGTATGAAACTCACATGTTTGGAATTACGGTGATGAGTTTTCCTCTTAACTCTATTGCAGCATTGCTTCTCTTCCACATTTTGGTATGGACGGCTATTATGGTAATTATAGGTAGTTTGATTATGATGCATAGAAGATTTGTAGATGAAGGCCTCATTGCTACCCAATGGTTTGAAAGGGACTGGTTACCCTTAATTCTATTAATTGCCGTATCGGTAACAGGTCTAGGCATCTGGTTCGATTATTCATATCTGGAAGGTAAAATGAGTCAGTTTATGGCCATTACCCATGCTATAACCGTTGCCATGTTTCTGATGTGGATTCCATTTGGAAAATTTTTTCACATCTTTCAAAGACCGGCACAGGTGGGAGCAAACATCTATAAAATTGAAGGAAAAAAAAGAGGACTGCAAAAATGCCCTCATACCGGAGAAGAGTATACCACAAAAATGCACATTGATGACCTAAAAGAAATTACCAAAGAAATGGGATTCGATCTTGAACGTGAAGACGGAAAAAATTATCTGGAATATAGTCCAGAGGGAAAAAGATCCTGCTTTGCAAAAGCGCATCTAAAAGCAAGACAAGAATCAGGTAGTTATTTTGGTTAAAAAAAATTATTGAAAATGGCAAAATTACCCATATCAGCAGATGAAATCATAGAAGTATTCGGACCGCACAAGCATTACCCGAATAAGGAAAGTATAAGATTAAATTCTCAAAACCCAGACAGTCTTGTCAAAACCCATTGTTGCTTTTGTGGCTTACAATGCGGTATCCAACTTAAAGTAAAAAACAGCAAGGTCGTTGGTTTTGAACCCTGGAAAGAATTTCCATTCAATGAAGGGAGACTCTGTCCGAAAGGTGTACAGCGCTACATGCAGGATAACCATCCCGACAGGCTTTTAGCGCCCTATAAAAGAATAGAAGGTAAAGGATTTGTTCCTATAGAGTGGGAAGAAGCCTACGATGTTGTTATTAAAGAAATCAAAAGAATTCAAAATACATACGGACCCAATGCATTTGCTATGCTGTCAGGAGTTTCGCTTACCAATGAAAAAAGCTATATGGTAGGGAAATTTGCCCGTGTAGCTCTTAAAACAGCCAATCTTGATTATAACGGGCGGCTTTGCATGGTGAGTGCAGGAGCCGGAAACAAAAAAGCTTTTGGTCTTGACCGCTCTTCAAACAGCTGGGAGGATCTTGCTCATGCAGAAGTAATCATCATCACTGGAGCGAATGTAAGCGAATGTTTCCCCGTACTCACTTATAAAATATGGGAAGCCAGAGATAACGGAGCAAAAGTCATTGTAATAGATCCCCGACAGATCCCGATTGCACGTACAGCAGATCTGCATTTGCCATTAAAACCGGGAACAGATGCAGCTCTAACCAATACAATGCTGAAAGTCTTAATAGATAATGACTGGCTTGATCATGACTTCATTAATAATCACACTTCAGGATTTGAAGAAACTATCGCTTCAGTACAGGAATGTACCTTAGAATGGGGAGAAAAAATTACAGGAGTACCCGCTGATTTAATATACAAAGCCGCAGAAATGTGGGGAAAAGCCAAAACCAGTTTCTTAATGCATGCAAGAGGGATTGAACACCAGTCTAAAGGCGTACTGAATGTTTTAAGTTGTATCAATTTAGTTCTGGCAACAGGAAGATTGGGAAAACCCTACTGTGGATATGGAACGATTACCGGACAAGGAAACGGACAAGGAGGACGTGAACATGGACATAAATGTGATCAGTTGCCAGGAAACAGAGATATAGAAAACCCTGAACACCGACAGTATATTTCAAAAGTATGGGGAATCAATGAAGAAGAATTACCCGGAAAAGGACTCAGTGCCTATGAAATCATTGAAGCCATAAACAGAGGTGAAATAAAGGGATTATTATCCATATGTTTCAACCCTTTGGTCTCTTTACCCAATAATAAAAATGTAAGAAAGGCCCTGGAAAAACTGGAATTCTATGCAGGTATAGATTTCTTTCTCTCAGAAACCCTGAGACATGCAGACATAGTCCTTGCAGGATCTTTACAGGAAGAAGAAGAAGGCACCGTGACATCAGCAGAAGGAAGAGTAATCCGCATACAGGCAGTAGTAAACCCACCCGGAAAAGCAAAAAAAGACAGTGAGATCCTGATGGAACTGGCACGAAGGTTAGGTGTGGGAGACAAATTCAGTTATGCGCGCAGTGAGGATGTCTTTAATGAGTTGAGAGTAGCTTCCAATGGCGGTTCAGCCAACTATTACGGAATTACCTATGAAAGAGTGGAAAAAAACATGGGAGTCTTCTGGCCCTGCCCATCTGAAGACCATCCCGGGACTCCTAGACTTTGGGAAGACCGAAAATTTAACACTCCAGATCAAAAGGCTCACTTCAACCCCACTCCATATAGAAGCCCTGCTGAAGAACCAGACGAAGATTTCCCTATCGTTCTGACAACAGGAAGAGTGGTAAGCCAATATCTCAGCGGCTCTCAAACAAGAAGAATAGGCAAGCTGGTAGATCTTTACCCGGAACCTTTAATGGAGATTCATCCCAAAATGGCAGCCAGATACGGAATTGAAAAAAATGATCTGGTGAAAGTAACTACAAGAAGAGGAAGCGCTCTATTTCCTGCAAATATTGTAGAAACCATAAGGGAAGACACCCTATTTATACCTTACCATTGGGGAGGCGTCAATTCAGCAAACCAACTTACAATTGATGAACTGGATCCTGTTTCAAAAATACCGGAATTTAAAGTCTGTGCCTGCCAAATAGAAAAAACAGGAAGAAAAAAGGGAGAAAATTCGGAAGAACTAGCCTACCTAAGCAGAGATATTCATTATTAAATTAAAAAACATGGCGGAGCAATTTGAAAAATTTAATGACATGGAATTTTTTCTGGATATGCAGCGCTGCATTGGCTGCCACTCTTGTGAGATGGCCTGTGCAGAATGCGAGACCAACGGAGAAACTTCTATGATTCATATACATTATGTAGACAGAGCAGAAACTATCCAGACCACGGTTCAGGTATGTATGCATTGTGATGATCCTATTTGTGCTAATGTGTGTCCCGCAGATGCCATTACCAAGGACGAGTTTGGGATTGTTCATTCTGCAGATACATCCAAATGTATTGGTTGTGCCAATTGTGTAATGGGATGCCCATTTGGAGTTCCTCAGATTCCGGACCAGAATGCTATGCTCATGATGAAATGCAATATGTGCTATGACAGGACCAGTACAGGACTGAAACCGATGTGTGCTACTGTTTGTCCTAGTGGAGCATTAACCTATGATACAAGAGAAAATGTAGCGAAAAAAAGACCTAACAGTACTCCTGTAAACCGTTTCATCTTCGGAAAAGAAGTTGTAAAAACAAAAGTGAATCTAATGATGCCTAAAGGCAGTGAAGAATTAAAAGTTTTTTAAAGCAGATAATATGTCAAACGATAATAAAAAAATTCCTGCATGGAAATCTGATTTCCCTATCAAAAAAAGAGAAGCAGCCTACGTTTCCCGAAAAGAATTCATTAAACTGATTACCTTTTTTTCAGGAAGCCTTGCCCTTGCCAACACTGCCATTCCATTATATAATTATTTCCGGGATAAAAAAGAAATTGGAGAATATTTCGTAGGCCTTACTACCGATCTGAAAATAGGAGGTATGAGAACATTCTATATCAATGAAGATCATAGAAATCCTTATATGCTGATAAGGCTTTCAGAAGAAAAATGGAAAGTATTTGAGCAAAAATGTACCCACCTTTCCTGCTCCGTGTTATATAACCATGAAGAAAATGTTATTGAATGCCCTTGCCACCATGGATTTTTCAGTCCTGAAGACGGTAAAGTGCTTCAGGGGCCGCCGCCTCGCCCACTTCCTCAATTAACTGTAGTGATCAAAGAAGACAAGATTTTTGTAAGGGATTTTGTGCAGGATGCCTCAGAAGAAACAGGAAAACATTCATAAAATAAAATCACTGCTATGTCATACAGAAAAAAAACTGCAAAAAAAGTTACTTTCAGAATTAATGAAATGCTGGTTACCATTATCAGCATCTACATATTGCTGGTGAGCATCCAGATGTGGCTTTTGTTTGGAACAATTAATAAAGCTTTGGATCAGGAACATTTGGATTTTGCGGCTTATTCTGCTATAGGTTCTGTGATCCTGTTTTTAATAGCCATCTATTTCCTGCGGTATGTAAAATATATCCCAACAGGTACTAAAAATGAACCCGATGAAAATGAGAACCATAAATACTGATTTACGGGACACCTTTGGCAGAAAGCATGATTATCTGAGGCTATCCATAACCGATAGCTGTAACTTCCGATGCTTGTACTGTATGCCAGATGAACCCTTTACCTGTACCTCATCTTCCGAACAGATGAGTAATGAGGAGATTTTTGAAATTTCAAAGGTTTTTGTTGAACGTTTCAATATAAATAAAATCAGGATCACAGGGGGTGAACCTTTAGTAAGAAATGGATTTTCTACAATCATTGAAAAACTTGCTTCTCTAAACATTAATATCGCTCTTACAACAAACGGAGTATTGCTTCACAAGTATTTCGATCTGTTCCAAAAATTAGGAATCAAGGATTTAAATATAAGCATAGATTCTCTAGACAGGAGCAAATTTAAGCACATTACAAAAAGAGATCAATTTCAGAATGTCTGGAATAATATTACAGAAAGTATTGATCGAGGGTTTAATGTAAAACTTAATGTAGTCGTTATGCGGGGGTTTAACGATAATGAAATAGCAGCATTTACAGCACTTTCACATCAATACCCTATTGAAGTACGATTTATTGAGTTTATGCCTTTTTCAGAAAATGCATGGGAAAAAGACAAGGTCATTTCAATTGCTGAAATGCTCAGAATTATTTCTGAATATCATGATTACTATAAAGTACAGGACAATGTCCATGACACTTCCCGAAAATATAAAATCAATGATAAAAGTAAAGGTTTTTTCGCCTTTATCTCTACAATGAGCCATTCATTCTGTGAAGGGTGCAACCGGATACGGCTGACTTCTGACGGTAAAATGAAAAACTGCCTTTTCGGAGCTGATGAGTTTGATCTTTTAAAAATGTTTCGGGAAGGAAAGGATATTGAAAACTCTATTCAAAAAGGAATTTTAAAAAAACACAAAGAAAAAGGAGGACAGTTTTCCGACCTTGAAACTGTTTGTAGCAAAGAACTTGTGAACAGAAGTATGATAAAAATAGGAGGTTGATTTTTTTTACCATCCGACAGGACAAAAAAAACATATCGAAAAAGTTTATTAAAATAAAAAACAGAGATGCGAAAGACAAAATGATTGTCTCTCGAATTTCAACTCGCTGAACTCAAAAACAGATTGCTCTATGGAAAAAATAACAAAACTGGCCGCTCTGATAGTAGCCATACTGGTTATGCTACAATGCAAAAAAACAGAATTAACTAGCCATTTACAAAAGGATACTCCTGCTGTTTCTCAAAATATAAAAGCCAGCGAAGATCAGCATCAACATACTCATACCGATCAAGATGATTCAAAATACATAAGTAAAGAGCTTAAAATAATTGGAGACGTAGTAAACCCGCTTACCATTACAGTAGATTCTTTGAAAAAAATGAATGTCAGAGAGTTTAAAGATTTTAAAATTGTATGCCAGTCTGGATTGACCAAAGAAAGCATACACTCCACAAAAGGCGTGTTACTGAAAGATATTCTTGAAAAAGCTAAAATCATACAAAAAGATCATACAGACCGCAATTTTTACATTGTTGCAAAAGCTACTGATGGCTACAAAGCAACTTTTTCATGGGGCGAAATATTCAATAACCCTACTGGAGAGCAAATTTATGTTGTATTCGAACAAAATGGAGAGCCTTTAAAAAATAAAGGAGAAATGGTACTGGTAAGCCTCAATGATACTAAAACAGGTCCCCGCCATGTAAAATGGCTTAAAAGCATAGAAGTTACCCGGGTACAGTAGAGATGTAGAACAATAAAAATGAATGGAGAATGAATTATTTTATCGAAGCAGCCGAAGCAAAACGAATTATAGAAGAAAATATCTTTAAAGCTTCCAGTATACAACTTCCATTGTTAGGTGCACTTGGGTTTTATTCTTCACAATCAATAGAAGCACCTATAAATGTTCCTTCTTTTGATAACTCGGCAATGGATGGTTATGGTTTTCACTTTTCAGATGGGGATGTATTTTCCAAACTCAGGGTTATTGATGAAATTCCCGCCGGTCCCTTTAGCAGATCATTGAAATTAAAAGAAGGTGAAGCCGTAAGGATATTTACCGGGGCTAAGGTTCCTCAGGAAGTTGACACAGTAATAATGCAGGAAAAAGTACAATATGATGGAGACTATATTACATTTGATCCTTTAGGAATACGCAAAGGGGACAATATTCGACTGAAAGGCTCGCAAACCAAAAAAGGAGATTGCATTCTCTCGGGAAACACCTTGATAACATCTTCTGTTATTGGTTTTCTTGCCGGATTCGGAATTGATACCATTAACGTTTTTAGCCCTTTAAAATTGGGATTACTAATCACAGGAAACGAATTAGTGGAAATAGGAAACCCACTGACAGATGGAAAAATATACAATTCTAATCAATATATGCTTCAGGCTGCATTAGCTGAGATTCATCAATCATTTTGTTTTGCACAACATGTAAAAGATACGTTTGAAGATACATTTTCGGCGGTACAAAAGTCTATTGACGAGGTAGATGTTCTTTTGATTACTGGTGGAATTTCAGTTGGAGACTATGATTATGTAAAAGCATCTTTAGAACAAACAGGAGTTGAAATACTTTTTTATAAGATAAGACAGAAACCCGGAAAGCCATTACTCTTTGGAAAACTCGGCAAAAAATATGTCTTTGCATTACCAGGGAATCCTGCTTCTGTTTTTTCATGTTACCATCAGTATGTAAAACCATTTCTACTAGGCCTTGCAGGCAGAACCAATTTTTATGAAGAACAAGACTGGGCCGTCTCAGAAACGTATAGTCAAAAGAAAAGCACAGAGCTGACCCAATTTCTGAAAGCCTATCATCATCATGGAAAGGTAACCATTCTGAATGCACAGGAATCTTATAAAATGAACTCCGCTGCTCAGTCTAATTGTCTTGTTGAATTTGCAAAGGAGAAAACAGAAATAAATATTGGTGAAAAGATAAAGATTTGGAAAATGTAAAAGTAAAAGGCCGAATCTGGATAGAAACAGACTATGGTTTAAGAATAGGTAAAGGCAGGACCGCCCTGCTCGAGCAGATTGACAGGCTTGGATCCATTACCGAAGCCGCAAAAGTATTGAGAATACCCTATCGGAGAGCATGGGGAATCATACAGGATATCAATTCCGCCTCTTTGCAAAAACTTGTTATAAAGAAAGCTGGGGGAAAGGCAGGAGGAGAAAGCTGCCTCACAGAATACGGAAAGAATATCGTAGAAGAATTTAAAACAGTAGAAGAACACTTCCAAAAATTTTCTAAGGATGAAAGCAATCGTTTTAGCAGGAGGAAAAAGCTCCAGGATGGGACAAGATAAGGCACTGATGAAACTCAACGGCAAATATATGATTGAATATATTACCCATACACTTTCTCAGTTTTTTGATGAGGTCCTGATTTCCGGGAGTCTTTCCAAGTATGATGGCTTTCAGAACAATGTCATAGAAGATTTGGTAAATGGTAAGGGTCCAATGGGTGGTATCTATTCTGCTCTGGAATATTGCAAGGAAGATATTTTCGTATGCAGCTGTGATATGCCGTTCATTTCTCCGGACCTGATCAAAAATATTCTTCAGAGAAAAAAGGAGAATAGAATAAATGTAGTTTGTCTAGGCAAAAAAATCTATCCCGTTTTAGGCATCTATCCTCTGTCTATTATTAATGATTTAATGAAATCTATTGAAAGTGAAAATCTCAGAATGACTCAATTTCTGGAATTACAAAATACCCACTACATTGATTATAATGACAGTCCGACAGATCAATTTTTGAATATAAACACGCCGGAGAATTTCCAGAATGCAGAAACTATAGTCAACAAAATTTACAAGCAATGAAAAAGATTTATGTAACGGCAGGAGCTATTCTGCTATCAATAAACGTAATCGCACAAGAAAAACCAAAGATAGATTCCCTAAAAAACTATTATGAGATACAGGAAGTGAATATCTATGGAAAAGAAAAAAATGAAGGCCCCATTCACAAGATTACGATGCAGCAGATTCAGGATTTTAATAAAACAAATGTTGTAGATGCAGTCAACCTTTTGCCCGGAGTAGCCATTACACAAATGGGTGCAAGAAACGAGGGAAGTGTTTTGGTAAGAGGATTTAACTCACTTAGAACACCTGTCTTTTATGATGGTATTCCTATTTATACGCCTTATGATGGTAATTTTGATTTAAGTCGTTTCACCACATTCGATATCAATAATATTTCGGTAGAAAAAGGGTTGGTTTCTGTACAATATGGTCCCAATACGATGGGAGGAGCCATCAATATTGTATCCAGAAAACCAATAAAAGCCTTAGATATAGATGGTCAGTCCGGAGTTGGTTTTGCTGACGGGACAGGAGTTAATTCCTACTTTACATCACTCAACATCGGAACAAGACAACATAAATATTATATCATGGGTTCCGCATCATTATTGAAAATTGATAATTATTTGATTTCAAGAAAATTGGAAAGAACTGCATTACAACCCTCATTGGAAAGAAAAAATTCTGCATCAATGGATGTTCGGCTTAGTGCAAAATTCGGTTATACTCCTAACCAGACAGATGAGTACTCTTTCAGTATCATCTCCCAAAATGCAGATAAGGATATTGCACCGAATGCATTGAAAACAGGAAACAGCAACTGGCGAAATTATCCAACGTATGATAAAAGGAGTATGTATCTGAAAACAAGAACATTGATTGCAGCCAAAACTTTTGTAAGTTTTACCGGATACTATGATACCTATTACAATAAAATGAAGCAGTACGATGATGATCAGTACATTTTACTCAACAAAAATTCTTCTTTCACAAGTGTATACGATGATTATTCACTGGGGGGAATTTTAAATCTGACAACAGAAGCCATTAAAAATAACGTGATTACCTTATCCGTCAATAATAAATTCGATTCTCACAAAGAGTATAATGAAGAAATTCCGGCAGACACAACCACTGGGCAAAAATTCAAAGCTGGAGAACCTGAGCAAAATTATAAAGACAACACATTTTACGTAGGCCTCG
The DNA here is from genome assembly GCF_003020585.1 of Chryseobacterium aurantiacum. Classification (GTDB taxonomy): domain Bacteria; phylum Bacteroidota; class Bacteroidia; order Flavobacteriales; family Weeksellaceae; genus Chryseobacterium; species Chryseobacterium aurantiacum. The sequence goes on from NZ_PXUE01000005.1 coordinate 188,987, forward strand.
AAGATGTAATAACCATTAATTCTTTTATAAAAGCCATTGCTGGAGTTTCATACAATTCAAGAAATAATATGAAAGCACAGGAGTATGGAACCCATTATGTCACTGGAGAAAAAAATGTATTGTATGATTTTCCGAAAGGATCTGATAACGCATTCGATTATAAGGGAGGGATCATTGTGGAACCTGTAAAAGATCATTTAATCACCTTATCAGCTTCAAAAAGATCAAGATTTGCCTCTCAGAAAGAAAGATATTCCAGCCGTTTTGGAAGTCAGGTTCCTAATCCGGATTTGAAATCAGAATATACCTGGGCTTATGATATAACCTATTCTGCCAGGTTAGGGAATAAATTTAATTATGAGATTTCAGGTTTTATTAACAATATAAGAGATGCCATTTTTGCCAGAACCGTAGGCACTTTAGACAATGGAAATCCTATTAGCCAAAATGTAAATATCGGTAAGGCCGTCTTTCAGGGTTATGAGCTTGCGTTTGGATATACTCCAGTCAAAAACTTGACTTTAGGAGCCAATTATAGCTATATCGATATGAAAGATAAAACAGAAGGAAGCAGTGAGAAATTCACCGACGTTCCTAATCATAAAATAATGGCATACACAAAATTAGAAGTACCGAAGTTACGTACATCACTTAATGTGAATGCAGAATTCTATGGAAAAAGATATATAACAAGCACCGGAGATCAAGCACCAGAGTTTACATTACTTAATGCTAAGCTATCTGTAAACATTGTGAAAGGGATCAATTTTGACTTTGGTGTTAGAAATTTATTCGACAGAAACTATTATCTCTCTTACGGATATCCCAAAGAAGGAAGATCTTTCATCACTGCCCTAAACTATCATTTTTAAAATTTAAGCTAATGAAAATAAAAATATTTGGAAAACTAACCGACCTTTTTGGAGGGAAGGTATATGATCTTCCTTCTGAAAACATCACTTCAGTTTCTGATCTAAAATCGAAACTTGTAGAAAAACTCCCTGAATTGGCTCAAACAAACTATTTAGTAGTCGTTAACGGAGTAAAAGCAGAAAACAGCACCCTACTATTTGAAACATCAGAAATTGCCCTATTACCACCCTATTCCGGAGGTTAAAATTGAAGTAAAATGGATTTAAACAGATACAACAGACAGATGCTTTTACCAGATTTTGGAAAAACTGCACAGGAAAAACTTTCACAATCATCCGTTTTGGTCATTGGTGCGGGAGGTTTAGGATGTCCTGTTCTTCAGATTCTGGCGTCTTCGGGAGTTCATTGCATAGGGATAGCAGATTTTGATGACGTAGATCTCCATAATCTTCATCGTCAGTTCCTGTTCACAGAAAAAGAAATTGGTCAACCCAAAGTAACCGTTGCAGCAAACCGACTTAAGGAAATAAATTCTGAGATAGAGATCAAAATCTTTAAGATACCCGTTAATGCAGAGAATGTCATTTCTATCATCAGAGATTTTGACGTTATTGTAGACTGTACAGATAATTTCAGTACCCGTTACCTCATTAATGACGCCTGCTTTATCCGGCAAAAGCCACTGGTCTACGGATCTATCTTCAGATACGAAGGTCAGGTTGCTATTTTCAATGTGATGAAAGACGGAAAGATAACCAATTATCGGGATCTTTTCCCCAATTCCCCAAAACCAGATGAGGTTCCAAACTGTAATGAAGCCGGTGTTTTGCCTACCCTTTCATCCATTATCGGAACCATTCAGGCCAACGAAACCATCAAATTATTGATTGGTTCACCTGAGGTGTTGGTACACCAATTATTAGTCTTTGATTTACAGAAATACCAATTCATGACCATTCAGTTTGAAGAAGATCAGAACAAAATATTTCCCAGAAATGAAAAAGAACTTAAAGACTTTAATTATGAAAAATTCTGTGGGATCAAAACTGAAGATGAAATAAATTCTCCTGTTCAATTAAAGAAATTCCTAAAAGAAGAACAGTCTGTTTTAGTGGATGTCCGGGAAATTGATGAATACCCAAGGTTATCGGAAATTAAGCTTAAAGAAATTCCTTTATCTGTTTTGAATGAAAATATAGAAACCTTAAAAGAATTTAATCATATCTGCTTTATCTGTGCTTCAGGAGCCCGAAGCAGGAAAGCAATGGAAACGGCAAAATCTTTTTTACCTGAAAAAAATATTAAACATTATCCTTCGGGAGCAAAATCAATAGAAGATGAAAAAAATTAAAAACATATTTATAGAAGGTCCCATCAATCCGGATTTTGTTGCAGAAAGTATCAGGAAACATTCTTCTAAGCTTCAAATAGGAGGACATAGCATCTTTCTTGGACAGGTGCGTGAAGATGAATCAGATGGAAAAAAAGTCAACTCCATAGAATTTACCGCCTATCAGGAATGGGCACTCCAGAGCGCTTATGATATCAGAGAGGAAGTGATCTCCAAATACGGTTTATCCTGCGCTCACATCTATCATTCTTTGGGAAAAATACAAAAAGGTGAAATCTGTTTTTTTGTATTCACCTCATCACCTCATCGTAAAGAGGCCATTAAAGCCTGTGATGAAATAGTAGACCGTGTAAAAAAAGAAGTTGCCATCTGGGGAAAAGAAATATTTGAAGATCATACCCATACATGGAAAGAAAATAAACAATTATGATAAACATTACCCACAAATCATACACATTAAGAAAAGCAATTGCCGAAGCAACAGTAACGGTAAGCTCGCACGAAACCATTGATGCCATCCTGAATAACAAGGTCCCAAAGGGCAACGTTTTTGAAATGGCCAAAACCGCAGGATTATTTGCGGCTAAAAGGACAAGTGACCTTATTCCGGACTGCCATCCCCTGCCTATAGAATATGCCTCTATCAATTTTGAAATAAAAGAACAAAATATCACCATCACTTCAGAAATTCATACCATTTATAAAACAGGTGTGGAAGTGGAAGCCATGCATTCGGCTTCTGTAGTGGCATTAACGATATATGACATGCTGAAGCCCATTGATAAAAATATTGAAATCCAAAATATTCGGCTTATTGATAAAAAGGGAGGAAAATCAGACATCAAAGATTCGGGAGAAGGATTAAAAGCCTCCGTCATCGTTTGCTCCGACAGTATTTTTGCAGGAAAAAAACAAGACAGTGCAGGAAAAGCCATCATTGACAACCTGAAAAAAAATAAGGTAGATATCGAAAATTATATCATTATTCCTGATGAAGTAGAAGATATTCGTGCTACAGTAAAAGAAAGCGTAGCAGCAGGGATCAATCTTATCCTCATTACTGGAGGTACCGGTCTTTCTAAAAGAGACGTTACACCGGAAGCTTTATATCCTATCCTGGAAAGACAAATCCCCGGAATAGCTGAAACGATGAGGAATTACGGGCAATTGCGCACACCCTACTCCATGCTTTCCAGAAGCTTAGCGGGTACAGTGGGAGACTCATTAGTTATTGCCTTACCTGGTTCTACCAGAGGCGCCTCTGAATCTATGGATGCTATTTTCCCGGCTGCTCTGCATCTGTACAAAATAATAAACGGAGGGCAGCATTAACTATCTTTTTACGACAAAAGGATTGAATATTTTTGAACCCATAAGGCCAATTTAAATTTATAATTCATGTATGAAATCAGTTTGTAACAATATCTTATTTTTTGCTTTTTCATTTCTACTCCTTTTCATGGGCTGTAAAAAAGCAGATAAAAAGCCTGTCAGTGAATCTACTTCTCTCTCAGTGGCGGCAGCCGCTAATTTAAGAGACGTATTAATGGTTTTGAAGCAAAGCTATATTAAGGATAATCCGGGCTGTACAATAGAAATTACATTTGGTTCGTCGGGAATGCTTGCCCAGCAACTCTTAAATGGTGCTCCTTATGACCTCTTTCTTTCCGCAGATACCAACTTCCCTCAAAAGTTGAAGCAGGCCAATAAAACAGCCGATAAAAGCAAAATCTATGCTTATGGGAAACTGGCCGTCTGGAGTAAAAATATAGATGTATCCAAAGGTCTTGAAGCCCTTTCAGATCCTAAGATTCGTAAGATTGCCATTGCCAACCCAAAAATTGCTCCCTACGGAAAAAATGCGGTGGAAACTTTGCAGAAATCAGGGCTGTATACTGCAGTAGAAAATAAAATTGTTTGGGCAGAAAACATCAGCCAGGCTGCCCAATTTGCCTCTTCGGGCAATGCTGACATTGCTTTTATAGCCTTATCCAATGCCCTCAATAAAGAAATGAATCAAAAAGGAAAGTATTATGAATTGTCCAAAGAAAGTTCACCCATTGCCCAAAGCGGTGTGGTCATCAAAGGAAAAAATATAACTCTTTCTCAACATTTTTTCAGTTATCTGACCAGTAAAAAAGCAGATGAAATATGGCTAAAATATGGCTACGGAACCATAGCACATTAATATAACCTACAATAAAAATGGATCAGGATTTTATATACACTTTATTCTTAACGGGCAAGCTTGCTTTGATAACTACCTTAGCTCTAATTATTTTAGGGCTTCCGGCTGCTTATTGGCTTGCTTATTCCCGTTTCAAAATGAAGGTAGTGATAGAAGCTCTTTTTTCCATGCCTATGGTTTTGCCGCCTACCGTAATGGGATATTACCTTTTGGTGGCATTCAGCCCCGAAAATGCACTGGGGAAGTTTATGTATAGTGCTTTTAATGTACATCTGGCTTTTTCATTTCAGGGAATTCTTATTGCCAGTATCATTGCCAATATTCCTTTTATGATTCAGCCTTTACAAAATGGTTTTGCTGCTCTGCCGGATGAGCTTCGGCAAGCTTCCTATACAATGGGGAAATCAAAATGGATTACTTTTCTTAAAGTTTTGCTTCCTAATATCAAGCCATCCATAATCACAGGTATTGCTCTTACATTTGCTCATTGTATAGGAGAATTTGGTATTGTAATGATGGTAGGAGGAAATATTCCAAAAGAAACAAGAATAGCCTCCGTAGCCATCTACGATCAGGTTCAGGCTTTGAATTTCGAAGCAGCAAACCAATATGCCTTGATCCTCTTTATCCTCTCTTTCCTCATATTACTGTTGGTATATAGTGTAAACCGAAAATTCAGACTTAATGTGTACAGATGATTAAAATTGATATTCAACATCAGATTCTTACAACGGAAGGCCTTATACAGCTTAAAGTAGATACGCAGCTTCAAGAAGGCAGTTTTGTTCGTGTTTCGGGGCCATCAGGAGCCGGAAAAACAACTCTGTTCAGAATGATCGCAGGAATTATATGGCCGGATTATGGCTCTATTACCGTTAATCAAAAAACGCTTGTTGATAGGAAAAATAGTATTTTTATTCCTCCTCAGAAAAGAGAAACAGCTCTTATGTTCCAGAATTATGCGTTATTCCCAAATATGACAGTTAGGGAAAATATAGCTTTTGCCCAAAAAGAAAAAGATGTAAGGTATATAGATCATCTTTTGGAAGAATTTGAACTCATAACCCTAAAAAATCAGAGGATTTCTAAAATATCTGGTGGACAACAGCAAAGGGTTGCTTTGGCAAGAGCATTGGCGCAGCAATCATCAATTGTACTTTTGGATGAACCTCTTTCAGCAGTGGATGAGAGAATGAGAGAAAAAATGGCTCGGGAAATCATCAGCTATCACCAGCAAAACAGATCTACTATTTTTATCATCAGCCACAATGAAAAAGACTTTATGGACATCTATGATTCTTATATAGATCTCTGCTAAAATAGTAAGAAGGTTAAATCATTACATTCCCAAAATCTTTCAGATCCTTGATTTTATACTGAAACATAATCATCAGTTTTTCTTTTATCTGGGCAGCAACATGATGAATAGGGCATGGATTGTGCCCTCCACATTCTTTTAAGCCGAGAAGACAGGAAGAAAGAACTTCTTTCCCTTCAAAATTTTCATAAATATCTCTGATACTAAGCTCTTCATATTGCTTATCATCTAAATAAAATCCGCCTCCTCTTCCCTTTCCCGAAGAAATAAGACCGTTTTTGGTGAGCTGCTGAAGAATTTTTGAAGTAAATGCAGTAGGAGTTCCAATCTGTTCAGATATTTCAATAATACCAATTTTCCTCTTTTCCAAAGCCAGAATAATACAGGCTTTGATGGCATATTGGCAGGTATTTGAAAAAATTATCATCTCTTTTTTAGATGTATTGTATGAATAAATTTTGAAAAGAACTCTTTTATATTTAAGTTTTTTCTCGAAACCAAAGATAAAAAAAATATTATGAACACATAATCATTATGGGCATTAATCCCTTTCTATATTTACATTCATGATAGAAAAATCATTAATGCACATAATGTTTATGTGCATTAATGATCATGGTACTATAAAAGGCTGCCTCATAAGAGCAGCCTTTTGATTAACTTATTTCAATTTAAATTGGGGTGCAATTTTAATCCCTATCCATGACCATGTTTGTAAGTCTTTAGGCTGATAATTGTTTTTGATAAATTCCATGCTTTTGCTTCCGAACATAAAAGAATGTCCAAGATGTAATGTAATGATCTTTCCAAACTGGTGCTGAAATACGAAATCGACTTCAGTTCCTAAATAAGAGGAAATGTTTTCATTTTTTGCTGTTTTCCCCAGCTTACCATTGGAAGTAAAGGCATGCAGATTGGCAGTCAGTATAGAATTCGGACTCAATTTGGTAGTGGTTTTCAGATAATAGTCATTCAGTCCAAAACTATTGAAATAATTCCCCACATAAAAATAATCCATATAACCATTAAAAATGTGATTAGTACCATATAGTGGGCTAAACGACTTGTTCTTGCCAGAAGAAGTATCATAATTTTTTCCGGATAACCACTCTGTTCCAATTATACCATGGAATTTTGAACTGATGATAAAGTCTGCATTTAGGGAAAATTGATAGGCAGATTTACTTTGTGCCTGTGTATTTTTCCCTGTCTGATAGTAAGTAGAGCCAAATATTCCAATATTTCCAAAATACTTTTTGAAGTTCACTCCTACGGTCAACATATCATAATGTGCCCCTGAAAGGTTTTGGAGTACGTTATTCATCACAATCGTAGAGAACTGAAATTGATTGGAATTGGAATATTGATAATGAAGAACCTGAAGAGATTTGGTAATTTCCTCACTTTCTGCAATACCATAAATTTCACGTTCTTTACTGTCATTAGCATCATTATCGTCATTATTATAGGTGACTACGGCTTCCAGCTTTGAATTTTTATTTAAATTGAATATCCCTTTTACAGCATCAAAACTTCTTCCCTGCATACTCCAGTCCAATGGTCCTATTAATCTTTGATCATCATAAGAAAGTATTTGCCTACCCAATTTCACTCCTACTTTTGAAGAGATTTGGTATTTTGCCCAAGCCTCATTCAATATAAAGTTTTGATTTTTTCCCGTAGTAGAAGCAGTCTCGCCCCATGTTCTCACATCCTGTGCAGAAAAGTAGATCTCCAGGTTTTTGTAATAATAATCTACCCCTAGCCTCGCTCTGGAATATATCGTAGTTTCGGCAGATTTACCTTTGGGGATAAGAGTCTTTACTCCATTATCCAATTCTCCACGGCTTCTCAGGTCAAAATTCATTTTCAGACTGTCCATCTGAGCGTGGGCATTGCTGAACGCGAAAGTTAAAATCCCGGCAATAATTATTTTTTTTACCATTTGTTTGAGAGTTTTATCTTTTATATTGATTCTTTTAGCAAGGTCTTTCACAACCTTTTCTTACATAGAAATACCAATTCACAGAAGTAGCCATTACACAGCCGGCAATCAGAAACCAGAAAAATAAGCGTGCATCCCCTGAAATGATCCTTGACTGATTAATCAGAACATTGAAGACAAACGGTCCAAAAGCTGCTACAGCTGCTGTCCATCCAATGACACCTGCTGCCTTTCTCGGAGATTTTGAAAAAATGACCGGATACTGTTTGAAAGTGGCAGCATTCCCAATTCCTGTAAAGAAAAATATACAGAGAATAATGGCTAAGAATGAAGAGAAATCTTCTTTACTGTTTGGTGTAAGATATCCTCCAAAAATAAGGGTTAAAAAGAGAAGAATTAAGCAAAGGCCTGTAATATGGGTAAGAAAAGCTCCTCCTATTTTATCTGCTACTTTTCCAAAAATAATCCTTGTGGCAGAACCAATCAAAGGTCCATAAAATGCATATTTCAGAGGATCAAGGTCTTTGTCTAAAGGAACGTAAAGATTCTTTATCATAAGCGGAAAAGAGGCTGAAAGTCCTGCAAAAACCCCAAAAGTCATAATGTAGGTCATGGTACAATATAGCGTATGCTTATCATTAAAAATATCCAGTTGTTCTTTAAAAGTAGCCATTACAGGAATACTTTTTAAAGAGAACCATGCCCAGATCCCTGTAATTAGCAATGGTATTATATAAATGAATGCAATATTTTCAAGGTAAATTTTCTTTCCGGTTTCAGTAATGATTTCTCCCCCGCCTAAAAAAGAAAATAAGCTTAAACTAATGATAAAAGGAGATAACAGCTGTACAAGGCTTACTCCAAAATTACCAATACCGGCCTGTATACCCAATGCTGTTCCCGCTTTCTTTTTTGGAAAAAACAATGACGTGGAAGGCATGTAAGAGGAAAAGTCTCCTCCTCCAATTCCTAATAAAAAGCCTATAATCATAAAATAGGAAAATGAAGTCTGTGGGTCCATCACTGCAAATCCCAACATAAGAAGAGGAATAATTTTTATGAGGGTACTTATTGTAATGACTTTTCTTGTTCCATAAATAGGAATAAGGAAAGTATTGATGATTCTCAAAATCCCCCCGGCAAGGCCGGGCATTGCAGCCAGCCAGAAGAGCTGGTCATCTGAAAACTTGAATCCAATCTGCGGAAGTTTAATTACCACAACACTATATAAAAACCATGTTGCAAAGGAAAAAAGCAATGCTGTAGTAGTTACTGTAAGGGTTTTCCATGCAATTTTTTTCCCTTTACTGTTCCAGAACTCTTCATTGGTAGGGTCATAATTGGATAACCATTGTGAATTATTCATAATGTATTATTATTTGATTAGAAATTATTAATGAATCTAAGGCAGGTGTTCAAACCTGTCTTTGAGATGGGGTGCTTCCTGATTTGTCATTTTCTTAATTACCCTATTCATCCAAAACAGGGAGACTGCCGAAACAGCAAATACAAACATCCATGAACTTGTCCACAATCCCGAAAAGTCAAGGAGGTAGCCAAAAAGGATAGGTCCTATGAAACCACCCAGCCCGCCTATCAGCCCTACCATTCCACCTACAACACCTACTTCGTTAGGAAAATATTCCGGGATATGCTTGTAAACGGCAGCTTTACCAATACCCCATATAATTCCAATGAGGATAACGAGAATAGAAAATATCCAGATGTGGGCTTCAAATTTGATAAGGGTAATTCCTTGTGCTAAAAGCTGTTTTTTTTGTACTTTTTCGTTTTGTTGTACTAATACTTGTTGCCACGAAAAAGTTTCCGGCAATACAGAAGTATGTTGGGGGACTTCAGGTTTTGATTGGATGCTAAGATGTTCACTTCCCAGAACTATTTCATTAGCAGTTACAGTACTGACAACACCTGCTTTTTTAGCCGTAATTCCTTTTCCCGGAGTCATAATTTCCATCTTAGGGAGCATAAGAAAACCACTAAGGATCAAAGATGAATACAGTACCCAGTACATTACTTTTCTGGCTCCGAATTTATCTGACAAATACCCTCCCAACGCTCTGATTACCCCACTAGGCAAACTAAAAGCAGAGCTTAAGAGTCCTCCTAAAACCAAAGAGGTTTTATAAACACTTACATAGTAAGGCAATAGCCATTGAGAGAACGCAACAAACAACCCAAAAACAAGAAAGTAATACAATCCGAATCTCCATACCCTTATTTTGGAAAGTGGCAACAGAAGCTGACCTATAGATTTATTTTGGGATTCTGCTTTTTTATTTTTAACAAGAAATATAAAGATAAGTCCAATAATAATCAGGGTGATTCCGTATAGTACGGGAAGCATTCTCCAACCGTTTTCGGGATCATTTTTAGACAAAAAATTAAGTAAGGTCGGGGCGAAGAAAGTTGTTAATGCTGCACCGGCATTTCCCATTCCGAAAATCCCCAAGGCTCTTCCCTGCCATTCTTTAGGATACCATACGGAGGTAAAAGCAATACCTACTGCAAAGGCGGTACCTACCATTCCAAATAAAGCACTCAATACAAAATAGACCCAATAGGAATTAGCAAAGTAAAGTAGAAACAAAGGAATACTGCATAATAATAACAGTATGGAAAAAACATTTTTCCCGCCATATCTATCTGTAAGGATTCCTAAAGGTAGCCTCATGATAGAACCTGTAAGAATAGGAATACCAAGAAGCCAACCTGTTTCAACTACCGACCAGTTGAAGATGTTATTATCTACCAGATAAGTCACTAAAACTCCATTCAGGGTCCAACAGGCAAAACAAACGGTAAAAGCCAGTGTATTCAGAAATAGTATTCTATGGGCGTTGGATAAATGTGTAGCCATAAGCGTTCTTGTGTTTTCTGAAACAAAGATAAATTTAAATCGGATAAAAATATCTTATTTAATATTTTTTTTAAATTTTTATGCTAAAAATCATATTATCTCCAAATAAGATTATAACTTAGAATGTAATGAGGACAGTGACCTTTTTTTCTGTCATCTTAATATACTTTTTGAACCAGAAGTGTACGCTCTCGTAAAATAGCTATGTCTATTATTGAGAACTATTGAGCTATTCAGAAAAGATATAGGAAAATTAAACCTTATTAATATTTTTTATTAGCGAAATTTATTAATATTGTTGAGTTATTATTTCAATGATAAAGCTCTACTATCTATTAACTATCACATATATTTTATGAAAATCATCATCCACGGCGGTTTTTTTTCGGAAAGCGATCAAAGCCATGAGGTAAAAACAGCAAAACAAGACTCTTTAAAGCAAATAGCCCAAAAGGCCTTCGAATATCTTCAGACTCATACAGCCTTTGATGCGGTTGCCTATGCAGTTTCTTTATTGGAAGACGATCCTTTATATAATGCGGGGATTGGTTCCCAAATTCAAAGTGATGGGGTAATCCGTATGAGTGCCGCCATTATGAATGGTGAAACTCAAAAGCTAAGCGGTGTCATTAATATTCAGGATGTAAAGAATCCTATTTTTGTAGCCAAGGACCTTATTGGGGAAGATGACAGGGTTTTAGGTGGACAAGGTGCAAAAAAGTACGCTACGGCGCATGGGTTTGAGAATTTTTCTACAGAAATACCGCAAAGAAGAAACGAATATGAAGCAAAACTTCATAATGGAGGAAAAGGTACAGTTGGCTGTGTTGCTATTGATAAGGATGGAAAACTTGCTGTGGCTACTTCTACAGGGGGAAAAGGCTTTGAAATTCCGGGGAGAATCTCAGATTCTGCCACAGTGGCCGGAAATTACGCCAATGCTTTTTGCGCGGTAAGCTGTACGGGTGTGGGAGAAGATATTGTAAGCAATGCCACTGCTGCAAAGATTGTGACAAGAGTTACAGACGGAATGAGTTTAGAAGCTGCATTCAATAGAACTTTTGATGAACTTAAAACCATTGACGGATTTGCAGGGGCCATCGCTATTGATAAAGAGGGAAATGTTTATCATCAAGATTCATATCCTACTATGGTTTTTGCCAGCTTTGACGGTGAAAATTTTGAAACCTTTTCTTAATTTTAACATTTTTTTATAATTCTGCTTAATTTTTTGGCACGTATTTTACATGTTTATTAATAACAAATTTTAATATTAAATCTTAAAAATAGAAATCATGGGAAACAAAACAAAAGGCTTATTAGCTTTACTAGGATTAGGTGCTTTAGCTTATTGGAAATATAAGAATTCAACTCCTGAAGATCAACAGGCTGTAAAGGATAAACTTAATACAGCAAAGGATAATCTTAACAAATGGGGAAATGACATTAAAAATAAAGCCAATGACGTTGCTTCTCAAGTTCAGACTAAAGTAGATGAAGCTAAAACAAAGGCTGAAGATTCTTTAAACTAAAAAACAGAAAGTAGTTTTTTTTAACATTCATATATAGAAAAAGTCATCGTAATTACGCGATGACTTTTTTGATTCTTATATTTCAAAAAGATTCATAACATAAGTAGAAAGACCTCCTGAAAAGCAGTCACTAAATTTGTTTTCAAATCATTCACCAAGTAGTTTTTTCTTCTGCTCGGTAAATTCTTCTTCGCTTAGCACCCCATTCTCTTTAAGCCTTCCCAGCTGTTCTAACTTATCCAAGGTGCTTGGCTCAGATTTACCTTGGAAATATTCTTTGGGGCGGGACATAAAATCTCTGACTTTTTCACAGAATAATTCTGCGTCATACTTTCCTACTCCATCAATTTCTACAATATCATCCGAAACATGAATATCTATGGAAGCCAGCATCAATTCGGTTTCATATTGTATGGAACTTATTTTACTGTAAGAAAAGTCCTCAACTTTTAGCCCATACATAAATTCTTTATCTACAAAGATCAATCTTCTGTCAGTCGCTACTAAGATAATATGATGCGTTGTAATTTTATTTCGGCCCTCAACAAGATAAACTATCTTCTCATCATCTGACAGTATATCGGGTAATTCCCGGATTTCTTTTCTTGCAAAAAAGGTTGGATTAATATCCAGTTGTTCAAGTTCTTCTTTTATTTCGTCTAATCTTGATTTTTTACTCATAGCAGTAGTTTATGGGCCTAAATTACTATTTCCCGGCAATAAAATAATTTAATTCAATAAAACATTAGATTTTAGAGACAATGAAAATATAATAACCCTACAGAGGCTTATCACTTATATTATTGAAGTTGTTCCAAAAGCTTCTTTTTTTGTTCTGCAAATTCTGCATCTGTCAAAACTCCACTTTCCCTTAGCTTTCCCAATTTTTCTAACTGTTCAAAAACTTCTTCTGTTGATAATCTTTTTATGTTTTTGGGTTGTGTCTTATTTTGTACTGCAGGATTCGTTTGTGTTTGCTGAGGCTGGTTATTATACATTCCCTTTATCGTATCATAAAATTTTTCGGCATCTTCTCTATCAAGGTAGCACTCGAACTCTATTACTCTTTCATCCAAATGAAGTTTAATAATTGGTGATCGCGGATCTGTAACAAAACTTACAGATTTAATACTGTGATTGGGATAATCAATGATCTTTGCAGCCCCAAACATCGATTTTGATACGGAAAGCATTCTTTTTTGTGTTGCAACCAGGATTCCGGCATCTAATGTCTTTACAAACTGAGCATCTGTAACTGCAATAATCTTTTCATCTTCGGGAATAAGGTTAGGAAGTTCCTTAATTTCACCTTTGGTAAACACAGAAAGGTTTACATTAAGACTTTCAAGTTCGTATTTTATTTTTTGCTTTCTGCGTTTATAGACTTCTCGAGAAATACTTTGAGGTTCAGAATCCGTAGTCGCAGGGAGATTTTCTTCTGCAATTATAGGTTGATTCTGCTCTGCTTTCTTGTTTTCTATCATGTTGTTAATATCATCAATCCCAAACTTATTAAGATTATACAGCAGTTCCTGATTGATATAACTTATTTTATCTAAACATTTATTACACAAAACACCACCGTCTGCAAGCTTATTTTCTCCTAGAAGCGTATCCATAGACGTTAATTCTGCTTTGCACAATGAACAGTTATTACTCATTTTCTTGTTTTTTTATAATTTATCCAGCAGCTTTTTTTTCTGCATTTCAAATTCTTCATTGGTTAAAATACCATTTTCTCTCAATTTCCCGAGCTTCTCCAGCTTTTCAAAGACAGCTCCTGCATCTTCTTCTCTTATTGATTCCTGATGTTGTGGCCTTAAGGGGTTTTGAGGGCTGCATATATAGATTTGTATGGCTTCATAAAAAGACTTTGCAGCATTTCGGTTATTAAGCTTAAACTCGGCTTTTATTCCTTCGTTTGTATATAGTTTCAATTCGGAAGAAACCAATCCGTAGCTATGCTGTACCGAGACAATCTTGTGATGAAGAAATTCATTTTCCCTGGCATTGCCTAAGAGGTTTTTATCTATAAATATCACCCTGCGTTCTGTTGAAACTAAAATCCCATCCAGATTATTATTCAGATATTTTCCCTCAGCAATGGCAATAAGTCTTTCGTTTTTATCCAAAACATTGGCCAGTGCATTGATCTCAGCATTTGCAAAAATACTGATTAGAGGATTTAAGGCGGTAAGTTGATTCCTTATTTCGTCTAACCTTGTAGGTTTTTCAGGCTCTTTTTTACCAAAATTTATCTGAAATGAATGGGAAAATGTCACTACCGTTCGTGATACCGAGGTATCTACCACAGGTTCCAGCTCTATTTCCTCTTCTTTTTCTTCTATGCTTTCACCCAGTACAATATCTCTTACCTGCACCAAACTATAATTACCAAGGTCGTATACAAGGTCTTTATTAATACTGGTTGCTTTATTCAGACATTTATTACACAGAATACCGCCGTCTGCAAGTTTATTTTCTCCCAGCACTGTATCCATGGGTGTTAATGGATTTCCACACAGAGCACAATTTGTGTTCATTCTAGCTTTTATTTTTAAAAAATTTTAAATCAAAACAGAGATAAAAACAACCTGTTCCAATTTATATCCAATCAAATTACAAATTATGATTCATTTTCAATCGAAATGTATATCATTTGTTTTTCCGTACTTGAAAAGTTTTTAAAGCCTTTCTAATAGCTTTGCTTTTTGAGCAGTAAACTCTTCTTCACTTAAAACTCCCATTTCTCTTAGTTTCCCAAGCTTTTCCAACTGTGAAAAAATCACTTCCGGAGATTCTTTTGAAGCATTAAGGGAAGCTTGTGAGGGCTGAGCCTGCGTATTCTGATACAAAGGTTGTGGTTGTCTTGGTTGCTGACTGAGCGGCTTTGTCGGTTCGTTAATACGCCCGTTTGCGATATTACAAAATGCTCTTCCATCACTCTTATTATGCAGTTTAAATTCAGCTGCACCTCCTCTCGTATTGACTTTCAGAATAGAATACAAAAGATTTTCAACCTGTTCTAAAGATACAATATCCTGATGGGTGAACTCTCTCTTCACAATTCCTCCCAAGAACTTTTTATCCATGAAAATCACTCTTCTCTGGGTTGAAAAAATAATTCCCTCCCTTTTACTATGAAGATCGATACATTCTGCAATGGCGACCAATCTTTCATCTCCGTCAAGAACTTTATCAAGTTCATTTACCTCTTCATTGGCCAAGACACTTAGCCTGGCATTAAGGGCTACAATCTGGTCTTTGATTTCGTCAAGTCTGGTTGGTGCATCATATTCAAAATTATTAGATCCTGCATAGGGAGAGCTGCCGGGATTTTGGCTTGCATCAATTTTACTTTTAAGGAACATTCCTGTAATTTCAGCGAAATAAAACTGATCAAGATTATTGATAAGATCCCTATTGATCGTAATTGCTTTATTAAAACATTCAGCACATAGGTAACCGCCATCTGCAAGTTTATTTTTTCCTACAAGCATATCCGTAGACGTTAGCGGTGTTCCGCATAATGCACAAATAATATTCATCTGGTTTTATGTTTAAAAGTTTTTTATTAAAACAGAATATATCTTTTTACTCTATTTTCTATTATCGACCCAAAATACAAATTCTGATCCGAATTTTACCTTCAAAAATATTCAAATCTTATCGTTTTTCAGACTTTTTTTCTCTTGCAATTAAAATTTGCATGCCTTATTCTGCTATTTACATTTATTTTTGATTGAAATTTAATTTTTAAAGTGTTCCATAAGGCTACGGTTTGAAAATTGATATGGTTTAAACTTAAAACCGCATCCTATGATTTTTGTTGAAAATGAATTTGCTCCCCTGAAAAAGGTAGTACTCGCCCAATCTGAATTTGGTTTTCCAAAAGAACCTCGTCCGGAAGACCTGCGATTCTTATCTAAGGAGGCCGTTCATGAAAATTTTGAGAACAAGGGAAAAGATTATGCTGAAGCCATTCCGGAACTTCAAAAACAATGGGAAACAGAGAGGGAAAACTTAAAGAAAATTCTGGAAAAATATGATGTAGAGGTTATTCGTCCTCGTAAGCTTACTCATGCTGAGAAAAGTGCCGTAGGAAATGCAGGATACTCTAATTTTTTTGTAAGAGATCCTTTTTTTACTGTTGGGAATTTTGTTGTGGAATCATCACTTCGTTTTCTGCATAGGAGGAATGAAGTCTTTCCTGTACGGGATTTATTTCTTCAGGAAATTTATCCGCAGGATTGTTGTTATATTGCTGTTCCGCAACCTGAAATTTCTGATCCAGAAGATAGCACTCTAGGGAAAGGACCTTTTTTGGAGGGTGGAGATGTTTTAATCCTCGGCCAACAGGTTTTCGTTGGAAATTCAGGATTGGCATCCAACAAGCTGGGAATTGAATGGTTAAGAAAACTTTTAAAACCATCAGGTTACACCGTGGAAGAAATTAGGTTACATCCGGATATTCTTCATCTTGATTGTGCTCTTGGGTTGGTAAAAGACGGATTAATGATTGTTTGTGAAGAAGCCTTTATAGATGGACTTCCTCCCACATTAAGAAATTGGAAAAAAATAGATGTAACTTTAAATGAAGCAATGAATCTGGCTACAAATGGACTTCCCATATCTCAAGATGTTTATATTACTGATCCTGCATTTAAGCATTTAGGTAAGCAAGTTGAGCAGCAAGGCATCACAGTAGAATATATTGATTTTTCAATAAGCAGGAGCTTTGGAGGTTCTTTCAGGTGCAGCACACAGCCTCTTTTAAGACATTAATAAAAATCACATACAAAATGGCTTATAGTTTTTCTAAAAGCCTTTTCTTTTGTTCTGCAAATTCTTCATCAGTAAGTACTCCGTTTTCTCTAAGCTTTCCCAATTGATCCAAAAGTTCAAGAACAGGTACTTCAGATTCTTCTGCTTCCTGATATCCAAGGGCTGCATTTACCTTTTTACAAAACCCCAAGGCAAGCTTTAGATCGGCAGTTTCAAATTGAAAGGTATTGTCTTCTGTACTTATTTTTATCAGAGGTTGCAGATAATCTATTTTTACTATTCTTTCATGGGGTACTACTTCCACACTATCTGTTCCTAATTCTTTAAAAATCAACCGAGTGCCAGTTGACAAAAGCAACGTTGCATTTTCATTATATAGTCCGTCAATAATATGAATTATTTTTTCACCTTCCATCAAAATATCCGGAAGCTGATCAATATACTCTACTCCCCATACTAGTAAATTTGGGTTAATATATTGAACTTGGTATCTTATATTTTGCATCAACTCTTTCCTAAAAATAAAAAATTAAGATTGTTTTCTAAGTCTGAATTTATTAAATTTTAATAAAAACAGCTCAAGGTTGTTCTTTATAAAAGACCTTGAGCTGTTCCATTATCTATAAAATTATTTTTTATCCCAAAAACTCTTCTAAAGAAACCGTTTTCTGTTCTCCGGCTTCAAGATTTTTAAAGGTTACTGTTCCATTTTTTATTTCCTCTTCACCAAGGAAGACAAGGTTTTTAATTCCTTTCTTTTCAGCGTAGGTAAATTGCTTGTTTATTTTTGCGCTTTCAGGGTATAGTTCTGCTGAAACTCCTTTTCCTCTTAGCTGCATAATCAGCCTTAGTGCTTCAGTGGTTTCTTCTCCTCCAAAATTAGCAAATAGATATTCTGTTTTGGAAGTCGCTTCTTCTGGAAATAAATTTAATTCTTCCATTACTAAATAAATTCTATCCAATCCGAATGAGATTCCTATTCCCGGAATATTCTTCACCCCGAAAACCTCTGTAAGGTTATCATATCTACCACCACCTCCAATGGAACCCATTGCTACCTCATCAGCTTTCACTTCAAAGATTGCTCCGGTATAATAATCAAGTCCTCTTGCCAGCGTAATATTGAATACCAGATTCTGCATATCAACCCCTAAGTTTAAGGATTGAGTAAGAACAAACTCTAATTCCTCCACACCCTGTAATCCAATTTCGTTACCAACAAACTTTTCTTTCAGTTGAAGAAGATTTTCTAGTGCATCATCAGATTGTTCAAATAAGAAATCTAATTTATCAATAGATTCCTGAGAAATTTCTCTTTCCAATAGTTCTTTAACAACTCCGTCTTTTCCAATTTTATCGAGCTTGTCTAAAGCAACGGTAAAATCAATCAGTTTATCTGTAATTCCTGCATATTCGGCCAATCCGGAAAGGATTTTCCTATTGTTCATATGAATTGTTACAGGAACTTTCAAATCAGAGAATGACTTCAGATATAATTGAACCAAGTCAACTTCCTGCAATAAGCTTTCGCTTCCTACTACGTCTGCATCACATTGGTAAAATTCTCTATATCTTCCTTTTTGAGGTCTGTCTGCTCTCCATACCGGCTGTATCTGAAATCTTTTGAATGGAAATGTTAATTTACCATGATTCATGGCTACAAATCTTGCAAAAGGCACAGTAAGATCATAACGAAGCGCTTTATCTGTAAGGGTATCTGAACTGAAAGGTTTCTCCAACGCTCTTTGAAAGTCATGAAGCATTTGGGTCTTTTTGTCTTCCTTCGCTTCATTAATACTTGAATTCAGAATTTTAAAAATTAGACGATCTCCTTCTTCCCCGTACTTTCCTGTTAAAGTAGAAAGATTTTCAAAACTTGGTGTCTCCAATGGCTGAAACCCGAATAATTCAAAATTATTCTGTAAAATATTGATGATATATTTTCTTCTGGAAACTTCCTGTGCCGTAAAATCTCTCGTTCCTTTTGCTAAACTTGGCTTCATTTCTTATATGTCATTTTGATATACGCAAAAGTACGGAATTACAAGGAATTTACACAGTATAAAAAGCCGAAGAAATAATCTTCCTCAGCTTTTTAATTACAGGGTCATTTATTCTGAAAAATCAAACACTTTCCAAGATTTCCAGGATTTCTTCCCCATAATTTTCAATCTTATGCTTCCCAAACCCTTTAATATCAAGCAATTCTTCCTTTTTTGCAGGTTTATACTTGGCTACTGATACAAGTTCTTTGTTGCTTGCAATAAAGTAAGCCGGGAGATCCTGCTCCCTTGCTTTCTCAGATCTCCAAAGTTTCAGAGCATTGAGGATCTGTTCTTCATCATAACTTAAAGAATCATTTTCTGCAGAGTATTTAGTAACCTTTGGTTCTTTTACTGTATTCTTTAGCAGTTTTTGTTCTTCAAAATACAGAATAACAGACCAATAACATTCATCATTTACAAAAGCTGTTTCTACTTTTATAATCTCGTTTGCTTCCAGAAAATCATCCAGCATCTTCTGATCCTTGTAGAGCAATTCCTCAGGAAGTCTGATTTTAAAAACTTTTACTTTCATCATTTGTGTTTTTATAATTATTTACCGCCTAACAGCAGGATCTCGTCTGCACGAATCTCTGTAATATATCGCTTAACGCCTTCTTTATCATCATATGATCTGTATGTAAGCTTTCCTTCTATGGCAATTTCTTTTCCCTTAGGAACATATTTTTCAAAAATTTCTGCTGTCTTTCCAAAAGCAATCAGATTGTGCCATTGTGTTTCTTCTACTTTTTCGCCTTTAGCATTTGTGTAATGATCGCTGGTAGCTAAAGATACACTTGCTTTTACATTTCCATTATCGAAGTTTACCATTTCAACTTCTTTACCTGTGTAACCAATTAATGTTACTTTGTTTCTTAGTGACATAACTTTTAGATTTTTAAAGATTAATATTTTCAGATAGGAGACGTTCACTGTTTTCTCAAATCTCTGTTGCAAAGTTTGGAATATCACCAAGGATCAGTCGGTTATAAACTATTTAAATTCATTTGTATTCGTTTGTTGTCGGATATTTGTTTTTAAGGAAGTCGCCTATTCTTTCACGCATTCAATAATACTTTTAGCTTCTGTTCCAATATGAATGAGACGGTTCAATTTCAGACCTGCTTTTTCTACGATCGTTTTAAATTCACTTAAAGTTCGTTCTCTTCCGGTAAGACAGGCCATCATTACAATATCCAAAAGTTTTGCAAGATGAGGTTCGTTTTGAGAATGATCGGGTATTACAGCATCTATGATCAACAACCTCGCCCCTTTCGGCATAGCATCATAGCATAATTTTAAAATCTGTATACATTCACCATCATTCCAGTCATGGATAATCCATTTCATAGTATAAAGATCCGCTCCTTTGGGAACTTTATCAAAGAAACTACCGGTTTCTGTGGTGCATCTGTTTTTTAAATTTTCGGGGATTGATTTTAGGGTTTCGTTTATTACATGAGCTTCATCAAAAATAATTCCTGAACTTTCAGGCGCAGAATTCAGGATAGTATACATCATTATTCCATTTCCGCCGCCTATGTCAGCAATAGTTTTGTAGGGTTTGAAATTATAATATTCAATGATGCCTTCCAATTCCATGTTGGATAATCCGGTCATCCCTCTTCCAAAAGTAGCAGCCAGCTCAGGATATTTTTTATAATATTCCCAAAGATTCATTCCATGAACATCTTCAAAAGGGACTTTCCCTGTCTGAACGCTGGTAGTAAGTTTCATAAAGCCGGGAAAATGCTCTCCCAAATTAGCCAATACAAAATCTTTCACAGATCCGGGTATGTCACTTTGCAAGGTTGCCCCCAGATCATTCAATACAAAGGCATTATCTTCTCGTTCCACAAAAATACCAACACTGCTTAATGCCCTAAGAATTCGATAAAGCGCTTTTTCATTTGCTTGAACTTCCTTTGCCAATAAGGAAATTGATTTTGGATCTTCAGTAAGCCGGTCTGCAATGTTCAGTTCTGCAGCAGTCTTTACACAGCCTGCAATCCACATACCGCCCAATATTTCAAACATTTTTAAAGTATTTTCAGGTTTTATTGCTTGATTTTTCATGGTAATAGTTTTGGTTTTGGTTTAATGCTTCTTAAATTACACATTTATAATTCAATACTAAGTGAATTTATCACTTTTTCTATAACTTACTTATTGACAATAAAATACACCCCTAAAAAACCATGAATAATTTACTATTAAAACCCATTAAAATATAAAAATTAAAAATCAAGACCTATGCAATACTATCCATTTACAAACGGATAATTCCGTATATTTGTGAAAATTCATTTATGAAAAGGGACATCAATATTTTTGAGTTTCCTCTCAATTTGGGGCTAACAAAAAAAGAACACGAGATTGAACCTGGTGTCCGAAAGCTTCCGGACTGGCTTATAAAATTTGATTTTCATAAAAGAATTGATCCTAAAAATATTTTCAGGCTGGAAGCTCCAAGGTATTCCATGGATTTTGATGAGGAATCAAACGTCAGAAATGCAGACCTAGTTATTGAATATGCTAAAAAACAAGTTGACTGTCTTCTCAAAAATAGTAAAAACACTTTTAACATTATCCTTGGTGGAGATTGCAGTATTCTGATTGGCAATGCTGTTGCTTTGAAAAAATTGGGAAATTTCGGGCTCTTTTACCTGGACGGCCATACAGATTATATCCCACCACAGCTTTCTTCAAGCGGAGGAATTGCGGGAATGGATTTGGCTGTTGTTTCGGGAATAGGACATGAAAAGCTCACCAATATTGATGGGCAAAAGCCTTACTTTTTAGAGGAAAATATTTTTTGCTGCGGAAATGCTGAAACGGATGATGATGAATATGTGAACCAAATTATCAATTCTGATATCCATTATTTTGACCTTGATAGCCTGAGAGAAATCGGATTCAAAAAAACGGCTGAAGATTTCCTGAAAATGATTGATAAAAAAGGCCTAAATGGTTTTTTGATCCACCTTGATGTAGATGTACTTAAAGATGAATTGATGCCTGCTGTAGACAGCAGAATGGAAGATGGTCTCCGTTATGAAGATCTTAAGGAAATACTGGAGCCGCTGATTGAAAATCCGCTGTGCTTTGGGATAGAGATTACCATTCTGGATCCTGATTATGATGAAAATGGTACTTATACCAGACCTTTTGTAGAAAATTTAATTCAAATTATAAAAAAATAAAGAAGAATAAATGAAGAAGACAATAAAAAGAACATTCAGAGTCTCAAAATATGTAATTTATAAGGAAACTCTCGTTGATTATAAGGAGCATTTTTGGTCATTTTTAGGTGCTTTTTTTGGAATTGGATTAATTGCGTTTATTCAGTCTCATTCTTTAGCACAGACTGAGAATATATTTCTAATCGGTTCTTTTGGTGCCTCAAGCGTTCTTATTTATGGGGCCATTCAGAGTCCTCTGGCACAGCCTAGAAATCTGGTAGGTGGGCACGTTCTTTCAGCATTGGTAGGAGTTACCGTTTATCAGATCGTTCCGGATATCATATGGCTTTCTGCTCCACTGGCAGTAGCTTTTTCTATTGTGTTGATGCAGTATACAAAAACCCTGCATCCTCCTGGTGGAGCCACCGCACTGATTGCTGTGAGCTCTACGGGAAAAATCCCGGAATTAGGCTATTGGTATGTCATTTCTCCTGTTCTTTCAGGATGTATTATTCTTCTGATTGTGGCTTTATTTTTTAATAATATAACGCCCAATAGAAGCTATCCTTCCCATAGCAGTTTTATGAGATTATTGAGAAAAAAACATGCACACGCACACAAAGTGAAAAAATAAAAAATATGAATTGTCTGGAATGTGGCGAAAAAATAATCGGGAGGTCTGATAAAAAATTCTGCAACGATGCCTGCCGAAATGCCTACAATAATAAGCAGAACAAGGATTCTACAAACCTGATGCGAAATGTGAACAACAAGCTTCGCAAGAACTACCGTATCTTGAAAGAAATAAATACCGATGGTAAGACAAAGGTTGCAAAGTCTAGACTAGATGGCTTAGGTTTTGATCCTGAGTATTTCACCAACCTGAAAGTTTATAAAAATGGTTCAGAATATAGGTTTATCTATGATTATGGCTACAAAATTTTGGACGATGACTTTGTTCTGATTGTGAAAAGCCAAGTATAAACCATCAGCATCACTCTTAAATGTATTGTTATGAAAGAAATTGTCTTGATTACAGGAGCCAGCGGTATGATTGCAAAGGAACTGGTCAAAAAGATAGGTAACGAATATGATATACGATTGCTTACCCGAAAAAAAGTGCACAGCAATGAGTATGAATGGGATTTAAAAAAAGGAAGCATTGACGACTCTGCTCTGGACAATGTTTCTCATATCATTCACCTGGCAGGGGCCAATATCTCGGAAAAACGTTGGACAGCAGAGAGGAAAAAGGAATTAATATCCAGCAGAATTGATTCGGCTGAATTGCTTTTGAATACCTTAAAGAAAAAAAACATTCGGCTTAAGTCTTTCATTTCCGCTTCAGGCATCAATTATTATGGCACTGAAACCACAGAAAAAATATATACCGAGCAAGACCCTGCGGGCAATGATTTCCTAAGTGAAGTGGTTGTTCTTTGGGAAAAGGCCGCAGAGCAATTTAAAGAGCAAGATATTGCTGAAAGAGTGGTCAAAATACGTACTGCTGTTGTGCTTTCTGAAAAAGAGGGGGCCTTAAAAAAAATGGTACCGTCTATCAAGTCTTATATTGGCTCGCCTCTAGGCAGTGGAAAGCAATACATGCCGTGGATTCATATTGAGGATATTTGTTCAATTTATGAATTGGCTTTAAAAAATTCAGGTATATATGGTGCTTATAATGCTGTATCCCCACAACATGCTACCAATACTGATCTCACCAAGAAGATTGCTGAGGTACTGAACAAACCTTTATGGATGCCTAATGTTCCCGGATTTATTTTAAAATTAATTTTCGGAGAACTTGCAAATGCGATACTGGAGGGCTCAAGAGCCTCTTCACAGAAAATTCAGAACGCGGGTTTTCAATTTAAATTTCCAGATCTAAAGAACGCCTTAACAGATCTTCTAAAAACTCAATAATTATAAAAAGTAAAAGACTTAATATCAATATGCAAAATCCAAATATTAGTATTTTAAAAACAGAGATCCTTTCAGATAACTGGTATACTTTAAACAAGGTAACTTTTAATACTCTAAAAAAAGACGGAACTACTGAAACGCAAAGCAGGGAAGCTTATGACCGCGGAAATGGCGCTGTTATCCTGCTTTACAACACAACAACCAACACGGTTATTCTAACCAGACAGTTCAGACTACCTACCTATATCAATGGAAATACTACAGGAATGCTTATTGAGGCTTGTGCAGGGCTTTTAGACAATGACAACCCTGAAGATTGTATAAAACGAGAGACCGAAGAAGAAACAGGCTATAAAATATCCAAAGTTGAAAAAGTATTTGAAGCTTATATGTCTCCCGGTTCTGTAACGGAAATTCTCTATTTCTTTGTTGCTGAATATTCCAGTGAGATGAAGATAACAAACGGTGGCGGTCTTGAAGAAGAAGGCGAGAACATTGAAGTTTTGGAACTTTCTTTTGAAAAAGCTCTTACAATGATTGACTCCGGAGAGATTAAAGATGCAAAAACGATTATGCTGCTGCAACACCTGAGACTTAAAAATATTATATAGTTTAACAGCGTTCATATTGAAGCAATTGATGTATGAAGATAAATCAAGTTTTGATTACAGCTTTTATTCTATTTTTAACAGGTTGTGGCCAGGTTGATAAAGACCCAAAAGCAACAAAAGCAAATATCATAAAAATGGATAACTCAGAAATTATTAAACACGTAAAACTTGCAATAAGCCCTAAATTCCAAGACTGGGTTCTTTTCAAAAACGGGACTTACATTATTTTTGATAATGCCGACACCATTAAAAATGTAAATGATGAAGCAATAAAGCAGATGAAAGAATTCGGGCCGGTATTTGCCGGAGGCCCTGCCGGTGATTTCAGTACTATTCATTTAACCCAAACGGATGGCTGGGTCATTTCAGGGCATGGCTACGGAATGTACACCTATGTAAACCCTTCAGAAATTGAAAATAAAACACCCAATGATATTGAAATTGGATTATTTGGCAGAACAAAAAGGGATATTGATGGAAAAAACCTGAAATAATATACACAAGCAGTCGTAAAAACTAGCTTATCATAATTACTTTTAAAATGATACAGGATCACATTACCGTTCAAAACCGTTATAAAGATTTCATAAAAAAAATCAGTGAAACAGAAACCGTATACGCCTTAAAAGATGAGAAAGGATATGCAACCTCCTACTCCAACGAAATTGAAGATGAAAATGGCGAACCAGTACAGATTATTTGTTTTTGGTCAGATGCTGCCAGAGCAAAATCCTGTGTGGATCAGGAATGGAATCATTATGAGATCTCTTCTATTTCCCTCAGAGAGTTTATAGAAAACTGGTGCTTGGGGATGAACAGTGACGGCATCATTGTAGGAACCAATTTTGACAGCCATCTTTTCGGCTATGAAGCCGAGCCTCTAGAGGTCATTATGGATAGTATTAAAGAGCTTAGAACTACCGGAAAATCTCTGGAGCTGAGAAAATTCGAAAATATGGAGGACCTGGAAAGCCAGATCAGGGAAATTTTGAAAGATTAGTGTACATATCGTTATATCAGCCAACAAATGCTAAAGACCTCGGGAATAAAAATTATTAAAATAATGGCTGGATTTTCAGTCATTATTTTCAGTATTCTGATGCTGAAAACGATTTCACAATATACTTCCCTGGACAAAAATGTCGGCTTTCTCGCATTTAAACAAAATGTAATTGATAATCCTTACTGGATGACTTTCTTCTACATCCATATTTTTTCGATAACACTTTGTCTTTTGGCTGGTTTGACTCAGTTTTCAAATCTGTTTTTAGAGGAGAATAAAAAGCTACACAGAATCATCGGAAAGATCTATGTTTACAATATTCTTATCATTAATGTCCCTGCCTGCTTTGTATTGGGACTATTTTCAAATGGTGGATTAACAGGAATTGCAGGATTTCTGATTCAGGATATTCTTTGGGCTTATTTCACCATTCAGGCAGTGCTTTACATCAAAAAAGGAAAGGTGACAGATCATAAAAATTATATGATTCTAAGCTACGCGATCACCACGACTGCCATTACATTCAGAATCGTTAAAAATTTATTTTATAATGAAAAGTATCATGACTATGAGCTTTTCTATGGTCTCAATGTCTGGCTGGCCCTTTTTATTAATTTGTTGATTGCCTATTTAATTCTTAGAAAGAACAGTTCTTTATTACCGTTCAAAAGAGACATTCGCCAGAAAAATAACAACGGCGGCAAAAAGTATTGATAAAAATGAAACCAGGAAAACCAGTAAGTTTAAAAATATGGCATAATTACTCTTCATTGTCCATCTTTTGCAGTAACGCATGATAAGATAAGCAATTCCAGCAAAAATTGCCAAAACAAGTACTAAATAAAGAAATTCCCAGTTGATATAGCTAAGCTCCCAGCCCATAAAGTTATTTTAATCCAATATAATATTTTTTTTTGAAAGACACCAGAATAGCTGCAAATCTCACTGATTTCAGGTATTTTTATGAAACATTTTACTAAAAAGAAAAATAATGATAATAAAGAATATAGATCACATTGTATTAACAGTCGCCAGCATAGAAAAAACAATTGAATTTTATACTCAGATCATGGGATTTGAAGTAGTAACATTCGGAGATAATCGAAAGGCGCTCATCTTTGGGAATCAAAAGATCAACCTGCATCAAAAAGGTTACGAATTTGAACCTAAGGCTGATACTCCAACCTGTGGATCTGCAGATCTTTGCTTCATTTCAGAAACAGATATTCAGGAGGTATTGGAAGAACTGAAACAGAAAAACATCCAGATTATTGAGGGGATTGTAGACAGAACCGGTGCTGTGGGGAAGATAAAATCAGTTTATTTCCGTGATCCGGATGAAAATCTCATTGAGGTAAGCAATTATTATTAAATAATCAGTTTAAACCATTAAGATTAACGAAGACATAACATTTCATTATGACCTTATTTATTCTTAATGGTTTAAAGATTTTATATTATACCTCCATATCATTCTCTTCTCCAAATGCTTTCCAGTAGTTGTATTTCTCCTGATTGGCAAAGGTTGGATCTTCTTTGTAAAAATACAGAAGCCTATCCAAAGCATGGGTATAAGTGGAATATTCCAACGCTTTTTCGTAGTGACTGATTGCTTTTTTTATGTTTTGCTTTACGCCTAGTCCTCCATCATACAAAATTCCGTAATAGATATTGGAATAGGTATTTTCGCTGTCTTTTCTTAAATAGCGTTGAAGATTGCTATAATCTCTTTTTTGATAATAGATCTCGGAGATCTTATCCTCATTGAACTGAAATTTCTTTTCTGCCTGCTTGTAATAATCCAATGCAATATCATAGTCCTGCAATACATAATCACCATAGAAGTATAACAATCCCAGATTTTGCATGGCCAATCCATTTCCCAGCTCTGCAGACTTGCGGAAACATTTTAAAGCTTTTTTTATGTTCTGGGGGTATCCTATACCATTTTGATAATGATAGCCAAGATTATTCAACGCATAGGTCTGGTCCTGTAATGCTGCTTTTTCATACAGGGCAAGCCCTTTCTGAAGGTCATAGAACTTCGGAGGGGTAATGTCATCTGTATAAATATAGCCCAGTTCTACCATCATATCTGCATTGCCTCGCTCTACTCCTATTTTGTAAAGCCTGATAGCGTCTTTTAGATTTCCTTCTTTAGCATATTCTTCAGCACGGGATGCCAAGGTTTCATCATCAAAATAGGCTTCATAGCCGGACCCTGTCTTTTCTTTCCATGTATTGTAGAAATTAAGAAAATATTGCTGGTCTTTTCCCCGAAGATTATATCTTTTGTCATAAAAAGCACCCATTTGAGAATTGGAAACCTTGTATAATTTTCTTTCCGAATCTAATATAAACATTTCATACCCTTTAAAAAGGCAAAGCAACTGTTCATCATATTCTATTCCTTCGCAGATATAATCGTAAATCTCACTTTTAAAATCTGTCTTTTGGTCATAATATAGCATTCCTCCGGAAACTAGGATGCGAAAGACTTCCTGTTTACAGGCTTCAATTTTCTTATATTCTTTAGATGACGGAATCATCCAGCGGTCTTCTGATGCGTCATACAGCCCTATTCCATTTTGGTCGGAAAGCAGAAATACATTTTTCATAAACTGGGAATACCAGTCTCTGTGAATGTTTTCAATGGTATTGTCTTCTAGTCTAAATTGTTCATTACTTGTATCGTAGACATACCAAACCTTGTCTTTTTTGTAAGCAAAAGCTGTATAGCTATAGTCTCCCAAAACCATCATTACATCAATTTCCGAATCTAAAAGGCTTCCATCCGGTTTTATAACGCTTGTCTTTTTCTGAAACTTGTTTGGATTGACTCTGTAATAGCCATTTGAGATATGAACCAGTGAATCTTCGGGATGTTCTCCGAAGTAAATTCCATTCATTGTATAGTAAGATCTCTTGGAAGTTCCTGTCTTTTTACTGTAGATCAAATCATTATAATCATACTCAAAAGGGGTTTCCGAATGGTCTGCAATAATCTGTTTGTTGGATAGATTAACTACGCGGTAATTTCCATCTTTTTTTACATTAAAAAGTCCGTTATACCAAAGAATATCCAGTTCTTCATATTCACAAGGGATGATAAGTTCTCCAGAAGCAATGTCTATCATTCCCCACTGATCACCAACCTCTACATTTCCATAATTTTTTTTGTCGATAGGAAAAGTATCAATAGCATCATCATAAATACATTCAATGAGAACCTTTCCGTCATTTCTCAGGTATCCAAATTTTTCATTTTTTTCAGCTACGGCAATACCTTCAGTATTAAATGCAAAGATTTCATTATAAACGGGAGGCGTTACTATGTTCCCTTTAATATCCATCAGTCCCCAGAGTCCATTTTCCTCAAAAGGTTCTGATGGGTTTTTATACAATTCATCATTCCAGTATCCCAGTCCATATTCTATCCAGTCTGTTTCCAGCAATTCTAAAAAGGAAGAATACCCTCTTCTTGCAAAAATTTCTTTTTCCAGCCAGGGCAGGTCCTGATTTCGCATTGCTTTTTCATAGAGCCTATTTTTTTCTGTAATTTCCAATACCCAGTCTTTGGCCTGATCTTTATGGCTCTCTTCATTCATGTTGAATACATCCGTTGCATTCATAGAAAAGGTATCATAAGGAAGTGCCTCCAAAAACTCAAACATTGTATTAACCGGCTCGTAGTATACCTTTTTATAATGGAGTTGATAATGGTCTGCCAACAGTTGATAAAAACGTCTTAATCTTGAAACCCCTTCCTCTTTATCAAAAAAAAGTCCTTTCCCTTTCGATCTGGGATTTCCACCAAATAAAGGCATGAACAGTTCCGGAATTTCATAGTTCCATTCTCCAAGATAATAGGGATATACATCTTTGGTCTTCGAATCAAAATTATAGAGATAAATACGGTGTGCCATATATTTTTATTTCAACAGTTAGAATCCAAACTTAGAAAACAGTCCCGGTTTTTTCCATGAAGCCTTATATTCATCTGCAACAGGATCATACTCAGAAAATGAGAGTACATGGTCCAATAGAGCGTGGGCATCCTTAAGATTTCCTGCTTGGTACAGTACAAGGGCTTTTGCCAATTCTACGCTTTCCATAAGATCATCATATCCCCATTCTTCATCATTGTAGATTTTGGTGAATCTTTCTGCCAGCATTAAAGTCTGGTCTTTATTATTAAGCTTTGCATAGATTCGGATTCCGTAGCTTAACCAAAGCACATAGTCTTCCGCATCCATAGCATCATCATTTTCAGCATCGTATTGAGTGAATATGGAGGCTGCCTCTTCACAATTGCCCTGAAGAAAATTACTTTTAACGATCATATAAATAGTCTTGGCCTTATCAAAATCGTCTAAAAGGAAGTCTTTTTTATTCTCCAGATATTTTTGGGCTGCTTTTGCTGTCTCTTTGTAGTTTTCTTCTTCGTTATAGATCTGCATCAAGGCATACTGTGGATTGGGTTCCTTGGGAAAACGTTCTGCCAGATCATTGTAATAAGTTAATCTGGTATCATGATTTTCACTTTCCAGGCGTTGATAAAGAATTCCCTCCAAAACATTTTTGCCTGCTTCCAGATCTCTGTAATTATAATCACTGATCTCAGGATTATCCATGGTGTGCTGATAGAAGTAATTAAGAGCTTCTTCAGCATCAGAATACACTTCAGGAGAGCCTTGTAAACCCAATACTTCTATCTGCCTTGCTCTGTAATAAAGATTTTTATATAAATAGTCTTCATCATCCTCATCATACAAACTGAAATAATTATTCAGAGCTTCTTCTGCTTTTTCATGGTTTTCTTCGAACAACAATGCATCTATTAGCACAAGATGAAGTTCCCTGAATTCTGAATATTTCAACCCTTCAGAAGCTACTTTTATTGCAGAAAGATGATCACCCAGCAAAGAATGCTTAATCGCCAGATTATTGCAGCACATGGCTCTGGTATGCATGTCATTATAATAGTTGCTTTCAAACTGGTCTTCTTCATAATACCTTTGAAATGCTTCATAAGCCTGTTGATAGACCAAAGTATGCACTTCAATCCATTGGATCTGGTCTTCCTCACTCTCTATTTCCTCTATAAATTCATTGAGACAAACTCCTTCGTTATAAATATTGGTAGGTAAATCTGTAAAGTCTGGAATTTCAGAAGGGATGGTTTTATGTAAATGATATTCTGATTCTACCTTACGTCTCCATGCGGTTGCATTGGAAGATCGTTCCAAAGCTTTTTCCAGTAAAGGAATAGCTTCAGAATATTGTCCTGCATCATAGAAATACGTTCCTGCAAAATGGTAGCCGGAGAAAGTCTGCGGATGGCTGTTGATAACCTCCAGGGCGTGCTGCTTGTAGAAATCATCTGTAATTTTCAGCATATCAGCATAATTTCTTTCAATGATCAGCTGATAATAAAAAACATCAGGATTATTGAATCCATTTTGAATTAATTCTGCAAAACGTTGATGCCATTCCACTAGTTTTTCTTGTATAAACATGGCGCTGTTACTCCCCTGAATGGCTTTCAGCATCATCTTCAATGAGAGATCCGGCGCATTATTCTCATAGGCAATATCTGCAAGATTTATAAAATCAAAATCCTCTCTGCTTACAAATGTAGAGTGCTCGCGATCAATTAGCGCAGTAAGTTCTTCTCCTGAGATCATTTTTTCCCGATCCAGAAGGTAGATTTTTTTGATCCAGAAGAGTGATGTATTTTTATCTCTCAGTTCACGGTTGTCTGCAAATTCTCTCTGAAAATAATACATTCCTGCTTCAAGACTATTTAAAAGAGGCTTGTTGTCACCCAGAGATTCATATATTTTGACTAAAAAATCATAGCCATACACTTCATTTTCAGAGTCATCCAATAGGCGTTCTGCATAGGCTATAAATTCTGCCTTATTTTCTTCAGTAATATGTTTTTTCGTCCTGCCTATCTGCATCAATGTGTATTCATTGCTTAAAGGATAATTCAGGATGTTATAAAGTGCTCTTATGTTGTTGGGATTCACTTTTAGAATTCTACGTAAATAAGGAATCACCTTGTCATGAATAGCAGCATAGGCTTCTTCGTGCCCTTCGTAGTAAACCTTGTCGTGGTAGGCTACTGCCATTAAGAATAAAACCTCTTCATCCTCAGGATTAGACAATAAATATTGTTCTCCCTCTGCAATACACTGCTCCAGGT
This sequence comes from Chryseobacterium aurantiacum, assembly GCF_003020585.1. Taxonomy (GTDB): domain Bacteria; phylum Bacteroidota; class Bacteroidia; order Flavobacteriales; family Weeksellaceae; genus Chryseobacterium; species Chryseobacterium aurantiacum. The sequence goes on from NZ_PXUE01000005.1 coordinate 220,829, forward strand.
CTCCCTGATAAAACAGTTGCTCTAATTTGTTATACATTATTAATATTTTGTTCTAATAATTCTATCTTTTCATTTGCTGTCTGCCCCCTATCAATTTGGACATTCTACTATATTGTATGCAAAATATAAAAAACAAAGTGAAAAACAAACGACAATGCTTATAAAATCAGGAGAAACACCCAATAAAAGCAGTTTTAATTCTTTAGATTTTGGTTTTAAATGATTATTTTTAATCCCAAAATTCAGGAAATTCGGACACTATGCATATGAAAAAAATGATGATGGGGCTTTCACTCGCTTTATCGGTTGCTGTTTGGGGACAAAAGAAGTCTGTTCAGAATAGCAAACTCACTCTTTACAGTTACCAGACTTTTGGTTGTGACAATAAGGGATATTTTGATTCTTCAAAATATAAAAAGGAGGAGATAGATGGTACTTACCAACTTTTATATCCCTTGGACTGGTCTCCATTTTCTTCTCTTATTGTTTTTAATCCAACAAAATTTGACCACACTCGCAGCAACGGCATTCAGCTTTTACAACAAGCCGAAAAAGAATATCTGACAAGAAAAAAAGAACTGTCCGGGATTACAATAATAGATCTTCCGATATGGAAAAAAAAGCATGAAGAAGCTATGGCACTTTTGGAAAACGAATATCAGCTCAGAAAAGAACTTCTTAGGGCTTATTCTAATCCTCAATCCCTTAAAAGTAGTACATTTTACAATACCTGTAAAGAATATGTTGATGCCATCACCACCCATGATAAGGAGAAAATGTATTCGGTATGGAAAAGTTTATTTGAGCCAAAAAATAATGAAGAGACCTATTCTGGTACAAAGGATGCCTTTAATGCTAAATGGAACGATCAACGAAAAGATGATTATGCACTTATTGATCTCATTAATGCCTTCAGTAATTGTGCGAACCACAGTTTCAGAACGAAGACAGATGAGGAGGGCACTCTGTTGAAGACTTTCGATAAGGTTTTTGTACAACTGAAAAGGGATTGCGACGAGCCATAAACCGTCTGTTTAAAGCAAAAAATTAAAATATTTATTAAATTATAAAAATCGATAGATAAAATTCATCTAATTCTTTAATTTTCAAATTTAAAGCCTTAATTTTGCACTGAAATTTTAGAAAATTCGGATTCTTTCTACCACTATGCGCGTAAAAAATATGATGATTGGGCTTTTCATAGCCTTATCTGCTCCTGTTTGGGGACAAAAAGGCCCTACAAAAACAAACAATCTGACACTATATAGCTATCAGACATTCAATTGTGATAACAAGGGATATTTTGATGCCACCAAATATGAAAAAGAAGAAATAGACGGCGTTAATAAACTTTTATACAAATTCAACGGGGTTCATTTTGATACCAATCCGATCTTTAAGCTATCAAGCCTTGAGGATGTTCGTAAAAATAAAGATATTCATTTAGAAAATCTGGAAAAACAGTATCAGGAAAAGAAGAAGGAACTTTACAGCCTTAAGGTAATCAACCTTCCTGTATGGCAAAATTTGTATCAAGAGGCCATCAAAACCTTTGAAAATGAATATGAACTGAACAAGGAAGAAATTCTTGCGTTTTCCGACCCCACTACTCTTAAAGACAGCAAGTTCTATGCAACCTGCAAGGAGCCTATTGATGCTATATCTTCTCCTGACAGGGAGAAAATGTTTGCCTCATGGAAGATGTATACAGAGCTTAAAAGTAAAAATAATGCAGATCCGCAAGGGGTGATGAATAGGTTCAATGCTAAAATGGAAGATCCTCAAAAGGAAGATTATGCGCTTATTGATATGATTGGCCTTAGTTTTCATAACTGTGCCAACAGCAGCTTCAGACAGAAACGTGATGACGAAGGAACGGTTTATAAAAGCTTTGACAAAATCTTTACAAAGCTGAAAAGAAATTGTGATGAACCCTAAAGAAAATTAAAGATTTAAATATTATTCTGACAGTACTCGTTTTGGGTGCTGTTTTTTTATTTAAAAGTCCAGAATAACAGTTAGGTTAAAGAACGGTTAAGGGAAGGTTAATGACGTTCTATTTCTTTGCCTCGGCTATAAATAGGTCTATTTTCGCTGGAAAATAGTACTCATATGGATTTTATTTATCTTTTTTTAACGGCATTTATCAGCATGGCTGTTTCGGCACAAAAGGGACCATTCGTCATCCCTTTTTCTCTGGAAAACAATTCTGTGTATCTTGAATGCAAGGTGAACAAAACGGATAGCATCAAATTTTTATTTGACACAGGAGCAGATGGATCTGTCATCAATATCAATTCAAAGAAAAAAGTAGCTCTGAAAATTGACGGCAAGTCTGAAAACAAAGGTTCCAATGGAGTAAATACAGTGGATTACAGCAGCCACAATATGGTACAATTCGGAGGCATGCAGAAAGACAATGTTACTTTTACCCTTATTCCTTATGGTACAGTGAATTTTGACGGTGTTTTCGGTACAGATATGATGAAAGGGAATATCATAGAGATTGATTATCACAAAAATGTAATCCGTTTTTATGATGAAAATGATACCTCCATTGATTATTCAGGATATGAAAAAATGAAGCTTCATATGGTTGACAACTATCCTACAGTGGAGAGTAGTATGACTGTGAATGGTAAGCAATATTCAGGACTTTTCGGTCTTGATTCCGGCGCAGATGATGCTTTGACTATAGCCTCTCCCTATGCTAAAAAAAACGCCTTTAGCAGTAGCATGAAAACTATAGGAAAGGCCACTGCACAGGGCTCAGACGGATCTGTTTACGAAATGCCGGTGGTACTTTGCCCGTCCATTCAGTTTGCACAGAAATATCTTTACAATGTCCCCATCACACTTTCCGGTTCTACAGAAGGAATTGATGCCTCAGAAAAAATAGCGGGATTTTTTGGAAATGGATTTTTAAAAAGATTCAATACCATTATTGATTTTAAGAACCGGTATATTTATTTTAAGCTGAATAAAAACTTGTATTCGGAGTTTAACTAATTATTTTAAAATGATAATTGATCATAAAAAACACGTATTTGGTTTTGAATTTGATAGCAATATAAAAAGCTCGGCTATTCCTCTTTCTTCAGAAATATAATGAGGAGTTTCCTGCTGCCAGATCTGTAAATAAACTAGAATGAAAAAACAGGATAAAAATATTTCTTTCAGACAAATAGAAATAGTAAATCAATTTCTTGCTGAATTAGACCAACATCTATCTGATCTTCAGTCAGGAAAAGCTGAAACAGCATATGAAGTTAATCAATTTGCAGAGTTATTGTTTATCAATCCGAATCACTTAAGTGATACTGTCAAAGAAGTCATAGGAAAATCACCATGTGCGGTGTATGAAGAGAAACTGATTGTTATTTCTAAAGATATGATCATCCATACCAACAAGCCTATTAATGAGATCGCAAGAATATTAGACTACGATCCGTCCAATTTCACGAAGTTTTTCAAACGATTTACTGGTAAAACTCCCAAAAAATACAGAAACGACAATCATCCTGATCTAAAAACAGAAAAGGTTACCATTTAAACAGAAAAGGTTACTATTTTGTCTGTCATACGCTTTTTAATTTTACACTATTATTTAATGATAAAATTATGACAAGCAAAAAGACAGCTCTGATTACAGGAGCAAATAAGGGAATCGGTTTTGAAACAGCAAAACAACTTTTACAACTTGGGTATTTCGTTTTCGTGGGAAGCAGAGATCTTGACAGGGGTTTAAAAGCTGTTGAAACCTTAAGGAGTTTAGGCTATATGGATGTCGATGTTTTGCAAATTGATGTCACCAATCTACTCTCTGTGCAACAAGCAAGAAATGAATTGGAGTCTAAAATTTCCAAACTGGATGTTCTGATCAACAATGCAGGAATAATAGGAGAAATGCCTCAAAATGCATCTTCAATTTCTTTAGATAATATCAGAACCGTTTACGAGACCAATTTTTTTGGAGTAATCCAGGTAACCCAACACTTTTTGGATTTAATGAAAAAATCCGAACATCCTAGAATAGTAAATGTTTCCAGTGATCTTGGTTCCTTAACTAATCATAGCGATCCCAATTATGAATTTTATGAGGTTAAACCTATCGCCTACTCCAGCTCAAAAACAGCAGTCAACACTTTTACAGTAATGCTTGCTTATGAGCTTAAAGACACCAATTTTAAAATCAATAGTGTCAACCCCGGATTCACCGCTACTGATCTTAATGGATTTACCGGATATCAAACTCCTGAGCAAGGAACTAAAGCTATCATACAATTTGCTACAATTGATGAAAATGGGCCTTCTGGAAAATTTTTCAGTGATGGATTTGAAGTAGCCTGGTAACTCTATTAAAAAAACTTAAAAAGTAGAATATTTTCATTATAATAAAAAAGAGTGATGATGTTGAAACAAAAAAGCGCCTCAGAAATTCTGAGGCGCTTTCGGTTAATTAAAGGTTTAATTTATTTATCTAAATGCTTAGGAGTAAATCCGTCCTCATTTAGTTCTCTGTGTACGTATTCAGCTTTCATTTCAGCTTCGTAGTCTACTTTAGTATCTTTACCCATTCTTCTTAGAACAGAGTCAAATAGAGAGTATACTACCGGAACAATGATCAAGGTAAGGAATAGAGATGATGTTAAACCACCAATAACTACCCAAGCAAGACCTTTGTTCATTTCTGCTCCTGCTCCTGTTGCCAATGCAATCGGTAACATACCGAAGATCATTGCAATGGTTGTCATCAGGATCGGACGAAGACGTGCGTGGTTGGCCTGCACCAAAGCATCGTGTGTATTAGCTCCTGCTGCCTTTCTTGCATTGGTAAAGTCAACGATAAGGATCGCATTCTTCGCTACAAGACCAATCAACATGATCATACCTAGCATGGTAAAGATGTTCAATGAATTGGCAGTTAAGGCAAGGATAACCATTACCCCAATCATTGCCAATGGAATAGAGAACAACACCACGAAAGGATATACAAAACTATCATATAGTGAAACCATTACCAGGTATACCAATACAATAGCCGCTAATAGTGCAATTCCTAAAGTACCGAAACCTTCCTGCTGATTCTCCATATCGCCACTCCAGATGTAATCTACACCAATTGGTTTTTTCTTGCTATCCATGAATTGGTTTGCCCATTCATTGGCAACGTCACCTACTGGTCTACCTACTGCTTTTGCTCTTACTTTTACAGATGGAGATTTATCTCTACGCTCAAGCAAACTTGGTCCTGAACCCATCTTTACATCTGCAAATTGGCTCAAACGAATTTGTTGGCCCTGAGGGTTTGTAAACATTAGGTTTTTAACATCATCAATGGATTGTCTGTTCACATCTCCAAAACGGATATTAATATCATATTCATATTCTCCGGCTCTGAATTTTCCGTCTGTATTTCCGTTGAATGCAGTCTGCATCGTTTGTCCTACACTTGAAAGATTCAATCCTAAAGAAGCCATTTTATCTCTGTCAATAGACACCTGTACTTCAGGGTTACCTGAATCTGTAGATAATTCTGCATCTACTGCTCCAGGAACTTTTTTCAATAATTCTAAGATTCTTGTTGCTTCTTTTACAGCTATTGCATTATCCGGAGCTGTTACTACCATTTCGATTGGAGCATTTTCAGCACCCATAATACCGATTGGAGCAGTTTTGAACTCAACTCCTGTAAACTTCTCTTCTAGCTCTCTTTTTATTTTTGCAGCTTTGATGTTGGTACTTTCAGAACGTTCAGATTTGTCTGTTAAGTTTACCTGAACCTCAGATTGGTACGTTGTTGCCTGAGCACCACCAAAACCTGTAGACTGCTGCCCCACTGTTGTAATAAGGTCTACAACATCTTTATCATTTCTTAAGAACTTCTCAACATCTAATGTTAATTGGTTTGTTTTTTCAACGGTTGCATCTTTTGAAAGTTCCATCTGTACCAAGAACTGACCACGGTCAATTGGCGGGAAGAATTCTCCTCCAATGAAACCAAATGCTACCAGCATGAATGAACTGATTAAAACAATAAATGTGATAATCACGGTAGAAATCCTTCTCAACGTTGTTTTCAGACACCATTCAAGAATTCCTGTGATCCAGTGCGTGAAGCTGTCAATTAATCCTTCAAACCAAAGAATGAATTTCTCGAACCAGTTTTTACCTGTTAAATGCTCTAGTTTACCAAATCTTGATGACAACCAAGGAATGATGGTAAATGAAGCCAACAATGATAATAAGGTCGCAATAACCACCGTGACGCAGAACTGAGCCAAAATGTTTGCCACAAGACCTGAACTCATTGCAATTGGTAAGAATACCACCACAATTACCAATGTAATGGCAGCAACGGTAAATCCGATTTCTGAAGCTCCGTCATAGGCTGCTCTGATCTTGCTTTTACCCATCTCCATGTGACGGTAGATGTTCTCAAGTACAACAATTGCATCATCCACAAGGATACCTACCACAAGTGAAAGTCCTAGTAAACTCATCAAGTTCAAGGTATATCCCATTAGGTTCATCCCAATGAATGCTGCTACCAATGAAGCAGGGATAGAAACCATTACGATAAATGCATTTCTGATACTGTGAAGGAATAATAGCATTACAATTGCCACAAGAATAATCGCCAAGAATAAGTCGAAAATAACGTGGTTTGCAGATTCCAGAGTAAATTCTGTTGTATCGTTTACAATTTTTACTTTTACTCCCTGAACTTTATAAGCTTCTTCTACTGTTTTAATGGTTTTCTGAACACTTTCAGATACAGCCACCGCATTTGCATCAGACTGTTTTTTCACCTGCATCAAAATTGTAGAAGACTGGTTGAATCTCGCTACTTTTTCAGCATCTTTCTGAGAGTCAAAAACTGTCGCAATATCAGACAAACGTACTTGTGCACCATTTTTGTTGGAAACAACAAGGTTGTTCATTTCTTCAATAGACTTATATTTCCCTGATAATCTGATGGTAGATTTTGAAGTTCTCGTTTTCAAACTACCTGTAGGGAAGTCAAGGTTTGAGGAAAGAATTGATTGTTGTACATCTGCTATAGAAAGTCCGTACCCCTGTAATTTTTTCTCATCAAGGTTCACCTGAATTTCTCTTTCCTGTCCACCTACAAGATCAACCTGAGCCACACCGTTTACACGAGAGAAAATAGGTTCTATCTTTTTATCTAATAAGTCATAAAGGTCCTTACTATTTAATTTATCAGATGAAATACTCATTGTGATAATAGGTAGATCATCTAAGGAGAATTTATTCAGTGACGGTGCTTTTACATCATCCGGAAGGTCTGCCAAAATAGCATTTACCTTTCTCTGGGCATCATTCAAAGCATAGTCAACATCTGCCCCATCGTTCAGCTGAACCATGATAACGGATAAACTTTCGTATGAAGAAGATTCTACTTTTTTTACGTTTTCCAAAGAACCTACGGCATCCTCAATCTTTCGGGTGACGGATGTCTCCACCTCTGCAGGCGAAGCTCCAGGATACACCGTGGAAATAGTTACCATGTTGGTTTCAAACTTCGGAATCAATTCGTATCCCATGAGTGTATAACTCAGGATACCTCCCAACGTCAGAATTGTAAATAATACAATTACCAACGAGGGTCTTTTAATCGATATTTCTGCTAACTTCATATATCGTCTACTTTATAATGTTCACTTTAGATCCGTTGTCCAGGTTGATCTGTCCGCTGGTAACCACTTGCTCACCTCCGTTCAATCCACTCAATACCTGTACTTTATCTCCGTAAACTTTTCCAATGGTTACTTTGATCAATTTAGCAACACCGTTCTGAACAACAAATAATTGTCCTGAGCTTACCCCATTTACAAACGCTTCTGCAGGAACAGTCAGCATATTCTGAGTTTCTGCACCATTGTTTGTACTAAATTTAGCAGTTGCATACATCCCGGCTTTTAGGTTTCCTCTGTTCTGAACTTCAATTTCAACTGGGAAATTTAAAGAAGCATCACTTTTGGGAGCGATAAATGTAATTCTACCTACAAAAGAATCCTCAGGTAAGACGTTAACCTTGATTGGAACTTCCTGCCCTAGCTGAATTTTTCCGATCTGGCTTTCGTCTACCAATACAGAAAGCTTCAGGCTGTTGATATTAACGATTTCAAACATAGAAGTTCCTACGGAAACAACTGTTCCGGGCTCAACCATTTTTTTATTAATTGTACCGCTGATTCCTGCACGGATACTTGTATCGTTTACTCGTACTCCTTGAGCTTTAACGGCTGCCTGCATGTTTTTCAGCTGAAGTCTTGAGTTATCAAGCTGTTGTTTTGTAACTCCACCAGTCTTGTATGCGCTTTCGTAACGTTGGTTATCGATAATGGCATTCTGTAGGTTGTTTTGAGCCTGTGTAACGTCAACTTCGATAGCATCTCTTTTTATTGTTGCTAAAACCTGACCTGCACCTACTCTTGACCCTTCTTTCACTAAAACGCTTACAATACGTCCTGAGATTTCAGAAGATTGATTCATCTCCTGCTTAGGAAGAAATGTTCCGTTTGCAGAATAGTCTGTATCTATATTTTCTCTTGCAACCGTTACAATGTTTACGTTGATTTTATCTACCTGCTTGGCAACTTCCTTTACTTCCTGAGTCTGCTTTTCTTTGTTACCTGCAATCTTATATGCGGCCAACCCTACAAGTACAGCTGCTACGATGATATATATTAAAGTTTTTTTCATTTTAGTTTATTATAAGTTTTGTAGTGTGTTCAATTCACCCTTAGCTTTTATTAGCTTGATCTCCGCTTGCTTGTAATCCAACAACGCATTAGAATAGTTCTGTTTTGCCTGTGTTAAAGCATTTTCAGAATCCAAGACTTCCGTAAGTGTTGCTAAACCGTACTGATAATTGGATTGGGTATTTTTCTGTACTCTTTCCGCAAGATCTACGTTGTCCTTCATGCTCTGGATGTTAATGATTGCATTTTCCATATTGGTGATGGAGTTTTTGTAATCCAGATCCAAACTCAGCTGTGTTTTTTGGATGTCCTGATCTAAATCCTGAAGATCAATTTCTGCCTGCTGAATTTTAGCTTTTGTAGCTCCCCCTGTGAAAATAGGAATATTAACATTCAGACCGATTGCTGAATAATCACTCCAAAGCACTCCATTATTAAGACCATTGGTTAAAGGAAACTTCTTTCCCATCCCGGCCCAACCATAGTTTGCCGTAAGGTTAACAGTAGGGTAAAGATATGCTTCTGTAGCTTTTTTGTTAAACTGAAGAAGCTCTCTGTTTTTATTTAAAACTCTGATTTCTGTACGATTATCAAGGTTAACGTTACTTGCAATCAGTTCAGGTTTTGGCTCAATCGTTTTTTCTTCAAGCTCAATATCTGTATTGATAGGAACACCCATATAAAATTTCAGAGCATTTTTTGAAAGTTCAACAGAGTTAATCAACTGCTGTCTGTTTGAACCGATATTAGTAAGCTGTACATTGGTACGATCTAAGTCTATGCTTTTTGCAAGACCATTATCTACCAAACTTTTAATAACATTTCTCACTTTCTCAGTATTCACATAGCTAGCCTTTACTGTTTTAAGGTTTTCTTCCTGTACAAACACTTGATAATAAGCTGTTGCTACATTTTCAATGATCTGCTCATTGGTCAACTCAGCATTCAGTACGTAAAACTCTCTTGTAGATTTTGCAGCCTTAAGTCCTGTGAAAACTCTTTGGTCAAACAATGCCTGCTGAAGCTGAACAACAGCACTGGAGCTCCAAGGTTGTCCCAGCTGAGCTCTGATTCTCTCTCCTCCAAATTCAAGCAAAGATTCCTGAATAACCGGATTGTAGGTAAGTCCGGCTGTTGCACTGATCTGTGGGAGTGCACCGGCTCTGGCCTCATCAATCTTATATTCGGCTTTTTTTACCTGTAAAGCAGCTTTTTTAGCTTCTGCCTTATTTTGAAGCGCCTGCTTAATTGCCTCTTGCAGAGAAACCTGCTGCTGGGCAGACACCGATGAAAAGCCGAAAATCATAAATGCTGCAGCTATCCCTATTTTTAGCTTTCTAGCAGTTATACGTTTTCTGTTCATAATTTTATACTTCGTTTATTTTTTATACACTTGTTATTATTTTCTTTCTAAATGACGAATCATTTTTAGAAATACTTTATATTTTTTCTAGTTTTTAAATAACATATTGATAATAATTTCTTTTCGTGCTGAAATAATCTTATCATAATCCTCATCACTAATCATTAGATTCTCCATAAATAGAGGTCTAATTGCACTTGGAAAAACCAATAGTGAAACCATATTCAGAATAAACTGAACAGGGTCCATTGTTTCAATATTTCCCAATTCCATTTCTTTTTCGATATCGCTATACATTTTTTGTAGGATATCTTCTTCTATTTCTCTTTGATGGCAGGTTCCCTTATTGATCTGGGAAACAATATAGCTTTCCAGATAGGGGTACTGAAGACTGGTAGAAAGGCTACTTTCTATAAATTCGCTGATCTTTTCCTTAAAAGGAAGATCTGAATTCTGGATAATCTTTGATTTTTCCTGCTCTACTTTTTGAGCTTCATCAAAGATGATCTGAATCAGTTTATCTCTTGATCTGAAATAATAGTTAATAAGGGTTCTGTTTACTCCCGCTTCATCAGCTATTTCCTGCGTAGTAGCATCAAATTTTCCTTTCACAAAGAACAAATTCTTCGCTGTCTCCTTGATCAATTCCTGTGTTTGGTCTTTTTTTGCTTGATTTGACATTTTTGTTAAACAAATTTGTGCAAATTTATATTAAAAAATATTTTTGACAAAATTGTTAAACAAAAAAATTAAACAAAATTGTCATGACATTCATCATGTCTTTCAAAATAATATGAGAGAATTTATGAGTTGGTATTTAATGAAAAATATATCTTTGCCGCAAATTAATAACTGATGAAAAAAATTCTATTTCTGTTCTCAATATTGAGTGGATCATTTCTATTTTCCCAACAAAACATTTCAGAAAGCAATTCATACAATTTTTATGAAAATAAAGGCCAGATTATTGATCAGAATGGAAAAGAAAATAAAAAAGTAAAATACCTTTTCCACTCCAATGGATTGAATGTACAGCTTCGTTCTGATGGTTTTTCTTATGATATATATGAATTTAAAAAAACAGTCAATCCTAACTTTTCGAAAAAAAAAGACAATACTCTTCCCAGTCCTAGGCTCTACAATGCTGATGAATTCATTTATGAAAAAATAATTCATAGAATAGACATTGAGCTTTTAAATTCTAATAAAAAAGCAATCATTGCATCAGAAGGAAAGTCCCCGGATTATGACAACTATTATAACCTTTCTGATAATTCTAAAGGCGTTACAAATGTCCATCGTTTTCAAAAGATCCGATATAAGGAAATCTATCCCAATATTGATCTTATCTTTTTCAAACCTCATGATACTTTAAAACCCATAGAATATAATTTCATTATCAATCCCGGTGGGAAAATTTCAGATATAAAGATGAAATTCAATGGGGCGCCTACTTTCATAAAAGATGGTAAACTAACCATGAATGTCCGTTTTGGAGAAGTCCATGAAAATATTCCGAAAAGTTGGATTGTGGGAAATGCTAAGAAAAATATTGATGTTTCTTTTAAAGATATTGGAGATCAAACATTTAGCTTCAATTCTCCGCTGAATACTTCAAATAAAACAATCGTGATAGACCCTGTACCTACAAGAATATGGGGAAGCTATGCAGGAGGATATGGAGAAGAGTATGGAAAAATCAAAACCGACAGTCAAAGTACGGGTTATCTCTTCGGATCAACTAATAGTTCTACTAATTTCGCAACTACAGGAACCTATCAACAAGTAGTAATGGGTAACTTTGATGCGTTTTTAATGAAAATAACGAAAAGCGGGCAAAAACTTTGGGGTACTTATTATGGAATGTCTCAAGCAGACTCTTTTACAGCCGTAGACATTGATGAAAGCTTTAATATTTATGCAGGAGGGGAAATAAGCAGATTAACAAGTAATATAGATGTTTGCCTTGTGAAGTTTAATTCAAATGGAGGATTAGTTTATCAAAAAGATTTTATTGGCAGCCAGGTAGACGAAATGTACACAGTCTCTTATGATAGTGGACAGGTTTTTTTTGGCGGATATACAATGAGCTCCAATTTCCCTACTATCAACGCGCCCTACCTTACAAAAATTAGCCCCCCAGGATATAATGACGGATATTTAACCTCTTTAGATGCTTTATCAGGAAACACTCTATGGTCATCATTTTTTGGAGGATCAGACCGTTCAACGTCTATTAATCAAATATTTTCCTCTACCAATGATCTGGAGATTATTGGGGCAACACAGTCACAAAATATACCAATGATAAATCCTTTTCAGCCAACCAACGCTGGAACATCCGATGGATTATATTTGAAATTTTCTAAAAGCGGAACTCTTTTACGTTCAAGTTATTTTGGCGAAGAAGGGCAGGAAAGTGTTTGGGAAGCAAGAATAATTAATAATATACTCATACTTCCTGGTGAATACATGACATTTGACTCTACTGGGGGAGCTATCAGAAAACCAGGAGTCTGGAGAGTGAACTTAGCAACGAATGCTATAGCAAAAACTTATTTCAATTTTAATGCCGGACTTCAGATATCTGCATATCCTGATGTTTTAGGAAATATTTTTTTTACCGGACTTCATGATAGTATTTTACCAGACATTTCTACCCCAGGAGCCTATATGGGAATGCCTACAATGTATCTTTCTACATTCTTAATTAAGTTCAATCAAAATGATGTAAAAGAATGGGGAACTTATTACACAGGAAATAAAGCTACTCAGCTAGGACTAGTAACAAAAGATGGAGACGGTGCTATTTACTTAACAGGTATGTCAAGCGGAAATTCTACGGGAATTGCTACTCCTGGTACTTTTCAACAATCACAGGGTGGTGGGAATGATATATTCATTGCAAAATTTCAAGATTGTAGTTCTTCTGCTGTAGTCTCTTCCAACTCTCCTGTTTGTATCAACTCAACTCTTCAGCTTAATGCTACAGGAGGTACAAATTATAGCTGGACAGGCCCTAACGGGTTTACTTCTAATCAGCAAAACCCAACCATTCCTAATGCTACAACAGCGAATTCGGGAAACTATCTATGTCAAGTTACGGGATCAGGAGTTTGTGATGGAAGTTTTACTGTAAATGTTATTGTAGGTGATAATGTGCCCCCAATTCCTAATATAATAAATTTAGCAGATATAACGGGAGACTGCAATACAACAATCACCAGCTTCCCTACCGCCACAGATAACTGTGTAGGAACGGTTACTGCGACTACAACAGACCCTCTATCTTATTCAATTCCTGGAAGCTATATTATCCATTGGACTTATAATGATGGCCATGGAAATACAGCTACACAAAGTCAAAATATCATTGTTACTGCCGCACAATCTCCGGCTGCAAGTTTAAATCAAACTTTTTGTGCTACTAACATCCCAAAAATATCAGACATCCAAATCACAGGTCAAAATATAAAATGGTATGATGCTGCAGGAAATATTTTACCAGTTACAACTCCTCTTGTAAATGGGCAAACTTACTATGCTTCCCAAACCATTAATAGCTGTGAAAGTGGTAAAACGGCCATTCAAGTAACAATAAATATAACTCCCAAGCCCACAGCTAATATTAATCAGGATTTCTGTGCTTCGGCAAATCCTATATTAGAGAAACTTATGGTAACAGGAACTTCTCTTATATTTTATGATACAATGGGAAATATCCTGCCTGCAACAACACTTCTTGTAAATGGACAAACTTATTATGTAACTCAAACATTAAACAATTGTGAGTCTGAAAAATTAGCAATCTCCGTAACTCTTACCCAAAATAACGTTCCCGCTAATGACCATGCGGTGACTCTATGTAATGACAATACAGGAAATACAATGATTGTTAATCTACTTTCTTATGAGGGCAACATCATCAACAATCCTAACAATTACATTTTCAATTATATAGATTCAGCTGGAAATAATATTGCCAATCCCTTAACCTATACTTTAAATATTGGTACAACAATTTTCCGTGTGAAAGTATCAACTACTGATGGATGTTTTAAGATTGTAAAATTAAGTTTAACTTTAAATCCTAAACCTATTGTTAATCTTCCTGTAAAACTGGATTTCTGTGCAGGAAAATCTGCAATTTTAGATGCGGGGACAGGGTTTAAATCTTATTTATGGAGTACAGGGGCCACTACTCAAACCATTACAGTATCTAACCCTGGAAATTATTCTGTAAGGGTAACTAACAATTTCGGATGTGAGAATACAGCTTCCACACAGGTTACTCATACTATTTTGCCTAATATTACCTCTATAAATATTAACAATACTATAGCTACGGTTATTCTTTCCGAAACCGGCAGCTTTGAATACTCTCTGGACAATTCCACATGGCAGGACTCCAATATCTTTACTAATCTAAGTATGGGAGAGTATACAGTTTATGTAAGAACAAAAGCAGGCTGTATTATTGGACAGAAAAAATTCTCCATATTCAATATCCCAAATGTAATAACACCCAACGGAGATGGAATCAACGATACCTGGAGAATAGCCGGATTAGAAAATTATCCCGGAACTGAAGTTCTCCTGTATGACAGAAGAGGAATGCTTATTTTTAAGGAAACCATAAAGAAAGCCCCTTTCCAATGGAACGAAAAATATGACTTACAACCCATTCCTACCGGAAGCTATTGGTACACCATACAGGTTTCTGATGGAAGAAATTATAGCGGATGGTTATTAATTAAAAATAGAGAATAAAAAAAGAGCAGATAATTCTGCTCTTTTTTGTTTTATAATAGTTTGATTTTGTCTTCTGTAATATCGATGATCTTATCTTTATAAAGTCCTCCGATTGCCTTCTTAAAATTCTTTTTACTCATCTGAAGTTCATCTTTAATCTCTTCAGGTGAAGACTTATCCGAAACATATAGAAGTCCATAATTTTCTTCCAGTTTATCCAAAATCTTTTGTTTGAATTCATCAATGTTTTCAAAGCCTTCAGACTGCAGGGAAACATCAATCTTACCGTCTTCACGAATAATCTTGATAAACCCTTTCTCTTCAGACAAAGGATACAGTTTTTTGAAAACATCCGATGCATATATCAAACCTATATATTGTTTATTGATTATGACATTCCATCCCAGTTCACTCTCATTCATCATGATAAGATCTACTTTATCTCCTTTTTTGAATGGAAGATCCTGATATTGTGGGTTTCTCTTAAACTTTGTAGTTCCTGTGATCAGTTCCATATCTTCATCTACATAAATATAGACAAGATATCTTTTTCCTTCAATAATTTTGGTTTTCTGCTGCTTGTAAGGAATAAAAAGATCCTTAATGATCCCCCAATCCATAAATGCCCCACTAGGAAGACTCTGCACACAACTCATCACTGCAAATTCACCAACTTCTGCCAATGGGATCTCAGTGGTAGCCTTTAATTTATCATCATCCTGATAAACAAAAACCTCAACATACTCTCCTATTTCCTTATCTTCACGAGTGAAAATTTTAGGAAGAAAAGCCTTTTCTCCGGATTCGTCTGTTAAGATCCATCCTGAATTATTTTTATCTAAAATTTCTAAATTCTGAGTTTTTCCGAGTTGCATTGATGATAAATTAGCTGACAAAGGTACGGAAATTTGAAGATTTTAACCTAGTGAATCATTTTAAGAATTATTTTATCTTTCCAAAAGCCTTTAAAACCTCTACATTTGAATAAAAATACCAGGAAAACATGAAAAAATATTTCGCTATACTATTTCTTATTTCTATGACCACTGCAAACGCCCAACTACTGGAAAAAACAGCAGTCAATGTAGCTTATAGATACACCGGAAGAAATGTTTTGCAGGCCGGACTTGAATTCAGACTTGGTGATTCTCGTTATCAATCTGTCATTCTTGGTCCATCCATCCTTTATACACGCATCAATCAAACCGATAAATTTCTGCCGGAAGCCCATGTTTATTATACTAACAATGGACAACTATACGGCGTTTCAGTAAACCCATACTCCTTGGAGCCTAGAATTGGAATTTCATTGTTCAACATGTTATTTCTCAATACCGGATACGCTTTTCCCATACACAAAGAGAAATACTTTAAAGGGATTACCTTTGGAATACAGTTCAATATTGCACCCAATAACTCTAAGTTTTATGACAAAATGAAGATTATGTAGTATCAATTAAAGGTCTATTTTTTTATAGATCTTGTAGATTATTTGGACCGATATAAAGTTTGGCGATCTACCAAAAAGGCATTCACAAAAAAAGAGGTAAAACTTACCTCTTTATTATTCTATGATTTCGCAATAAAATCCATCAGTTCCCTCTTGCTATTTTCAAAATCAAATGCTTCGTAGACTACAAAATACTTGTTCTTATCAGCACAATTACGGTACATAGATTTCGCTAAAGCCAGTTTATTCTTATCAAAACTAAGCGATTTTACCAAGTCTCTTATCTGTACAGCGGTAAACATGGTGTTTCGCATCTGTTGATTAATCATTGCAACTTTACCATCGTCAAAACTTTCATTTCTCTTCAACATCTCAAAAAACTGACGGAAAGTAGCACTATCCATGACATTTCCCGCATTATTCCAGTTTCCGGAGTTATTGCCGTAGGGATTATTCCAGACATCATTCCAATCATTAAATCCGTATTGCCCCTGAACAGGATATGAATCTAAAAGATACAATCCTTCATTTGTAAAAAAGTCCAGCACCATTCTGCCATTATTGCGAAGCATTAAAGTAGTTCTATATATTAAAAAACCATTTTCATAAATAGAGACAGGTACTCTCCCGGATTGTAAATCAAAGAAGCGATATTTTCCTGAGCCATTTGCTATCATCTGATCTCCCACCTCAACCGTAAAAAAACCTTGTTCAGGAATTCGCAGAAAAACCTCTGCATATCCATAGTTTTTATTCCATTGATAACTGGGGCTTTTTATCTTATTACTGGGGCGGTCTGAATTGCGTTCAAAAGTTTTATTTCTTGCATTCATACCGTTTGGAGTCTGCATTTCTGTGGTAGAAGCTTCATTTCTTAGCAGTTCTCCTGCTTTTCCTGCTTCCTGGGCAAATGAACTGATGCCTATCAAAAGCATTGAACTTATAAAAATTTTCTTCATTCCTTATTTTTTCAAAAATCAATCTCCATTTTTATGCCAAAAAAGGGGAAAATCAGTTGATTTCCCCCTTTTATATTGAAATGATTAATTTCTTAATCAAGTATTACATATGAATTGATCTTTTTGCAGTAGCATCCAATGCAGCTTCTTTAATAGCTTCTGCATAGGTTGGGTGAGCGTGAGAACTTCTTGCAATATCTTCAGCACTTGCACGGAATTCCATAGCAATTACTCCTTCAGCAATAAGGTCGGCAGCTCTTGCTCCAATGATGTGCATACCTAAGATCTCATCAGTTTTTTCGTCTGCGATAATCTTCACAAGACCATCAGTATCACCACTTGCACGGCTTCTTCCTAATGCTCTCATTGGGAAAGAACCTACTTTGTAAGCTACTCCCTCCTCTTTCAATTGCTCTTCAGTTTTACCTACTCCTGCAACTTCCGGCCAAGTATATACAACACCTGGAATAAGGTTATAGTTGATGTGAGGTTTTTGACCTGCTAGTATTTCAGCAACAAGAACTCCTTCTTCCTCTGCTTTGTGAGCAAGCATTGCTCCTTTAATAACGTCACCAATTGCGTAAATATTTGCAACATTAGTCTGTAGGTGATCGTTTGTTTTTACTCTTCCTCTTTCGTCAAGCTCTACACCAGCCTTTTCAAGACCAAGACCATCTGTATAAGGTTTTCTACCTACAGACACTAAACAATAATCTCCTTCTACAACTACCTCTTCTCCTTTTTTATCTTTAGCCGTAATTTTTACTGTATCTCCGTTTCTCTCAACTGCAGAAACCGCAGTAGAAAGCATAAACTTCATCCCTTGCTTTTTAAGAACCTTAGTTAATTCCTTGCTTAAAGCTCCATCCATTCCAGGGATAATTTTATCCATGAATTCAACAACTGTTACCTGAGCGCCTAATCTTAAGTATACAGAACCTAATTCAAGACCAATAACTCCACCACCAATTACTACAAGGTGCTTAGGAATTTCTTTAAGGTTTAAAGCTTCTGTAGAAGTGATCACTCTTTCTTTATCAAGAGAGATAAAAGGAAGTGAAGACGGCTTAGAACCTGTTGCAATAATGGTATATTTAGATTCGATCGTTTCAGAAGAACCGTCGTTTTTAGTGATTTTAATCTGAGTAGCAGATTCAAAACTTCCCAATCCTTCAAAAACGGTAATTTTGTTTTTGTCCATCAAAAAGTTGATCCCCTTAGTTGTTTGATCTACAACTTCGTTCTTACGTTCAATGATTCTTGCAATATCTGCTTTTGGTTCATTGATAATAATTCCGTGGCTTGCAAAATTGTGTTTTGCATTCTCGAAATGCTCAGAGCTGTCAAGAAGTGCTTTTGACGGAATACATCCAACGTTAAGACAAGTTCCGCCTAAAGTTGAATATTTTTCAATAATTGCTGTTTTGAAACCTAACTGTGCTGCACGGATCGCAGCTACATAACCCCCAGGACCAGAACCTATTACGGTAACATCGAATTGACTCATGTTATTTTATGAATTTGTTTATTATTATCTAACTTAATTCTTACAAATTTACGTATAAATTACCACGTGAGAAAGTGAGATTTATCAAATTTATTGAATTTTAGCCTTAAAAAAGGAGCTTTTACCGATTGGCATTTATCCAGATAATTACTGCAAAAAATATCAAAGCCATTCCAATTTTAATTCCTCCTGAAACCATCAATATTAATCCAGCAATAATAACAATAAACCCTGCTATATATAATAAGATGCTGACAATAGTACGGTATTTATTTTTTTCCTTTAATATCTCCTGTTTATCAGCATGGATGCCTTTCATTACCTCATCTACATCTTCCTGATTGTAGCCTTCCTGAATTATTAATCGATAAATATATTTTTCACTGTAATTTTCGGCCAGAAATTTTTTATACTTGTTGAATATTTCTCTTTTTAAATCTTCATTCATGGTTAAAAAATGTGATTAATTGGGAAAGTAATTTTTTATTTTATTTATTTTAGAGAACTCATTAATCCACATTCATTTTTCCTTGACCAAATGTACCTGTGCTTTCAAAAAAAGAACCACCATACACATACCAGTCAAGGCTTTCAATATATTCAACTGCATTTTCAGGAGTTATTTGAGGACGGTCTTTTTTCGAAACAATTCCTTTGTACCATCTTCCGGATTTGGAAAAGCTTTCATATTCCACAAAATAATGAATCCATATTCTTTGGCACAACTTACACTGCTGAATGGTTACTTCTCCATACCTTCCGTTAGTATGATCTATACCTAATTCTGAGCTTCTGTATTCAGTATAATTGGAGCCTGGTTTTTCACAAGCACATCCTATTTGAGGAATTTTATTCATTGACATTTATTTTATCAGATCCCAAATCTAAGAAAATAAAACCCCATAAGGCAAATGACAGGACGATACTATTTCATCAAATCCAACAGTACCTTTTCATATTTGCCCATGATGATATTTTTTGAAAATCTGGATTTAATAGAATTTTTTATAGCATCACGATTATAATTTTGCTGCATTGCAGACATTATTTTCTGTGCAAAATCCTCATAATTTTCAATATTACCCACTTCCCCATTGATGTTATGCTGAATAATCTCGTTGATTCCTCCGGGGCAGTTATTGGCTAGGGAATAAGTCCCACAGGCTCCAGCTTCCAAAAGAACATTAGGAAAACCCTCATATCTCGAAGAAAGGATGAATAGATCTGCATACTTCAAAAATTGGTAAGGATTTTCTTGGCGGCCATGAAAAATAACGTTTTTTAACCCTAGAAATTCTTTCATCTGGAGCAATACGTCTTTATCTTTACCATCTCCAAGGATGTGAAGTTGAACATTTTCACTTTTAAGCCTTGAAAATACTTTTAATAAATTGTCAAAGCCCTTTCTTGCAGATAAATTACCGATGGCCACTACATTTTTATAATTGTATTTGAAACATTCAGGTTTGGAAGAGACCGATAATTTTTCATCAATAAAATCAAAATCTACAGGGTTATTGATCTTGACAATTTTTTTCTTTTTAATCTTAAAATTATCAACAAGATCTTTCATCATATCATCACTTTGAGCAATGATTTTCTGGTAGTTATTATAAAAATTATAGAAAAATTTGATTTCCTTTCTGGTAACATGCTGTGTCACCACATTTGTTTCTCTGGCAATAAACTTTGTTCTTGGAAAAAGCTTTATGAATAATGATAAATAAGCATTCACTTCCCCAAACCCGGAAAATACAATATCAGGTTTTCTTCTGTAGATCTCGCCTAAAATAGGCTTTAGTGAATGTCTGATTCTTTCTGTGTTGATGTCTATAATTTCAACATCATTTTTCAGGAAATTAAGATATCCGCCTTGTTTCCGTAAAAGCAAAATCTTAGGCTCAAAGCGATCTCTGGAGAGATGATTTGCAATGGTGGTAACAATTCTTTCTGCGCCTCCGGTTTCTAAGTCCGGCAGAATAAATATGACAGATATTTTTTTCATCAGTTAAAGTTACTAAAAAGTTTGCTTATGTTTAAAGGGAAGCCGGGCTGTAGAATACTTATTAACAGAAATTAACTAAGCTTTAAAAAGGAGTTTATTTCACATTTATTCTTAAAAACAAAACAGGAACAAAAATAAATTAAGCTCTTCGACCGAAGAGCTTAATTTATTTCTTTTAATTATCTTAAAATCTTTAATTTGCAACGTCACTGATAAATTTGATTCTCAGCATTCTGACTTCTTCATCAGACAATTCATCTCCAAATTCATCAAGCAGCACTTTCATGCTGTCACTCTCAGATTCGTTCATAAATTCCATAAAGCCATCAACAATATCTTCATCAAAGTTATCTTCAATATAATAATCAATATTCAGCTTTGTTCCCTGATAAACAATCCTTTCCATTTCTTTCAATAGTTCATCCATAGAAAGATTTTTAGCTCTTGCTATATCTTCAAGATCAATTTTCTTATCTGTGCTCTGAATAATGAAAACTTTATGGCTGGATTTATTGGCAACCTGCTTCAAAACCATATCCTGCGTACGTTCTATATTGTTATCTTCAACATACGTTTTAATATAGTCAGCGAATTCCTTACCGTATTTTTTAGCTTTTCCTTCACCCACCCCATAGATCTTAGTGATTTCATCTACGGTAATAGGATATTGAACCGTCATATCCTCTAAACTTGGGTCCATAAACACCGTGTAAGGAGGAATACCATGCTTTTTAGCTACTTTTTTTCTTAATTCTTTTAGCAGAGTGAACAGATTTTGATCTAAGCCTCCGGCTGCCTGCTGTTGTACCTGATCACTGTCTGCCTTCGCTTGCGTAAGGTCAAATTCTCTGTCTTCTGTAATTAAAAAGAGTTCCTTGGATTTACCATTTAAAACCTCTCTGCCCTTTTCCGCAATCTTTAAAACCCCGTAGGTTTCAATATCTTTTTGCAGAAAATTTTGAACAGTAGCCTGTCTCAGGATTGTTTTCCAATAGTTATCCTTTTCATCTTTTCCGAAGCTAAAATGAGGATTCTGCTCCAGTTTATAAGATTTTGTAACTGCTGTTTCTTTTCCAACGATAACAGAAATTAAATCTTTTGACTTGAATTTTTCTCCGGTATCATTAATCAGTTCTAGTACTTTTTTTAGATCTGTAGTAGCATCCTTTAATTTTGGAGGATTGAATGAGTTATCACACATCTTGGCTCCGTCTCCATTTACAGGATCAAAGATTTCTCCAAAATAATACAGGATATACTGTCTTCTGCTCATTGAAGTTTCGGCATAGCCTACTACTTCATTCAAGAGCTGTAGTCCGATTTCTCTTTCAGAAACAGGCTTTTGCGCCAGGAATTTCTCTAGTTTTTCAATGTCCTTAGGATCATAGAATGCCAGACAATGACCTTCACCACCGTCTCTTCCTGCTCTTCCCGTTTCCTGATAATAGCTTTCCAGAGATTTCGGGAAGTCATAATGAATCACGAAACGAACGTCCGGTTTGTCAATTCCCATTCCAAAAGCAATGGTTGCAACAATAACATCTACTTCCTCCATCAGGAATTTATCCTGATTGGCAACCCTTACCTTTTGATCAAGACCAGCATGGTAAGGAAGTGCATTGATTCCGTTCACCTGAAGCAATTGGGCAAATTCTTCCACCTTTCTTCTGCTCAGACAATATACGATTCCTGATTTTCCTTTATGCTGATTAATAAATTTAACAATCTCCCTGTCTATATTTATTTTGGGACATACCTCATAATATAGATTAGGACGGTTAAAACTTTCCTTGAAGACCAAAGCATTCGTCATACCCAATGTCTTTTGGATATCATCCTGAACCTTTGGCGTTGCTGTTGCCGTTAAGGCGATCACCGGTACATTGGCAATCTTATCAATAATCTGTTTCAAGTTCCTGTATTCCGGTCTGAAATCATGTCCCCACTCTGAAATACAGTGTGCCTCATCAATAGCAAAGAAAGAAATCTTAACTTCTTTCAAAAAGTCCAGATAATCATCTTTAATCAATGATTCAGGAGCAACATACAAAAGTTTGGTTTTCCCGCTTTTTATGTCGTCAAAAACCTGTTTTGTCTGTGTCTTATTTAATGATGAATTTAATACATGCGCTACCCCATTCTCAGATGAAAGTCCGTTTACGGCATCTACCTGATTTTTCATTAACGCTATTAAAGGTGAAACAACTATTGCCGTACCTTCGGAAATAAGTGCCGGAAGCTGATAACATAATGATTTACCACCACCTGTAGGCATCAACACAAATATATCCTTCCCATTCAATAGGTTTTCTATGATTTGTTCCTGCTGTCCCTTAAATGTAGAAAACCCAAAATACTTTTTCAATTCGCCCGATAAATTGGCTTTTTTTGCGCTCATCTAATTTTCTATTGCTAAATTTGCATCTAACCCAAAGTTATAAAAATTCTGCTTAAAATAAAAGCGAACGAATTTATAAAAAATAAAACTTATATTAAATTTTGTTTTTAAAATATAACATTTTTTAAAAACTTTTTTGTATACCTTATTGTCATAAAATGGATAGAACCAACATAATATCAATAGCTAAAAGTACTTTAGAAATAGAAATTTCAGAACTTGAAAAATTAAAAAACAGAATTGACGACCAGTTTGCCCAGGCCGTAGAAATTATTCACTCTGCAAAAGGAAAACTGATTGTAGTAGGTATTGGAAAATCAGCTCATGTAGGTAATAAAATTGTTGCTACACTGAACTCTACAGGAACTCCATCACAATTTCTGCATGCTTCTGAGGCCATTCATGGGGATCTGGGAGTGATCCAGAAACAGGATGTAGTGCTATGCATCTCCAATTCCGGAAATTCTCCTGAAATTGCCAACCTTGTTCCTTATTTGAAAGATTATTCTTCTGCACTGATAGGAATGACTGGTAACAAAAGCAGTAAATTGGCAGAATTCTCTGAAATTATCCTTAATACCCACGTGGATGTTGAGGCTTGCCCTAATAAACTGGCCCCTACAAGTTCTACCACTATTCAAATGGCATTAGGAGATGCGCTTGCCGTAGCTTTAATGGAACTGAATGAGTTCAAAGCAAATGATTTCGCCAAGTTTCATCCCGGAGGAAGTTTAGGAAAAAACCTGACTTCTAAGGTTGAGCAGTTCTTATCTTCACAAAAGCCTCAGGTTTCTGAAGATGCCACCATAAGAGATGTAATTATTTCCATCAGTGCTTCAAGCCACGGAATAACGGTGGTTACCAATGGAGATGAGATTGTGGGAGTTATTACAGACGGTGACTTAAGAAGAATGTTGATGAAAGGAGAGGATATCAGTAAAGTATTTGCCAAGGACATCATGTCTTCTCATCCAAGAACTATTGAAAAAGATGCCAGAGCCAAGGAAGCCATGAAAACTTTGAAAGAAAATAATATTGGCCAGCTTGTAGTTACTGAAAACGGAAAGTATTTCGGAATCATTGACCTGCATAAGTTACTGGATGAGGGAATAAACTAATGCTGATGATATGAGCCATTTTCTACAAGCACATATCCGGGAAATCATTACCCTTACAGATGATGAATTTGAGATTCTGCAAGGTTCTTTCATAAAAAAAAGATTCCGGAAAAGACAATTTCTGATACAGGAGCATCAGCCTGTACAAGAGATTTTTCTGATAGAGAAAGGTATTCTTAAAAGCAGTATAATAGACAATACAGGAAAGGAACATATTCTTCAGTTTGCTTCAGCCAACTGGTGGATTTCAGATTTTGCAGCCTTTTTTAAGCAGGAAAACTCATCGCTAGCTGTAGAATGCATTGAAGATTCTGAAGTGTACGCAATATCTTATGAAGATTTAAATATACTTTGTTCAAAAGTCCCGGCAATGGAACGCTTTTTCAGGATAAAGTCCAATTTCGGATATGTGGCCCTACAGCAAAGAATTCTTTCATTAATGAGTAAGTCAGCCAAAGAACGGTATGAAGATTTTATACAACAATATCCAGGCTTTATAGACCATATTCCCAAACAGCTTATTGCAAGCTACCTGGGAGTTTCCAGAGAAACATTAAGCCGATTATATTCTTAAGATGTGACCTAGGTCACGTCTTTTTTTTGAGGTATGTCCTTATTATGGTTAATTTAAAAGTCCAATCTTTGTATTATAATTCTAATAATAAATACCAATGAAAAAGAAAGCATTAATTGTAGTGACAAGTGTGGAAAAATATCCTAATATGGAAAGAGCAACAGGCCTTTGGCTGGGTGAAGCTGTTCATTTTTATGAAAAGCTAGAAGAAAAAGGCTATGATATTGATTTTGTAAGCCCGAAAGGCGGCTATACTCCACTAGATCCTATTTCCCTTCAAATGTTTGTACAGCCCGTAGACTGGAAATACTATGCTGATGACATTTTCAGAGATAAACTAGCCAATACCTTAAAGCCGGAGGACATCACCCCTAAAGATTATGGCATTATTTACTATGCAGGAGGCCATGGTGTTGTTTGGGATTTTCCTGACAATAAAGAATTACAGGAAATTGCCCGCAGTATTTATGAAGATGGAGGAATTGTATCATCAGTATGCCACGGAGCTGTAGGTCTTTTTAATGTAAAGCTTTCCGATGGAGAAAATCTGATTAATGGAAAAACACTTACTGGTTTTTCTAACTCTGAAGAAATTGCTGCAGAACTAGCCGATCACATGCCTTACCTAACAGAAGATGTACTGAAAAGTAAAGGGGCAAATTATGTAAAAGCAGATCAGGATTTTATTCCTTTTGCTATTTCTGATGGAAGACTTGTTACAGGACAAAATCCTCAATCCGGAGGTGCTGTAGCAGAGAAAGTATTGGAAATTCTGGAAAAATAAATCCTAGAACCGGAAATAAAAAACAGCCAACAGCCCAAAATAGTTATTTTGGGCTGTTGGCTATTCCACCTGAAAGTATCTTTAAGTACGTCAACTGTCTGGAACATAAACTTGAACAAAATCATTGGTAATAAATTCTAAATACTGATTATTATTTCATAATTTCGCAGACTTAAACTGCTTGCCTCACAGGGTTAGCATTTTGATAGATTCTACTATATGGACAATAACAAAGACATGTCCTTTCTTGGGCACATTGGAGAATTAAGAGGGCATTTGGTCCGTTCGATTATTGCTATCATCATTGCAGCCTTTGCGGTTGGTTTCAATATCAATTGGATTATGGACCACGTTTTTTTTGGTCCTACCAGAAATGATTTTCCTACATTCAAAGTTGTTAATCATTTTTCTAGAATGATCTTAGGAGAAGACAGTATTCATCTTCCGAAGGATTTTCCTGTGCGTGTACAGAGGCTGTATCAGCAGTTTAATGTAATGATGTCAGTTTCCATATTTGGAGGAATAGTAGCGGCTTTCCCTTATATTGTATGGGAATTATGGCGTTTCATTGGTCCTGCTTTGCACCCGAGAGAAAGAAAAAATTCCATCTTTATTATTAATGCAGTATGGATGCTTTTCATGACAGGGGTTTTATGTGGTTACTTTTTAATTCTACCTTTTGCAGTAAATTTTGGAGTGATTTTTAAGATTTCAGACATTATTGTTCCACTTTATGACCTGAGTGATTATACTACTTTATTTTTACAGGTGGTATTAGGGATGGGTGTTATCTTTCTTTTCCCTATTTTGATCTATTTCCTTACCACTATTGGAATTTTGACACCAGCATTCATGAAGACCTATCGTCGTCACGCAATTGTATTGATTATGGTAGTGGCTGCAATTATTACTCCTGCAGATGTATTGAGTATGTTGATGGCTGCTTTCCCATTGCTTATTTTATATGAATTCAGTATCATGATGTGTACGTTTACTTATAAAAAGCTACAAAAGAGCAATGGAAATCTTCCTGTTGTACAAAAATAATTAAGAAATAAAATTTTATCATCTATATCAGAAGCCCGGCAATAGTCGGGCTTTTTGATTTTTTTTAACGATTAAAGATGAAAGGATTTTATGTTCGATACATGACACACTGCTGAAATTTCATATTAAATTGGAAACCTCACAGGTGTTTTCTAGATAAATTACTCATCATTTTCACTTCATCTTTATTTAGCTCTTAATTTTATTTTATACTTTTGAAAAGATTATTAATTTAATTTTATATGAAAAAGCTGTCATACACCCTTTTATTTGTTTCCGGAATTGCCTTTGGACAGTTCTTTGAAAAGGGTAAGGTTTATACAAAACAGGATACATTAAAGGGTTCCAATACTGCGTTCAGAGATTTCTGGGATGTCAAAAAATATGATTTTTCCGTAGAACCTGACTTTGAACAAAAAAGCATTAAAGGGACAAATAAAATAAGCTTTGAAATTATAAAAAATGTCACCAATCCTGTCTTTCAGATTGATCTTCAACAGCCCATGAAAGCTGATAAAGTTACAGGAAACTTCCCCATTGCCAGTTATAAGCAGGACGGAGACTTTATTTTTATTACTACCAATAAAAAATTTAAAAAAGGCGAGAAATACACCATAGATGTCACTTATTCCGGAAATCCGTTAATTGCTAAAAATGCTCCTTGGGACGGAGGATGGGTCTTTACTAAGGATCAAAATGGAAATCCTTGGATGAGCCCGGCTGTTCAGGGAATTGGTTCTTCTATTTGGCTACCTACCAAAGATATATGGAGTGATGAACCGGATAATGGTATCATCATGAAAATTATAACACCCAATGACCTTGTAGGAGTTGGAAACGGCAGGCTGATTGATAAAAAAACCAATGGTAGCAAGACTACCTACACATGGGAAGTGAAAAATCCTATCAATGACTACTCTATTATTCCTAATATTGGTAAATATGTCAACTTCAAGGATACCTTTGATGGAGAAAAGGGAAAGCTGGACCTGGATTACTGGGTTCTTGATTATAATCTTGAAAAAGCAAAGAAACAGTTTCAACAGGTAAAGCCAATGCTTTCTGCATTTGAACACTGGTTTGGGCCTTATCCTTTCTATGAGGACTCTTATAAACTGGTAGATTCGCCTTATTTAGGAATGGAACACCAAAGTAATGTTGCCTATGGAAACGATTATCAGAATGGATACCGTGGGAAAGATCTTTCCGGAACCGGAGTCGGGCTAAAGTGGGATTACATCATAGTTCATGAGAGCGGCCATGAATGGTTTGCCAATAACATCACGGCCAAGGATCAGGCAGATATGTGGATCCATGAGAGCTTTACGATGTATTCCGAGGTTCTCTTTACAGAAAACTATATTGATAAAAAGTCGGCAGATATCTACATGGTAGGCCTTAGAAATAAGATTCAGAATGATGCTCCAATCATTGGGCAATATGGGGTGAGAAATGAAGGCAGTGGCGATATGTACCCTAAAGGCGCCTACATGCTGCATACCATCAGACAGGTCATTAATAATGATGAAAAATTCAGGCAGATCCTAAGAGGACTGAGTAAAGATTTTTATCATCAGACGGTTACTACTAAACAAATTGAAGATTATATTTCATCCAAATCAGGAATTGATTTTTCAAGTGTGTTCAATCAGTATTTAAGAACAATTAAGATTCCTACGCTTGAGTATTCTCAAAATGGAGATTCTTTTAAATTCAGATATACGGATGTTGTAAAAAACCTGAAGCTCCCTATCATCATCAATGGAGATCAAACCATAAACCCCACTGAGGAATGGCAGACCGTGAAGCTTAAAAAAAATACTCCGGTTGAATTGAGTAAGAACTATTATATTAATTATAAGAACGTTCAATAAATAAAAATCAAAAGGGCAAAATTGCAAAAATAACACTGCAAATTTTGCTCTTTTTTTGTACAACAATATTCCGTACCGTCAACTTTCTACAGTTTTACTTTTTTGTCTCATCAAATTTTAATAAAAATTTAACACCCTATTTCGTAACAAATTGCAGAAAGAAAATCACTAATTAATTTTAAAATTTAAACCAAATGAGAAAAACAGCACTTAGCTTAGCTCTTTTCGCCGCTTTTTTAGCCAATGCACAGTCTATAAAAACCACTATAGATCTTGTTAATGTAAAAGATGATAAAGTAGCCGTTACTATGGAATTTCCTAAAATGAAATCCGGGGATATTAAGTTTCATTTCCCTAAAACAGTTCCGGGTACTTATTCTGTAGATGATTACGGAAGATTTGTAGAAGGAATTAAGTTTTATGATAACAAAGGCAAAGAACTTACTTATACAAAAGTAAATGACAATACCTATTCATTGAAAAACGCTCAAAACCTGAGCAAAATCTCTTATCTTGTGAATGACAGCTTTGATGAGGAAATGGATGTGTCAAAACATAAAGCCGTATTTTCTCCCTCTGGAACTGATATTGAACAGGGAAAAGTTTACATGATAAATACCCACGGCTTCATTGGATATATTGACAATATGCAGGACGTGCCTTATCAATTGATCATTCAGAAACCTACGGACTTCTATGGTACAACAGCTTTAGTAGACCAGGATAAGTCTGAGTCTACAGATACCTATACACTGGCCAACTATGCCAAGGTAACCGATTCTCCGTTGATGTATACCAAGCCCGATTTCATCACCTTTAATGCAGGTGGCATGGAGCTTGTATTAGGAGTTTATTCACCAACAGGAAAATATAAAGCAGCAGATTTCAAGGCTAATCTTGAAAAAATGGTTGTTGCCCAAAAGAAATTCCTGGGTGATATGAATACCAATAAAAAGTATGCAATTATGCTGTATCTTTCCGGTGGTGACGGACCAAGAATTAAAGGTTTTGGAGCTTTAGAGCATCATGAGTCAACCAGTGTTGTACTTCCGGAAGCGATGCCAAAGGATGCCATTGACCAAACGATTACCGATGTAGTTTCCCACGAATTCTTCCATACTGTTAATCCTTTGAAAACCCATTCTGAAGAAATTCACTACTTCGATTATGCAGATCCTAAAATGTCACAACATTTATGGATGTATGAAGGAGGAACAGAATATTTTGCCAATCTATTCCAGATTCAGGAAGGCTTAATTACCAAGGATGAATTTCTTAAGAGAATTGGAGAAAAGATTGCTAACTCCAAGAATTATGATGATACCATGCCCTTTACGGTAATGAGCAAAAATGTATTGCAGGATGCTTATAAGGACCAATATAGAAATGTATATGAGAAAGGAGCATTACTAGCTATGTGCCTGGACATTGAACTGAGAAAATTATCCAATGGTGAGATGGGCTACCGCGATATGATCAGAAAATTATCTCAAAGATTCGGGGAAAATAAACCGTTCAAAGATGACAAACTGATTGATGAACTGGTGACGGTAACCGGATATCCGCAGATAAAGGATTTTTATAATAAATATATTGCAGGAAGCCAGCCAACTCCTTACGCAGAGTATTTAAGCTCTGTAGGTGTAGAGGTGCATAAACAGGAAACTCCTCCTATTTTCTGGTTTATCAGAGATCCAAACCAAACAGGTTATGATGATAAAACCAAAGCTCTTGCCTTTGATGAAAATTCGGCTTTGTCTCCTTTCGCGAAAAGCATAGGGTTTAAAATTACAGATCAGATCCTTGCTCTGGATGGAAAAACAATAGACATTCAAAAAATTCAGGACTTTATCGGTTACACCAAAACCATTAAGGACGGTCAGAATGTTACCGTAACCATTTTGAGAGACAATGGTGGAAAGAAAGAAAAAATGGACCTTAAAGGAAAGGCTATTTTAGATAAAATGTCCATGGAGGTACTTGGGTTTAAAGCCAATGCTACTCCGGCAGAACTGAAATTACAAAGCCAGTGGCTGACTGGTAAAAAATAAAAACAAAAAGCGGGGACAACATCCCCGCTTTTATTATATTTCAATTTAAGCTTTTCGAATTGTTATTCTAAAGGTAGTTCCCTTTCCTACTTCTGTCTGGGAAATTTTAATATCTCCGTTATGATATTCATGAATGACTCTTCGGGCTAATGACAATCCTAGCCCCCAACCTCTTTTCTTGGTAGAATATCCCGGTTTAAAGGCGTTTCTCGCTTGTTGCTTTGTCATACCACTTCCATTGTCCTTTACTTCGATCAGAATGTTTTTATTTCTCTCAAAAACAGACATGGCAATGGAGCCCTCTCCTTTCATGGCATCCACCGCATTTTTCACAAGATTTTCAATTACCCAGCTCATCAAAATTCTATTGTGAGGAACCAAAACTTTATAGGTAGGAAGGTGAAGGGTAAAATTGACTTTTCTGGAGATTCTGGTTTTTAAATAATCATAATTTTCCTGAATGGTTTCATTAAAATTCATGTCATTTAATTCCGGAACAGAGCCTATCTTTGAAAAACGTTCAGAGATTGTTCTTAGTCTTTCAATATCTTTTTCAATTTCATGCACACCTTCAGAATCCGGAGTATCCAGCTTCATAATTTCCATCCAGCCAATCATTGAGGACAAAGGTGTTCCTATTTGATGAGCTGTTTCTTTCGCCAGACCTGCCCAAAGATATCCCTCATCTGTTTTTTTGATCGTTCTGAAAAACCAAAAAGTGAACCCAAAATACAACAGAATAAACAACCCTAAAATATAAGGTGAATAGCGTAGATTATTCAGTAGACGTGAGTTATCATAATACACAAACTGGTTATTCCCATCCGGAACCTTGATCTCAATCGGAGCATAGTTCTTTTCCATGCTCATCATCAAATCATGCAGCTTTTCAGGATCCTTTATGCTGCTTTCCGGAATATTTCTGTAGTACCCAAGATCGAGAATAGGTTTTTTGTATTTATCCGTCACAATAAACGGAATGGTATTATTGATGTTCAGTATATCGGGAAGAAGATCAAGAACATCGGTATCGGGAGTCTTTACTTCCTGTTGGATTCTTATTGCCTTGGAAAGAAGGCTAATCCTTTTGATTTCCTCTTTTCTGAGAAAATTAATAAGTGATGTAGAGGCCACTACAATGGCAATCACCAGGATAGTCATCACAACAAAAATAATCCAGTTATTCATTCTGGTTAATATGGATTTTCTCAAGGCTATTTTATTTTAAAACATTAAGAATTTTCTGCAGCTCCGCACTTCCACTTCCCTGATAATTATTGATGATAATTGAAAATACATATTTTTTTCCATCCTTGGCTGTATGGTAGCCTGCAAAGGATTTGGTGTCCCTCATGGTTCCGCTTTTCATTTTCATTCCGTTATCCTGAACAGGAAATCCATCATAATAAGATTCAAACCACGATTGCTTTTTAGCGTATAAAAGAGCCTGAACTTCTGCCTTGGCAGCTACGTAGTTCTGGGGAGAAAGTCCACTCCCATCAGCAAAATTGATCATATTTGGATTAATTCCCTTTGATTTCCAGAATTCTTTCAGATACGCTACCCCGCTTTTGAAACTTGGGTTTCCTTTTTTCTCTTTTCCAAGCGTTTTAATGAGGGTTTCTCCATAAAGATTAACGCTTTTTCTCAAAAACCAGTAAACAATCTTATCAAGGGTTGGAGATTGGTATGTTAAAATAACATTGCTTTTAGGTGCTTCCAGGGCCTGTTTACCCTCTATTTCAAGTTGTGAATTGGTTACTGCTTTTCCTGAAAGTTCTATCCCTGATTCTTTTAACCATAACTTTACCTCTGAAGCCAGTTGTAAAGGTGGGTTGGGTGTAGATCCGGAGACTGTCACTGTTTTTCCCCCCGGTAGCATTCCATTGATTAGAGCAACGTTGGAATGGGGTGCTGTAAAGATTAGGCTTTGATCAGAACTACCACCCGCCTTTAGATCATTGAGCCATTTCACGCCCTCCAATGGATAGGAAAAGCTTTTAAAATCTGTCCCGTTAATATTGATATCAAATTGATTTTCTCTCCAATTGATTCCCCAGACCCCTGCTCCATAATAATTTCCAAGATCATCCCACGGCCATCCTCCCGGAATTGTCTGATGGTCAAAATAAGAATCATCAATGATCAGGTCACCGGATATTTTTGTAATTCCTGATTTTTTAATAGCTTCAATCAGTTTCTTTTTAAAATTTTCAGGTTTATAGGCATCATACCTCCAGCTTCCCAGCGTAGGATCACCATTGGAACTGATGAAGAGATTTCCATTTAAAGTGCCTCCTGAAATATTACCGGAATAGCTTGAGGTTGTGGTATAAGTATAGTTCTTCCCCAATATTTCCAATGCAGCGCCTGCTGTAAATATTTTCTGGGTAGAAGCTGTTGAAAGTCCTTTGTTTCCTTGATATTCGTATATAAAATTTCCGTTTTCATCTGATACATAAAACGATAAACCAGAGGAAATTGTTCCCGAAGAATCCATAAGATCCTTGGTTACCTTATCTAATTTCTGGGCTATATTTTGAGCCGAAAAAATCTGTACAGAAAGGGTAAGAACTGCAAGTGTTTTTTTCATTACATTGTAGTTTGGTTGTAAACTTTATTCATGCCTCCAAGGCTATACAACATTTATCAATGCAGTGCCCGGAGTATTTTTATTTAATTTAAATTCTAATCAAATATAGTTAAAATAAAAGCTTTTCATATTCATTGAGATCGTTGTGACTGAAAAGAATCTGATGATCAGGAACTTGTTCAAATGAGCGGTCATATCTGAAGTATTTTTCATAGTCATCTTCATCTATAAAAAGTTCCATCTGACAATCTTTTATGTAGACTGATTTTTCACCATAATCTTCGATAAAGGATTCTGAATCACTCCAGGCTTCGTGATGGCAACGCAGGCATTCTCTTTGATGAATTGCTTTATAGCCACAAATTTCACAATCCTGCAGGTTATTAAACAGCTCTGAAACATCATCTTGTATTTCTTCAGAAAAAAGATGCAATGGAACCGTCTTCAAAAGCAGATAATAATTCGGTTGTTGCCAGGAAAAATAATTTTGTTCTTCCTGATCCAGTTCAGGCCCTGTAAGCCATATACCCTGAAGATCATATTCAACCTCCGCGCTTGTAACGTCTTTAAGGCTCAATATTTTTTTGCCTTTTGATTTCACATTGAGATTTTCATCAATATCAATCACAGGCTGTTGCTCTAGAAAATGGCTTAGGCATAAAGTGGTTTGCCAGGAATCTATTGTTCTCATTTTACCCTCGCTTCCACAGATCTCGCAGGTTTTTGCAGATAATTTTGAGTATTTATCCGTAATATTTTTAAGGTTTACATTGAGTTCTTCATCCGCAGAATAAATAGTACAACGCAATTCTCCGAATTTCTCTTTTCCAAAAACATCATGTTCAATATTCCAGCCTCCAATGGCAAATTCGAACAACATTTTTCTGATCAGATCATGCCATCCGGTACTGTTGACAGAAAAATTTTTCAGATTACGGTCTACAAAGCAGTCTATCTTTTCCTGTTTCATTACAGTGAGCTTCCGGCCTCTATTTCATAAGGTTCCTTGTTTTTTTCAAAAATTCTTGTTAGTTCACTCCCTTCAACGGTAATGGCATCTCCTGTTCTTCGGATCCAGTTTCCTTCTCTAAGGCCTACTACCTTGATGTCATTTTGAGTAAGAAATTCCATGATACGGGTTTCTCTTGTTTCTCCATTATGTTTCAAATCCGGATTTGGATCAAGATAGTGTGGATTGATATTAAAAGGAACCAATCCCATACAGTCAAAGCTTGGTGGGTAAACAATCGGCATATCATTCGTTGTTTTCATATTTTGCCCTCCGATATTACTTCCTGCACTGCATCCAAGATATGCTTTTCCGTTGCTTACATTTTCTTTTAAAACAGACATTAAGCCTTCTTCGTGTAAAGTTTTAACCAATAGAAAAGTATTTCCGCCCCCGGTAAAATAACCTTTTGCCTGATGTATGGCTTCCGCTTTATCTTCAAATTCATGAAGTCCTTTTACTTTAATATTGATAGATTCAAAGAAAGAACGTGCCTTTGCAGTGTACTCATCATGAGAAATACCACCCGGTCTTGCGAAAGGAATAAAGACAATTTCGTTAATTCCGGCATATAGGGTAATAAGTTCTTCTCTTAAGTAGTCTAGATATTCTCCACCAAAAAGTGTGGATGTTGAAGCTAATATGATATTCATACAAGGGTTATATTGATTATAGAAATAATGTGAACAACAAAGATAGCAAACATCAACGAATCAAAAATTAAACTAAAAAAAACATTTTATTCGTTAATATTTTCTAAAAAAACCTAAAGCTTCTAAAATTTTAGATTTTGTGGAATTATTATTGAATTTTAGATTTTAGAATTTTAAAATATTAGATTATGAAAATGACGAGAGTAAATATTAAAAATCTATTTTTAGGTTTAATACTTGTAGGAAGTGCAACTTTTGTAAATGCACAGACTACCCAAACAGACAGTGCCAATAATACAGCGAATGCAGCTGCAACCACTCAAACAGGTAATCCTACCATTGATGGTCTTAAAAAACAAATTGAAGCCAATCCAAAGGATACAGAATCATTGGCAAAACTGGCAGCAGCCTATCAGGAAGCTTCCGACTGGACCAATGCAGTAGAAACATGGAAAAAGATATCCGCTTTATTACCGGATTGGGCACCATCCTACTACAGCCAGGCCTATGCTTATCAATCTGCTAAAGATGATGCCAATGCAAAAATTGCTTATGAAAAGTATATTGCCACTGTAAAACCTGAGGAGGTAGAACAAAATAAGAAAAACCTGGCGTATGCCTATTTCTATATTGCCTTTGCAGAACAACAAACAGATCCGAATAAAGCAAAAGAACATATTGCTAAATCTATTCAATATGACCCAACCAATCAGGATGCTGTAAAACTTAGTAAAGCATTAAATTCATAAACATAAAATCCGGGAAATTTTCCGGATTTTTTTATGCTTTTAAAAGATGTATTATTCAATTTTCTTTCCAAAAAAGTCTGTTTCACCATGCAGATGACGGATAATCTTCTCAATATTCCGCTGAATGCTGGCCTCTGTTTTCAGATTATTGATATAACGGATCAGTTCATGACGCCTTGATGGAATGAGTTTTTCAAAATTAGAAGTCGCCAGAACACTGCTTTTTATTGCATCTTCCAATTGAGGATGAATGCAGATACTTCTGTCCGAATCATCATGTTCTAAACCTACTTCAATGGTTTCTCCAATTCTTTTAGGTGAGTTTTTCAGCATTGTAAGATTAATATACAGTCTCCATTCTCCTAAGTATTTCATCAGGTTTTGCTGAAATTCTTTTCCATTTATGGTTCCTCTTACCGGAATGGGGCTTTTATTTCGTCCTGATTCCTCAAAAATTCTTTCCAAAACTTCTTCAGGAATAAAAACAAAGGGATTGATCCCGATAATTTCCAGGGTAGCTGTAAAACTGTTGCTTCTCATGAGTAACAAATTTAAATGATTTTAGAAAGTGTACCCTATAAAAAGTAGTTGGATGTTAAATATTAAACAGGAGATATTGACAATCAGAGATTCTCATTCTAGAATATGCTTACCCTCCCAGCTGAATCTCTTACCTACAAAATTCATATTTAAGAACTCAATTAAATCGCTTATCTTTGCATAAATAAATCTATTTAACAAAATGAAATTTTTTATTGACACAGCTAATTTAGAGCAAATCAAGGAAGCTAAAGATCTTGGAATCTTAGATGGTGTAACGACCAACCCTTCATTAATGGCTAAGGAAGGTATTCAGGGAACTGAAGCAATCAAAAACCATTATAAGGCGATCTGCGAGCTTGTACCTGGACATATTTCTGCTGAAGTACTTTCTACAACGTATGAAGAAATGATCAAGGAAGGAGACGAATTGGCTGCAATCCACCCCAATATCGTTGTAAAGATCCCAATGATCAAAGATGGTATCAAGGCTTTAAAATATTTTTCTGATAAAGGAATCAGAACTAACTGTACCTTAATTTTTTCTGCAGGACAGGCTCTTTTGGCAGCTAAAGCAGGAGCAACTTATGTTTCTCCATTCCTAGGAAGATTAGATGATATTTCTACTGACGGATTAAACCTTATTCAGGAGATCAGATTAATTTTCGACAACTATATGTTTGAAACTGAAATTCTTGCTGCTTCTATTCGTCACTCTATGCACATCATTGACTGTGCTAAAATTGGAGCTGATGTTATTACTTCTCCACTGCCTCCAATCTTGAGCTTATTGAAGCACCCATTAACGGATAGCGGACTGGCTCAGTTTATTGCAGATTCTCAAAAATTATCATAAGACTTTACGTCATTTCTGATATAAAAATCCCGAAACTTCGTTTCGGGATTTTATTTTATCATTCATAAGATCAATTAAAAATTCTTTTTAAAAATCTCTGTTTTCCTCAGCAATATTTTTCACAACTCTACAAGGGTTACCTACTGCCACTACATTCTCCGGAATATCTTTGGTAACCACACTTCCCGCCCCTATCACTGTATTATTTCCAATAGAAACCCCTGGCAAAACAACTACATTTCCTCCTAGCCATACGTTATCTCCCACTGTAATGGGGTTCGCATACTCCAGGCCTTCATTTCTCTGCTTTACATCAAGGGGATGCCCTGCGGTGTAAAAACTACAGTTGGGACCTATAAAAACGTTGTCTCCAAAATGTACAGGAGCACAATCTAAAATGACAAGATTATGATTGGCATAGAAGTTCTCTCCTACTTTGATATTATACCCATAGTCGCACCAGAAAGTAGGTTCTATGCATAGATTTTCTTCTGTGCTGCCAAGAATCCTTTTCAACAGATTATTTCTACTTTCTGCATCAGAGTTTTTCAACCCGTTATACTCCAGACACAGATCCTTACAGGCCACACGCTCCTGAATTAATTGTTCGTCATAATTGGCATTATATAAAAGTCCTGCTGCACATTTTTCTTTTTCTGTCATAATGGAGAATTCTAAGTCCTGAAATTAATGTTACAAAATACAAAAAAAATACAGCAAGATTATTAACAATCTTGCTGTATTTTAATCTCATAGAAACTGCTATTTATATAGATCTGGTTCTATTTTATTGTTATTTCTTAACTGTTCTTCTTTGGCTCTTTCTGTAATCCCTTTATACATTTCATTCAAATCCATACTCTTACCATCCTGATTTTTCATCTGCATGATAGCTCCGGCAGGAAGAGTACCCATCGTTTGTTTCATATCCTTTGTAGGATCTATAAGATAGTCTTTCCAGGCTTTTTTAAACTGCTTTTTACTTATCTCAATTTCTTTACCTCCTAAACCTATTGTAGTAAGACCTGGGATTTGAAGATCTTCTGCTGAGGCAGCTTCCGATTTCTTGTTACCAATTAAGGTCATGATATGGGAACCTGTTTTATCTTCAATTTTAATAATAAGCCCTGGCAGTCCATAAAATTTATAGGGACCATCCTGAAATGGGATATCCGTAGAAAACCATGCCGTCCAGCTTCTGCCTCCAAAATTGGTAGTTGCTTTTTGAGTATTATAGTCTCCTATTTTTTGTTTTTCAGGAAGAATTTTCCATTCAGGTTTTTGATCTTCCGGCATTTTATAAGCTGTATTGCCAATGTTTTCAGAAAAAGAAACGCTATAGTCCGGGTATTTTTTAGTAACACTTGAAGATATCATTCCTGGTTTTATCTTTTTTTTGATACTAATACTGCCCCCCAATCCAGATTTTATCTGTTTGGCGATATCGGCTTTTGTTGTTGAATCTGACACAAACTTTTCGCGGCTATAGTATTTAGATCCATTTTTATCGATATCCAAAAGCATAATATCACTTTTCACTTCTGCTTTGTTGGTAGAGTCAGAGATATATCTATAATCATAAAAGAATCTGTTAACTTGTGCATTAGCCAATAGACCAAGAAAAAGTAAAATTAAAAAATTGTTTTTCATCATTTTGACTGTGTTTTTAATTAATATTTGAAAAGCTTTGTCAATATGATTTCAACATTATATTGACAAAGCTGATTGGAACTTTATTTTTTGGTCTGAATTCTTATTTCGCTCTCAGTACCTGTCGTTTTATTTTCCTTAGTGACACTCATACTTGAGATGTTTTCGGGTTTTATAATATGAAACTCTTCTTTGGAAACCTCTCTTCCGTCTACAAAGAACTTAGCTTCATCAAAGCCGTTCAAATTATATTTCTTGATTCCATTCATGGCAATGTTTCCATTTCCGTCTTTTTTAATGAAATCTGCCTGCAAAACCATTACATTAGGTGAGGTTCCTGCTTTTGTTAAATTAACTTCTCTAAAATTTTTTCCAACAACTAAAGTGGCTACTTTTTGTGCTTTTATTCTTACTTTCTCTCCCATTTTTCTAGCCTCTTCACCAGCTTTTCTTGCGGCTTCACCATTTATTCTGGCTTCTTCACCGGCTATTCTTGCAAGCTCTCCATCTTTTCGGGCCTGTTCAGCAGCTTCTCTCCCTATTCTTCCGGCTTCTATTCCAATCTTACTGGCTTCTTTTGCCGCTTTTGCTGCTTCTCTACCTGCTTTCGCTGCTTCTCTTTTAATTTTTCGAAGTTCTTTTTTATCAAGAGGATTCAGATTTTCAAGCTCTTTCATTTGATTCTTCCATTCAGCAGAATTGAAATACTCGTCAACTTCTATAGACGCGGCAATATTTCCTATCTCTGATGCCAGAGAACTTATCTCCTCAACTTTTTTGTCAAATGCTTCGCTGTCAGGGCTCAAATTACTCAGTTCATTTTCCTTTTCATTTAATTTTTTTTCGAGTTCAGCCAGCCTTTCATTACTTCCAGATGAATTTGGTGTAGGCTCCGTAATTTCCTTTTTTTCTATTTTCTCTTTTACAGTATCTTTTTTAATTTCTGAAACTACTTTTTTAATAGAAAGATTGGTTTCTTGAATTTCTCTGTTTTTAGCATTTACCAAATAAGCAAAAGCTACGGAAAATAGAACCGGCAACGCTAGGATTCTATGCGCATACCCGAATTTGGTTTTTGGTTTTTGTAACATTTTAAGTCTTTTTTTAAGGTTTGAACTTAGAAACGGACTGGCAACAGCCAACTGTGTTCCGGAAAAGTGGCTTGCTAAAAGCATCTGCGCAAATGCTTTGGTGTCCGAATTCTTTACGGCTTTTTTATCAGCCTGATATTCATGGATTAAATTAATTTCTCTTTTAATGATATGAAAGAACGGATTGAACCAGAAAACAGCTGTAGTGACTTCAATAATAATTTTATCAAATGAATGTTTCTGTTCAATATGTACCATTTCGTGCTTTAAAATTTGCTTTCCAATGTCAGAATCCAGTGTGATGGTATTCTTCCAGAAAAGGTTTTTAAAGTAAGAAAACGGAGCTTCGGTGAGGTTTGTACGGTAAAAATTGATCCCGTCAAAACTTTCTTTCTGAAACTGTGCTTTAAACTGCTGAATCTTAAAGATCCCGTAGAGCAGCTTCCCTAAAAAATAGAGAGAAACCAGTCCCAGAGCTGAAAAAATAATGCTAAAATAAAGGTTACCATGGTCTAATTTTTTTTCTGTTTTAAAATTCTGAATTTTATCAAGAAGCATATACATATCACTATTTACTTCTATCGTAAAATCTTCTACTTTGATAAGCGGCAGTAATAATGATATTAAAATGGCCGCCAGCAGATAAAATCTGTTATAATGATGGAATGTCTTGTCTTTTAAAGACAACTGATAGTACAAAAACATTACACCTGAGCATAAAATTACTTTTCCAAAGTATAAAAGTATTGCTTCCATAATTATTAGTTTTTCTTTTTAAGTTCGTCTAGCAGCATTTCAAGATCTTCTACTGTCATTTCATTTTTTTCCACCAAAAATGAAACAGCACTTTTATAAGAGCCTTTAAAATAATTTTTCACAAGACTTTTCATCGTTTTTCCGGAGTACTGCTCTTTGGTAACCAACGGAAAATATTCATGCTGTCTTCCATGTACATCATAGTCTACAAACTCCTTGTCCTTCAATACCTTTAAAATGGTAGAAACGGTATTGGTATGTGGTTTCGGTTCGGGGAAAAGGTCAAGAATATCCTTAAGAAATCCTTTTTCCAATTTCCATAGATACTGCATTACCTGTTCCTCTGCCTTTGTTAAAGTTTGATGTTTCATATCTTGTCCATTTATCATTATAGTGACATATAACCCATGAAATCCTATATCACTAAGAAATTAGTTATACAAATGTAGAAATAAATTTGAATCAAACAACTATTTTTTTAGTGATAAGAAGTAATTTAAACACAAATAATTGAAAATCAATTAAATAAATTTAAAAATTCATTAATAAGATAAATTATTAACTGGTTAATCAATAGAAAAAAACACAATTCCCAATAAAGGATTTTAAAACTTCTACAAAGAATGGGGCTATAAGGCTCAGGTCTAACATCCTTTTTTGTCTTACTTCTTGATCTCTATAAAACATCAATTCCTATAAATCCTAATAAAAATCAGGTTTTTCAGCTAAAATAAAGCGCTCACAGTGTTTAGAATTATTATAAATAAAGTTATATTTGCAGCTTATCTATTTTTAATAAGACTAAATAACAATAAAATGAGACAAATTGATAAAAAGAAGTCCAAGGGTACTTTCAAAAAATATATTCTGAAAGCTCATTTGTGGCTCGGGCTCCTTTCTGGTATCATTGTCTTAATTGTTTCTTTATCAGGTGCATTTTTTGTTTTCAATGAAGACATTACCGCTGCATTGCGCAAGGAACATACGTTTCATGGAGAGAAAGATATTCAACATAAGAAACCTATTCCTATACGCAAGTTGAAGGACCTGGTTAATGCCCAACTAAAAAATGAAACCGTAAAAACGGAGGAAGTTACGATTCCTATAGACCCTGCGCGCTCTTACCAATTCACGCTGCTTAAAAGCAACCGGGATGGGTGGAATCACTTCAATACGTTTATTATTTACAAAAATGTTTATGTAAACCCATATACAGGAAAGATAATCGCGATATACGATGTAAAAAACAATCCTTTCTTTATCTGCATGACCCTTCACCGTTCATTGCTATTGAGTAATAAAATCGGGGGTACCATTGTAGGAGTATCTACTATCATCTTTGTGATAATGCTGATTACCGGAATTATCCTGTGGTGGCCAAAGAATAAAAAGATGCGTGACCAGCGCCTATGGTTCCGTTGGGAGAAAGTAAAAGGCTGGCGACGCAAGAACTACGATGTACACAATATTCTTGGTTTTTACAGCTCTTTTCTTGCCATTATTGTAGCCATTACCGGCATCATGTATTCGTTTCGTATTACCCAGGTGTGGCTATATGCATTACTTAATGGGTTTTCTTCAGCGACTCCCGATTACAGTCAGTATAAGACAACTGCCCCTGAATCTGTAGAAACGGCAACAACTATAGACCGCATTATAGAAGAGGTAAAAATTCATTACCCGAAAGCATATTCGTTTGGAATTGATTTGGAAGATCATGCTGAAGCAGATCATCAACACGATAATTTAAGCATCTGGATCAAGGAAAAAGAATTCACATATGCAGAGTCTTCCATGATGATTTTTGATGAGCATTCAGGGAAGCTTTTGTTTAACCGTCTGCATAAAGATAAACCTATGGCTGAAAGAGCTACAGACGCTACCTATGATTTGCACGTAGGGGCTTTCTTCGGAATGCCCGGAAAAATACTGGCATTTATAATGAGTCTATTCTGTGCCTCGCTGCCGGTAACCGGATTTATGATCTGGTGGGGCCGAAGAAATAAAAAGAAAACAACAACCTAAATCCATTATCATGAAGAAACACTATATATGGTTACCTTTAATGGCAAGTCTGAATGCCTACGGGCAAATGGAAAGCCCGAACGACTCTTTGCAGACAGAAAAAATTTCAGAGATTAGCGGCATTGTAGTAAAAGGTAATAAAGCGGTTTTTCAGCAGAAAGCCGACAAAATGATTTTTAATGTAGAAAATAGTGTATTATCCGATGGTACTACTGTACTGGAATTACTGGGCAAAACGCCTGGTGTAGTGGTTTCGCAGGAAGGCGAACTATCCCTGCGTGGTAAAAAAGGAGTAAGTGTAATGATTAACGGTAAGCTGAGTTCCCTGTCTACTAAAGAACTGGCCAATCTATTGCGCTCTACCAACTCTACACTGGTGAAGAATATTGAAATTATTGCTAATCCATCTTCCAAATATGATGCTGCAGGAAATGCCGGAATTATTAATATTGTGCTTAAAAAGAGTTCTTCGGAGGGACTTAGCGGTAACTATTATCTGAATGGCGGAAGAGGCCGTAAAAACAGAGTTAATACCGGACTAAGCCTGAACTATACCCATAAGAAACTATCCCTGCACGGAGATTACAGCTATACTTTCCGTGGCGAGGAAGAAAGACGAAATTTTAGTCAGAT
Source organism: Chryseobacterium aurantiacum (assembly GCF_003020585.1). Lineage (GTDB taxonomy): Bacteria > Bacteroidota > Bacteroidia > Flavobacteriales > Weeksellaceae > Chryseobacterium > Chryseobacterium aurantiacum. The sequence continues at coordinate 263,995 of NZ_PXUE01000005.1, forward strand.
CTTTTTTGATGAAAAGCAACCTCAACAAATGACGAGGAGAACAGATCAGAATTCAATAACCAATGAGCCCTTAACCTCTAACAATTTTAAGTTCGGGGCAGATTATGCTTTGAGTGATAAAACGACTATTGGTGCTTTATTTGATGCTAAAATAGGGCGATATGAAGATTTTTCAAGTGGTGAAAACAGAATATTCCAACCTGTAGACAATCTGTTTGCCCACGTGCTTTCAGACAACAAAAGCAAAGAGAACTGGTACGATTACACCTATAACCTGAAAGGTACCCACATCTTCAATGATAAGGATTATAAGGTAGATGTAGATCTGGAATATGAGACTTCGCGTTTCAGTTCCCATCAGAATCAGCTTTCAAATGCATTGGTAAATCAGGGAACGGAAAAATTTAACAACAGAAGGGGCAGCATTGCTTCCCGTCTGAAAGTTTTTAATGCTAAAGTAGATTTCACTCTTCCTTTTAGTGAGATGCACAGTCTTGAAACAGGTTTGAAGTCCACGATAAAGTCTAACAACAATCCATCGGAGTATTTTATACAGCAGGGTGAAGACTGGATAAATGATGATAAAGCAAGTAATGAATATGTATACAAAGAGCAAATTCATGCATTATATACCAATTATAAGCTGAATCTGACAAAATGGACATTCCAATTGGGATTGAGAGCAGAAATGACCCATACGGACATTAACCAGAAAACTTCTCAGGAGCAGCGAAAAAGGGATTACACCAACCTGTTCCCGAGTGCGTCAATTAAATATCAGGTGAGCGATCAGCATGGATTTTATGCTTCCTACAGTAAAAGAATCAACAGACCCAGCCACTTTGATCTGAACCCGTTCCGTTTTTATGATGACCCCTTTAACTATTGGCAAGGAAATCCGAATCTGAATCCTGAGTTTACCCACGCAACAGAATTGGGCTATACATGGGGGAAATATATTATAGCATCGGCTTATTTTAGTGTAACAAACGATGTAATGACGGAAGTATACAACTATCAGCCGGATACAGGAATTCTTGTAAAGACCCAGGATAACCTGAATAAATCTTATGTATATGGTGCCAACATAACGGCTACTACAAAGCTTTTCAACTTTTGGTCGCTTACTTCCATGCTTAATGTATTCAACAATGAATATAAAGGGAATTACCAGAATTACTCGGTAAACAGTTCACAGCTGGCATTTACACTGAATGCACAAAACAGTTTCAGTATTGCCAAAGGAGTGAAAGCAGAGGCTAATGCACAGTATTTTTCAAAATCTAATATTGGATTATTTATTCGTGATGCTTACTTTGACCTGACATTAGGGGTTTCTAAAACGCTATGGAAAGACAAAGCCACAGTAAAACTAGCAGTAACGGACTTATTAAAAACCAATAATTACCGTGTAACGGGAGATAACTTCAGCTCAACAATCCGACAAAAATACAATCTGGATAGCCGTGTTGTAACGCTATCATTCAATTATAAGCTTTAAATATTAAAGTATAGAAATAAGGCTATCACATAGCTTTGAATGGTCGGAAGGAACATCCGGCCATTTTTTGTGGGCGGCCTTGCAAAGATGATCAGGTATAAATTAAAAAGCTGTACTCAATAATTTTGAGTACAGCTTTTTAATCAAGTTAATATTCTATATTTTTTACTAAATTGATTTACTATAATTAGTCATAGAACTTATCGAAACGGGCAAAGCCAGAAATATTCTTTGGAAGCTTCATCCCTTTGGTTACCTTGTCCGTTTGCAGATCATAGATCCATACATAATTACCCTCTTTATTGGTATTTACAGCAATGTATAACTTTTTATCCTGAACAAACATGCCTTGTTCATACGGTTCATCACCCGGCAGTTCATCTAATACCCTAACCAATTGTTTGGTTTCGATGTCTATAATAGCATAGCGTCCATTATAGGTATTGCCTAGTGCGGGATCACGATACAGAACTACCATTTTATTGTTCCCAATATATTCGATTACTGTTTCCAAAGGCTTACCTCCTACCAGATCGGTAAGGTTGATCTGATATCCTGTATCCGGCGAAGTTGCACCTTTAAGCGCTCTGAAAAGATAAATTTTACTGGATCCCGCTCCTACACGTGGGAAGCAGGTATAATAAAAGGCTTCTTTATCTTTTGTAAAAGTAGTCTTGAAATAAGGTGAACCATTGGCTACTCCTGAGCTTCGAGTATCGGTTATGGAGTTTTTCACTTTGAAAGTTTGATAATCTATTACAGCAAAGTTGTAGTATTCCGGAGTGAGCCATTTTCCATCACGGAAGCTAAACTGCAAATAGATTTGTCCATCCATATAAGTCATGGCTCCCAGCGAGTAAAAATTATAAGCATTCGGGAAAGGCTGAAATCCTTCAATTTCTCCCTGACGGATAATACTAAGGTCTGAAGCATTGAAAATAGTATACCTTATGTGTTGTCCATCGCCTGTCTCTCCAACAATAACCAGGGTATTATCATCTATCCATACATAGCTGGAAATATCACTAATATAAGTAAATGGGACTTCCTTTACAGTAGTCAGCCGATCTCTTGTATATTTAAATTTTTTGAAAACTCCCTGATCAGTTTTATAGTTATAGATAAAACCATTTTTTACAATGTAGGAATAGGTCCCTTTAGAGTTAATTTCGTCTCCTTCTTTGGTAATATCCATTTCGCCTTTTGTAAGGTCGTTGGTAGCCGTCATATAATGTACGGTATTGGGCCAGCTCCCTAAAGCGGAAAGCAGAAAATACTTATAGTCTTTTTCACCGCTTTCTGAACTTCCGGAGTCTGGCTCGCGCTCACAACCAATGATGGTTAAACATGCAAGTATTAAAAATATACTGTTTCTGAAATATTGTGTCATAATCTTTTACTTAAATAGATATCTGAATTTTACATAGAAAGCACGTCCTTGCTTCTGAAGTTTGAAATTGTCATATGCCAATGCATCAGTAAGGTTATTGACATCGAACGCCACATTATACCTTCCGTTCTTCATAGAATAACTTATACCAATATTGTGCAGGGTCTGTCTTGGAATGAATGGAATATTTCCTGGATTTCCATAGGATTTCCAGTTTTTGTAGAACCATTCAGTCATCTGCAGGCCGTAGTAAAGTTCTACGCGGCTCTCTTTCTGAAACCAGTCATCTTTACCAATGCTAACATTCAAATTCCCGAATAACCAAGGCTGGTTAGGAACATCTTTTTTGTAAGTTGCTGAAACTACATCCTCACTGTTATTGGCAAATTTTGTATTGTCGTAGGCTTTGTTGTAGCTCACATTTATCAAAACATTCAGGAGCCTTTTGTATTGATAACTCAATTCTCCCTCCAAACCGCGGGTTAAGATATTGGAAAGGTTTTCATATTTGAAAGTACTGTTGTACAAATTAGGAACAGTATAGATAAAATCTTTCGTATCACGGATATACCCTGCCGCTTCTACGCGGAAAGCATGTTGCCCCCAGTGATGGTTATAGTACAAACCTACGTTTACATTATTGCTGGTTTCAGGCTTCAGGTTCATATTACTGGTTACAGCAACCCCATCTCCGAAGATTTCCTGTGGCTCCACCAAGCGATAAGAACGTTCAAATGATCCTTTTACACCCAGTCCTCTTGTAATTTTTACAGTGGTAGCAAAACCGTACCCCCAGTTATTAAAATCTTCTTTTTCCGGACTATCGGTTCTGGTCACCGGATCGAAAACCATTTTTTGAAGGCCTACATGGTAGTATTTCGCAAAGAAAACATTAGTCCAGTGCTTATTGAAAAAGTCCTGTTGATAAGCCATAGACAAGATCTGCTTGGTCATCTTCGCAGGAAATACATCATCTTTCTCCTCTTCAAGTTTATTGAATGTAGTATTCTTAAGATAATCAATCACATAGTTGAAGATAAGTTTATGATTTTCAACAATTCTATAAGTCGCTCCAACCTGTGAGTAAAGGCGATCTTCGTGTTGCATTATTATACTTCTACCCCCTTTTTCACTAGTAGCGGAAGGCTCGAAAGTACCATCCCAGCTATATTTACGCATAAGAGTATCCGTTGCTTTCTGAACACTTTTAGAGAAACCGGCATACACATTTACATCCAGGTGACCATTGAAGAGATTTGCTTTTTTATACTTCATAAAGTAATTATTAGCTTCTCCAGTTTGCTTTACCCCACCATACACAACTTCCTGATTAGAACCCGTTTGTATCTGTTTGTCAAAAAACGATTGTGACATTCCTACAAAAAAAGAATCTGCCCAGCCTTTGTTTTCTAATCCAATTTCAGCCATGCCGAAAACAGATTGATATCTGTCATTAAAACGCTTTACATTTCTTGGCTCATATTGGTTTCGGGCAGGGTTCCAGATTTTCATATCTTTCATCAGATAGTCGTTATCCGAATGGTTATAAAAACTGTTAACGCGCATGATCAGCCCTGTTTTATCATCTTTAAACTGTCCATTCAGATTAATACGCTGTGTATTGAAAGATCCCACACTTATACCGGCATCCAAATAGCTCTTGCTGCTTCCGGGAGTAATAATATTCACAGCTCCCCCCATCGCATCAGTACTTAGATGAATAGGAACAACACCTTTATAAATCTCTACCCTATCCGCCATATTCACAGGTAATGTACTCAGGTCTACTCCTTTCCCAAGCATTTCCAAAGGAACACCATCGATAAAGAATTTCACGGCTTTACCAGACATACCGTTGATAGAGAAGTTATAATCGGAACCTACACCCCCTTGTTGGCGGACTTTAATTCCCGTGGTTCTGTTCAGAACCTGATTAAGATCGGCCGTTGTATTCGCCAATTTAGCTACATCTATAGCATTAACAGTAAAAGCACCGTCTTGCAGTGCTTTCACTTTTCCTTTGCCGTGTACTATAACCTCTTCTACAGCCGCCTGATCTTCCACTAGCTGAATACTTAATGGAGTTACTTCACTACCGAAGTTTACTTTCTTTCTGAATTTTTTGTAGCCACCCAAACTGAAGACCAATGTGGCCTCACCGTTCTTGTAACTCATCCTGAAATTTCCGTTTTGATCGGTTTGTGCTTTAATTTTTGTGTTTTCAACAAAAATATTTACTCCACTTAGTCCTCTATTTGTGTGATCTTGAACAACTCCCTGAACCGAAAAATCACCATTTTGTGCTTGGGTGAGGGAAATTGAAAGTGTAAAAATGAGAAAAATAAAAATACGTTGATAAAATTTCATTATTTATAATTATTATAAATAGCAAAATTAAAGGTTCCTTATCAATCTCCAAAGGAAAAGGTCTTTTTATTTTTAACTGTTCTAAATAGAATTAATAAGTAAAATTAACGCAAGCCCATAAATAACTCACTTTCAGTTATAAAATTCAAAACAAAAGTGCATTATACTCTGTTCGTATGAAAAAAATCATCTGCAGAACAAAGCATAATTCAATAGAATTCCCCTGTTTTAATAGAATACAGGAAAATGCTGAGGGGAAATTAATTCCATAGCCATCTTTTAACTCCAATTATAGTAGTATAAATCCGCATTTTTAAAATATTGTAGATTTGATTGCCTTCTACTATTATAAATAGGATACCCCAAATGATCTTCATTTTTAATTTTTAAACTCCTTATAAAAATATTTTTATCATGAATTTTATTTATTATTAAGAAATTTTATAAAAAAATCACTTCAAAAACAAGTGTAAAAACATCATTTATACAACGATGAACAATTTACATTATAGATTTGTTAAATTTTATTAAAGAAAATTAAAATGAATGTGTTTTAACCGGGAAATTATATTTATTTTAGTGCTTTAAAAATTTCTCATGAAAAGATATAATTTATTGATTGTACTACTACTGCTTATTTTTAACGTTACGACAGCACAAAAGAAAAAATCACCAGCTGCAGACCTTAGTATATTAAAGGATACAAAATCAAAAATCGAAGCTACAGTTCCATTAGTAATTCAACATCTTCAGGCCATTGCTACAAAAGAAAGTGACAATAACATCGTTACCAACGGAAAAATTGCCCTAGGAAAAGAATATGGCATCTTGGAATCTGAATGGTTTCTTTACAGAAACAACATGAAGAACTGTATCCTGAACAACTCTTCGAAGAAAGCTAAAAAATGTATGGAATATCATACTCAATACCTAAGAAATACATTCATTAATTATGGCAACTATATTTCTAATCTTACAAGAAAGAATGGGTATTTAGGGGTAGAAGGAGATACAAAATTTGAATTTAAGCCCGCTGATATCACTACAAAATTGAATGAAGCTTACTTCAATGCCAATGATGCTGCAGGAAGAATGAAGATAGACCAGAAAAGAGAGTTTTTAGAGCAAACCATGTCTGAGGAAAATAAACTTGCTCCTTATGCTCAAATAGCTCAATAATATTGAAGTCATTATACTTTTAAAAATATAAAAAAGAGAACTGCAAATGCAGTTCTCTTTTTATTTAGAGCAAAAGAACCTCCGCCCAAAAGCAGTTTTGTGGTACTAATCATAAAACCTGGGGAAAAAGTAGAAAATAGGGCGGAGATAATTTTGCATAAGCTTTACAGGATCAACTGTCCTACCCATGACCTGTAAAGCTGTACAAAAATAGGGCTATGCCGCCTGCCTTTAAAGAGAATCATTGTAGAATTAAATAAAAGCAATTGTAGAAGTAATACTACTAATATCCCTCTTGTGATTCGTAAAGACAGAGGCCGGAAATAAGAATAATTTATTGTTGAAGAAATAATAACTCTTAAGGAAATACCGGTTTTGTACAAAAATGGCTTCTACAAACTTACCGGTACTCATTGCATTCTCTTTCCTCGCCCCTGTTTTATTTATTTCCACCAATGGTAATAATTGTGCAATCCGTCATACTCAAATCCACAACGAGGATATAATGCATTTCCAATATCATTGGTTTTTTCTGTTTCCAACATCAGCCCGCAAGCACCTGTTTCTTCACACCACATCTTGCTACGATCAATTAAGGCTACAGAAAGTCCCTTTCCTCTATAGTCAGGATGTACAAATAAGTCACTCAACAACCATTGCTTTTGCAGCTTCGTATAATGGAACAATTTGTAAAGTTGTACAAACCCTACCGCTTTATCTTCAACCCAGACAAGAAAAATATCAGACTCACTGTTTAAAAATCTTTCTTTAAGAAAGGCCTTTCCTCTTTCAATATCTGATTCCTGTCTATAAAAAATTCGATAAAGATTGAACAATTCTGCGGTTGCATTAAGATCCTCAAGACTTGCTTTTTTAATTGTGTAATTCATCGTTATATTTATTTGTTTAACAGTGCAAAAGTATCTTTAAACAGGACTATCATTATCATCCAGATTAAAGTTATATGTATAGTCCAGAAGATCGCACTCTGTATTCAATCTATCCCACAAATAGAAAAAACCGCACGTTTTGGATTTTATACCACTTTATAAGTTGGGAACTTTGTGATCTAACAATAAAATCAATGACAGATATAATCCATAAAATTGAAAATACAGACTGGCAGTACATTACAGAAACAATGCATCAAAACGGGTATGCCATAATACCTCAATTGCTATCAGAAAACCAATGCCATGAATTAATTTCCAGTTACAGTAAAGCAAATCTTTTTCGAAAAACGGTTGTGATGGCTCGGCATCGTTTTGGCTTGGGTGAATATAAATATTTCAATTACCCTTTACCAGAACTGATTCAGACCATACGAACCCATATCTATCCACATCTGGCACCCATTGCTAACTCATGGTTTAATGCCCTGAATATTGATACTCAATTTCCGTTGGAACACAAGAAATTTCTTCAGGAATGTCATTCTCATGGCCAGCAAAAGGCCACTGTTTTAATCCTAAAATATGAAGATGGCGGTTTTAATACATTGCATCAGGATTTATATGGAGATCATTATTTTCCTATTCAAATCGTATTAATGCTCAGCGAACCGGATGAAGAATTTACAGGAGGAGAGTTTGTCCTTACCCAGCAGATTCCCAGAGCCCAGTCTAAAGCTATAGTTTTGAAACCTAAAAAAGGAGACGTACTCATTTTTACAACTAATTTTAAACCTGAAAAAGGAACCAAAGGATATTACAGAGTGAATATGAAGCATGGGGTAAGTGAAGTAAAAACAGGAAAACGCTATGCATTAGGAATTATTTTTCATGATGCAATCAATTAAGCTAGATAATTTAAAGTAACCAATTTACCCACAAAAAATGATACAACATTCTCAAGTATCAGATACTGAGTTAAGAAGTAAAATCCGAAAGCAGGAAATTGGCTTCGGAGGAAATCAAAAGTTAAAAATTTACGGCTTACTCTGCTGCACTTCCGGAAAAAGAATGAAAAGGGAAAACAGGGTTTTATTCATGAACGAAAAAGAAGCTCTGCAAAGTGGCTATCGTCCCTGTGGACATTGCATGAGAGAAAAATATAAAAGCTGGAAAGACTATAAAAAACATTTGACTATCAGAATTTACGTATATTGTTGACTTTTAAAACTAATACAATGAATTCAGAGAATAATTACCTGGAAATCAATCGGAATTCCTGGAATAACAGAACAGAAAGCCACTTAAAATCAGAATTTTATGATCTTAAGGGATTCTTAAACGGAAATAGCTCATTAAACGACATTGAATTGAACCTTTTAGGAGACCTCAAAGGGAAATCTGTTTTACATTTACAATGCCATTTCGGCCAAGATACTATTTCATTGAGTAGACTAGGAGCAGATGCCACCGGTGTTGATTTATCAGATAAAGCCATTGAAAGTGCCAGACAACTCGCCCTTGATACCCAATCCAATACCAACTTCGTTTGTTGTGATATTTACGATCTTCCCAATCATTTAGATCAACAATTTGATATTGTTTATACCAGTTACGGAACAATTGGATGGCTACCGGATCTGGATAAGTGGGCAAAAGTTATTTCACAATTTTTGAAGCCGGGGGGACAGTTTATATTTGTAGAGTTCCACCCTGTTGTATGGATGTTTGATGACAACTTTGAAACAATAGGTTACAGATACTTCAACTCGGGTGCCATTGTTGAAACAGAAAGCGGGACCTATGCAGACAGAAATGCAGAAATAACTCAATCCTATGTCATGTGGAATCATGGTTTAAGCGAGGTTATCAATAGCCTGATTAAAAATGGCCTTGAAATCAACAATCTGGATGAATTTGACTACTCTCCTTACAACTGTTTCAATAAAACCATTGAATTCGAGCCTAAAAAATATAGAATAGAACATTTGGATAATAAAATTCCTATGGTTTATTCAGTAACAGCGACAAAGAAAAAATAGGTTTTATTGATTTTTTTAATAAAAACTAATCCTCTCGTAGATTTTTAAAATCTCACAGTTGAAAAATCGCTGTGTTATCTGCAAAATCTACGGGAGCTTTTTTTATGATTTTATGAGAAAGCATAGCCTTGCAAAGAAGAAAAAGATCTGGATTTTCAGAGTGAGTAGTTTACTATGTTAATGACAAGACAAAAAAAAGAGAAGCAATATTGAATTGCTTCTCTCATTTAGTAGCGGGAACCGGACTCGAACCGATGACCTTCGGGTTATGAGCCCGACGAGCTACCTACTGCTCCATCCCGCGGTGTATTTTTAGAATGTCTACCGAAGACACTTAACTTAGTAG
>NZ_PXUE01000006.1 GCF_003020585.1 Chryseobacterium aurantiacum
ACACCTCAATCATCCTACCCCTGCGCTCCCATTTTATTGGGACTGCAAAGATACAAACTCTTTTTTATCTCGCAACCCCTACAGTGTAAAAGTTGAAGGTTTTTTTTTAGCTTGCCTCCCTGGTAGTCTATAATGTCTCTGCCTATCAAAAGGCTCTTCTGCGCTACTGATCCACTCTCGTTTTCAGTGGGGCAAAGATAGAAACTTATACCATAACCCGCAAGTTTATTTAACATAAAGTTCATATTTTGTTCCTATTTTTTCATAAGGGGCTGGCAGGCAGCGGGAAAGATTTTAAACAAATGTTTGGGAGATGGGAAGGAGGGACATAAATAATGAATAATGGGTGATGGAAGATATGCCTATATACTATATTTATATATACGACATCTTCCCTAGCCCTGATAGCAACGGTTACCCCGCAGCAAGGGTTGGGAAGCGGGTGGACCTGGATTGGGGACGCATGGAGCGAGGAGTAGAAGTGAATAGCAGGATAAAGCTCCTGAAAAGAGGAATGGTAATAAATAGAGAATAGATGAATCTTTTATTACCTATTATATTATATAGATACAGATTCTTTATTTGGATGGAAAATGAAAATTAATCGAACAATCTCAGTTGCTGATCTCGTGCTCCTGTGAAATTACTAGTGGAGAGTTTGGGAAAGTCTTTTCCATCAAAGAACTTCTTTCGCCCTATTTTAAAGGTGGTGTGAATCATGTCTGCAATATTCCCCTCTCCTCTCTGTCTTTCAAAATATCTTTTATCACCAAGTTTTCCTCCACGCATGGAACGGATCAGGTTGAGTACTTTTTGTGCTCTATCCGGAAAATGAGATTCTATCCAGTTAACGAAAACAGGCTCTACCGTATCATTTAATCTGACGAGGGTGTATCCGAATCCCAAAGCGCCGGCGTCAGCAATTGTTTTAAGAATGGTTAAGGGCTCATCACTGTTAAGTCCCGGAATGATGGGAGCTACCATGACATGTACTGGAATCTTATTCTCGGAGAGAATTTCTATGGCCTTTAATTTATTTTTCGCGGAGCTTGTTCTTGGTTCCATTTTTCGTCTTAAGTCTTCATTAATGGTAGGAATACTTAATGATACGGAAACAAGGTTTTGCTCTGCCATTGGTTTTAAAATATCCAGATCTCTTAGCACCATTGCGTTTTTTGTAAGAATATTGACAGGATGTCTGTAATCAAGACAAACCTGCAGGAGTTTTCTGGTGATTTCAAATTGTCTTTCGGCGGGCTGATAACAGTCTGTATTGCCAGACAGTAGGATGGGTGCTGCTTTATATCCTCTTTTTTGAAAAAACTTTTCCAATAATTCAGGAGCATTTTTTTTCACCATGATCTTTCTTTCAAAATCAATTCCGGCACTATAGCCCCAATATTCATGGGTAGGTCTTGCAAAACAATAGGAGCAGCCATGTTCGCATCCTTGATAAGGATTCATGGAGTATTCCATTGGGAGGTCTTCACTTTTAACCTGATTCACAATGGTTTTTGGAAAAACTTCGGTAAAAGTGGTCTTTATGGTTTCGAAGTCTTCATCTTCAGGCTCATGGGTATACCTGTCGAAACGATTGACTACGTTCCGCTGAGCACCCTGACCTTTTATGAAGTTTTCGTTTTTCATCCCGATGTAAAATTATAATGGAATTGTTTTAAAATAATGAACTTTAACATTAAAGTTTTCCACAAAAAAATCCAACACTTTCAAAAGCGTTGGATTAAACATAATTAAATATATTTTTTTACTACTTCAGCGCGTAAAATTCCACTCCGTGTGTTTCGTCGTCGTGGTTCTTTTCATCAAAGTGTCTGTGATAGTCCGAATAGGTATCACTATATTTTTTGTCTTTTTTAGTCAATATCTTTTTTAATCCTATTAAGCTTAATACTGCCAAAAGACCAACTCCTCCTGCCAGCAAAACTCCAACTTCTTTTTTCATATTTTCTTTGATTTATTATTGATACCATTGCAAAAAGTGTACCTATTTTATTTTTCTGAATTATAAATTTTGTTAACATTAACCCCAATTTTCAAGAAAACTCTAATGCGTTATTTTTCTTATCTTTAGAAAAGCAATGGTTTAATTATTGCACTCAATAACAAAAATAGTATTATGGAAAATTCAGAAAACAGCGATAGAATGACAACCTTAAGCCAAGTTATGCATACCCTCTCTGAGAGGGGGATTAAGAGGGAATTCAGAATGAATGAAAACTGTGAAATGAAATTTGAAAATTCTGATAAAGTCTACCAACCCTCGGAATTGGTGATCTTAAAAACATATCGTTTTGAGGGAGACAGCAATCCGGATGACAATGCGGTGCTATATGTATTAAAAGATAGTGCAGGAAACCGTGGAATGATCATTGATTCCTATGGTGCAGACAGTAATTATCCCGGTGAAAAGTTTGATGAATTCCTAAGAAACATTCCTGTTTTGGATAGTGATGAGTTTAATTATTAACTTAAGAACATAAATATTAATTTTTTAAACCATTAAGATCGTTTTGATTAAAAAACAAAACCAATCCTTCTATTAATAATTGACATCATAAGTTAAGTATGAATGCATTTTAATGGTTTAAAAGGTTATTTTGCTTCTCCCTCGTCTTTCTTTTTAAAGATTTTATTGAAAAACCCTTTCTTTTTTTCTTCTTCTGCAGGGGGCTTTGGTGTAGATTCTTTACTCTTTGTATTTTTTATTTCTTTCTTAATTTCTTTTACCGATTGCTTCATTTCCTTTACTGAAGAAACAGCATTCTTCACTTTTGCTTCTGTTTTTTCAACGTTTTTTCCGATCAGGGTCTTCTTCAGCCCTTGTTCAATTCCTTTCCAAAATAGATTAAAAAATGACTTTGTAGGATCACGTTCTACATTCTCCACAGCTACTGATTCAGGAAAATTGCCTGAATTCGACTTTAAGAAAACATTGGCAACTGCAGTTAAGAAGCCTTTTTTCTCATGATTATGTTTATTTAAAACGGCAATTTTTAAATCTTTATGCTTTAAATTGAATGATCCGTGTAAACCGGCAGGATTTCCCTTAAAATTAAAAAGCATCTCCTGAATAGTTCCGGCCGTAGCCGTCACGTGAAGATAAGGCCTTATAAATGGATTAATCCCATTGGCCGGAAGATTAGTGGTTTTTCCTGAAATAGCGAAAGCATCGTTGTGGTCTGCAACATCAAAACTCCAGTTAACAGAAAGCGGTGACAGGTTCATGAACGAGCAGTTAATCTTAATATCAACCTTTGTGGGTTTTCCTTTTGCTTTGGCAGAATTCAGATTTTTGACGTTCATATTAAAGTTGCTGAACGTTAACTTCCCCGGCCCCATACTTTCGGGGGTATCTTCTTCGTAGACTAAAACTGAGTTTTTCAGATCCAGATTATTAATATTCATAGGAATTTTAATGGATCTCAGCATCTTTGAATACAAAGCTTTCACCTTTGGATCATCTTTAGGAATCTTACTTCTGAAAATATTTGCATTTGCAGATTGAATGGCAACTTGGGAGGCATTGATGGATTTATTATTAGAAAACAGATCCCAATCTCCCTCGGCAGTTACTTGTTCCATCTTTAGATCATATAAATCTCTTTCAACCGGTATCATTTTGATAAACTGCGTTCTCGAAACGATAGGTTTCATTGCAAAATTATTAATCTGAACCTTATTTTTGTTCAGTTTTAAAAGACCAAGGCTGATATTATAAAACTGAGTTCTATAAGCAAAATTACGGGTGGTCAGAAAATAATCCTTTACTTTAAAAGAAAGGCCCTGATTATTGGCTTTAGGCGCTATTTCAATGCCATTTACCGTCGCATTCAGGTCATGGAATGCCAGCGGCTCTTTTCCTTTATCATAAATTAGATTTGAGTTTTTTAGGGAGGTTTTTCTGATGACAACAGATCCTATGATCCCTGCAGCAACATTTTTCTTCTGTTTATTTTCTCCTGCTCTGATGGTTCCGTTTAGGTTTTCAACTAGGAAATCCTTGACATCCAGATTCAGCTTTTTATTGATAAATTCCAGTTTATTGATAGTAAAGGCAACATTGCTGGATTTTAAATCCAGTGTTGTTTTTCCATTAGCTACAGAGTTTGGTGAGAATGAAATATTTCTAAGTTCTCCATTAGTGGGCTTTAGTGCAACACTTCCAATGGTAATGTTCTGATGATTGGAATATACAATATCCTTTCCTGAGAAAGTAAAATCCTTATACCCTATGGGGATAACCTGCTCTGAGGTTTCTTTGTTAAATGCCAGTTTGGTGATATTCAAATTTAGGTTTCCAGCGGATAAAAGCTTACTTCCGTCGGGTTTATTGACTTGAGCAATCGCATTTTTTAGTCTAATATTCTCTAAATTAATCTCAAAGTTTAATGGTTTACGCGTTTTCTTCGCATTTTTCACTCCGGTATTGTAAACGGTCAAAAGAGGATTTTGGAAATCTGCATCCTGTAGAGAAATCTTATTTTTATTTAAGATCACCTCCTTGAAATTCATTTCAGGAATAGAAAATTCAAACAGCTGAGTTTTTTTAGGATAATATTTTTTAAACTTTTCAAAGGACAACAGTGGAATCAGCTTTAAATTTTCAACTGACATTTGTCCGTTAGCTGTATTGATAGATTGAATAGTAACAGCATATACATTATCCGGCCTGAAGAAGAAACGCTCACCTTTTATACTGTATCTATCGAAAACAACAGGTAGTTTATTTTCTATAGATTCTTCTGTCATCTGTAGGTTTTCTACAAACAGATTAAGTTTTTGTACAGAGAGTAGCTTCTGTTTGGTAGACCTGAAAATAGCAACAGAACCATTATTAATTCTTATATTTTCGAATAAAAACGGGTTCTTTTTCTTACCTGTTTTATGATCAACAGGCTGGGCAAGAATTACATTTAGGTTGGGCTTTGCCAATAAGAGATCGGAGGAGCTTATCTTTTTGTTGAAAATAGCATCATAAATTCCAAAGCGGCTTATCTTTAAGGTATCAATCGTCCCCTGAAGACCTAAAACATTCGTATTTTGAGGGTCTTTACTATTAACGGAAATTCCTGTTGCAAAGATATTCCCTGTTCCCAGATCCACATCCAGAGTTTTGTAGGAGACCTTATAGTCTGTATTGTTTTTTATATAGTTCGGAAGTTGGGTTTTCAGCCACATATTCAGTCCGAAATTCGCAGCAAGAAGTAATCCTGCCAGAATTCCGAAGCTTATTAATAGTCTTTTAACCCATTTTTTCATATTGTGATTTGGTTTAATGTATCTTAAATTAAGATCAATTCTTTATAGCCAATTCAATTACATACCCCTCATGTCCTCTTACATTGATGAAGTTTCCTCCCTCAAATCCAAGATACTGACCTTTAATACCCACAAGCTTTCCTGTAAATTCAGGTTTTTTATCTAGGGTAAATGAAGTTACTTTTTCTGGCTTTTCAAAAGGATAGTCAAATTTCCATATTTCTTCTCCTTCACTATAGAACTTTTGAAAATCTTCAGGAAAATATTCCTTAATCTTCTGTCTGAAATCCGCAAGGTCTATCTCTCCCTCAAAATCGTCCTGAAGCATCTTTCTCCAGTTAGTTTTATCCTGTAAATGATCCTTTAGTGCCACTTCAATCATTCCTGCTTCATAACGATTTTCTGTTCTTGCAATGGGTAATGCAAAAGTTGCACCCTGATCAATCCATCTTGTCGGGATCTGTGTATTTCTGGTTACCCCTACCTTTACATCTCCGGTATAAGCCAAGTAAACGGTATGAGGCTGAAGCTGAATTTGTTTTTCTACCTCCAGATCACGCTCTGCCACCCCTAAATGTGCGGTAGAAAGCTCCGGACGGATAATGGTATTACTTGCATAAGGACTTTCAAAAAAGCAGCTCTTGCAGAATCCCATTCTGTAAATAGGTTTATTCTCGCCACAGTTTACACACTGGAATCCGATATGTTTAATGCTTAATTCCTTTCCAAACAGCTCATTCATATGGATCAAATCCCCAGAAAGATTGAGATAATATTGGATAGGTTTTGCATCGTAGCTTGTCATTTTTAATATTTGCCCTTGAAACTGCATATTATATTTATATTACTTTTTTACGTAAATTTAATGAATATATTTTTCAAAAAGTAAAATTTATATTTTTGTGCAAATAAAAACCACAGATGATTTATCTTATAACAGGAGGCAGCGGGTTCATTGGTTCCCATTTAATTGAACGATTATTAAGAAATGGACATTCTGTCATAAACATTGACAATTTTGATGATTTCTACAACTATCAGATCAAAATTAAAAACACTTTAGAGTCAATTGATAAAATTTCGGATTTTGAGTTCTCTGATAAAGAGACCGATATCCGGAACCTAGCTTCCCTCTCCCACTCTCCCAATTACACCCTTTATTATCAGGATATTAGAGATAAAAAAGGGCTTGAAAACATTTTTAAGAGCCATTCTATTGATATGGTGATTCATCTGGCGGCATTAGCCGGTGTGCGCCCCTCTATTGAAAGGCCCTTGGAGTATGAAGAAGTGAATGTTCGCGGCACCATGAACCTTTGGGAGCTTTGTAAGGATTTTAACATTAAAAAATTCATTTGCGCTTCTTCATCAAGTGTTTATGGCAATAATGAAAAGACTCCTTTTGCAGAAACAGATAATGTAGACAATCCCATTTCTCCTTATGCTGCTACCAAGAAATGTGGGGAAATTCTAGGACATGTTTATCATAAGCTTTATCATATTGATATGATTCAGCTAAGATTCTTCACGGTATATGGACCAAGACAACGCCCAGATCTTGCCATACACAAATTTACTCGACTTATTTCTGAGGGAATGGAGATTCCATTTTACGGAGACGGAAATACAGCAAGAGACTACACTTATATTGATGACATTATTGATGGCATGACCAAGTCTATTCTTTATCTGGAAAAGAATTCTGATGTTTATGAAATTCTTAATCTTGGAGAAAATCAGGTAATCACCTTAAACGATATGGTTGCCACCATAGAAAATGCCATGAGCATGACTGCTGTCAGAAAAAATCTGCCAATGCAGCCGGGTGATGTCACAAAAACGAATGCAGATATTACAAAAGCAAAGGTTTTAATAGGCTATCAACCCTCCACTGACTTCCAAAATGGCATAAAAAAATTTGTGGAATGGTTTTTGAGAAAACGACATTAAGTAAATTACTGACATGGCTGCCGTGCAGTTGGTGACAGTCATTTATAAGAAAAAATTATAAAAAGAATTGAAAATCAAGTATAAAAAAGTTTATTATACAACCTATTTTTATACTTTTGCAAAAAATTAGAAAATTATGTACTGGACATTAGAATTAGCTTCATATCTAAGTGACGCACCTTGGCCAATGACAAAAGCAGAGCTTATTGACTACGCAATCAGAACTGGTGCTCCTATGGAAGTAGTTGAAAACCTTCAGGCAATCGAAGATGAAGGAGAAATTTATGAATCTATTGAGGAAGTATGGAGTGACTATCCTACGGACGAGGATTTCCTTTGGAACGAGGACGAATATTAATAAAGCGATAAGCTTTAGGCTGCGTGCTTAGAGCTTTTTTGCCCTTTTTTATATATTAACTTACACGATAAGCGTGTCATTTAAAACGCTTAAAGCATCTTGCATTAAGCATAAAGCAAAAAATTTATGAGTTTTTTAAACAAAGTTCTTAAAGGGTTTTTGGGAGACAAAAAAGCGCAGGACCTAAAAGAAGTAAAAAAAGTTGTAACAAAAATCAAGGCTGTAGAACCTAACATCCAACAATTGTCGGATGATGGTTTGAGACAAAAAACTGCTGAGTTTAAAGAGAATATAAAATCTGCAACCAGTAAGATCACAGCTCAAATAGAACAGATTAAAGAGCAGATAAAAAACTCAACAAACGTTGATGAGAAAGAAGCTCTTTTCTCAACAATTGAGTCTTTAAAGAAAGAATCATACGAAATTGAAGAAAAAGTCCTGGTTCAGGTTCTTCCGGAAGCTTTTGCATTGATAAAAGAAACGGCAAGAAGATGGGCTCAGAATGGAGAAATCCGTGTAACTGCAAGTGACTGGGATAGAGAACTTGCTGCTGCAGGGAAAGATTTCGTTGAAATTCAAGGAGACACTGCTGTTTGGAAAAACTCATGGGACGCTGCCGGAACTCCTGTAGTTTGGGATATGGTCCACTATGACGTTCAGTTTATCGGAGGTATTATTCTTCACAGTGGTAAAATTGCCGAGATGGCAACCGGTGAGGGTAAAACCTTGGTAGGAACATTACCTATTTACTTAAATTCTCTTCCTGAAAGAGGGGTTCACGTTGTTACAGTGAACGACTACCTTGCAAAAAGAGACTCCGCGTGGATGGGACCTCTTTATCAGTTTCATGGGATGTCCATTGACTGTATCGACAACCACCAGCCGAACTCAGATGGAAGAAGAAAAGCATACAACTCAGATATTACGTATGGAACCAATAATGAATTTGGTTTCGATTATTTGAGAGATAACATGGTGACTTCACCTACAGAATTGGTACAAAGAGAATTGAACTTTGCTATCGTTGACGAGGTGGATTCTGTATTGGTAGATGATGCGAGAACACCACTAATCATTTCCGGTCCGGTTCCTCAGGGAGACAGACAGGAGTTTGATGTTCTTAAACCGTCAATCGACAGAATTGTTGAAGTTCAGAAAAAAACAGTTTCCGCAATCTTCAATGAGGCGAAAAAATTAATCGCTGCAGGAAACACCAAAGAAGGAGGATTCAAGTTGCTTCAGGCTTACAGAGGTCTTCCTAAAAACAGACAATTAATCAAATTCTTATCGGAAAGCGGAAACAGAGCATTGCTTCAGAAAGTTGAAGCACAATACATGCAGGACAACAACCGTGATATGCCGATTGTAGATAAGGATCTTTACTTCGTGATTGAAGAAAAGAACAATCAGGTTGACCTTACAGACAAAGGTGTTGAGTACATGTCTCAAGGAAACTCTGATGCTAACTTCTTCGTTCTTCCTGATATTGGGACTGAAATTGCTGAAGTAGAAGCTAAAAATTTATCTAAAGAAGAAGAATTCGAGGCTAAAGAAAGACTTTTCTCTGATTTTGCTGAAAAATCAGAACGTGTTCACACCATGAGCCAGCTATTGAAAGCTTATACATTATTTGAAAAAGATGATGAGTATGTAGTGATTGATGGTGAGGTGAAAATTGTTGATGAGCAAACAGGACGTATCATGGAGGGTCGTCGTTATTCAGACGGACTTCACCAGGCTATTGAAGCTAAGGAAAACGTAAAGATTGAGGCTGCAACACAAACTTTTGCAACAGTTACTCTTCAGAACTACTTCCGTATGTACAATAAGCTTGCGGGGATGACGGGTACTGCTGAAACGGAGGCTGGCGAACTTTGGGAAATCTACAAATTAGATGTTGTGGTAATTCCAACCAACCGTCCTATTTTAAGACATGACAAACAAGATTTAGTTTTCAAAACTAATAGAGAAAAATATAATGCTGTAATTGAGGAAATCGAAAGATTGACTGCAGCAAAAAGACCTGTACTGGTAGGTACTACCTCTGTTGAAATTTCTCAGTTGCTTTCAAAAGCACTTCAGTTGAGAAAAATCCCGCACCAGGTATTGAACGCGAAGCTTCACAAGAAAGAAGCTGAGATTGTTGCAGGAGCAGGACAGCCGGGGGTGGTAACTATTGCAACCAACATGGCGGGTCGTGGTACGGATATTAAGCTTTCTAAGGAAGTAAAAGAAGCAGGAGGTCTTGCCATTATTGGTACAGAAAGACACGATTCAAGACGTGTTGACAGACAGTTGAGAGGTAGAGCAGGACGTCAGGGAGATCCAGGAAGTTCTCAGTTCTATGTTTCTCTTGAGGACAATCTGATGCGTTTATTCGGTTCTGAAAGAATTGCTAAAATGATGGACAGAATGGGTCATAAGGAAGGTGAAGTTATTCAGCACTCCATGATCAGTAAGTCTATTGAAAGAGCTCAGAAAAAAGTAGAGGAAAACAACTTCGGAACAAGAAAGAGACTTCTTGAGTATGATGACGTAATGAACAAGCAGCGTGACGTCATCTACAAGAGAAGAAAGAACGCTCTATTCGGAGACCACTTGAAATATGATATTACAAACATGATTTTCGATGTTGCTAATTCTATCGTTGCGAAAGGAAAAGCTACTGGAAATTATAAGGATTTTGAATACGAAATCATTAAAACATTCACAATGGAATCTCCGGTTTCTATGAATGATTTTAATAATAAAACGGTTCAGGATTTAACTAATATCCTATTCAACGCCGCTCAGGAAGATTATAAGATGAAGCTGAACCTGTTGAAGGAAAAATCATTCCCAATCATTGAGAATGTATATCAAAACCAAGGATCAATGTTTAAGATGATTCAGGTTCCTTTCACAGATGGGCACAAAACGATGACTATTGTGGCTGACTTGAAAGAAGCATACGATACTCAATGTGAAAGCTTAATCAATGATTTTGAAAAGAACATTACTTTATCAATCATTGATGAAAACTGGAAGCTTCACCTTCGTGAAATGGATGATCTAAGAAGATCTTCTCAGGGTGCTGTTTATGAGCAGAAAGATCCGCTTGTTATTTACAAACAAGAATCTTTCCACTTATTCAGCGAAATGATGGATAAACTAAACAAAGAAATTGTTTCTTTCTTATACAAAGGAGAAATTCCAGCGTAAGAAAACAATTACCAATATGATTAAAAAACCGCTCTGGCATTGCCAAAGCGGTTTTTTGTTATTCAGTATATACTATTTTCATGATAAATATCAAATATTTTATTTATTTAGAATACTTAAAAATAATATATTTGCAGAAAATTTGACTTCATGAAAAATGTACTGATCTGTGCTTCAATGCTTGGTCCTATATTGACCTTCGCTCAAGAAAAAGATTCTACCAATACCAAAAGCATAGAAGAAGTAATTCTTATTAACTCTTATATAAAGAAAGATAGTGAATATTCAAATAAGATGCCTTTAAAGGCTATTGAAAACCCGCAGTCTTTCTCAAGCATAGATAAAGTCATTTTAGAAAATCAAGGAATTTATACTGCAGATGATGCTGTAAAGAATATTCCCGGCCTACAACCCATGTGGACATCCAATGGTAGAGCCGGTGATGGTGGGGCCTATGTAAGTTTAAGAGGTTTTGTTTCTGCAAATTCTTTAAGAAATGGTGTTCTAGGTGCTGTAACAGGTACTATTGATGCTGTTAATCTAGAAAAACTGGAGGTTCTGAAAGGTCCATCGGGAACATTATTCGGAAGTTTGCTTTCAAGCTATGGCGGTGTAATCAACAGGGTTACCAAGAAACCGTATCAAACTTTTGGAGGAAACATCAGTGTATCCGGAGGTAGTTATGATACCTACAGAGCTGCAGTAGATATCAATACTCCTCTTACTCAAGATAAAAAATTATTGTTTCGTTTAAATTCTGCTTATACAAACGAGGGAACTTTTCAAACAGAGGGATTCAGAAGAAATTTAGCAATTGCGCCAAGTCTAAGCTATAAACCTACAGACCGCCTGAGCATCAACCTTGATATGGAACTTTTTCAAATGAAAAATATGGGGGATCAGACGTTTTTCTTTTACTCTGGTAAGTATCTGCAAAAGGTAAACAATGTAAAAGACCTTAACCTTGATTATAAAAATTCATATTTAGGAAAAGATCTTACCAATACAGGAAGGAGTATCAACTTCTTCGGACAAGTGAATTACCAGATTTCAAATTCTATTACTTCTTCCACCAATTTCAGTACATCATCCAGCTATTCTAACGGTTTTATGCCTTATTTATATTTTTCCGGAGATGATGCAAGCAGTATGTACAGAAGTGACCAATCTACACGAGACAGCAGAAAAAAATCATTCAATTTCCAACAAAACTTTAATGGAGACTTCCGTATTGGGAACTTAAGAAACAGAGTGGTATTAGGATTTGATTATTTAAGAGTAAACAATGATCAGAATTTCTATGATGTTAATGGCTTTGATAAAGATGCAGGGGGGAACTCAATTCCTGTTCCATTGCATCAGCCAGGTTTTGATTATACTAATTTTAACGGTACTGCATTACAGGCACAATACAACGCCATGGCAGGAAATGAAAAACCATACCTTATAAAAGGAATTCAGGAGAACTATGCTGTTTATATTTCAAATGTACTGAACATCACCAATAACCTAAATGTATTAATGGCATTGCGCGTTGATAATTACGTTAACAAACCAAATACAATTGATCCTGAGCAAAACAAAAAATTAAATCAAACGTTCTTCTCTCCCAAATTAGGGATCGTATATGAGCTTATAAAAGATAAGGTTTCTGTTTTTGGAAATTACCAAAACAGTTTCAAAAATCTTAATTATTTTGTAGATGCCTCCAAGGTTACAAGAACACCGGTTCCTGAACAAGCTAACCAAATGGAAGGAGGGATTAAGACCAATTTATTTAACGGAAAAGTATCATCTACTTTCAGTTATTATAACATCAGGGTAAAAGATGTTTTAAGAAATATCCCGTCTGTAGAAGCCCCAAATGCACAGATACAAGATGGAACAATTGTAAGCAGAGGTGTTGAGCTTGAAATTAACGCTTATTTGCTAAAAGGCTTTACAGCAATTGCCGGCTTTAGCTACAATGATTCAAAATACACACAATCTGACGAATCTGTTCTGAACAGAAGACCGAATACATCAGGATCTCCTTATTTGGCTAATCTTTATGCAAGTTATCAGTTTTTAGACGGAACGCTTAAAGGTCTTGGTTTCGGAGTTGGCGGAAACTATGCCAGCGAAAATAAAATTGTAAATACTTTCAATACAACAGACAAAACTAACGAAGTATTCACTTTACCATCATATGTTGTTCTGAATGCCAGCGCATATTATGACACCGGAAAATTCAGAATTGGGGTGAAAGTAGACAACTTTACCAACCAACATTACTGGATTGGATATACAACAGCAAATCCGCAGCGACTAATCAACGCTATAGGAACTCTTACTTATAAATTCTAAACTGTTAAAATAATTTACTACCCCTTATATAAACAATGAAAAAACTGACAATAGGAGCTGCATTATTAACATCCATGTTAACTTTAGCTCAGGAAAAAGACACGATTAAATCTAATGATATTGAAGAAGTAGTTGTCAACGGAAGATATTATAAAAAATACGTGGAAAAACAGGGTTCTTCATCTCTTAGATTAGATGAAGCACTTATCAAAATACCTCAGAATATTTCAATCATTACCAACAAAGCCCTAGAAGACCAGCAGGTTACAACTTTAAGTGACGGTGTTCTAAGAAACGTTGCCGGAGCCCAAAGACTGGAGCATTGGGGAGATATGTATACAAGGGTAAATATGAGAGGGGCTAGAGCCGCTGCTTTCATGAACGGAGTTAATGTAACTTCAACTTGGGGACCTTTAAGTGAAGATATGAGCTATGTAGATCATATTGAGTTTATTAAAGGCCCATCAGGTTTCTTAATGTCAAATGGTGAGCCAAGTGGAATTTATAATATTGTTACTAAAAAACCTACCGGAAGCAACCTTAACGGAACAGCAAGAATCACGCTTGGAAGCTTCAATATGTATAGAGGTGAAGCTGACATAGATACTAAAATCACGAATAAAGTAGCTTTCAGGTTGAATTTAATGGCTCAGAATAAGAACAGCTTCAGAGATTATGAATTCAATGACAGGTATATTATTAATCCTTCATTGAAAGTAGAGCTTAGTGATAAGACTACTTTAACAGCTGAGTATATCTATCAAAAGGCAAAAATGTCTGAAGTAGGTTCTGCCTATGTGTTCAGTTTCCAAGGTTACAAAGCAAAACCGGTTGGATATACACTTACAGATGCGGGTATTGACCCTACAAAAGTTGATAACAATACCATCAATGTTAATTTACAACATAAATTCAACGAAAACTGGAAATTAACGTCCCAATTGACGTATGTGAATGAATATACAATGGGAAGTGACCTTTGGCCAAGTATGTTTGAGGGTAATTATATGATTCGTCGCCTAAATTATTGGGAAGCGGACAATACAATGAAATTTGGACAGGTCTTTTTGAACGGATTTGTAAAAACAGGAACTATTTCTCACAAGATCTTAGCAGGTCTTGACCTGGGAAGTAAGAGATATATGGCTGACTGGTCACAAGGATACAACTTAGATAAATATAATGCCAATGGGGATTATGATGCAATAAACAATAAGGATAAAGATTACAGATATTGGTATAATATAGATACCAGTAACTATGACATTAATATCCCTGGCAATCTAGCTTATTCCGGCCCTAATAATACCACAGCCTACAAGACTTTTGACAAGAGCACTCCTCTTTCTGTAAGAGCTGGTGCAGGAAGTACAATAGATCAAAGGTATACAGGTTTATATCTACAGGATGAATTAGGTTTCTTTAATGATGCCTTAAGACTTACATTAGCAGCCCGCTACACGAACGTAAAAGAAGTGAATTACGGAACAAAAGCCGAAGCCAACAGAATTACCCCCCGTATTGGATTAAGCTACTCTATTAATCAAAATATGTCTGCATACGCATTATATGATCAATCATTTGTACCACAGGCAGGACTATTCAGAAATGGAACAACGGCTTCACCATTAACAGGCAGCAATATTGAGGTAGGTGTTAAGAAAGATTGGTTCGCAGGAAAATGGAATACTACTCTTTCATTATATAACATCAATAAAAATAATGAAATTACAGGAGACCCGGATCTTACGGATAATCCGAATGGAAAATATTCTATTCTACTGGGAAAAACCAGAGTTCAGGGAGTCGAGTTTGATCTTAAGGGAGAGATTGTAAAAGGGTTCAATGCTATTTTCAATTATGCGTTTACAGAAAACAAATATACAGAAACAACAGCTAGCGCTAAAAAAGGAGACAGAGTTCCCGGCTATGCAAAACATACAGCAAACGGTTGGTTGAATTATACTTTTAGTGATAATATCCTTGAAGGATTCGGATTAAGCTTCGGAGGAACTTACATGGCAGATAGAAGCAGCTGGAATTGGGGAAGTACAAATACCCTACAAATGGCTGACTATGTAAAATTTGATGCAGGAGCTTCTTGGGAGAACTCAAAATTCAGAGTAAATCTGAACGTATTTAATATCTTCAACAGGTATTTATACTCAGGTTCACCATATGCTGGTTATTATTATTATCAGGCAGATGCGCCTAGAAATTTCAGAATATCAATTGGATATAAATTCTAAAAAATAAAGGTTAGCCCTCTCGGGGGTTAACTTTTTGCTATGAAAAATAAACGTCATCATAAAAAGAAAGTTTCTCCAACAAAGAAATGGTCTGCCAAACTGCACTTGTGGTTTGGTTTGTCCGTTGGTATCATTGTCTTCATAGTCTCTCTTTCAGGTACTTTATATGTTTTTAAGGATGAAGTCCAAAACAGCCTTCGAAAGGAAGCCATTTATGTAAAAAAGGAAGATCTAGGAAAGAAACCATTAGCCATCAATATTCTTCGGGAGAAAGTAAGCCTGGAACTTAATGAAAAGGCTCCTATAAACTCCGTGGAAATATCTTTAGACAAAGGAAAATCCTACCGGTTTTTATATTATGAAAAGAGCAAAAAAGGGTGGAACTATTTTCAACAGGTACTCATTAATAAGCAGGCCTATGTGAATCAGTATACCGGACAAATTCTTGCCGTATATGATGAAAAATATGATGTATTCAATATTCTAAAATATATCCACTGGGGGCTTCTGCTCAACTCAGAATGGGGGCCATATACTGTAGGAATTCCAACCGTTCTCTTTATTGTTATGCTGATTACAGGAATTATTCTATGGTGGCCGAAAAACAAAAATGCCAGAAAAGGACGTTTCTGGTTCAATTGGGAAAATGTAAAAAACTGGAAACGCAAAAACTATGACATTCACAATGTACTGGGATTTTATGCCTCCTTCATTGCCTTAATAATGAGTGTTACAGGAATCTATTTTGCTTATCCCTACGTTAAAAACACCTTCACATTTGCCCTATCCGGCTCATGGGAGCTTCCCAAAGAAAAAGAAAAAAAATCTCCGGACTCTCTGATGGTAAAGAATGAAGCCGTTTTTGATCTGGCTGCGGCACAGACTGAAAAATTGTATGCAAAATCATCAAGCTTCAGAATTACTCTAAACGGAAAGAATAAAAAAGGAAAAGAACTGAAAAACCTTCCAGTCACCATCTATGGACAGGAAGGAAGATTCAGCGAAAGAAACCTACTCTCATTTGATAAATATTCAGGAAAACTCTTAGCCAATAAACCTCATCAAAAACTGAGCACCGCCGAAAAATATGCCAATGCCAACTATGATGTCCATACAGGATCTTACTTTGGTTTATTTGGAAAAATTATTTGGTTTATTGCCGGTTTAATATGTACCTCACTCCCGGTGACCGGATTTTTGATCTGGTGGGGAAAAAGAAAGAAACAAGGAAAGAAAATATAATGAAAAAAGTGCTTTTATCAGCTGCCTGCTTAGGAACTACTACCGTTTTTGCACAGGTGAAAGATAGTTTACAAACTAAAAATGTAGACGAAGTGGTCATGACTGCCTCCAGAAAAAAGGAAAACATAAAAGAAGTTCCAAGTTCTATTACAATAGTAGGAGAAAAGCAGATACAGTCTCAATTGACAGTTAACTCGGATATTACTAGTATCCTTCAGTACACCGTTCCCAGTTTAGGAACCAATTCGGGACAGACTTCCAATTCGGGACAAACGTTAAGAGGACGTCAGGTTTTGGTTTTAATTGATGGAGTTCCACAGTCTACCCCACTTCGTAACGGAGCCCGAGATTTAAGGACAATAGACCCATCAGCTATTGAAAGAATTGAAGTAATCAAAGGAGCATCTTCCATCTATGGAAACGGTGCAGACGGAGGAATCATCAATTATATTACGAAAAGAAACAAAACAGATAAAAAAATCTCCGGAATCTCACAGATTGGTTTTACAGGACAGCCTTATGGAGGAACTTTAGGAGTAAGAGCCAGCCAGCTTTTATCAGGAAAGATCAATAAATTTGATTACACCCTTTCATTAGCCTACGAAAGAACAGGATATACCAAAGATGGAGATGGTGTTATGATAAGCCCTACCTACAGCATCGCCAAGATGAACAATTACAACGGGTTGCTGAAAATAGGCTATGATATCAACGAGAACCAAAGAATTGAAGCCTCTTATATTGGCTATTCTTCAAGATCAGACCTTAGCTTAGGATTAAAAACAGGAAAATATGGGATCACTCCAACCATTGGTGAAGGGGTGGGAAAAGGTTTGGAAACAACACCTCAGGGAACTCCGAAAAACCACAACATCCGAGTGAGCTATGACAATAAAAACCTGTTTGCAGGAACTTCTTTGAATATCAACCTTTATTATCAGGACTTCAAAACCGTTTACGGATACAGCGATACCTTTTTCAATGGTGGCCAGTCTAATGTGATTTCAAAAAAAGCCGGAGCAAGATTCAATTTTGATACCCAGCTTTGGAATTCGGCAAACTCTCAGGGAGAAATCATCTACGGAGCGGATATCCTAAATGATGAAACCGTGCAGAAGCTGGAAGACGGACGTTTTTGGACGCCCAATATGAGCATGACCAATATTGCCCCTTTCCTATTGGCTAAAATTGATCTGTTTAAAAAACTGACCATCAAAGGAGGACTTCGCTACGAAAATATCAAAGTTAATGTAGATGACTTCAATACTCTCTCTACCCTTAAAAGTGATGGAACTTTCACCAAAAGTATCCCTGTAGCCGGTGGAAAATTAAACTATAATGCACTGGTAGCAAATATTGGCGTCCGTTATAACATTGAGCCATACATCAACCTTTTTGCTAGCTTCTCCCAAGCCTACTCTATCAATGAGTTAGGAAGAATTTTAAGAACCTCAACCTCTGAAACCATAAAAAGCCTAGAAACTAAACCCATCATCGTTAACAACTATGAATTGGGGGCTACAGGACAACTTTCTAATTGGCTTAACTATGAATTGACTTCCTATGTGAGTACCTCAAAACTGGGAGCTTCTTTTGTACAAAGCCCGGACAGAGCGTTAATGATTCAGAGATCTCCTGAAATTGTATACGGAGTTGAAGGGTTTTTACATTTTACCCCAGCAAAATGGATTCAGTTTGGGGGAAGCTACAGCTGGATGGAAGGAATTACCTCTGTGAAAGATGATGGTGATTATTCTGCAAAGATCAACAACAGCAGAATTTCTGCACCTAAAGTTTTGGCATATGTTCAGGCAAAACCTATTCCGGCTTTGTCCATTGGTCTTGATATGCTTCATTCTTTCCAACAAAACAGATTTGAGCCTAATGCTAAAACGGGATTGTTTGGGTATGGAGAAGGAGATGTTCCTGAGTATACCGTTTTCAATTTCAAATCAAGCTATGAGGTAAACAATAACTGGAGATTATCATTAGGTGTTGAAAACATTTTCAACAAAGTGTATCAGCCTGCTATTTCATGGTGGACAGCAAGAGACAGTGATTTCACAAATGCTCTTGGATTGAGAGGGACATTCATGATTGAATATAAATTTTAATTAAACTAAATAAAAAGCAAAGCATATCTTTGCTTTACTTTTTACTGCAATATGAAGAAAAATCATCATAAAAAGAAACCTGGATTCTTTAAGAAATGGTCTGCCAAACTGCATTTGTGGTTTGGGCTGGGAATAGGATTTCTGATCTTTATTATCTCTATTACCGGAGCATTGTATGTTTTTAAGGATGAAGTAGAAAACATTACCCGAAAAGATGTTATCTATCATCACGAACAAAATATCGACCAGAAACAGATCCTGCCCATCAGGGTTATGGAAAAGGCCGTTGCCGATCAGGTAAAGGAAAAATACCCCATCCATTGGGTCAATATTCCTATCGACAAAAAAATGTCATACATGTTCTTCTGGTATGAACACAATACGGATGCCTGGAACTACTTTGATGAATTTCCTATTTATAAACAAGCCTACGTAAACCCATATACCGGAAAGGTGCTTCGGGTATATGATGAGAAAAACGGATTCTTCAATATTGTAAAAATGATTCACTGGAGCTATCTTTTGAAGCAGGATTGGGGAACATATGTAGTGGGAATACCTGTTATCATCTTTATCATCATGCTGATTTCCGGGATTATTCTATGGTGGCCTAAGAACAAAGCCGCAAGAAAACAACGTTTCTCTTTTAAATGGAAGAATATTAAAAGCTGGAAAAGAAAGAACTATGATCTTCACAATGTATTGGGTTTCTATGCTTCCATCTTTGCGCTTATCTTTTCCATTACCGGTCTTTTTTATGCATTCTTTGTAGTTCAGGCAATGATCTATGTCCTGTTTTCCGGTGGAGAAACCAAATACCCTGACTTCTCCCATATTAAAACTAAAGCTCCTATTGAACTGAGAACGGAGGGAACATTGGATAAAATCATCAATACAGTGCAGACAAAATATCCTGATTCTTATGGTTTTGCAATCGATTTAGGACATGAGCATATGGATGACCATGAGCATCCTAACTTTGAGGTGTATGTAAAGCATCTTACCTACTCCTATCACAAAAGTAGCAGCCTGATCTTTGATGAAAATTCCGGAGAGCTTCTTCACACCCACGATCCAAAAGACAAAAATTTTGGTGAAAAGGTTGTAAATGCCAATTATGACATACATGTAGGAGCTATTTTAGGGCTTCCTACAAAGATTATAGCCTTTATTGTAAGTCTTATCTGTGCTTCACTTCCTGTTACCGGATTTCTGATCTGGTGGGGTAGAAGAAAGAAGAAACCCGCAAAAACAGTTTAACATATTAAATAAAACCCAGTTAATAATCTATTAATACAATCTTTTTTATAATTTTAGCCCCTAGAATTTAATAATAGAAATGTCATTAATAGATTTATCAAAACAAGTTGCCCTTGGAGTTGACATCGGCGGAACCAATACTAAGTTCGGAATCGTAAACCACCGTGGAGAAGTTCTGGATAAAGGAAACCTTAAAACCGATGCCTATGATAAAGTAGAGGATTTTATCGATGCACTGTATGAACATGTAGCTCCCTTGATGGAAAAACATGGTACAGAAAAGCACTTCGACGGAATTGGTGTAGGCGCACCCAATGCAAACTATTACAAAGGAACCATAGAACTAGCCCCTAACCTACCCTGGAAAGGTGTTATTCCTTTTGCTGAGCTGATGACGGCAAAATTTAATTTGCCTTGTACTGTAACCAATGACGCAAATGCTGCGGCCTTGGGGGAAATGCTTTTCGGAGCTGCACGTGGAATGAAGGATTTCATCATGATTACCCTGGGAACAGGTGTGGGTAGCGGAATTATCGCTAACGGAAACCTCATCTATGGACATGATGGTTTTGCCGGAGAACTGGGACACACTATTGTAAAACCGGGCGGAAGAAAGCACTGGAGTACAGGATCCGAAGGAAGCCTGGAAGCCTATGCCTCTGCCACAGGAATTACCATCACTGCCAAGAAAATGAGAGCAGAGTTTCCTGAATCCATGTTGAATCAATACCCTGAAGACGAAATTAATTCTAAAACAGTGTATGAATGTGCCATGAAAGAAGACCCGATTGCTACTGAAGTTTTCAGATATACGGGACAAAAACTGGGTGAAGCATTGGCTAATTTTGTGATGTTTTCTTCACCGCAGGCCATTCTTCTATTTGGCGGAGTAATTAAGGCTGGAGATTTTATCCTAAAGCCCGCTAAACTTCATATGGAAAGAAACCTTCTTCCTATCTTCAGAAATAAAGTAAAACTGGTATTCAGTGAACTTGACGAAGCTGATGCTGCAATTCTTGGAGCAAGTGCTTTGGTTTGGGAAAAATAACTGAAACCCTTTTTTAATAATATAGAGCATCCTTATTTTAGGGTGCTTTTTTTTTGCCAATTTTTGCAGATGATTACGTTCTATTTTTCTTGTACTTATTGTGAGAATATTCGTGTTATTTGTGTTTAAAATCATTTGCCACATCTATCATTATAATTTGTGTTTATAAACCAAAATGATGCTTAAATGAAAAAGTTTTTCATATTTTTGATCAACTTTTTCCGGGTCTGGAAAAGATCATACAACAATATAATTACCAAAAATGGACAATAATAATTTAGAACAGATTACTTTCGGTGGCGGCTGCTTCTGGTGTGTAGAAAGCTGTTTCAATATGCTGAAAGGGGTACAATCTGCTATTTCAGGATATTCAGGTGGGCATAAAGAAAATCCTACCTATCAAGAAGTCTGCACAGGAGAAACTGATCATGCAGAAGTAGTACAAATCACTTACAATCCTACCATCATTTCCTATGAGCAATTAATGGATGTGTTTTTCTTCCTGCACGATCCTACTCAGCTGAACAGACAAGGTAATGATATCGGAACCCAATATCGATCTGTTATTTTCTATAAAGATGATACTGAAAAACAAAATGCCGAAGAAGCTTTAAAAAAATCTGAAGCATCAGGAAGATGGCCGGGGAAATACGTCACAGAATTAGCTCAAATTGAAAAATTCTGGCCTGCTGAACAATATCATCAGGGATATTATAATGAAAACCCAACACAGCCCTATTGCAGCGCTGTAGTAGGTCCTAAGATCCAAAAATTTAAAAAGTATTTTGGGGAATTGGGAATGCTCAATGCAGAATAATACAGTAAAAAAAGCGAAAGAAATTCTTTCGCTTTTTTTATTTTCCATATTTTTCAATAATGTATACCGTTGACGCTCTTAGCTCTCTTCCGTTATCAGGATCTATACCATCCATAGTAAAAAACTCTACATTTCCATTGAATTTTGAGTACCATGTCTTTCCCAGTGCATTATCTACCGTGAGAGTATCCTTTCTTGTGATCCTCTTAAAATACCTCAGCTGAACCGTATCCTTAGGAACAGCATTCCTGTGAGGGTTCTTGTCTTCACAATCCATCAGCCTATATTCACTATTTTCCCAAAACATACAGTTTTGCTCATTACCCAACCCCCCGAAAAAACTTAACGGTGTACTGCTATTCTTGCTTTTTCCTCCTAAAGAATAATTACCAATCAGTACACTTCCAATAATAAAGATACCAACAATTCCCAATCCATTTTGCTTCACAAACTCCGGCATCTTGAAATGCTGCTCATTGGTTATATTGATAATAATATTAGACAGTCTTTCTGTTAATGACTCTTCATCTTCATCCACTTTTATTTTTACAGTTGTTTTATTGGCTTCATCCTCATTCTTTACAAATGTTCTGGAGAAATCAATAAAGTTTGTGCAGCCTAGATACTGACTAAGTTTATCAAGAATTACAATATCTTTTATATCAGGATCTCTATTGTCACGTATGGATGCATTATAATATCTGACAAAAGACCTTTCGTTAATCATAAATTTCAATTTCTCATCAAAATAATCAGAGAGCGCAGAAGATAGACCGCTCTTTGTACTCGCGGCCGGAAAGTCTTTTTGTGCCTTTTTGAACACCTCATGAATAAGTAGTTTTTTCTGGGTCATATATAGTTTTTTCGGTCGTTACAAAATAGGTGATTCCCAATCGTACCACATTACGGATTCCCATAAAGCCCCCGTGTCCATTCCGTGTCCTTCAATGTCCAAAACGTGACTAACACCTGCGTCACTGTTTGTCGCATCTTTGCTTCAGAAATCAGTGACAAACAAAACATTACAAAAACAAATTTACAAAACTGATTTCAAAATCACCAGATAAAACGGAGGTAAAACTCCGGGTTGGGAAGCAGATGTTTCTCCTCCGTTTTTGAAGGTTCACTTCCCAAAAATTTAGAAGCGCTTCAAATTTTTTAATCGTGTAGCTCTACCTGTGATCAGTTTCGCCGGCAACTACAGAAATGCTCAATTTTTAAATTTTTAAGAAGATGATCCAATTCATATTAATGTTACTAGGCTTAACATTCACCAATAATAACGCAGATACAACAACTCATAATAGCCAGGATTCTGGTACAGTAACAACCTATTCAACGGTACCACTTTCTCCTGACGACGGAGGACCTGTAGGAGGAGAAACAGGACAAACCCCTCCTCCAAGAAAGTAAATAGCAAAGCGAAAGAAATTCTTTCGCTTTTTTTGTTATTTTTGAAAGAAAACCGTGAAAACCATTATTCACATCTTATTTATTCTTGTTCTTTGCTCCTGCCATAGAAAAGAGATCTCAAAAATTGATAGGGCAACCTATGACAAGGCCTATGATTTTTACGATGCCTCACAAAGTGACAGTGCTTTTACCTACTTTAATAAGGCAAAGGATGAATTGATTGAAAAGGGATATTATTCCTTTGCAGGAAATAGCCTGGTCATTATGGGAATTATACAATGTGAGAAAGGAGATTACTACGGCAGTCAGGAAACAGCTTTATCAGCAATTAAGTATTTGGATGAAAAAAAAGACTCTGCCGAACTTTCTGCAAACTATAATAATTTAGGAATAGCTTCCCAGAAACTTAAAGACTATACCAAGGCTACACTCTTTTTTAATAAAGCCGCAGGGTTTTCTCAAGATTCAATCTATAAATTAACACAACTTAATAATCAGGCAATTTCACTTACTCTTTCCAAAAAATTTGATTCTGCAATTGTTATTTTCAACAGGGTTTTGTCATATCAATACTTAGCAAAATCTCCAATTGCATATTCAAAAGCTTATGATAATTTGGCCTATACCAGATTTTTACAAAATAAAAAATATAATTCAGAGCCCGAATTACTTAAAGCTTTGAAAATTCGAGATAGTATAGATGATAATACAGGATTAAATGCCAGTTATTTCCATTTATCCGATTTCTATGAAAATCGCGATCCTCAGAAAGCTTTGTTCTATGCAAATAAAATGCTTGATGTTGCATCTAAAACCAAAAACTTTGATGGCAAGCTAGCCGCTTTGCAAAAAATAATTCTTCTAGAGACTCCCGAAAATACAAAACTATTCTTCAAAAAGTACCAGGATTTGGATGACAGCCTGCAGATAGCCCGCAACAAATCCAAAAGTCAGTTCGCTCTTGAAAGATTTGGATCTGAACAACTAAAGGTAAAAAACGCAAAAAATGAAGTCGAAATTTTTAAACGAAATATAGGACTAGGAGCGTTATCCTGCATTTTAGTGGGAGGTTTTTTCTATTATAAAAGAAGAAAGAAAAGATTACAAAAAGAGAATGAATCAAAGATAAAGGAAAACGAACTCAAGCTCTCAAAAAAGGTTCATGATGTAGTAGCCAATGGAATTTATCAGGTGATGACCAAAATTGAAAATCAGGACCATTTTGACAGGGACAAAGCCCTTGATGAACTGGAGTTTGTTTACGAAAAATCACGGGACATCTCTTATGATAAAGCCGATTCTAATAACAAGGTTGAGTTTCATGAAAAAATATCCGGTCTTGTAGGCTCTTTTAAGAATGATACTGTAAAAACCTTTCTGGCAGGGAATAGCCTCAGCATATGGAATGATGTGAATGATTCTACCCAAAACGAAATTTATCAGGTTCTCCGGGAGCTCTTGGTGAACATGAAAAAGCATAGCCAGGCTACTCTTGTTGCTTTAAAATTTGAAAGGACTAACAACCTTATACAAATTCAGTACACAGACAATGGGATTGGTATTCCGGGAGAGATTATTCATAAAAACGGGTTAACAAATACGGTTTCCCGTATTGAAAAAATTAAGGGGACTGTTATTTTTGACCCTAAAACCGAAAAGGGACTGAAAGTGTACATTTCATTTCCCGCTTCTTAAAAAAAAGAAAAGAATGTTCAAAAAAATTTTAATAGCCGAAGACCACGAAAGCAGCAGTATTTCTGTTCAAAAAACACTTGAAGATCTTAATATTTCCAATGTAGATTATGTCTATTATTGTGATGATGCATTGGCAAAGATTCAAAAATCAATCCGCGAAAAGGATCTTTATGACTTATTGATTACTGATCTTGAATATGAAGAGGATCACCGTGAACAAAATATTAAAGATGGCAAAGAACTTATCAGGGCTATTAAGGAAATCCATCCTTCACTGAAAACTATCGTTTTTTCGGCAGAGCACAAATCCGGGGTTATAGATTCTCTTTTTAAAGAGTATGGAATTAACGGTTTTGTTCGTAAGGCAAGAAATGATTCTAAAGAGCTGAAAAAAGCCATTGCTGCTGTTTATGATAATAAGAACTATCTTTCTCTTGACCTTAGACAGGATGTAAAACAGTTGAACAGCTATGAATTTACAGAGTATGATATTATTCTTGTTTCCCTTCTTTCACAGGGAGTATTGCAAAAGAATATTCCTACTTATCTTCAAAATAATAATATTAAGCCTAACAGCCTAAGCAGCGTGGAGAAAAAACTGAATAGCCTGAAAGAAGAACTTCAGATTACAAGCAATGAACAACTAGTTGCTTTTTGTAAAGATTTAGGACTTATTTAGTCCATTAAAAAGATATTTATATATTTTTGCCAGTAGAAAAACTAATATCTTTTTAAAACACAAGGAAATGTCACAGGAAGACTCTTTACTTAATAATAATCTTAAGGGGATTAACAATAATATCAATCACCTTAATAATAATCTGAATTCCTTCAACTCCCAATTAGGAAATATCAATTCTGAAATAGGCAACATCAATAACCAACAGCAAGCTCTGGATGGCAGAATGAATGCTATGTCCGGAATTATTGATGATTTTATCAAAACTGATAAAGAAAAAAGGGAACTTCAGGTTGCCGAAAATATGCAGGAAAGCCTAAAGCAAGACCTTAGCAACAAGTTTGGCTATTATGAAGAGATCAGAAGAACCGTTTTAGGTATTTTGCAAGCTGTAGACAGTGGAATTGTAAGGCATGAGATCATGCAGGATGCCGCTGAAAGCTTAATGATAAAAACTCCCAATTATTGGCTGGCTCCTGCAATGGTTGCTATTGTAGCCTGGGTTCGTGACGACAGAGAAGATACTGAAAGGGCACTGAACGAGGCACTAAGGAGAGATGATTATAAAACAACCCTGTTCTTCATGCTTCTTATGAGAAGACTAGGTAGAGATGAAGCCTGCCATCAATGGGTACAAAGATATCTCATGCATCAGGACCCTTATCGTCTTGATCGTGAATTTGTAATGGTTCTGGAGGCTGCGGCAACCGGATCATTTCCTACACCTTCCCGGGAACTGATTATTTCTACTGTAGACGGATGGCTTAACCTCTTAACACAAACGGATCAGTACATTAATGAGCAGAAAAACGAATGGCTTAAGTTCTTCCAGTCTAAAGGTCGCCTAGACAATAAAGAGTATCCTTTTCTTGAGAAATACTGCACCAATTGGGCAGACCTTAAATCTTCTATGAAAAAAGCGAAACTCCACCAGTTTCTGATTTCTTACTTTAAAAATATACTCAATACTCCTATAGATTATTCAAAAACATCAAAAAATCAGTTAGATGAAATTCTGTCATTACTGATCACTAATTTTGATGATGAAGAGTTTGAACTGCAAAAGAAAATAAAGCTCAACCAGCAACTTATAGATAAAAAAAAGGATAGAAGATCTGTAAAGCTAGATTATGCTTTGGAGAAAGCATTTGAAGACAAAACAAACTTCCTTCAGATGCTTACCAACGTTGCTTTTATTCCGGAATTGGCAGGAGGAACACATGCTACTCAACCTTTGGCAGTAGCCATTAGCAGTCCTTGGATTGTGGAAGCCCATGAAGCCTATACGGCAGACTACAGAATGAACGCTGTTACCACAGCAAATTTAGCGATTGAAAATTATAAAATATCTTCTGATAGTACCGATGAGACAGAACAGATGAAGGCACATGGAGAACATTGGGATAAGATTTTAAAAGATGAGGTAAAGAAAGCCTCATCCGGCAACGGTTGTATTGTTGCGATCACCATTCCCATTTACGCATTTGGCTTATTTTGTTACCTGACCGATCCTAAGGCTGAATTTCTCGGTTATCTTATCTTTTCCGTATGTACGGGATTTCTGGCATTAATGTATTGGGCCGGAAGTTCAAAGAAGGCAGAAGTAAGAAAAAAAGTTAATGAATCCCGTATAAAGTCCGATGAAGCATTAAGAGGATGCCTTACAGAGCTGAAGAGCTTCAAAGCAGAATACGATATGGAAGACGCAAAAACTTCAGAAGTAAAAGCAATGCTTCAATCTATTCAAGCTGAGGAGTTTTTAGCAAACTCAAGAATTACATCATAACCACAAATACTTAATAAGATGAACAACCCGGAAAATAATGCCGAAAACAATAAAGAAGGAAATAAGGAAGATAAACGATCTGAAAACCCTCCAAGAAAGGATAAACAGAACGCAAAATTCCCAGATTGGGATATTCTTCCTCCTAATCAGATCGTAAAACCAAGATCGTAACTGGAGATTATGCTATAGTAATCCCTATAATATTTATTGACACCCTATAAACCTTTCAAGCTCTTGAGAGGTTTTTGTTTTACGGTTTACCGTAAGGATTACCATTGATGCGATCCTAACTTTGACCTATAAATAAAAATAAATTACCATGGCTGTATTTGCAATACCTAATCCTACAAAAACCCTATATGTTGACTTTCCACTGGAAAGGGTGAAAGAAAGTGTAAAAAACATTTCTGTTTTACATTCAAAATATAGATTTTATTCTTGTAATGAGATTTTCAATCAATATACCTATGAATCTTATGAGTTTCTAAGCCTGGGAGTTTATATTGATATTAATTTAAACTCTGTTACAGATAATAAAACGGGGATTAGTATTGAGATCAGAAGAAAAATGGGAACTTTCAATGAACCCCATGAAGTTACCCACGCCAACGATCATATTGTAAACATTGTCAATTGTGTTGCTAAATTAACTTCTATGTCACTGGATGAAATTAATAGTTTAAAAGCAAAGAAAGACGAAAGCAAGGATGTGTATGTTAAAGCCAAAAGCAGAAAAGATAAAAATACCGCAAGTATATTATCTCTTTTACTTGGTGGAATAGGTATACATAGGTTTTACTTAGGACAAACATTGCTCGGTGTTATGTATCTTATATTTAGCTGGACTTTTATCCCCGCTTTTATTGCTTTTATAGATTTTTTCATCTTCATTTTTATGTCTCAAGATAAATTTGATGTAAAATACAATCGTTAATGCTAAAAAAGCAGTTGGAACAAACAAGGATACTCCAAATAAATATTCAAACGGCGACCATTTTCATGGTTGCTGTTTTTTTAGTAATAAATAGTCTTTTCTATTTCTTCATTTTCTATACAAAACCAGACCTACAAAATATCAATATCAAAGAAAGATTTCGTTTTACGGTTTCCCGTAAGGATTAGCCTTGAAACGGTTATACTTTTGACCTATAAATAAAAACAACTATGGGAAAATTTGTTATCACTCAAAGAGTAAATAATGAATATCAATTCAATCTTAGGGCTAAAAACGGAG
The DNA here is from genome assembly GCF_003020585.1 of Chryseobacterium aurantiacum. GTDB lineage: Bacteria > Bacteroidota > Bacteroidia > Flavobacteriales > Weeksellaceae > Chryseobacterium > Chryseobacterium aurantiacum. The sequence continues at coordinate 28,673 of NZ_PXUE01000006.1, forward strand.
AAATCATTCTTACCAGTGAAGGATATGTTCAAAAAGCATCTTGCCATAAAGGAATAGAGTCTGTAAAGATTAATTCTCAGGAAGATTCGAGGTATGACAGAAGAGTAGCCGTAAATAATAAAGACTATTTTGTTCTGAAAGCCAGAAACGGGGAAATTATTGGTAAAAGTCAGCTGTACAGCTCCAAAACAGCAATGGAAAACGGAATTTCCTCTGTAAAAACCAATGCTCCGGAAGCAGAAATAATTGATGAAACCCTTTAATACTACAACCATGGATCTTAAAATTAAACTTGAACAATTACAACAGAAAGTTGTAGGATTAAAAGAGCAGATTGCTACCGAAGAAGCCACTAAAAACGCGTTTGTAATGCCTTTTATACAGATTTTGGGGTATGATATATTTAATCCTACAGAAGTTGTTCCTGAACATGTATGTGATATAGGTACCAAAAAAGGAGAAAAAGTAGACTATGTTATCAAAAACAATGATGAACCTATCTTTATTATAGAATGTAAGCACTGGAAAGAGAATGCAGATGCTCACAATTCTCAGCTTCACAGATATTATCATGTTTCCAAGACAAGGTTTGGGGTACTTACCAACGGTATTGTTTATAATTTTTACACAGATCTTGAAAAGCCGAATATTATGGATGAAAAACCTTTTTTCACCATCAATATTGAAGATTTAAAAGACAGCTCCATTAAAATACTGGAAAGCTTCACCAAAAAGGATTATAATCTTGAAAGCATTCTTGATTCTGCAGAAGCTTTAAAATACATCAAGGCAATAAGAAAAGAATTTGAGAAAGAAATAGAAACCCCTTCTGATGAAATTGTAAAGCTTTTGGTGAGCAGGTTTTTTGAAAAGCCTATCACAGCAAACAGAATGATTTCTTTTAAGGAGTATACCAAGAAAGCCCTTACAACCTCCATCAATGAATCGATAAGTTTCAGGTTGAAGTCTGCTTTAAGCATTAATGAACAAATTGAAAAGCAGGATGAGGATGTAAAAACACCTCCATCTATTGATGAAAACAATGATTCTAAAATTGTCACTACTGAAGAAGAACTTGAAGGATTCCAAATTGTAAAGGCCATCATGAGGGAAAAGGTTCCTGCTGCACGTATTGCCTATAGAGACACCCTCTCCTATTTTGGAATTTTACTGGATGACAACAATAGAAAACCATTATGCAGACTACACTTCAACACAGCCAATAAATACATTGAAACTTTTCATAATGGAAAGGATTCCGGAGAAAAGGTATTGCTTAATAGCCTCGATGAAATATACCATTTCAGAGACGAGCTTCACAAAACGCTGGAAAACTATTAATTATGCACTAGAAACAACAAAACTAATAACCACGAAAACTATCCCATATAACTAAAAAACAAATACGATGAAAAAATTACTCTTCACGGGACTTTTAGGTCTCGGATTATTATTACCTGCAAACTTTTCCGCATCTACCCACAATTCTTCTTCCACCAAGGAACTCCTTACTAAAAAACCAAGAAAAGGAAAGTCTAAAAAAAGCAGCAGAAGTAAATCTACAAGATCCAGCTACTCTCCCTCAGGATCTTATTCAAGAAGCAGAGGCTGCACCTATAACGGAAATCAATTATATGTGGGATCAAGAGGCGGCTGTTATTATTACTCAGGAAGCACTAAGCAATATGTAAAGAGATCATATTGCTCAGGTTGCAACTAATTAAAAAAACACTCCATATAAATCAACTTAAAAAAAAAGCGAAGACAGTCTTCGCTTTTTTTGTATTTTCGACAAACTTCAACTATAAAAACTTTAATATCATGATTAAACTCTTATTATTCCTTATCGGGCTTATATTCCCCGGTAAAGAAAGTACATACAATAGCTCCAAAGCCTCGGTAACAATCCAAAATAGCCTGGAACCTGGAGATGGAAATGGAAATGGCCACGGAAACGGAGGGAGTACTGGTGGCAATACGGGCCAGACACCACCGCCCTTTACTCAACCTTAATAATAAAAAATGATTCAATTGATATTAATCCTCTTAGGAATAACACTTCATAATGGCAGTACAAATACAGCCAACGGCAATCAAACAACCACAATGCAAAGCAGCACTATCCTAAGTGAAAATCTTGATACCGGAGGAGAAACAATCCAAACCCCTCCAAAGAAATAAAACAGGCTATCCTACATTTGGATAGCCTGTTTCAATTTATCTTCTTATCATTTCCGTATGCGGAATATCGTCTTCTAAGTATTTATTTCCGGTATCTTCAAAACCAAATCCACTATAGAATCTCAATAAATAATCCTGAGCCGAAATTCTGATTTCAGAAGTATGAAATCTATTTTCGATGGTTTCTACGGCATATTGTATTAATAGTTTACCCAAACTTTTACCTCTAGCCTTTTCAGTCGTCAAAACTCTTCCAATAGAGGTTTCATCATATTTTATTCCCTTATTGAAAACACGGCAATAGGCAAGAACTTCTCCATCTTCTTCTGCCCAGATATGAACTGCTTTCTGATCATAATTATCTAAATCAGGATAGGGACAATTCTGCTCAATAACGAAAACATCTATACGGGCTTTCAATATTGAATACAGTTCCGGAACGGTAAACTCATCAAAGGTTTTTATTTTCCAGATTATATTATTCCTCATCAAAACTTACACTATTTTGGGTTAAAAAATCATTTGTCTTTTCTATGAAATTTAGAATTTCATCACCTCCCAGTTTTTTTTCAGCTGAGGTAACATACAACTCAGGAAGATCTTCCCATGTCTTATGAAGTTCTTTCTTATAATTTTCAAAGTTTTTAATAACCTCACTCGGTTTTAACTTATCTGACTTTGTGAAGACAATTGAAAAAGGAACACCACTTTCTCCACACCATTGGATAAATTCCAAATCAATTTTCTGTGGATTGTGTCTCGAATCTACCAACACAAAAAGGTTGACCAGATTTCTTCTGTTCAGAATATAATTCGTAATCAACTTTTCAAAGTCTTTTCGAATGGACTTTGAAACCTTTGCATATCCATATCCTGGTAAATCGGTAAGATACCAGTTTTCATTCACTAGAAAATGATTGATCAGCTGAGTCTTTCCCGGAGTTCCCGAAGTTTTAGCCAAATCCTTATGATTCATCATTGCATTGATCAGCGAAGACTTTCCTACATTGGATCTTCCGATAAAAGCATATTCAGGCATAGTAGGTTCCGGGCAATCCTGCCATTTTCCACTACTTTTTACGAACGTTGCTGTCTTAATAACCATTTTGAAAATATTTTAGAAAAATAAACCACTAAGAAAAGCTCTTAATGGTCATTTATTATGTATTTAAACTTTATCTTTTATCCAGTTGTACAGGATTTCATTGAAATCATCCGGCTTTTCCATCATCGCAGCATGGCCGCAGTGATCAATCCAGAATAGATCCGAATTAGGAATAAACTTATGCATGTCTTCCGCTACTTCCGGAGGAGTAACGTTATCCTGCTTTCCCCAAATCAGACAGGTAGGAGTCAAAATCTTAGGAAGATCATTCAGCATATTGTGCTTAATGGCACTTCTGGCCAGCATTACTGTTTTTATTCCTTTCATTCTATCATTTACCACTCCAAAAACTTCATCTACAAGATCTTCAGTAGCCACTTTAGGATCATAGAAAACCTCTTCAGTCTTCTTTCTTATGTAAGACTTATCGTTTTTCCTTGGAAAACTGTCCCCAAAAGTTCTTTCATATAAACCAGAGCTTCCTGTTAAGACAAGATTCTTTACCAGATCCGGTCTTGCCAACGTAAGAATAAGTCCTACGTGTCCTCCCATCGAGTTTCCTACTATCGTTACAGGGCCAGAAATATGGCTTTCTATAAACTTGATGATATATTTTGCTAAAGTGGTAAGATTCGTATTGAGTACTGGCAAATCATAGATTGGCAGCTGAGGAACATAAACCTTATATCCTCTCTGTGAAAAAAAATCTACCATCTTATCGAAATTGCTCAAACCACCCATTAACCCGTGCAACAGCACTAATGGATGTCCTTCCCCTGCCTCTATATAGGAGTATTTCTTTTCTTTTTTTGTACTAAATATCATAAAACGCCTTAATAAAGCCTTGCAAAAATACAAATTAAACCTCAAAAATATTTTGATTATCCTAATTTAAGATAAAAATAATACAATATTCCCCTTTTTAACTTTTTTTTTAAAAACTGCTTTATTATGGCTTAAATAACAGTTTTAACAACCATCTACATATCAGTAAATTACATTCTTGGAACTCAATCTTTAATAAAACTTATTAACATTGAGTCAAAAAGTGGGAAAAAGTGGGAAATTTTGGAAATTATTATATAAATTTGTCCCAAATGAAAAATTTCATTGGAACATATGAGTGTAAAATTGACGACAAAGGCCGCCTAAAAGTTCCCTCATCTTTAATCAAACAGATGGAAAACTTCGAGGACAAAGCATTTGTAGTCAAAAGATCTGTGTTCCAACCTTGTCTGGAGGTCTATCCAATGAATGCATGGGATAAACTGATGGGCAAAATTAATAAACTGAACAGATTCATTAAAAAGAATGCTGATTTCATACGAATGTTTACGGCAGGAGTAAAAACAGTAGAATTGGATAACGCAGGAAGATTACAGATTTCCAAAGACTTAATGAGCTTTGCAAATCTTCAGAAAGACACGGTAATCACCAGCGCAGGAGAACTTTTCGAAATTTGGGATAAAGAAGCCTACGAAAAAGTGATCTCCACCAATGAAACAGATTTTGCCAGCCTTGCCGAGGATGTGATGGGCTCTTTCGATGAAGAATAGCGGTATCAGTTATTAAGATTATATTAAACAAAAAACACAATTAAGCATGTATCATAACCCCGTTTTGTTGAAGCAGAGTGTTGATGATTTGGTGACGAATCCTGACGGAATATATGTGGACTGCACCTTTGGTGGTGGCGGACACTCAAGGGAGATTTTGAGCAGACTTTCCGACAAAGGAAAACTGTTCAGCTTTGACCAGGATCTCGATGCGCTTAAAAATACAATTGATGACCCTAGGTTTACATTGGTAAATCAGAATTTCAGATTTCTGGAAAACTCTCTGCTAATGTATGGAGAACCTCAGGTGGATGGTGTTCTGGCTGATCTTGGAGTTTCATCTCATCAGTTTGATGAGGCAGACCGAGGTTTCTCTACAAGAAGCAATGCTCCTTTGGATATGAGAATGAATGTGATGCAGAACCTTGATGCCAAAAGAGTGATTAATGAATATGGAGAGGAAGAACTTGCAGATATTTTTTATCACTACGGAGAATTAAGAGAAGCAAGAAAACTGGCAAGAGAAATTGCTCATCATAGAAAAACAAAAACAATTGAAACCACAGAGGACTTAAAAAAGCTTTTCAGCTATATTCCTCCTCATAAGGTTAATAAATTCTATGCTCAGCTTTTTCAGGCAGTAAGAATAGAGGTGAACCAAGAACTTGAAGTATTAAAAGAAATGCTTGTTCAGGCTTACAATGTCTTAAAACCCGAAGGAAGATTAGTGGTAATCTCTTATCATTCCCTAGAGGATAGATTGGTAAAAAGATTCCTGAAAAACGGAATGTTTGAAGGAGAGCCCGAAAGAGATATCTACGGAAATTATAAAAAGGCATTCGAATTGATAAAGAGTAAAGCAATAATTCCGGATGATAAGGAAATTGAAGAAAACTCAAGAGCAAGAAGTGCAAAAATGAGAACCGGAATAAAATTATAAGGCAACAGTAAATTTACTGCAAAGCAAATTAAAATAAAATTGGCAAAAAGAACAACAAATCGCCCACAGAAGAGACTCACTTTTATAGATATTATAAAAGGAAACTTTCTGAATCGTGATGAGATCAAAATACATTACAAGTATTTTCTATTGTTGTTTATCTTGATGATGGCCATGATTTACAGTAATCACCTCGTCAACAAGAAAATTAGAATTGTAAATGCCTTAAAGGAAGAAACAGAAGAATATAAATCGAGAAACGCTTACGCTCAAAGTAAGCTGATCAAGGTAAAAATGGAATCAGAGCTGGGGAAAGAGGTTGCCCGGGACTCATTAATGACCCTGGAAAACCATCCTCATAAATTGCTAATAAAACTGGACAGTACAGATGCAAAAGCAAAATGAATACGACAATAAGCGTAAAAAAACTTTACGATGGGGCTACCTCTTTGCAGTGGTAGCTTTGTGCGTGTTTGTAATGTTCCTGGCAAGGATTGTAATTCTGCAGAACACCAATGTTCAGGAGATTAAGGATGATTACATTAATAAAAACTATCGTGAAGCCACCTTAAAGGCTGCCCGTGGTAATTTATTCGCTTCCGACGGCTCCATTTTGGCAACAACCGTAATGCGCTACGACATCTATCTTGACTTCAAAACGATGAAAGATACGATCTACAGCAACAATATCGGAGCTTTAACGGATTCCTTGAGCAAAATGTTCGGAAAATCCAGAGGAGAGTTCAGACAAAAGTTCGACGAACAGAAGAAAAAGAAAAACCAATACTATACCCTGGTAAAAGGACTTGATTTTGATCAATACGACAGAATCCGAAACTTTCCAATCTTCAAAAAAGGTAAAAACAAAGGGGGCTTCATTGTTGACAGAAACTACAAAAGAGAACTTGCCACCTCGGAAATCGGAGCAGGAACTATTGGTATCGATAACGGAGAACTCAGATCCGGCTTGGAAGGAGCTTTTTCAAAATATTTAACCGGTACAGACGGAAAAAGATTAGAACAGAGAATCAATTCTTCACAATGGAAGCCTATTGACTTCTGGAAAGTTCAGGAACCCGTAGACGGAGAAGATGTATATACCACTTTAGACCTTAGAATTCAGGACATTGCACACTCTGCACTGGAGAAGCAGCTTATCCATTACGAAGCAAAACACGGCACTGTAATCGTGATGGAAGTTGAAACCGGAAAAGTACGTGCGTTGGTTAATCTAAGAAGAACAGACGATGGCGAATATGAAGATTCTTACAACTATGCGTTAAAAGACAATATTGAACCGGGATCCACATTCAAGACCATTTCTCTTTTGGCAGCAATGGATGATGGTTTCATTGATGAAAATACAACCGTAAACGTAGGAAATGGAGTTTGGACATATGCCAAGCAAAGAATTTCTGACGGCCACGGTGGCGGAACCTATGACATCAGTGATGTACTGGCTAAATCCAGTAACGTAGGAACCTCCAAGCTGATCACAAAATATTATGCAGAAAAACCACAGATCTTCCTTGACCATTTAAAACGTTGGAAATTATTCGACAAAATGGAAATCGAACTTCCGGGGATCACAAAGCCAAAGATTGTAACTCCAGAAAACAAAAGATGGAATGCCGCTACTCTAGCCTCCATCTCATATGGTTACTCTTCAAACGTTAACCTACTGCAACTAACAACTTTCTACAATGGAGTTGCCAATGGAGGTAAAATGCTTAAGCCATTATTCATCGATAAAATCATGAAAGACGGAAAGGTAATGTACAATGCAAAGCCTGAAGTAATGGTGAATAAAATGGCCTCAGAAAAGGCTATTAAAATGATGACAAGCGCCCTAACTAAAGCTGTAGAAAAAGGAACGGGACGAAGCATCTTCACCCCGAATCTGAAAATGGCAGGAAAAACAGGAACCGCCAGATTTGAATACTGGCTTCCCGGCCCTATGAAGTACCGTGCATCATTTGCTGGATTCTATCCCGCAGACGCTCCAAAATATACATGCTATGTAATGGTAAGCGAGCCTAATACTTCAATCGGATTTTATGGAGGACCTGTAGCAGCACCGGTATTTAAGGAAATTGCAGGGAAAACATTCCTAAAAACGCCTCAGAATATTGAAAAAGAAATGCTTGTAGACAAAAAGGTAAACCTTAGCAAAATGGTTGAACCTAATGTGAAGGTGGCAGTTAATAATAAACAGATGCCTAGTGTGGTAGGATTAATTGGTAAAAATGTTATTCCACAATTAGAAAACCTAGGTTACCGAGTTGATTACAAAGGAGTTGGAAGAATAAAAGAACAGTTCCCATTGGAGGGTACTACCATCAGTAAGAACCAGAGAATATATTTATCTCTGCAGAATTAAAATTAGAAGAACCCGTCCCAAAAGGACGATTTAACAAAAATAGGACGAAATCCTATTGATAACAATGACAGTAACAGAATTAGTAAACAGAATTCCAGTAATAGAAATTCACGGTGATAGTAACCGTGAGGTTTCCGAATTGGTATTCGACAGCAGAAAGGTTTCAGAGAACTCTCTTTACATCGCTATGAGAGGAACGGTTGTGGATGGACATACATTCATTGCATCTTCTATTGAAAAAGGAGCAACAACCATTGTATGTGAAGAATTTCCTGAGACATTAGCAGAAAACGTAACCTATGTGAAGGTAAAAGATTCAGCTAAGACTTCAGGTCATCTTGCCTCTAATTTCTACGGAAATCCATCTCAAAAACTTAAGCTGATAGGAGTTACAGGAACCAACGGAAAAACCTCTGTTTCTACTCTGCTTTTTGATGTTTTTACCAATCTTGGCTATACTTCTGCATTGCTTTCAACTGTTGAGATCAGAATCGGGGAAGAAATTATTCCGGCAACACATACCACTCCGGATGTGATCACCATTAATAAAATCTTGGCTGAGGCTGTTGAAAAAGGCTGTGAATTTGCTTTCATGGAAGTAAGCTCTCATGGGATTGCTCAAAACAGAATTGAAGGACTTCACTTCAAAGTAGCGGGCTTTACAAATCTTACCCACGATCATTTAGACTATCATAAAACCTTTGAAGAATATTTAAAAACAAAGAAAAGATTCTTCGATGGACTGGAAGATACCGCTATTGCCATCACCAATGTAGATGATAAGAACGGAAATGTTATGCTTCAAAACACAAAGGCTAAAAAGAAGTCTTATGCTTTGAAAACCATGGCAGACTATCATGGAAAACTATTGGAAGTTGACTTTAACGGAATGTTGGTGAATTTCAACGGAAAAGAGTTTTGGACGACATTGACGGGAAAATTTAATGTTTACAACTTATTATTGGTCTTTGGAATAGCTATCGAACTTGGATTTGAACAAGAAGAGATTCTTCAGGCTATCAGCAAGCTGAAAAGAGTTTCCGGAAGATTTGAGACATTCAAGTCAGACGGAGGAATTTTCTTTATCGTAGATTATGCCCATACTCCAGACGCATTGGAAAATATTCTGGACAGCATCAATGATATCAGAACAAAAAATGAAAGATTAATCACCGTTTTCGGATGTGGAGGAGACAGAGATCACTCCAAAAGACCTGAAATGGGAAATATTGCCACCAAAAAATCAACATTGGCAATCATCACTTCAGATAATCCGAGAACAGAAGATCCTGCACAAATTATTAAGGAAATTGAAGCAGGAGTTGAACCTCAAAACTTCAGCAAGTACACTTCAATTCCGGATAGAAAAGAAGCCATAAAAATGGCCATAAAGTTTGCAGAACCTAAAGATATTGTTTTAGTAGCCGGAAAAGGCCACGAAACCTATCAGGAGATAAATGGTGTAAAACATCATTTTGATGACAAAGAAACAATCAATGAGCTTTGGAGATTAATGTCTAAATAGATTGAAAAGATTGAACTCATTTAAAGATTAAAATTAAAAAAGAAACATGCTATACTATCTATACGAATATCTAACTGACCATGGAATTCACGTTCCGGGATTAGGAATGTTGAAATACATTTCTTTCCGTGCCGGAATGGCTGTACTGTTTTCTTTAATTATTGCACTTGTGTATGGTAAAAGAGTGATCAATTACCTTAGAACAAAGCAAATGGGTGAATTAGTACGTGATCTTGGGTTAGACGGACAGAAGCAAAAAGAAGGAACTCCTACTATGGGAGGTCTTATCATCATTTTGGCAACCATTATTCCGGTATTGCTGTTTACAAGAATCACCAATGTTTATATTGTATTACTACTCGTTTCCATGTTTTGGATGGGTGCCATTGGATTTTTAGATGATTATTTAAAGAAAATCAAAAAAAATAAAGACGGGCTTAGCGGCAAGTTTAAAATAGTAGGACAGGTTGGTTTAGGGCTAATTGTAGGAATTACAATGTATTTCCACCCGGACATTACCGTGAAGAGAAAATATGCAGATGCAAAAGTGGTGAACAGAAATAATGTAGAGCAAAACTTTATGCCTACAGAAAAAATTACAGTTTCCACCGTTCCTTTTGCAAAAAACAACGAGTTTGATTACAGCGGAATCCTGTTTTGGATGAATGAAAAAGATGCCCACGAATGGGCATGGATTGTCTTTATACCCATCGTAATCTTCATTGTAACAGCTGTTTCGAATGGAGCCAATATTACCGACGGAATAGACGGCCTCGCCGCAGGAACCAGTGCAATTATACTGCTCACTCTTGCCCTGTTCGCGTATCTTTCCGGGAACATCATCTTTGCAGACTACCTGAATATCATGTTCCTTCCCAATATGGGAGAAACCACCATTTTTGCCGTGGCCATGGTAGGTGCCGTAATCGGATTCTTCTGGTACAATACCTATCCTGCACAGGTTTTCATGGGAGATACAGGAAGCTTAATGCTGGGAGGAGTAATTGCTGTTTTAGCCATTATCTTAAGAAAAGAATTGTTGATTCCTGTGCTATGCGGAATCTTCTTAATAGAAAACCTATCTGTAATGCTGCAGGTTATTGTTTTCAAATACAGAAAAAGGAAATACGGGTTGGAATATGCCCAAAATAATAGACTATTCAAAATGTCACCATTACACCATCATTATCAGAAAGACGGATTTCACGAAAGTAAAATCGTTAACAGAATGATTATCATCGGAGTAATATTGGCCATTGTTTGTCTGATCACACTGAAAATGAGATAATTTTTGTAAAAAGTAGAAAGTACTGATGTAGGGACACCAAATGCATTGTACGTTTTACATTTTACATTTTACAAAAAAGATTAAATATGAAAATAGTTGTTTTAGGAGGAGGAGAAAGCGGATGTGGAGCTGCTTATTTGGCTAAAAAGAAAGGTCTGGAAGTATTTCTTTCAGATAAAGGAGCCATTAAGGATAACTATAAACAGTTTCTTGCTGAAAATGAAATTGAATTTGAAGAAGGAAACCACAACGAGGAAAGAATCTTAAATGCAGATTGGATTGTAAAAAGCCCGGGAATTCCGAAAAAGGCTGAAATTATCTATAAAATTCATGAAAAAGGAATAAGACTTTCCTCAGAAATTGAATTTGCCTCTGAATTTACAGATGCAAAGATTATTGCCATCACAGGAAGCAACGGAAAAACAACCACCACTTCCCTAATCTACTATATCCTGAAAAATGATGGATTAAACGTAGGCTTAGGAGGAAATATAGGATACAGCTTTGCAAAACAAGTTGCAGATGAGAACCATGAATATTATGTATTGGAAGTAAGTTCTTTCCAATTAGATGATATTCAGAATTTTAGACCTTATATCTCTTTATTGTTGAATCTATCCCAGGATCACCTGGATCAGTACAACTACAACTATGAAGAATATGCCCTGGCAAAGTTCAGAATAACTGAAAATCAGGAGAATGACAATTTCTTCATCTACAACAAAGATGATGAGATGAGTAAAAATCTTCTTGAAAAACTAGAGATAAAGGCTAAAATGATCCCTTTCTCTACAAAAGAGAAGCTGGAAGAAGGAGGTTTTGTCAATGAAGATCAAATTGTGGTAAAAATGAAAGATGAATTTTCAATGAAAGTTGAAGAATTATCCCTACTTGGAAACCATAATGTAGCGAATAGTCTAGCAGCATCAATAGCTGGTAAGATATTGAAAATCAACAACGAAAGCATTAGACATTCTCTAATGACCTTTCAGGCAGTAGAACACAGATTGGAGTTTGTAACTGAAATAGAGGGTGTTAAATACATCAACGACAGTAAGGCGACCAATGTGAATGCAACCTATTATGCCCTGGAAAGCATGAAAACCCCAACCGTATGGATCGTGGGTGGATTAGATAAAGGGAATGACTATACCGAGATTGAGGATTTAGTTAAAAGAAAAGTAAAGGCAATCGTTTGTCTGGGAATTGATAATAAGAAGATCATAGATTTCTTCAAAGGAAAAAAGGAATTTATTTATGATACCTCAAGCATGGAAGAAGCCGTGAAAATATCCAAATCATTGGCCAAAAACGGAGAAACTGTTTTATTATCACCATGTTGTGCAAGCTTTGACCTATTCAAAAGCTATGAAGACAGAGGGCGTCAGTTTAAAGAACAAGTATTAAAATAAAAATGTCGGGTGTAAAAAGTACATTTTACTTTGCACATCATACATCAATACAAAAAATATGGACGAGCAGAACACAGAAAGCAGAGTTGAATTTCTAAAGGGCGATAAAGTACTTTGGATGGTCATTCTTGTGATCTCCATTTTCTCTATTTTCCCTGTTTATTCTGCAAGTTCAAACCTGGAGTACATTGTTAATAACGGAACCACCACAGGTCACGTTATCAAGCACATGTTCTTTGTAGTCTTAGGTTTAGGAATCATGAGACTCGTAGGAACCGTAAAATATGAATATATTGGAAAGCTCAGCAGTATTTTGCTTGGCCTTATGATTGTTTTATTGGTTGTTACCATGTTTACCGGTCAAACCATTGATGGAGCCAGTGCTTCCAGATGGCTGAAAATTCCGGGAACACCCATCTCTTTCCAGCCATCGTCTTTTGCTTTCCTGATGTTAATCATCTATTTATGTAGATATCTAACCAAGAAGATCACAAGAGAAAGACTTCCTATAGAGAATATCATGTATATCTTCGGGCCTATACTTCTCGTGTTTGTTCTGGTTGCAAAAGATAACGGATCTACAGCATTAATGATCTTAATGGTTTCCGTTATTGTTCTCGTTATAGGACAACTTCACTGGAAATATATCGCAGGGTTTATTTCAGCATCATTTATAGCCATTGTACTATTCTTGCTGATTGCATTGAACACTAATATGATCGGTGGAAACCGTGTCCATACCTGGATGAGCCGTATTGAAACATTTACATCAAGCAAGGCAAAATCAGCAGATACTGATGATGAAAGCATAAAAGCCAAGAACTATCAGGTAATGCAGGCCAAAGCAGCCATTGTACACGGAGGAATTACCGGAATGGGACCTGGAAAAAGTGCATTAAAACAAATGCTTCCTCAATCTGCCTCCGATTTTATCTTCGCCGTAATTGTAGAAGAATATGGAGTAATCGGAGCCGCATTTCTGATCAGTCTCTATCTGATTATGATGATACGGATTGTAATGATTGCCAGTAAAATGCCGGCATTCTTCGGATCGTTGCTCGTGCTGAGCCTCGGGGTAATGATCTTTATACAGTTAGCGGTAAATATTGCCGTTGCGGTTAATCTAATCCCCGTAACAGGACAACCTTTACCATTAATCAGCTACGGAGGAACCTCCATGTTGGTAACCTATTTACAGTTAGGAATTATCTTAAATATAAGCTCAAGAATTCAAATTTATGATGAAGAAGGGATGGGCAAAAAACAAAGCATAGCAGAAATAAACGATATCGCATAACCAAAAAGCAGGACAAAGTCCTATTAATTTAAATGAGCAAAAAACTAAAAATATTATTATCAGGCGGCGGAACAGGAGGACATATCTTCCCTGCCATTGCCATTGCTGATGAAATCAAGAAAAGATTTCCTGATGCAGAATTTTTGTTCATTGGTGCCAACGGAAAAATGGAAATGGAAAAAGTTCCGCAGGCTGGCTATAAGATAGAAGGAATAGATATCGCCGGAATCGACAGAGGAAATATATTATCCAACTTGGGATTACCTTTCAAGATTCTGAAAAGTTTATCAAAATCAAAGAAAATCATCAAGAGCTTTGCTCCGGATTTCGCCGTGGGAACCGGTGGTTTTGCAAGTGGTCCTGCTTTGTATGAAGCAAGTAAATTGGGAATTCCGATTTTCATTCAGGAACAGAACGCTCATGCAGGAGTAACCAATAAAATCCTTAGCAAAAAAGCAAGAGCCGTTTTTACAGCCTACCCAAAAGTAGAGGGTTTTCCGGCAGAAAAAATTAAATTTCTGGGCAATCCGATTCGTGAAAATATTATTTCAGGAATGCAGGAAACAATTCAGGCAAAGGAAAAAATGGGATTGAATAAAGACAAACTTACGATTCTTTCTGTAGGTGGATCTTTAGGCTCCAGAACACTGAATAATGCATGGAAAGCCCATTTAAAAGACATTTTAGACAAAAACTATCAGCTTATCTGGCAAACAGGAAAGCTTGATTATAAAGATATTTTAGAAGAAACAAAAGATACTGAAACCAGAAATATTCAGATCCTTGAATTTATCAAGGACATGGAACTGGCTTATTCTGCAGCAGATATCATTGTTTCAAGAGCCGGAGCCATCGCCATCTCAGAGCTGGCAGTAGCACAAAAACCGGTATTATTGGTTCCTTTCCCTTTTGCAGCGGAAGATCACCAAACCAAAAATGCCATGAATCTGGTTGAAAAAAATGCAGCCAGAATGGTAAAAGACTCTGAAATGCAGGAAAAGTTCTGGAATACACTATCAGAAATCTGCGAAAAAGAAAGTGTAAGAAAAGAAATGTCAGACAATCTAAGATATTTTGCCAAGCCAAATGCCGCAAAAGAGATTGTAGATGAAATATTTAAATTAATGTAAAAGTAGAATTGTAAAATGTATTAATGAAAATCATAAATACTCTTTACATGAATACATCAATACAAGGAAAAAGAATGAACAATTTAGAAACATATCAAAATTTTTACTTCGTTGGAATCGGAGGTATCGGAATGAGCGCGTTAGCACGCTATTTCCATGCATCCGGAAAAAATGTATTGGGCTATGATAAAACCAATACCAAGCTTACTCAAAATCTAATGAACGAGGGAATTGATATTGTTTTCGAAGATCTTACTGACGAAAAAATTACATCTCTTCAAAAGGAAGATACATTGGTGATCTACACGCCGGCTATCAAAACGCTTGGAATATTAGATTATTTTAATGAAAATCAGTTTCTAGTCTTAAAACGAGCAAAAGTTTTAGGATTAATTACAGAAAATACAGATTGCATTGCCATAGCAGGAACCCACGGGAAGACAACAACTTCTACGCTGGTTTCTCACTTATGCAAGGAAGTTAATTTGCCGTTCTCATGCTTTTTGGGAGGTATTTCCGAGAACTTTAAATCCAACTTCCTATACAATGGTTCCACTTATTCTGTAGTAGAGGCAGATGAGTATGACAGAAGCTTCCTGAACCTTTCTCCGGATTGGGCCGTAGTAACTTCTACTGATGCTGACCACTTGGATATTTATGGCGATAAAAGCCACATTGAAGAAGGTTTCAGACAATTTGCAGCACTAGTTCCGGAAGATAAAAAACTGTTTGTAAGAAAAGGAGTTGAGATTGGCAGAGGACATCAAACCTACGCTGTGAATGAAAAGGCAGACTATTACTCAGATAATCTGCGTATGGATCATGATAAGATATATTTTGACTTCCATACTCCCACCGAAACAATAAAAGATTTTGTTTGGGAAATACCGGGAATTCATAATGTAGAAAATGCAACAGTAGCATTGGCTATTCTGCACAATTTGGGCGCAGATTTTGATACGCTGAAAAAAGCAATCGCCAATTTTAAAGGAATTAAGAGAAGATATACTAAACATATTTACGAAAACGGTAAAATTTACATTGATGACTATGCCCATCATCCAACAGAGATTAATGCAGTAGTAGGTTCTATCAAAACTTTTTATCCTGATAAAAAATTATTGGTTGTTTTCCAGCCCCATTTGTTTAGCAGAACCCGAGATTTTGCAGATGGATTTGCAGAAAGTCTGAGCAAGGCCGAAGAATTGATTTTAATGGATATCTATCCGGCAAGAGAACTTCAGGAGAATTTTGAAGGTATTACTTCAAGCTGGCTGTTGGAAAAAGTAAAATTAGATAAAAAAGAAGTATCGAATTTATCCGATGCTTTTGAAAAAATAAAAGAAAAAGATTTTGATATCCTCCTTACAGTAGGTGCAGGAAACATTGATACCCTGTATGACCCTATTTGTGAATGGATTGAGAAAATTTGAATATAAACGCAATGCTCGCAAAGAAAAATATAAAATCGTTCGCAAAGGCGTTTCACTCAGCAAATGAGAAAACAAATTATATAAGTTATAGCCCTCGCTGAGTGAAACGCCCTTGCGAACGGAAAAATAAACAGATTGCTTTGCGATCATAGCGTTAAACAAAAAACACAAAATGTATGATAGAAAATGAAATTTCAGAGATTGTTTTCAGTGCTGGAATGAAAATACATCGTACGCTTGGAATTGGACTTTATGAAAATGTATATGAAGAGTGCTTAGTTTATGAACTAAAAAATAGAGGATTGAATGTAGAAAGTCAAAAAAACATTGACATTGAATATGAAGAATTAAAGATATCTAAAGCGTTCAGAGTAGATTTATTAGTTGAAAACAAATTAATAATTGAAATAAAAGCAGTTCAGGAGATTAATGATTATCATTTTTTTCAGCTTTTAAATTATTTAAGAATAACAAACATAAAACTCGGAATGATTTTGAACTTTCATTCAATGTTATTCAAAAATGGAGTAAAACGAGTTGTAAATAAATTGTAAAAATAATAATGTATTTACGTATTCATGAATACATTTTACATAAATACATGAATACAAAAAATGTATGAAAAATAAGTACAGAATATTAAAAATTGTTGTCACGGTAATCATCCTAGGATTGTTGCTGAGTTTCTCCTTGAAGAGATTCGGCCGCCAGCAGATTACCGACAATAAGATTTC
This sequence comes from Chryseobacterium aurantiacum, assembly GCF_003020585.1. Classification (GTDB taxonomy): domain Bacteria; phylum Bacteroidota; class Bacteroidia; order Flavobacteriales; family Weeksellaceae; genus Chryseobacterium; species Chryseobacterium aurantiacum. Next base: position 45,654 of record NZ_PXUE01000006.1, read on the forward strand.
TGTAAAAATGAATGAAAAAACTCCGGTTTACTTCGTTGATGAAAAAGATATCAGAGAAATTGTAAAAAAGGAAAACCCATCAGGAAAAGTGGGTGACCTTAACATTCCGGCATTAGAAAAAAGGATCAATTCTCTTCCTGCTGTAGACAGTGCCAATGTTTATTTGAATCTAAACGGAAAGCTGAACCTGGATATCAAGCAAAGGGTCCCTGTTTTCAGACTTAATAAAGACGGAAAAGATTTCTATGTGGATGAAAAAGGAATTGAGTTTCCTATTTCCAAAACCTATTCGCATCCATGCATGCTGGTTACAGGAAATGTACAGCCTGATGAATATGAGAAACTGGCAGAATTGGTTGGAAAAATTGATAAAGACGATTTTAGCAAGAAATACTTCATTGGAATTTCAAAATATAAGGAAAGCTACAATCTTCTGACAAGCGAAGGAAATTACCGAGTAGAGATTGGAGATTTAGATAATATTGATTTTAAAGTAAAAGGATTTAAAACCTTTGTAGAAAAATATCTGGTATATCAGGATCCACAAAAGTACAATATGGTGTCTGTAAAATATCAAAACCAGATTGTAACCACCTTAAACCCCTATTTCAAGGAAAACGACAGTATCCTGAAAGCAGGAAAACAGGAATTGGCTAAAGTTCCGGCCTCAATGGCAGCCTCAAAAAAACAGGAAAACAAGCCAAAGGCAGCAGAAGTAAAAAAAACAAGTACAACCTCGGTAAAACCGAAAGAAAGCACAAAACCGAAAACACAACAAAAGGAAGTAAAAAAAACAGAGAAAAAAACAACGGCCCCGGCACAGTCCAAGCCAAAGCCAAAAGCAAAGGTGAAAATAGAATAATTTAACACAAAGTAGGATACAATCCTAATTATAGAAAAAGTAGAAAAAAATCAAATCGATATAAAAATGGAAAATCAAGAGTATTCAGTAGGTCTGGACATCGGGACAACAAAGATAGTCGCGATTGTCGGAAGAAGGAATGCACACGGGAAGATAGAAGTTCTCGGTGTAGGAAAAGCTAAAAGTCTTGGTGTTCATAAAGGTATTGTGAATAATATTTCGCAAACTATTAATTCAATCAAGGCCGCAGTTTCCGAAGCACAATCCAGTGCTGGAGTTCCTATCCGCAAAGTTACGGTAGGTATTGCAGGAAAGCACATTCGTTCTCTGCAGCATTCCGATTATATTATGCGTGAACATCCGGATAAATTTATTACAGATGATGACATTGAAGCATTAAAAGATCAGGTCAAGAAGCTCGTTATGCTTCCTGGAGAAGAAATTATCCATGTACTTCCACAAGAATATAAAGTAGATTCCGAAGGTGAAATTCAAGAACCTGTAGGAATGCACGGTAAACGTTTAGAAGCTAACTTCCATGTTGTAGTTGGGCAGATGGGAAGCATCAGAAATATAGCAAGATGCGTTCGTGAAGCCGGATTAGAAATGGAGGCCCTTACTTTAGAGCCATTAGCCTCTTCTGAAGCCGTTCTTACTAAAGAAGAAAAAGAAGCAGGAGTAGCAATTGTAGATATTGGTGGTGGTACCACAGATATTGCTATCTTTAAAGATAATATCATCCGTCATACCTGTGTTATCCCTTACGGAGGCGGGATTATTACCGAAGATATCAAAGAAGGTTGTTCCATTATTGAAAAACATGCAGAACAATTGAAAGTAAAATTCGGTTCGGCTGTGCCAGAATTAGAAAAAGACAGTACTTTTGTAACAATTCCGGGGCTTCACGGCCGTCCAGATAAAGAAATTTCTTTAAAAACCCTTGCTCAGATCATCAATGCGAGAGTAGAAGAAGTTTTGGAAATGGTTAACACAGAATTGAAAGCCTATGGAGCTTTTGAACAAAAGAAAAAGCTGATTGCAGGAATCGTTTTAACCGGTGGTGGATCCAACCTGAAACACCTTCGCCAGCTAGCCAATTATACAACAGGTTTTGATAGCAGAATCGGTTTTGCAAATGAATATATTGCCAACGATAAGAATCAGTACCTTAAAGGCCCTGAATTTGCTACGTCTATCGGATTACTGATGGAAAGTTTAAAGATCAGAGACAAGAGGCTGAATATTGACGAAGAAGTGGAACCGGTAGTAAATGAGCAGCCCAAAGCTGAGACTAGCTCTGTAGCAGCAGAAACTGTTCAGCCGATTCAGCAGGCAGCCCCTGTACAGGAGCAATCTGTTCCCGATCAGAAGCAGGAAAACAGAAGAGCGAAACTGACCTTTGGACAGTCGCTTATGGAAAAAGTAAAAAAATTCTTTGAAGAAGTAGAATAAAGTATAAATGATAGATGATAACCGATAATGGATTTATCAACTCTCACCCATCATTCATCAATTGTTAAAAGTATAGTTATGGAAAATATAGGTACACAAGGATTTTCATTTGATCTACCAAAAGGAAATTCATCCATCATAAAAGTAATCGGTGTAGGAGGCGGTGGAAACAACGCCCTAAAGCACATGTACGAGAAAGGAATTCATGGAGTTGACTTCGTGGTATGTAATACAGATGCTCAAACTCTAGATAATAACCCCGTTGCCAATAAAGTTCAGTTGGGAACTTCCATTACGGAAGGTCTTGGAGCTGGTGCCGACCCTGAAGTGGGAGAAAAATCTGCCATCGAAAGTATTGAAGATATCAAAGCCGCTATGGGACAGAACACGAAAATGGTGTTCATCACTGCCGGAATGGGTGGTGGTACCGGTACCGGAGCAGCCCCTGTCATTGCTAAAGTAGCAAAGGATATGGGGATTCTTACTGTGGGAATCGTTACAGTTCCATTCAGCTTCGAAGGAAAAAGAAGACTGGAGCAGGCAGAAAACGGTCTTGAAAAATTAAAAAATAATGTTGATTCATTAATTGTAATCAATAACGATAAATTAAGACAGCAATTCGGAAACCTTGGATTTAAGCAGGGATTCTCAAAGGCGGATGAAGTTTTAGCCAATGCTGCCAAAGGTATGGCAGAGGTTATTACCGGTTACTTTGATGTAAACATTGACTTTAGAGATGCTAAATCTGTACTTCAGAATTCCGGGACAGCGTTGATGTCTACGGGAACTGCGTCAGGTGAAAATAAAGCAGAAGAAGCCGTAAGAAAAGCCCTTGATTCTCCATTGTTGAATGACAATAAAATTACAGGTGCCAAAAATGTACTATTGCTAATCAGAAGTGGTGCAGAAGAGGTAACTATGGACGAAATCGGTATCATTATGGACCACATCCAGAAAGAAGCAGGAAATACTGCAGACATCATTTTTGGAGTGGGTGCTGATGAGGAACTAGGAGATGCAGTAAGCGTTCTTGTTATCGCTACAGGGTTCTCTAATGACAACAAGAAGTTCTCTGGTCCTACAGAGAAAATCAGAATCAGCCTTAATGACAGTTTTGAAGCCCCAAAATCTTCTCCTTTTAAAACAAGAGAGGAAAGAGCCTCAACTCCTGAAACCACCCATGATTTCGGAGGAAAAAACCTTTTCAGATTAGATGACGAAGACCATGATACTACCAAGTTCAATGTGACGTCTACTGAAAAAAAAATGATTATTGAAGAAGAAGAAATCAGAACTGAAATTAAATTCTTTGATAAAGAGGAAAATACAGTAAATACACCTGAGCAGGAATGGAGAAATGAAGACGAAGATGCACAGGATGCTTTCAGTCTGTTCTCTATTGATGAAGAAGATGAAGATCCAAACGACCTGGAAATCCAGTCTTTCTCATTTGATTTTGAAAATAAAAAAGATGAGCCTCAGTCAGGAAATACTTTCAACAATTCTTCTTCTCAGGAAAAACCTGTTGAGTTTAGCTTCTTTGTAAACGAACCTGTTAGAAATGAGCCTAAGACAGATTTTGGACAGCCTAAAGCCGAGTTTAATGCTCCGGTAAGTGCTGTTGCAGAGCCTGCTCAAAAAATAGAGACGTTCTATCAAAAAGAAGAGCCAAGAACAGAAACAAAACCTGCTTTTGAAACCAGAGCAGAAGTTGAAGCACCAAAAACTGAAGAATCTGAATTCACTTTCGTGAATAAAACCATTGATCAGGACAGAGTAATAGAAAGAAGAAATAAACTAAAAGAATTCAATTCCCGTTATCAAAGCTTTGACAGCACAAGTGAATTCGAGTCTATTCCTGCTTTCAAAAGAAAAAATATTTCGATTGACGGAACCAATGCATCAGACCAGAATATCAACACTTATATGTCTGACAACAACGGTTCTATGCAAATCAGAGAAAATAGATTCCTTAATAAGGATGTAGACTAAAATAAACGTATTAATGTATTGATGTAAAATGTATTAATGATTTTACAGACTTGGTTCTTGAATACATTAATACTTTTTACGTTAATACAAATAAAGATAATATGAGTTTAGAAAATATAATAAGTGACGCAATAAAAACAGCCATGAGAGAAAAGGACAGAGTAGCCTTGGATTCTCTACGTGCTGTGAAGTCTCAAATTCTTCTTTTAAAAACTGAAGCCAGAGGTGCTGAAGTTTCTGCAGAACAGGAAATTGCCATTCTTCAAAGAATGATCAAGCAGCGTAAAGACTCTTTTGAACAGTTTTCTGCTCAGGGAAGACAAGATCTTGCCGAAGTAGAAGAAGCTCAAATGAAAGTAATTGAGAAGTTTTTACCAAAACAACTTTCAGCAGAAGAACTAGAAACAGAAATTAAAAACATAATTTCTGAAACCGGAGCTGAATCCCTTAAGGATTTAGGAAAGGTAATGGGAGCTGCCTCCAAGGCATTAGCCGGAAAATCTGACGGAAAAAGTATTTCCGAGATGGTTAAGAAACTCCTTTCATAATGCGGTTCGGGTTTCGGGTATCAGGATCATTCTGAACCTCGGAAACACGTATCTCATACCATAACTAAGGATATACAACCTTTGCATATCGATTTGATTAAAGAAGCCCGGGACTTTTGAGTCTCGGGCTTCATTTTTTGTGTGTATTCAAGTGCGCTATTCTGTTTTGAATAAAATTGAAAAAAAAGATAACTTATTACCCGATTTGAGTAGATAATAAGTGGCTGATTGCTTGAGGGAAAGCCTTAAATGTTTTTTTCATGGTCGTTTGTTTTTCAGAATCATTTCAAATTTAATAATTATATTTTATTATTCCTAATTTTAATTCACATTTTTATGAATATTGTTAAATTATTAATATTCAATTAATTTTATATTGACTAATCCATTGATAGTTTTTATGTATTGAACAAACGTAAAGAAATGTTTAACTTTGTAGCGATAAAAAAAAACAAAATATATGTATCCAACAGATTTAGTAATGCCTATGAAGGCTGAACTTACAGATAAAGGTTTTCAAGACTTAACATCTCCTGCACAGGTAGAAGAGGCGTTAAAGCAGACTGGAACTACATTATTGGTGATCAACTCTGTATGCGGATGTGCTGCAGGAGCTGCTAGACCAGGAGTAGTGTACTCTTTGACTGGAGACAAGAAGCCTGATCATTTAACAACTGTATTTGCAGGATTTGATACAGAAGCTGTATCCGAAGCAAGAAAACACCTTGCTCCATTTCCTCCAAGCTCTCCTTGTGTAGCGCTTTTCAAGGATGGTGAATTGGTTCACATGCTGGAAAGACACCACATCGAAGGAAACCCTGCTGGTGCCATTGCTGCAAACCTTCAGGCTGCTTACGACGAATACTGCTAAGAAATATAAGCACTCAAAAAAATAAAACCGCTACAAAATTGTAGCGGTTTTTCTATTATACCCATTGGGATTAAAGAGCATAATAGGACTAAACCAAAAGTAAGTTAGTTGTCATATGACAAAGAAAAAATGCAAAATATCAAAATCATCCATCACCATATATTTGGATTAACCTTAATTATTATTTAACTAATGCATTCTCTATCTTTTCAGAAATATTTCTTAATTAGTCAAATCAATTCTAGTAGCAATAATCCTATTTTCACCCCAGTTTCCGCCCACATTTCTGAAGTAAAAATCAGGAATATTGGAGCTTGAATTATTAGGGTTAAACATAATGTAATATCTGTTGGTTACCGTGCTCCCATTTTTTATCAGGAAATAGCCCTGTCCAGGAATAAATTTAGTAGGTGAAGCTGTTCGTGGCCCCTGAAATAACATCCCAACATATTGCGCAACCCCCATTATCTGATTTCCTGTTACTGGATCAACTGATAAGAAATCAGGAGTAAGAATTGCAGAATTAGGTCCCGGTGGATTATAGCCCGGTGTCGCAGCGCCAGGAAGCTCAGACAAAGAAAATCGGGTATAAATCCAATCATTAGCAGTTAGATAGGTTGCATTATCAGTATAACCCACTAACATTTCCGTTAGGTCAATTCTCCAAGACCCCGGAGGTAAGTCAATATAAGAACCTGTGGATAGCCAATAAGTTTGGCCTTGCCCAACAAAAGGAACATCAATCGTATTAGAGGCACTATGAACTACTCCCATTTTATATGGTACAATGGGAGCTTTCCACGTTCCCACTCCATTAGCATCTGATGTCAGCACTAGATCAATTGCCTGGTTTCCGTCAACCAGCTTAAAACCCGTAGTGGGAGAAGCTGCTGTTCCGCCTGTTTGAATCTCTAGTTTTTGCGAAGGGGTAATGGTTCCTAATCCTAGATTACCGTTGGCAAGAACAGTAACATCATTCATTTGCTGTGCAGCTGTGTGTCCTGAACCAGTGGTAGGGTTGTCTTTTGCACCATCAATATTAAAAATACCCTGCGGATTTGTTGTATCGATGCCAACAGAACCAGCTCCAGTAATTCTAACTTTTTCTGTACCATCAGTATTTAACCCTAAAGCTGATGTAGTTCCAGATGTTTCTACAATACCATATAAACCAGATGATGTTACCCCCGTACCACGAAATTGTAATGACCCAATAGTACCACCAGAAGTTGGAACAGTCTGATTCGTCAAAAAAGCCGGTGTTGTATCAGAAGTGATGCCAATATTATCTTTGCTCCCATTTCCTATACTTTCCAAATGTATTCCGTATGTTGGTGTGGAGGTACCTACCCCAAAAAAGCCGGCAGTTGTTAACCTCGCCTTTTCAGTACCATTTGTAACAATTGGCAAGTCAAAGTTATTATTGGTTCCTAAAGTTTTTAATACGGTCTCTGAATTCCCTCCAGGATACCAAGCGGTTGCAGGAGGTGTAGAACCTCCAGCTACCCCAAGCTTGATCCATTTGATCGCTGTAGCATCATAATAATAGTAACCAGGAGATGTCACATCAATTGTTTTACCAGCAGGAGTACCCGAAACTGCGCCAGTCACATACACTAAAGCTGCATTTTGGGCTGTACCATAAAGTAAGTCTTTCCCCTTAAGCACATCACCTGTCATGCGCGGAGCAATAATCCCTTCCGGTTTGGAAACTGTAGGATTTATCATGACATCCAAAGTAGAATTGGGAGTGTCTGTATTAATACCCACCTGAGAATAAGCCAATCCCGAAAAAAGGATAGCTATTAAAGATTTTTTCATAATTGCCTATGTTTTTAAAAAAAGTTAAAAAAATTAAACTGTTGAGTTTATATTGTATAAATTTTTTTATGTTATTATCAGAAACTGTGGGATCGTATTGTTGCTTTGAACAGACATCTATAAAGCCGTTTGGGAGGAGTAGAATCTACTCTTACACCCAATATTGTATTAGGTGTATTATTGGAGGGAATACTTTCAAGAGAGTAAAGGCTTCCTGATGCAAGCATTGCTAATAAATATTTTCCCATGATTTTGTTTCTAAAAAATCAATTCTTATTTTTAGTAGCCTTATAAAGACCACTTTCTGGTCAACTAATTATGATATTCTTTTAAGCAAAAAATACCTAATCAATTATTCCTTAATCATTTGTGAAGACAAAATTAGAATAGTGATTACACATATCCTATGCTGATTTCACATAACATTAAAATGATTAAAAAAAAACACAAAAAATCTGCTATAAATCTAAAAATCAACTATTTATATTATTCATTTTTTACAATCCTTTTTTTACATTTTACATTATCTGATTGCCGATAGCATAAGCAATAAATGATGATTTTAATTTCATTTTATTTAAAGAAATCCATAAAAACATTTCATGTTCCTAAAACATATTTTTAAAATTTGTTGATCCTTTATTTAAAAATCATCATTTATCATCAGGCAAATTGTGAGGTCAATTTTTATGAAAACGAGGTAAAGAAACAGAGGTCAAAGAAAGTATATCTCAAAAAATAAAAAGCGTTGAAAACAAAACTTAATAATCAGTTGCTAAACAGGACAAAGAATTCGGGCTTCACGGCTTTTTCTTGTGAGCCAATGGAAACTCCGGACAGGAAAAATCGTTTTCTAAAAGCCAATCCATTCCCGTGGCATCATGCTTTATTAAAACAAAGGATGAATTGTAATTCCGATTTTCATAACAAGAAGAAAATGAAATTTTTATTTAATTCTTTAAAAAATTTTCAGAAATTTCAAATATCATTATATTTGTTGGAATGGCAACCAAGGCACTTTTCAATACTGTGGTCAACTGGTTCATCCGTCAAAGGATAGATCAGATTCAAAATTTCATGGATCATCCCATTGAAACACAGAAAGGTATATTGTTTTCTCAACTGTTTCATGCAGAGGATACGGAATATGGTAAGCTGCATGGCTTCAATTCTGTTTCGAGTTATCAGGATTTTAAAAATAAGGTTCCTATCGTTACCTATGAAGATTTTGAGCCTTATATTGAAAGGGCACGTCAGGGGCACAAGGATGTAAGCTGGCCAGGATTGATTAAGCATTTTGCCAAATCATCGGGAACGACCAATGCTAAAAGCAAATTTATCCCTATTTCTGCCGAAAGCCTTGAATACTGTCATATGAAGGCAGGAAAGGACATGGTATCCATTTACGCCAACAACCATCCTGAAAATCAGCTTTTTAACTATAAAAACTTACGTTTAGGCGGAAGTTCTGAACTGTATGCGGATTTTAACACAAAATTTGGCGACTTATCTGCTATTTTAATTGATAATCTCCCATTTTGGGTAGAAATTACCACCACACCAAGTAAGAAAGTTTCTTTAATGGGGGAATGGGAAAGCAAACTTAAGGCTATTACCTCAGAGGTAAAAAATGAAGATGTAGGAAGTATTCTGGGGGTACCGAGCTGGATGATGGTTCTTTTACAAAGGGTATTAAAGGAGACCAATGTAGGGAGTATTTCTGAGCTGTGGCCTAATCTGGAGGTCTTTTTCCATGGTGGAATCAGTTTCAAGCCTTACAGGGAACAATACAAGCAGATCATCGGAAAAAACATCAATTACTACGAGATCTACAATGCATCTGAAGGGTTTTTCGGGATACAGGACAGATCGAATAGTGATGAAATGCTTCTGATGCTGGATTATGGAATATTCTACGAGTTTATACCGATGGATCAGTTTCATTTTTCAAATCCAAGGGTAGTAAGCCTGGAAGATGTGGAAATTGGGAAAAACTATGCCATGGTGATCACCACCAACGGCGGATTGTGGAGATACCTGATTGGGGATACCGTGGTGTTCACATCAATCAATCCTTTCAGAATAAAAATAACGGGAAGAACCAAGCATTATATCAATGCTTTTGGAGAAGAGCTCATGATTAATAACGTAGAATCTGCGTTGTCAAAGGCCTGTGAAAATACGGGTGCCAGGGTTACCGACTTTACCGGGGCTCCGGTTTTTATGAAAAACAATGAAGGTGGGGCTCACGAGTGGATCTTTGAATTCAGCCAATTTCCTGACAGTCTGGATAATTTTATTGATGCTTTTGACCAGCATTTAAAGACCATCAATTCGGATTACGAAGCAAAGAGATACAACAATATTACCCTTAAAAGACCTATTGTACATATTGCAAAAGATAATCTATTCTACCACTGGCTGGAGTCCAAAGGAAAGCTTGGAGGACAGAATAAGGTGCCAAGATTAAGCAATGACAGGGAATATATAGAACCGCTTCTGGAGCTTAATAAGTAAAACTATAACAGTCTTAATAAATCATTTTATTGAGCTAAAAAATAAAAACCCGCAGCTGAATTCAACTGCGGGTTTATTTTTTATTTGCTTAAATCTTCTTTTAATTTTTTAGCGGCATCTTCTACTTTTGCAGCTCCTTTTCTTGCTGCATCTTTTGCATCTTTCCCCGCTTCCTGGGCTCCGCTTTTAATATCTTTTCCTACTTTGTTAGCCTCTGCTTTAATGTCCTGCCCTGCCTTGTTAAGATCCTGTTTGGTTTTATCTGCAGTGGCATCAATTTTATCTTTGGCTTTCTGTGCCGCGTTGTCAATTTTATTTCCGGCCTGATCTAGCTTTTCATTTACATTTTCCTTTGCTTCATTCACTTTTGCTGAGTCAACAATGTGGGGAGATGTTTCTGAAACGGTTGTAGTGGTGGTGGTAACTGATCCGTCAGCACTTTCTACCTGCTCTGTTTTTGTTGTTGATTTTGTACAGGCAACAGTGAATATAGAAATCACTACTGCTGCAAGAATTTGTTTTTTCATATTGTATATTTTTAGGAATGTTTTTTATTCTGTTTTGGTTTCGTTTGATACAGAGGTTTCAGAAGTTTTCTTCTTCTTTTCCGCGTCTGTTTTTTTCTTTTCCTCCTCCTGTTTTAATTTATTCTCTTTTTCAAGTTCAGCTTTAAGTTTTATTTCTTCTTCCTGAGCTTTTTTAACCTGTTTTACAGAGTCTAAATATTGAGGAGATGACATTCTGATCTTACGGGCAATATCTACCGAAACGGCACCCGTTGAAAAGGAATCCACTGCGGTGGTGTCATATTGAATTTTAATTTCCGGCTCAGCATTCACATTGGAAACTTCTTTCTTGGAACATGCTGTAAGCAGAATGATAAAAATAAAAATGGCAGGCAGTAAATTTTTCATGGAACTAATTTAGTAGAAATTCTGCAATTACAGGATAATGATCCGATAATTTCACAGATTGGTCTACTTTATAACTTAAAGGAATGATTGATTTTGAGCTGAAGATATAATCAATTCTTAAAGGAACTTTATAATCATGAAAGCTGCTTGCACTACCCTTTCCAGCAGTTAAAAACGCATCCTGAAGGTCTCTTCCAAGGCTGTAATACTCATAGGAATTAGGAACAGAGTTAAAATCTCCTGCTAAAATTACAGGATAAGGTGAAAAATCAATCACCTTTCTGATTTTTTTAATCTGATCTTCATGAGCCTGAAACGTAGGAATCATACGGGAAAGAAGTGTTGAAACGTTTCCTATTCCCAGACCTTCCAGTTTTGTAAACATTGTTTTGTGCAGTCGGAACGGCTCCAGATAAACATTTACAATACGGATGATCTTTCCGTTGATATCTACATCTGCATAAAAAGAGTTTCCTCTGGAATTATCTTCAATTATCTCAGCCTGTCTTAGAATCTTATGTTTTGTTTTAAGAATAACTGAGGGATATTTTACAAGATCCTGTCTTAGGGCACGGTTGGTATCCTTTTCCTGAACCAGAATAATATCCGGGTCTTGCTCTTTAATATAGTTTTTCACCTTATCCCATCCGTAGTCACCATACTTTACATTAAAGGTTAAAACTTTGATATCACGTATTGTTTTGATGTTTTCTGTTTTGGGAGAAAAGTTAATCCATCGTCTTATGGGATTATAAAAAACCAATGTACCTAAAGCAAATGCGATTGCAATTTTTTGTTTTTTAAAAGCCCAGACTAATGTAAGAAGTAAATGTGCAAGTATCAAATACGGAAAACCAAGAGAAAGAAGATTAAGATTCCCCAAAAGATTAGGTGGAACCCATGCATTTCCCAGCGTGCATAAGAGCAAAACGGCAACGGCGATATGTATAAATAGTAATATCTGATTGGACTTCATGAAAAAAACGGTCTTGGTACGGATTTTTTTAAGCAAAAACCCTACCAAGCAGTCAAACATTAACTATTTTTATGATTATTTGTCGCTTACTGAAAATTTTGAAATGACAGGATAATGATCTGAAACACTGACAGAACGGTCAACGACGTAGGAAACAGCCTTTAATGACTTTGAAGAAAAAACATAGTCTATCCTGATTGGAAATTTGTAATCGTGAAAGCTGGTTGCACTTCCTCTTCCCGATGTTAAAAAAGCATCATCAAGCCCCTCTGATAAGTGATAATACTCATAAGAATTGGGAACAGAGTTAAAATCTCCTGCTACAACAACAGGATATGGAGAGCTTTCAATAGCACTTTTGATAAACCCGATCTGCTCCTGATGTTTTTTAAAGGTGGGGATAAGCCTTTTTACAACATCTTTTACTTTTTGTTCATTATCCTCTGTGTTTCCGTTAAGGCTTACCATTTCTCTTTCAAATTGAAACGGATGGAGGTATACATCAATAAATCTATAGACCTTCCCTTTTATTTCGATATCAACCTGAATGGCAGGAACTCTTTCTTTATCATTCGATTCTATTATTTTCTCCCCGACTACTTTATGCCTGGTAAAAACAGAAAATCCACTTAGAGGACTTACTTTTTTATATCCCTCAAAATCATAACCATCCCCCGCATCTTCCTGTAAGAGAATCACATCTGCATTCTGAGACCTAAGGTATTTTTCAACCTCCATCCGTCCCAAAATACCATTTTTAGTATTAAAAGAAATTATTTTCAGATCTCCTTCTTTCTCTTTATCGGAAGAATAATTAACCCATCTTTTTACGGGACTTATGAAGGCCAGTCCTGCAAACATGAATACAAAAGCTCTTTTTTTCCAGCTGAAAACCCAGAAAACCGTCAATATAATATAAGAAACGATCAGTATAGGAAAGCCAAGAGAAAGCAAATTAAACCACGGAAATATCTTGGGTGGAATATAGGCATTCAATAAGGTTCCCAACAATAGAAAAAGGATTCCCAAATGCAGAATTAAGAGTATGAGTCGAAAAATCTTCACAAAAATAAATTAATTGAATCTATATAAATGTTTCTTCCAGCTTCTTGCCAAAATCCATCCTACCAAAGCACCCCCAACGTGAGCCAGGTGAGCAATTCCTCCTCCGTTACCGGAAATCCCAAGGTATACTGAAACAACAATCACAATAGGCATCAGATATTTTACCTTTATTGGAATCGGAATAAACATCATCATGATTTTGGAATCAGGGTATAATGTTGCAAAGGCTGCCACTACTCCGAAGATGGCACCGGAAGCTCCAACCATAGGTGTTGCCACAATACCTTTTAAACTTTCTAATAATTCTTTCTGCTTAAGAACAGCTGCTGCATTTCCACTAAACTCTACGCTTGCACCGGAAAGATAAGCTCCTACATTGAAGCCAAGTTCCTGCAATTGATTGGAAAGCTGTTGAACTTCCACAAAGTTCCAAAGGTTAAAAAGGAAAAAAGCACCCAATCCACTTAAAAAATACATGATCAGATATCTTCTGTCACCCAATGTTTGTTCAAGAACAGGACCAAAACTATAGAGAGTCAGCATATTAAACAAAATGTGCATAATGCTTCCGTGCATAAACATATGGGTAATGATCTGCCATGAATGGAAAAAAGGAGAAAACGGATAAAAACCGGCCAGATAGCCGATAATCTGATTTCCCATTAAAGAGGTTACAATAAATACGATCACATTGATAATGATAATATTTCTTGTAATTGGTGGTATATTGTTAAACATATTTTTTAAAATTTGTTTTTAAAATCATTAAATGGAACCTCGTAGAAGCATCTTTTCCCATCCGGTAAAAACTCCGGGAAACCTAATGCTGTAAAATCCTTGATGACTTGTTCCGCATCTTTTTTATAGATAAAATCAAACCTTGACTTAGACTGCATCTTGCTCCATTGGTTATGGTAATACTCCATAAACTCGTCTTCTGTTTTGTATTCCAGAATTTCAAAAAGGTTCTCAAGAAACTTCATAGCTTGGGTCTCTTTTAATCCTTCAGGAAGAGAATCTATTCTTAGTACACTTTCATGAGCAATTTTCATGTCAAACCCAAGTTCCGGAAGATATTTTTTGATAGATTCATATTTATTTTTCTCTATCTCATTCATGTGGTACTCTAAAGAAAACAGGAGCGCATGGCTGTTTGTATTTGATTTTCTGGTTGATTTATTGTTTTCAGAAACCAATAACCTGTGCATTCTTCCAAGATCCAGCATGAGCGTCATATCTCCTTTATTGAAAAGCCAATATCCGTTGGGAAGTCTCATCAGGTCTTCGTCAAAATCCTCATCTTCAAACAAATTGATTTTTGAAGGTTCTGCAGTAATATTCTGATGATACATTTCCGTAAGATTCTGAATTTCTTCGGGGCGTACATTTTTTTCTTCCAAAAATGGATTGTAGTCTCTGTCTACAATAATCTCAGGCATCTTTATAACTCCGCTTCCACCACCATTTCCCTTACTGGGAATAGGTTTGTTCATCATTTCATCCAATTCTGGATCTCTATCGAAATCAAGGCTTGGGGAAACATTATAAATTCCTAAAGATCTTTTAATGGTAGATCTGAGTAATGCAAAAATAAGATGTTCGTCCTCAAATTTCACTTCTGTTTTCTGTGGATGAATATTGACGTCAATTTTTTCAGGATCAAGTTCCAGAAAAAGAAAGAATGACGGAACATATCCTGGTAAAAGAAGACCTTCAAATGCTTCCTGCACTGCTTTGTTGAAATATGGACTTCTAAAATACCTTCCATTTACAAAAAGAAACTGTTCACCTCTGGCTTTTTTTGATCCCTCAGGTTTAGCAACAAATCCGTGAAGCTTACACCAGATAATATCTTCTTTTATGGGAATCAAAAGAGGTTGCAGCTTTCTTCCAAAGACATCCACAATACGCTGCATCTGGCTTCCTTTTCTTAGCCTAAAAACAGGTTCATCATCATGAAACAGAGAGAATTCTAGTCCCTCATGTGCCAATGCAACACGTTGAAATTCATCAATTACGTGTCTGAATTCAATATTATTATTTTTAAGGAATTTTCTTCTTGCAGGAACATTATAGAAAAGGTTCTTTACCAGAAAGTTTGATCCTTCTGCCGTCTGAACCGGGTCCTGAAACTGGAAAACACCTCCTTCAATGTAAATATTGGTTCCAATAGAGGCCTCTTTCTGCTTTGTTCTCAGTTCAACCTGAGAAACCGCTGCAATTGAAGCCAACGCTTCTCCACGGAATCCTTTGGTTGCAATCTTAAAGATATCTTCTGTTCCTCTGATCTTGGACGTAGCATGTCTTTCAAACGCCAGTCTGGCATCTGTTTCGGACATCCCTTTTCCATCGTCCACCACCTGTATGAGGTTTTTCCCGGAATCTCTGATGATCAGTTCAATTTTCGTTGCATCTGCATCTATAGCGTTTTCCAAAAGTTCTTTTACGATGGACGCAGGTCTCTGCACCACCTCACCCGCTGCAATTTGGTTCGCTACATGATCCGGTAAAAGCTGAATAATATCTGACATAAAAACGTAAATCAACTTACAAAAATAGTCAATGAAAATGGGAATTAAAACATTAAAACCGTGAATTAATATTTAATTATCAACATTTCAACAATACAGCTTTTTACAAATCCCGTTCCAAACCGTCTATTGCGGTTCTTTTTCAAATAGAACAACCCCCTATTGCTTTATTCCAATAGAGGGTTGATTCACAGCTAGTTTATACAAAAAATAATAGTGAAATTTACTTCACCCGATATTTAGTCTTCAAAGGCGAGTTTCCTCTTTTCCTCTTTTTTAGGGATTCCATGGATTTTTTCGTACAGATAGGCTAAAAGGTTAGGCTTTCTGTAAATCCTGTTATATCTGTACTTTGTGTTAAAGTGTCGTACATGAATTTTATAAGCATCATATCCGATAACAATCAGAAGACATACACTGATTACATAGAACACTCTGAATTCCAGGTAATAGTACGTTAATCCTGAGAAAACAGCACCTAAAACATAGGCAAGCATAATGCTCAGCAATAATTTAGCTCTTCCAATCAGTTCTCCGTTTCTTCTGTATTTCTTTTGGGTAAACATGGAGACCAGAATTCCCAGGTCGGTTGTTGTTCCGGTAAGGTGGGTTGTTTTAACGGAGAAGTTCGAGATACTTGCCGTTAAACCATTCTGTAGTCCTGTTGCAAAAAGCATCAGAGCGACCAGATATTCTGTTTCTTCCAGTGTTTTCTGGTAATAAAACTGTCCATACACTCCTACAAAGAGCAGACATATTATTTCCAGTACAATCGGCATGGAGTGGGCAAAGTATTTACTTTTCTTATTAAAGTTAATGACTATAAAGTTGGATAGGAAACTTCCGAAGAAGAATAAGAAAATCCATCCTCCAACTACTGCCACTTGTGTCCAGTTGCCTTTACTTATTTCTGCTGCTAAAATAGCGTAGTGTCCTGTTACATTGGACGTAAAAGAAAGAAATATGAGTAGGGATGCTATATTTATAGTACCTGCTGTAAATGCAGTCAGCGTCCCCAACCTGATATTGTCTCCCAGTGTCCTGCTGTTACTATAATTTCTTAACATTGTTTTACTTTTTAAATTGTTTTTGTGTTTTTTAAACCTCCACAAAGATCTCGGCCAGTCTTCCTCTTTCCGGAAGTCTTTCTCTTACCCCAACTGCTATTTCTTGGGATTGCAGATCTTTGCATTTTTTGATGTAGGGAATAATATCAAACTTCCCTTTACCTTTGCTTTTGATGGATGAAGAATAGTAAGCTTCCTCAATATTTTCAGCTTTCACATACTGATTGAATGTTCTCTGAAAGCTTCCAGTGAATACATCACAAATGATTTTATTAACCAGATGAGGATATTTATTCTTTATGATCCCGAAGGCATCACAGAACTCCGCAGGTCTTATCTTATTGAAGATTGTTGTTTTGGTATTGAATAAAAGGTCCCTGATAGAATCTCCAGAATCATATCCTGAGGTTAAAAGAATATTATATTGGTTCTGATCCTCGGATGCATCTTTTTCCTTTAGTACTTTTTTCAATATGTTTAATGACTCAAGAGAGTAATCTGTAGCAATTAAAATTGTTTTAGCCATGTTCTTATTATTTTGTTTTGTGTTGATCTTTTTTGATGATACAAAACTAAAGTGGCCAAATTAGAAGTTCTTTGGAACGGAATTAAAATGTGATTAAAGAGATTAAAATGAGATTAGAAAATTGTTAATGGGAATTAATATGGGCAAAGTTATAGAATGGAAAAATCGCAAAAAGCAAATTCTACTCTTTGTATCAGGTGTTTTCCCTTTGTGTGCTATAGAAGTTTGGAAAACGCATTTGTACAGTTGTTCCTTGGTTCTCATGAGAACTTACCAGCAACTCTCCGTGATGCATACGTACAATGTTTCTTGCCAATGGAAGTCCAATTCCGTAGCCTTCGTAGTTATTGGTATTGGATGCCCTGAAGAAAGGGTCATAGATTTTGTTCATTTCCTCCTGAGGAATTCCGATACCATTGTCCTTAACAATAATGTAGACATCCGTATCTGTTGCTCCGAGAGAAACTTTTACCTGCTGGAAATTGGAATACTTACAACCATTACTGATAATATTGGCCACAGCAAGGTGTAGAAGTTGCTCATTTCCTTGTACTTTTAGTTTTTTCGGATTATCGGGAAGCATACTGATATCCAAATAGATATTATTTCTGGAATCTATTTTTCTCAGGGTCTCAATAACATCCCAAAGCAGTTGATCTATTCTTACCTTATCCATTTTCTGGATTTTGCCATCAAAACCGGTTTGGGCAATCATTAATAAGGCTTTGATTTTTTTATCAAGCTTTTCGGCTTCATCCAGAATGATTTCCAGAGTTTCCTTGTATTCTTCAGTCGTTCTGCTGATGGAAAGGGCAACGTCTGCTTCACCCATAATGGAAGTTAGAGGCGTTCTCAATTCATGCGAAACGTTTCCAATCAGGTGATTTTGAGTTTCAAAAGAGGTTTCAATCCTGTTCAGCATACCATTAAAGGTATCTACAAGCTCGTTTAGTTCCTTATTATCCGGTTGTGGTTCTAGCCGCAGGTGAAGATTTTCGGAGCTTATTTCCTTAACCTTTCCGGTAATCTTTAAGATGGGCCTAAATAATGTCTTCGAGAGATAAAAAGAAAATATCATACTGAAGAATAGTGAAAGGACAATACAGGTAAGCAGTGTTCTTTTCAGGAATCCAAGATAATAGATTACGTAGTGGTTCTTGGCAGAAGCAATGGCGATATAATCTTTGTCATCATACCTAAAGCTTTGACCAATATAGTAGAATTCTTTATCGTTATAATTATCCTCTCCTTTTCTGATAATATTTTTGAAAAAATAATCCGGAATATGAACTTCCTGAGAGATTTTTTTGAAATTAGAGTCTGAAGGAACCGCAAACACATAGTCTTTTTCCATAGGTAACTCTTCGTCATTCAGGCTATTGAGAATATAGTTTTCAGGAAGATCAAGATGATCCTTACTTTTTTCAATTTGAACAATGGTCGCTGTACGAATCTTTAGCAGTTCGTAAAATCTTTGATGTGAAAAATTAACAATTGAAAAGTAAACCAAACCACTGAACAGCAAAATAATGGCGGTAAAAACCAACATTAAAAGCACCATCGTTTTGGTCTGATTTGTAATCACTCTGTTAAACATTCATTACGCTTTTTTCAAGACATAACCCATTCCTATTACCGTATGGATCAATTTGTTATCATCCTGACTATCTAGTTTTTTTCTTAAGTAGTTCACATACACATCTACCACATTGGTTCCCAGTTCATAGTTTACACCCCATACAGCATCCAGAATTTCGGCTCTGGAAATCACTTTTTCAGGGTTATTAAGGAAGTACAGCAACAGTTTATATTCTGTAGAAGTAAGTGTGATTTCTTCTCCGCTGCGGGTCACTTTTTTGGTATAATCATTTACTGTAAGATCAGAAAACTGAAATACATGTTCATTATCTGGCTCCGGTTCAGTAATTTCCTGTGGACCATTGTTGTTGCTTCTTCTTAAAAGAGATTTTACGCGGGCAACCAGTTCAATAAATTTAAATGGCTTTACCAGATAATCATCGCCTCCACTTTCCAGACCAAGAACAATATTTTCTGAAGTTCCCAAGGCAGTTAAAAATAAAATAGGAACACTCTGATTTGTTTTTCTGATTTCCTTACAAACATCCAGCCCGTTCATTTCAGGCAGCATAATATCCAAAATTACCAAATCAAAGTCGTTTGCTTGTACCAATTGTACACCAGTTCGCCCGTCAAAAGCTACAGAAATTTCATATCCGTTTTCCTGCAGTCCTTTTTTAATAAAAGAAACTACGCTGGTTTCGTCTTCGATAAGAATAATTTTTTTCATGAAATGAAATAAGGAGTTTTACAAAAATAAGGAAATTTTATTGGGAAAGCGAAAAGCCACTTACCCAAATCTGTGATTTTACCACTTTGTATTTTAATTTTGAACCTCAACAATAATTTTAAATGAATTGATCCTGCACACCATACAACCTATATAGAATAGTATTACCTTTGTCTTTCATATAATGACGAAAATAATTTAGGTTAAATTGAATACAGCATGAATGACTTTTTAATAGGTATCGGTAAGAGATTAAAGGATATTAGAAAAAAGAATAATTTAACCATTAATGAACTGGCTTTCAAAGCCAATGTAAGTAACGGGCTTGTTTCCCGTATCGAAAATGGCAGAACCATTCCCTCTCTTCCCGTTTTACTTGATCTTATTCAGTCTCTGGAAATTGACGCAAGTTATTTCTTTGAAGGGGTAGAGAAAAAGTCCCATGCAAAATTCATTTATGTTCCCAAGGAAAACCAACAGCTTATAGAAAAAGAAGTGGAAGCTGAGGGTTTCAAGTATATGCACATCTTCAGTAAAAGTCTTCATTCTTTAGGTTTTGAAGCCGTACTACTTACTCTTGAACCCAACTCAAAAAGAGAAAAGGTTATCACAGATGCCTGGGAGTTTAAATATATATTGAAAGGAGAAGTGAAATACATTATTGATAATGAAGAAATCATCTTAAAAGAGGGAGATTCTCTTTATTTCAACGGAAAGTTCCCGCACGTTCCTGTGAGCATCAGCAATGAAAGCTGCGTAATGCTTGTTCTTTACTTCTACACAGCATAAATTCCCCATACAGTCTGTTTATTTTTATATTTTATTTTCTAAAAAGTTTACTATTTGTAAACTTTTGAATTTCCCATTATGGTTAAAATTAACGCTATGTTAATGGCAAACTTCCTTTTTATATAAAAAATTCAAATAATAACTGTCTCTCAAAATTACTTTATAATCCCCTTAAACAAAGGCTTTTTTGACAACAAGAAGCTTCTTACCTCTATTTTTTGACCTATTTTCAGGATAAGAAATGAGTAACAAATCCCTGTAATTTATTAAACAATACTTAACACGAAATATTTATATATATTAAAATTATTAGCTTGTTTTGCATAAAAAATTTAATATATGTAAAAATGAAAACAAATTTAGAGAAATTACTTACCCTTGTTTTTGTCTGTTTTATTATTCTTGTTTCAGCACAAAAGCAGTTAATTATAGGAACTGTTCTTGACGACAGCCAGCCCCTTCCCGGTGCAACCGTTAAAATAAAAGGCTTATCTAAGAGTATAACCACAGATATTGACGGAAAATTTACAATCAATGATATTGTGGAGGGGCAATACAGTCTACAGATCAGCTACATTGGCTATGAATCTTCAGAAGTCAATATTGATTTAAAAACCGGAGCCACTATAGATGTGGGAATAATAAAATTATCACAACCAAGAAAAAACCTTGATGAAGTGGTAGTAACCGGAACCTTAAAAAATACAGAGGCAAGAGCCCTGAACCTACAAAAAAACGCCATCAATATTACCAACGTTATAGCATCAGATGGTATAGGAAAGCTTCCGGACAGAAATGCAGCTGAAACGGTACAGCGTGTACAAGGGGTTTCCATTGAAAGAGATCAGGGCGAAGGAAGGTTTGTTTCTTTAAGAGGGCTCCCTCCTTTCTGGGCTTCCACCACAATTAACGGAAACAGGCTACCAACCGCTGAAGAAGAAACAACATCCAGAGCTACAGCTTTTGATTTCTTCCCTACAGAACTGATTTCCTATGTTCATGTAAACAAATCTTTTACGCCTGATATGGAGGCGGACGGAATTGGTGGCGGTGTCAACTTTATTACCAAGACACCACCCATGAAAACAGAGTTTAAAGCCACATTAGGAAGTGGTTACAATGCCAAGTCAGATAAAGGAGTTTACAATCTTGGCTTCTTGTATGGCGGAAGAACAAAGGATAAAAAATTCGGGTATCTTTTTAATTTTGCTCATTTCATCAGAAACTGGTCTACCGATAACTTCGAGGCAAGAAGAAGTGGTGATGAAGGTGTTTTCAGGTTAGAACTTCGTGATTATAACGGAGTTCGAAAGACAACAGGTATTAACGCAGCTTTTGAATATGTACTTTCTCCAAAAAACACCCTCTATCTGAAAGGAATGTATGGAACTCTTTCTGATGATGAAACCCACTACAAGCACCGAATCAGATTCGATAAATTCAGTTCTGCCAATAATACGGCGAGAGTAGAACTTCAAAATATCCACAACTTACTGATCACAGAACTTACTTCCGTTTCATTGGGTGGTATTCACAGTTTAAGTAAGGGAAAAATTGACTGGGATCTTTCTTATTATGACAATCAGTTCAAGTATGGAAATATTCCTGATAAGCAGAATAGCTCTTATTATGTAATTAAATACACCCAATCAGGAGTGGGAATTAACCCTGATTACATATCCGATCATGGAAATGGCCCAAGAGCCTACTGGAAAGCAGATGGTGGGAAATTAGATTATAAAAATCCGGATGCTTTATTTGGGTTCTACAGTGATCCTAATTTCAAAATGGATGCTTCTAAAATGAGGTTTACAGATCTTGAATTCTATAAAGTCTTTGTAGAGGAAAAAGATAAAATCGTTGCCGCATTTAACCATGAAATCAATGCTTCCGACAGGCTTACCTTAAAATACGGGTTAAAGTACAGAGACAAAGAACGTAATGCAAGGTTTTCCGATATTTTCTATAACTGGAGCAACGGAACAGCTCCTCTTTTATCCGATTATGCTCAGTATGTTACAACACAAGCAAACGGACCCAAGTATTTAAGCGAAATGAACGCTCATATCGGGAACTCTTTTGGGCCGGTACTGTCTACTTCCGGAATGGATCAGTTCTGGTATCAAAACCAAGGAAATCTAAAGATTAATACTGCTGATTCTGAAGCATTAGAATACAATAAGGCATTAGGAAGAAACTTTGATGTTTTTGAAAAACATGCCGATGCATATGGAATGGCAACCTATAAACTGAATGATAAGATCACTTTTTTAGGAGGAATCAGATTATCCAATACCAATACAAAAGTAAAGGGATATAACGTCATTGATGATGTTCTTACTCCCGTTGAACACACCAAAAATTATCTTGCCGTTTTACCAATGCTTCATTTAAAATATACATTAAATGATAAAGCCAACCTTCGATTTGCTGCTACAAGAACGTTTTCAAGGCCTAATTTCGGAGATCTGACCCCTGGGGGAACTTATATTGAAGCAGATAATGAATTCAAAGGCGGAAACCCGGACCTTAATCCAACGTATTCTTTAAACTTTGACCTGATGGGAGAATATTATTTCTCAAATGTAGGGATTCTGAGTGGTGGAGTTTTCTATAAATCCATTACAGATCCAATCTTTCAGGATTCATTCACCGGAAGCTATAATGGGATGAACGGGGTACAATTTTCTGCTCCCAATAACGGAAAAGCAGCATGGCTGGGCGGAATAGAATTAGGCATCAACAAAAGGTTCGACTTTCTGCCAGGTTTTCTTAAATATTTCGGGGCACAGGTGAATGCCACTTTTATGACTTCAGAAATGGAAAAACCAAGCGGAAGAAAAGTAAAACTTCCCTACCAAGCCAAGGAATTGTATAACGTACAGCTATTCTTTGAGAAAAAAGGTTTCAATGCAAGACTTGCCTACAACTATAAAGGAAAGTATGCTGTGGAGTATGCAGAGGATGATATTAATGATTCCTATTACGGAAAATACAGTAATCTGGACTTTGGAGGATCTTACCAGTTTACCAAGTTCCTGACGCTATACGCAGATGTTAACAATATTCTGAACAAACCTTTGATCTATCACTTCGGTAAAAACGAAGACCGTCCTGAACAGGTGGAATACTATGGAGTAAGATTTAATCTTGGAATAAAACTGAACTTCTAAAACACAACAATGGCCAAAACCATCAATAAAAAAACAATAGTAACGCTGAAAGCCGCATTTGCCGCTTTCGGTGTTTACTTCTGCATGTATGGATTTCGAAAGCCTTTTACTGTAGCCTCCTTTGAGGGTCTTTCTTATTGGGGCGTTGATTATAAAATATTAATTATCATCGCTCAGGCAGTGGGTTATTTTATTTCCAAATTCATCGGGATCAAATTCATTTCAGAATTAAGGCCTACAAAAAGAATTGGGTATCTGTTTACGTTCATTGCTGTGGCTGAAATTGCTCTGCTAGGCTTTGCGGTAGTTCCTGCTCCTTACAACATTCTCTTTATGTTCATCAATGGTATTCCGTTGGGAATGATCTGGGGAATTGTTTTTTCATACATTGAAGGGCGCAAAACAACTGAAATTATCGGGCTATTCTTATGTTCAAGCTTTGTGGTTTCTTCAGGATTTACCAAATCTGTAGGGAAGTTTTTAATGGATACATTTTCTATTTCCGAATTCTGGATGCCTTTTTCTGCCGGCCTGATCTTTATTGTTCCCCTGATTATTTTCGGGATGTTTTTGGAAAGAATTCCACAGCCTACGGAAGAAGATATTTTGCTTAAAAGTAAAAGGGAACCTCTGAACGGAAAAGGGCGGAAAGAACTTATTTATCGGTTTTTTGTTCCTATTGTATGCATCATTTTCCTTTATATCTGCCTAACGGTTTTAAGAGATTTCAGGGATAATTTTAGCCGGGAGATCTGGGATGGGCTGAATTTCACTTTTGACAGTTCTATCTTTACCTTAACGGAGATTCCAATTGCAGCCATGGTACTTTTAATCCTAAGTTTCATGGTAAGGGTCAAAAACAATAAAAGGGCATTTGCTTATTATCACTATATCCTTTTTGCAGGGATTCTTACGGTTGGTCTTTCTACCTACCTGTTTCAGCAAAGCTCTTTATCTCCTTTTCTGTGGATGACGATTTCGGGTTTTGGAATGTATCTCTGTTATATTCCTTTTAACGGAATTTACTTTGACAGAATGATTGCCGCCTTTGATATTAAGGGTAATGTAGGGTTTCTTATTTATATTGTGGACTCCTTTGGGTATCTTGGAAGTGTTTTAATCCTATTGTATAAAAACTTTGGCTCTGCTCAGACTTCATGGCTTAGCTTTTATATTACCTTAAACTACATCATAACATTCTCTGTTTTAATTCTTTCGGTCATTGCATTTCTTTCTTTCAGAAAAAAGTCAAAACCGAAATCAAACTCTAATCAATTCATCAATTTCGATACTTCGAAAATCTTATAAATTATAGTACAATGAAAACAAAATTTGATTTACTCGTTGTTGGGGGCGGAATTCTTGGAACATTCCATGCTTATCATGCCCTGAAGAGAAATCTTAAGGTAGCCATCCTTGAAAGAAACTCTGTTCCCCAGGGTGCAACGGTAAGGAACTTCGGACAGGTAGTACCCTCCGGAATGGATCTTAAATGGCAAAACTTTGGGAGAGAAAGTCTTGAAATATATAATGAACTTCACACTAAGGCAGATCTTACCATCAGAAAAAACGGTTCTGTATACGTCGCTTCCAATGATGAAGAGCTTCAGCTTATTGAAGAGCTCTATGAAATCAACAGAAACAATGATTATGAATCTATTTTATTGTCCAAAAACGACTGTATCAAGAAATTTGACGGTCTTCGTTCAGACTATTGCAAAGGAGGACTTTTCTTTCCACAGGAACTTTCTGTAGATTCTGCAGATATGATTGTAAAGCTTCACAAGCTTTTGCAGGAAAAAATGGGATTGCAGATCTTCTATAATACAACTATTTCTGAAACTCATGAAGATAATCAAAAATGTATAGCCATTGCCACGGATGGGACTGAATTTACGGCTTCCAAAATCATTATCTGTGGCGGTCATGAATTTAAGACTTTATACCCTAATGTATTCAATCAAAGCGATTTGGAAGTAAGTAAACTTCAAATGCTTCAGACAAAGCCACAGGGGATTTATTCTCTTCAGGGAAATATTCTTACTGGTCTTTCCATCAGAAGGTATGAATCGTTTGGCGAATGTCCGTCTTTCCAAAAGATCAAATCTCTGGAAGATCCCAATTCGTTTGAAAAAAGGTATGGTGTTCATATTTTGTTCAAGCAGGCATTAGACGGATCTATCATTCTTGGAGATTCTCATGAATACGCCGATGCCAAAAATGCAGATGATCTTGGTTATGATCTTAACATGGAAATTGATGAGTTTATGATTCATGAAGCCAAAAAAATCATTGATCTTCCCACATATGAAATTCAGAGAAGATGGTTTGGGGTATATTCTCAGTGCAAAACAAAAGATATTTTTGAGCATAGCCCATCTCCAAATATTCATATTGTAACGGGTATAGGAGGAAAAGGAATGACGGGAAGCGGAGGCTTCTCCAAGTTTAATATTGAAAAAATATACACATAAATTTAAATGAAAAATATAGAATTATTGGTTCTGGATATGGCCGGAACAACCATTGATGAGGACAATGTAGTATACAAAACATTGACAAATGCTGTAAATAATTATGGATATGAGGTAAGTTTGGATAAAGTATTATCTACCTGTGCCGGTATGGAAAAACTGGAAGCCATCACAAGTCTGCTAAGGGAAATGAACGGTAATGAAGAAGATGCTCCGGCTATTTTTGAGAACTTTTCAGATCAGCTCAAGGAATCTTATAGAAATCTTGATGTGAAGCCTATCAACGGAACAGAGGACTTTCTTCTTAAAATGAAAGCCAAGAATAAAAAAATAGTTTTAAATACGGGCTATACTTCTGAAATTGCCCATCAGCTTTTAAACAAATTAAACTGGCGGGAAAATGTACATTTCGATGCACTTATTACTGCAGACGATGTGTTGGAAAGCCGCCCAAGCCCCGAGATGATTCTTCTCGCCATGAAAAAGTTCAATATTACAGAGGCTAACAAGGTTTTAAAGGCCGGAGATTCTGTTATTGATGTGGAAGAAGGCAAAAATGCGGGCTGCGGACTTACTATCGCAGTATTATCAGGGGCACAAAGCAGAACAGAATTGGAAAAGGCTGAGCCTGACTATATTTTGAAAACTATTTCTGAGGCTGAAAATATTCTTTAAAATTTCTTTTTCAACTACTAATGGCACAAATCTGCATTTGTGTCATTGGTGTTTTTAGTGGTATTAGGAAAATAAATCATTATACGAAAACGGCTTCGCTTTCCCCGTGAAAAACAGAACTTTTTAATTATCAATTAATTAATTTTCAGTTCACATATGTTTACAAATAGTAAATTAATTTTACAATAGTTAAAAATAAATTACTATTTGTAAACTTTTGTATTTTAAAACCTTTTTATCCCATGAAGACAAAACTATTCTCAATGGCTGTTGTAATGAGCTGTTTCCTTGGAGCACAAACCAAGAAAGTCCTTTTTATTGGTATTGATGGTTGCCGGGCAGACGTCATGATGTCTACCCCAACTCCAAATATCCAAAACCTCATCAATCAGTCCATTTATTCTCTCGACGGGCTTTGTGCTGCTACCACCTGGAGCGGAAACGGCTGGAGTACAATGCTTACGGGTGTATGGCATACCAAGCACAATGTTCAGGATAATAGCTTTACTAATCCTAACTACATCAATTACCCGGATTTCATGACAAGAGCGGAAGCCTATAATCCCAATCTTAAAACAATTTCTTTGGCAAGCTGGGCACCCATTAATGATAAAATTGTAAAAACAGCAGACGTAAAGACTAACCTGACAACAGACCTTGCGGTAAAAAATGCTGCCGTAAGTGCTTTACAGAGTGATAATCCTGATATTCTTTTTGTGGATTTTGATGATGTAGATCATGCTGGACATTCTTATGGCTTTTCTTCTTCTGTTCCTCAATATGTTTCTTCTATTCAAACCATAGATTCTTATATCGGAGAGATCGTTACTGCCATGAAAAACAGAGCAACCTACCAGAATGAGGACTGGCTGGTTGTGTTAACTACAGATCATGGTGCCATAGAAAGTTCTCATGGTGGAGGTAACCTTTCTGAGCGAAATATCTTTACCGTTTATTCCAATCCAGGATTTACTCCTCAGCAGATCAGTAAAACGGTTATTGAGTCCAATAAAACCTTTAATCAGCTTAATTTTCCGGCTGGAACTTATGCAAAACCGAACAATCAGACTCCTTTTAATTTCGGAGCCAATCAGGACTTTACCATTGAATTTTGGGTGAAGCCTAATGCGTCTTATTCAAGTGATCCGGTAATGATAGCCAATAAAAACTGGGCCAATGGGAAAAACAAAGGAATCGTCTTCTCTGGATTCACAGGACAAAACTTTAAAATGAATATTGGAGACGGAACTAACAGGATCGACCTTGTAGGCGGAAAAGTGGAAACAAACAAGTGGAAACATATTGCGGCCAGCTTTGACAGAGATGGGCTTGTTACTCTGTATGAAGATGGTGTTCCTGTAACTTTTGCTAAAATGAATACTATCGGAAATATTGACTCAGGGCTTTCTTTAACTTTAAATCAAGACGGAACCAATACTTATGGAGTAAATCTTGCTGCATCTTATAAAGACATTAGAATCTGGAAATCTGCTCTTCCCGGCCAAGTGATCGTTAATTGGGCAAATCAGGATATTACATCCTCACATCCTTATTACGCTCAGCTTCTTTCCAATTGGAAATGTAATGAAACATCCGGAAATACTCTGGCGGACTCCAGTTCCAACGCAAATAATATGACGATAACAGGATCTCCTGCTTATAATGATAATACTACAGGCAATTTTAAAATCTACGATTATACCTCAACAACCAGAGAAACAGATCATTTTCCCACAGTTCTGAACTGGCTTTGTATTCCGGTTCCCTCTTCATGGGGAATAGATGGAGTAAACAGAATTCCTGAATGTTCCAACGGAAGCCTGGCTACGAAAGAAGCTCAAAAGACAGCAGATGATTTTAAGGTTTATCCTAATCCTGCTTCTACCTGTATTGGTATCCTTTATAAGTCATTAGATAAAGAAGTGAAAGCTGAAATTATTGATGCCAAAGGGGCTCTAGTTTCTACCAGAATTTTAAAATCTTCCAATGGCCTTTTTGATGAGAAAATAAATATTGAAAATATTCCGTCAGGAGTCTATTTTATTAAACTCAGCGGGAGTAAGAGTTCACAGACAAAAACTTTTGTAAAGAAATAAAACAGTAAAGCAATTAGATTAATTTTTGATATTAGAACAAGGATATTGCTATCCGAGTTCTAATATTTTTTTTAAATAGTTTTAAGATCTAATTCCATTTGTACATCTACCCTGTCATATCCGGGATTGGTGATCGGCATGTGTCTGAAGCCTAATTTTTCATAGAGTTTTATGGCCGGAACTAAGACTGAATTGGTCTCCAGAAATACTCTTTCTGCTTTTAGCTCTTTGGCTTTCTCTATTAAAGCATTCCCTAATAGATATCCTATTTTCTTTCCTTGTGCTTTAGGGCTTACTGCCATTTTTGACAGTTCAAAAGTAAGAGGTATATCTTTGGCTTTTACCAGTGCGCATGTCCCTACTGCCTCACCATTGAGTAATGCGAAAGCAATATGTCCACCCTTATTCAGGATGTGTTCTTCAGGATTATCCAAAAGCTTATAATCGCTGGATTCCATTACAAAAAATGTTTTGATCCATTCTTCATTTAAAGCCTTAAAATCTTCTTTGTATTGAGTTTCGTACGCTATAATTTTTACTTCATTACTAGTATCATTCATCTCTATTGGTTTATTATATTCTGTTTTTTATCATTTTACCCAATTTCTCAAGGTCACTTTCTACACGGTCAGTCCATTCCAGCGCATAATTCAGACGCATACAGTTTTGATACTGATTATACTGAGAGAACATTCTTCCGGGGGCAAAATTTACTTTTTGGTTAACTGCCTCATCGTAAAGGTCTTCTGTACAAATCCTTTTATCCAGTTCAAGCCATAGCATAAATCCTCCCTTCGGTTCTGAAATCTTGGTATTGTCAGGAAAATACTGGGTAACTGACTTTTGTATCTGAAGATAGTTGGCATAAAGCTTTTTCCTGAACATCCTCAAATGATGATCATAGCGCCCATGTTCAAGAAAATCAGCTATTACATCAGAAAACAAAGACGGGCTAGAAACCGTTTGAACCAGCTTCTGACGGATAATTTTATCCTTGAATTTTCCGGGTGCCACCCATCCCACTCTATACCCTGGTGCCAACGTCTTTGAGACCGATCCTACCCACATCACTATGCCTGCTTCATCGTAAAATTTACACGGCTTTGGTCTTCCTGCTCCAAAATAGATGTTTCCATACACATCATCTTCTACCAAAGGAACATTATGTTCGGTAAGCATTCTTACCAATTCTTTCTTGTTCGCATCGGGCATTTGAAAACCCAGTGGATTATTATAATTAACCACAAAACAACACGCAGATAGTTTTGGAAGAACTTTTTTCAATTCATCCAGATCTACCCCTGTAATAGGATGGGTTGGAATCTCCACCGCTTTCAATCCCAACAGCTGGATGGCCTGAAGAATCCCAAAATAAACAGGGCTCTCCACCGCTACAGAGTCTCCGGGTTGCGTAACGGCCATCAGACAATTATACACCCCGTTCATTGCCCCCGACGTGATGACCAGATCATTTTCTGTAATTTTTCCCTCCATTACAATGGACCACTTGGCTATTTCCCGACGAAGCTGTTCATTCCCTTGTACGGGTTCATAATTGGTTCCGCTGTCACTTTTCCTCTTTATTACATCAATCATGCATTTTTTCATCTTGGCTACAGGAAGCAGGCTTTTCCCGGGAATTCCCAATGCAAATTGTGTTACATCTGTTCCTCCAATGGTTCCAAATACTTTCCCGATAAGATCTTCAGGAGTGTTCTTCCCCTCAGAAATTTTCATTTTAGCAACAGAGGGCAGTGCCAGTTTTCGTTGAGAGGTCTGGCTTACAAAATATCCGTATTTAGGGCGTGATTCTACAAGCGAACGGCTTTCCAATTCCATATATGCTTGTTTTACAGTATTTAAACTAACATTATATAACTTTTGGGCACTCCTCAGTGAGGGCAGTCTGTCTCCAAACTGCAACGTTTCACTTTTAATCTGTTCTGTAACAGAATTGGCTATTTTAAGGTAAAGAACATCTTTGGGCATGAATCACGGTTTTAAGTAAATGTACAATTTTATCCGTGCTTTTCTACGGATTTAGCCAGCTTATCATTTCATTAATGCTACTTTTGAGCTGGTTGGAATCCCGAAAATTAGGCGTTTTATTTTCTTTAAAATAATTCTCAACCCGAATCATGAAGTTTCTCTTTTCTGATTCTTTTATATCCTTTTTATCAAAGATTTTAAAACCTATTTCCCCAGACTCATTGAGGATAAGAGAGGCAAACGAAGCAATCTTATTTTCTTTTTTAGCCAAAAGAAAAGGAATCCCAAAATCAGGGCTTATCTTTTGGCTATCTAGGCTTTGTAAAAATATATCTTTAAGCGCCAACATGTCTGAAATATAGACCTCAGCATATTGAAGTGATTCCGGATGTTGAATATTGGTTTCCATAGTATTCTGCTTTACTCAAACAAAATTATGGAGTATTAAAGTTTGGATACAGATACAGAAGAATGGAATATTATGGATACAGATGGATATAGAAACATTTATGATTATCAATCAATTGTCGGAATGCAAATATTTTAAGCATTTCTGAGATCTTTTTTATCTTTGCAAAAATTATTAGACAACAAATGAGCTTCTTTGGAACTAACATTAAGAAGATAAGACAAGTTAAAGGACTGAGTCAAAAGGCTTTTGCTGATTTACTTGACTTGAACAGAGGAGTGATAAGCTCTTATGAAGAAGGACGTGCGGAACCAAAGATTGAAACAATATTAAAGGTGGCAGACCACTTTAATATTGATCTTGACAAGTTATTGACGGAAACTCTGCAAACAGACCAATTGCTCAATGTTTCAGGTTCGGACCAACTAATGCTTTTTCCTGAAATTACTGATAATGAAAGAAATGAAACCTCATTATTACAGGAAAATAGATCCTCAAACCACCCCATTCTGCAAAAAATATTAGCATCTGTTGATCTGATCCATGAGTTTACACCAGAAAAACAATTAATTCCACAATACCATTACGGAGATATTTTGTTTCTGAATAAGGCAAATCCCAACACAGATCCCGTTTATAATTTATTCGTTTATATTGATGGTAATCTTCAATATGCCTCCCGTACAGATAAACAGGATCTTTATAAAATTGTAGGACAGATTTCACTCTCTGAGAAAAACATTTTCACAACCATATTTGAAAGACTAGAAAGGTTGGAAAACATAGAAAGAAGCAAATAAAGCCTATCCTATGCTCCTTTCTTCTTTTTCTTGAACCACCACACCAAGAAACCGGTAATCGGAAGCGAACATCCTATAATGGTAATAAAAAAATATAAAATTCGTCCCCAAATTCCTCCCAGAGCTGAACCTACATGCAAGTCATAATTCAGTTTCTGAACCTTGGTAGCAAATTCTGCATCTTTAAACGGAGCAGCATATGCTGAACTATTTGCCAGTCGAGCCCCTGTATTTCTGTCATAATTAAAGCTTTGGAGATTATAAAACTGACGGTGTGATGGGTACAAATACACTCCTATGGTACCTGTAGAATCCTCAGGGACAGATAAGTAATATCCTTTTGCGTCTACGCTCTTTACTGCATCTTCCCATGCAATGTGCAACGACTGGGTTAAATTTTCAGGCTGGTAGGGGTTTACATTTTTCAGTTCTTCGCGTTCTGTTGGGAGCGTCTTCCCTAACGAAGTGGTGAAATACAAAAACTTATTAAACCACGGAAGCCCATAGTACATTCCAGTCATTGATATTACCAAAAGGATAATCATGGAATAAAAACCAAAAACATTGTGCAGATCATAGTTCAGTCTTTTAATTTTGGCGTCCCATTTCACCGAAAAGCTCTGCTTTCTCATCGCTTTTGTCCATTTTTTAGGCCACCAAAGTACCAATCCTGAAATCAGGGTAATAAAGAATATAAAAGTAGAATAATTAATGATGGGTCTGCCAATTTCAGAGGGCAGCCAAAGAAAACGATGTCCCTTTAAGGTCCATTCAAAAAAATCAAACTCTTTCTTAAAGGTGGGTTTTCTGATGATTTCTCCTGTATAAGGATGAAGATACAAAACAAAACCCGGATTTCTCTTTCCAAAACCAACCATTGCAGCTTTACCCGTAGGTCTCCATACAAAGGAAACTTCCTGCTTGGGATATAATTTCTTTGCTTTTATGTAAAGATCTGCAGGATTGATCATCTTCTTTCCGGAAACATAGTTAATTTTCAGATCAGGGTTGAGCCAATCTTTAATTTCATCCCGAAAGGACCAGGTAATCCCTGTTAGACATATAATGACAATAATAATTCCTGAAGCAAGGCCCAGCCACAAATGTAGCCAGGCTGATATTCTGTAGAATAAGCTTCTGTTATTTTTCTTTTTAATTTTGGGTTTTCCGGTATTCATTTAAAAATTATAAGAAAGATTCAGTCTGAAGTTGATTGGGTTCAAAGCTCTCCATCCATAATGAGTATATCCCCATGCTCCAGGATAGAATCCTACATAGTTGTAACGGTCTGTAAGATTGTTCACAAGAAATGATAGCTGATAATTATCTCTTTTATAGGAAACTCCAAGATCAAGTGTGAAATAATCATTGGGAAGATAGGGTTTTCCGGTAACAACGGGCCACGCAGCTCTTTTAGCCTGATATTCGTATCCAAGGGAAAATCCAAGTCCCTCAAGATCTCCTTCCACAATCGTATATTTTAGCCATGCATTAGTGATGTGTCGGGCGGTTCCGTATAGCATCCCTCCTACTTTTTTAGGATCATTATCTTTAGTCACTTTTGCATCAGTATAGGCATAGTTGAAGAGAATGCTCCAGTTCTTGCTGATATTTCCATTCAGATCAAATTCAATTCCCTTGGAAGTGCTTTCTCCAGACTGTTCAAATAACCCCGGGTAATCTATTCCTGCGGAGGTAAGCATATTTGTTTTAGTAAGATGGTAGAAAGTAAGGTTAGTCATCAACTGTCCTTTAAACCATGTTTTCTTTAACCCTATCTCTTTATTTTTCCCATATGCCGGGTCGGCTGTATTTCCATTGAGAAGTTTTCCTGTTTGTTCTTCAAAGCTTTCATCATATAAACCGTAAATGGTAAATGTTGGTGACAACAATCCTGTAACACTAAAACGTGGGGTTACTGCATTATTTTTCACTTGTTCACCCTTGCTGGCACCACTCGTTTTTACCGTAGAAGTGTAACGGAAGCCTGCTGCAACACGTAATTTATCTTCTATAAAACGTACTTCATCCTGAAGATGAATGGAGGTATAGGAGTATTCATTTAAATAATTCGCTCCACGCTCACGAAGAGATTTTGAACGGTCATATTCCGGAATATCAGACTTTCTAAGGTTTCCATAAACAGGATTGTAAATATTGAATACCGGACCTACATTAGGTGAGAGCACTGACCAGTCTGCCACATAGAATTTTTTTCCCATATCTATTCCTGCCAGAATGTTATGATTGATCTTTCCCGTTTCGAACTTACCCCGTGTAAATACCTGTCCTATTGTTGATGTATTCAATGCATCATTGATACTGATCCCACGGTCTACATCTCCTCTTTTCCTTCCTGTAGCCGGATTATCTGCCAACGCAATGGTGTTGTATTTTGCGTAGAGGGATTCTCCCTGCATTTGAGAGCGGATGTATCCAAATTGTCCGGTAATAAGCCAGTTATCATTAAAGTTATGATTGATCGTTCCATAGACGTTATGTTCCCATGAACGGGTTGGATCCATAATTGGATCTGAAAACGTAAAGGATCTTTTTAGCTCTTTAAAACCATCCAGACCATACACATATTTTGCAAATCCTCCCTGAAAATTATTTTGAGACAAAATATATTCGAAGGTGATATTGGTATTCTCTGATGCTAGGTATTTGAAAGAGGGATTAATAACAAATTGCTCATGTTCCACATACTGCTGGAATGAGCCTTTCTTTGCCCCCATCAGATTAAGTCTTCCCCAAAATTTACCATCCTTGCTCAATTTTTTTTCTACATCAGCCGTAGCACGATATAGATTATAACTTCCAAGGGTAAGCTGAATATTTCCCTTTTCTCTCCCTACAGGTTTCTTGGTCACAATATTATAAAACCCTCCTGGCTGTGTATTTCCCATCATAAATCCCGCAGGTCCTTTTACAAACTCTACACGATCCACAAAAGACATATCTTCACGAAGCGGACCGAAGCTTCCACTTACATCCATACCATTTCTAAGATTGGAAGCCGAGAACCCACGTACAGCAATCCCTACACTTCCCTCTTCCTGATGGGTAATGGTACGTACACCACTTACATTTCTACTAAGTCCTTCAGCGGTGGTAAGAATCTGCTGATCACTCAGTAAGCGCTGGTCAATAACCTGAATATTCTGAGGGGTTACCAAAAGGTTTTCGCCTAGTCTTAAAGTAGAAGAAGGGATAGTCTTACGGTTTGCAGTAACATTTACGGCAAGAATTTGGTAGCTGTCCGTTATTTGTGTAAAATCATGAGTTATGCTGTCATTTTCCTTTAATGTGAATGAATAAGTATTGGTAACATCCGTATCATCAACCTTAAGTACATAATTTCCAACCGGCAAATTATTGAATCGGTAATTCCCATTTTCGTCGGTATAGGTTTCTGCCTGTCCGTTATTCAGGACAACCTTTACAGCCGGAATTGGCTTTTTTTGAGAGTTCACCACTTTTCCTGTAATCTGCGTAGTACTTTGTGCCCACATAACAGCCGGAAAAAGCAATGCGGAGAAAAGGAATTTGTTCTTATTCATAAATTGTTATTTAGAATTAGTTTAATTAAATTTACGCTGGCAAAATTAGCGGTTGCTAATAGGAAAAACTTTTGAGTTTAGGATAAATACTTTAGATTTTGGGAGAACATGTACCGGAGCATACCATTGCAAAGCAGATTATGGATTTCTTCTCGGAAGAGAATAGCATTGGCGCGCACGAAACCTTTGTCAATGAACTAGGAAAATTCGAATCCTCAACATTGTATAACGGAGATGAATTTCTGGTAAAGGAGTATCGGTCTTACTATGAGAAAGATTATACCATGAAGTTTCGAACAGAAGAAATAAAGTATATTGAGTTGGCTTTCTTTCTTGATGGTGCAGAGGTCATCAATGATTCTGTGAATGATCAACAAGGGGCCTATAAGCTGTATCATCATTATATTTATTTTACTCCGGAAAATGCTGATATTGAAATTCATTTCCAGAAAGGAATCTCTTATAGAAATCTGGATATCTATGTCTCAAGGGATTATTTTCATGAATTGGCCGAGGGCAGCAACGCTTTACAGAATTTCATCAAAAAGGTAGATCAGGAAAAGCAAGCAAGCCTTTTCCCCGATGGTCTTCCTATAACTCCACAAATGATGGGAATCCTGTTGGAAATTAAAAAATGCAAGCTAAAAGGATTTTACAGGGACTATTATATCAAAAGCAGAATTTTAAGCCTGCTTCTGCTCATTTTTGAATTTGCAAAAGATAAAAAAGAAACTGAATCTAAAAATAAAAGTTCCATTAATACCGTCGAGATTCATAAATTGATGGATATAAAGGATTTCATAGAAGGTAATCTGAAATCATTTTATACCATTGAGCAACTCTCATTGAAATTTGGAATTAATGAGTTTAAATTAAAAAATGGCTTCAAGGAATTATTTGGAGATGGAGTTTTTCATTATGCTTCAAAACTTAGAATGAAAGAAGCCCTCTATCTGCTTAAGAATTCTGATTTTTCTATAAAGGAAATTGCTTATCACCTTGGCTATTCATCACCGTCTTCTTTTAATGTTGCCTTTAAAAATGAAATTGGAATGGGGCCAAGTTATTACAGAAAAAATTAAAAATATCTGTTTTACATTTCATTATAAATTCTTGTCAATTCTGTCTTAATCCCTCTAAAATCTAAGCTATAGTCCAGATTTTGAGATAAACCTGTATTGATAACATAGATCAAAGATTCTCTTCTGTAAAGGAACTCTCCTTTGCCGAGTGATTCTTCTATATTATTGGTTTTCGCAAGCAGACATACAAGCTGGTAGTCCTTGTTAATGGCATCTGTCCTATTGCTTGGATGAGCTTTTGTGTAATGTTGTGTTGGTGTTAATTTGATTAAGTTTTCAAGATAGTGAGCCAAAGATGGAAAATCTGATCTTGAGAAAATATGATGTACCTGGGTAGCCTCTCCATTGCTCCATTGATCTTTAATTTCACTTTCCTTATAGATCTTACGAATCATTTTCATGGCTTTTTGAATCATATAGTCAGAATAGGCACTACTTTGATCCATTAGTAATGATTCATGATCTTCTATCGCTTCATTTCTTGAGGTGTTTTTATTTTTCCCAGTATCTCTCCAGTTGGGACGATTGTACATTAAGTCTGTGTAATAAAACTGGTTAGCAGATATTCTGCCCTTAGCCGTCCCTTGAATATTGTTCTCACATGCATAAACATTCAGAATCTTTGGAAAAATTCTATTGACCTCCGTTTCACCATTGATGGCAGTATTCCCAATGATAAATCTTTGAAATCTTTCTTTAAGCTCTACAAAATCATAATTATTAGCGGTTTTATTCTCGCACTTGTCTTTAAAATCTTCAAAATATTTAATTTGCCCGCTATCGGATAGTACTTTTACAAGATAATGATACAGGAAGATATAGGCATTTCTTTCCTTCATTGCTACAAACTCCAGAATTACCTGGTTATTGATCCTGTAAAGGTTTCTTTTACCCTCTTTACGCATCGACAAAACATTTGCGTAGGCCAAAGTTCTTAATGGTTGTGAGGTAAATTTATCATATTCCTGCCGGGTAGTTTCATTCCCTGCATCCGGCTTATTAAAGATAGATTTTACATTATGATTAAAATAATCATCTGTCCAGATATCGTCCTTGGTAAATTCAATATCTCTGTCTGCAACAAAATTAAGGACACAGTCTGCAATAATACAAAGGACATCAGGAGTTACCTTTTGATCCATGAATCTGGCATCTTTTGATTTTCTGACATCAAAATCAAAGAGAGCAAAAAAATCAGTAAATAATTTAATCATATCAGATCGTTTTCTCGTATGTTCTTTTTCCTGTATTGCTGTAAAGCTTTAGGAAAAGCAAATTCATCAAAAACCCAATTCATATCTTTCTTCCGGAATCAGATAGTCGTCTTCAAAATGGAACTTTATAAAAACATCTCTTTTTTTGAGCTTTCATTTCATCTGATATCCATAGTTTGATTATTCCATGGTTTTTAAAAGACCAAAGAAAAATACGGAATTGTTATCAATATTCAACGAGCGGGTACCATAATTTCGCGCCACTCTATAAAATTTTTCGAATTCTTTTGTTCCATAGTATTCCAGATCAGTTTCCGTTGGCATTCTGCTTCCGTTTTTCAATGTTAACAATGCAACTGAGCCGTCAGCAATTGTATTCTTGGGCAGGAAACTGGCTCTTGGGTAGTAAGTGAGATTAGGAACCATCACTACTCCCTCCTTGTTTAGGTATTTCGAAACCGCTAATTTCTCAGCATCATCAATATAGCTGTCGTAATTATCAATTTCTATGATCTGGTTGGTCCCAACATTTCGTGACTTTAAAACCCTGTATTTACCCCTCTCTTTTGTCAACTGCTTAGTGATCTGCCTGTCTCTGAAGCTCTGGAAAATATCAAATTTCATTTTATCAAAAATCTGGTCAAATTCTTCATTTCGGTACAGCAGCCAGTAGGGGAACTGAGCAGAAAATAAGTATTCTTTCTTGCTCTCTCTTACGGCTTCTGTAATATAGCTTTCAATTAAAATAGTCTCAGAAATCTTTTTTGCCGATGTTTCAAGCAAAAAACTAATGGTTTCTATTTTAACTCCTTTAAATCCCTTTTCTCCATAATCACAAATCTTCAAAAGGTTTTGCTCTCTTAAAATCTCACGAGTCATGTTAAATTCAGGAGCATTAATAAGACTTTTAGGAACAATTAATGACACGAATTTCCCAATGGCAATCGCCTTTTCAATAAAGAAAGAAAACAGATTGTTTGTTTCTTTATTTTGGGACTGCCCTTTATAGATTGCCAGTAATTCCTGACTATTGGTAAGCTTTTTATAAGGTGGATTTCCCACTACAAGATCATACTTTACATCAAACTGATGGGTCAGAAAGTCCGCATTGATAAAGTTAAATTTAAACTTCTTCGGTAGCTTTAGGTGGCTCAGGATTTCCTTTAAAACCACAAAAGAATTCCCATCAATATCTACAAGATCAAAAATAACCTCGTCTTTATCTTCATATTTGTCTACAAGAAGCGGAATGAAGTTTCCAATTCCGACAGAAGGCTCCAAAATTCTGATCTTTTTTTTGCCTTTAAACTCAGGAAGGTCTTTTACCACAGTGAAAGCAATATCTTTTCTTGTAAAAAATGCAGCATTTTCCTGGCGGCTTGAGTTGGCATATTCCGCAATCTGATATATATTTTCAAGACCCAACTTCTTGAAATCAGATTGTATTAAAGAAATCAGATTCTTAGTGATGTGGAGTTCTTCTTTTTTTATAATCGTATTGAGCTCAGCAGCTGAAAGAAATTTTTGATTGACAACCTCTTTAATTCTCCTGGCAATATTAGCAAAAACACCTGTAGGAACGGCTTCTCCTATACAATGTCTGATATTAAGTTCTTCTTTCTTCAAAAACTTTTTTTGCTCTTCAGCCTCTAATTCATTCAAGTTTTCCACAGGTACATTGGTCCATGTGAAGCTCTCCGGAATACTCATCATCAGCATCAATTCCCTAATACTGAAAACCCTGTTTTCAGAGGGATGAACGGTATTCTGGCTGGCTAAAATATCATTTCTGGTGTGAACACAAGGACCCTCTCTGTCCCAAAACCAACGGGCATATTTGTCTCCGTTCTTGCTTTTATTGAAAACAATTTCACCATCCTTTATCTGATGAGGAATTCTTTCCTTTTCTTCATTTTGAAAGGCAGATTCTCCCTCCTTTAATTTTTCAATCCACGGGAGCATTTTTACATCATACTCTCTGAATGAATGAAAAATATCATTTTCAGAAATGTCCCCCATGGTATTAAGTTTTTCCAGACCCTCAAAGAGTTCTCTTAATGTTTTAGGTTTTTGTTTCTGAGGAAAAAT
Organism: Chryseobacterium aurantiacum; assembly: GCF_003020585.1. Classification (GTDB taxonomy): domain Bacteria; phylum Bacteroidota; class Bacteroidia; order Flavobacteriales; family Weeksellaceae; genus Chryseobacterium; species Chryseobacterium aurantiacum. The sequence continues at coordinate 85,456 of NZ_PXUE01000006.1, forward strand.
ATCAAACGGGCTTATATTCTGCAAGTCTTTTCTGACACCAATCACCAAGGTTCTTGTTCTGCTGGAATGGGCGCCATAATCTTTGAAATTAATTACTTTAGATAAAATATTGTAGTGTCCACCAAGGTTTTGTACAATGGCCTCGCCAATGGTTTTCTCTAATCCGTCTGTATCTGTACACGTTGTGGTTAAAAAGGCTCTTACATTTTCAAAGACAAAAAATCTTGGATTTACCTTTTTGGTAATCTTGATGGATTCTACAACCAATGAATTTCTCCCTAATTCATCATTTTTTTTATGATTGGCAACAGACATCCCCTGACAAGGAGGCGTTGCGATAATAATATCGGGTTCAGAAATAGAATGTTTCTTTTTCCACATTTCTATTTCTGTAAATAATTGATACTGAACTTCCGCAGAAGTTATATCTCCGCCCAGGTATCCTGATTCATATTTACATTTTTGATTATGCTCCTGAATCTTTAAACGTTTTGAAAGCAGCTCATTCGTTGCAATGCATTCAAATCCGTTTTCTTTAAACCCAAAACAACCTACTCCTGCACTGCTGAATAAACTAATATAAGTTAGTGGCTTTTTCATCGTTTAGAATTCTATTTCGGTTTGTTTTACGTTCATACTCCTCATATAATTAATTTTCTCCTTAGCTACATTCAAAGCTTCAGGCAAGCAATTGTATTTAAACATTTTTTTGGCAAATTGATCGCTAAAATATTCCACCTTCAGTTTTTCAATATCAAGATTAAAAACATCAGCCAACTTTTCCAATCGTCTTTCGTCAAAATCTCTTTTCCCGTTTTCAATTTTACTAAGGTTTGCAGAATCAAGCTCTAGTCTTGCCGCAAGCTGTGTTAAGGTCAAATGATTATTGTTCCTTAACTCTCTGATATATTCACCGAACATTACTTTCATGGACTTGTCAATTTTAACTTGTCAATTATTGACAAATGTAATGCTTTTACACTTAAAATCTCTTCTTTTTTTGTTCTGTTTTGTATCAAAATAAAAGTAGAAAATAAGCGGAATTTATTAGAGGAATGTATCTGAGGAATTAACAATATTACAATAGAGATTTTCAAGACTTTCCTTTCTGCAAAGGCTTCTGAGCGAACACTCCCAAACTACAATGGTTTTGATTTTCTGAGATAAGAGAATCATTTCATTTCTGTAATCTCGATCTTTTGTTTTTTGAATCTTTTTACTCCACCAGGTTCTATTTGTCTTGGGTAAAATAAATAGGCTGCAATTCTCGTGGCCATGCCAAAAACAGCCTCTTACTTCTACTACGACGCCATACTTTGCCAAGTAAATATCAGGCTTCCCTGCTAGTTTATTTGGATGCAGGCTATACCTTAGCCCTTTTGAATGCAGAAATCTTCGTACCAAAAGTTCAGGCTTTGTATTCCTCCCTTTAATCATACTCATGATATAGCTTCTTGAGTTACTTTCGTTTGGATTTGCCATGGCTTACCATTATATTGTTTTGTATAACAATAAAATTACTACAATTCTATTAAGCTGTGCATTCTGGAAATTATTTTCTGAAAAAAAAGATAAAACAGAAATTATGATTATTAAAAGATAAAAATAATGAGCTGTTTTTAAAATAAAAAACCCTCCGTATTAAAATACAGAGGGTTTTAGTACCCCGGGCGGGACTTGAACCCGCACGTTCTTACGAACACAGGATTTTAAGTCCTGCGTGTCTACCAGTTCCACCACCAGGGCATGGTGTGGGGCAAAAAAAATAGGATCTTAAGCAAATCCTACTTTTTCGCATGGTGCGGATGAAGGGACTCGAACCCCCACGCCTCACGGCACCAGATCCTAAGTCTGGCGTGGCTACCAATTACACCACATCCGCTGATTATATTGATCTGCTTTCACAGATACAATCTATAATTCTTACAAATATAAGAATGTTTTTTTAATTTTAAAGAACTCTATACTCTCTATAAAAACAAAAAACCCTCCGTAACGAAATACAGAGGGCTTTGTACCCCGGGCGGGACTTGAACCCGCACGCCAAAAGAGGCACAGGATTTTAAGTCCTGCGTGTCTACCAGTTCCACCACCAGGGCAGGTGTGGAGCGAAAAACGGGATTCGAACCCGCGACCCCAACCTTGGCAAGGTTGTGCTCTACCAGCTGAGCTATTTTCGCATAGTGCGGATGAAGGGACTCGAACCCCCACGCCTCACGGCACCAGATCCTAAGTCTGGCGTGGCTACCAATTACACCACATCCGCTGGTTTTTTTGTATTGTAAGTTTTAAAGAGCTTGCTTCGTTTTTGTGAGTGCAAATATAGGACAATTTCCTTTACCTCCAAACTTTTTCAGAAAAAAAATTAAAATTTCTACATTTTTCACCCATGGCACCTGATATTACATTTCATTTTCTTACTTTTACCACGTTAATAATTACAATATGGAATTACAAGGAACGGTAAAGAAACTTTCTGAAACTCAAACATTTGCAAGTGGGTTTCAAAAAAGAGAATTGGTTATTTTAACTCAGGAACAGTATCCACAGCCGATCAACATAGAATTTTTGTCTGATAAGATCAGTTTATTAGATAACCTTAAGGAAGGTGAAAATGTAAAGATAGGAATCAACATCAGAGGAAGAGAATGGGTTTCTCCACAAGGTGAAACGAAGTACTTCAATTCTATTACAGGATGGAGAGTAGAGAAAGTTTTTGACAATGGGTCTGAGCCTACTCAGGCAATGCCTCAGCAGTCAGCTTCTCCTGTTTCTAACGAGAATCCGTTTGCCGGAGATGACGACGACGATTTACCTTTTTAATTAAAGAATAAAGATCAAATATAAATCCTACTTTATTAAGTGGGATTTTTTTGCTAAAAAATGGTCCGACTAGACGAAAACGATATTTCATTTCCTGATCCTGAGCTGTATGATGGCCATGATGGGCTCATTGCCTTTGGGGGCGATTTGTCTGTAGAACGCATCTGGTTTGCTTATCAATTGGGAATCTTTCCCTGGTATAATCCAGGAGAGGAGATTCTATGGTGGTGCCCAGACCCTAGATTTATTTTGATTCCTGAAGAAATTAAGGTTTCAAAATCAATGAGAAAGGTTATGAAGAGGAATATTTTCACTTTTTCTGAGAATCAAAATTTCAGGGAAGTGATTAAAAATTGTCAGCAATCTCAACGAAAGGGACAATCGGGTACATGGCTTTCTGATGAACTGATGAACTCTTTCATTAAACTTCATGAATATGGATTAGCGAAAAGCATTGAGGTGTGGCAGGATGGGGAATTGGTTGGAGGATTTTACGGTCTGCAAATCGGCAATATCTTCTGTGGAGAAAGCATGTTTGCAAAGGTAAGCAATGCTTCAAAGGCAGGATTTATTCATTTTGTGGAAAGCAATAAAGATCAGATTGAATTAATTGACTGCCAATCCCATACGGAACACCTGGAAAGCTTGGGAGCTAAAATGATTCCTAAAAAAGAATTTTTAAAAATCCTACACGAAAACAATGAACGCAGATAAAGAAAAATGGCTTCTTCTGGTTATCCTCAGTATTATTTGGGGATCTTCTTTTATCTTGATCAAAAAGTCACTGGAGCATTTTAATCCGTTTCAGGTAGGATCATTAAGGGTTCTTATTGCCGGGATCATCTTATTGCCGGTTGCGATTGCCAATTACAAACTTTTTCCTAAAAAGCATCTAAAGTGGCTTATTTTAGCCGCTTTTACTGGGAATTTCATTCCGATGTTTCTGTTTCCTATCGCGGAAACGGAGATAAGCAGCAGTATTGCCGGGATCATCAACTCTATGATGCCTATTTTTGTGATTATTGTTGGCGCATTGGTTTGGAAATTTGAAACTACAAAGAGGCAAATTTTAGGAACATTCATAAGCTTTACTGGGGTTTGTATTCTTGCGTTTGGGGGTGGTGATAGTGGAGAGCTTAAGATAATTCCGATTCTCCTTCTCTTATTGGCTACTTTATGTTATGCGCTGAGTACTACAACCGTAAAATCTAAGCTTATGGAAGTATCTTCCACGGTTTTATCTGCATTTGTATTTTCATTTATTTTGTTTTTTCCGTCAATTATAGCACTTACCAGTACAGGCTTTTTTTCTGAATTTAGTTTCTCAAGAGATAATCTGATAGGGTTGATGTTTGTTAGCTTATTATCCGTATTTGGAACCGGACTGGCCATGATGATGAACTATCGTTTATTAAAAGTTTCTACACCTCTTTTTGCCTCAACAGTCACATTGGTTATGCCTATTGTTGCTATTATCTGGGGAATAATTGATGGAGAGAAACTTACCTATGTACAATTTATAGGGGCCGGTATTATCATTGCCGGATTAATATTTTTAAGAACCAATCAAAAAAAATAGAATTATTTTTGATATATTTTTTTATAAAACTATTTTTTCCTGGTAAGTTTGTTCAAAATAATGATTTAAAGAGAGTATCCTTTCTTTATTCACCAGATTAATATATTTTTGAAACATTTGTTCTGTAGTATGCCCGGTTGCCTCCATGAGCAGCGGGGTGGGAATTTTTCCATAAAAATTAGAAGCAAAACTTCTTCTACCTATGTGGCTTGTAAGAACCTCCCATTTTTCCAGGGCAAGTTTTTTGACCCTATGCCCAATACGTTTATTGGTGTATATGATATCTTTTAGATCAGCTTTTTTTGCTACCAATTTAATTTTTTTGTTATATTCTGAGCTATTCATTTTTTCAGGAAACTGATTTTTGTGTTTGCTAATTATCAGATGTACGGCAGGATGTAATGGGAGGGTAATTTGTCTTCGCGTTTTTTTTTGAATAAAAGTAATACATGTTTTTCCCTCTATAGTCTCTAGTTGCTCACAAGAAAAAGACATGAAGTCTGAAATTCTTTGCCCAGTGTAGCAGCTGATCATTAGCCAGTCTTTAGCAGCCTGCAATTCTTCAGGAACTACAGTTTTATTAATTTTATCTATTTCTTTTTCATTAAGGATAGCTATTTCCTTATATTGCTTTTCTCTCCTTACTTCTATTTGCCATACCTGAGTACGGATTCCCTTTTTTTCGGCAAAATTAAGGATGGTCTTTATAAAATGGATGGTTCTGTATAGTGTATTTTCACTATACTCTTCTGTTTTTCCAAAGGCTAGAAAATCTCTAACGAAGTTCATGTCTATAGATTCTATACAAAACCGTTTGGCCATATAGCCATCGAAACGTTCAATCAATTTAAAAAACACAATATATCTCTTATAAGTAGAATAAGAAATAAAATCTTTTTTCATAGCAATATAATCCTTGATGAAACCTAAAAGTGAATTATCAGGCAGGTTATTGTCTTTTACCTCACAAATCCTTTTGATTTCTTTTGAAAGAGCATTTTGAGAAACTGACTTTTTGAGAAAAGCCCTTTTATTAAGTTCATCAGCAAGTAGGATTTTCAAATTATTAAGTTTTACATTCAGAGCTTTATATTTCTTGAGATAGATATTCTTTGGTCTTTGTTTATCCGCGTCCCATTCTTCAGAATTAATTTTAAAGGGTGTTTGAAAAGAATAGTCGATTTTAAATAAAGGATCGACAATTTTTAAGAATATGTTCTGAAAACATGGAAAAATTTGCTCATTTTTTTTAGATAAAAAGAAATTAAAGGTCATAAGAATGGTTTAAATATTTGATTTTCAGCAAAAATAGCACAAAAAAGTAGTCCTAGATAGACTACATCTTTAAGACAATTTAATTATAAAATTCAATTGGGTGAAATATCTAATCAACTGTTTTTTAATCAATCGTGTGTTGCAAATTTAAAGTGGGGTTTAAACATATCCTATGCTTTCTTCACATAATTGTGATTAATTTGATAAAAACAAAAAAACCAATTTATTGATCTGTAAATCAATAGATTAAAAAAAAGTCTATCTAGGACTACTTCTTAAAATATTAAAGTGTAATTGCCTTCATTAGCTAAGGTTTCTTTTCCATGAAGGGAGCCTTAGCAATTTTATCGCTGGCTTATTCTGCCTTCGCTATTTAAAAAATTTTGAAGTAGGGTACATAGAAATGAGAGCGTTGAATGGTCAATATATTAATAACCAAAAAAATTATATAAATCCAACAGTTTAATTTTTTAACTTTTAAAAACATATACAATATGAAAAAATCTTTAATAGCAGTACTCATATCTGGGTTTGCTTATTCTCAGGTGGGTATTAATACAACAACCCCCAAAGCAACATTGGATGTAGTGGTAAACTCTGTAAGTTCCAATCCGGAAGGGATTATTGCTCCGCGCATGACAGGCGATGCGCTTAGGGGTAAAGACTTGCTTTATACGGCAGCCCAAAATGCTGCCTTGGTATACGTTACTGCGGCAGACACGGCTCCCGCAGGTAAAACGATTGATGTGACATCTCCAGGATATTATTATTATGATGCTACTGCCATCAAATGGATCAAGCTTGGGGTAGCTGGTGGTTCTACACCTCCCGCGACTGCTTGGTATCCTGGAGGAAATTCAGAGAGTGTTGAAAAAACCTTAGGAACCAATAATAGCTTTGACTTGCCAATGGTTACAAATGGTACTGAAAAGGCGAGATTAACAACTGCGGGTCATTTGGGAGTAGGTACTACAACACCAGCATACGGTATACATTTGGAAAGTATGGGAGATGGGAGTAAAGATAATATTGGCATCACTTCTGATACATCTCCCTCTTTCTTGACGAATCAGACTACTCCAATTTCTGGAGGTAGTGTTGGATCATTGCAATTTCGTGGTACTGGAGTAACAACATCTGGTTTATATAGTATTATAGATGCATCTAAAACTATGTCAGCTTTAGGATTAAATACAAATGGAACCGAAAAAGTTCGGATAACAGAAAAGGGTCATGTTGGTGTCAATACAACAACCCCAAGTGCTACATTGGAGGTAGCCGCACGTCCTGCTGCAGATAATTTACCGGAAGGTTTTATTCCTCCACGGTTTACAGGAGATGAACTTAGGGCAAAAAGCACTCTTTACAACATCGCCCAAAAAGGAGCAATCGTATTTGTTACAGCAGCGGATTCAGCACCTACTGGTAGAACTATTAATGTGACAAGTCACGGATACTATTTTTATGATGCTGGTGTGACAAATACCTGGATCAAATTAATTACTTTTCCATCTACTAATTACTATTCTTTAGGTACAGCTGCTTCAATAGAGGGAGCTTCTCAAAATATTAATGCCGCGGTAGATGATCCTTCACCAAGTATCGTATATCTTCAATTCCCTGTTAACCGGTATAGCAGCCAGAATTCTGGGGTTACTTTAGATGCTACTGATACGGTTTTTACATTTAGCAGAGCGGGTACCTATCAGATTACTGCAACCACGGAGATGCTGTTTGACCCTGGAACAGTTTGGAATTATCCGGCTTCATCACCAGGTGATTTCTGGATGGATATGGCCTTGTTTATAGAAATTTCACATGATGGTGGAGCAACATATAGCCGATCTAATATTGCGAGACATAGTGTTGAAAGGGATGACAATGGATCTGTCGCTACCCCACTACCTATGACTGCCTCAATTGTTCCTGTAGTTACATTTGAAAACATTGATCCAGGGGACAAGATAAGAGTAGGAATAAGACGTAGTGCGGGCGCCTTACGTATGTCCGGAATTTCTACTTTTGCTAAAAATAGCAACATCATTATTCAGAATCTTGCTCGTTAGGGCTGAAATTAAAGTTATAGACTAAATATCTTACAGACTTCTATTTATTTTTGATCAGCATAGGAACAAATATTAATATTTCCCTTTACTCTTAAAAGAGATTGATCAAAATTAAACAATATTTATACTGAAATGTTTTTTGATTTTTGATTTTTGATTTTTTTAATACTTTATTGATAATGGATTGTAATATTATCTCCCATTTCAATAAGTATAATAAAAAAACCTGCAGAAATGCAGGTTTTTTATTATTTAAGATTAAATCTAGTTCTTTTTCTTCACTTTGGTTGTCTTAACCTTTTTCACCTCATCCTTGATGAACGGATATTTTTTCTGCATATCCTTAACCAGAGATGGGTCAAGATCCAATGCTTTCTGAAGAGATTCTATTCCTTTATCCTGCTGCTTTAGATTAAAAAAGCAATTGCTTAGCTGATAAAACAGTTCTGCTCTGTGATGGCTCTTTACGGCTGCATTCAAAACCGTTACGGCTTCTTCATACTCTCCTACAAGCATCAACACTTCAGAGTAAGCATACCAGTTATAAAACCTTGAAGGTTCAGCATTTACCAATTTTTTAAGACAGGAAAGACTTTCTTCAAATTTTCCTGAATCAATGAATAAAAACGCCAATCTTTTTTGATAATCAAGGTTGTCTTCATTCAATTGGGTTGCCTCTTTGGCAAAATGTAATGCCTCTGTCATTCCGCCCATTTCTTCATACAGATAGGACTGTTCCATCATCGCAAGATAAAACTGAGGGTCTTCTCTTAGCGATTTTTGGAAAGCATTCAGGGCTACAATAGGTTGCTTCAATGCTTTATTGCATAATCCGATCTTATAAAAGGTAAATGCCTTGGTATATTCAAGTTCAAGCATTTCTTCATAAGTCTCGATTGCTTTTTGGTATTGTCCTAAAGCTTCATAACATGCTGCTTTATTGGCATAAACTCCTACAGAATTTGAATTGATGGCTATTAAATAGTCATACCCTCTGATTGATTCTTCGTAGTTTTTTCTATTGAAATAGAATTGCCCATATTCAAACCATGCAATCTCGGAATAAGGGAAGTCATCTAAATATTCATTAAGAAAGGCAATAGCCTCCTCACTCTTGTTCAGATCACTGAAACACACCATAGAATTTTCAAGGGCATATTCGTCGGAAGGGTCTTCCTTCAATGCTTTTCTATAATGCTTAAGAGCGTTAAAGGGATCTCCAAGATTCACATATTCATCCGCAATAAAGTTGTGAAGAAAATTTTCTTCTTCTTCTAAGGTTAAGGCTTTTTTGCAGATTTCAATGGATTTTCTGGGATTTCCCAGGTTCGAATAATACTTGGCGTAGCAAACCAAAAAGTCTGTATTTTCCATAGAGGAACCTTTCAGCTCATTGATAAGATCTTTAGCCGTATTATACTCTTCCCATTCCAAAAGAATCTCAAGTTTTTTAATCTTGATATCCAATGAATTAGGATGAAGCTTTAGTCCATAATTAACAGCCATATCGGCGTAATTAAAATCACCAAGCTCCAAATAATAAACAATGATATCTTCTAACTCTTCAGTATCGAAGTAGAATTCGTCATTGTTTTCCATCATTTCCTCGAACTTTTTTACAAGTTCATTTCCAAAATACTCTTCCAATAGTGTCCTCTTTGTCGGCCCGATGCCTGAAGTTACTTACAGACCCCGGCAAACGTTTAATTAATAATACATCTGAAACTGATATTCAAATATTTATGCAAAGTTGCGATTTTTTTTTGAATTAACCATTTCATAAATTTCTATTATAAAAATAGTAAAAAAAGAAAACCAATAAAAGCATTGTGGATAAAAAAATGGAAATTGGGGTTAAATTCTTATTACAAGCCTTTTTCCGGTTTGTATCTCCGTGTTCCATACTGCTTCGATATTTTTGATATCAACCACTTCTGTTTCTATTTTAATGTTTCCATCGATAGCCGCCTGAAACATTTCCGGGATGATTTCTGAAAATAAAAGAGCAAATTCTTCTTTGTCCCAGCTTCCCAATCCTGATCCTGAAATTTGAATATCTGTTCCTCTAAGAATTTGTGAAGATAACTGAATGGAGTCTCCACTCATTCCCCCTATCGTAACCAGTTTCGTCTTGTGGGAGAATGTTCCATCTCCTTTAAATGCTGATAAAATCATTTCTACAGAATGTCCCCAGATATAATCCAGTACAATATCTATAGGTGTTTCAGAGTGAATCTTCTTGATATTTTCTTTAAAGTCTTCATCACTTAAATGCAGGGATACCACTTCATCAGCTCCCAATTCTCGAAGTGCCTGCAGGGATTCTTGATTTCTTCCAGTGACAATAATTTTTTTAGCGCCATACAGCTTTGCAATCTGCACAGCAATTCTACCTGTAATTCCTGTTGCACCGTTCACCAATACAACATCTCCGGGTTGTATTCTTGCCTTAAATTTTAGGGCCATTGCGGACCCCATGACAGCATTGGGTAATGCTGCGGCTGTAGAAAAGTCTAATTCTTCAGGGATTTCAATCATCATTTTTTTATCTGCAACCGCTTGCTCTGCAACGGTTCCCTTTTTACTAAAAAAATAAACCTTTGTACCATTTTCTAAGTATCCTACTCCATCCGATCCCACAATGGCTGGCTGATGTTCTTTATGTTCGGTAGAATAATGCTTTCCACTGGCTCTTGCCTTATCGAGATTTTTGATGGACGCTGCCTTTACGGATACCAGAACTTCATTCTCATGGGTTACTTTTGGTTCCGGAAAGTCTGAATATTGAGGAGTTTGCCCTTTTTCAAATACAACTGCTGCTTTCATTGTCTTAAATTTTTATGCAAAATTATCTCCGGAAAGGCCTGCCTTGCAATAACATTTGTTATCAGTTTTAAAACAGTATCAGTAGTGAGGAAATCCAGGTCTTATTGGCCTCATCAAAGAAAATGATAAGGTTTTTCTGTGTTTGTATTATAAAAGATTTTCTTTTAGAATTTTACTTTTTATCCTGCTGAGATGCACTGTTGTAACCCCCAGATAGGAAGCAATATAATGCTGAGGAACCCTTTTAATGATCTCAGGTTTTGCTTTAACGAGATTGAGATATCGTTGCTGTGGAGTATCCTTGATGAATGAAAAGAAATGCTTCATATAATCGAATATCCTTTCAAAAAGAGCGTCCATAAATAGAGTTCTGAGTTCCGGGTTATCATAAACCTCTTCCAGAAAAGCCTCAACATCCTGTTTTTTGATTTTATAGAGAATACAGGGTTCTATAGTCTCAAAGGAAACCATACTGGGAAGCCCTTTTTTAAAGCTCTCCAAAGAAGAAAACATAGTGTTTTCCAGGAAGAACTGAAATGTCACATCCTTACCGTCATTATTATACCATGCCCTTATGATTCCTTTCTCGATATAAAAGGCATTGTATGAGACTTCTCCCTCCTGTAACAGCAAGGTTTTGGCAGGAACTTCCATCCTCTCAAAGCTGCTTAAAAACTTTCTCCATTTTTGTTTTGGGAAAGGGAATTTGTTTTTGATGTGCTCAAACATTTTGGGTATAAAAAAAGAACGGAACTTATCCAGTCCCGTTCTTTTGATTTATTTAAATTAAACTTTTAATCTTGGCAATGATATCATCTCCTAGTTTATCAGCTTCTTCCTGAGATTTAGCTTCTGTATAAATTCTGATGATTGGCTCTGTGTTGGATTTTCTAAGGTGAACCCAGTTGTTTTCAAAGTCTATTTTAACACCATCCACCGTAGAAACCTCTTCATTCTGATACTCTTGTTCCATTTTGTTTAGGATAGCATCTACATCAATCTCCGGTGTCAGTTCTATTTTCTTTTTACCCATGAAATAGCTTGGATATCCTGCTCTTAGTTCAGAAACAGTTTTGTTTTCTTTTGCCAAATGAGTTAAGAATAGGGCTACACCTACCAAAGAGTCTCTTCCGTAGTGTAATTCCGGATAAATAATACCTCCGTTACCTTCACCTCCAATTACTGCATTTTTCTCTTTCATTAAGTTCACCACATTTACTTCTCCTACAGCACTGGCAAAGTATTCTGAATTATGTGACTGTGCTACATCTCTCAAGGCGCGGCTTGAGGATAGGTTAGAAATAGCCGCTCCGTTTTTATGTTTTAGTAAGTAGTCTGCAACAGCAACCAATGTATATTCTTCCCCGAACATTTCTCCTTTTTCATCAATAAGGGCCAATCTGTCTACATCCGGGTCTACAACTACTCCAAGGTCTGCATTTTCTTTTTTAACCAATTCACAAATGTCTCCCAAATGTTCTTTTAAAGGCTCCGGGTTGTGAGGGAAATGACCTGTTGGCTCACAGTATAGTTTAATGGTTTCACAGCCTAGTTTATCCAATAGCATTGGAATTGCAATACCTCCTGTAGAGTTTACCGCATCCAGTACTACCTTGAAGTTTTTTGCTTTAATAGCTTCAACATCTACCATCGGCAAATCAAGAATCTGCTGAATGTGGATGTCAAAGGCATCTTCTCTTGTTTCGTATTTTCCAAGGTCGTCTACTTCCGCGTAATTGAAGTCTTCGCTTTCCGCAAGAGCAAGAACTTCAGCACCGTTTTCGCCGCTGATAAATTCTCCTTTTTCGTTTAGAAGCTTAAGAGCATTCCATTGTTTTGGATTGTGAGATGCTGTAAGAATAATTCCTCCGTCAGCATTCAATTCAGGTACCATTACTTCAACGGTAGGCGTTGTAGAAAGACCCAAATCTACCACATTGATCCCTAACCCTTGTAATGTTGCAGTAACTAAGGAAGAAACCATATGACCAGATATTCTGGCATCTCTTCCGATGATAAGGGTAAGATCCTTTTTATTTTTATTGTTCTGAAGCCAGGTTCCGAATGCGGATGCAAACTTTACTACATCCAGTGGTGTAAGGTTATCATTAACTCTTCCGCCAATGGTTCCGCGAATTCCTGAAATAGATTTTATTAACGACATTATGTTTTTTATTTCTTATTGTTAGTATTATAATTTGTCCGAAACAAAGATACTTAAAAAGATTTTCAACTTATAAAACAGGAATCTTTTTTTGAATTTTGTCATAGGTATTCTTTACCACTCTCGGGGGCGCAAAACGATAACCAACGTATAGCAAACCATACACATTATTGTTCTGTACCGCCTGATTTCTTGTCTCATTATAGGTATAGGCACTGAAATTCATTTTTCCACCGAATAAAAAACGGTCTGTATTGTATCCCACATGAAGACCGCCTTCCATTCTTAACGTTAAATATTGTGCATTTACTCTTGAACTATCCTCCTGAGCGCCCCGATAGGTAGAAAACTTCCCACCAAGTCCAAGGGCAAGATAAGGTGAAATATGGACATTCTTACCAAGCACCCAGTTGTAAAAGTATCCCATATTTCCGCCTATTTTATATTGTGTTTCCTTAACTTTTTTTTCCTCTACTTTATTTCTGAAAATAGTAAGGTCATAATCTATAAACGGAACCCAGCTGCCGGCGCTTTTACTTTGCCATTCGCCCTGGGTATAAATACTTTTTGCCGAAAAATTTTTGTTAAGAATATAAGACGTAGAACCTCCAAAACTCTGTACTCTTAAGTCTGGAAACTGCATATAAGGATCGCCCTCCTTCCAATCGGGAAAGAGATCCTGCATGTTTTCGATATAAAACCCTTTTACGTTTTTGTAATAAAGAGTCTGGATAAATCTTTTGGGGAATAATCTGAAACTAAAGTCTGTATAGGAGCTGTTTCCTTTCAGTGCGTTTTCCTTGTTTTCTGAAAAAAATTTGGGAGCAAACGATACCGTTGCACTTATGATTTTATAGTCAACAGATAAGGAAACTTTTGTTTTATTATTGATTGTAAATATCTGCTGTTGCTCCTTTCCCTCTTCTCCTTCTGAGAAAATAAAGCTTTCAATATTGGTATCCAGATTAGCGCGAATCATTACCTGATCTGCGTAGGATTTGATATCGGTAGTATCCTTTTGTGCACTTACCGGAATGGCAAATAAAAAAAATAATAATACAAGTACTATTCTTGGAGAACTCAAACTGGATATTTTAAATTAAAAAAATGAAATTACTACATTTTTTTCAATTATCCGTCGGTTTGAATGTTAAGAACAGCCACAGTCTTTATCGCAATTTGTTCTTTTAGAACTAAATTTCTTTGGAGCAAAGTTCTTTTTAAGTACTTTGAATAGGGAGAAACAAGCAAAAGCTACAATTAATGCAATAAGTACGTACTGAAAAATTAATGAAGAATCCATTACTTTAAAATTTGATATGCTATCATCGACACAAAATATGCCAAACCTGTCATCATAGCCACCTGAAAGCCTGTCCATTTCCAGCTTTTGGTTTCTCTATAGACTACTGCCAGTGTAGAAATACACTGCATTGCAAATGCGTAGAATAGAAGAACTGAGATTCCTGTGGCAAAACTGAAGACTTTCTCTCCGTTTGGTTTCACATCTCTTCTCATTTTATCAATCACCTTTACTTCAGGAGCATCATCTTCAAGGCTATAAAGTGTTGACATTGTTCCTACAAATACCTCTCTTGCCACGAAACTGGTAAGAATTCCCACTCCCATTTTCCAATCGTATCCCAATGGAGCAATTAACGGCTCTATTCCTTTACCCATTTTAGCAAGGTAAGAATGGTCCAGTTCAACATTGGCTGCTACCATTTCGTTTGGATTTTGTTTTGGCCCGAAATAGCTTAAAAACCAGATAATAATACTTACAATGAAGATAATCTTACCCGCTCCGGTAATGAAATCCCAAACTTTACCCAGTACCATTTTAAAGTCATAGCCAAAAAGTGGTTTTTTATAAGCAGGAAGATCCATTACCAAATAAGTTTTTCCTTTGTCCTTAATAAATCCTTTAAGAATTGCTGCGGAAAGTAATGCCACCAAAAAGCCTAGCAAGTACATTCCCATTAATACAAGTGCTTTATATTTGATCCCAAGGAAAGACCCTTCTGAAATAATTAATCCGATAATGATACTGTATACCGGAAGCCTTGCAGAGCATGTCATGAACGGCGTTACCAGTATAGTCAGTAATCTTTCTTTAACGTTTTCAATGTTCCTTGTAGAGATTACTGCCGGAATTGCACAGGCAGTTCCTGAAACAAGGGGAACGATACTTTTTCCGTTAAGTCCAAATGGACGAAGCAGTCTATCCATAAGGAAAACAACTCTTGCCATATATCCTGAATCCTCCAATAAGTAGAGGAAGTATAATAAAATTCCGATTTGCGGTGCAAACACTACAATCCCTCCTATTCCCGGAATAATTCCATTGGAAATTAATGAGTTCACAGGACCTTCCGGAAGATGTTCATTGGTAAAAGCAGCCAGCCACGAGAAAGTTTCCTCAATCCAGTTCATTGGATATTCTGCAAGGAAGAAAACGCTTTGGAAAATTACCAATAGGATGGCTAAGAAAACAACGTACCCCCAGAACTTATGAACCAAAACCTTATCCAGTTTTTCTGTTAATAATTCTTTGAACTGCGGTTTCTTGGAAATTACATTCTCTAAAATTTTATCAACGTATTGATATCTCCTAACGGTTTCCTGAACCTGTAATCTTTTAGGAACCAAACTTTTAGCATCAGATTCATTAATCTGTTCCATTACAGTTCCTATCTTTCCAAGATCTGTTCCTAATGAAAGGCTCATCCATGCTTTATATTCATTATCCAGTCCTTTATGAGAGGTCAGTTTCTGGATGAAATCTCTGTGTTCTGCCGGGGTTTCAAAAGAAAGCTTATCTGTCTTCACAAATTCATTGTTATAAACAGCATCTCTTACTTCATTGATCCCGATTTGTTCTTTGGCATTGGTTTGAATGATCTTAATGCCTAATGCTTCGGAAAACTTTTGAATATCTATCGTAATGCCTCTTCTTTCTGCCTGATCTATCTGATTCACAATCAAAATCATTGGAATACCAAGATCCTGAATCTGTTGAAATAAAAGAAGACCTCTTTTTAGGCTTAATGCTTCAAGAATATAAACAACTCCTGCATAGTTTTTCTGCTCGTCAATAAGGTATTTTGAAAAAATAGCCTCATCTTCTGAACTTGGATATACACTATAAGAACCCGGAAGGTCAATAACCTCAACATCCTCATTTTTATAGGCGTAATTCCCCGAATGGCTTGCAACGGTAACACCTGCATAGTTTCCGGTTTTCTGCTTTTTGTTACAAAGTGCATTAAAAACTGTTGACTTCCCTACATTAGGATTCCCAACTAAAAGTATTTGTTTTTTCTTGTTTGCCTGCATTAATTCAATTCTTCAACAATGATATAATCTCCTTCTTCCTCACGAAGAGCAATCCGGCTTTTCTCTGCTCCAAATTCCACATACATGGGCCCATTGAATGGGGCCTGGTACAAAATCCTGAATACGGTCTCCGGAAGGAGTCCCATTTCAATGATTTTATTGGGCATTTTCAGATGGTCATTATCATATCCCAATATCTTTCCCATTTTGTTTTTAGGAAATCCACTTAATTTATGTAATTCGTTCTCTTTCAAAGCCTAAATTTTTGTCTTGCAAATATACGCTATTTAAATTTAATCTAAATAACGATTGCCCATAAAAGAAATCAACCCAAATACATTACTGTATCTGGGTTGACTCGAAATATAATTTAGTTGATATGAATGCTTATTTTTTCTTTTTGTCTGAAGCAGGCTGCTCTTTTTCGATAGGGTTATCATTGGAGTTATAAAAGTCCTTGTATTGCTTCTCTTGTTTCTTCATCATGTCTCCAAGTGTTCCATCCATTCCGGGAATTGTTTTAGACATCATGTCCTGAGTCATCATTGGGCGTACAGAGGCAAATGGATCTTTTTTGAAATCACTGAATGTTTTTTCAAATTTTTCTTTGGATAGCTCATTTACTTTTCCTCCGGATGCATGCATCAAGTTTTCTATGTAGGAAAATTCTGTATAATCCTTTACTTTTTTATTTCCTTGTAATACCCAAGAATAATTTTTATCTGCGTCTTCAATCTTTACAATAAGCCCCGGAAGTCCATAAAACTTGTAAGGACCGTCCTGAAAAGGAATATCTGTAGTAAACCATGCTGTCCACTTTCTTCCTCCAAACTCAGTGGTTGCCTTTTGGGCATTGTATTCTCCTATCTTTTGTTTATCACCAAGAATGCTCCAGTTGAACTTTAGATCTTCAGTGTAACCAATATTACTTGGTGTAAAACCATTTGCAATTTTGTCTACATACTGAACTTTCATACCGGGATAAAGCTTATATATTCTTGCAGAAATTTTTGGTGTTTTAAGAGACTTGCTAAGGTCTTTCATTATCCCTGCTTTTTGCATGGCTTCTATTTCAACTTTCATGATAGAATCCTGTGCTATTATGGTATAATCCTGATAAACTGATCGGTTTTTATCTGTAATGTCTAAGATTGTAATTACCTTATCTAGTTTTGCAGAATCTTTTTTAGGTTTAAAAGTCAGTTCATAAAAGAATCGGTTGGCCGTTTCTTTAGTATCCTGAGCACTAGCAAAAGCAAAAAGAGTGATAAGAAATACTGAAAATAACTTTTTCATTTTTCAAGTTTTATTAATTAGTAAGAGGATATCGAATTTTGTTACAGTTTTTTCCAATTTTCTTTTACGGGTGATTTAAAACATTAAAAATTATGATTCCGTTAAAACATTTTCAGGTTTAAAAGTTTTAACTTTAATCCTCTCAAAAACAAAATATTATGGACACTTTATCACAATTTAAAAATGAGCTGGAAGCGGAGTATCAGACCACCAGAAAATTTTTTGAAACTTATCCTGACTCAAAAAATGAGTATGCACCTCATGAAAAAAGCATGAAATTGATGCCTCTTGCCACTCATATTGCTGAAATCTTTGAATGGCCCAATACGATGCTTAAAACCTCTGATCTGGATTTTGGAAGCGGTGATTATCAGCCTAAAAAACTTTCAACTAAAGAAGATCTTTTACAGGCTCTCGATCAAAATTTCAAATCGGGTAAACAGGCTCTTGAAGAAGCCCATGAAAATGACCTTAATGGAACCTGGGCGCTAAAGAACAATGGCCAGGAGCTTGCAAAATGGACAAAATACGAATCTATCCGTCATGCATTGAATCAAATTACCCACCACAGGGCACAGCTAGGTGTTTATTACAGGCTAAATGATATTCCTTTGCCGGGAAGCTATGGCCCATCTGCAGACTATCAAGGCTTTTAGCGGATCAATATATCTCAAAAAAAACCAATCCCTGGGGATTGGTTTTTTTATTTTATTTAAAGTTAAATTTTACGCTAAACATAACCTGGCTTGGGCGAAGCTGCATGGTTGTTTGTGTAATGGTTGCATCTCCCACATTGATTCTTTCAAATACTTTTCTGTTGGCAATATTCATCCATTTTAATTCGAAATCTACTTTTTTCTTGGTCCAGCTGAATTGGTATGAGACATCAAAAAAGCCATTATTTAATTTTGTTTCTCCCAATTTTGAGTTGATCTGATCCCAGTAGAATCCTATGGTATGGCTTTCCAGTGGATAGAAGAATACATTTAAATTGTGTGTATAGCTTTCTGTTTTTCCTAAATTATTTTGAATAATTCCGTTGGATTGTTTATTCCAAGACTTTGTCATGTTGAAGTCTACACTCATCCATGAGAAATAGGTATTATTGAATTTAAACCCTAAAGAGTTTGCTCCATTCTCGGTACTTAGGTCTTGTTCATTTCTTCTGGATTCCGATTTTGATGTAGTATTATTAAATGACAGGGAGGCATTGGTTTTAAATTTTGGAAAATATTTTCCAATTTCTGCGTAATAGCTATTGCTTGTTCTTTTATTTTCGCGTTCAATATATTCAATAACACTAAAACCTAATTCGTTTACTGCGCTGGATGCCAATAAATTATTTTTAGCATCGCTCAATCTATACCCCACATTAAAGAAAAGATTATTAAGAGGATTTCTATATTCCAATCTTACTCCTGCATTTTTGGTTGTCGTCTGTGGTATTGGGTTTTTAGGGTTCATTACATTAAACCCTCCCGGACTTGTCAGAATATATCCGGCATAGGCGGTTTGTATATCTCCAAAATTATTGTTGATACCTCCGCTCATACTCGCTTTAAAGAAAGAAGCAAAAGAATATTGAGCAAAAATATTGGGTGTAAAAGTTACTTTATTTAAAGATTTTGAAACATTTCTGAACTCGTCTTCAGCTCTTATATTATTAAAGTTTACAGGGAAGTTAGAAAATAAGCTCCAGGCTTCTGATTTATAGCTAACTCCAACAGAAGCTGATGGATTCACCTTGGTGAATTTCAAATTATTTTCATAGGCCAGAGTACTGAAATCAGGTTTGTTATCAGTTGTAATTCCATCAAAATTGGTGATTAACTTGTCCGTAGAAAAATCAATTCCCACTTGTGGAGTGAACGTCCATCCTTTGGTAGAAAAACTGATATTTGCAGAATGGGATGTATCTAAGCTTTTAATTCTGAAGCTTTGTAAGGCTGTACTTCCCGGAGCAAACTTAATGGTTGTAAATTCATCTGTAGCTTTCTCCCTATAAGGAAACTGTAAATAGTTGGCCGGAGAAATTTCCATTACTTGTTTATCGTTCTGATAACTAACATAGGATTTGAAATTTACCATTTTCTCTTTCCAGGGGATAATTGTACTCAAAGAGTTTTGAAACGATGAAGTAGGTGACTGTAACGCTTCATTTCCAAATCTATAGCCAATTTTATCATTTCTTTCTGCAAAAGCTCTGTCTCCGTTCCAAAACTGAGAAAATGTGGTTGTGTTTTTAAAAAAACCTTTTTTGGCATTTTTAGTAAAAATCAATTCGCCTTTTAATTTATCAGTATAAAAATTATTCAGGAATCTAGTATTGTATTGTGTTCCTTGCTGAAGATCTGTGGTAACACTATTTGATTCTCTTTCTACTGCATTATTAGTATAGTTGGCATTGGCCTTAAGCTCCCATTCTTTTTTCTTGTCAATATTAGTGAGATAATTGGCAGAAAGGTAATGTACATTGTTCAGTAAATACCTTTTTACCGGAAGATTGGGTGCTTCTGCATTTTCTACACTCAGCCAATTATTTTGAGAAACATTTGATCTTCTTCCTTCCCATCCGCTTCCAAAAGCAAGGATATTTCCTTCATTTTCCACCTGCTCACCCATGTTATTGGTTTTATAGTTGACTACCCATTGGCTTTTCTGCCCGAAAAACATGGGAGTCAGCTTTACATTCCAAAGCCACGGATCTCCAAAACCTGTTCCTACTTCTCCTCTACCCGTCATGGTTACGGAGTTTTTAAGTTTTATGTTAATTGCTGCCTGATCTGAAGGTACTTTATCCTGAAGAATTTTTACAGGCTGGTGGTTTTCAAGAACTTCAACCTTTTGTACAACGTCTTTCGGAAGGGAGTTATTAATGGTACCGTAGCCGCCCTCCATAAGATCTTTTCCGTTCACATAGAATTTATTGATGGCATTTCCTTGGTAAAGAATGGTTCCATCGGTATTGACTTCAATTCCGGGAATTTTTTTCATTACATCAGCCAGGGTTCTGTCGTTTTTACTGTTGAATGCCTTTAGATCATAAGAGATGGTGTCTCCTCTTGCAGTGATCATTTTGGTTTTCAATTGTACCTCCTTTATTTCTGTAGCTTCAGACTGCATTTTAAAATTCAGAACCTGATCGCTGTTTCCGATCTGCTTTGTAAGCGGTTTTTGGTTGAAAGCCTTTACTTTAAGATCTACATTGGGTTCTGTAGAAGTAAAATTCACTTTGTATTCTCCTTTAGAATTGGTAATTCCGTAGGCAAGGATGGCATCTTTACCAGGCTCTTCAATGGTCACACTGGCACTTGGTATAGCTACCCCGTCATCATCAGTGATCTTCCCTGAAACCGTTTTCTGTGCGAATGTAAGCACACTAAAAAAAAGAATCAGAAATAAGGAAATATTTTTTTTCATATTTACTGTTTGAATAATTAGTTAATCATTGTGGTTTTTCGTTACACTTTTTTAAAGATGTATTTTATCTGCTAAAGTTAAATCATATCACTAAAAATATCGTTATATTTTTTTATTAAGGGTTAGAAAGAACTTTCAACTTTGGATTTGACAGATCTATTTGGAGAGACCAGGTTTGTTATTTGTTGGATAAAGTCACTTATCGTTGAATAATTAAAACCGTAACTACCACATTTTCAACGTTTAAATTAATTATAAAAAAAACAGGTTTTTATTTTCAAATTAAAAATATTTGGTTGGTTTAGAATTTTTAAAATTTAAATTCCAAATACGTTTGCATTAATTGAATTAATATAATGCTGTATCTATTTATTCTTTATTTTATCCACTTTTCGCGCCCTATTATTGTTAGGTAAAATCTATATATTCGTTGCTGAATAGATTTCTATTCGTTAAGATAGTGTTTTTGCCCTGCACATTGTTGCAGGGTATTTTTATTGATATTTATATAAAAAAAATGAAATTTTCATCACAAAATAAATAAATAGTTATTTTAATTAATTCTAAATAATAAATTCAATGTAAGGTATACATTAAAAAAAGCTTAAACCTGGATTCGTAAATAATTATTTAATAATTTTGTAACATAAAATTTACAAAATGGGAATTATTTTAAAGCCTATAGATATTGTAGATGATATTTCTAAAGAAGAATTCTACGAAAAATATCTAAAGCCAAGAAGGCCCGTTGTCATCAAAAATATGGCAAAAAACTGGCCGGCTTACCAAAAATGGACGATGGAATACATGAAAGAGGTTGTAGGAGATGTGGAAGTCCCGTTATATGACAGTTCAAAGGCAGATCCCTCTGCTCCCATCAATTCTTCCGCTGCCAAAATGAAGTTCGGTGATTATATAGATCTTATTCAACGCGAGCCTACAGATTTGAGAATCTTCCTGTTCGATCCTATAAAATATGCTCCAAAACTTCTCGAAGATTATATTTCTCCCAAGAAATTAATGGGCGGATTTCTTGATAAGTATCCTAATATGTTCTTTGGCGGAAAAGGGTCTGTGACATTCTTACATTTTGATATAGATATGGCGCATATTTTCCATACTCACTTTAACGGAAGAAAGCATGTTCTTCTTTTTGATTATAAATGGAAAGAAAGATTATATCAAATTCCATATGCTACCTATGCGCTTGAGGATTATGATATTGAAAATCCTGACCTTACCAAATTTCCTGCATTGGATGGTGTAGAGGGTATTGAGTGCTTCCTTGAGCACGGAGATACATTGTTTATGCCTACAGGATGGTGGCATTGGATGAAGTATCTGGATGGTTCATTCTCTATTTCATTAAGAGCATGGGACAAATCTTGGGCAGTAAAGGCACATTCTTTATGGAACCTTACAGTACAGCGCAAGTTTGATGATATTATGAAGTCCAACTTTAGAAAGAAGTATATGGACTGGAAAGAAAAGGTTGCTATTAAGAGAGCAGAGATCGCCTTAAAAAGAGGCTTACCGAAATAAGTAAAAAAGACGTTTCATACGAAGCGTCTTTTTTTAGTTTATTATTTGATTTACAATATACTACAAGACTCTATAAACAGGATACTGCCTAAATGTTTTTTCTTCGAAATAAGGTGAGTGCCTGTAGATCCAATCCAGCTGTGATTCCCCATCTTCAGAAAGTTTTTTATCTGATCTTTTGGCTTCTTCAAAGGTTTCTTTTAGCTTTTTATCGTTTCTCAACAGTTCTGCAGCGGTATCCTCAAAAATATACGCCGAATAATATTCTTTTTGGGCCAAAATTCCGTCAAAAAAATTCCAATTAAAAAAAGAGTCTAAAGCCTCAGGCTCAAGGGTTTCAATAATATATTTTACACCAGGCTGGTTGGTAGAAATCATATAATCGCCTGCGGTAAATATTTTATTTTTAGAAGCTTTGTCTACAGTGGTTTCATAATGCAGATAATGTCCCTCGTAAGGATTTTTTACGGTTTTAAAATCTCTGATCTTATAGGATTCTACTAAAACTGTACTGTCTTTCTGAATGGGCTTCATCTGAATTCCATTTCTTTTGAATTCTTCAATAACCTTGTACTGTGACTGCGGAATTATGTAGTATTTAGGAATGGTAATATACCCTGTAGGAATGGCGGTGGTAAAAAGTTTGATATTTTTTGTAAATGGTTTGCTTCTGTCATAGTACAGTCTTGGTTTTCCGGAAACTTCACTGGGTTTATATTTTCCCTCGTACCCTTTAAAATCCATCGTGTTAAACTTTGTAGAATCTATTTTCCATCGGATCCCGTATTGCCTTCCTGCCTGGTATTGCTTTAAGTTATCCAGACGAAGCTGCTTTATTTTTTGATAGTCTTTATCTAAATTCTGAAGATTAACCTGCATATATTTGTAAGTAGCATCTACTCTTTTGTCATATGGTTTCAGCATATGGGTTTCAGGGACTGTACCCAATGAATTGAACAAGGTTGTATACCCTGTGGAATATCTCGGAGAATCTTCAAAGGATGCAAAACCAACTTCAGGAACATCGCCGTGAATGTTTACATAGGGAGTACTTTCATATCCTAATTTCTTCATATCATCAAGGTTTTTGGCTTGGTAGTCATTATAGAAATAGGTTCCAAGAACATCTCCCAAACGTTCTTTAAATGTTGAAATATAAGTAAATGTATATTGATAGTCTGCCCCATTACTTACATGATTGTCTATAAAAACATCCGGTTTTAGCCATTGATAAATTTCCTGAAAGCTTTTTGCATTTTTAGAGTCTGCCTTAATGAAGTCCCTGTTCAAGTCATAGTTTCTTGCATTTCCTCTAAATCCATATTGTTCCGGCCCGTTCTGATTAGCTCTGGAATGGGATCCTCTGTTCAACATTCCGCTGATATTGTATGCAGAAATAGCGGCTATAACAAAGTTTTGGGGTGTCTTAATCTTCTTGGCTGCCAGGTCACGCATCAGCATCATGGTTGCATCAATTCCGTCTGGCTCTCCGGGATGGATTCCGTTATTAACGAAGAGAACAGCTTTATTTTTTCTCAGTTTATCAATATCCTTTTCCGGAAAGGGGTTGTAAATGATCACATAAATGGGTTTTCCATTATCATCTTCTCCTTTTTTAAGATATTGAATGGTATTAAAGTTTTTGGCTAAATCTTCATAATAAGAATTCATCTCATCATAGGTAACAGTTTGGTTACCATTCCCTTTTTCAAAAGGAGTCTGAAATGTTTTCTGAGCAAAAAGCAGTGATGAACTCAGTGTGAGCAGTAGGTATTTCAGTTTCATTGACTTATTATTTTCTGGATTTAAAATTAGTCAATATGAAGATGTCAAAAAAAGTAAAATGACAAAAAGACGAAATTGTTCTGTAAAAATGAAAAACCTCATAGGTTTCGAAAACGTATGAGGTTTATTTAAAATTATTTATTTCTTCCTTTTTCATCAGGATACAAGGATGGAAGCGGGTCACTTTGCCAGAATTCTCTGGTGTCTATATCCATGATGGACAGAGCTCCTGTGAAAGCTGCTCCGGTATCCATATTCCAGACATTGGCTTTGTTTACAGGGATTTTACTTCCAATATCCAGTGTTGGGGTATGCCCTATAAATATTTCCTTGAATAAAAGCAGTCTTTTCGGGTATAACTCGGAATTCTTTTTTAGTTTCTGATCCATTGCTACTGCCGTTTCCCAAAGGGTTCTGTCCCAGCGGTAGTTGCTGGAATACACTTCTTTTTCGGGACCATGCATGGAAGCATATCCTGCATGAATAAATAATCGGTTTTGATCGTCCACATGATAGCTTTTCATCCCTTGAAAGAATTCAAGGTGACTGTCCAGGTCTTCCAACTGATACTCTGCATAGTTTTCCACCGTGCTTTTTCCGCCATTAAAAAGCCACATATCAGGATCTTGTCCCAGTGCCAGCCAATCTTCACACCAGGTATCATGGTTTCCTTTAATGAAAATACACTCTTGCTTTTGAGAAAGATCTATTAGAAACTGAATAATCTGCGAAGATTCACTCCAACCATCTACATAGTCTCCAAGGAAGATTAATTTATCATTTGGAGTAACCTCAGCACGTTCAAAAATTTGCTGCAATGCTTTAAACCCTCCGTGGATGTCACCTATTACTAAAGTTCTGCTCATCTTTTATATTTTTACCTATCTCTTAATTGGCTTTACAATTTTTATGCTTTTCGTGGGTTCTTTTATCTTGCTATTTCGATATATATTTTGAATCTACAAAGTGCGTGAGCCATACTCCGTTTGCAGACTGATAAAAGAACAGTCCATCTTCGTGCATTTTTCCTGTTCTGATGGTCAGAATAACGGGCTTACCATGTCTCTTCCAACTTTTATAGCAGTTTCTTTATCTGCGCTTAAATGTACGTGTTGACGGCTTCTTTTTTCGATTCCTTTTTCCAAAATAGAAGATATATTAGTTTCTGCAGTTCCATGATAAAGAAATTCAGGGGGTTGCAATGCTTCCAAGGCCAGATCTATATCGATAGAATGTCCCTGGCTGGCTCTGATTTTGGTTTTATC
Organism: Chryseobacterium aurantiacum; assembly: GCF_003020585.1. Lineage (GTDB taxonomy): Bacteria > Bacteroidota > Bacteroidia > Flavobacteriales > Weeksellaceae > Chryseobacterium > Chryseobacterium aurantiacum. The sequence goes on from NZ_PXUE01000006.1 coordinate 110,833, forward strand.
ATCATTGAATGCAAACCTTTTCTTATTATTGGTTTCTACTACCTCATCTAGTTCCTCTATGGTAAAATGCATTCTTTTTTTAGCTGATTTTGTTCTCAGCTCTTCTACATTTGCCCATCCGCTTTCATCTAGCTTTAGGCCTATACTTTCAGGTTGGTGCCTTAGAATAAGGCTTAAAAATTTACTTATTTTCTTTGTTTCTATTTCGTTCATGGTTGGTGTTCTTATTAATTAGCAATTATAATATTCGGGGGCGAACGTCACTGCTATTCCTGTTATTTTTGATAGGTCATCTGCATATTTATCAAAGGTATAAACTCCGGCTTCAGAAATCTCTGAGAATCTCCCATTTGATAAACAAACGGAAAGAAACGAACCTCCCTGCCCTTTTGCAGGAAGCATATTCTGAATTTCAAACCCTTTAATATCAGTCAAAATAAATAATTTACTTCTTTTGCTATCTGAAAATCCTAGTAAATTATTTTTCTGATCCACCCAAAGCAACATTTTATTATTGAATATCTTCAATATTTCATCCGGCGTTCTGAATAAATAATCTTCATAATTCTTTACCCCAGCATGGTCAATTTCCATGTATTTATCAACTTCTACTTTTTCGTTGTATCCAGGTAGCCTTTCTTCAGGGGGATTCTTTAAGTCTACTTCCTCTTTTGGGGAAAAGAGGTTTGATATTATTTTTATGAAGGGTTTCATTATTATATGGAGTATTTATTATCCCTCAGGCAAGGTTTACCAGTTTATCAAATAACAGTTTCATTCCTTTTGTTGCGGGTTCTTTCATCACTACGGCTCTTTGCCCGTAGCCAAAACCTGTTTCGTTGGGATTGATTACAATTAAAAGACAATCATCCTTGATATCATGGATCAGTCCGGCCGCTGGATATACCTGTAGTGAGGTTCCAATAACCACTAAAATATCTGAATCTTTTACCAGATCTCTCGCCGTCTGATACAAAGGAACATCCTCCCCAAACCAGACAATAAAGGGTCTTAACTGGGCTCCGTCTTCGGCTTTGTCACCAAGGTTGATATCTCCTTTTTGTTCATAAATCAGGCTTTTATTATTACATGAGCAAGACTTGAACAATTCTCCGTGAATGTGAAGAATATTGGTGGAACCTGCTCTTTCGTGCAGATCATCTATATTTTGGGTAATAATCTGAACCTCAAAATGTTTCTCCAGTTCTGCCAGTAATTGATGGGCTTCGTTAGGTTCTACTTCATGAAGCTGGCGTCTTCTTTGGTTGTAAAATTCCAAAACCATCTCTCTATCTCTTCTCCACCCTTCCGGACTTGCCACGTCTGTTACTTTATAGTTTTCCCAGAGACCATCTCCGTCTCTGAATGTTTGTATTCCGCTTTCGGCACTGATTCCTGCTCCGCTTAATATGGTTAGTTTTTTCATTGGTTTAATCTAATAGTTTTTTGTAGATCATTTCATTTTCATCATCAAAACAAACAAATATAATTTTCTTTATGATTTCTGACTGAAACTTTTTTACCTCATCTAAGGCAATTTTTCCTGCCAGCTCTTTTGGAAACCTATATATTCCTGTACTGATATTAGGAAAGGCAATGGTTTTCACACCAAGACTTTCTGCTAATTTTAAAGAATTATAATAGCAGTTTGCCAGAAGCTTTGATTCTCTTTCTTCATTTCCGTTCCAAACGGGTCCCACAGTATGAATCACATATTGTGCAGGAAGATTTCCCGCTGTAGTTACAACCGCTTCTCCCGTATTGCATCTGCCTTGTTTATTTCTTATCGCCCTGCACTCTTCTAAAATCAATGGTCCTCCGGCACGATGAATAGCTCCGTCTACTCCACCACCACCCAATAGGGACGAATTGGCTGCATTTACTATCGCATCAGCTTGGATCTTTGTGATGTCTCCTTTTATTATTTCAATTTTCATTGTGTTTTATTTTTTTGCAATGAATACACTATTTTTTCGCAAGCGCATTCATAGCTATTATTTTAAAATAGCTATCAGCTTAGCTATTTCGTTATTTTCAGATTTTTTAAAGTCATTTCCGATAAAGACTTTTATCACTCCAATATTTCCGACGATAGCTTCATTAAATATTTTTAGTTCTTCTGACGGAACCCACAATTCATTATGGTTTCTGGCTCCTACATTTTGGGCAGGATATTGATCTGCCACTTCTTCCAATATATCAAACTGAGTTACAAAGCCAAGAAAATTTCCAAACTCATCTCTGGTATTCCATTTCTCAGCAATCTCAGAAGCATAATTTTCATCAAGAACAGGATAAAAAATAGGCTGCCATTCCAATCTTGGCGGGAAATTTTTAAATCCGTTTTCTATAATCAAAATCATTTCTTTTTCTCCTACCGGCCTGTAAAGTCTTTTTGTCTTCATCCTCTCTATTTTTAAATATCTGCTCCTATTTTATGGGCAAATTCCTTTGATAATGGATATATTTTTTCTATTGGCAACAGCTTCTTTGCTTTATTGTAATCTCCTTGCTTGGTAAAACTTAAGATCTTTTTTACCAAAGGCGTATAATCTTCTATTTTTACAATCCACTCTTCGTTGAACTCTTCTATCAAATAACGACTAATTCCTATCTGAATTGAACGATAATCCAATTTGTTTCCTCTGATATTCCTCTCAGGATCCCATTGCATATACACTTTTGCATTTTCAAATTGCTCCTCCCAAGTTTTAGGATTGGAGTAAACTCTTTTTTCGGGAGAGGTTAAAATAGCCTGATTCAAAGCTTTTTCCCAGGCTTCTCTTTTAATATGTATTGCAAGAATACATTCTTGATTTGATTTTTGCCCGTAGTTACTGCGTTCCATCATCCAAAGAAAAGACGGTTTAATCCAAGTCATTCTGTTAAACGAAAAAGGAGCACAAAATTTCTGATTTTCTACTGCAGATTTTGCAATTTCATTATTGTAAGCCTGATATACAACGATAGTATCTCCGTTATAATCTGCTCTTATTTCAAATTCTTTCATCTTTTATTTTTAAATCATTATTTCAACCTCATTCTATTCCCACATTAAATATAGAATTAATACCTTATCTTACTGGCTTTAAAAGAGCTTTTTAAAATCTTTTGCGTAGGGAGAGTATGATCCGTAAATGGCGTCAAATTTTACTTCCAGCTTATCAATTTTAAATTTTTCATCAATTTGGTCTAAGCAGGTTACAACAAGGTTCTTTTTTGTTGACAAAGTATAAGCTGCATCTAACTTCAAGGCATAATTCAGTAGCTTATAATCTAAATCTCCAAACCTAAGCTCTTTCTGGTATTCATTAAAGGTACAGGTTTCTTCTTCATTGTTTTTTAAAATGATCTCCTTTTCATTGCTCATCCAGCCATTTCCGTGGCGCGTCCCATAGCTTCTTGTCACATAATACATTTCGATCTCATCAATTTTGAGCTGTTTGCAAATCTCATATGCGTTTTTTGAGGTGGTGTGGGCATAGGTTACATTCGGAAAAACACCATGATCCATATCGAGTAAAATTCCTTGGCTCCCTTCAAAAATGAGGTTTTCAAATGATTTCAGATAATTATAATCATCTATTTTCCAATCTATCTTATCAATGGCTTCTAAAAAAGACTTTAGTTCCTTTTCTATCTGATCTTCTTCCATAAGACCATAGTAATAAGCAATTCCTTTTAGCTTTTCTATTAACATTTCTCTTGGTCCTATAAGATCAATGGCAAATAGTTTATAAGGACTTTCGTTTCTCTTCATTGTTGCTCCGACTCCTTTACCACAGGTACCGTGTTCCAGGTTCTTTGAGCTTGTTCTGTTTTGCCAGACATCAAAAGGGGTGGTTACCTTGGCCAATGGATGAATATGAAGTTCTATGTTTCCGTTTTTTTCCTTTAATTCCTCTCTTTCATTCAATAGAAATTCAGGATGAATGGTGCAATTTTCCGCAAAATAAGAGGGTAATCCTCGAAGTGCTCCACTTGCAAAGCTGGAATGAATGTGTTTCAGATCATCAATCATGACCGTATGAGCGGCCTGCTGCCCTCCTGAAAATCTTATTACCACAGAATTTTGATTCTGAGAAGCTAAAAAGTCTGTAGTAATTCCCTTTCCCTCATCTCCGAAGCCTAATCCTATAACTATTTGCGCCTTTTTCATCATCTAAAGCATTTTAACGTTGTCTATTCCTCCTAAATCTGTTGTTCCAAAGGTTTGATCCTTATATTTTTCATAGATAATTTTTTTAATAACATCAGGAATTTCTCTATGATCTTCAATTGATAGGCAGTTTTGTCCCAATAGTTCTCTCCACCCTCTGTTTGCTCTTACCGCCTGATCTGAATGGAGAACATTAATGTGATAAACTTCGTATCTTTTTTTTGCTTCCTCCAGTAATTCATAATGCGTATAGGTTTGTTGCCCTGAACCCATAATTTCCCGAATGGCAGATGCCGAAAGTACTTTAAGACAGGGCTCATCTCCTACTGTGAACAACAATCCTTTTTGTTTTCTTTTTTCAAAGGCATCCGTTCTGGTATGGAAAGCGGCGAAATACCAGGCCAAAAGGTAACTTTCACCAGCATTTCCACCTCCTCCGGATTCAATGTAGGTACGGGTAAGCCACATATCTAATTCTTCATCACCTGATTCAAATTGCCCTACCTGTAATGGATAGCTGTCACATTCATGATCACCAATTCCCAGGAAAAGCAATGCAGGATCCGGAACTCCACCTTGAATAATCCCTCCCATCAGCTTAGGCAAGCCTTCTCTGATCAGCTCATGCGGAATATGCCCCATACTTCCGGTCACATCCAATCCCAAAATAATGGGAACCGTATTCGGATGTACTTCAGAGTCTCTGGATTCCCTGAAAGAAATACCATGAGGAATCATTGTTTTATGCGCTGTTCTTTTGGCATTCTGTGTGAAGATTTCTCCGGCAGATTTTGTTCCATAACCGGCTTTGCTTGCTCTGTCATAACGAGCGTCTATATCGTATCTTGTACTTCCCATAGCTAAAATGTTTTTCCGAATAAATATTCAAATCTCTTTTGGGTAACTTCGAGCTGGATATTTAGATTTCTGATTGTTAATGATAATTCCATGTCTTTCTGAATGAATGCTTCTGGGTTAAAATCCGCAAAAGTCAAACTATTTCTGTCCAAAGGGCTGATATCAATAAGCCCTTCCTGCTCGCGTTCAAGTCTTTTTATTTTCAACTCAATATCTTCAACCTTTCGCCTGTAGATCAATTCTGAATCTTCTCCAATTGTTCTTGCGCGGTCTTCTCTGATCTGGTCATTATTTCTTTGTAATGATTCGATAAATCTTGGTTTTAATTCATCTTCCATATCCAATTGTTTTTTTTGTGTTATTATTACGCTAATTAAAAAAGACATAGCAGTGCACTATTCCCGCATTTATTTCTTTACTTGTTACGGGAATACATTACATCTGTTCTTAAAACATACTTCAAACCACTGATTAATGTTTTTCCTTCGTGCCTTAAGGGGTGGTAAAAGATTAATGCTGTTCCTTTTCTAGGGGCAACGGTAAACAGGTTTTCAAATTCTGTTTCTCCACCCTCAAAATCATCATTCAAATAGATCAAAAATGTGTAAAAGCTTTTTTCTTGATCATTTCTTATATAACTTCCGTCACGATGCATCTTAAATTGCTGTCCTGTAGAATACTTATATACTCTGAACATCTCGTTAAAATTAAGAAGTGTGAAGTCTTCATGATCTTGTGGAAGAAATTCAGCCGCTTTTTTAAAAAGTTCTTCTGCCAGATTATTATCAAAAATCATCAGTCGGTCATTATTCCTGATCCCCTTGCTCATAAGCTGTCTTCCTCCCACATTAATTTTGGCTTCTTCAAAAACCTTTTCTTGTGACAAAACTATATAATCATTGCATTCAGCTTCCGTGAGGAAATCTTCAATTAGAAATATCTGTGGGTGTAATTCTATTTTTTCCATGATTACTATTGGGTGATTGGTTATTGTGTTTTTACCCTCTCAGTTCATCCCTTACTTCCATCAGGGCAAATCCTAAAAGATTTTCTCCGTTCCATAGCAATGGGTTTTCTGCTCTTGAATCCGTTTCCAGCATTCCTATTCCCCAGATTTTATCATAAGGGCTGGCTTCTACAATAATTTTATCGTTGGTAGATAAAAGAAATTCTTTAAATTTTCTGTTTTGAGAGAATTTTAAAAGGTTACCATTTTTTACAATCTCATATTTCTGTTCGTCCCAAATTTTTGGATCAAAGTTCTTTACTTTTCTGCCCAGGCTTTTTACCTGATTGGGTGTAGCCGCTTGCAATATTTCTTCCAGGGTTTCAGTATCATTAAATAATCTTGCTTTTCCGGCCATCATATAATGTTCCGCCGTTTTATAAATGATTCCGTTTTCTTCAAATCTTCCTGAAAACCATTGACTAAAACAGGATTTGGTAATTTCATTCTTAACCGTATGTCCCCAGAAAAACAGAAACTTTATTCTTTCTTTTCTCTGAAATCTGTCTTTAATATTTTGTAGGGTGTAATCCATTATGTGTTATTTTTACACAAATTTAAAGGAATATTAATTTATCCTCCAAATTTATTTGTGTCATTTTTACACTAATAAGTATAACTATTTGACTTTCATATATTAAATTTTCAATAAAAAAATAGAATGATAAAATATTTATACAAAAAATAAGAATTCCATACATTTTGGCCAATGCCTACGGAATGTATATTGAAAAAAAAACGGGCCAAAGCCCGCTTAGATTTATTTCATTTCACAAATCCTGTTTATAAATATTTAGATCATCTTTTAGACAAATCTATTTGATTTCAAAATAGAAACCTTCTTCTTCCAGTTCCTTATATTTCTCCTGATTGAATGTAAAAAGCTTTCCCGGTCTTCCGCTTCCCTCTTTTTTAACATTATTGGTTTCATTAAGCAGTCCATAGCTCATTATTTTTTTACGGAAGTTTCTTCGGTCTATTTCCTGTCCTACAATTGTTTTATAAAGATTTTCAAGATCCGAGAAAGGGAACTCTTCATTGAGAAGGTTAAAGCCGATTGGCTGGTATTGAATTTTAGTACGAAGTCTTTTTAAGGCCATGTCAATAATCGTTTTATGATCAAAGGCAACCGATGGAAGCTTATTGATACTAAACCATTGTGCATCATCTGCATCAGAATCTGCAAACAGTTCGTGGTAAGATGGATTTACAAGCCCCAAATAAGCCACAGAAACCACTCTATTTCGGGGATCACGACCTACGTTCCCAAATGTGTAGAGTTGCTCTAAAAAATCGGGTTTAATGCCGGCCTCTTCATGCAGCTCTCTTTTGACCGCATCATCTAGATTTTCATCATCAAGAACCAATCCTCCGGGAAGGGCCCATCCACCTTTAAAAGGCTCAATATTTCTTTTGATTAAAAGTATTTGCAGGTCTTTCTTATCGAAATAGCCGAAAATAACAGCATCAACAGCCACTTTTATATCTTGTAGTTTTTTAGGAGACTCCATAAATTAATTTGCGTTACGAATACACAAAGCTACGATTTATCACAAGAATAAAAAATATTTTCATCTATAATAAAAGTTCTTACCTTTAAGTTATGATTATAACCAACTTAAAATTAAATATTTATGAAAAATTTATTAGCAATCATCTCGATCGGTTTTTTACTTGCATCATGCGAAAAAGTAAAAACCTCTGCCTCAGAAAGCTCAGATAAAAAAGATTCTATGGCTTCAGCTTCTGAATGGAAGCCTGTAGATTCTGCAACCGCTACAAAAGCATGGATGGAATTTGCAACTCCGGGTGACATGCATAAAATGCTGGCCAAATTTGATGGAAATTGGACCGGCGCTACCAGTATGTGGATGGACGATAGCGGAAAAGCAGTTACCAGTACTTCGGAATGTACTAATAAAATGATTTTTGAAGGCCGTTATCAGGTAAGTAACTACAAAGGAAATTTCATGGGAATGCCATTTGAAGGCATGAGCGTAATGGGATATGATAACGCCAAGAAAAAGTTTGTAAGTACGTGGATAGACAACATGGGAACAGGCTTAATGCGTGCTGAAGGAGACTGGGATCCGGCTAAAAAATCAATTGATTTTAAAGGTAAAATGACAGACCCTAGCCAACCGGGAAAAGAATGTGACGTAAGGGAGGTCTATACTTTTACGGATGACAATAACCATACTTTGGAAATGTATGGGCCTAATCCTAAAACAGGAAAAGAAATGAAAACCATGGAAATAAAATTCACCCGTAAGAATTAAAATAAAAAACCCGCATCCATTGATGCGGGTTTTTTATTTATTTTGTTTCCGATACCAAGGTAGTCGGAGTACTCATATTGTTATTAAAATATCCTACATTGAATTCCTGAGCCACCCAGTTTCCTGTTTTTGAATTAAATACATAAACTTTATGATCATATTTATCTGTAAAAAGGAAATTCCCATTAGAAACCGTGATTTCCGGATTTCCTAAACCTCCATCATTGTAAAAATATCCAAGGCTAAATTCCTGAGTCTTCCATTCCATAGTTTTTGAGTTGAACACTTTTACACTATGCTCATATTTGTCTACGAATGCGAAGTTACTTCCTGAATAAATAACGGTAGGAGCAATATTATTGTTAGGATAACCTATGTTGAATTCTTTTTCTGCCCATCCTCCGCTAATATAATTAAATGTATATACTTTATGATCATGATTATCAATAAACATTACATTACCACTATCTAAGGTTACCACATTAGGACTCAAATAACCATTATTATAATACCAAATATTATAAAGCTGGGAAGACCAATTTCCAGTCTTGGAGTTGAAAACGTTTACTGTTCGTTCATATTTGTCTGTGAATATAATATTACCATTGGAAGCCGTAATGGTAGGAAGTATATTATTGTTACTATATCCTACATTATATAGCTTGGAAGACCAAGTTCCTGTTTTGGAATTAAAAGCATATATCTTGCGGTCAAACTTATCCAGAAAATAATAATTACTACTTTTTCCTTCAACAATATCATCTCCTATTGAAGAATTTGGGGAAGAAACATCAATTTTTTGAGCGACCATAGCATAAGGGACACTCATTAACTGATTTGTACCAACATTGGTATAATTACTGCCTCCTGCAGGATCCATTTCCACTTTGATGAATTTGGAATTTACAGACCAGTTTATTCCTGAAAATACTCCGGAAACAGGTGTTCCCTGTCCGATATTCAGGTTAACTAATCCCTTAGAATTAGTTGTTTTAGAATGCGTCTCAGTATAAAGATTGGTTCCATTCACAGAATTATTTAAAATACTGATTCTCACAGATACATTGCCATTCGCTACGGGTGCTCCACCTGAATTAAAAGCAATAGCTTGATAAGAAAATGCATTAGGAAGCTGTGCGAAAACAACAGCCGTGGAAAGAGCTAGAATAAGAGTGTATAGTTTTTTCATGGTACTGGTTTATTTTTTTATAATTTTTACAGGTTTTAGTTCTAAATCATTGAATGTAAGCATATAAACTCCCTTAGGCAAAAACGAAAGATCAATACGGCTGTTATTAATTTCTTTTTGAGAAACCAATTTTCCTGACATATCATATATCGAAACATCTTTCGGTTTTTTCTTTGAAGAGACTGTAATGGTAATATAATCTGCTGTTGGATTAGGAAAAACATTTATTTTTTCTTGATTAGTAACCACCTCATTAACGCCTAAAACGGTTAATACGGTCTGAGACAGCACTCCCAACGTACCGGAATTCTGTTCATCAGGATTGGTAGGCACTACATAAATTTCTCCAACAGAATGAATAAGATTCTCATGGGATACCCCACCAGAATTGAGCCCTCCCACAAAACTCTGGGAATAAAACCAAGCGGAGCACAAAATTCCGCTAAGCAAATAGATTTTTTTCATGGAAATTAATTTTGCATAAATATAGTATAAAGAAATATCAGAATATAAAAACTTATATTATGTTAACTGGATTGCTATAAAATACCTTTTAAAAGAAAAATAGACTTCAATTATAAAAATAAAAGCACAAAAAAACCGGTAGTTATACCGGTTTTAATATCATTAATGTTTGTCTTAATCATTAAGCTTTAATACAGCCATAAATGCAGATTGTGGTACTTCTACCCTTCCGATCTGCTTCATTTTCTTCTTACCTTCTTTCTGTTTTTCCAATAGCTTACGCTTTCTGGAAATATCTCCTCCGTAACATTTTGCAGTAACATCTTTTCTTAGGGCCTTAATGGTTTCTCTTGCGATAACCTTAGTTCCTAAAGCTGCCTGAACAGCGATATCAAACTGTTGTCTCGGGATTAGTTCACGAAGCTTTTCACACATTCTTTTACCGATATAGTAAGCATTACTGTCGTGAATCAAAGATGAAAGGGCATCTACCATATCACCGTTGATCAGGATGTCCATTTTCACAAGCTTTGAAGCTCTGAATCCGATTGGATGATAATCGAATGATGCATATCCCTTAGAGATTGATTTTAACCTGTCGTAGAAGTCAAAAACAACTTCAGCCAAAGGCATATTAAAAATCAATTCTACTCTTTCTGATGTTAAATAGCTTTGGTTAACAATCTCTCCTCTTTTTTCAATACACAGAGTCATTACAGCTCCCACGAAGTCAGATTTTGTAATGATAGATGCCTTAATGAATGGCTCTTCTACTCTATCCATTGTGGATGGATCCATCATTTCCGATGGGTTATTAATCAAGATAGGAACCTCAGGTTCTTTTTTAGTATATCCAAAATAAGAAACGTTAGGCACCGTCGTGATTACGTTCATATTGAACTCTCTGTCAAGACGTTCCTGAACAATCTCCATGTGAAGCATTCCCAGGAATCCGCAACGGAATCCAAAACCAAGAGCGGCAGAACTTTCCGGTTCGAAAACAAGGGAAGCATCATTCAACCTAAGTTTTTCAAGGGAGAATCTTAGTTCTTCAAAATCTTCAGAATCAATTGGATAAATACCGGCAAATACCATTGGCTTTACTTCTTCAAATCCATCGATTGGGCCAGCAGCAGGTTTGTCAAATGAAGTAATTGTATCTCCTACTTTTACTTCACGGGCATCTTTAATACCGGAAACCAAATATCCTACATCTCCACACTGAACACTTTTCTTTGGAACCTGCTTCAGTTTTAAGGTACCTACTTCATCAGCTCCATATTCTTTACCGGTAGCAAAGAATTTAATTTTTTCATTTTTAGTAATGCTTCCGTTTACTACCTTGAAATAGGCTTCAATTCCTCTAAATGGATTATACACAGAGTCAAAAATCAATGCTTGAAGCGGACCGTCAGGATCTCCTACGGGTGCAGGAATTCTATCTACGATCTGCTCTAATAAATGATGAACTCCCTCTCCTGTCTTTCCTGAAACTCTTAATACATCTTCATATTCGCAGCCAATCAGGTTCATGATCTCATCGGTTACTTCTTCAGGGTTTGCAGATGGAAGGTCAATTTTATTTAAAATCGGAATGATTGTCAAATCATTTTCCAGGGCTAAATATAAATTACTGATCGTTTGTGCCTGAATACTCTGCGCAGCATCTACAATAAGAAGCGCTCCTTCACAGGCAGCAATGGAACGGGAAACTTCATAAGAGAAATCAACGTGTCCCGGTGTATCAATCAGATTTAAGATATATTTTTCGCCTTTATATTCATAATCCATTTGGATTGCATGAGATTTAATCGTAATCCCACGTTCTTTTTCCAAATCCATATCATCAAGCGTCTGAGACTGTAATTCTCTTTGGGTAACGGTATTCGTATACTCCAAAAGACGGTCTGCCAAGGTACTTTTACCGTGGTCGATATGAGCGATTATGCAAAAATTTCGTATGTTTTTCATTTAAGAATCTTGTAATTTGCAAAGATAAAAAAAAGAGAGAGATTATTGTATCTCATTATCTTAATGTATCAATTTATTTAATTTCTATTCAGAAATATCATATTCTCCGGTAAGAGGATCAATATAAATTTCTTTCACCGCATCATTGTTTATCCTTTCTGTTGTTATACTTTGTATTAGTACTCCTGCCAGGCCCATCATCATAAAAGGACTTGCATTTGTTGAAAAAATGTCCGCAGGTTTAGACAATAGATAAAATCCTTTTTTATTTCTGTTCAATTCCAAAAACCTTTCAGATACTTTTTTATAAGCTTTCCCATTTTCTACATATGCAAACATCTTAGAAGCAGAAATCCTCTTTTTTTTCCCGTCTTTCTCTGCTATAGCCCTTACCACCCCTCCACTATGTCCATTCTTTTCCAGAACAAAATCTCCATCTTCTGGAATTTGCTTAAAAAAAGATATATGATCCAGATAAATACCCTCTTTAAGAGTTTCTGTTCTAAAGATTTCGTAGTTATTTTTAATATAACCCTCATAGTCTGAAGCCTCATCAAGGGTTAAAATATCTGCATATGGTTTTTTATTATAGGTCAATAAAAGAAAACCTGAGAAAATATGATGAATATTTTTAACCATAACATCCGAAACATCTTTATTACTGAAAGCAAAAACAGTATCTTTTTTATACAGAAAATGATATTGCTCTCCTTCTTTTGCAAAAGCATGTACTGAGAAATCGATAGTTCCCAGATTTTTTGTATTTCCTGTCTCATTTACAGACAGTTTAAGCGCCTTTAAAACCAAAATCAGTTCTTGTTTTCCCCCTTTATAGTTGCTTTTGCGATACCAATTTCCCAAATCGTCATTGGGTGAATTTTCAAAAACAATCTCTCTTGCTTCTTTATGATCATCAAAAGGAAGGATTCCTATGCTTTTATCTATTCTCTGGTCTATAACGTGTAATGCGCTGTATTCACGGTCTCCGTTATTGGGAATATTACCTTTAAGTTTTATAATCTCTTTCTTTTGAGCAAAAGTGATTATGCTAATGCAAATAAGTACAATTTGAAGGATCTTCTTCATAAAATCAGTTTCCGCAAAAATATAAATTTAATCAAACGGCTCCCACAAAAAAATCTGTGAGAGCCGTCCAACATTAAAAAAATAAACTATTATGGGGTCTGTTTAGGTCCCGTAGCATTATTGTTTCCGTGAGGTTTTCTTTCATTCATTTTATCCCGCATCATACCCTCAGACTGAAACAGCTTCAGAACTTTCTGGCAGGGAATTATCTGTTGCATTTTCTCTGCATATCTCTTTCTGTTATCCAGAAGCTTTTGTCCTATTTCAAAGCTTTGCTGCAATTTTGCCTTTGCTTCATCATCTGATAATGTTTCAGGGTTAAAGCCTGGATCAAACTGACTTTTTATCTGTTTCTGACTGTCCAGATACTCGTTGTAAAGCTGTGTAAATTCTGCTTTATCACCGGCATCAACATTCAAATTATCCATGATCATATTGTTCCTGAATTTCTTCAAGAGTTCCTTTCTTTCTTCAGGAGAAAGATTGTTGATGACTTCCTTTCTTTGTTTAGGATCCATCTTTTTCCAATCATAATCATTGATTTGAGCATTAAAGCCAAAACCATAAATAATAAAAAACGTCAATATTATCTTTTTCATCTTTCTTTATTAGTTATATAAATCCAAATAAACGTCTTGAGTTGAATTACTGGCCAATTCTGCAATTTCGGAATTGGAAAACGAATCCAGATACTCATTCATTCTGTTTTCTTCTTTTTTTACTACAGCTTTCACCGGTTTTTGTGATACTGTTTCTTTTTGATTTCCATTGTTGATGGAAAAATCAATAGTACCTTTCTGATTTACAGATGTTTGATTATTATTTTCAACCGAAGTTAAATCATCTTTCAATGTTTCATATGCAATTTCGCCCTCCGTTTTAGGTTCTGTCTTATTTATAGCATATACTCCTTTTGAATTCAACCCTTTATCTGCAGAATCATTATTGTAATTAAAAACAAATGTTATCCCAAAGATCAAAGCCAATGATGCAGCTACAGCATACATCCAGTTTAACTTAAAGACAGGTGCTTGTTTCTCTGTCTTTATATCATTCAAAATACCTTCCTGAATATTTTCAAACAAATTATCAGGGACTTTGTAAATGTTTTTACGTTCTAATTTTTCTATGTCGAACTCTTTCATCTTTGTTTTATCAAAAATTATCTTTCGTAATTTTTCTTAATATAATCTTCTATTTTCTGCTTAGCATAATGATAATTGGTTTTCAATGTCCCTACAGACATGTCCACAATTTTTGAAATTTCCTCATAAGGCAAATCATCATAATACCGCATCATAAATACCAGTTTCTGCTTTTCGGGCAGGCTTTGTATAGCATTCTGAAGCAAAATTTGTATTTCTTCAGCATCATCATCAGCATTGTCTGCAACAAGATTCTGCATGTGATACTCCGGATCTTCATCCGTTTTCTGCATTTTCTTCATTTTATTAACCTGCTGCAGTGCTTCATTGGTAGCAATTCTGTACAGCCAGGTATACAACTGGCTATCATTCTTGAACTGATGAAAATTCTGATAAGCTTTAATAAAAGTTTCCTGCAAAGTATCCTGGGCAAGATCTCCGTCCACAATAATTCTTCTTATGTGCCAGTACAATCTGCTTTGATAGGCATCCATCAAGGCACGGACACCTCTATCCTGGGTCCGTGGGTTCTGCATCAACGAAATAATTTCCGCGTCCTTAATCTTCATAAGATGCCTTTCATTGTTTTGGATTACAAAAATAACTGAAAGTTAAATTAATTATTCAATTTTCGGTTTAAATATTAAAAATAATATGAGACAGTTACGCAATAAACGTGCCTCTATTTATCTTCATGGCTTCTGTACTCATCTTCCTTTCCCGGCTCAGCTTAAAATCTTATATTTGTTAGATGCAAATTGTAATTATCGGTTCCGGAAATGTTGCCTATCATATGGCAAAAGCTTTCACACTGAAAGGGATTTCGCTGGCCCAGATTTTTGGCAGGAACGAAAAAGAATTAAGTAAGATTTCTGAAGAATTAAGTATTCCGTATTCCACGGAACACTTGGAAGATGCAGATCTTTATATCATCTGTGTAAGTGATAATTCTGTAGAGCAAGTATCAAAAATCATTACAAAAAAAGATTGTTTGGTGGCCCATACTTCAGGTTCACTTCCCAAGGAAACTCTGATTGGTGAATACAGAAAATCAAGTTTTTATCCATTGCAGACTTTTTCTAAATCAAAAGAACTGGAATATGAAAAAATTCCTTTTTTCATTGAAACCGAGAACGAAGCAGATCAGAAAACTCTTGTTGAACTTGCTTCCAGGATTTCAAAAAATGTAATGGAAAGCAATCATGAAAAAAGAAAATACATTCATTTGACAGCCGTTTTTGCCTGCAATTTTGTGAACCATCTTTTTTCAAGAGCGAAAGAAATTTCAGATTCTCAGGAAATTCCGTTTGATTACTTTTTACCTTTGATTGATGAAACGGTTCAGAAGATCCATGAAATAGAGCCCAAAATGGCCCAAACCGGACCCGCAGTGAGAAATGACCTAAGGGTTTTACAGTTACATGAGCAATTAATAAAAAATGAAGAAAGTCTTGATATTTACAGGACGATGAATCAATCTATTCAAAAAATGTATGAGTTATAAAGAGAAATTAAAAGATATTAAGGCATTTGTATTTGATGTAGACGGTGTTTTCACAGACGGAAGTGTTTATCTGATGCCTGGAGGAAATATGTGCAGAGTAATGAATGTTCTGGACGGCTATGCAGTAGTTAAAGCATTAAAAAACAATTATTTGATAGGTGTAATTACTGGTGGAAATGATGAAATGGTAAAACACAGGATCAATTATCTTGGAATTCAGGATTATTACCCAAAATCTCATAATAAGATTGAAGATTTTGAAGATTTTAAAAAGAAGTATAACCTTAAAAATGAGGAGATTCTAACCATGGGAGATGATCTTCCAGATATTCACATCATGGAAAATTCTGCCATTGCAGCGTGCCCGGAAAATGCTGTTCCTGAAGTAAAGGGAGTATCTGATTATATTTCTCCTAAAAAAGGAGGAAGTGGCGCTGTACGTGATGTAATTGAACAAGTAATGAAGGTTCAGGGGAACTGGCATGATGATAACACTCAATCTGTATAATCTTTAATTCATGAAATTACTTTTAGCATCCCAATCACCAAGAAGAAAGGAACTTCTTTCCAGCCTTGGTTTTGAATTTGAAGTGGTAAAAATTGACTGTGAAGAGATTCTTCCAGAACACATCAAAATAGAAGAAGCAGCCGCTTATTTGTCTGAATTAAAAGCAGATGCATTCAGAAGCCTGACTGGTGACGAAGTTTTACTGACTGCAGACACGGTAGTTGCCATTGATAATCAGTTTCTTGGCAAGCCTAAGGATGAAGCAGATGCTTTCAGTATGCTTCGCAGCCTTTCCGGAAAAACCCATCAGGTGTACACCGGCATTACGATTAAAACTACTGATAAGATCTTTACTGAAACGGATGTAGCAGATGTAACATTGGATGACATCAGTGATGATGAAATAAACTACTACATTCAAAATTACAAACCTTTTGATAAAGCCGGAAGCTATGGTATTCAGGAGTGGCTGGGAATGGCAAAAATCAGTAAAATGACAGGAAGTTTTTATACCATTATGGGACTTCCTACCCATCTTGTTTATAAAATTTTGAAAGAAACCTCGATAATTTAAAAAATTATGAGGCCCCTGCCCCCTATAAAGATGAAATAAAATATTTCAGAAAGAAATATAAATATTATTCATTATAAAATTTTATTATTTTTACAAAATCATCAAACTGCTGATAATAAAAAGCAAATTAGCGAGTTATATTGAATAATGAAAAAGAATATATTGTTCCTTTTAGTGATATGCCTCGTTGCATCCTGTGCTACCAAAACAAAGAAGCCGGAGCAACGATCAAAACTATTGAAAGGGTTTTCCACATATTATAACACCCTGTTTAATGCCAAAGATGCATTGAACAGTGAGTTTACTGCCCGTGATAAAGGACATAAGGATAATTTTTATGCTCCTTATATCCCTATCCTTACTTTTGAAGATCAGCCATTAGGAAGTGATCTTGGCCAATCAACAGCTTTCGCAGAGAATTCAATGAAAATGGGTGAAGTAGCCAACAGGTCTTCATCAAGAGGTAATTCGGGAGTTCCCAATATGCAGGGGCCGCCGGGACCAGGTCAAAATAATCCTGATGAAAATCAGAATAAGGGTGCCACTACTTTAGAAATTGCCGAAGCTAAGGCTCTAAAAGCCATTAACAAATATTCTGTAACCCGAAACGGTGAAGAAAAAAACAAGCAGATTTTTGATGCCTATATGATTCTTGCACAGTCAAGAATTTATCAGAATAAGCCTCTACAGGCCATGGATGCCCTCAATTATGTTTTCACTCATATGAAAGATGACAAAAGGATTCCGTTGGCAAGAATTTATCAGGGAGTGGCTTATGATAAAGTTAAAGATTACCACAGAGCCCATGAAACTTTTGCTAAGCTAAAGGGTGAGGATATTAATAAAACTTATGGTAAACTATTAAGCATTTATTATGCTGAATCCCTTTTGGATGCAGGTAAAAAAGAAGAAGCATCCAAGGAACTTGATCTTGCTTTCGAACTGAATTCCAACAGAAAACTAAAGAGCCGAATTGCTTATCTGAGAGGTCAGGTTCTTGAAAATTTGGGTCAAAATGATAGAGCCAGAGAAAGTTTTACAGCTGCCTACAAGTATTCCAGTGATTTTGAATTTGAAGTAAAATCTCAGATCGCCATTGCTAAAACCTTTAATGGCAAAGGAGATTACAATGGTGCTAAAAACTATCTGGAAGGAATCAGTAAAAAAGGAACTTATGGTTCCCGAAAGAATGAATTTTACTATGCCTTGGGTCTAATGGCCAATAAAGCAGGAAAAAAAGACGAAGCACAGCAATTTTTCAGAAAGTCTTTATTTGAAAAGGTTTCTGATCCACAAATCCGTGGACTGGCTTATTATGAGATAGGAAAAAACTATCTTGATAAGAATGACTATATCGGAGCCGGCAGTTATTATGATTCTGCGCTTGCCGTAATGACCTATGAACCATCAAAAATCCTGTTGAAGGATCAGTCTGAATACATTAAAAAGATCTCCAAAAACTATTATTTGATCAAGAAGAATGACAGTATTCTTTCTTTGTCCAAAATGAATGATGCACAGAAAACAGATTTTTTCTCAAAGCATATTGCCAAATTAAAGATCAAGGAAGAAAAGGAAGAACTAGAGAGAAAACGTGCTGAAAGAATCAAAGGCTTTGATACGGGAGATTATAATTCTAATTCAATTTTTGCCAATAATAATTCCAATTCTTTTGAAGATTTTGGGGTAACTACGAAAGGTTTTTATTTCAATAATACCGGAACTGTAAGTAAGGGAACGTCTTCATTTAAGCAGGTTTGGGGAGACAGAGCTCTTTCTGACAACTGGCGTTTTTCCAAAAAGATGGCTTCTATTGAGGATATGAAAAACGAAGCTCTTGGGGTTACTTCAGCTCCTAATCCCAGACGTTTTGAACCGAGCTATTATATTGAGCAGATTCCTACCGACCAGGGCAAATTGGGCCAGTTAAAAAAGGACAGGGATACGGCTTCCTTAGGACTTGGTATCATGTATCAAAATTATTTTACCAATACTCCCCTAGCTACTAAAACTCTTTATGATCTTGTAGATGTAAAACCGGAAGAAAAGGTAATGCTACAGGCATTGTATGAAATATTTGCCATGAACTATGAGAAAAATCCTCAGGCATCAGACAGGGCAAAACAGATTCTTTTGACTGATTATCCTTATACTTCCTACGCTGAGTTTGCAAGAAATCCTAAAAACGTTTCTTTTGTAAAATCAACGGAAGATGTTGAAAATGAATACAAAAGAGCATATGCACTTTATGAGTCAGAAAAATTTGGAGAAAGCAGACAGGTTATTGACCAGACTCTTCAGAAGTTTCCGAAGGATGCACTGGTTCCAAAATTATATCTCTTAAATGCCTTTAACGCAGGAAAATCAAGCGGAAAAGAGGTAATGATTCTTCAGCTTGAGCAAATTGCTTTGAATTATTCTAAAACACCTGAAGGGATAAGAGCCAAGGAAATGCTTAACTACCTGAAAAGTGAACTAAGCTTCCAGGCTACCGATAATAAAGGAAATGCCATTATGGAACAACCCGCCTCTCCTATTCAGTCTGGTAACCCTAATAAAGAAGCCCAGCAAATGATGAATGAAGGAGGGAAAAAACAAGGAGGCATCAATAATTCG
Organism: Chryseobacterium aurantiacum; assembly: GCF_003020585.1. Lineage (GTDB taxonomy): Bacteria > Bacteroidota > Bacteroidia > Flavobacteriales > Weeksellaceae > Chryseobacterium > Chryseobacterium aurantiacum. The sequence goes on from NZ_PXUE01000006.1 coordinate 130,193, forward strand.
CAAAACTTCGAATTGGCACCTCCTCAACAAAATCCTGCCAATAATGTACAACAGCAGAAAAACAGTATTGGAACTCCAAACCAACCCGTAAAACCAAACGTACCTCCTGGAGGACCACAATAAAAATAAAAAAAGCGAAGATTTAATCTTCGCTTTTCTTTTTCTTTACGCCATGAAAATCTTTGAGATAGAAAGGCTCAAAGTAAGCCATATCTTCAAAGTCCCTGTTGTTTATCTTTTCTAATGTTTTTTTGATAAGGTATTGGGCAGACGGATAAATATTCTCATTAAAATCTGCATCCGGAAGATTTAAAATATCTTTAGCTTTCTTTGCCCCATCTCCTACAAAGATTACTTTTTTATCCTTAAATTCTTCAAAAGAGGTTTCTTCTAAAATCTTCGCCTCCGTAGCTGAGAGTTCTTTTCCTGTAGAACCGTCATAAACGGCCGTATAAACCTCCATTCTCCTCGCATCGATCAAAGGCACTATGAAATCATAGTTATGTCCTAAAAACGGCTCTATCATGCTTTCAAGAGAATTTACAGCAATAAAAGGAACTTTCAGTCCGTAGCAGAAACCTTTTGCAGAAGCTGCACCAATTCTAAGACCGGTATAAGAACCCGGGCCTTTTCCCAGGGAAACGGCTTCAATATCTTTAAGTGATATTCCGGCGCCTTCCAGTGCCCACTCTACATAGGTATGAAGACTTTCAGACTGCTTATAGTTTTCGGAAACCTCTTCGCAAAGACACAATAGTTTGTCGTCTTCGGATACGGCTACCGAACAGTTTTTAGATGATGTTTCTAGATATAGGATTTTCATTTTATCGTTTTAAGCTACAGTGCAAAATTGCAAAAAGGCAAAATCGCTTTTAATATTTTGCAAATTTACTCCATTATTTTGAGACTATTTTTTGTAGATTGTTCTTGGTTCCGCCTGAGCGCTTGGATAAATAGTCATATCTGCAATGGTAACATGTTTGGGAGCATTTATACAGTAGGCAATGGCATCTGCAATGTCTTCAGCTTTCAACGGCTCATAGCCGGCATATACTGTAGCAGCCTTTTCGTTGTCTCCTTTGAACCTGATCAATGAGAAATCTGTCTCTACTGCACCAGGCTGAATATTGGTAACCTTAATCCCAAATTCGGTAAGCTCCAGTCTCATTCCCTCAGAAATAACATCTACGGCTTTTTTGGTAGCACAATACACTACTCCATTGGCATAGGTTTGCCTTGCTGCCACAGAACTAATATTTATAACGTGACCTAAGTTTTTAGTTTTCATTAATGGGATAATCATTTTGGAAACATATAGCAATCCCTTTACGTTTCCATCAATCATAGAATCCCAATCATCAGTCTTTCCTGAAGAGATTGGATCAAGTCCATGAGCATTTCCTGCGTTATTAATCAGAACATCAATATCTTTCCATTCTTCCGGAAGAGAATTGATGGCGGTTTCGACCTCTTCAAGATTGGTAACATCAAACCTCAAACTAAACACTTCGGTATATTGAGAAAACTCAGTATCTAAAGATTTAAGTACATCTTCTCTTCTTCCACAAATGATGATTCTGTTTCCTTGTTTTGCCAGAAGCTCTGCTGTAGATTTACCTATTCCGGAAGTGGCTCCGGTGATTAATATTGTCTTCATAAACGTTAATTTATTTAATATCCCAGTATGTGAATGCAACAATTTACCAATGTCTAATGATACATTATTGATATTTTTTGTTACAATGAATCATGATTACTAGGTTCTGTTTTAATGGTTAATTTGCATCAAAAGCCTGAAAGGCATCGGTTATATGATCAATGATTAGATCTTTGTTTTCATCAGGAAGAACGGAGATAATATCAAATCTTACTTCATTCTGTTTTTCCGTTTCTTCCAGGTAATGATTAGCTGCGGTTACAATTGACTTAATCTTCGTTCTGGTAACGGCTTCCTGAGGTAGCATAAATGCATCCGTAGATCTGGCCTTTACTTCAACAATGATTATTAAATCTTCTTTTTCAGCAATAATATCAATCTCAGCTTTCTGAAATCTGAAGTTTCTGCCTATAACTTTATAGCCATTTTTTTGAAGATAATCAGCAGCCATATCCTCTGCTTTTTTTCCAAAGTCATTATGATCAGCCATATCTGTTGTTTGAGTATGTCAGAGTGGGAGAGTGCTAATATTTAAAATTCAATCTTTACCTTGGTCTCAACTTTCATTTTAGCTTTTCCTCCAATAATTAACGGTCTGTTGTCTTTAATATGACCGTTCGGGAAGCCGAATACTACGGGGAATTTATATTTTGAAATTCTTTCTGAGATCAGTTTATAGGCAAATTTATCAAAGCTTTCTTCGTAGCTTTTATTTTCCTTTTCATCTCCCATATTGGTCATTCCACCTATGATAAGTCCTTTAATTTTATTGAAGACCCCCGCCAGCTCCAGGCTCATGATCATACGGTCCAGAGCATAGAAGTTTTCTCCAATATCTTCGATGAAAAGAATTTTATCCTTAAAATCGAAGGAATATTGGGTTCCTAAAAGAGCATAAATAAGGGCTAAATTCCCTCCAACCAATTCTCCCTCAACATTACCTTTTATATTTAATTGATGAGATTTTAGGCTGTAATTAGGTGTTTTTCCTTTAAGAATATCAAAGATTAGATTGTAGCTTTCTTCGGTAACTCCAAAGCTTGATGTTTTAATGGTTTGTCCGTGAATGGAAGCAAAGCCTTTTTTTAATAGATAACTTTGGATTACTGTATTGTCGGAATAACCGATATACCACTTCGGATTTTCAGTAAAGTTTTTCAGCTTCAGATGCTGAATGAGATGCTGACATCCGTAGCCACCTCTGGAAGCCCATATGGCTCCAATTTCCTTATCATTTAGGGCCCAGTTGATATCTTTTATTCTTTCCTTTTCTGTTCCTGCATAATTGTAGCCATTGGAAAACTTTGTATAAAGATGTTCTCCTAAAACAGGCTCAAATCCTTTACTTTTAATCAGTTTTATGCCTTTTTCAAGTTGAGAGGCATCTACGGCTCCTGCAGGAGAGATAACAGCTATTTTCGCCCCTTTCTTAAGGGGTTTTGGAAAGATTATTTTTTTCATTTTGTTTTTTGATATTTTACTTCTTTTTTCTCTGCTTCCTCCAGCTGTCTTTCAAACTGATTGAACTTCTTGAAGCTTTGTAAGAAGATAAAGAAACTGAAGACAATAAGAATACACCCAACAACTCTTCTGATCTGGTTGGCCAGTTTTTGGGTAAGTTTATCGTGAAATTGTTTAGCCAGAAATATTTTAGCGAGATCAATGGAAAGGTAAGTGGCAAGAACTATTCCTATGTATAAAATAAAACTGCTGGTGTCCGGATATTGATTCCTTACGGAAATCACCGTTACCAGCCAGAAAAGGATGACTCCAACATTTAAAAGATTAAAGAAAAAACCATTAAAAAAGGTCTTAAAATAATTTTGTCCAATGATTCTTTCTTCGCCGGGCATATGCATTTTGGTCTTAGTAACCAGCATCACAATTCCATAAATAAAAATAAGAATGGAGGTAATCCTGTAAAACCCGGGATGTTTATCTATTAAAGTTACGATATCCGTACTGGCATAATAAGCTGCTACAATACATAATAAATCTGCGGTGATAACGCCAAGATCCAATGATAAGGCATGCTTTGGGCCTCTGGAGAAGCTGGTTTCTATTAGCAGAAAGAATATAGGTCCTATAAAAACCAGACTCAGCATGAATCCTAATATGATGGCAGATAGTACAAGTTCAAGCATTTAATATATTTTAAAATGAAAAAAATTCATTCCGTTTTATACAAAGTTATACTTTATGATTTAATTATTCAATAAAGTTGTGATATATCAATTGCATTTGATCTTGATTTTAGAAGAGATTTTTTTAATAAAATAAGCTGTAGGAGGGAAGCAGAGAAGTCCTTGTCGTAAGAACAGGCAGCTAAAAGTCAATTTTATGATTTTTAATAGGTCTTAAAAATAAAAGAGATCATTCCTTTACGGAACAATCTCTTTCTATTGTTATTTCTTAATTATTGATATTAGCTAACCACCTTAAAGTCCAGTTGCTTTTGAATCAGATTGGCCTTTACAACCTTGATCTGAACCTGATCTCCCAATTGATACTTGTTACCGTGTCTGGTTCCGTATACGGCGTGAGTTTTTGCATCATACACATAGGAATCATCCACTAAGTCTCTTAATTTGATCAAACCTTCCGCACCGTTTTCTGGAATCTCTACCCAGAATCCAAATTCGGCAACTCCTGAAATTACTCCTGTAAAAGTTTCGCCAAGATGTTTTTCCATAAATTTCACCTGCATATACTTTATGGAATCTCTTTCAGCATCAGCTGCCAGTCTTTCCATAGCACTGCAATGTTTTGCTTTTTCTTCCAGTTCAGGCTTACCAGGAGATTTTCCTCCATCCAGATAATGCTGAAGAAGACGGTGGGCCAATAGATCCGGATAACGACGGATAGGAGAGGTAAAGTGGCTATAGTACTCAAAACCTAGACCATAGTGGCCTATTGGTTCGGTAGAATACACCGCTTTGCTCATACTTCTCATCGCTAGTGTTTCAATCATATTTTCTTCGCCTTTTCCTTTTACATCATGAAGAAGCTTGTTCAAAGATTCAGCAACTTTCTTGGTATTGGCAAGGTCCATTTTATATCCGAAGGTAGAAACAAAATCTCTTAAAGCTTCCAGTTTCGCCGGGTCCGGATCATCGTGAACTCTATAAATAAATGTATTATTTGTGATCTCTCTTTTCTTGGTTAAGGATACAAACTCGGAGACCTTTTTATTTGCTAAAAGCATGAATTCCTCAATCAGGTGATTTGAGTCCTTACTTATTTTAAAGTAAACCCCTATTGGTTCATTATTCTCATCCAGATTGAATCTTACTTCACTTCTGTCAAATGTAATTGCCCCTCTTCTGATACGTTCATTACGCATGATCTTAGCAAGCTTATCAAGGGTATTGATTTCTTCTGCCAGATCCCCTTCACCAGTTTCAATACGCTCCTGAGCTTCCTCATAGGTAAATCTTCTGTCTGAATGAATTACTGTTCTTCCAAACCATTGTTTTTGGATTTCAGCTTCATCATTCAATTCAAAGACTGCGGAGAATGTATATTTATCCTCATTTGGACGAAGGGAGCAAACATCATTACTCAATACTTCCGGCAGCATAGGAACAACCCTGTCTACAAGGTAAACCGAAGTTGCTCTTTTGTACGCTTCATCATCCAGGATGGTACCAGGAACTACATAATGAGATACATCCGCAATATGAACACCAATTTCCCAGTTTCCGTTTTCCAGTTTTCTCATAGATAAAGCATCATCGAAGTCCTTTGCATCCTTAGGGTCAATGGTAAATGTGCATATATTACGCATATCCCAACGCCTAGTCACTTCATCATCTGTAATGCTTCTGTCAATCTTATCTGCATCAGCCTCTACTTCTGGTGGAAACTCATAAGGCAGTCCATATTCCGCAAGAATAGAGTGGATCTCTGTTTCATGCTCTCCCGGAGCACCTAGTACTTGTAAAATTTCTCCTTCTGGGTTTTTATCACCAGGTTTCCATTCTGTCATCTTCACAATTACCTTGTCTCCATCCTCAACATTATTGAATTTATCTTTCGGAATAAAGATATCTGTATTGATCGATTTTTTATCGCAAACAACAAACCCGAAATCCTTATGAGCCACCTTTTGAAAAGTTCCCACAAATTCCGTTCTCGTTCTTTCTAAAACTTCCAAAACAGAGCCTTCTAATTTCTTTCCTTTATAATGATAAGTTATAATAAGAACCTTATCTCCCTGCAAAGCATCCTTTACATTTTTGGCATGAATGAAGACATCATTTTCCATCCCCTCAACATTCACGTAAGCATTTCCGCTCTGGTTAAAATCAATAATCCCAGTTAACGTTCCTGCAATTTTCATGTTCACGATATACTTTCCTTTTTCAACTTCCTTGATCTTTTCAGAACCCTGAAGTTTATGCAGAGCCTGGATTACAAGTTCTCTTTGTCTTGGATTCTTGTAATCTATTCCGTCCGAAATCTGCTTATAATTATAAATTTTCGATGAGTTTGTATTCATGAAACGTAGGATTAATCTTCCGATTTCCATGAGTTTCAAATCATTTTTATGACTTATATATTTTCTTTTTTTTGACATTTAATTTTCTTTTTTAATTCGTTTTTTACTTCCTCCCTAAGTCAGAAGTCCATCTTTTTTAAAGATTGAATTTAATATGAGATGGTAACCATCTCTATTGATAAAAATTTCAGTTACCTATTTTCATTGATTATTAATCATGATCATATTCTAATCGAATATAAGTATTATCAATGGTAACTTTTCAATATTCTATTCTTTACTTACTATATAATATTCTCATATTTCAAATTCATCCGTTCGGGTGAACTTTGTTCTGAAAATCATTCTATACTTTTTTAAGAATCCTTTACCATTATTTTCTGAGCCTGGAAACAGCAAGCCACAAAAAACAATACTGCAGATATTCTTTTTTTCATCAAACCTTAATGTTTAATTCAACCTTATTTTTCTAAATCTACTTAATAACGGAAGCTTTAGTTTTGTATAAATTTAATACAAATATCGAGAAGAAAAGAGAAAAACCTTCTATTTAATATGTTTTAATATTATAAAGGTTCTGGAGAAGAATAGAATATAGCTTCTATTGAACACTGCAAATGTACGAATAAAAAATAAATAAGGCCTGTAATTCAAATTACAAGCCTTAGTGTATTTAGCAAACAGCAATTTTATCAACTCTGTTTTGGTGTCTTCCTCCTTCGAAATCTGTAGAAAGAAATTTATCTACAATTTCAATGGCAAGTTCTTTTGATATAAACCTTGCCGGCATAGAAATCATATTCGCATCATTATGCAGTCTTGCCAATGTTGCAATCTCCGGCATCCAGCAAAGTGCGCATCTAATCTTCTGATGTTTGTTCGCAGTGATCTGAACCCCGTTTCCGCTTCCACAGATCAAAATTCCAAGCTCATTTTCTCCGTTTTCCACAGAGGTTGCAGCAGGGTGAACAAAGTCTGGATAATCCACACTGTTTGTGGAAAACGTTCCAAAATCCTGAACTTCAAACTTTTCTGAAAGGTAGTTCTTAACAATCTCCTTATATTCATAGCCTGCATGGTCCGCTGCGATCGCAATTTTTCTTTTCATAATACTCTTATTAAGCTTTTTTAGATTTTATTTCCTTACAAAGGTAAGAATAATAACAATTCGTGTTAGTAAACCGTGAGTTAATTGTGAAAAGGTATGTTAATAACTGTGGAAAACTTTTTTCAACTTTCTATTTTTCAAGAAGAATTTATTTCGTAATAGAAAATTCATTTGAAAGTTTTCACCACAACTTTCCAGATCTTTTCCCAAGCTATCCCCAGGTTTTTCCATAATAAAATAACTAATAATGGTTTCTTGGTAAAGTTATCAACAATTGTGAATAAGTGTCTGAATATGCAGGTTTACAGGCATTTATATTGTGAGTTAAATATGAGTTCAGTACTAGTTGAGTATTATCAATTTTAAGCTAAAAACTTATCCCCGATACTAACAATATACAACAACAACTACATTATTCTTTTTTTTAAAGAGAGAAGAAATGTTGATTAATGGGTGATTGGGTTCGGGGAAAGTTTTTGAAAACTTTTATTTTAATCAATCTGTTGAAAAAGTTTAAAACCTTACATTTGTGAAACGAAAAATCGAAGAAATTGATGGAATGGCCTCTGGCGAAATTTGCTGAAAAGCCACTAGAGCTGGATAGGTGCTTCCAGGTGATTTTAGAAAAAAATAAATCTAAATATAAAAATGAAAACAATTAACGACTTCAATTTTAAAGATAAGAAAGCTCTTGTAAGAGTTGATTTCAATGTTCCACAGGACGACCAACTGAAAGTAACGGACAATACCAGAATTGTTGCTGTAAAGCCAACAGTAGAGAAAATCCTTAAGGATGGCGGTTCTGTTATCTTAATGACACACCTTGGGAGACCGAAAGGAGAGGTTAAGGATGAGTTTTCTTTAAAACATATTCTAGGTGAGGTTTCCAGTGTTCTTGGTCAGGAAGTGAAGTTCGTTGATGAGTGTATTGGGGAAAAGGCTGAGAAAGCTGCTTCTGAGCTTAAGCCGGGTGAAATTTTACTATTAGAGAATGTACGTTTTCATAATGAAGAGGAGAAAGGTGATGAAGGTTTTGCTGAACAACTTTCTAAACTTGGAGATGCTTATGTAAACGATGCTTTTGGAACAGCACACAGAGCACATGCTTCAACAGCTGTAATTGCAAAATTCTTTAATTCAACTAAATTTTTCGGTTTATTAATGGCTAAAGAACTTCAAGCCATCGATAAAGTTTTGAAAAGTGGAGAAAAACCTATTACTGCAATCTTAGGTGGATCTAAGGTTTCAACTAAGATTACCATTATAGAAAATATTCTTCCGGCAGTAGATAATTTGATTATTGGAGGTGGAATGGCTTTCACATTTATTAAGGCATTGGGAGGTAAAATTGGAAACTCATTGGTAGAAGAAGATAAAATTCCTTTAGCTCTTGAAATCTTAGGTAAGGCAAAAGAACATAAGGTGAAGATCTATCTTCCTTCTGATGCTATCATCGCTGAAAGTTTCAGTAATGATGTTGAAAGAAAAGAAGCAGACATCTATGCTATTCCTGAAGGATGGATGGGATTGGATGCTGGACATAAATCAAGAGACCAGTTTAATGATGTATTATTAAATTCGAGAACTATTCTTTGGAATGGACCAATTGGAGTTTTTGAAATGTCACATTTTGCAGGGGGAACTGTTGCATTAGGTGATAGTATTGCTGAAGCAACAAGACTTGGTGCTTTTTCTTTAGTTGGAGGAGGAGACAGTGTTGCTTTCGTTAAACAATTTGGATATGCAGATAAAGTAAGTTATGTTTCTACAGGAGGTGGTGCAATGCTTGAAAGTCTTGAAGGACTTGAGCTTCCTGGAGTAGCTGCTATCAACAATTAATAAGAATAAAATATCTATATTTCGAAGCCTGCTAATATAATTAGCAGGCTTTTTTATGTTTGAAATTCTATTGAGAAATCCTGAATTGATCGTAGTTTCTATTACTTTTAGATATAACCTAAGGTTATACTTGTTTTAGTGTATTAAGTGCGAGTCAGTTATATTATGACAGCCTTTTTAAAGAGATAATCTGTTATTTAAATCCCCATATTTTGTTGGATTATGAGTTGTTTTTAAGTGAGGAAAAGAAAGGTTTTTCCATTCGATAAGTCTTTTTACTCATTAAGTTTTTAGTGTTGATGGGGAATATATTTTCTGTGGAAAATTGAAATATTATGATGTATACGAATGAATTTTTAGTGGTTAAAATATGGCTTTCTGTAATGGCGTTGTATAGGTAATTGAGGGCTTCTCCGGAGAGAATTTTAATTTTAAAAATATAGATAACTTTCATTTTCCAATAACAGGATTTATAATTATAAGTCTGTTTAAACTTAACCGCAAAAGTCACAAAGGGTTTTATTTTTTTAACACTTTAGTACACTTTAGAAAGTCTAAGGAAATACGGCTAAATTAAGTTCACATAAGATGAAAATCTTTGATTTTCAAGAAAACTTGGGTGTCCTTTCTTGTACACAAAGTATATCACTTAAATAGCTTAAGTGTTTAAAAAGCTTTTATATAAGAATGAATTTTGTGGCTGGAATTTGCATAGAAAAGAAGCATCACAGATATTTTAATTTAGGATAATATTTCTGTGATCGTTAAAGTCAGTGAATATATTTGATCAGACAAGAATCTAGTGTCTCAAAATGTACTCATTACTCCAAACAATCTTAAACATTGAATGAAAGAGAAAATGTTGTATAATGGAGAGTAGTTGTTATTTAATTAATTGAAAATCAATTAATTAATTTTTATATTAGAACTGTTAAATAAAGTAATTGATGATTAAAATCCTTAACCTGCCGAGTGGTATTTGATTAGACTTTAGATATAATTTCTAGAACATCTTCCAAATTGCCAACAACTCTGCAGTTATTGATAATAGCTCTTTGTAAAACTTGATATTCTTCCATCCACAATGGTAAATGATATTTATATTTCAAACCATTCAAAAAGTAAAATATGATTTTGTAATCAGAGATTACTCCTGTATTGTCAAATAACCGCAAGAGGGTAGGGGCGATGTATACTCTTCATCCAACATCTCCATTTCTTAAATTTTTTATATGCATAGATTTTTGGGGCAAAAGGAACTTTGGATATAAAACTTAAAGTAGAGAATATGACAGCATCTATTTTTTTAAGGAAATTAAAATTTAGTGATTAGCTTCATTATGGATTTATAAATACAATGACCCGAATTATTTTGATTTCTATTTTTATTCAAAAGTGAGTTTCAGAATTTACTTAAAAATCAAAAAAGTAATTTTTCGTGTATTTCTATATTTTCTAAAAATAAAAAGTGATTTGATTTATTTTAGTCTAATCTTCTTTTATTGAATTTGTTTTTACTTTTTTTACACTTTTTAGAATTTTGTTAGTTTTTCGAATTTCTGTCTATTTGAAATTGTTTAATATTTTTCATGTAAAAAAATAGGATAGGGTAGAAGAATTCAAAATTGAAATATTGGTAAATTTAATTTCTTTTTAACTTTTGATGAAGTAAAATAAGAAAGAGTACGAGTTGATATTCTTTAAAAAAATAAAACTCAGGAATAATTATCCTGAGTTTTTTAATTTTTTTGTTGAAAATGCTGAAATTTGGCTTTCAGAAATGGCTTTAAAATCGATTTTCTATCTTTTTTCGATAATGTATATCAAACTTGAAAATTCGTTCGAAAAAAGGGCTTTTACGTTCGAAATCGTTCCGTAGAGGGTCGCTTTTAGCCAAAATAGAGGTGATTTTTTATATTTTTCGCTAAGCATGGAGATATAGTAAGAATCCAGGACCAATGGTTTTATCTTTCTCATTTTCCAATCAGATTTTTTTGAAATCAAATTTTCCATTCCATTTTTTGAGAAATGATAAACATGTCTTGGAACATCATAGGCTGCCCAAAATTCCTTGTAATGTTTTGCATCGTAAGAAGTAGGGTTGGGGACAGCAATAATAAGAAGTCCTGTTTCTTTTAATTTCCCATGAAAAGCATTTAGCATTTCATCCTGGTTCTCGATGTGTTCAAATACATGCCAAAGGGTAATAGCATCTAAACTGTTTTCCTCAATTTTATCGATATTATCTAGAATTTTGGCCTTTGCTATTTTTCCTTGTGCAGCATTTCTTGCATCTGCATCGGGCTCGAAACCGAATGTTTCAAAATCGTTCTCTATGTACTTTACAAATTCTCCTGCGCCGCATCCATAGTCTAGTACTTTGGATCCTTTTTTAATTCTATCGACAAGGATATTTTTCTTGTATTGTAAATTGAAAGACTGAAGAAATTTGTAGAGCTTTTCTTTCAAACTTCCGGAATCCTGATGATGGGAAATATAATCTTCGCTTTCGTAGTATTTGGAAATGTTGGATGGAATAGGGGAGGTTTTGTAAACTCCTTTTGTTTCTGTTTCCTTAATTTCAAATATTTCCTGTGAAAGAAAATGATCTTTTATTTTCATTGAATTCGCTATCTGTTATATTTAAGAAATTAAGATATTAAGAGATGTATTGCATGCTCTTAAATACCTTAATTTCTATTTTATTTATTTAAATGTTTCACGTGAAACATTTCTTTTTTAACGTCCTAAATACACTAGTAAAACGTTAATATCGGCCGGAGAAACCCCGCTTATTCTTCCTGCTTGTGCAATAGTCTTAGGACGTACGTTGGACATCTTTTGTTTTGCTTCTGCAGAAAGGCTGGAAAGCTTCATATAATCAAAGTCTTCAGGGATTTTAATGTTTTCTAAACGATTAAGTTTAGCTACATTTTCCTTTTCTTTTTCTATATAACCTCTATACTTGATATTAATTTGTGCCTGTTCTCTTACTTCATCATTATATTGAGTAGAAACTTCTTTAATGAAATCTATTTCATCTAATTTTTCTAATGTAATGTTGGGTCTGGTAAGAATTTGAGCTGCTCTGTACGCTTGATCTACAGGGTTGCTTTCTACAGATTCTAAAATGGGGTTGATGATCCCTGGTTTTAAAGAAGTTTCTTTAAGAAACTCTTCAAGTAATTGACTATCAGTTATTTTAGCTTCTACTTTTCTTAATCTTTCTTCTTTTGCAAGTCCTAAGTGGTAAGCTTTTTCAGTCAATCTGATATCGGCGTTATCTTGTCTTAAAAGAAGTCTGTATTCTGCACGTGAAGTAAACATTCTGTAAGGTTCCTCAGTTCCTTTTGTAATAAGATCGTCTATCAGTACTCCAATATAGGCTTCATCTCTATTAAGGATGAAATCTCCTTTTTCATGAACTTTATTGTGCGCATTAATTCCGGCAATCAGACCTTGTCCGGCTGCTTCTTCATATCCTGTAGTTCCGTTGATTTGTCCTGCGAAATATAAATTGTCAATTAATTTGGTTTCCAGGGTATGTTTCAACTGGGTAGGAGGGAAGTAGTCATATTCAATGGCGTACCCAGGACGGAAAACTTTTACATTTTCAAATCCAGGAATATGTCTCATGGCTTTTATTTGTACATCCTCAGGAAGAGAAGAGCTAAATCCGTTTACATAGATCTCTACAGTTTTCCATCCTTCCGGTTCTACGAAAAGCTGGTGTCTGTTTCTTTCTGCGAAACGATTAATCTTGTCTTCAATACTTGGACAGTATCTTGGGCCTAAACTCTGGATGGTGCCATTAAACATTGGACTCCTGTCGAAGCCTTCACGAAGAATATCATGAACAGTTTCGTTGGTGTAAACTATATGACAGCTTAATTGTTTTGTTAATTTCGGAGTATCAAGATAGCTGAATTTTTGAGGATTTTCATCTCCTTTCTGTTCTTCCATTTTAGAATAATCCAAGCTTCTTCCATCTACTCTTGGTGGGGTACCGGTTTTCATTCTTCCAGCTTCGAAACCTAAAGTTACCAATTGTTCGGTAATTCCAAATGCTCTAGGTTCACCCATTCTTCCTCCTCCTAATTGTTTATCGCCAACGTGAATTAATCCATTAAGGAATGTTCCGTTGGTAAGAACTACAGATTTTCCTTTGATTTCAATTCCTAAAGAACTGATCACTCCGGTTACTTTATTGTTTTCTACAATTAGCTGTTTCACCATATCCTGAAAGAAATCAAGATTGGGAGTATTCTCTAATGCAAGTCGCCATTCTTCGGCGAAAAGCATTCTGTCATTTTGGGTTCTTGGGGACCACATGGCAGGACCTTTTGAAAGATTCAGCATCTTGAATTGGATGGCTGATTTGTCTGCAACAATTCCGGAATATCCTCCCATTGCATCAATCTCTCTTACGATCTGTCCTTTTGCGATTCCACCCATTGCGGGGTTGCAACTCATCTGTCCGATGGTCTGCATATTCATTGTAATCAATAGAGTTTTTGAACCCAGGTTAGCTGCTGCTGCTGCTGCTTCACATCCTGCGTGTCCTGCACCTACTACGATCACATCATATATTTCTGAAATCATTTTTATCTCGCTTGTTTAAGCTTTAAACCTTATCTTTATTACCAATGTTTCACGTGAAACATTTTTGAAGAATGCACTCTAGATAAACTTGTATTGTTACTAGAATATAGTACTTTAGATATCGGACTTTAAGTGATTGTTCAATTTCAATTCTTTAAATCTCTGTATTTAGCTAAGTACAAATCTTCCATTCTTCGCATCTCTTTTTCTTCCTCTTCCGTCTTGTCTTTATAGCCTGCAAGGTGTAAAATACCATGGGCTAAAACCCTTCTTAATTCTTCTTCATGATCTCGGGAAAGGGTAGAGGCGTTATCAGAAATGCGCTGCAAAGATACGAAAATCTCAGCGCTTATTGTCTTGCCTTTTACATAATCAAAAGTGATGATATCGGTATAATAATCGTGCTGTAAATAATCCTGATTAATCTTTAAAAGATATTCATCATCACAGAAAATGTAATTGATTTCTCCTAGTTTTTTTCCTTCTGAAAGAATAAGATCTTCCAGCCATTTTTTGTAATCTGTGTTTACCGATTCTGGTAAATTTTCGTAAAAGAATTGTATCATTGTATTAAAACCAGTGTCCTAAAATAACACTGAATATGCCTTTTTGATTGTTTTTAAGTGAGTGGCTGAAGTTTACTTTAATCTGCCCAAAAGGAGATTTGTATCCAGCCGTAAGTCCAAGTGAACTAAAATTTACTTTAACTGCATCTTCAAATTTTATATCATTGGAAAGGTTGGCAAAGGTAAAGTTTCCGCTGATAAAATAGTTCTTATTGAATCTAAACTGAAGATCATTGGATGCTAATATTACGTTATTGGTATGCAGTTGGGCAAAATAGAATCCTCCAAAACTTTTGAAATTAATAATATTCTGCTCAAAAAGTCCTCCCAATCTATATTGATAAAAAGAGGGAAGATGCTCTCCCAGGGTAACGCCTCCAAATAAGTTAAGACGGTAAGTAAACTGTTTCCCCAGAGGAATATTTATCTTCAAATCTGCTTTAATCTGAACGATTCTTCTCTCCACTTCAGATTTTAAAAGATCAATCACTTTCCCTTCTGCAGCAAAGTAAACTCCTTTTGTAGGAAATTCCTTGTCATCCTGTGTATCGGTCTTCAGGAATATATAAGGGTTTAGAAAACGGCTATAACGCCTGTTTTCACCGTTGATTTCCGCTTTAAAGTAGTCATGGCTAATACCACCGCCAATAGCAAATTTATCTTTCCAAACAGACTGTATATAGGCTTCATTTCTGGCCCATTCCCATTTGTCGATAACATTATTATCTGCATTCTTTAGATCAAAGCTCATTCCGGAAGAATAAATACCAAATCCTGGGATGTATCCGTTATCAATAAAATAATTTACATAATATCTGAGCTTATCACCTACAATTACATCTACCGAAAGATTGGAATTTTTGAATAAAAGTCTTTTTGCAGAGTAATTTAATAGCAGTCCTGTTTTGAAAACTTCATCATAATGCAATCCAAATTTTAAGAAATGCCTTGCATCATCTTCCGTTACATACAGCTTTAGATAATTAGCATCATTCTCCTGAACAATATCATAATTAATGAATTTATAATTATTTGTAGCAACAAGTTTATCAATCATTTTATTGATACTGCCATAGGTTTGCAGAGAGGGAAGACGTAGTCCCATTTTCCCCAGGGTATAGTTTTTACCAAAGATTTTGCTTCCTTCAATGGAAATGCTGTCTATCTTATATACATTGGAATATATGGGGTTTATCTGCTGTCGGAGGCGGTCAAATTGACGTTTGGGTAACTGATCAAGAACTTGTGTATATTTCAAACCTTCTACATAGCCGCTGTCAAGAATTTTTTTCTTGTCATCATAACTTGTGGCAGACATTCCCTTGAGGTTGGGCTTAATATTAACATCTGTATATTGATATTGTTTTTGGGTATCTCTTTTTATTCCAAAATCAATAACCTGATTCAGAATTGAAATAATATTGTTTAAATCTTCTCTTTTGGAAAGATCCTGATTAAGGTCCACTCCAATAACGATGTCAATTCCTTTATCCTTTAATGGCTTGGACGGGTAGTTTACTGTCATCGCCCCATCAATATAAATACTATCACCTATCTTAATAGGGTCCATTAAAGATGGAAAAGCTGAACTTGCCATGATGGATTGTACAAGATCACCCTTTTCAAAAATCTGCATATTCCCACTTTCAAGATTGGTGGCAACACATAAAAAAGGGATTGGCATTTTGGAAAAATCTTCAATATTGGAAACATTTTTAAAAAGTTCCTTCAGAAGATAAACATTTCTTTGCCCCGTACTAATGGAAGAGGGAAGTGTAATTTTTCCATTTTTTAATGGAATAGATAGAAGATATTTGTCTACAGACTTATTGAAGAAACTTGCTTCCTGCCTTGATTTGGGATCCATGATTAAAGAATAGAAATCCGTATCCATTACGATTTTTTCTATTTCTTTTCCGGAATATCCGGAAGCGTATAGTCCACCAACAATGGCTCCCATACTTGTTCCGGCAATATAATCCACCTTTACTCCCAATGAATCTAATACCTTTAGTACTCCGACATGTGAAAAACCTTTGGCACCACCACCGGCCAGCGATAGTCCTATTTTGGGGTTCTTCGGAATTACTAAGCCTTTTTTTACCTGAGAATGGAACAATAGCAATTGGAATACGAAAAGAAGAATCAGGAGTTTTCTCATAGTTAGTCTTTTATATATATCCGTTTCACCCGAGGTGAAATGGACGTTAATACTTCATAGGTTATCGTTTTGCAGTAGCCTGCGAATTCTTTTAAACTTGGTTGTGCGTTGAAGACTGTTACAGTATCTCCTTCCTTTACATGAGGAACATTTTCTACATTAATCATCATCATATCCATGCAGATATTTCCAACAATGGGTACCAATGTTTTATGAACACCCAAACGTCCTATCTGGTTTCCAATCAGTCTCGGAATACCATCAGCATATCCAACAGGGATGGTAGCAATCTTAGTCTTATGATCTGCTTTATATTTTCTGCTGTAGCCTACAGATTCCCCATTTTCTACCATAGAAATCTGAGATATTACTGTTTTAAAACTTACTACAGATTGTAACTGTTTTTGTATTTCACTATCTGGTGATTCACCAAGCATTCCGATACCGATTCTCACCATATCATGTTGGTGTTCTGTATAGCTTGTAATTCCAGATGAATTTAAAATATGTCGGATAGGAGCGTAGCCTAGTTTTTCCGTTAAATAAGCAGAATTCTTTTCAAAAATCTCCAGCTGTTTTAGAGTAAATTCTTTCTCTTCCGGCATATCCGAGGAAGACAAGTGACTAAACATACTCTGGACTTTAAGATTTTTTTGGCTTAAAGTTTCACTTAGTTGGTCCAGTTCAAAGTCTTTAAATCCAAGACGGTGCATTCCTGTTTCCAACTTAATATGAATAGGATACTTTTTATCATATCCGGATTTCTGTACTGCTTCATAGAATAATTCCAATACCCTGAAACTATAAATTTCAGGTTCAAGATTATATTCAATGATTGTTTGATAACTGTGCTGCTCAGGATTCATCACTATAATAGGAGTGGTGATTCCCTTTTTACGCAGTTCTACTCCTTCATCAGCAAAAGCTACTCCCAGATAATCGATGTGATGATGCTGTAGGAACTCTGAAATTTCATAACTTCCCAAACCGTAGGCATTGGCTTTTACCATGGCCATCATTTTAGTTCCGGGTTTCAACAGAGATTTATGATAGTTGATATTATGAAGAATTGCATTCAGATTGATCTCTAAAACAGTATCATGCTTTCTAAGTTCAAGGATATCCTTAAGTTTCTCTATTTCAAATTTTCTCGCTCCTTTTAGAAGAATGATTTGATTTTCTATTTCAGCAAGGTGCTTACTTTCAATCAGTTCTTTAGTGTCTATGAAAGTATATGTTTTAGAATTAAATAATTCACTGAACTTAGATACTTCATCACCAATTAAGAAGACAGAGTCAAAATGCTGGTCATTCACCAACTCGGAGACTTCTTCATAGAGCTCCTTAGAATTGGTATTGACCCCTACAATATCAGTTAAGACCAATGACTTCTTAGGTTTATTATATTCATTTAAAAATTGAAGAGCAGTTTTCAAAGAATCAAGATCAAGATTAAAAGAATCATTGATGACGATATTACCCTTAATTCCTTCGATGGCTTCAAGCCTCATTTCGACGGCTTTTAAAAGGTTGATTTTTTCAACGATCTTTTTATTTTCAATACCCAACTCCTTAAGAACAGCGATAAGCGCTGTAGCATTGGTTAACGTCGCTTCGTCTCTTTGATGGGCCGGAAAACTGATTTCTTCACCAAAATATTCAACAATGATGTTTTCATCCTTGGAAATATTGTTTTTAATGAAGACCTGGTTTCCTTCTTTAAATCCGTAAGAGATTAATTTTTTATCTGAATATAATTTTTTAATTTTTTCATCCACCAAAATATGGTCACCATTATAAATGATAATTTTGGAATCCTTAAAAAGCTTGATCTTCTCATCTATCAATTCTTCCTCAGAAGAAAAGTTGGCAGCATGAGCATTTCCGATATGCGTTAACAATCCGATTTGTGGATGGAAAATATTTTCAAGTTTTTCCATTTCATCCGGCTTGGAAATTCCTACCTCAAAAATTCCCAGTTGATGAGACTCATTAATTTGAAGTAATGAAAGGGGAAGACCAATTTGAGAATTAAAACTCTTTGGACTTTTTACCGTTGGAAATTCATTCCATAAACATTGATAAAGCCATTCCTTTAAAATGGTTTTACCATTACTTCCTGTAATTCCTATGGATCGTAAATGAGAATTTTCAAAGTGATACTTTGCTAATTGTTGAAGAAAATCCACAGAATTTTGAACGATAATCCATGTTATATTTTCAAACTGTGGATATTGATGTTCGGAAATAATAATAGTAATTCCTCTGTCAATGGCAGATTCAATGAACTTTTCACCAGAATTTTTATGGGTATTAATAGCAATGAAAGCAGTATTCTTTGTTGAATAAATAATTCTGCTATCATACGCTATATTTTTAACCATTAAGTTTTTATCCCCAATAACCTGTGAATTGGTGATTTCTGCAATTTGATGTACTGTATAGTTCATTGGTGCCCTTTCTGCTTTATTTTTAGACGAACGAGCAAAGAGGTAAAACTGCAAAGCGATCAGAAAAGCTGATTTTCAACTGATTTCTCTTTTTACAATTTTACAATATTGCTTCTTCGTTTTTCATTTATTAATATTCTGTGAATGTATTTTACCGGCTATTATATTTTATAGCTTTTTTTGCAATTCGTAGTTTTATTTTCTGTGTATGTTACTTCCTTTTCGAAAGCACTTCATCAATAAATACACGGCGGCTTACTGCTTCATAGCTTTCAGTTTCTCCCAATTCTACCAGATTATCTCCCTGGGAAGTTCTCATGGAGTAGTTGGCGAGATTACCTGTTCTCTTGCAAATAGCATGCACTTTTGTTACATATTCTGCAGTAGCCATCAGATTAGGCATTGGGCCAAAAGGACGACCCAAAAAGTCCATGTCCAGCCCTGCAATCACTACTCTTACGCCACTGTTGGCCAGTTCATTCGCTATGTCAACAATGCTTTCATCAAAAAACTGAGCTTCATCTATCCCTACTACATCACAATTGGATGCCAGCAAAAGAATTTCGTTCGGATTTTCTACTGCACTACTGCGTATTTTATTCTGATTATGAGAAACTACATCCTCTTCAGAATACCGGATATCCAGTTTCGGTTTAAAAATTTCTACATGTTGTCCTGCCATTTCAGCTCTCCGTAATCTTCTGATCAATTCCTCGGTTTTACCCGAAAACATAGAGCCACAAATCACTTCCATCCAACCACTTTGTTTGGAATGATTAATTGTATTTTCTAAAAACATTTGTTAAATTAGCCGTATATTTTCAAAATCAAAAGTAAGCAATTTTAATAAGAATCTTATTATGCAAAATATCCAAGATTTAAAGGAAAAAATTCTTTTTGAATCCAAGAATATCATTGATAATCTGGACAAAATAAATAATGTAGACGAGTTACTTTCCAAGCAAGATCTTGTAGATGAGCTTGCTAACAGGATTTCTTTTTTGAAACTGCTGGAAAAAAACATCGAATATTTCATAGCAGATGAACCGGATAAACATTCGGAAAATCATTCTATTTCTTTTGCTTCAGGAGAATTGGAACATCATGATTCCGGAAATGAAGTAATGGAGGAGGAAGCCATTTTTAATAATGAGCTGAATGAAATTGACGAGCATGAAAATGACAATTTTATTGTAGGATCCGATGAAGAAGAAGTTGTTTTCAATAACCAGTTGAATGAAATTGTTGAAAATGAATTTCATGAAAACATAGTAAACTTCGCGGAAGAAAATAATCAAGAAACCCCTGTTGAAAGTACTCCATCAGTTTCTTCTGAAGAAGTAACAGAGGAAGAAGCAATCTTTAATAATCAATTAAATGAAATTGACGAAAATGAACATTCAATAGCTCCTGATGCCATCCTGAGCTTTGTAGATGAAGAGAAAATTCTTTCGGATGCTAACCCCGATTCTGATGAAGACATTAATGAGGATATGTTTAGTGATGAAGTAACAGAGGAGGAGGCAATCTTTAACAATCAACTGAATGAAATAGACAATGATGATGAATATGAAGAAAAAAATGAAGTAGATTATGCCACCGTAAGTGAGCTTGAAGAAAAGAAAGTAATTACGGAAACTATTCCAAGTATTTTTGATACAGAAATGCTGGATGATGAGATGCTGATTGAGGAAAATGAAGATCAGTTTGCCTCTTCAAATATCTCATTGGAACAAGGAGAGCTTGTAACAGAAACCTCCAATGTAGAGAATATTCTGAATGAGATTAAAAACGATCATTCTGAACAAGAAACTAAAGAGGAAAATGTTCTGGCAGAAGTTTACGACAGAAGAAAAATTGTTGAAATAGACAAGCCTGTTCCTGAAGAAACAGAAAGACATCCTTCTGATGAAAGTTTTGAAAACTTGGATGAATACCATCAGGAGAAAAAAATAAAATTAGCCAATATCAAAGGGTTGAAAGCTGTTCAATCCCTCTTTGACGATGATCCGCTGGAGCGAGAATTTCCAATGGAAAGCCAGTCTACAGGTGTAAAGGAAGACACGGGAAGTGTTTTGAAATCTAATATTCCTACCAATTTTATGGAAGCTGAAAAGCAGAAACCAGAGTTTAAATTGGATTTGAATGATAGAATTGCTTTTTCAAAAATGCTGTTTGGCGGAAGCCAGGCAGACCTTAATGAAACAGTAGCCTATCTAAACCAATTCAAAACGCTGGAAGAAGCAAAGGAATACCTGAGTGACCTTTACTACGAAAGAAAATGGAATGGAGTGGATGAATATGCTCAGAGACTTTGGATATTGGTGGAAAATAAATTCTTATAATTTTGAGCGGAATCTTATATTTTGTTCCTACACCCGTTGGGAACCTTGAAGATATGACCTTCAGAGCAGTAAATGTTCTTAAGGAAGTTGACTATATTTTATGTGAAGACACCAGAACTTCTGGAATACTTTTAAAGCACTTTGAAATCTCTAAGCCTTTAAAATCATATCATTTACACAATGAGCATCAGGCCACAGAAAAAGTGATTACAGACCTTAAAAACGGTCAGAATATTGCAATTATTACCGATGCAGGAACTCCCGGAATTTCTGACCCTGGCTATTTATTGGCAAAAGCAGGAGCCGATAATACTATAGAAATGATCTGTCTTCCCGGCGCAACTGCACTAATTCCGGCCCTGGTGGTTTCCGGGCTTCCCAACAATGAATTTTTGTTTGCAGGATTTTTGCCCCAGAAAAAAGGTAGGCAAACCAAACTTAAGCAGCTTGCAGAGGAGAAAAAAACAAT
The DNA here is from genome assembly GCF_003020585.1 of Chryseobacterium aurantiacum. GTDB lineage: Bacteria > Bacteroidota > Bacteroidia > Flavobacteriales > Weeksellaceae > Chryseobacterium > Chryseobacterium aurantiacum. The sequence continues at coordinate 151,891 of NZ_PXUE01000006.1, forward strand.
TGTCCTTTATGAAAGTCCTCATAAGATCAATACCACACTGGAGCAGATCAAAGAATTCTTCGGTGAAGAAACAAAGGCCAGTCTAAGCCGTGAAATTTCCAAAAAATTTGAGGAAACTAAACGCGGGACTATCAATGAATTAATTGAATTTTCCAAGAGTAAAACTTTAAAAGGAGAGATCGTTCTTATTGTCAATAATTCTATTTAAATTTTAATTGAAAAAACTAATTTTTGTATTGTGTTCTACAGTTTGTATTGCGCAGACTAACCAATACACGAAAGTTCTCCTTTCCAAAAAAACAGGAAAGGAGGTAAGTTCATATTCAGATGGATTCGGAACGGCGTATGATCCTATTTCCAAAAAGGACGGAATTATTGATGCATCAGGAACCATCACCTTTGAATCTCCCTACAAAGGAGGAATTTCTCATATTTTCAAAAAAAGATTTATTCTTTACTCAGAAGACGGTAGTAGCAAGAGAAAATCTGCTATTATTGATGAAAAAGGAAACGAGCTTGTTCCTTTAGATGATCATGAATTCAATACTCCGTGGTGGAGCAGGGAACGCATTATTTCTTCCAAACAGGGAAAGGATGCTGTTTATGACTACAATGGGAAGCAAATAATTCCTTATTCAGATAAAATTAGGTTTGCAGGAAAAGACAGATTCTTTGTTTTGAAAGATAAAAAATGGCTTTTGTATGACTATAATGGCAAGCAAACCAATGATCGAGAATTTAAGGACGACTATAGCTTTGAAAATGGAAAAGCCCTTATCATCAATGAAGAAAATCAGAGTGAAATTATAGGAAGTGATGGGCAGACCTTGCATAAATTTTCAAAACAGATTGATAATATTAATGCTTATCCCTTTTTAATTACAAAAAATAAGGTGACCGGAAAATACGGATTGATTGATACAGACGAAAATATCATTGCTGATGAAGTTTTTAATGAAATCACTCCCGAATACTTTGGCAAGAAAGAATATATCTATCTCAAAAAACGTAATAAAACAACAGTTTTTTCTAAAAATGAAAGACAATTATACCCTGGTAATTTTGAATACCCAACACCTTTATTTCACGGATTTTTAAGTGTTTATAATGATAAATCAAAAAAGTACGGTATTGTTGATCTGCAAGGAAATATAATAATACCTCATGAGTATGACTTTATTAAAAATTTTACCATTTCGGGAAAAGATTTTATTTACCTTAAAAAAGGAATTGAGGAACAGCTTCTTACTACAGATCTTAAAAATATTTTGATTGAAGGCGATCAAATCCTTGGTTTTTATCCAGAGAGTTTGATTATTAATAATAAAGATAAGTATTACAAAATTTCAATGGCATCCCAATCTAGAGAGGAACTGAGAGGGATTAATTTTGTTAAAAATCAGGATATTGGATATTTCAACATTCTTAATGAGTACTCAAAGCCCCTTGTATGCAAGAATACCAGTAATCTTTATGGTATTCTGGATGCAAAGGGAATGGAAATTGTACCATTTGTTTACGAAGATATTATAGCATTTGACAATTTTGAAAACGAAATTGTTGTAAAAAAAGATAGCAAATTTGGCGTTTTAAATTTTCAAAACGAGCCTTTAACAGAGATTATTTATGACTCTTATTTTTGGATGAAGGAAGTATTGAAAGTAAGTAAAGAGAAAAAATCAGATTTCATTTATTTCACCAGATTTAGAAATGAGTTGATAGAACTTTAGAAAAATTACAAAAAAAAACACATAAAAGTTCAGTATTTTAATGAATTAAATGTGTTGAATAACAATTTATAATATCTTTGCAAACCGTTTAATTCCGGAAAGGAATTATAAATACTAAGTGAGTCAGCAATCACAAGCTGAACGAGTTATAAAGAAAATAATTGTCAATAGATATGAAAATATTAGAAGGAAAAGTAGCACTAATTACCGGAGCTACAAGAGGAATCGGAAAGGGGATCGCTGAAATGTTTGCTCAACAAGGGGCAAAAGTAGCATTTACCTATGCCGGCTCTGTAGACAAAGCTAAAGAATTAGAGGCAGCTTTAAGTTCTGTAACCCAAATCAAGGGATATCAGTCTGACGCATCAGATTATGATGCAGCTCAAAAACTAGTTGAAGATGTAATGGAGGAGTTTGGAAAGATTGATATTTTGGTAAACAATGCAGGTATTACAAAAGATAACCTGTTATTGAGAATGTCCAAAGATGATTGGGATAAAGTAATCAAGGTAAACCTGGATTCAGTTTTTAACCTTACAAAGGCTGTAATTAAGCCAATGATGAAGGCAAAGTCAGGATCTATCATTAATATGACTTCCGTAGTGGGAGTAAAAGGAAATGCAGGACAAGCTAACTACGCCGCTTCTAAGGCTGGGGTAATAGGATTTACAAAATCTGTAGCATTGGAGCTGGGATCAAGAAACATCAGATGTAATGCAATTGCTCCTGGTTTTATTGAAACTGAAATGACAGCTGTTTTGGATGAAAAAACAGTTCAAGGATGGAGAGACGGAGTTCCAATGAAAAGAGGAGGTCAGCCGGAAGACATCGCTAATGCTTGTGTATTCTTCGGAAGTGATATGTCAGCATATGTTACCGGACAAACATTAAATGTGGACGGTGGAATGCTAACTTAAAAAATATAAAGAGGCTATACAAAACGTATAGCCTCTTTTTTTATTTCGATTTTAATTAAAAACCTGGTTTTCCTGCTCCTGAACCCTGATAAAAGTAGTTCTTTTGGAAAGTTCCTTAAGTTTGGAAGCCCCAACATAAGTACAGGTAGACCGTACTCCTCCTAAAATATCCTTTACCGTTTCTGCAACAGGTCCTTTGTAGGCCACTTTCACTGTTTTCCCTTCAGAAGCACGGTACTCGGCTACCCCTCCGGAATGTTTATCCATAGCTGTTTTAGAACTCATCCCATAGAACGAGCGGTATTTTTTACCATTTTCTTCAATCATTTCACCGCCGCTTTCATCATGGCCGGCAAACATGCCACCCAGCATAACGAAATCTGCACCGCCACCAAAGGCCTTGGCAACATCTCCAGGAACTTTACAGCCCCCATCTGCAATGATATGGCCTCCCAATCCGTGGGCTGCATCAGCACATTCAATAATTGCTGAAAGTTGAGGATAGCCGACTCCTGTTTTTACACGGGTTGTACATACGGATCCGGGACCAATTCCAACTTTGATGATATCTGCTCCTACCAAAAGAAGTTCTTCCACCATTTCTCCGGTCACCACATTTCCTGCAATAATAATCTTATCCGGAAAATTAGCTCTTGCCGTCTTCACAAATTGAACAAAATGCTCTGAATATCCATTGGCAACATCTATGCAGAGAAATTCTATTTTTGGATGTTTTTCAAGAATTAAACGGATTTTCTCTTCATCCGCTTTTCCTGTTCCGGTACTTAAGGCAATATATTGATGAATACTTTCTGGCTGACTTTGTAGAAACTGACTCCATTCTTCAGGAGTATAATGCTTATGTACAGCGGTGATAATCTTATCTTTAGCTAGCTCTACAGCCATTTCAAAAGTTCCTACTGTATCCATATTGGCCGCAATAATTGGGACGCCGCTCCATTTTTTTTTAGTGTGTTTAAAAATAAACTCTCTCTCCAGGTCTACTTCTGAACGAGACTTTAAAGTGGAACGTTTTGGGCGGAACATTACATCCTTAAACCCAAGTTTTATATCATATTCTATACGCATTTGGTAATTATTTGTCAGAATAAAGGTAGTAAATAATCTGAAGTTAATTCCATGATTAGTAAATCTCTTGTTTTATAGCATCTTATTTTTAGCTACATTTGATGAGTGAAATTTCTTTTTGTTCAATTCTCAAAATGAACAGATTGCACGCATTTGTATTAAAAAAAATTAAGATAATATATGGAAAGACCACTTATTCTGGTTACTAATGATGATGGAATTACAGCCCCTGGTATCAGAAACCTTGTCAATTTTATGAATGAAATCGGAGACGTTATTGTTGTAGCTCCGAACTCTCCCCAAAGTGGAAAAGGCCACGCTATTACTATTAATTCTACCCTAAGTTATGAAGAAGTAACTTTGGATGGTCCACAGGTTGATTATTCTTGTAGCGGAACCCCTGTTGACTGTGTAAAAATGGCTCTTGATAAAATTTTAACAAGAAGACCGGATATCGTAGTTTCCGGAATTAATCACGGAGCAAACTCATCTATTAATGTAATCTATTCAGGAACAATGTCTGCCGCTGTAGAAGCAGGTGTGGAGGGAATTCCTGCCATTGGTTTCTCATTGTTGGATTTCAGCTGGGAAGCAGATTTTACTCAGGCTAAAGAATTTATTCAAAATATCGTAAGAAAAACACTAGAAAACCCAATGCCAAAGGGAATTGTTCTAAATGTGAACATTCCTAAACTTCCTAAAGAAGAAATAAAAGGAGTAAAGGTATGTAAACAAGCGAATGCGAAATGGGAAGAAAGCTTCGATGAAAGAGTAAACCCACACGGGAAAAAGTATTACTGGCTAACCGGTTACTTCAATAATATGGATGATTCTGAAGATGCTGATGAAACAGCATTGGCTAACGGATATATCTCCATTGTACCCGTTAAATTTGACCTGACAGCATATGAATATATGAAGAAGTTAGAAGAAGTGATGGTTTTTGATACTTTAAAAGAAACGAAATAGTCTTTTAAAAAATATTGATTTCAAAAAACATAAAGAGGGCGGGAAATTATTTTTCCTGCCTTTTTTAAAGATCAGCAGATTCAACATTTTTCAGAGAATGATCCTTACCTGATCAAGCCCAGTTCACTTTTTTACCCTATATTTAGGATGAAGAATTCTGCAACAAAAAAAGACAACCATCTATTGAATAAAAAACCTTAAAACTATACGATATTTGTAAATAAGGTATTAAATTTGATAGTTTGTAACAGTCTGCTAATTATTGCTACTCATTACAATACTTATATTTTTAAAATTATAAATAAAGACAGTTTATGTGGAAAAATTTCAAACTGAATAAATTTTTACTACTGATTCCATTAACCAGTCTAATGTTTTGCTTCAACTCGCCAAAGAACGATGATGAAAAGATGCAGACAATAATGGTGAGCGTAAAAAATACCCTTTCTTACCTGCACTATAGTCCAAAAACTATTAATGATGCCTATTCAAAGGACGTTTATAAGCACTATTTTGAATTAGTAGATCCTGCTAAAAGATATTTCCTTCAATCTGATATGGATGAATTCAACAAGCATGAAACCAAGCTTGATGACTATATCAACCAGGGAGATCTTACATTCTATAAGCTTACTATTGACAGACTTTACCAGAGAGTAGATGAAATTGATAAGATTACACAGGACATTTTTAGTAAGCCGCTTAATCTTCAGGAGGATGAAACCCTGACTCTGGAGCCAAAGCTTAAAAAAGTACCTGCAAATAAGCAGGAACAGTACAATGAATGGAAAAAGTTCATCAAATACAATATCCTTCAAGAGATTGAATCGATGAACAGTAAAGAAGAAGCTCAGAAAGAGAAGAAAGATTCTGTTCAGAAGTACAAATTACAGGATACAATCAAGTTTAAGGTTCTTACTCAGGATGAAAAGATCAAAAAAGCTACAGATGAAGTAAAAGATCTTGTAAAGGATACATTTACCAGATTCAAAAAGAGAAAGAAAATGGATTGGTTTACAGTGTATATGAATGCATATACAGAAGTATTTGATCCACATACCAACTATTATTCTCCAAAGGATAAAGAAGATTTTGATACTCAGTTTACCGGAAAGGTAATAGGTATTGGAGCTTTAATCCAGGAGAAAAAAGGAAACCTTTACCTGGGTGCTCTTACAATTGGTGCTCCGGCATGGAAGTCCAAGCAACTTTCCGAAGGGGACAAAATTTTGAAAGTAAAATCCAAGCCGAAAGATGATGCTGTAAACGTAGTGGGAATGCTTTCTGATGAAGCGGTAAGATTAATCCGTGGAGAAAAAGGAACACCTGTTACCTTAACGGTTCAGAAAAAAGATGGTACCATAAAAGATGTAACCATGATCCGTGAGGAAGTTGCCATTGAAGATACTTTTGCAAGAAGTATTGTGGTAAACGCTCCCAACGGAAAAAAATACGGGTTTATCAATCTTCCTAGCTTTAATGCTGATTTTGAGAACGCAAAGGGAAGAAATGCGTCGGATGATATTAAAAATGAAATCGTTAAGCTTAAAGCTCAGAATATTGAAGGAATTGTTTTAGACCTTAGAAATAATGGTGGAGGTTCCTTAACGGAAGTAGGAGATATTATGGGTCTTTTCATGGATGCCGGACCTTATGTACAGGTAAAGGATGGAAATGGAAAAATACAGACTTTAAAGAATAAAAATGAAACTCCAATCTGGACAGGTCCTTTAGTAATTATGCAAAACGAACTTTCTGCTTCGGCTTCTGAGATCTTGGCAGGTGTAATGCAGGATTACGGAAGAGCAATGATCATCGGATCTCCACAATCTTTTGGGAAAGGTACCGTACAGACTTTTGTTGACCTGAACAGATTCCTGAATACTGAGGATGATTTCGGATCTTTAAAACTAACCATTCAGAAATTCTATAGAATTACAGGTGAATCTACCCAGAGAAAAGGAATTGTTTCAGATATTCAGATGAAAGATTTCTTTACCTATGCAGAAGTAGGAGAGAGATATGACGACTTTGCGCTGGCTTGGGACAAAATTCCGGCTACCAAATTCGAAAAACTGAACTTCTTTAATATTCAGGCCCTTGAAAAGGCAAGTGCAGATAGAATGGCTAAAAACAAGAATTATCAGTTGCTTTTAGAATCTGCGCAATGGAGAGAAAAATTAGACAAAGAAGAAAACATCACTTTGAATATCAACAAATTTAATGAAGTGATGAAACATAGAAAATCTCAAATTGAAAAATTCAAGGTACTGACTAAGTTTGAAAACGGACTTCAGTTTATCATGTATCCAAGTGAGGTTGAAAGAGAGAAAAAAGATGAAGCGTTCAAGAAAAAATCTGAAATGTGGATCAAGAACCTTAAAAAGGATCTCTATCTACAGGAAGCAATGAATATTGTTTCAGAGATGGGAACAAAATCATAAACATAAAAAGACCGCTAATGAAAATTAGCGGTCTTTTTATTGATAGAAAGGATTACTTAATTTCTACACATCCCACTCTTCCTCCAGCGTTTCCTGTAGGCTGAGTATGGAAATCATCGGCTGCAGCATGCACAATAAGGCCTTTTCCGATAATGTTCTTAGATTCATCTGTACAGCCAATACACCACTTATCAGTCTTGAATGTAAGGGTTGCAGTTCCGCTTTGGTCGGCAACCAAATTTCCTATATCTCCCATATGGAAATGTTCAGCGCCCCATTTTCCGTGGTCATTCTTGGATGGGTTCCAGTGTCCGCCTGTAGAAGTTCCGTCTGCAGCAGAACAATCTCCTTTTTCATGAATGTGTACAGCATGTATTCCAGGGGTAAGGTTCGTTATATCCAGCTTCATGATGACTTCATTTCCTTGTTGGGTAAACTTTGCTGTTCCCCCTGTCTGTGTTCCGCTTTTGGCATTTACGCTGTACGTTTTCGTAGTTCCGCAAGAAACGGCAAAAAGCGCACATCCCGCCAATAATGCTAATGTTTGTACTTTCATTTTTAAATGATTTATAATGATTTTATGATAAATTTAAAAAAGATTTTCCAAAACACTTTATGATTTCAGTCTTTTTTCGGACGATATTATTGTTCAAAATTGTAATACACCTTGTTTTAACCTCTAAATCTGATGTTTGAGCGTCTAGATGATTATTTTTAAATGAGGTCAAAAGAAAGCCTGAAAAAGAGCAATAAAAGACAAATGACACCTATCCAAGATCAATAACTTTGTAAATTAATACCCTGAAGTGAAAGAATATAAAAAAAGAATTGTAAAAACAATTCAATACATAGATGAAAATCTTGATGCTGACCTCTCTCTGGAAAAAATTGCGGAGATCAGCGCGTATTCACCGTTTCATTTTCACAGAATATTTAAGCTCATTACGGGAGAAACCCTTCAAGGTTATATTATCAGAAAAAAAATAGAAAAATGTGCCTTTTTTCTTGCCATAAATAAGGAAGTGGAGATCAAGGAAATCTACCTTGACTTTGGATTCTCAAACCATTCTGTTTTCAGCAAGACCTTTAAAAAATATTACGGACTTCCTCCATCAGAATTCCGCAGAACAGCCCCCGAAGCATTTCACAAGATTTTACAAACACACAGCAAGAATGGACAAATTGATACCGTTTTCAGCCAATACATTTGCACTATTGAAAACCTATTAAATTGGACAACAATGAATTTAAAAATCGAAGTAAAAGAAATGCCGGAAATGAATCTGGCAGCAGTAATGAGCCTTGGGATTGCCCAGGTAGAACCTTCATACAATGTATTGATAGATTGGGCGAAAAAAAAGAATCTGTTTCCTAGGGAGAATGTGAAAATGATTTCCGTTTATCATGATAGCTTCAAAGTAACCCCTCCGGATAAGGTCAGAATTCATGCCTGTATTCTTCTGGATGAAAAGCTGGAACAACCAGAAAGTGAAGTGTTTTCAGAAACCATAGAGGCCGGAAAATTTATTGTAGGAACCGGAGAAGTTACCCTCAATGACTTTGAACAGTGCTGGGTATCATTGTTTTTGTGGATGAATGAACATCATCATTCAATGAGAAGAACATTTCCGTTTGAAATCTATCATTCCAACTTTAAAGAACATCCTGAAGGAAAAATGATCGTGGATTTTTGTATTCCGATTCATTAATTTCCCATTCGGTAACAAAAGAATACCCTTCAGTAATAAATTTTTTACAGAAGGGTATTTATCGTACTACTTTTGATCCAGAAAACAATAATCATGAAAGCACAAGGTCATAAAATATTCTTTCTAATTGCTCTCCTCTCATTTTCAATAGGATATTCTCAGATAAAGATATCGGGTAAAGTAATCTTTAAAAATAAGGGAATAAATGAAGTAAATGTTACATTAAAAGACACTTACGATGGAGCAACAACGGATGCACAGGGGAATTTTTCTTTTGAAACTCCAGAAAAAGGAAGTCATATTCTAACTTTTACCCACCCGAAATATGAAGAGATTAACAAAATCATTGTAATTGATAATCAGGATGTTTTATTGGGTAATGTTGAAATTAAAGAACAAGTAAGTGAGATTGATGCCATAGTAGTTTCCGCGGGTTCCATTGAAGCCAGTGATAAGAAAAGAGCAAGCGCTTTACTCACCCCAACAGATATTTATACTATTGCAGGGGCAGATGCACAGGTTTCTTCCGCGCTAAACTATCTTCCCGGTGTTCAGAAAGTGGGAGGAACCGAGGGGGTCTTTATCAGAGGAGGTACAGGAACTGAAGCTAAAATATTTATGGATGGAATTTTAATCAACAATTATTTTTCCAATTCAGTAGCAGGAATAGCAGGAAGAGACCAGTTTAACACGTCTATTTTTAAAGGAAATGTATTTTCAAGCGGTGGGTATTCTGCATTATACGGACAAGCTCTTTCCGGAGCTGTATTGCTGGAAAGTGTTGATTTACCGGACCAGACTTCCTATGATTTTTCGGTTTCACCAATTTTTCTTGGTGGCGGATTTCAAAAGCTAACCAATGACAACAGACATTCTTACGGGGTTTCTTTAAATTATTCTGATTTAAATCTAATGCAGAAAGTATTCAATTATAATACAAACTTTGTAGACTCTCCAAAAGGACTGAATGGTAACTTTAATTTTAGAATTAAAACAAAATCAGGCGGATTCATAAAATACTACGGAATGTATACTGGTAATAATATGGGTGTGAAATCTGAAAGTCTAGAACCGGGAAGTGATTTTTCTCTGGTAAGATTGAAAGGAAAAAGTACCTATCATAATCTGACTTTCAGACAGAAATTTGGAAAATATTTGCTAAATGTAGGGTCTTCCTATGCGTTCAACAGATCGGATCTTAACTTTTCTACAGAGACCAACAATGTAGAATCAGACAAAACCAGATTACTTACAGAGGGAAACTATATCAACCTTAAAGCAGTTCTTGAAAGAAAAATTAACAAAATCAGCGCGATAAGAGGAGGTTTTGAATTGAATAATGCTGATGAAAAGCTAAACTTTGAAGAGGTTCGGAAGCATTACAGAGATTTAATTTCCTCAGCTTTTGTAGAAACAGATTTGGGATTCAGTAATGCATTGTCAGCCAAAATAGGAGTGAGGGCAGAGAATTCATCTTATCTGGGTAAGAATAATATTGCACCCCGCTTTGCTCTCGCTTACCGTTTAGCAAAGAATTGGACATCATCATTAGCTTATGGAATTTTCTATCAAAATCCAGAGAGTAAATACATTAATGGGCCTGCTAATTTAGGATTTCAAAAATCGGAACACTATGTTCTGCAGGTTCAGAGAAGTTCAGAAGGAAGATCACTGCGTTTGGAAGCTTTTTACAAAAAATATGACCAGCTGATCAAAACCTACAACATTATTACTGAAAATGCACAGCAGCAACAGGTACAGACAGCCCTAAATAATGATGGTTACGGTTATGCAAAAGGAATAGAAGTATTCTGGCGCGATAATAATAAAACCTTTAAAAATATCGATTATTGGGTCAGCTATTCCTATCTGGATACCAAAAGAGACTTCCTTAATTATCCTGTAAGCATGAAGCCTAACTTTGCTGCCGAGCATACTTTATCTGTAGTGGTCAAAAGGTTTATTCCGGAATGGAAAGTAGGAGCTAACCTGTCTTATTTGTACACCAAAGGACGACCTTATTATGATATTGTGTCTAAGTGGGAAGATGGGAAAGCGGTTAATTATACAAGAAATGAGGGAAAATTAAAAGACTACAACAGTCTTAATCTGAGCTTTAATTACCTACCCAATATTGGGAAAAAAGACGCAAAGGTATTTCCCATATTTGTTCTGAGTATTTCCAATATTTTAGGATCAAAAAACGTGTATGGATATAACTTTTCAACAGATGGATCCAGAAGCTCTGCCGTTTTACCTCCCGTAAATACCTTTGTATTTGTAGGTGCATTTTTCATCTTTGGAGTAGATAAAACAGAGGATGTTATTAACAGTAATTTATAAAAACATATCTTCGGAAAAACAATATAACTAACTTTTTAAAATCAATATAATGAAAAAATACATTTTAAGTTTCGCTTTAGTTTTGATGAGCTTAATGGCTTTTGCTCAGTCAGATTATGAAAAAATTATGTCTGAAAAGATTGGGAAAATAGAAGCCTGTAAAACAACAGAAGAATTTCAGGCACTGGCAAATGATTTTCAGAGAATAGGAAGTAAAGAAAGTGGACAATGGCTTCCTGCATACTATGCTGCTTTTTCCTACATTCAAAAAGGAAGACTCATGATGAGAAACGGAAATGTGCAGGAGTTGGATGGTATAGCTGCACAGGCCGAAAAATACTTAGGTACAGCTCAGAATCTTGCCGGAGCAGATAATGCAGAGATTCATCTGCTGAAAAAAATGGCCTACTCTCTGAGAATGATGGTCAGCCCACAGCAACGTTTTATGACTGATGGTGCAAGAGCATCCGAAGAGCTTATCAGAGCAGAAAAACTGGATCCTACCAACCCAAGAATTGCCCTTATTAAAGCAGAGGATATTTACTTTACTCCAGAACAGTATGGAGGAAGCAAAACTAAGGGAATAGAGATGTTTAAGGATGCCATTGCAAAATTTAATGCCTACAAACCCAAAACAGCCTTAGATCCGAACTGGGGAAGAGCAGAAGCAGAATATTTTATGAGCTTACCTAACGAAAAGAGCAAGTAAAAGATTAAGCTTCAAATAATAAGTCTTGGTGTAGCTTGAAACGGGAAAAGATACCATTTATTAAAAATTAAAATAAATCGGCTGCCTCACTTTGAGGCAGCCGATTTTATAATTTAAATTATTTGAATATTTAGCATGCAAAAACAGAGCATCTTCCAAATTGGTTTCTGCACATATTCCATCCGCATCCATCATCTTCAAATGGATCTTTTATCATTAATCCTCCTGCGACTTTTTTTTGCTCGTCTCTGGTCAATTTTTTTAGTTCTTTTAGCTTGATCTGTTTTTTCATTTTAGTTTGTTTTTTGATGTTTCCTACTCTTTAAGCTTTTCGGATAACGCTAATTTGTATTTCTCTAAATTAGGATAAATATTGGAATTTGCAAAATTATTTTTATAAAAATGTTTATTTTTTTATTGATAAATGATATAAATGTGTAATTAATTAATAGAATTGTTAATTTTGATTATTCTAACAAACCCAGTATGTGTTGGCGTTTTCTAAACATTTCTACAAAAACGATTCGGGAACAAAAAGCTACCCTTCAGTAAGAAATAATTTTACATACCTTTAATAAAAACTAATTTTGAACCAAGAAAATGAATCATGAAACGAAAGGAAATTATAACACTGTTTTGGGTGTCACTCATAGTCTCTATGTTTTTCTTTTTTGCCTTTACATCAGAGAAAAGTATTGAAAATTTTATACTTACAATACTTATTTCGTTACTCTATACAGTGGTGCTGGGAGGGGGAAATGGATTTTTAAACCGTTTTCTCAACAAAAGATTTCCCTGGTCTGAAGAAACCTCCAAAAGAGCAATTATAAGTATTATTTCCATTCTTATTGCCAACGTTATATTGGTTTATTTGTGCAACTATATCAATTTCGTGTTGATTCAGAATGCAAGTACTACGGAAGAGTTTTTCTCAGGAAAATATAATCTTGCCAACTGGTTTACCATCAATGTTGCCCTGCTTATCTCAGCATTTCTACACGCCAAGGGGTTTATGGAAGAGCTGAAGAAAACTTCCAGAAAAGAAGTGGTACAGCAGAAGCTTATTGCCAAGTCTGCCAATGCCCAATTTGAAAGCCTTAAGAACCAATTGGACCCGCATTTTCTTTTCAATTCTTTAAATGTTTTGAGTTCATTAATAGATGAAAATCCTCATCAGGCACAAAAGTTTACCGCTTCAATGTCAAAGATTTATCGGTATGTACTTGAACAGAAAGATAAAGAACTGGTAACCGTGGAAGATGAAATGGAATTTGCAAAAACCTATTGTGATCTTTTAAAAACAAGATTTGAAGATAGTGTGGATTTTGTATTTGATGTTAAAAAAGAAGACTATCGGAAATATGTTGTACCCCTAGCATTGCAACTTTTATTAGAAAACTGTATCAAGCATAATTTTGCGACTTCTTCAAAGCCTTTGGTCATTAGAATCTTTTCAGAGGGGGATATCCTTTGCATTGAAAACAATTTACAGGTAAGAGAACAGATTAAGGAGAGTTCAGGAATTGGATTATCCAATATTGTACAACGTTATTCTCTGCTTACCAAACGAAATGTTTTTATAGAAAAATCTGAAGACTATTTTAAAGTAAAACTTCCAATGCTTGCAGATAAGCCCAATATTGTCAGTGCAAAACCTGATGATGATTATAAAGCGTACAAAAAAGCACAAAAAAGAGTAAAGGAAATCAGAGGATTCTACACCAATCTGATCTCTTATTGTATCGTTATTCCCTTTTTGATTTTTATCAACCTTTTTACAGGAAGCCGAAGTCAGTGGTTTTGGTTCCCGGTATTTGGCTGGGGAATTGGTCTTGCATCCCATGCTTTTCAGGTATTTGGGATTGGAGAATCCTGGCAGGAAAAAAAGATTCGTGAAATAATGGATAAACAAAAAAATAGAAACGATGGAAACATTTGACGATGATGATATTCAATATCAGAAAGCAAAACGACAGGTAGAAAGGTTAAGAGGATTTTATAGCCACCTTTTCATCTATATTATTATAAATCTGGTGATTGTTTATTATAATTACACTCATTTAAAACCCGGAGAAAGCTATTTTCAATTTAAAAACTTCTTTACTGCCACATTTTGGGGGATTGGAATTTTAGCACATGCGGCTGTGGTTTTTCTTTCCAAAACCGGCTATCTGCAGAAATGGGAAGAGAAGAAGATTCGTGAGCTGATGGAAAAAGAAAAGAAGAAGTAATTAATACAGCAGAAAATCAACAGAATAACAGAGAAGTGTATTCAATACAAAATAACCTTTTGTAAGAAGAGGTTATCAAGTTCTTTACAGTTTTCCCTTTTTCGCAATAAAAAATCACGATATGGACCCTTTGCAAATACTGTTTTCCATTTCCATGGCTGCATGGTTTCTTAGTGAGTTTCTTTACAAAAACATCTTAAAATCCAATAAAGAAGATAGAAAAGGAAAGGATAAATCTACGCTTAATATTCTTTGGCTAGCCATTCCGTTTTCTATTGCCGCAGCACTAACGGTTTCCAACTTATCTACATTACCCATTACCGGTGGAGAATGGATTTTGTATGCAGGTGAGGCTCTTATTCTTATAGGAATTATCCTCAGGTTTATCATCATAAAATCTTTAGGAAAATATTTTACTGTGGATGTGACTATCAGACAGGATCATAAGATCAAAAAAGGAGGATTCTACAAATACCTGAGACATCCGTCCTATGCCTTTTCTTTACTTACATCACTTGGACTCGGATTATATTTAAATAATTGGTTGTCAATGCTATTGGCTTTTGTACCTCCGTTCTTGGCTTTCGCTTACAGAATTAAAATTGAAGAACAGGCTTTAATAGAGCAGTTTGGGGAAGAATATATTGCATATCGTAAAAAGACAAAAAAACTAATCCCTTTTATTTATTAAAGGCTGTCTGGTGCCGTTAATCTTAGGTTTTTACGATTCGGAAAGCATAATCTACCGTTCGGTAATATAAAATTGATTTGAGGCTCTTTTCCATCATATCTTTGATTCAAGAAAAAAACAAATTAACTCTTAAATCAAAATAGTATGGAAACTTTTAACAAAGAAACAACCGCTTACGAAAGAGCATCAAAAAGAGTAAAAGAATTAAAAGAATTCTACGGTAACCTTACTTCTTTCTGTATTGTCATTCCTTTTCTAGCCTTATTGAATATTATAACTGCACCCGGATATTTGTGGTTTTTATGGCCAATGTTGGGATGGGGAGTAGGAATTGCGTTTCATGCAGTCAATATTTTTGGAATTGGAAAAAGCTGGGAAGAGAAAAAGATTAAAGAGCTGATGGACCAGGAAAGAGGAAAAACAAAAACATTATAATAACTTAAAAAAAACAGAATCATGGATTATAACAGAGCACACAGCAGAGTTCAACAATTGAAAAAATTCTATAAAAACCTTATGTGGTTTGGAATTGTTGCAGGAATCATTATTGGTAAGGATTTCATTAAAAACGGGATGCATTATAATATATTGAGCGGTCATTTGATACTGACTATCTGGGCAATTTTTATCATCATAAAAGCAATATCCCTGTTTGTTTTTGATGACTCCTGGGAAAAAGAAATAATGGATAAGGAATTTAAAAAAGAGAAAAAACCAATAGATTTTTAAAAATTCCTGTTTTTTATCTAAATTTATTTCCAAAATAATAAAACTAAAACTGTAAACTCAATGATCAAAACGGTTATTATCGAAGACGAAAAACCGGCTTCAAGGAAATTAGAAAGAATGTTAAGTAACTTTCCTGAAATTGAAGTAGTTGCTAAAATTGAATCTGTAGAAGAGGGAGTAGCCTGGTTTTCTGAAAACGAACATCCCCAGTTGATCTTTTCAGACATTGTTCTGGGAGACGGCCTGTCGTTCGATATCTTTGAAAAAGTCCCTACCAAAGGGTTTATCATTTATACAACCGCCTTTGATCAATATACGTTAAAAGCCTTTAAACTAAACAGTATAGATTATCTTTTGAAACCAATCCTTGAAGAAGATCTTGCAGGTGCTGTAGAAAAATTTAAGTCATTTATTCCAGCCAATGATGCCATCGGTTCGCAGGATATAAAGCAGCTGATCAGGAAAGAAAAATCTACCCTTTCCAGAGTTTTGGTAAAGATTGGATATAATTTGAAAATTGTTCAGGCTCAGGAAATAAGCTGCTTTTTCAGTGAAAATAAGATTGTCTATCTGCAAACAGAAGATCGTACTTATCCGTCAGATTTTACGCTGGATGAGCTGGAGGATCTTTTGGATGAGAAAACGTTTTTCCGTGTCAATAGGCAGTTTATTATCAATTCTGATTATATAAAAAACATTCATACCTCACCTTATTACAAAGTTGACCTTGAATTTCAGCCACAGGAAGAAATTACCGTTAGCAGAGATCGGGTTAAAGATTTCAAAGACTGGCTTGTAAGCTAAAACTCATTCAATAACCTTAAAAACACTACCATGGACCTCTTATTATTACTTTTTAAGCTTTTTCTCTCTATTTTTTATCCCTGATCATGATCGGATGTAAAAATCGGCTGCAGAGTTCATAACCGCATGAAAGGCTTCTGTAACTTCCGTCTTGTGCTTATGAGCCAGAGGGAAAGGAACCATGTGTGAGTAATCAAAAGGAAAATCCTTGATCTCAACTTCCACCGTGATGTTTCGGTAGCCACCCTGCAGGGTATTTAATGCTTCCATTGGAGGCGCAACAGTATCTTTTTCCAATACAAAAGCCTTTACCTGAAATTGGATTTCAGAAATTCTGTCCTCTCTTTCCTTTTGGAAATAATTATATCTGAGCATCTTTTTGAACCAGCTTTCCTGAGGATGGAGATCATCATCCTGATAATGCTTCAACCTGTTATCAAACTTAAAATCTGAACTTAATAGCTCTGTAAAAACAGACTGCATTTTAATTGTGGCCTGAGAATCCATAATGTATTTTGAGATTGGAAACATCCTGTCAATAGTCATCCCTCCGCAAAAACAGAAGACCTTGGAGGAGGTGAAGAATCTATAGGGATCTGCCATTTTAATAATCAGGGAAAGGAAAGAACCAATAGAATACCCAAACAAATCCAGGCTTGCATCCGCAGATATGCTTTTTATTTTATCTGCTTTAATTTTCTTTATCACTTCAATAATGTCAGAATAGGTCTGTAATCCTGACCAAAAGATTCTTTGTGGGTGAGCTTCCAGCCTTGAGCTTATCGCTGCATTTACATAGGAGAAATGAGTGTTTTCCGGATATTTTCCCTTTCGGAATTTTACAATTTCCATCATATGATGACGGTCACTCCAGATGGCTTCGGCACGATCCATATGAAAGGCGATGGGAAACAGTATAACAGCTTTTTTTGTTTTTTGAGCCAACTCATAGGCCCATGGAAGATATTTGTCCCATTTCTTTTCATTCAGCCCATGAAAAAAAATAATACAGCCATTAGCCGTTTCTACATCAGCTCTTTTCAGAATATGGTACTCAAATTTTTTATTGCATTCAATATCAATATCTTTAATATCAACAGAGGGCTGATGGTATACCAAAAACGAACTTTCATTGGTTTCCAAAGATTGATGATGCTTTGGACAGGTTAGATTTTCAGAGCCATGAAGTAAATCTGAAACCTTAGATTCAAAAGGGATAGATTCAATAGTTATATTTAAATCTTCAATTTCAATCATCTCTTTTTTGGAATCAAAATGATCCTTCAAAACTTCATACAATTCATAATATTCCATAACAAGATAATTGGGGTTCATCATTAAAACAATTAAGATAGATAATTATTATGGTAAAGTGTTGATTTTAAAAGCTTAAAAGTATTCTAGACATAGGAGAAAAAAATAACCCCGAAATAAAATTGTTTCGGGGGAGGCGTGATGAATAGAAATTGATGTTTATTTCTTGTCTTTTTGCTCTGTTTTGTTACATATTTTTTTAGGGTTATTTTATCCCGTTAAATATGACAATTCAGAATACGTTACAGAAAAATTTTAAAACTTTATTGCTTCATTTAAATATACTTTGAGCAATGTGAAATTAGAATTATTTCGAATTTATTTCCTGAATAATGATCCTTTTAACTATCTGTAATCAATTCTGTTAGATTCAGTGTCCTCAAGTTGTTTAATAATAGATTCAGGAATCTCATCACTATCGATAGGAAAGCTTATAGAATCGGAAATAAAGTTCTTTCTGTCTGCTTTCTGAAAGATTTCAAATAAGGCGATGGGCTCCTGATTAAAACTGATGCAGGTGCTTACAAAGTGAAGCTCGTGAAGCTTATAATCAGGATTCTTAAGTTTTTCCTTTATATCTTTTATTCTCGAAATAAAGTGTCTTTGCCTGATGAATGTATTGCTATTCATGATAATAAAAACATAATCAGAATAAGCCGTGACTTTCCCAAAATATTTATGATGGTCACCACCGCTTCTTTCGATAAAATACTCTCCCGTAGTTTCAGACTTATAAATTTCCATGGCAGAGCGCCACATTCTGTCTTCTTTAGCTTGTGTAGGGTTTTCAGGAAGATTTCTGTTGTAGGAATACCAACATCCTACTAAACGATCCAATAAGGTGGTATTCAGCTTTACATTATTCATATCAATTTTAAGATCATTAAAATTGAAAGCCTCCGTATTGGAATTAACAAAGTCAATGTAGTTAGAATATCCCAAAACCTTGACAATCAGACTTAATTTTGCCAAATTTGGTCTGCTTAAAATAGCATTCTCATTCTGATGGAACTTCTTTAATTTGTTGATAATCAAATGTTCATAAAGGTAGTTGAAACCCAGAAGATCCGGATTCTTTTTTATCCCTTTCTCAGATTGATCATTGGTAATAAGTTCATTAAGCTCTGCACAGATGTAGGACCATTCTGTTTTGGTTACGTCTTCCCAATGGTTTTTCTTTAAAAATTGACGGCCTAAGAAATTCATCAACTTCTCAAGATGTAGTATATCTTCCTTTTTCATCTGTTATTATTTTTACAAGACTAATTTAAGATTTTTATCAGACTAAAGAATACTATAGAAAGACTTTTATATTGTAAAATCCATTGACATTTGAGTAGAAAAACAAAAGTTAGAACAATGGAAACAAGAATGTTATTAAAAGATGAGTCCCTTTGGAACAGAATTCAGGGATTTTCACTGGACGCTCCGGATGCTGATTTTCCTTTTTCGAAAAAGCTGGCAAAAGAAGAAAACTGGAGCCTTGATTTTGCCCGAAGGGCTATAGATGAATACAAAAAGTTTGTGTATCTGTGCTGTATTCTTCCCAATGGAGCTTCCCCAAGCAAAATAGTAGATAAAGTATGGCATATGCATCTGATCTATACCCAGAACTATTGGGAGGATTTTTGTCCGAATATTCTAAAAAAGGCATTGCATCACCATCCGTCAAAAGGAGGATTCAAAGAAAATAGCAAGCATCGGCATTGGTTTACGAATACCTTAGAAAACTACAAAGAAATTTTTCAGTCTGAAGCTCCCCAGGAAATCTGGTATGAACAGAAGAAAGTTAATTGTAAGGGCAACTGGTGGCGAAGATTGCGGCTGATTCCCTTTTTTATCTTCCTTTTTCTGCTGTCATCCTGTCTTGGTGAGATTATAGGAACTGTAACATCTATAGTTTTTAGTATGTTGGGAATTTTTGCCTTTGGAATTGTAATTTCTTTAATTCAGAATGTAAATGTAAATGGAAAAAAGAATAAAGATTCAGATTCAAGTTGTGGAGGAAGCAGCTGTAGTGGAGGAGGAAGTAGTTGTAGCGGTGGGGGAAGCTGCGGTGGTGGATGTGGTGGTTGCGGAGGCGGATGTGGAGGATAAAAAAGAATACTTATGAAAAAGATAATCATCCACTTAGTTCCCATTGTGATAAGCTTTCTATGGCTTATCGAAACCTGCCACACATTTAATCCGTTTACCCTGAAAGGTCCGGGATTTCTAAAGTTTTATTTACTCCTTTTACTTGGGTTTTATTCTTCAATTTTTATTTTAAAATTACTGAAACAAACCATTTCGAAAACCACACTTTATTGGATGCTGCTCATCTTCGTGGTGGGAATCATAAAGGTGATAAGAGGAATATTATTAGGAAAGCCTGTCGGATTTTTAGTGATGATACTAATTTTGGAATGTATTGTAATACTATTGTTTAAGTTATTCTATGTAAAGAATAAAATTAAGAAGTAATATCAAAAACAAACCCGAAACAAAAACTGCTTCGGGCTTTATATTAATTGTTGAAATTAATTATTTTCCTGATTATCCTTTGCCGGTTTATGGCCATATTTTCGGACCATAATAGAGGTTAGGACTACTAAAATAAGGCTTATTCCAATGTTTGAGTTATCGGGATGAACAATTGCCTGATAAAGATTATAACCAAAAACAGCAGATACTAAAGCGATCAGAATATTATTGGCATAAGCGTACTGGTTTGTTGAAGTTTTCATAATGATATTTTTTATTGTTATTTATCCAGTAAGTATGACAATTTAACATACGTTACAAAAAAATCAAAAATATCTTTAATTAAAACTAAACTTCAAAATACACTCTACGAGATCACTCCACTTCCAATAAGTTCATCATCAATATACCATGATGCAAACTGTCCTTCAGCAATGGCAGATTGAGGGTCCTCAAATTCAACATAAAAACCATCTTCAAACTGATAAAGAGTTGCTTTCTGTAAAGACTGTCTGTATCTGAATCTTGCCAATACTTCCATAGATTCTCCATTCTTCAGCTTCATATCTTCACGAACCCAATGCAATTCAGAGTTGTCAATTTTTAAAGCTTTTTTATAAAGGCCAGGGAACTGATTTCCTTCTCCTACAAAAATAATATTGTTTTCCATGTCTCTGGATACAATAAAACAGCTTTCTTTGTGTCCACCAATGCCTAGCCCTCTACTTTGTCCAATAGTGAAAAATTGAGCGCCTTGATGCTTTCCGATTACCTTTCCGTCAGCCTTTTTATAGTCGATTTTTCTTGAAAGAAATTCAAGTTCCTCTTTTTTGGATGTGAAAGTAGGTTTTTCTTCAGCAAATAATGGTGAATCTTTGAAGATCTCAACAATTTCACCCTCATTGGGTTTAAGTTGTTGTTGTAAGAACTGAGGAAGGCTTACTTTTCCAATGAAGCACAACCCTTGGGAATCCTTTTTATCAGCCGTTACTAGGCCTATTTCTTTTGCAATTTCTCTTACCTGAGGCTTCGTAAGCTCTCCAATAGGAAATAAGGCTTTAGACAACTGGTCCTGGCTTAGCTGACAAAGAAAATAGGATTGGTCCTTATTATTATCTTTTCCGGCAAGAAGATGAAAAATTTCCTTACCATTTTCATCCGAAGTTGAATTGACTCTTGCATAGTGTCCTGTAGCTACCTTATCGGCACCTAAAGACATTGCCGTTTTCATAAAAACATCGAATTTTACTTCTCTGTTACACAAAACATCAGGATTCGGTGTTCTTCCTTTTTGATACTCATCGAACATATAATCTACAATACGTTCTTTGTAAAGATCGCTCATATCTATAACCTGGAAAGGAATTCCCAGTTTTTGGGCCACCATCAGAGCATCATTGCTATCCTCAATCCAAGGACATTCATCTTCTAATGTTACGGAAGCATCATTCCAGTTTCTCATAAACAAGGCAACTACTTCATGGCCTTGCTGTTGTAGCAAATATGCTGTAACACTTGAATCTACACCTCCAGAGAGGCCTACTACTACTTTCATTGTATTTCAATTTTACGAAACTCTTAACGGGAGTTCTTAGTTTGACCCGGCAAAAATACAACTAAAAAAATTCGTAAAAAAACCATAATTTTAAACATTGATAAAAACGATAGTAGTAGAAAAGATACTATTAACGAAGTTTTCAATGACAGGATGATGGTGAAAATGATGGTGATGTATCAATATCCTTAGACAAAATAAAATATTTACATATGAAAAAGTTTATTATTTCAATGGTGCTGATGATCTCAGGATCAGTTTTTTCCCAGGTTTCAATAGGTGCTCCGATGCAAGAAAATAACAAATGGACTTTTGGAGGAGGAATCGGTTTGGGGTTTGGAAGTAACAGTTCATTTTATCTGCAGGCTTCTCCAAGAGTAGGATACCGTCTTACTGAAGATCTTGAAGCAGGAGCTGTGGGAAGTATTTCTTGGCAGACTTCAGATTATTATAGATCCACCATGTTTGGGATAGGACCTTTTGTCAACTACTATATTGCGCGCTCGTTTTATTTAAGTGCGAACTTCCAACATTACTTCATCAATTATAATGATAAGTATTATGATTACAAGTATAACAGAGAAGAAAATGCATTATACCTTGGTGGAGGCTACATGCAGAGAATAGGAAATAACTCCTTTATGCAGCTGGGATTAATGTATAATGTGCTTTGGAAAGAAAACTCAAGTGTATTTTCAAATGGATTAGTCCCTAATATCGGTTTTGTGGTAGGACTTTAATCATTGCTTTTTGCATATAAAATAAAAAGCACCGGAAATTTTCCGGTGCTTTTCTATTGAAATTAAATTAATTATTTAAGATTGAGAAGACTTTTCAGCTGCTGATGATTTCTTTGGCTTTGAAGTTTTTCCTACCAATCCGTCTTTTGCTTCATTAAGCTCAAGAACTACGGTTTCGCCTTCGTTTAATTGTTTGTTTACCAACATTTCTGCCAATAAATCTTCAATATACTTCTGGATAGCTCTCTTCAGTGGTCTTGCACCGAAGTCTTTATCCCATCCTTTTTCAGAAATAAAGTCTTTCGCTTCCTCAGTTAATTCTACTTTATAACCTAATTTTTCAAGTCTGCCATAAAGCTTGTTCAGTTCAATATCAATGATTTTCTTGATATCATCCTGTACAAGAGAGTTGAAGATCACAATATCATCAATTCTGTTTAAGAATTCCGGAGCAAATGCTTTTTTAAGGGCATTTTCAATAGTACTTCTTGCTCTTGAATCAGACGTTGTCTTTTTAGCTGAAGTTCCGAATCCTACACCATCCCCAAAATCTTTAAGATCTCTTGTTCCAATGTTGGAAGTAAGAATGATGATTGTATTTCTAAAGTCTATCTTTCTGCCTAAACTATCTGTAACGTGTCCTTCATCCAGAATTTGTAAAAGAATATTGAATACATCCGGGTGAGCTTTTTCAATCTCATCCAAAAGAACCACGGCATAAGGCTTTCTTCTTACGGCTTCAGTTAACTGACCCCCTTCTTCGTATCCTACATATCCCGGAGGCGCTCCAACCAATCTTGAAACTGCAAATTTCTCCATGTATTCACTCATATCAATTCGGATCAGAGATTCATCTGATTCAAAAAGTTCTCTCGCCATTACTTTTGCAAGCTCGGTTTTACCAACTCCTGTTGTTCCAAGGAAGATAAATGTACCAATTGGGCGGTTAGGATCCTTAAGACCTGCTCTGTTTCTTTGAATAGCCTTAACTACTTTCTTCACAGCATCTTCCTGACCTATTACTTTTCCGTTCAGTTTCTCATCCATCTGAGCTAATTTATCAAGCTCGTTTTTGCCCACTTTCGTTACAGGAACACCACTCATCATAGAAACCACTTCCGCAACACTTTCTTCACTTACGGTTTCTTTTTTCTCCTTAACATCTTTATCCCATTTTTCCTGAGCAGCATTCAGTTCCATCTGAAGACGTTCCTCTTCATCTTTAAGCTTTCTTGCTTCAAGATAATCCTGAGCTTTTACAGCTTTTTGTTTCAATTCCTTGATGTCTTCAATTTTCTTTTCAAAATCAATGATCTCAGTAGGAACTTTC
Source organism: Chryseobacterium aurantiacum (assembly GCF_003020585.1). Taxonomy (GTDB): domain Bacteria; phylum Bacteroidota; class Bacteroidia; order Flavobacteriales; family Weeksellaceae; genus Chryseobacterium; species Chryseobacterium aurantiacum. The sequence continues at coordinate 175,658 of NZ_PXUE01000006.1, forward strand.
ATGTTTTTAATATAAACTCTGGAACCCGCTTCGTCCATAGCATCAATAGCTTTGTCCGGTAGGAAACGATCCGTAATATATCTTGATGTCAAATTGACACATGCATTAATTGCCTCAGGAGTATAAATTACATTGTGATGTTCTTCATACTTATCCTTAATCTGGTTCAAAATCTGAATAGTTTCCTCAATAGAAGTAGGTTCCACCATTACTTTCTGGAATCTTCTTTCTAAAGCTCCGTCTTTTTCAATGTACTGACGGTATTCATCTAGAGTGGTAGCCCCGATGCATTGAATTTCACCTCTTGCCAAGGCTGGTTTGAACATGTTGGATGCATCCAGACTTCCCGTAGAACTTCCCGCACCTACAATGGTATGAAGCTCATCAATGAATAAGATGACATCTCTGTTTTTCTCCAGCTCAGTCATGATGGCTTTCATTCTTTCCTCAAACTGACCACGGTATTTTGTTCCGGCAACTAAACTTGCAAGATCCAAAGTGATCACTCGTTTTCCGTAAAGAACTCTTGAAACTTTTTTCTGTTGAATTCTTAGTGCTAGCCCCTCCGCAATCGCAGATTTACCAACTCCTGGCTCCCCGATAAGAAGTGGGTTGTTTTTCTTTCTACGCGATAAGATCTGAGAAACTCTCTCAATTTCTTTTTCACGACCGATTACTGGGTCTAATTTTCCATCTCTTGCCAGGGAGGTTAAGTCTCTACCAAAGTTATCCAAAGTTGGAGTTTTGCTTTTTGCAGAGCCTAGATTTCCGGTAGGCTTTCTCATTTGCTCAAAATCCTCTCTTTCATCGTCATCATCATAAGCACTCATTTGTGGTGACTGCCCGGAATTTTTAAGCATAGTTTGGTACTCTTTTGAAACGCCCTCATAGTCTATGTCATAAGCTCCCAAGATATTTGAAGTAGGATCCTCATATTTATAAAGAATACCTAAAAGCAGGTGAACGGTATTAATTTCATTGCTTTTGTATTGTCGGCATTCTAACTCCGCACGTTTAATGGCATGATCTGCCATCTTAGTGAAAGAAATATTGGTAACCTCCTCAGAAATAGGATTAAGACTTGCTGTATTTAGAGTTTCAATTTTTCTTCTGATTTGTGTTAAATCCGCATTAAGGTTTTGAAGGATTTCTTTTGCAGAGTTTTCCGTTTTTATAATACCTAAAAGTAGATGTTCTGTATTGAGAAATTCACTTTTCAGCCTTTTAGCTTCGCTTTTGCTTTGTTTGAACACCTGGCTCAAACCTTGTGAAAACTTATAATCCATAATATATCTCATTAGAATAAAGGCAACATTACCATTTATTCATTATCTAAATTACAAATATTTTACCAAAAATCAATTAATGACTTTATGGCAGAAAAAATTTTATTATCTTATTGAAAATGATTAAGTTTGTTATTCTTAAAATTTTCTCATGAATCCTGAAATAACCACTTACGTCGGATACTCTGCCTCAGTTTTTATCGTACTGAGTTTCATATTGAAAGATGTAAGAAAAATCAGAATTGTTAATATGATCGGCTGTATGTGCTTTGTCATTTATGGTTTTTTTAGTGGACCTTTATGGCCGGTTATCATTCCAAACGGACTTATTTGCTTTATTCAGGTCTATCATTTATTGCTTGGAAAGAGGGAATAATGAAAAAAAAACTAATAACATCTGCTTTCAGTAATTTATATACAGACCAACGTATTGAAAAGGTTTGTCAGACTTTGCATGAAAATGGGTATACTATTGAACTGATTGGAAATGACTGGAAAGGAGCCGAAAAAATGCAGCGTCCTTATTCTTTTTCAAGGATCCATTTAATTTCAAAGAGCTTAAAAACAGCCTATTTTGAGTTTAATTGGAAGTTGTACCATGAATTAAAAAGAAAAGCAGATCAGAATACTATTCTTCATGCCAATGATATTGATGCTTTGTTTCCAAATTATCTTATTGCTAAAAAGCTAAATATTCCGCTGGTTTTTGACAGTCATGAAATTTTTTCAGAAATGCCTGCAGTTCAGGGCAAAATGTCACAAAAATTATGGCGTTATGTCGAAAAAACAGTCATTCCAAAACTTACATGGATGATTACGGCGAGCGGAAGCTATGCAAAATGGTTTCAAAAAACATATGGAATTGATCCGGTTGTGGTTCAAAACGCACCACGAAAAATGAATTTTGACTTCGAAATACCTGAAAATAATCCGAAAATTCTTTTATATCAAGGCGCAATCAATCCTTTTAGGGGAATTGATAAAGTGATTATGGCGATGCATTATTTGGATAATGTAGTGCTAAAAATTGCGGGTGATGGGCCGAGAAAAGAAGAATATGAAAATTTAGTGATCCAAGAAAAGCTCCAGCATAAAGTTCAGTTTTTGGGAAAATTAATGCCCGAGGATTTGAGAAAGGTTACGGTAACTGCCGATTGTGGAATGAGTATCGAAGAGAATGGGGGAGACAGCTACCTCTATTCATTACCCAATAAGGTGTTAGATTGTATTCAGGCACGGGTACCTTTAATTCTGTCAAATATTCCTGAATTACAAAATATTAAAAATCAGTTTGATGTAGGAGAAACGATTCCTGATCATGATCCAAAAAATATTGCCGTTGCCGTTGAAAAAGTTTTAAGCAAAGGGAGACAGAACTATCTGGGAGAACTTGAAAAAGCTTCAAGAGTTCTTTGCTGGGAAAATGAAGAAATAAAATTATTGGAGGTTTTTAATAAAGCAGCCCAATAAAAACAAACTAAAGTCAGACGGCCTATTCATAGTATAAGGATAATTTTTTTGTATGCTATGGACCAATCTTTTATCTTAAAATCTTAAAAGTCTAAAATTAATTATCTTTGCACAAAGAAATTTGTGAAAAATGACCATTAAAGAAAAACAGCAGGAAATAATCGACGAATTTGCGTTTCTTGATGACTGGGAACAGAAATATGAATATATTATTGATCTCGGAAAAGAATTAAAAGGACTTTCGGAAGACAAGAAAATAGAGGAAAACCTGATTAAAGGCTGCCAAAGTAAAGTTTGGATTGATGCTGAATTTAAAGACGGAAAACTTTTCTTTAATGCAGATTCTGATGGGATTTTGCCAAAGGGTATCGTTTCGCTTTTAGTGAGCATTTATAGTGGACATTCTACTCAGGAAATTTTAGATTCTGATTTTGAATTTATTTCAGAGATCGGATTACAGGAGTTTCTTTCGCCATCCAGAGCTAACGGACTGATGGCTATGACAAAACAAATTAAATTTTATGCAGTTGCCTATCAACTGAAATCATAACCGTGACCAGAATTTTAGCATATCGTTTCTCTGCATTTGGTGATGTTGCAATGACTGTTCCTGTTTTCAGGGAGTTTTTGGAGCAAAATCCTGATGTGGAAATTATTATGGTTTCCAGAAAAAATTTTGAAGCCTTATTTGCCGGTATTCCCAATGTTACATTTAAAGGAATTAATCTTGATGACTATAAGGGTCTTTTTGGATTAAGAAAACTAAGTAATGAATTGCTGAAGGAATTTAAGCCGGATTGTGTTGCCAATCTTCATGATGTGATCAGAACGAAAATTCTGGATAGAATTTACAGAAGAAAAGGATTAAAGGTTTTTAAGATCAATAAAGGAAAAGAAGAGAAAGAACACCTTACGGATGTCTGGAATCTGGATAAAGTTCAATTGAAAAAAACAGTTGAACGTTATGCTGATGTTTTCAGGGAGATGGGTTTTAAAGTAGAACTTTCTCAAAAACTTAGACCTTTTCCTGGCCATAAATCGGGAATTGGCTTTGCTCCTTTTGCTCAGCACAAAGGAAAGATGCTTCCTCTGGAAAAATCTTTTGAACTTGTCAGGATCTTAGCTCAAAAACATACAGTGTATTTTTTTGGTGGAGGAAAAAAAGAAACAGAAACCCTTGAAGAATGGGAACGTCAAATCCCTAATACCAAAAGCCTTTCCGGAAGATTAAGCCTTACAGAAGAGCTTAATAAAATTGCTGAGCTGGAAGTCATGATTTCAATGGATTCTGCTAATATGCATTTAGCAAGCCTTGTAGGAACAAGATGTATCTCAATATGGGGTGCAACACATCCTTATGCCGGCTTTTTGGGGTTCGGACAGAGTGAAGATGATGTTATTCAGGTAAAAGACCTTAGTTGCAGACCATGTTCTGTTTTTGGTGATAAGGAATGCTACAGAGGAGATTGGGCGTGTCTAGAAGAGTTTAATATTCAGAAAGTGATACAGGCGGTTAATCTTTAAAAATAACCTTTATCATCTCTTCTGCTTTAGATTCGTCTGAATGGCTTTTTTCCAGAATGGTTTTTCTACGTTCACTTCCGGTATAATCCCTTTCTGCAATATCAATAATATGTTGTCGGATTTCCTGCAGGTTGGAACCATACAGGCACAAATCTTTTAAGGAGTGGTCGTCTGTAATATTTTGGTTGATAATCACAAACCGACTGTTATATAATGAGTTAAAAAGCTTTACCTTAGTTCCGGAATTCTGAAAAGATAATAAGATATTGGCGTGGGCGTTTTCCAGAAGGTGATATAAATTTTGATTGGTTTCAATAGGTACCAGATTTATATTCTCTATGGAATTAATTTTCTTTTTAAGATCATCTGAGGCACGATCGGATGCTACAACGAGTTTGTGGTCGGGAAGCCCTTTGAATAGCTCAATTACCTCTTCTAATGCCTTTTTATTGTCTGAAATACTCAGGTCTCCATGGAAAAGGAAGTAATCACCCTGTTTGTCAAGAACCTTTACCTGATGATTGCCATGGAAAATATGAATGAGTTTGGCATTTTCGGAGTATTCTTCTGTCTCACGATATTCTTTTTCAGAAAGACAAAAGACGGACTTAAACTCTTTTAAATTCTTTTTTTGATAGCCATCATATTTGATCGCTTCAATCTTATAAATGATCTTTTTAAAAATATTCTTTTCCGAAAAAGAGAGCCCTTTGTAGTATTCAGCCTCATTATTATGAAGTCGCAGATATAGGGCGTGTTTCTTGCTTTTTATTTTGGAAATAAGGCTTGTTGTTTGTAGGCCTTCAAAAAGAATAGGAGCTTCAATTTTCTCTAGATTATGAAGCAGGTTGACCGAAGTTCTTATTGCGACAGCAAATGGCGTAAATGAAAAATAAAGAAACGGATTTTTCTTCTTTTGATAAAAAAATACATTTTCTGTAATATGGGTAATCTCCGGATCTATTTTTTCTGGAACCTGATTCACGAAACAATGTAGATGAATCTTTACTCCCAAATCAGATAAAGCCTTGATTTTGTAATAAACATCTATAACACCCCCATAAGAAGGAGGATAGGGGTAATTAAATGAAATGACATGAAGAGCTTTCAATGGTGATGAATATTAATATAGGGAGACAAAGGTAAAGAAATCCCGCGGAATCTTTTCCTAATTTAAAGTAAGGTTAACATGAGAGAAAGATTTGTAGAGTAGTTTATAAATAAAAAACTCTCAGAATAATCTGAGAGTTTTTGTGGGCCCTGAGGGATTCGAACCCCCGACCCTCTGGGTGTAAACCAGATGCTCTGAACCAACTGAGCTAAGAGCCCGATATTTTTTTTAAAGGTTTCGTTTCCTTTCTGTGGGTCCTGAGGGATTCGAACCCCCGACCCTCTGGGTGTAAACCAGATGCTCTGAACCAACTGAGCTAAGAACCCTCTAGACTTGTTCTCTTGTTTAGAGTGGTGCAAATATACGACTTATTCCTTAATCTCCAAATTTTTTTCTAAAAAATCTCCCACAACAAAGTTGCTTCCGCCAATAAAAATCATTTCTTCTTTTGTACATTGTTCTTTTGCAGATAGATACGCTTCTTGTACGGAATCAAAAATTTTATAAAAAATTTTCGCCTCTTGGAGAAGATTTTCATAATCTTCGGGGTGTCTTCCCCTGTTGATGGATGGTTTGGCAAAATAAAACTCAGAATTTTCAGGAAGCAATCCCATCACTTCATCTATGTTTTTATCATTTACAAACCCTAAAATGACATGCTTGTGCCTATCAATAGAATTTAATTGTGAAAAAACGTATTCCAGACCTGCCTGATTGTGTCCCGTATCACAAATGATAAGCGGATCTTTTGAAAATTCAAACCAACGCCCAATAAATCCTGTATTTTGATGAACATTCAGTAAGCCATTCTCCAGATCCTTGGCCGGAATGTTTACCTGTAGTTTTTTTAATTCTTCAACAATGGCCAGAACAACACGGATATTTTTTTGCTGGTAATTTCCTTTCAAATCAGAACCAAGCTCAGTATGAAGTAGGGTAGCATCTATAAAAGGTGCCTGTTCAGCCATCGCTTTTTTTCTAATGATATTTTTTACCACCTCATTCTCATCTCCTGAGATAATGGGGATGTTGTGCTTGATAATACCGGCTTTCTCTCCCGCAATTTCCTCAATGGTATTTCCCAGTATATTTTGGTGATCAAGCTGAACATTCGTTATGGCAGAAATAAGAGGCTTTATAATGTTGGTTGAGTCCAGTCTTCCACCCAATCCTACTTCAATAATAGCAAAATCTACTTTCTGCTGATAAAAATACTCGAAAGCCATAATGGTTGTAAACTCAAAGAAAGACGGACGAATCTCTTCCGGGATGTTTTTAAGTTTTTGAACAAAATCAAAGACAAATTCCTTATTGCAGTTTTTTCCATTCACTTTAATACGCTCAGTGAAATCTATAAGATGGGGAGAATTATACAGACCCACTTTATAACCCGCTTCCTGAAGTACAGAAGCCAGCATATTACTTGAAGAACCCTTTCCGTTGGTTCCACCCACATGAATACACTTTATTTTTTCCTGAGGATTTCCAAAGAAAGCACAAAGCTTGGTAATATTATCTAGTCCTGGTTTGTAGGCTTTTTGTCCATCTATCTGATAGTTGGGCATCTGTACAAAAAGCCAATCAATAGCTGCTTGGTATTGTTCATTTGTCATGGTGCAAAATTCTCAAAAGTTTTATGAAAAATGAAACAATTTTTTTCATTCTGTAACTTTTTTATATTTACTTCGTCTAATAGGGAAAAATCTTAATATGAAATCGCTGTGATTTGCAAGGCTAAATACCGATAGAGATGACACGATTCCATATGACCATTAAAAACAAATAAACATCTACATATGAAAAAAGTTTGGATTATCGTTTTTGGACTAAGTTGTCTGGGATTAAGTGCCCAGAAGAAATGGTCCTTAAAAGAATGTGTAAGCTATGCAGTGGAGCATAATCTTCAGGTTATCCAAAATCAATATACCAAGCAAAACCAAGAATACAACCTTAAAGCAGCAAAAAAAGATTATTTGCCTTCTGTATCGGGGAGTATGATGAATGGAGTGAGTTTCGGACAGGGATCATTGGGAGCAGGAAGTTATAGAAACGACAGATTCAATAACAGTATTGGGGTAAGTGCGGATGTTTTGGTTTACAATAATGGAAGATTAGAGAAGAATGTAAGAAAGCTTCAGTTTGATGTAGAAGCAAGTCAATACGATATTGAAGCGATTAAAAATGATATTTCTGTACAAATTGCACAGCAATATTTAACTGCTTTATTGAACAAAGAAATTGTTAAGATTTCTCAAAGTGCTGTAGAAAATGCTAAAAAGCAATATGACAGGGCAAAAATAACAACCCAGGTTGGAACTACTGCTCAGACGGTTCTGGCAGAATCTGAAGCAGCATTAGCCAGAGAAAAACAAAATCTTAAAACGGCAGAAGTTAATGTAGGAAGAGCTTTATTTGCTATTGCTCAGCTTTTACAGCTTGCAGACTATAAAGATTTTGATGTGGAAAATGTAGATGTTTCTGACGTATTAGACTCACAGTTGGTAACCGTTGATGAGGTTCTTACAAAAGCTTATGATTTGCAACCACAAATAAAAGCTGCCGAAAGCAGAATAAGATCTGCCGAAGCACAAACCGAGGTAAGTAAAACGGCATTCTGGCCTACATTAACAGCTAGTGCTGGGCTTAATACGTTCTACAACAAATCATTTAATGTTCCACCAGGAATTGTGCAGGGAACTTTTTTTGAGCAATATAATGATCAGTTCGGGCAAAGCGTAGGGTTGTCACTTAATATTCCGATCTTCAATAAAGGAAAGACAAAGTTACAGGTTGAACAATCTAAGTTAAATGAAAGCGTTAGTAAAATTGCCCTTGAACAACAGAAACAAACGGTAAGACAAAACATACAGAAAGCTCAGTTTGATGCTGATGCCAATTATGAAACATACCTCGCTGCTGTAGAAGCGGAAAAAAGTTCCAAACTGGCACTCGATTTTGCTGATAAAAGCTATGCCGCAGGGAAAACTACCATTTATGACGTGAATGTTGCAAGAAATAATTATGCAAATGCACAGGGATCAGTAGCACAGGCGAAATATAATTATCTTTTTAGTCTTAAACTATTGAATTTCTATGCAGGAATTCCATTAAGTTTGTAAAATGCCGATCCAATCATTAGAGAAATATTTACCACAAAATACACTTAAATATTTAAGAATTTGGTTTTCAGACTACTATATTCATATAAAGGTCACAAGGAACAGAAATTCTAAACTGGGAGATTATAGAAAGCTTCCGGACAACTCCCATGAAATTACGGTAAACTCAACACTTACCCCGCCACTTTTTTTCTTTGTGCTTACCCATGAGCTGGCACACCTTATTGCTTTTGAAAAATATGGAAGAAAGATTTCGCCTCATGGCAATGAGTGGAAAGAAACTTTTAGAAATATGCTTATTGAAAGCCTTGAAATTTATGATGAGGACCTGAGGCCCATTATCGTAAAGTTTTCAAAATCACCAAAGGCGAACTTTATGGCCAGCCCCGATCTTGTAAGATATTTTCATACTGAGAAACAAGATGATAGCCTGCGTTTTATTGAAGAGCTTCAGAAGGGTGAGTTTTTTATATATCGCAACGAAAAGTATTTATTAGAAGGTCTGATTAAAAAAAACTATCTTTGTAAGAACCTGGCTACTGGAAGAAAGTATTCTTTTAAGCCATTAGCAAGGGTAGAAAAATGTAGCTAAGAATGTTAAAATCAGATAGATACTGTGTGATAATGGCAGGAGGGATCGGCAGCCGATTCTGGCCGATGAGTACACAGAAATTTCCCAAACAGTTTCAGGATATTCTAGGTACCGGACGTACTATGATTCAACAAACGTATGACAGAATCAGTAAGCTAATTCCTAAGGAGCAGATATTTGTCATTACGAATAAAGAATATGTAGCGCTTTCCCACCAGCAGCTTCCGGAGATTCCGGAGGAGAATATTGTGGGGGAACCTTTGATGAAAAATACAGCAGCCTGTAACCTTTACATGGCTAATAAGATTGCTGAAATTAATCCCAACGCCACCATGATCGTTCTTCCTGCAGATCATCTGATCCTGAAAGAAGATGTTTTTCTGGAAAAAGTAGAGCTGGCTTTTGATCTGGCTTCTAAACATGACTATCTGGTTACTCTCGGAATTACTCCTACGAGGCCCGATACGGGTTATGGGTATATTCAGTTTGTCGAAAAGAAGAACTCAGAATATTTCAAGGTAAAAACATTTACAGAAAAACCTATTCTTGAGATTGCTCAAAGCTTTCTTGAAAGTGGGGATTTCCTTTGGAATGCAGGGATATTTATCTGGAATATGAAAAGTATTCATCATGCATTTGAAATGTATCTTCCTGAAATGACGCAGCATTTTATGGCTTGTGAGTATAACTCCGAAAAGGAAAATAATTGTATAGAAACAATTTATCCTAAAGTTCAGAAAATTTCTATTGATAACGGAATCCTGGAAAAAGCGAAAAATGTATATGTAATTCCGTCAGATTTGGGTTGGAGTGACTTAGGAACCTGGACCTCAGTGTATGAAAATACAGAGAAAGATAAGAACGGAAACGCAGTGAAATTAAAACATTTACTGACTTATAACGCAAAAGGAAATATCATTCGCCTAAGGAACAATAACAAGGCAGTTATTATTGACGGACTTGAAAATTATATTGTTGTAGATACAGATAAAGCCCTTTTGATTTGTCCTCGAGATAACGATCAATTGATCAAAGACTACGTTCTTGATTTAAAGAACTTCAAGAAGGGAGACAAGTTTATGTAAAATTTGGTATCTTTTATGCTGATTTTTAAGCTATGATTAAAATTGCATTCCGATTAACGACTTTTATATGTTTATTTTGGGCAATTCTGGGATATTCTCAGGATAAAAAAAAGTTTTCAAGTATTCCAAATATTCTACAAAGAATTACTCCCGATGATAGGGTAGATTCCTGGACATTGGTTTACAATAGCTACGGAAAGGGTGAGGAAATAAAGATTTCCGGAGGAAAAATGAGCTACACGCCTCAATTCTCAGGATTTAACCTCTTCCCAAGCGAAGACAGCTTTTATTACATAGCCTATTCTTTAGGAGGAAAGATAAATTACATTCTTGATGTGGAAGCGCTGAAGAAGTTTGTAGGAAAGATTGATAATCCTCAGGAAGCTGCTATTTTATTGGCTTCAGACGGTTATATCGTTGATGAGGAATTTAAGGATCTTGCAGGTAACTATCACGAAGATCAGGCCAATTACTATCTGGATCTTGGAAAAGTAACCTCAAGGGAATGTCCTTACCAGAAAACACATTATACTTTAACGGTAAATAAAGCCACAGGTCTTGTTTCTAATGTAAAAGACAATGGTACCTATATTGAGCTTTACAATAAAAAATGTGCTAATAACCCGAGACTTTTAAAAATCGAAAAAAAGGAAGAACCCAAGAAAGATGAGCCTAAAAAAACAACCAAACGCAGATAAGGTTTACGAAACCGAACGTTTAATTCTTCGTCCGATGTTGCCAGAAGACAAGGATTTAATTTTTGAACTGTACAACGCACCCAAATTCATCCAGTATATTGGTGATCGTAATATTAAAACGATTGAAGATGCAGAAAACTACATCAGAAATAGGTTTATGCCACAGATCGAAAGATTGGGTTACGGGAACTATCTTGTGATGACCAAAGAAGGAAATAAAAAAATAGGTGGAGTTGGTATCTTTGAAAGAGAGGGTCTGGATATTGTAGATATAGGATATTCTCTTTTGGAAGAATTTGAAGGAAAAGGATACGCCTTTGAGGCTGCTCAAAAGGTAAAATGGATTGGTATGGAAGAGTTTGGGCTGCCAAAAATTTCAGCAATCATTTCAAAGGATAATGTTTCTTCCCAGAAGCTGATTGAAAAATTAGGATTGAAATTTCAGAAACACGTTACACTTCCTGGAGAAAATGAAGAATTGAATTACTACGAAACAGAGTAAAAATAAGCTTGCAATATAAATAAATCCACAAACAGACAACCTTTCTATTTGTGGATTTATTCTTTTTATCAGGGTTAATAAACTATCCCTCTAAAATCTGTTCTGCTGCTGTTTTTGAAGTTACTTTCTCAATAACTCTTGTGCAGATGCCCTTTTCATCAAAAATAAAAGTAGTTCTTACAATTCCCATATAGGTTTTGCCAAACGTCTTTTTCTCTTTCCAAACCCCAAATTTTTCAATAATATCATGGTTTTCATCAGCGATAAGATCGTAAGGAAATGCAAATTTGCTGTGGAAGTTTTTTTGCTTCTTGATAGTGTCCCCGCTCACTCCCAACAACTGGAATCCTGCTTTTTCAAGCGTAGAGTAATTATCGCTCAGATTGCAGGCCTCTACAGTACATGTTGGAGTACTGGCTTGCGGATAAAAGAATACTACAAGCTTTTTTCCGATTAGTTTAGAGGAAGCTACTGTTTCTCCATCCTGATTTATTCCTTCAAATTCAGGTAATTTGTCTCCAACTTTCATCATAATAATTTAATTTTGTTCAAATTTAAGGGTAAAATGACAAAAAAGCAAAGGGCTGAACTTGTTCAGATAGAACTGGATAAATTATATCCTACCACACCTATTCCGTTGGATCATACTGATGAGTATACATTGATGGTTGCTGTAGCACTTTCTGCGCAGACTACAGATAAAAAGGTGAATGAGGTTACCCCCAATCTTTTCGAGGTAGCCGGAACCCCACAGAGAATGGCCAGACTGGAGGAGTTTCAGATCAAAGAATTAATTAAAGAAATAGGATTATCCAATACAAAAGCCAAGAATCTAAAGAGAATGGCTGAACTTTTATTGGAAAGACATAATGGCATCGTACCGCAGACTTACGAAGAATTGGAGGCACTTCCGGGTGTGGGACACAAAACGGCCTCAGTAGTAATGAGCCAAGGCTTCGGATTTCCTGCTTTTCCAGTGGATACTCATATTCATCGCCTTATGACACAATGGAAACTTACTTCCGGTAAAAATGTTGTGGAAACAGAGCGTGATGCAAAAAAACTCTTCCCAGAGGAAGTGTGGAATAAGCTCCATCTTCAGATTATTTTCTATGGTAGAGAGTATTCCCCTGCAAGAGGTAAGGGTGAAAAAGACTTTATTACCAAGATGATGTTTGAGAAGTAAAGAATCTTATCTTTTAGCATTGTTTACATAGTCTTTATTACAAATCTGCAGATAAGAATATTGATATAAAATAACGGATGCCTGTTCATTACTGACATCCGTTGTTGTATATTCATAAATTGGAAACCATAGTCATCATGCATTATCTAATAACCTCCTATGATAGTTAATTTGGCCCAAATGATAATCCAAATGAGCAATCAGATGAATCAGGAAGAAATCTGTTGTCATTTTATCTTCAAAAACAACTAATGGGTATTCCTTTTTCAGGTCTTCTTCAGGGAGTTGGCTTAATACTGAATCAACGGTCATTATAGTTGTCTCAATTTTTGCAATAAGCTCAATTTTTGGAACATCCTTTAATGAAAACTCCAATTCACGATGCCTTACATAACCTGTTTTGCCAAGCTGTGACCCTATAAAATGGCTGAGGTTTCCAACCAAATGGAGACATAGATTCCCGGCAGAATTGGAAATGTTTTTATCTGTTTTCCAAAGGTTCTCTTCATGTTGATAGGCCTCAATTTCAGCTTTTAGTTTGTTTAAATCTCTGTTGTAAAGAGATCGTAAAGATTCTATGATCATGATAATTGGATTTCAATTAATTATATATACTCTTATAAGTTTGGGAAAAAAAATCTTTCCGAAGAAAAGAAATTAACCCTGTTAAAAGTATAAAATTAGATAGTCATTTCAAGGTTTTCGAAATAAAAAATGGGACAATTATTCAACTGTCCCATTTATATTTGAATGGTATTCTGTTACTTTTGCTTTTTAGCCCAAAGTTCCATTTTTCTGTTTAAAACCTCCAGAGGAAGACATCCTTGGCTTAGCACTTCATCATGGAAGCTGGCCAGATTAAACTTGTTTCCAAGCTCTTTTTGATACTTCTCTCTTAGCTCACGAATTCTTAAAGATCCGATTTTATATCCTAAAGCCTGTCCGGGCATTGCCATATATCTTTCTACTTCCGCAGTAGCAGCACCCTCATCATAAGAAATATTGCTTAGGAAATACTTAATGGCTTCCTCTCTGCTCATTTTACCAGTGTGTATGCCTGTATCTACCACTAATCTTACCGCTCTCAGCATTTGATCGCTTAGGTACCCCATTTTTTGGTAAGGATCGGTGTATAGACCAAACTCAGGGCCTAAAGTCTCACAGTAATGTGCCCATCCTTCACCGTATGCTCCAAACCATCCGAATCTCATGAATTTAGGAAGTTTTGTATTCTCCTGTTGCAGAGAAACCTGATAATGGTGGCCAGGGATAGCCTCGTGTAAGAAAAGAGACTCCATTCCGGAAGTTACATTGAACTTAGCAGGATCAGGAATCGGAACATAGAATATACCTGGTCTTTTTCCATCAGGAGTTCCCGGAATATACTCCGCACTTGCGCTGGCTTCTCTGAATTTTTCTGTCTGTCTGATCTCAAACTTTGTTTTAGGCGTAACATTAAACATCGTTTTCAGCTTCGGAGTAATTTTAGTCAGAATACTGTTGAATCCATCTAAAACTTCCTTGGAGGTCTTATAGGCCATCGCTTTTTGATCTGTTTTCACAAAAGTGATAAACTCTTCAAGTGTTCCGGAGAAACCAACTTGTTGTTTCACTTTTTCCATCTCTGCACGAAGCATGGCCACTTGTTGAAGCCCAATTTTGTTGATTTCTTCAGGTGATTTCTTAGTCGTTGTCCAGCCTTTTACATAATAGCCGTAAATTTCATTTCCATTAGGAAGACTGTTGTATCCATCGGTATCTCGTCCCTTAGGTAAATATTCTTTTTCCAGAAATGCACCCATTTTGGTGTAAGCAGGAATGATTTTTTTGGTGATAGCCTCTTTATAAAGAGCAGAAAATTTATCTTTTTGAGCCTGAGTAAAATCTTTTGGAAAGTTCTTTACAGGTCCATAGAAAATATTCTTATCCATATCAGAAGATGTGATTTCCTCAGATTTCATTTGAGGAATCATTTTGATAATCAGTTTTTTAGGAAGAACTACTTTATTGTTAATCCCCTCACGGAAATTATCTGTAGCAGCATCCATCCATTCCGGAAATTTTTCCATTCTTTTCAGCCAGTCACTGTAGTCTTTTTCAGTTTTAAAAGGTTGGCTTCCCTGTCCGCTTCCAAATAAAGGAAAGCTTAACGGAAGACCTCCAAACTGTGTGAAAGGAATATATTCGGGGTGATAGGCATACGCCTCAATTTTATCTTTTAAAGTATAGTCCAAAACATCATATACTACTTTGTCATCATCCGAAAGAGCTTTATAATCTACACTTTCCAACTGTTTTTGTACAGAATGGTAGAAAGCAACCTCTCCTGAGATAAAATCCTTGTCAATATTGATGGGAAGTTGATCATTGTATCTCAGATCTCCTTGCGAAGTAGCATCTAATGGAAATAGTTTAAGATACTGTTCATAGTAATTGGATGCAATAGAATCCAGATTGGTAGGAGTCACCTTGGTGAGGGGAGAATCAGTTTTTTTGCACGAGGCAAGACCAATCATTAATCCTAGTCCCAGAATACTTTTCGATAAAATATTTTTCATTTTCAGAATCTTTATGTAACAAAAATAGGTATTATTGGGTGATTCCTATCATTGATATGATTGATTTTAAAAAAATAATTTTCAAAATCCTTTTCACATTAAATCAATTTTTTATCTTTGTTGAAAACGTTTAACAATCATATTATTACAGTTCTTTTTTTAAGAAATAATGAAAGGGATTTTAAAAATTTACCATCCGGACGAAACGCTAAAGTACAATATTAGAAATACTTATTGTAAAGCAGTTTACAGCAACCAGCAACATTTTTTAGAGGTTGAAATTATAACGGATGACGGGTTGGATCATGTAGATGATGATTCATTACAATACAATTTTCCTCAGCTTTCACTTGAGGTTTTCGATTTTCCTATTGACTCTGGAGAGATAGAGGGAAAAACTATTACAATCAATGACTCTGACGACGAAACCTACACGGAAGTAAACCTGTTTGACGATGAAGATGCTTATATCTATGATAATGAGCTTCTTTTTGAGAAAAATGAGGATGGTGAGCTTCAGGTAATCTGGAAAGGTACCATTGATGACTTCTATACCGGATCAGATACGCCGATTCCATTTAGATTAAAATGCGAATTCAGGCAGGATGATATTGTGGTAGACGAAGACTAAGAACGGTCTCAAATCTTTTTATAAAATCAAATTTCTTTTCAAAATTGCTTTTGGAAAGAAATTTGCTGTTTACCAATTCTAACAAAATTTAAGTTGTTTTTAAGCAATTTTTAAGATATCAATTCATAATATTCCACTACATTTGTCGTTGAAACTTTAATAAAATTCACATTTAATGCTGTTAACGGAACTTTCTCAGATTTTATTTGCACAGATTGCTACACCCGCTGTTGCCACAGACAATTTAGAATTTTCATTTTGGAAAATCATGTTCCATGGAGGAGCTTTCGCTAAAATAGTGATGGGGACTGTTTTGGTGCTTGGAGTGTTTTCATTGTACCTGTTCTTTGAAAGGTTCTTCTTTATCAAAAGATTAACTTCAAAGACCGATTCTAATTTCATGAATAATATTGAAGACTTTATCAAAGAAGGAAAGATAGAAGCCGCTGCAGATTACTGTAAAACACAGAATTCTCCTGAGGGTAGAATCCTTGAAAAAGGAATCTCAAGATTAGGACGTCCGGTTTCTGATATCGTAAGTGCTATGGAATCCCAGGCTCAGGTAGAGGTAGCCAATATGGAGAAAAACCTGAATCTTTTAGCGGTAGTTCCAAGTATTGCTCCCATGTTGGGGCTTTTGGGAACCGTAATCGGGATGATTATTGCTTTCTTTAATTTATCTCATGCAACGGGATCTTTCTCACCAAAAACACTTTCTGAAGGTATTTATACTGCACTAGGGCAAACTGCGGTAGGTCTTGCTGTGGCAATTCCGGCTAATTTCTGTTATAATATTCTTTTAACAAAAATTGACAAGTTTGTATTAAAGGCTCAGAATATGTCAGGTGAATTTTTAGACCTTATCAACAAACCTTTATAAATCTTTCTTATGAAATCGCTATGAGAAAAGCTCTTTTTAGAGGATTATTATTTGAGCGATTCCATCTGACCATTAAAAATATTAGAATAAACAGATGAAAATTCAGAGAAGAAATAAAGCGAACCCGGAGTTCAGTTTAGCAGCGATGACAGATGTTATCCTGTTGATGCTGATCTTCTTTATGATCACATCATCTGCGGCCAATCAGAGTGCAATAGATGTGAATCTGCCAAAAGCCGGAGCCGTTGATGACAATATTCCGAATCCTTTGACAGTGAGCATTAAGCAGGATGGTTCATATTTTGTAGATGATAACCCTGTGAATAAGGGAGAACTGGAACAAATTATCGTTAATAAGTTAACCAGCCAGACTAATAAGTCTTTCACGATCAGAGCAGATGAAAATACCATGCATAAAGATGTGGTTTTTGCAATGGAAATCGCTGAAAAACATAAATTTAACATTGCGATTGCAACAGTTAAGGATAAATAATAAATAGTAAGAATCATTTTTAGATGAGAAGCTATACAGCAAACAAGAACGAGGAAAACCGAGACAGGATAAAGAGTGCAGTACTCTCTATTCTTATTTGGTGTGCCATTTTGCTTTTTGTTTTTTTATATAAATTAAAACCTGAACTGGATAAAGATCCGGAAGTTATTACTACAATGCTGGTAAACTTCGGAGACAACAGGAACGGAAACGGTATTGAAGAACCTGCCGAACAACCGGGTAGTTTAGCCGCAGCCACGGAAGAAGTAACACCGGAGCCTATAGAAACTCCCGTTACTGAAACGAAAACTGTAATAAAGCCAGAACCTGTACCAGTACCCGAACCCAAGAAAATTGAAACCAAGGATAAGGTAATTACTGGAAATAATTCAAAAAATACAGTTCCTAAAAAAGAAGAATCCAAAAAGACGGAAAAGAAAGAGGCTACCACTACAGCGGCTTCTAAAAATACTAAAAAAGCAGGAGCGGCAACTGCCAACTCTAAAACAGGAAGTGGTGACGGAAAAGGCAACGCAGCCATTGGAAACCTGATTAAAGGAAGGGGAACAAAAGCAGGAAGTCAGGGAACCGGAGACGGAATTGGTAATGCAGGAGACCCTCTGGGAGGTGATGGTAATGGAGATAGTAAAGTGGGGATTGACAGAAAGCTTGTTGGGTATATTCCGGGAACAATGGGAAGAGGAGGATCACAACCTTCTCACAGTTGTACGGCAAGCGGATCTATTACAATAGCTTACACTGTAGATAAGGCTGGAAATGTGGTTTCAGCAAGAAGGTCGGGCGGAGTTTCAGATCCTTGTGTATCATCTACATCTGTATCTTGGGTTAAGAAGTATGTAAAAGCAGAAAAAGCCAATACATCCTCTACAGGATCTTATAAAATTACATTCTAAAAATAAAAAAGCACTTTATTCAAGTGCTTTTTTCAATTCATTTATTCTGTTGATAATCGGTAATGCAAAGATACCACTGGTCTGAAGATACAGCTCATAGAATGTCTTTGCTTTGTCCTGAAAATCTTTGTTATGATCATGCCTACTGTTGAAGTAGAATAGATTTCCCAGCATTTCATAATAATCTTTGTGATCTCTTTCCTGTCTTTCATTGACAATGGCAATTATTTCTTCCTTAGTTTTAGAGGAAACCTCCGTGAAGCTCATCTTGAAAATATCTCTCATCAGCGTATCAAAATCCAGCTCTTTCTGCATCAGGCTTTCTTCAGGTTTATCCAGTATAAGCTTTTCTAATGCCTGGGTCAATTGGCGGATAAGCCTTAGTGTGAATTCTTTATCTGTAATCATAATGGATTTAATGTTTTGAATTTAAGTTTAAAGTTAATTGAATCTGCTTAACGGGATTACTTTATTAAGCAAAAAATAAATAAGCTAAAGCAATTGCCGTAATAACGCCTACCAAATCGGCTAATAGCATGGCAATTACCGTATATCTGGTATTCTTAATGGCTACGGCCCCAAAGTATACTGCGATCACATAAAATGTCGTATCTGAGCTTCCCTGAAGTACCGCGGCTAATTTCCCTTGGAAGCTATCTGCTCCAAAAGTAGCCATGGTATCTACCATCATTCCTCTTGCTCCGGAACCCGATAAAGGTTTAATTAAGGCTGTTGGAAGACCGTCAACAAATCGAGGATCAAGGCTTGCGACATTGGCAACCCATTTCATCCCATCAATGATAACATCAAAAACACCGGAAGTTCTTAAAAGTGAAATCGCAATCAGCATTCCTACCAAATAAGGAATAATCTTGACACAGGTAGTGAATCCTTCTTTCGCACCTTCAATAAACGCATCAAAAACGTTGATCTTTTTATAAACGGCTCCAAGTATGATGGCAAGGAAAATAAAAAGAATAAGACCGTTGCTTAGTATCTTGCTGAAGTCATCCAGTTCATCCTTGCTTAATTGTACCAAATAAACGACCAATAATCCAATAATTGCTGAAATTCCGCCTACATAAGCTATAACAACGGGGCGGAGAAGATTGATCTTTTGGTATATTGAAACAATGATCATTGCAGCTAAGGTTGCGGCAAAAGTAGCAATCATGCACGGCAGGAAAATATCGGTAGGTGTTTTAGAACCCATCGATGCCCTGATGGCAATAATGGATACAGGAATCAATGTCATTCCGCCTGCGTGGAGGCAAAGAAACATGATCTGCGAATTGCTGGCTGTATCTTTATTGGGGTTGAGGGTTTGTAGACTTTCCATCGCCTTTAATCCAAATGGTGTTGCCGCATTATCCAATCCCAGAAGATTGGCGCTGAAGTTCATCAGCATATGCCCGAATGCCGGGTGGTTTTTGGGAATATCCGGAAATAGTTTGGAGAAAAAAGGTTGAATAAATCTACTTAAAAGATTGATTCCGCCTGCTTTTTCAGCAATACTCATGAAACCCATGAAAAGTGTCATGATTCCGATCAATCCAATACAGATTTTTACAGCTGTTTCTGAGGTTCCGATAACACCATCTGCTTCCTGAACCCGGTAAACGTTTACATTCTGCTTTAGTGAATCTGTTTTATAATGGATTCTGCTCTCTGCAAAATCATTCTTTTTCATCAGGCTGTCCTTTACCATAGGAGAAAGGGTAGTCATGGGTTGGGATGCAATCTTCACCGTATCCCCGCCTTTTCCTACCACCATATCATTGAAAATGGTTTTGTAATGGCTTGACGAAATGTACTTTATACTGGCAATGGTAATGGCAATAATAATAAAAGCCGACCAAATTCTGCTGAGAACCATTCGATTGATTTAATTGTTTAAACTTATCAAAAATACTTTAAACCACAAAAATAACTAAAGTCTTTTGTTATTCTGCTGTGAAAGAAAACTAATGATGGATTATTGATTTTAGATGTACTTTGGCGCAATGTCCGCAAAAGATTCTAATAATTATGTATGATTTTTTCGTTCGCGAAGGCGTTAGCACTAAGCAAATAGAACTTTAATTACATAACATTGCTGAATGAAATGCCCTTGCGCACGAAAAATTTGCACAAAGCTTTATAATTCCTTTGCGTGTTCGTTGCGTTAAAGGATAAAATTACTCTTTCAGATAGACAAGCTGTCCTTCAAAATCATCATCCAGATTTTTCAGAACTTTGGCATCATTCATTTTTTTAACTAATGCATCTACAAAGAAGCTTTTCTCAAAAAACTGGCGGTGAATTCCCGGGAGAATTTCCATGAAATAATCCATTCCTATTTTATTGTTATGAAGATCCATTTTGGTTTCCAGTGGTTCATTTGGGAACAGTTCTTCATGCATGTCCGTTATTCTTTTACAGAAATCAAGTGCCTTTTTAGGAGAAGAAATTTTGCAGCAGTACATCATAATAAAGCAGCACCACAAGGCGTGTCTGAAAGCATTTCCTATCCCGTTATTGGATGCTGTGGCAGGGAATTTTTTCTGTGCTATTGTAAATGCTTTTACGGTGGCGTGAAAGCTGAGAATTGCGAAAAGAGGATGGGGAAGAATAAGTGATAAAAGACGAATAATCTTTTTAAAACTCATGCTTCGGATGGTATCGAAAAATATCTTAAAAGTCCTCATAAATAAAAATCTCTCCCTAATTAGAGAGAGATTGTATTGTTTTTGTTACAGAGATTATGCTTTTACAGCTAATAAATTAACTGTTTTTGCAACAACATCCTGAATTTCAGTTCTTTTTACGATGAAGTCTACAAATCCTTTTTCCTGTAGGAATTCTGATGTCTGGAATCCTTCCGGTAAATCTCTACCAATGGTTTCACGAATTACTCTTGGTCCAGCGAAACCAATAAGAGCTTTCGGTTCAGCCATAATGATATCAGCCGTCATAGCAAAAGAAGCCGTGATTCCTCCAAAAGTAGGGTCACATAGGTAAGCGATATACAAAAGTCCCGCTTCTGAAAGCTGAGCAAGCTTGGCCTGTACTTTAGCCAACTGCATCAGGGAATAAGTTGCTTCCTGCATTCTAGCTCCTCCAGACTGGCAAATGATCATGTACGGAAGTCTGTGTTTGATACAATAATCAATTGCTCTTCTGATCTTTTCTCCCATTACAGAACCTAAAGAACCTCCGATAAAAGCAAAATCCATACAAGAAACTACCATTTCAGTTCCTTTTACAGTTCCTACTGCGTTTCTGATAGAGTCTGTAAGTTTTGTCTTTGCTTTTACTTCCTTTAAACGGTCTTTATAAGCCTTTGTATCCTTAAAGTTTAAGATATCAATACTTTCAACATTGGCATCCAGTTCGGTAAATTTACCGCCGTCAAAAAGGATGTCAAAAAATTCCGCACTTCCTATTCTCACATGAAATCCGTCTTCAGGAGAAACATAGTTATTTCTCTTTAGTTCATCGTGTTCCACAACTTTTCCAGATGGAGTCTGATGCCATAGGCCTTTGGGAACGTCCTTTTTTTCATCAGTAGAGGTGGTAATGTTTTTTGCTTTTCTTTTAAACCAGTCGAATGCCATTTTGTATTGTATTAATGTACAGTGTATAATGTAAAATGTATAAAAAACAAAGCATTATAAATTACCTTGAGCTTTATACATTTTACTTTTTACAAATTTTATTTTAAAGTATCTATATTATTTAAATCTTCAAATGCTTTCACCAATCTTGTAGAGAATGTATCTTCACCTTTTCTTACCCAAACTCTTGGGTCATAGAATTTTTTGTTAGGTTTTTCCTCTCCTTCAGGGTTTCCGATTTGAGTTCTTAAATAATCAATATTGTTTACCATATAATCTCTCACTCCTTCTGTATATGCAAACTGAAGGTCAGTATCGATATTCATTTTGATTACTCCGTAGTCAATTGCTTCTCTGATCTCTTCTAAAGTAGATCCTGAACCACCGTGGAATACAAAGTTTACCGGCTTAGCAGCAGTTCCGAACTTCTCCTGAACATACTTTTGAGAATTGTCTAGGATTTTTGGAGTAAGAACCACATTTCCTGGCTTGTAAACTCCGTGTACGTTACCGAATGCAGCAGCAATAGTAAAGTTGTCAGAAATAGCCTTTAGTTTTTCATAAGTATAAGCTATATCTTCAGGCTGAGTATATAATTTAGAGTTATCAACGTCTGAGTTGTCAACACCGTCTTCTTCACCACCGGTTACACCGATTTCTACTTCCAGAGTCATCTGAAGCTTAGCCATTCTTTCGAAATACTGAGCTGAAATCTCAAGGTTTTCCTCTAAAGATTCTTCAGAAAGGTCTAACATATGAGAAGAGTAAAGAGATTTTCCTGTCTGCTTGAAGAATTCTTCGTTAGCATCCATCAATCCGTCGATCCAAGGAAGTAATTTCTTTGCACAGTGGTCTGTGTGTAGAATTACCGTTGCTCCGTAAGCTTCAGCAAGAGTGTGAATATGTTTTGCACCCGCGATAGCTCCTAAGATTGCAGACTTCTGTCCGTCATTGCTTAATCCTTTTCCTGCATTGAAAGCAGCTCCACCATTTGAAAACTGAATAATTACAGGAGAGTTTAATTTCGCTGCAGTTTCCATAACAGCGTTTACGTTGCTTGATCCAATTACGTTTACTGCAGGTAGTGCAAATTTGTTTTCTTTAGCATACTGAAAAATATCAGTAACTAACTGACCTGTGGCAACTCCTGCCGGAAAAATTCTGCTCATGTTTTACTTTTTATTATAAATTTATTAGGTGCTTAATTTCGTGTAAAGGTAATCATTTTTAAGAAATCATTAATTTCTTTTGTCTCGTCCCCAAAGTAGCTTCTGGCGGATGGTTTCGTAGAAACTCAAATTGTTGGGCTGTACCAAAAGAAGCTGAAAATCGGCTTTTTTGATGATGATTTCCTTGTCCGTTTCAATGTGAATAAGTCGGGAATCTAGGGAAAGAGAGTATTGGGATACCCGGCTTTCCACTCTGAATTTTATTTCTACTTTGTCATTTACTACTAAAGGTCTCACATTCAGATTGTGAGGAGCAATTGGCGTGATGACGAAGTTTTCATTATTGGGAGAGATGATAGGTCCTCCACAACTTAATGAGTAGGCTGTAGAACCGGTTGGCGTTGAGATAATCACCCCGTCTCCCCAGAATACATTTAAAAACTCATTATTAATATAAGAATCTACCGTGATCATAGAGGTTGTTTCTTTTCGGGAAACTGTTACATCATTCAATGCATAGGGGAAAAATCCTTCCAGATTTGGAGAAACCACCTCAATTACAGAACGGCGACTTGTTTTTACATCTCCTTTTAGGATAGCGTCCAGTTCTTTAAATGCTTCTTCTTTAGTGAAGAAAGCAAGAAACCCCAACCTTCCGGTATTTACACCTACTACAGGAATTTCAAGATCTTCAATAAATGTTAAAGAGTTTACAATGGTTCCATCTCCACCGAAGGTAAAGAAAAGATCCACCTCCTTGTCCAAAAGGTCCTGTTTGCTGTTGAAAGTTTCAAAGATTTTCGAAAATTGAAGAGCTTCAGCCATTTCATCATACAGAACAGATTTTACACCTCTGGTTTCAAGTTCAGAGATAAACTTGCTTAAATATAAAAAAGTATCAAGATCTTTTTTCTGAGAATATATAGCTGCCTTCATGTTATATTTCTATGAATTTTTGGAAAAAACCAAATCGGTCCTTAAAAAGGTCGGTTTTCTCATCAGAATAATATTTTTCAACAATTCTGTAGTCGTACCGGTCAAACGTTGCATCTATCGAGGCCAGATTTTCATTGCTGATCTTTATGGTGACATGAATTACCTCTTCAGACATAAAGCTGATGAATCCACCATAAAATTTCGAGTTATTACTCTCCACAATATTGGCAATCTCCGTCATTGAATATTTTCTGGCAGGGGCTTCTACAGTAAGAATAGCTCCTGATTCTGAAAATAAAGGATAACGGGAAAGATCCTGGAAAATATCTTCACAGGTAATATAGCCCAGATACTTTTCATTCTTGTTAATCACGGGGATTACATTGGAATTGAATGTATAAAAAAGGCGGATACTATCCATGATATTATTATCCTCCAGAATGGCAAACCGCTCAATCTGATGCTCAAGATCCTTCAAGGTTCCTCCATCTTCTTCATATAAAAAGTCCTTGGCAAGGGCTCCATAGAAGTGATGGGATTTTTTGATGAATACATGAGAATATCCGAAATCTTCCAATGTATTTCTGGCCGACTCGATAGAGTCCGACAGGTTAAAACATGGGAAATCTTTTGAGATATAGTCCTTGATAAACATTGTGCTAATTTATAAAAAATTAAATGAAACTGTTTCTGAAAACACGACTTTTTTTAAGATCTAACAAAAAAAATGACGTCAAAATTTGTTTGTAAGGAAAAAAAAGGTACCTTTGTCGCCTTTCATTTTTACTTTTTATTAGATTTATTTCAAACTGCACTGTCTACTAATGACATATGCAGTTTTTTTATTTTAGGGCCTTTGCAAACTCCCACATCACAATTCCACCACATACACTTACGTTAAGGGAATGCTTTGTTCCAAGCTGAGGAATTTCCAAAAATACATCAATATTAGGCAGTACTTCATCGCTTATTCCTTCTACTTCATTTCCTAAGACCAGGGCATATTTTTTTGATTTATCAATCGTGAAATCTGTAATCATTTGGCTGCTTGTAGTCTGCTCAATACCGATCACTTCATAACCCTTGCTTTTCAGATCAGAAATAGCATTGTTGGTGTCTTCTTCATGAGACCAGTCTACGCTTTCTGTTGCTCCCAGTGCAGCCTTGTGAATTTCACGATGAGGCGGTTGTGGGGTGATTCCGCAAAGGATTATTTTTTCAATTAAAAACGCATCTGCCGTTCTGAAAGCCGCACCTACATTGTGCATACTTCTGATATTGTCTAAAATGATGACCAACGGAATTTTTTCAACTTTCTTAAATGTTTCTACATCTATTCTGTTAAGTTCTTCCAATTTTAGTTTCTGTACCAATGTATTATTTTGTTGAGATTAATTTTCCGTCTTTATAGACCTCTTTGTTTCAATGTTTCTGCCCTTATGGGAGTAGATTCTGTGGTCTTCTATTATTGTTGACTCACTTTATTTCCTGATGGCAAGACCATTTTCATAACTGTCAATCTGCCTTATGACTTTTTTGTTTTCATAAAACAATCCGGTTTTTCCATGAAGCTTTACAAAATTCGAGTAAAGCTATTGTCGCGGATATTTTTATTTCAAAAATAGTAAAATACTTACTATTCACAAGCTTATTTTGAGAAGCTTTATGCATGAGAAAAAACCATGAAAAAGCCCGTGAAATAAAAGAAATGGATCTTTAAAAGCCTGTTTTTTATTTTTTACCCATGATCTGATGAACATTTTTTTCAATATTTTGAGCTATAGTCTCCATTGGAATGTCATTTTCATCATTGTTGAAAGGGTCTTCAATTTCTTCAGCAATAAGTTCCAGACTCATCAGAACATAATACACAAAAACTGTAAGGGGGATCATGAAAAGCCCGATTGTAATAACGTACGCAATAGGCAGAGCAAATACATACAGAATGATGAACTTTTTAATAAATGATGAATAAGAATAGGGAATAGGTGTATTCTTAATTCTTTCACAGCCTCCGCACACCTCCAGAAAACCAGAGAGCTGATTGTCTAAATACAGCATTTCTACCTCAGTGATTTTGCCCTCTTTTTTTAATTGATTCAGTTTGTGAGTCAAAAGAATGATGATTTCACTTGGACCGTGGTTCTTTAACGTTTTCTCAATTTCAGAATAATCTTCGTCCAGCGCCAAGCGGGTAGATTCTTTAGAAAGGTGCTTCGCTAAAAAATGAGGGAAATACTTTAAATATCTTGCAATTTGTTCTGCGTCCTGACGATTATCTCCAAGAATAGTATTAATCTTTATGGCAAAATTTCGGGTGTCATTGACTAATTTTCCCCAAAGTTTTCTCCCTTCCCACCATCTGTCATAGGCGGTATTGGTTCGAAAAACCAATAACAAGGAAAGCACAAAACCCAAGAGAGAGTGGATCATTCCCACATTGCTGACCGCGGATTTTGAAGTAAGATGAAGATATTCCACTTCCAGATATTCAATTCCCCAAGAGTATACTCCCACAAGGATCATGCTTGGAAAAAGAATTTTTAGGGTATCGCTTTTATGTAAACTGAAAAGGATCTTAAGGAAATGTTTAGTATTGTAGACTCTCATAAATTCGCTTAATAACACAAATATAAATTTTTCATTTGAGCTCTGCTTTATAGAAAGCCTTAAAATTATTTTAAAATCCGAGTTCATAAAATTTTATCCGATGAAAGAATTTATAGGAATCAGTTCTTTCTCTCTTCATTTAAAAGTTTCCGCAGTTTTCAAAAAAACACTATTTTTATTTCGCATAAAATACAAAATACATGATCCTCGAAAACGTAGATGTTGTTAATGATATCAGTAAAGAAGATTTTCAGAAGAATTATTTCAAGAAGCAGAAACCTCTTTTGATCAAAAATTTTGCGAGCCGATGGGATGCTTTTGATCAATGGAATCTAGCCTATATTCGTGAAAAAGCAGGGGATCAGGATGTTCCGCTATATGATAATAAGCCTGCTGATGCGGCTAAAAGTACTGATGCTCCGGTAGCCCATATGAAGATGAAAGATTATATTGACACCATCAAGAGTAGGCCGTCAGACCTTCGTATTTTTTTCTACATTATTACAGACAGACTTCCTGAGCTACTGAAAAACTTTACCTATCCGGATCTGGGGATGAAGTTCTTCAAAAGACTTCCTACTTTATTCTTTGGGGGTAGTGAAGCTCATGTTCTGATGCATTATGATGTTGATCTTGGGGATTTTATGCATATTCACTTTGAGGGTAAGAAAAGGATTCTTTTATTTGATCAGGAGCAGTCTCCTTTTCTATACAAAGTTCCGTTATCTGTTCATACCATTTATGATGTAGATTATGAAAACCCTGACTATGAAAAATTTCCGGCACTTAAATACGCAAAGGGATATGAAATTTTCATGGAGCATGGGGATGCCCTTTTTATTCCGGGTGCATTCTGGCATTTCAACAGATATCTTGAGCCTGGTTTTTCATTATCATTAAGAGCGCTTCCCAACAAGCCCGTCGTTTTCGCTAATATGCTGTACCATGTTTTTATCATGAGGTATACAGATAAGATTATGCGCAAGCTTTTTAAGGCTAAATGGGTACAATATAAGCAGGATTGGGCCTACAAAAAAAGCTCTGAAGCCTTAGACAGGCATTTAAAATCTGAGAAATAAGTCTTATTTGTTAATCAGCCCAAAGAGTTTAGCATCTACAAATTTTCCTTTCTCAAAAAAGTAATCTCTCATGGTTCCTTCTTCCTGAAAGTTGAGAGAAGACAAAAGCTTTTCGGAGGAGATGTTTGCCGGATCAATAAATGCGTCTATCCGATGTAGCCTCATGCTTTCAAAACCAAATGTGAGAATGGGAAGTAGGGCTTCTTTCATAAAAGACCTCTGCCAATATAAAGGATTAAGCTCATATCCAATCTCGGCTTTGAAATGCTCATGATACCAGTTGTGATAGCCACAGGTGCCAATTACTTTCTTTTCAGCCCTTAGTTCCAAGGCCCATCGAAAACCCTTTCCTTTTTCAAACTCGCTGTTGAAATGTTGGATGATATGTTGTGCATCTTCCAGTGTTTTGAAAGTATCAAGGTCATAATATTCCATAACTTCATCCTGTGAAAAATACTCAAAAAGATCTTCCGAGTCATTCAGGGTGAGCTGTCGCAAAATAAGTCTTTCAGTTTCTAAAACAGGAAATTCCATGGGTTTGATTTTATGGTGAAAATACAATTAATTCCTGATAAGGAAAAGAGCATTCAAGCATAAACCATGAAACAATTCTGAAACCCTGAATTTATTTTTCTAAATTTGGGGTTCATTTTTTACTATGGCAAAATCGAAGAAGGAAACCCCGCTAATGACCCAGTATAATACCATCAAGGGTAAATATCCTGATGCACTTTTACTTTTCAGAGTAGGGGACTTTTATGAAACTTTTGGGCAGGATGCCGTGAGAACATCTCAGATTTTAGGAATTGTTCTTACTAAAAGAGCCAACGGAGACGGACACATCGAGTTGGCAGGATTTCCACATCATTCAGTAGATTCTTATCTGCCAAAATTGGTAAGAGCAGGCATGAGAGTGGCTATCTGCGACCAGTTGGAAGACCCGAAAATGGTGAAAGGCATTGTGAAAAGAGGGGTTACGGAATTGGTAACTCCCGGAGTGACATTTAATGATCAGGTCTTAAACTCCAAAAAGAATAACTTCCTGCTTTCTTTGCACAAGGAAAAAGAGAAATACGGAATCGCATTAGTAGATATTTCTACCGGTGAATTCCTTGTGAGTGAGGGGAATATCGAAAAACTGCTGCACATTGTCAATACCTTTGATCCGAGTGAGATTATTTTCCAGAGAAGTGTGCAGATTCCTGAACAGATCAAGAATAAAAATGCCTTTAAGCTTGAAGACTGGGCTTTTCAATACAATTTTGCCTACGAAAAACTAACAAATCACTTTAAAACCAATTCTTTAAAAGGTTTTGGGATTGAAAATTTACCACTGGCAATTACCGCTGCCGGGGCTATTTTTGCGTATCTCGTAGAAGATACCCATCATAATCTTCTTGCACATATTACTAAACTTCAGGTTATTCCTCAGGAAGATTACCTGATGATGGATAATTTTACATTAAGAAATCTGGAAATTGTTTACCCAAGCAACCCACAAGGGAAATCGCTTCTGGATATCATTGACAAGACATCTACTCCCATGGGGGGAAGGTTATTGAGAAGAAGAATTATTCTTCCTCTGAAATCGGTGGATGAAATTGCCAGAAGGCTTTCGCTGATTGATTTTCTGAACGAAAAAGATGCTCTTAAGTATGAAATAAGCCAGCTGTTAAAATCCATTTCTGATCTTGATCGATTGATGGGAAAACTGGCAGCAGAGAAAATTTCACCAAAAGAATTGGGGTATCTGCGTCAAAGTTTAATTAATATCCATAAAATCAAGTCGTTATTACATCCTCATGCCGATGTGTTGGCTTGGCTTGAACCCTTATTTGATCTTGAAGAACTTATTAAGTTCCTGCAGAATTATCTTAACGAAGAGCTTCCGGTTAACATCGCCAAGGGAAATGTTATTAAGAATGGTGTTTCTGAAGAACTGGACAGGTTAAGAAATCTCCAGAGCAAAGGCCGAGGATTTCTGGATGAAATGTGCCAGAGAGAAATTGAAAGAACTGGAATTTCAAGTCTGAAGATTGATTTTAATAATGTTTTTGGATACTATATTGAAGTCCGAAATACCCATAAAGATAAAGTTCCGAGTGATTGGTTAAGAAAGCAGACCCTTGTGAATGCTGAACGATATATTACAGAGGAGTTAAAAGAATATGAAAGCCAGATTTTAGGCGCCGAAGAAAAAATTGGTGTTCTGGAAAGTAAGCTGTACAGAGATGTATGTACTGAAACAATGGTTTATATAGATCAAATTCAGGGTAACTCCAATATCATTGCACAATTGGATGTTGCTGCCGGATTATCTGAACTGGCTGTTTCCGAGAGCTATACAAAACCTATTTTAAATGACGGTTATGCAATTGACCTGAAAGAAGCAAGGCATCCAATCATTGAAAATGCTCTTCCATTGGGAGAAAAATATATCCCGAATGATATCTTTTTAGATAAAGATTCTCAACAGATCATTATGGTTACGGGACCCAACATGGCCGGTAAGTCTGCTATTCTACGTCAGACGGCTATCGTATGTCTTCTGGCTCAGATTGGAAGCTTTGTGCCCGCAAAACACGCAGAGATCGGTTTATTGGACAAGATCTTTACTAGAGTAGGAGCCACAGATAATATTTCGGCAGGTGAATCTACATTCATGGTAGAAATGAATGAGGCGGCCAACATTCTGAATAATATTTCTGAACGAAGCCTTATCCTTCTGGATGAAATTGGTCGCGGAACATCAACTTATGACGGAGTTTCCATTGCATGGGCCATTGCAGAATACCTTCATCAGCATCCTACACAGGCAAAGACCTTATTTGCCACCCATTATCACGAGCTGAATGAAATGACGGTGAATTTTGAGCGTGTAAAGAATTTTCATGTATCCATTCAGGAAAACAAGGGGAATATTATCTTCTTAAGAAAGTTGGTTCCGGGAGGTAGTGAGCATAGTTTCGGTATTCATGTTGCCAAACTTGCAGGGATGCCTGCTAAAGTGGTAAACAGAGCAAACGAAATCCTTAAAACCCTTGAAGCCAGCAGAACGCAAGGAAATGGCAGCACATCTGAAAGTATTAAAAGAGTAACCGAAGAAAATATGCAGCTCTCTTTCTTCCAGCTGGATGATCCTGTTCTGGAGAATATCCGTGAGGAGCTTACAAAGATTGACATCAACACGTTAACGCCTATAGAAGCTCTAATGAAGCTGAATGCCATAAAAAAAATGATTGGAAAATAATCCAATCATTTTTCTTTTCACAAGGTTGAAAAATAGCTAGCAACAGTATCCGTTTTTTCCAACAGGACCTATAATAAGGAAATGGCCAACTCCCCGAAGTTTACATAAACCTTCTGCACAGTTGGCGGCACCGCCATTAATTTCTTTCAGTTCGCTTTTGGTAAGCTTTCGTTTCTGAATACTTAACTTTTTCATATGATTTTGAATTTGGTTGCAGATGTTTTTTAGCAACAAGGTCCATCCTGAATTCCGGGAACTCCTGATCGTTCTATTCCGGTCCTCATATCTGTACAGCTTATTACGACAGGACAGACAGGTCTAAGACCTCCACTTATTTCCTTTAATTCCTTTTTGGAAAGTTTTCTTTGTGGAATGGTTGATTTTTTCATAGTGGTTTTAATTTTTGAGTGTCAGATGTTAATAAGTTATCGTCTATTAGCAGCAATAGCCATCTCTATCTAAACGGCCAATCTGCATTTCATCAGACCCACGTACCATACAAAATCCTTCTATACATATATTAGGTCCGCCACCTCCGTTAATATTTTTCAATGCTTTTTTTGTCAGTTTCTTTTGTTGAATGTTTAATTTTTTCATAGTATTTTTCGTTTTGGTTGATTTTTAATTAGATTAACAGCAGTATCCATCTTCTCCTATAAGACCTCGTACCAGTTCATCAGATCCGGGAACCATACAGAAGCCTCTTAGGCAGAATACTCTGTTGCCACCATTAATTTCCTTTAACTCTTGCTTTGTCAATTTTCTTTGTTGAATGTTTGATTTTTTCATGATAATTTTAGTTTGGTTGTAAGCTAATTTACATTTTATTTTGAATAATTCAATAGGTGGTGAATGAAAATTATACAATAATTAAATATTATTAACAAATTTTAACAGATTGATACTCACGGGAAAAGAATGCAATTGGTAAATTTGAGTATGAAGAACTTAATAAAAATATTGGCCATATTTTTGTTCTGTACAGCTTATAAAGCTCAGCAGACTGAGGTTTCTGTTATAAAATATGAAGATCTTGAAAAAAGGATTCAGCAGGAAAAAGATAAATTTCTGGTCGTTAACTTCTGGGCAACAACCTGCGCTCCATGTGTGAAAGAATTGCCACACTTTATGGAAGTCAATAATAAATTTGCAGGAAACCCTAAGTTTAAGATGATTCTGGTTTCATTGGACAGACTGGTGGATAAGGACAGGGTTTTAAAATTTATAAAAAATAAAAACCTGACTGCTGAGGTTATTCTGCTGGATGATATTAAAAGAATGAACACCTGGATTCCCCGGTTTGAAAAGAACTGGGATGGAAATATTCCGGTAACTCTCTTCTATAAGAATGGAGAAAAAGTGTTTTTCAATGACGGAGAAATGAGCAGGGAAGACCTTGACAAAACAATTAGTGAAAATTTACAATAAATAATAGTATGAAAAATCTGAAAATTTTAATGACAGCATTTGTCGTTGGTTTAGGCTTAATGAGCTTTACAACAACGGATCACGATAAAAATATACCTCAAAAAGAAAAAAAGACTGCCGTAAAGGGCTATGAAGTAGGAGATGAGGCGGCTGATTTTAAACTTAAAAATATTGATGGAAAGATGGTTTCCCTAAGTGATTTTAAGACTGCAAAAGGATTTATTGTGGTCTTTACATGCAACCATTGTCCTTATGCAAAGAAATATGAAGACCGAATCATAGAGCTTGATAAAAAATATAAAGATCAGGGATATCCGGTCATTGCCATCAACCCGAATGATCCTAATGTACAACCTGAAGATGGTTACAAACAGATGATTGACAGGGCAAAACAGAAAGGGTTCACGTTTCCGTATTTAGTAGATGAAGGTCAAAAAATTTATCCTCAATATGGCGCTACAAAAACCCCGCATGTCTTTGTATTGGAAAAAGAAAACGGCAAAAATATCGTAAAATATATAGGAGCCATTGACAATAATTATGATAATCCCAATGATGTGTCTGAATATTATGCTCAGGATGCAGTAAACGCTTTGATAAAGGGAGAGCCTGTAAAAATGACAAAAACTGTTGCCATCGGGTGTACAATAAAGGTAAAGAAATAATATATTTGCTTAAATAATGATCGGCGTTTTTCTAAATGCCGATTTTTTATGCCTTTTTTATCTTCAAAAACAATCATGATGAAATTACAATTTAGCCTGAAATACTTTCTGATCTCCATCTTCATTTTTCTTATAGAAGTTTTAATTGCCACCAAGCTGAAAGATATTTTTTTTGTGCGGGCTTATCTGGGTGATGTCATTGTTGTTATCCTTCTTTATACAATGGTGAAAAGCTTTTTCAGGGTAAATAATCAAAAACTTATTGGAGGGATTTTAATTTTTTCCTGCATGGTGGAGTTTGCACAATACTTCAATATTGCAGAAAAATTAGGCTTCCGAGAGGGAAGCCTAATGTATATTGTTATCGGAAATTCATTTTCCTGGATAGATATTCTGTGTTATGCTGCAGGGTGTCTGCTAATTTATCTTTTTGTAAAAGTGACAGAAAATAAAGCTATAACGGCTAATTCCTGATTCCTGCTACCTATCTCCCAAAACTATCATATTTATCCTCTGCATACTTGATAAAGCGATTCAATAAAGCTACATTTTCCTTTTCCATGGAAGAAAGCTCATTGTCCACATTTCCCGAAACAGGAATATACCAATCCGTCTGTTCGAAGAAATTTCTATAGGTTTCTTTTTTAAAGGAATAACCGTGCCTTGCAAATACAGAATTTTTGATAATCTCGAGATCCAGTTTTCTTAGATTTTTAATTTCTTTTTCATTCAGTTTTTGTTTGGATGCGTTAAGCTTGAATACCGCATCAGAAGCCACTCTGTTTTTGGATGTAGTGTAGCTTTCCGTCTTTCCCTCACTATCTGTATATTTCTCTACAAAATCCTTCGGATTTGTCCAGTCAACCAAGTTGGAATCCGGATCCAGCATGAAATTAGGGTTATAAACAAATTCTTTTTTGGTGAGCTTAAGGGTTTTCAAAGGAGCCTTTACAGCCGTCTTATTAAATGCATTCCACTTTCCGGTAAGGCTGTCACCGCTTAGTTTTACCTCAAATCTACCATCCGTTTTGTCATTTCCGGGTTCATCCAGCACAAAAGATTTTGAAGATTCATTGAAGACTCCTCTGATGGGGCGCTGGTTTCCATTTACAATACTTTGCCCGTAAACACTGTCCTTTGTAATTCTATTGATTTTCAGGGAGATTCTTTTGTAGACGCTTCCGTCATATTCTGAACCATCAGATTCATCAATCATTTTTTCCATACCGGCAAACTCTCCGGTGTAGATTCCATAGTATTCCTGATGAAGTTCCGGAATGATAACAGAATCTTTTTTTGCGGTTAGAGAATCATTTCCTGATCCGTTGGTTTTCCCATCTTTTTTACATCCTACCAATGAAATGGTAAGTAGGGAAATAAGCGTGTAATTTAAAATTTTCATAGATGTTTTTTTGTGATTAAGTATTCAATTAAAAGGAGATTGGGGATCCAGCCCAGCCACGCAATGATTTGGTAGACATCCATGGGGTTGGGGTGAAATAAATATACAATAATAACTTTCCACATTCGTAATGTGATGGCAGATAAAGTAAGAGCAAAGCTTCTCCACATCCATTGTTTATGCTCCTTAAATCTTTTTTGTCTGGCCAGTTGATAGGCCTTATAGGTAGAAAACCACCATAAAACCCCTAAAATAATAAATGAAACCTTTGAAGAAAATCCACCATTAGCAAAGAATCCCATATACATTCCGGAGGGAGCAGCAAAAAGAAGAATGAGAAAAATATAGACCTTTCCCATGTTTCTGTGAAGATTTCTTAACCCAAAATCTTTCCTTATGACAGCTAAGAAACCGGAAAGTAATACAAAAATGCTTGTATAAACATGAGTATAAAAAAACGTAAGATATTCCGGGCTTTCTACTACTTCTGTTTGTTTAATCATCAGAAAGCTAACATTAGAATCCAATGGAATATATTCCAGCGTGATTGTAAGCATCAGCCAAAAGAAATACCCAAATCCCAGAACTAAAAGGATTGTGAGAATTTTTGAAACATTTCTTTTGGCCGAAACCATATCAGAGGTTTATAGTTGTTGGAACTGTAACCCAATATTTTACAGGACGGCCACTACTCTGAGCGGGCTTCCATTTAATTTTTATGGATTTTATAACACGTTCCATTTCCTGATTCATGTCCTTATTATCCCCTTTAGCAGAGACAGATTCAATATTTCCATTAGTGCCCACTACAAATTTTGTTACTGATGTAAGTACTCCAGAGCTTTTTATGTTTGAAATATTGATTTCTTGGTAAATATATTTTCTGAGAGCATCCATACCGCCGGGGAACTCTGCTGGAGTTTCTACATTGACATTCTCTGTAGAGACAACAGATTTATTGTTTGCCAATCCTGTTTGTATTGTTTGGGCAAAAATAAAATGAGAGACTAATAGTAAGATAAATAAACCTGCTTTTTTCATAGTTATAGTTTTTATTAAAAGTAGTGTTTTTTTATAAGTTGTTGAGATCCTGAGCAATCAGCCATCCCTCGCTCCAGCAAGCCTGAAAATTAAAGCCACCAGTTACCGCATCAATATTTAAGACCTCTCCTGCAACATAAA
Organism: Chryseobacterium aurantiacum; assembly: GCF_003020585.1. Taxonomy (GTDB): domain Bacteria; phylum Bacteroidota; class Bacteroidia; order Flavobacteriales; family Weeksellaceae; genus Chryseobacterium; species Chryseobacterium aurantiacum. Next base: position 211,024 of record NZ_PXUE01000006.1, read on the forward strand.
AATTAGGTAGAAGTTTCGAAGACATGTTTTTGAAGTTAATCTCCTTTAAATCAATGCCTCCAGCCGTTACAAATTCATCCTTAAATGTTGATTTTCCGGTTACCTGAAACTTTTTAGCGCAAAGATTTTCCAGAATTTTCTGCATTTCCTTCCCTGAAATATTGGCAACCTGCTTGTTGAGGTCAACCTTTGAAATTTCCAGGATTTTCTGCCAGAATCGGTTCGTTATATCAAATATTTTGGACTGTCCCACTGTCTTTTTAGGGTTGCTTTGTTTGAAGTTCTGAAAGGCTTCCTCTGCTTCTTCCACGTCCATTGAGATAAAATTAACCTCAATTTCAAAATTGTACTTAACCTTGGCAAGGCTTATTGCTTCCCACGCTGAAATTTTCAAAACAGCAGGTCCGGAAAGTCCCCAGTGGGTAATCAGTAAAGGCCCGCTTTCTTCTGTTTTCAGTTTTGGGATTGAAATACCTGCATTTTCAAAACTTGTTCCCGGGAGATCTTTTAGAAGCTCATCCTTAATATTAAAGGTAAAAAGGGATGGAACAAGGTCTACAATCTTATGTCCCAGATTTTCAATCATTTTCAGAGATTTGGGAGAGCTTCCGGTTGTATAAACAATATAATCTGCTTCAAAGTCTCCGGAATTAGTTCTTACCACGTACTTTTCATCCAGTTTTTTAATCTCCTTTACTGTACATTTTGTTTTTACCGTCACATTTTTCTTTTGAGTTTCATTCAAAAAAGTATTGATGATGGTCTGTGAAGAATTGCTTTCAGGGAAAGTTCTGTTGTCATTTTCAATTTTCAACGGAACGTTACGCTGATCAAACCATTCCATCGTATCTCCCGGCTGGAATTTGGTGAAAACACTTAATAATTCCTTGTTTCCGCGAGGATAAAACTGAACAAGCTCCCTTGGATCAAAGCATGCATGGGTAACATTGCAGCGTCCGCCTCCGGAAATCTTTACTTTCTGAAGAACATCAGAGTTCTGTTCTAAAATTGTAATTGTATATTTCTTTTCGTCAAGGTTCGATGCGCAGAAAAAGCCTGCAGCACCGCCTCCGATTATAATGATCTGTTTCATGTATGTGTAATCCTATGCTGAAGATTATTTTTTCAAAAGTACAATTTTTATAAACCATCTTATTTGAGTATTTTTGAAGATTATAATTTTAATTATACCAAAAACGATTTTCATATGATTTTCTACCATAAATTTGAAGTGAGATGGAGTGATCTTGATGCCAATAAGCATTTGGCCAATTCATCCTATGTACAATATTGTGCACAAGCCAGAATGGCTTTCATGACCAAAGAGAAAATGGGTGTTACCCAACTGAGCAGATGGGGAATTGGTCCGGTTATCCTGCATGAAAGATACTCTTTCTTCAAGGAGATCTATGCAGATCAGATCGTAATTGTAAGTGTAGAAATAGACGGATGTTCAGAAGATTCTTCTATCTATCGTTTTGTACACAAATTCTATACACCAGATGGAATGCACTGTGCTACAGCAGAAGCTACAGGCGTATGGATTGATATGATGCTTAGAAAAATGACAACTCCACCAGACGATGTAGTGGAGGCAATGAATAAATATAAAAGCCCGGAAACTGTGGTGCTGTCAAAAGAAGACTTTAAAAAGTTTCCTTTCCACCCACAAAATATTGATCCGGCAGAATTGACGAAATAATTCAAAGTTTAAAGTTTAGGGTTCAATGTTATGAAGGACTTTTAGGTCATTAATACATTTTACTTTGAGCATGGTACAAAAAAGAAATTTTATGTTTGAAGATAAATCACAGGAGCTTACGCCCATTTCAAAACTGGGAGAATTCGGTCTTATTAAACATTTGACAGAGCATTTTCCATTATCCAATGAATCTTCAGAACTTGGAGTAGGAGATGATGCGGCAGTTGTTAATCCTGGTAATAAAAAAGTGGTTCTTACCACTGATGTTTTGGCTGAGGGAGTGCATTTTAACCTGGGCTATGTTCCGTTAAAGCATCTTGGTTACAAAGCGGTTGTGGTAAACCTAAGTGATATTGCTGCAATGAATGCGGTTCCTACCCAAATTTTAGTGTCTCTGGCTGTTTCCAACCGTTTTCCGGTTGAGGCTTTGGAGGAGATTTATTCAGGAATTCAGGCGGCATGTGCAAGATACAAAGTTGACCTTATTGGAGGAGATACAACGAGTTCTAATGCCGGATTGGTGATGAGCATTACTGCTGTAGGAATTGAAGCTGATGAAAATATTGTCAAGAGAAGCGGAGCAAAGGCAAATGATCTTCTTGTAGTTACAGGAGATCTGGGTGGAGCTTATATGGGGCTTCAGATTCTGGAAAGAGAACATGCTGTTTATCTTGCAGACCCGAATATGCAGCCGGAGATGGAGGGCTACGATTATATCCTGGAGAGACAATTGAAGCCTGAAGCAAGAACAGACGTTAAAAATATTTTAGAAGAATTGGATATTAAACCAACTTCCATGATTGATATTTCTGACGGTTTAGCTTCCGAGATTCTTCACCTTTCCGATCAGTCAAAAGTAGGATTCAGATTGTATGAGGAAAAAATTCCTTTAGATAATCTAACGATCTCTACGGCAGATGAAATGAACTTAAATCCTGTAATGACAGCATTAAGCGGAGGAGAGGACTACGAATTGTTATTCACCATTTCACCCAATGACTTTGATAAAATTAAAAATCATCCGGATTTTACCATTATCGGACATGCTGTTGAAAAAGAAGATGGAAACTTTATGGTAGCGAGAGGGTCTAATCAGCTGGTTGCTCTTACCGCCCAAGGATGGGATGCTTTTTTAAGCCAGTAAAATTGAAAAATTATATTTAATTTTAAATATTGTAAGAAGACCGCAGCACTTTTTTTGCTGTGGTTTTTGTTTATAGCTAAATAATTTAGTAATGATTACGCCAGAAAAAGAAATTCCGGTTCATCACCTGACTTCCGAAGAATTTCAGATGAGTACTCTGACTGATGCCGGTCCAGAGAACTTTCATGATGTTCACCGTCATAATTTTTTTGAAATCATCTGGTTTAGGGAAGTATATGAAAACAGTCTATTAGAATTGGATTTTGAAAGGTATAAACTCAAGAACAATCAAATCTGTATCATTGCGCCGGGGCAGGCATTCAACATGAAATTAGACGGAGAGAAAGGGTATGCCATGGCAATAAGCAGGGAAATTTTCAACGAAGCCTGTACCATAGAATCGGTGCTTACGGGAGGAGAGCTCCCCTTTTTTTTAAATCCCCAAAATGAAAAAACCTGCAGAACAATTATAGCGTTGATGGAGCAGGAATATAAAACAACCGCAAGAACAGAACTCTTAAAAGCTTATCTGAAAGCATTTTGTATCATCATCGGAGAACAAATTATTCCTCAGGAACCTTTATTGAATGACCGTCAGCGTATTCAGCAACTGATAAAACTAATTGAAGAAAACTATATCACTCACAAAAATACATCCTTTTATGCTGAACATTTAAAAATAAGCACTCATCACCTGAATGATATTGTTCGTTTATCAAGAGCAACCACTGTAAAGAAAATGATTGCCCAAAGACTTATTCTTGAAGCCAAAAGAGAACTTAGTTTTGGAGCCCTCTCCATTAAAGAGATTGCTTTCAAACTTGGTTTTACTGATACTTCATATTTTTCCCGATTTTTCAAGAAACATACAGGGCAAAACCCCGATTTTTTTAAAAATAAAGAAAAAGAATAATCTTCAATATGTACAATCTGATTGATTTATATTTGTACTTATTGTTTGTTTCCTGTTCGTAAATCTTCAGTTTGTCCTGTTATTTCTTCAGTTCTGTTATTGAACCGTCTGCTTTTTTGGAGGACCTTTGCGCTCCATGAAAACCACATGAGTAGATCGTTTAATAATTAATACTATTTATGAAAAACCTAGGGGTCGTTATTTTTATTTTAGCCTTGCTTAATACATTGGAATCGTTAAGTATAGACCTGTATTTACCTGCATTCCCAAGTATGGCTCAAATTTTCCAGACGGATATCGGGCACATACAGATCTCCATTTCTGTATTTTTTGCAGGATTTGCCATTGGACAACTTTTATGGGGTCCTTTATCAGATCATAAAGGAAGAAAACCGATGTTGTACTGCGGGTTGCTATTGTTTATTTTAGGAGCAATAGGAATCTATTTCACAAAAAATATTTATATGCTATGGGCGATGCGTTTTCTACAGGCGTTCGGGGGAAGTGCCGGAATTGTGATAGGAAGAGCCATCATTATAGACCTTTATGATAAACAAAAATCTGTTGCCATATTTTCCCAGCAATCTCAGATAAGTGGGGTAGCCCCTATTGTAGCGCCTTTACTGGGAAGTGTATTCCTTAAATTTTGGGGATGGAATAGTTCTTTTGCCTTCCTTGTAATATTAGGATTTATAACACTCATTTTGGTTTACAAATGTGTTCCTGAAACCAATGCCAGACTTTTATCCAAAGACAATGATGTTGTAGAGGAAAAAATAAATCTGATGGAACAGCTTAAAGCAATTCTGTCCAACAGAGACTTTGTAAACAATACGATGATCGGAAGCATTGCTTTTGCCTCCCTGATAATCTATATTTCCAATGCTCCTTTTCTTTTTATGGAGTTGCATGGTTTTTCCAGTGAAGTCTTTGGGTTTATCTTCGCATTCAATTCTGTAGCTTTAATTTTGGCGGCCTATATCACTCCAAGATTGATCAAGAGGTTTGAAGAAACACGAATTAAGTTCTGGGCCACAGTTATTTTATTATCCTCCTGTTGTCTTCATATTCTGGTTTCAATGTATCAGTTGTCTGTAGGGCTGGAAATTGTATTATTGCATATCTCTTTATTAGCTATAGGAATTTTATTCCCGATCACCTCTGCCCATGCCCTGTCGCCATTTAAGGAAGGACGCGGTACAGCGGCAGCATTAATGGGCTTTATGCAGCTAATGGTTACCTTTTTAATCTCAGGTGTTGTAGGACTTATGGAAGCAGACTCCATCATACCAATGGTGGTTACAAGAGCCTTAATAGGATTAATTGCCGTATGGTTTGGTTATCGTTCATTGAAACGAATCAAAGTATTTGCATAAGAAAAAGCAGAGTGTTTGGAGGGAGTTTTCAAAATATGATCCTGCTACTATTCCTGTTGGTCATCATAGACGTACACTTAATCAAGTAATTTTTGAAAGAAATAGTCAAAAGGTTCTCTTTGCATAAAATTTAGAATATGAAAAGAAACCTTTTGACGGCTTTTTGCTGCCTATTGCCGTTAGGATATTGGATCCATGCACAGACGGGAATATCTGCAGAATTGAAGACAGAATACACCCCATTTTCCAACTATATTCGTCCGGAAGACAGTGTTAAAACCAACTCTAAGAGTGATTTTAAAAGAGTAAATCTGAATCTGAGTATTCCATTGTCTATAAAAAAAGACAGTAACGGAAAGATAAAAGCCTGGTCAATGCTCCTTAGCGGATCCTATGCAAGAATATCACACAAAAACTACGAAACTCCGTTATTTCCGGATCAGATGTTGAATGCTCAGGTTGGGCTGCAGCATATAAGACCTTTGGGAAAGAAATGGAGTATAATGATGATGGCTTCAGTAGGGCTGTATACTGATCTTGAAAGAATAAGTTCTGATGATATATTAGGTCAGGGAGGAGTTCTGTTTATAAGACATTTTAATCCGAACCTTGCTTTGGGTGGAGGCCCCGTTCTTACCACAGCATTTGGAACACCAATGGTTTTGCCGTGGATTTATTTTGATTGGAAAACCAACGGAAAGGTCAAATTCAAGATTAATTTCCCTGAAGGAGCAGAGGCGGGATATCAGTTTTCAGATGCCCTTACCCTAAAAGCAGTAGTCAACCTCAGCGGAATGTTGGTAGAAAGAAATAAAGACGGAAAATCTATTATGTTTGGATATCAGCAGATCACGGCGGGGCTAAGACCGGAAATAAAAATCAATGACAAATTGAGCCTCGGTATTACGGGTGGATCAACTCTGGTGAGAAATTTCAGTGAAAGCGAACGAAAAATCTCAAGCATTTTTAAAGATAAAAAAATCGCAGATCCCAAGTTTACAAGTACATTCTATGCTGCCCTTGCAATACGCTGGAATCTACCTTAAGAAAAAGGCTGGAAGAAAGAAGTTTAACCGCTTAATTGCTCTTCAGATTATTATAACTTCTCTCTTCCAGACCTTATTCTTTATTTACTAATCAGCTTCTTATATACCACCTGGTTAAGCAATTCTTCTTTTCGGGTCCGGGAAATGGGAAGCTCTATTTTATTAATGAACAAACGCCCTCCGGAAATCATGTCAATATGGGTAATATTGATTAAAAAAGACTTATGAATCCTGAAGAAATGATCAGTGGGCAATGATTCCTCAATAGCTTTCATGGTTTGATGGATTACCAGAGATTTATCCTTAAAATGAAGCTTGGTGTAATTCTGCATGCTTTCGATAAATAAAATATCTACCCAGGAAATCTTGATGAACGTATCAGACTGCCTTACATACAGAAAAGGATCATCCAAAGGGGTGTTTTTTCTTAGTTTCTCGTTGATAATAAACTGTTGCTGGGCCTTATTCACCGCCTGATAAAAACGATTAAAGGCTATAGGTTTTAAAAGATAGTCAGCGACTTGCAGCCGGAATCCCTCCAGTGCATATTCTGAATAAGCCGTTGTAAGGATACATAAAGGTGGATTTTCAAGTTGCTCCAAAAACTCAAGACCAGTAAGGTAGGGCATATTGATATCCAGAAAAAGAAGATCTATTTCACTTTCTTTTACCTTGGTGTCTGCCTCCAACGCAGTAGCACAGGCACCCTCCACGGATAGAAAATCAATCTGATCTGCCAATTCCTTAAGATGGAATCTTGCCAACGGTTCGTCATCTATAATCAGGCATTTCATTTTAGGAATCGTATTACTCATTTCTTTCAGAGAGTTTTAAGGTTAAAGTTACTTTATAGACAATACCATCAGATTCAATTTTCAAATCATGGGAATCCGGATATTGTAGTTTTAATCGTTTTTTTACATTTTCAAGGCCAATTCCCCCGGCTCCGTCTTTCTTTTTGTACATGGCCACATCAGAATAAGAATTTTCTACATAAAAAAAGAGATTTCCGTTTTCCTCCTTATAATTGATTTTAATGTAGCCTTTATGTCCGGGAAGTCTGCAAACATATTTAAAGGCGTTTTCAATAAAAGGAACCAAAAGTAGGGGGGCAATGAAAGCCTTTCTGCTTCCGGTTTCCCAGGTTGCCCTTACATCCAGCTCATTTCCCCATCTTAGCTTTTCTACCTCAACAAGATTTTGAAGATATTCAATTTCCTTATCCAGCGGAACCAGATTTTGATTGCAATGATAGAGTTGATACCGCAAAATATCAGAGAACTTCATCAGCAAAAAATCGGCAAGCTCCGTATCCCGTTTCATCAGGATATGAATATGATTCAGGATATTGAATACCACATGCGGATTGATCTGATCCTGAAGAAGCTTAAGCTGATTTTCCAGATGGGCTTGCTGAAGAAGGATGTGGTCTCTTTCTATTCTTCCGTGTTCTTTATAGAATTTGATGCCGCAGGCAGACCCATTGATCAAAAAAGAGGCAGGTAAAGACATATAAAAGCCTTTCCATAAAAAAGGAAGATGATCCCAAAAGTTTGGAGGAAGCTGGTTTTTGGGAGAAACTTCGAGATAAGTGAAAATAACAGAGAAAATAAAGCTCAAAAGAAAAATAACCATTACCGTATGGATCAGAAATTTTTTCATTTTTTTTGCCCGTAACGCTTTTGGAAGAAGTTTATTGGTTAAAAAATGAGTAAACATAAAAGAACTGATAGCAATGATAACAGCTTGAATGATGGCGAGATATTTATCTGTCTCAGTCTGAAAATTGCACCATAATACAATCGTAAAAACAAGCCAGAAAATAAAGGTGAATATGTATTCTCTTAAAACAAATGGTTTTGTCATAGAAGCTTAAAATAATTTAATAAAAAAATAGAAACTGCAGGTCCGCAGTTTCTAATGAGTAAAGATAATTTAAGTTTTTAGAATAGAAAATAACCTATTCCAAGGCTAAAGCTGTGAGGTTTGGATTTAAACTCCTTACTAATGTTTGAAAGTCCGTTTTCATACCTCAGATCTATCGTAAAATTCTTGTAATCTACACCCACACCTCCTGTTATACCGATATTGGATTTGTCAAATTTTTGAAAACCCTCCTGAAGAGCCTGTGAGCTGGATATATTATTATTATTATTATTATTATTATTAAAAGCATAGCTGTAGACTCCACCGGCAAAGACTCTTACATTAAAATCATCGGTCTTTACCAGTTTATAACCTATTACCACGGGAAGATCAATAGCATTCCATGTAAGCTTTGCGGAACCTCCATCTTTTGTGTCGTAGGATGTTTTTCTTTTGTTGAATAAAGCTTCTCCTTGTACATACAGGCTTCCAATGTCTAGTCTTGTCATTACCCCTGCCTGATAACCGAAACCGTATTTCCCTTCCAAGGAAGAAGACTCCGTTGAGGTTTTTGTAAAATTTGTACCTCCCTTTACCCCAATGTGAAAAGCAGGTGTTTGTTGTGCCTGAGTTTTAATGGAACAGGTGATGCATAAAAATAATGAGCTTAATGCCAAAAATTGTTGTTTCATAAGTTGATTGCTGTTAAAAATCTGATGCAAAACAACAACTCTGGCAAAGAGTATAAAATTTTATTTGACGAATGGCAACAAGGCTGTGACGAGGTGTGCGGATGAAGATGGAAAATTACGTGACATCAGAAAGCGGGGATGAATAAAAAACAAACCCGGTAAGATCTACCGGGTTTGTTTTTGTTATTTTTTAAATGTTAAAACCAAAGGAATCGTGATCATGGATGATATCGGTTTTCCATTGCTTTCTGTAGGTTTCCACTTGCCTTTTTCCCTGATACGGTAGAAAGCAGCTTCAATAAATGCATTTACATCATCATTATTTCCCTTTACCTGAGCATTAAGGGCATTGCCTTTTGAGTCAACTGTAAAGCTTAAGGTTGCTTTGTAAGAATCTGAAGCATAGTTTAAGAAAGTAAGATCCACAGCTTCATACAATGACTTTTGAAAAGCTGCTTTTCCAGTCTCATATTCTGCTTCTTTGCTCACCTTTGTCTTAATGGGCGGGTCGTTAGCTAATGCTTTCTTTTCGTCTTCAGAGATTTTCTCAAGGGCATTTTTATAGGATGTTATTTTGTCCTCTGTAAGAAGCCACTCTAGCTTAGTTCTTAAATCATTAGGCTTCGGATATTTGTTATACAGGGCCTTTTTCTTTCTTTCATATTTAGAGTCTGCTTTTTGAAACCCCGAAATCTGGGCGCTTCCGAAAGCAAACGAGAATATAAATGCTAATGCTAAGAGTTTATTCATCTTAATTAGGCTTTTACAATATTAATAATTACTCCAGTTGCCTTTTCCATACTTTCCAGGGCTACATATTCATAAGGTCCGTGGAAGTTGATTCCTCCGGCGAAGATATTTGGACAAGGAAGGCCCATATAAGAAAGCTGTGCGCCATCTGTACCTCCTCTGATTGCCTTTATTTTAGGTTCAATACCAGCTTCAGTCATTGCCTTGGCGGCAAGATCTACAATGTGCATTTTGCCTTCGAATTGCTGCTTCATATTTCTGTATTGCTCCTTGATCTCTACTTCAGCGGTTCCTTCACCATGTTTTTGGTTAAATTCAGCTACTTTTTCCTCCAGAAATTTCTTTCTTGCCTCGTATTTATCAGCGTCGTGGTCACGGATAATATATTGAAGTTTAGCTTCTGAAATATCAGCGGTAACATCCATTAAGTGATAGAAACCATCAAAACCTTTTGTAGTAGACGGCGTTTCGTTGGCAGGAAGCATTTGGATGAACTCAGCAGCTAATAACGCCGCATTTACCATTTTACCGTAAGCATAACCAGGGTGTACACTCAATCCGTGAATTTTTACAACAGCTCCTGCAGCATTGAAGTTCTCATATTCCAATTCTCCAACTTCTCCACCATCCATTGTGTAAGCCCATTCAGCACCGAACTTAGCTACATCAAACTTGTGTGCTCCTCTTCCGATCTCTTCATCAGGAGTAAATCCTACAGCAATTCTTCCATGCTTGATCTCTGGGTGTGCAAGGAGATATTCAGCGGCAGTTACAATTTCTGCACAACCCGCCTTATCATCCGCCCCTAGAAGAGTAGTCCCGTCTGTTGTGATTAATGTCTGACCGATATATTTTTTTAAACTTTCAAATTTTGAAGAAGATAATGTGAATCCGGTAGCCTGGTTCAGCAGAAGATCATTTCCGTCATAGTTTTCCCAAACCTGAGGTTTTACATTTTCTCCATTGAAGTCCGGTGATGTATCATAGTGTGAAATAAACCCAATGGTAGGTCTGTTATCATTTTCCAGGTTAGATGGAACATATCCCATAATATACCCGTTCTCATCAATTGAAACATCTTCCAGACCGATCGTTTTCAGCTCTTCTGTAATGTAATTGGCGATATCCCACTGGCGAGGAGTAGAAGGAGTAGCCTCACTTTCTGCATCACTCGTTGAATATATCTTTACATAGCTAAGAAAACGGTTCAGTAATTTCTCTTTCCATAATGGATTGAATTCTATTGTACTCATCAGATTGATCATAAATTTTAACAAAGTTAGCAAATTTGACGCTCAGAATACGTTATTTGCGACTGAATATCAATTATTGAAATTATAAATCAGATATAAATATTTGAAAATCAAAATAGTGTTAGATTTGTATGGACAGTATACGAACTAGTTTAGTTTTATTATATTTGAGAAAATCAAAAAGTAAAAATGTTTCTTACCGAATGTCCTAGAGATGCCATGCAGGGATGGGGAGAGTTTATCCCTACGCATAAAAAAATAGATTATATCAACTCCTTAATGGATGTTGGCTTTGATGTATTGGATTGTCTGAGTTTTGTTTCTCCAAAAGCAATTCCACAGATGGCTGACTCTGATGAGGTGGCTGAAAATATTGATAAATCCCGCTCCAAAACAAAGGTGTCTGCCATTATTGGAAATTATAGAGGTGCTGAAAAAGCATTGAAACACCCATCGGTGGATATTCTTGGATTCCCGTTCTCTATTTCCGAAACCTTTCAGCATAGAAATACCAATAAAAGTCAGGAAGAGGCTTTTGATGAAATCATTAAAATGCTGGAACTGGTGAAAAGTGAAGGAAAACAACTGAATATTTATTTTTCCATGGCTTTTGGAAATCCGTACGGTGAAATGTGGAAGTGGGAAGATGTAGACCAATGGGCACAAAGGTTTTCTGACATCGGTGTAAAGGATATTCTTCTTTCTGACACCACAGGAGTGGCAACCCCGGAAACAATTACTCTTTTATTTGAAAAAATTCCATCAAAATATCCTGAAATTAACTTTGGAGGACATTTCCATAATCGTTATGAAGAATCTTATTCAAAATTAAAAGCGGCTTATGACAAAGGTTGCAGAAGATTCGACAGCGCGATTAAGGGAATTGGAGGATGTCCCATGGCCAAGGATGATCTTGTAGGAAATATGCCTACGGAACAGGTGATTAACTTTATGAGTGTTGAAAAAGCAGACCATAAACTGAACCTGCTGAATTTTGAAAGTTCTTATAACAAGGCTAAGGATATTTTTCATTTTTAAAATAATTGCAGAATATATCTCTCGCAGATGTGCAATGTTCTATATGATTTGTGAGAGATAAAAAGATAGTTTAGGAGCGGACTTTAGCCCGCTTTAATGTATTTAAAAACAATTTAGCCAAAATTTAATTAAAATCAATCCAAAAATTAATACAATGTCTCCAATAATTTCATCATCCGAGTTAAAAAATCTTTCTTCAGAAAACCTCATCATCCTTGATGCAAGAGTCGGAAAAGATATCATACAAAGCTACCTGGAAAAGCACATTAAAGGAGCAAGATTCATTGATCTGGATAAAGATCTGGCTGAGATAGGAGAAAATGCTGCTTTTGGAGGAAGACACCCGCTACCAAGTATTGAAAAATTTGCAACGACTCTTTCTAACCTTGGGATAACTGAAAGTTCTCACATTGTTATTTATGATGATAAAAATGGTTCTAATGCAGCTGCAAGAGCCTGGTGGATGCTAAGATCATTTGGGTTGGAAAACGTACAGGTTCTTAGTGGAGGGATACAGTCTGCCGAAAAGGAAAACATAGAATTTTCATCAGGAGAAGAAACATTTGAAAAAGCTCCATTGATTAAAAAAGAGGATTGGATATTTCCAATTTCAAGCCTGGAAGAGGTTGAAAGTCAATTGAAAAGTAATTCCTCTACAGTTATTGATGTAAGGGATGCCTATAGATACAGAGGAGAATCTGAGCCTATTGATTTGGTTGCAGGCCATATTCCGGGAGCCATTAACATTCCTTTTTCTGAAAATCTTGATGAAAACGGATTGTTCTTAAACCCGGTAATTTTAAAAGAAAAATATCAGGAACTATTGAAGAATACCCCTGAACACCTGATTATCCATTGCGGATCTGGGGTTACGGCATGTCATACTATTTTAGCAATGAATTATGCCGGATTTCCAATACCGGAGCTATATGTAGGCTCATGGAGTGAATGGAGCAGGAGAGAGGGAAAAGAAATAGCAAAAGAAATTTAAAATTATAAAATTCCAGGTTCTGGGTTTCATTATATAAAAAAGGATGTCTGGTTATGACATCCTTTTTTGTATGAATATACTAATTGTTTTAGTATTTTACTTTTTACCTAAGTGAAGTAAAGAAATAATTATAAATCCTATTCCTGTAATAAAAGGAGGTTGCGCTTTCATCTGAGCTCCTAAGTAAAGCATATAAATTCCGAGAAAAGCAAGCAATACCGCTCCAATTTTTCTTACCATAATTTTAGAATTACGATTGTAGTATAATTTTTTCTGCTTAGGAAATACCTTAATTTTATAGCATTCCTAGTTCAAACTTAGCTTCTTCACTCATCATGTCCTTATTCCAGCTTGGTTCGAAAGTAAGTTCTAAATCAACACTCTTTACATTCTCTACTTCTGCTACCTTATCCTTTACTTCCTGAGGAAGAGTTTCTGCCACAGGGCAGTTAGGAGTAGTAAGGGTCATTATAATTTTTACGTCAGCATCATCGGAGATCTGTACATCATAAATAAGCCCTAATTCGTAAATATCTACCGGAATTTCGGGGTCATATACGGTTTTTAGCACGCTGATGATTTCCTCACCAATGTCAGCAATTTGATCGTCTGTAAATTTCATTTTTTAATCTAGATTGATATTCCTTTTCAACAAATCTTCCTGACGCATACGTCGGAAAATATTTGCCAAAGTTAAGACATCTTTTTCACAATAGTCAACAATTCGCTGCAAGTCTTTTTCTATGTAGTAAATTGATGAAACCATTGAGCCGTCGATATCATCCTTTGGAGTAGGAATACCAAAGACATGAGCCAATAATTCTAATGATACAAAACTTTTATAATCTCCAAACTTCCACAGTTCCATGGTATCTATATGAGGAATCTCCCACGGTTTTTTTCCAAACATTTGGAACGGCGCAGGAGGCTGCATTCCATTGATGAGGTATCTTCTGGCAATCCATGGAAAGTCAAATTCTTTTCCGTTGTGGGCACAGAGAATTACATTATAAAGCCTTGGGCTGTTGAAGATTTCTCCAAACTCCTGAAGCATTTTTTTTTCATCATGTCCAAAAAAACTTTTGATCTTCAGGGTTTCATTCTTCTCCAGCATTCCGATGGTGATGCAGATGATTTTTCCAAATTCAGCCATAATTCCGGCCCTGTCGTAAAATTCTTCTGCAGAAATATCTTCCTTTCTCTGAAATTTTGTTTTTTTATCCCAGAGATATTGCTCCGTTTCTGATAACTCTTCCCAAGATCCTGCCTGTGGAACTGTTTCAATATCAAGAAATAAGATTCTTTCTAATGGTATGTTTTGTATCATGTGTGTTTTTTATTTGCTATCCTACCTGCATTCCGTTTTTGGTGGGTAATGAAGGGCTTAAAAGGGTGACATCTTTTTTATCTTCTCCATATAATCCTAAGACCAAGCATTCACTAAAGAAGTTGGCAATCTGTTTTTTAGGAAAATTTACTACTGCTAAAATCTGCTTTCCCACCAGTTCTTCTTTTTCATAAAGAGAAGTAATCTGTGCAGAAGATTTTCTAATTCCTAGGTCTCCAAAATCTATTTCAAGTTGGTAAGATGGATTTTTTGCCTTTTCAAAATTACTTACTGAAAGGATGGTTCCACATCTGATGTCTATTTTTTCAAAATCTGCCCAAGTTATGTCTGGTTTTGTGGTCATGGTAATGTGTTTATTAAACGTTCTACTTCTGTTTTCTGTTCTTCATATTTTTGTTGTAATACTGAGTTTTCACCCATTCTTTTATAATATTCCAAAGCCTTGCTTCCGAAGAATTTTTTATGAAAATCCGATACCTCGGGTACCTGTGGGAAAACCTTATGAAAAAGCATTTCATAATACGCCTGAAACTCCCGTTCATTTTTGTCTTCTATCACCTGTCCGGGGGCCTTTTGCCTTACATGAAGCATTTCATGGGCTACCATATTGAGAACAAGGTTCAGATCAAAATCAAATAAATTTCTCGGAATCATCACTGTTTGCGGACCTCCCAATTCTCCCTCAGCTGTAAGAAGCATAGAGGTTGGAGAAAGCTCTTCCCTGAATCCAAATCCTGCAAAGTTTTCATGTTCCAGATTAAAGGAATGAATCAGATACTTTGCTGCGTCCAAAATTTGGTTATGTTCCTTGTAGGCATCAAGGTGTAAATGGATTTGCTCGAAATTCATTTGGAATAAGTTTTATAACAAATGTATTAAAATATTGAGAATATTAGGAATTTTTGATGACTATGGTTTAAGTTTTATGTTCATATTATCTCCTATTATTGAGACTGAAAAGTCCATTGAATGGGAGAATATGTCCATTCTAATAATACGGTTTAAATTGTACCTTTATCCTAAATAAATTATATTAGATCATTATAAACAAAGTTATTATTATGGAATATTCAAAAGAATATCGGGTTAAAGATGAGCATATTGATGTTCAAGGGATTATGGATGGTTTATATTATCCTTTTTATATGGAGTATTGCCGACACTCATTTATTGATGAGGTTCTGGGATTCAATTTTGAAGATGAAGCAAGAAAGGGAGTTAATATGGTCCTTTCAGAATACTCAATCAATTTTCTTAGGTCACTTAAAAAAGATGATGTGATTACTGTAACATGTGAGTTGTTTCAAAATAAGGGAGGAGCCCCTAAGCTACATTTTAAACAATCAATCCTATTGAATAAAAAAATTGTTACCAAAGCTGTTTTTACCGGAACATGTGTTTTATCTACAGGTGGAAGACCTTTTATTCCTGACACCCTTCAATCGATTATTGATAAAGCTCCGGTGTTAGAAAATTAAGATTATTAAAGAGATTATCTTTTAATCCCTTTAATTGTATCCATCCAAATAAAAAAATCTGTGTCTGTGCTTATCCATGCCATCTTCCGAACTTTACTTAAGATAAATGCATAATAACAGAAACATGAAAATAACGATCGTAGGTTATAAAAAGGAAGAAAGACTTTCGCAGGGAGTTGTCAATGATGAGGATACAGAACTGATTAATTTTTTAAGTAGCAAAGGCTTAGACGTTGTTCCCACAATCTGGAACGATGACAAGATAGATTGGAGCAGCTTTAGTGTGGCAATTATCAAATCTCCATGGGATTATCATAACCATTTGCACGAGTTTTTACATTGGCTGCAATATATTGAAAGTCTAGGAGTTAAAGTTTTAAATCCTGTAGAAATCATTAAGTGGAACAGTGATAAACATTATTTAAAGGATATTGCTGAAAAGGGACTTCCGGTAATTCCGGCCGAATATCTTGAAAAAGACTCAATTTTTGACACTCATTTTTTTGATCTTTTTAATACTGATAAACTGGTGGTAAAACCTTGCATAAGTGCGGGAGCACAAAATACAGTAACGGTGAGCAAAAGTAATTTTGATGAAAGATCCTCAGAAATTAACCAGCTTCTGAAAGAGCAGGATTATATGGTGCAGCCCTTTGTAGAGGAAATTAAAACCGGAGAATGGTCGTTTCTTTTTTTCAATGGAAAATATAGCCACTGTTCCTTAAAAACGCCTAAACAAGGAGATTTCAGAGTACAACATTATCATGGTGGAAGCATTAGCTATCCAACACCCGAGCCGCTGCATATAGAACAGGCTGGAGCTTATTTAAAAAGCTTGTCACAATCAACACTGTATGCAAGAGTGGATGGTGTTTTAATTAATAATTCATTTTATTTAATGGAATTAGAGCTGATAGAACCCTATTTATTTTTGAATGGAGATCATCACCTATTGGAAAACTATTATGAAGCATTAATGGAACTGGTTTCTTAAAAAAAGACTTGCCAACTTCCGTTTGAAGTGTTTTTCTATTGAAAAACTAGTTCATAATTTCAAATTTCATGATAGGCATCACAGGTGTATCATCTGCTGGATCGGTACTACTTAAAAAAGACAATCCCTCACGTGTTGCTTTTAAGATAAAACCGTTTTGGGGATAAACTGATTTTGGATTATTACTTTTTACCATATAGGTTATAGTTCCTGAAGTAATATCTTCATTCATATTACACTTAATTTCCTCAATGATAAAGTTGGTTACTGTCTTTTCTTGTTTATTCGGTTTCTGAACATTGGTAATGATGGTGGATTGAAGCGGGTCTATGATTATTTCGGATGGAATATACATTTCAAAATTGTTCTTAGCTAAAATAATTTTATCTGAAACCAGCCGCATCTTTTGCATACATTGCTTGCCGATATCTTTCTGTACTTTAAAATTTTGGGCTGATAATGAGTATCCAATAAATAAAACGAAAATAATAAGATATCTATGAGAACGAAAAAGATGGGACATAATGGTTATTGTTGTTAATTAAAATATATTCGTAGAAGCCTCTTTGCTCCGTTAGCAATAATATGAAATTAAAATAAAAATAGGACCGGAAATAGATTTCCGGTCCTATTAAACAAGATTAAGTGTAAAATTTAGCCTTTAAAGGCAAAAAGGATAATTCAAAAGTGTACAGATTTTTATTGATTCTTAATCTATGTTTAAAGGAATTGATAATAAAGGCACTTTATTTTTGTACGCCATGATGGCTGTTTTGCTTCGGTGAAAAAGAGACTCCACAAGGTTATATCTGTAAGGGATCATCGTAAGTAGATCAGCATTGGTCAGTTTCACTTCCTCCTCAATGGCTTTGATGATTTCCATAGACTGAATCATTTTAAAGCTGTACTTAATATCATCCATATTATACCCCGAATTTAAGTCGATGTCTTCAATGACTTCTGTAAAATCCTCCAGACTTTCACTTACATTGAATACCTCAATCTCAGAACTGAATTCGCTGATGAAATAATAGATATCATTCATGGCAGACCACGTCATAGACTTGTGGTTATCATAAGCAAAAAGAATTTTTCGGATACCCGTGTATTCTATATGTCCCGGGACAATTAATATAGGGTTTTTGATCCTGTGGATGGCTTTCGTTACCGTATTTCCCAAAAGCCTCTGTTCGAGAGTTTTTTCGGCCATCCCCATCACAATAAAATCACCCTTTGTGGTTTGTATGCAGGCATTAAGCTCTTCAATAAAGCTGCCGGAAGCCAGATGATATGTTGTTTCTATATTGTATAATGTGCTGATTGATTCGGATTTATCAGCGAGTTTTCTTTGATTCTTAAGGGTTTGCTCGTAAAAGAAATCAGCAGAAACCTGGGCATTCAAAGCATGAATGGAGATACTTTGTAAGTTGAACAGGACTACCTTGTATTGGTTTTCCCTAGCCATGGAGGCCGCATAATGGGTGGCATTTTCAGCTTCCTGAGAAAAATCTGTGCAGACAATTATAGTTTTCATTGTACCGGATTTGATACAGCAAAACTAAGGATGGATGCCTTCCTATCTTATTAAAAATATGGTGACATTGCATAAAGTGATGATGAAATGTATTTTTAAGGTGATGAAACGTTAGCTTCCATTTGAACCTTTCTATTTTACGTTTCAGGTACCGTTTTGGCGGTCTCGTCCAAAATAGGGTATCCCTTTCTAAAATCTATTTCTATATTTACACTCACAAAGTCCCGGATATGAGCAGGGTTTCGACCATTAGAAAAAATATAGTACGAAGTAAAAAGATCCTTTCTGCAATGAAGAGGAGGCTTGTAATCTGGGCTGTAGCCGTCATTGCTTTTTGTGGTTTTTCTTATTTGATTGACCCTTTTGACCCGGTTTGGCAGGGATACTTAGAGACTCCGCTGCAAATGGTGATTGAGGATGCCCTTTGGGTACTTCTTTTTTCTGTAATAATCTCAGAGGTTAGTATATTTATAGATTTGACCCTTAATAAGTTACTTCCCTGGAAAGACAGAACCATAAAACGATTGCTCATTCAGGGTGCCCTTCAGATTGTGGGAAGTGTCCTGATTGTTATGATCATTAATGCCATTGTGGATTGTACTTCAGATAACTTACCGGAAATGGATTCCCGAAAAGAATATACATTATTAGGGCAATGGGTAGCTACTAATATTGTGATATCCCTTATCATCAGTGGATTTAACACAGTGGATTATTTACTCCAAAACTGGAAAAAAACAGCAGTGGAAGCTGCCCAGCACAAAATAAGGGCTTCCAAGCACAAGCAAGCTGCAATGGCCGCAGAACTTCAGGCGCTTAAGCTACAGATAGACCCCCATTTTATCTTTAATAACCTCAGTGTTTTATCAGAACTTATTCTGGAAGACCAGCAATTAGGGTATGAATATTCAGAAAAATTTGCAAGAGTATATCGATATCTTCTGGTGAATTCCAAAAAAGACATCATTGCAGTAGAAGAGGAACTGAGATTTTTAGATTCTTATATTTTCCTGATTGAAAAAAGGATTGGCGAGGGTGTTATATTTAAAATTGACATTCAGGAAGAGTACAGATCTATGTATACTCTTCCATTATCTTTGCAGCTATTGGTTGAAAACGCCATAAAGCATAACCAAACCTCAAAGGCCAACCCGCTGGAGATTCATGTATATACAAACTCTATCGGAGAACTGGTTGTTTCCAATACATTCCTGCCACTTATTAATAAGCCGGATTCCTCAGGAGTTGGCCTCACCAATATCATTACAAGATATGAGATCCTTGGATACACAAAACCGATAATAGAAAAAACAGAAGATAAATTTATTGTAAAACTTCCATTGATATGAAGATTAATAAAATTTTAATAGTCGAGGATGAAAGACCCAATGCAGACCGGCTAAAAAGATTATTGCTAAAGCTAAGACCCCATATTGAAATACTATCCGTAGAAGATTCAATTACATCTACCGTAAACTGGCTGGAAAACAATGTGGTGCCAGATGTCATTATGATGGATGTTCGTCTGGCAGACGGGTTGAGTTTTGAAATCTTTAATAAACACGAAATTAAAAGCGCAGTAATATTCACCACTGCCTATGATGAATATGCTGTACAGGCGTTCAAATATAACAGCATAGATTATCTTTTAAAACCTATAGATGAAGAAGAACTGGATGCTGCGCTGAAGCGTTACGAGACCTTTATGGAATCTGTTCCCGTGGTAGGTTCAGCAATAGAAGGATTGCTCAATTATATTCAGCCGAAAGATTACAGAAAACGATTTCTCATTACCCATCGTGATGGCTATAAAACAGTTTTGGCGGAAGATATCTTGTACTTTTACACAGAGTTGGGAATGAGTAAGGCAATGTTAAATAGTGGTGTTGTTGAGAATATCCCGCAAACATTGGAAGAACTTGAAAAACAGCTGGATCCGAAATTCTTTTTCAGGGCCAACAGACAATTTATTATCCATATAGATTCTGTAAAACAAATCTTTAACCACTTTAATGGTAAACTTAAACTGGAACTTAGAAAACAACCGGAAATGGAGGTTATTGTAAGTCGGGAAAAGGCCTCCATTTTCAAATCCTGGATGGATTATTAGTTGATAAATAAATATACAATGATATAAAAAGCTGTCTTATTAAGGCAGCTTTTATCTTTTCCATACGTAAGCAGAAAGTCCTTTTTTATGCTTCAGAATAGAGTAAAAAGCCCTTTTCCTTTCATTTTTGCTATCATACGTTTCACCTGCGATTAATTACGCTTCACCAGATTTTTAGATGAATATCCCTATTATATGAATTTATTTTGCTGTTGTAAAATTTAAAATCAAATGTTATGAATTACAGAAAAGGATATCTGGCTCTTTCACTTACAGCAGCAGCAATACTATACTCCTGCGGCTCTGGGAACGGTCAGGAAAATGCCCAACAGCAACAGGCGCTTCCTACCGACTTTATCCAGGTGAAATCCGGAAATGCAGATGTTTCTACGGGATACCCCGGAAGTATAGAGGGGCAGGATAATGTAGACATTAAAGCTCAGGTAACAGGATACCTGGAAGCAGTATATATAAAAGAAGGACAATATGTGAGCAAAGGGCAGACCTTATTTAGAATTAACCCCTCCGTATACAATGAGCAGGTTACTACCAATGAAGCCGCCTTAAAAGCCGCCTTAGCTTCTCAGGAAACAGCAAGGCTGGAAGTTGAAAAACTAAGACCCCTGGTAGAAGGAAAGGTTGTTTCCGATATGCAGCTGAAGACAGCACAGGCAAGTCTTAAGGCAGCATCAGCACAAGTAGCACAAGCTCAGTCTTCATTAGGTTCTTCAAAGATCAATGCTAACTTTACCTATATCAAGGCACCCGTGAGTGGATACATAGGAAGAATCCCGAACAGGGTAGGAAACCTCATCAGCCCGTCTGATTCTTCACCGTTAACGACGCTTTCAAACATCAGCAGTGTGAATGTTTATTTCTCAATGAATGAAGCAGACTTTATTGCCTACAGCAGAGCCGCAGCTTCGGGAGGAAATGTAGACAATGTAGAGCTTGTTTTAGCAGACGGATCCACCTACTCATTCAAGGGAAGACTGGAAAATGCAAGTGGAAACTTTGACAAAAATACGGGAAGTATTCAGATGAAAGCTGTTTTCCAAAATCCGGATAAGCTGCTAAGATCAGGAGGAACTGCCAGAGTAATGCTTCACAACGCATTGGATGGTGTTGTGAAACTTCCAAAGACCTCAGTAAAGGATATTCAGGATAAATTCTTTGTCTATAAACTTGAGGGTAAGGACAAAGTGAAGATGACTCAGATTGAAGTATCAGGAAGCACCTCTCAGGATTACTTTGTAAAAAATGGAGTAAATGCAGGAGATAAAATTGCAATCAATAGAATAGATGCCCTTACAGATGGGGCTCCGGTTGCAGCTAAAGTGATGCCTTCAAAATAATTTTATAATCATTCTTAGAAAATTCGAAAATGTTAAAAAAGATAATAGATCGTCCGGTACTGGCGACAGTAATATCCCTTATTATTGTCATTTTGGGGATCATAGGACTGAACCAGCTGGCAGTTACCAGATTTCCGGATATTTCTCCGCCTACCATTACCGTTTCCGGTTCGTATCCGGGAGGAAATAGTGAGACGGTAATTCGTTCCGTGGTAACACCACTGGAAGAACAGATCAACGGGGTGGAAGACATGAGTTACATGAAATCTACAGCAAGTAATGACGGGACATTTACAATCTCTGTTATATTCAAGCAAGGAGTCAATGCAGATCAGGCGGCAGTAAATGTACAGAACAGAGTACAACAGGCCACTCCGATATTGCCTCAGGAAGTGGTAAGGATGGGATTAACAACCTCCAAGCAGCAGAACAGTATGGTGTTGATCTTCAATATTTATACTGAAGATAATAAACAGTATGACGAAACCTTTCTTCAGAACTATGCCAATATCAACCTTATCCCACAGATCAAGAGGGTAAAAGGGGTAGGACAGGCACAGATCTTCGGAGTTAAGGATTATTCCATGAGAATTTGGCTTAATCCACAGAAGATGTCCTCCTATGGGCTTGAACCGTCAGATGTTTCCAATGCTATTGCAGATCACAGTTTAGAATCTGCTCCCGGTAAATTGGGTGAAGAATCTGACGCTGCGTTAGAATATGTCATCAGGTATAAAGGAAAAAAGAATAAACCTGAGCAATATGAGAATATTGTTGTTAAAAACGATGGAACTAATGTAATAAGGCTTAAAGATGTGGCTCGTGTAGAATTTGGATCCATCAATAACAGTGGAGATAACCTTTCCAACGGTAAAAATGCGGTTACGGTGGCCATTATGCAGACTACGGGCTCCAATGCCAATGAAATTGAAATCGGAGTCAACAAGGCCATTGATCAGTTGTCAAAATCATTTCCTCCAGGGATAAAATACACCAAGGTAATGAGTACCAAGGAGAGACTGGATGAAGCAACAGGACAGGTAAAATCTACCCTTATAGAAGCATTTATCCTTGTATTTATTGTAGTATTTATCTTCTTACAGGATTTCAGGTCTACCATTATTCCTGCAATTGCAGTACCTGTAGCCATTATTGGTACATTCTTTTTCCTTTTGGTATTAGGATTTACCATTAATGTATTGACGTTGTTTGCTCTTGTACTGGCCATTGGTATTGTCGTAGATGACGCTATTGTAGTTGTGGAAGCTGTTCACAGTAATATGGAAGGAACAGACCTTTCAGGAAGAGATGCCACTCACAAGGCGATGAGTGAAATTACAGGAGCTGTTATTTCAATTACGTTGGTAATGTCTGCGGTGTTTATTCCCATCGGATTTATGTCTGGTTCGGCAGGGTTATTTTATAAACAGTTTGCCTATACATTAGCCATTGCAATTATCATTTCAGCAGTGAACGCGCTTACTTTAACACCGGCTTTATGTGCTGTGTTTTTGAAAAATCACCATGCAGAAGAAAACGGAAAACCAAAAGGTTTCGGACAAAGATTTGCCGTTGCATTTAACGCAGGATTTAGTAACATGACAGACCGTTATGCAAAAGGAGTACGATTTTTAATTGGACGCAAATGGATTGCAGCAGGTTTGGTGGCCGGGATCATTGGGCTATCAGCATGGCTTATGACAAGTACCACCAAGAGTTTTGTTCCAATGGAGGATGACGGATTCTTTATCTATTCATTAAGTATGCCGCCAGGAACGGGATTAACAAAAACAACAGAGGTTTCCAATAAGATCAATGCCATTTTAAAAACAGTAGATGCTGTTGAGGAAAACACATCCATTACAGGATTTAACCTGTTGAGTAACAGTGCGGGACCAGCCTATGCTATGGGGTTTGTAAAATTAAAACCTAAAAAAGAAAGGGGAGCCGTTCAGGATATTGATGAAATCATGAATATCGTTAATGGAAAGCTGTCCGTAATCAAGGAGGGAAGTGTTATGAGTTTCAGAATGCCGCCTGTAGAAGGATATGGAGTAACAAATGATGCAGAGATTGTTCTTCAGGACCGTATGGGTAGAGATCCACAGGTTCTTAAGGCAAAGGCAGATGATGTAATTGGACAGTTAATGCAGGTACCGGAAGTTGCCTACGCCTATACCATGTTTAGGGCAGATTATCCTCAGTTGGAACTTGAAGTAAATGAAGATAAAGCCAAACAATTAGGAGTAAGCATTGCTAATTTATTGGGAACAGTACAGACCTATTTTTCAGGAGATCAGTCTCAGAACTTCTCAAGATTCGGAAAGTTTTATAGAGTCAATATAAAGGCTGACGGTGTTTTCAGAATGGATGAACAGGCATTCAATGATATTTTTGTGAAGAATAATAAAGGAGAAATGGTTCCTGCCAATACCCTAATCACTTTGAAAAAAGTATATGGTCCGGAATCCGTTCAGAGATATAATCTTTATAATTCTCTTAACATCAACGTAGTACCGAAACCGGGTATTAGTAACGGAGCCCTGATGGATAAAATTGAACCCACACTGAACAAACTTCCATCCGACTACAGTTATGAATGGACCGGACTAAGTTTGGAAGAGAAATCAGCAGGAAGTCAAACCGTTGTCATCCTAGGATTATGTTTACTTTTCGTTTATCTGCTTCTTGCAGCCCAATACGAAAGTTATATTCTTCCGTTGGCAGTAATGCTTTCCATTCCAACAGGAATTGTAGGAGCTTTCCTTGGAATAAAAGCAATAGGACTGGATAATAACATCTATGTACAGGTAGGATTAATCATGCTTATTGGTCTATTGGCAAAAAATGCAATCCTTATTGTAGAATTTGCAGTCCAAAGAAGAAAAACAGGACTTTCCATTCTGGATTCAGCATTGGAAGGAGCAAAGGCAAGGCTGCGTCCTATCATTATGACCTCATTGGCCTTTATTGTAGGGATGATTCCTTTAATGATCTCTACAGGAGGAATGGCTTCAGGAAATAAATCCATCAGTGTAAGTGCTGCAATAGGAATGTTGAGTGGAGTAGTTTTGGGAGTATTTGTAATTCCTGTACTGTATATGTTCTTCCAATATCTGGATGAGAAGTTTTCATCCAAGAAGAAATATAATACAATAGAAGCCCCAGTGGTTCAAAAATAATCCGATACCGGAGAGTAGATAAAAAATCGGAAAAATAAATTGACAAATGAGAATATTTAATATAAAGAATTTCCTTATTTCAGGCGCAATGGCATCAGTACTGGTGTCCTGCGCCGTAGGGAAATCCTATACAAGAACAGATCTTCAGGTACCGGAAAGCTATAAAGAAACTGTACAGGTAACAGGAGATACTGTAGTTCTTCCGTGGAAGACTTTCTTTAAGGATCCCAAACTGATCGGTTTAATAGATAGAGCTTTAATCCGAAATAACGAAGTGAATGTTGCCCTAAAAAACATAGAACAACTGAATCTTGTCTACAAGCAGGCCAAGCTATCCCTAATGCCTACTTTGGACTTCACCGCAGGGGCTAACCGTAGCTGGGCATCCACAAATACCCTTAACGGGTCGCTGAACGAACAGTTTGTAGGAACCAAGTACATGGACGACTTTAGTGCGGCCCTAAGACTTTCATGGGAAATTGATATCTGGGGAAAAGCCAAGATGCAGAAAGAATCTGCTGCTGCAGAATATTTTGCACAAAAGGAAAATCTAAATGCTGTAAAAAGCAGGATTATTGTTCAGGTAGCACAGGCTTATTATAACCTGATCAGTTTAGACGAACAGTTGAAAATTGCAGAACAGAATATTGAACTAAGCAACAGCACCCTTAAAATGATGGATCTTCAGTTTAAGGCGGGCCAGATCAACTCATTGGCTGTACAACAGTCTGAGGCACAAAAGAAAACTGCTGAACTATTGATTCCTTTGGCAAAACAGAATATTTCCGTTCAGGAAAATGCCCTGAGTATCCTTTGTGGAGAATACCCCACGAAGATTGAAAGAGAAGGAAATCTGAAAATGATGATTCCTGAAAATAAACTTGCACAGGGACTGCCTGCACAGCTGCTAAGCCGAAGACCCGATCTAAAAGTTGCAGAATTTAATGTCATCAGCCTGAATGCAAAAACAGGACTGGCAAAAGCCGCAATGTACCCAAGCATAAGCCTAAGCCCTCAAATCGGGGTGAATTCCAATAAGTTTAGTTCATGGTTTGATATTCCTGGGTCTATTACCAAGGCCGTTGCAGCCAATCTTGCCGCTCCTATTTTCCAGAAAAAACAATTGAAAACAGCTTATGAAACAGCTTTAATTGAACAGGAAAAAGCAGCGATAAACTTTAAGCAATCAGTTATGACTGCTGTTGGAGAAGTTTCTGATGCCATGGCAAAGTCGCAGGGCTCGTCTGAAAGATTGCAGCTTCTGGAACAGAGAACAGCTATTTTAGATAAAGGCATCAATGATGCATTAAAGCTGTACAAAAGTGGAATGGCAACCTATCTGGAAGTTATTACCGCTCAGAATAACAAGCTTCAAAATGATCTGGAAGCCATTAACGTTACCTTGGAAAGATTAAATGCTGAGGTGGATCTTTATAGGGCACTCGGTGGTGGAGTAGAATAACATTTAAATAATAAATTATAAGAGGAAGTTGTAGCATGCAGCTTCCTTTTTTCATTAAATAGTACTTTAAAATAGAATATTGAGAAGTATTTTTGCTTTTTATTTGAAAAACATTCATTGAAAATGATTTTTTATATTCATTAAATCAGGTAGTTACATAAAATGTTTGTTTTTTTTTGAAAAATACGTGCAAGATTTTTGAAAAAGAGGGTTTATATCAATGAGTACTCGAAATAATTAATGTTTAATGAAAAAAATAATGTAATGAAGAAATTTACAGTATCTCAATTTTTGATAGCCATTTTACTTGTATTCACAAGTTTCACTTTCTATTCATGCAATAATGACGGCCCGGACATTCCTCCGGTAAAGCTAGAAGATGTTAAAGGAAATTATAAAGGGAGACTGATTACCATACAGGGAAGTGTAAAAACAGAAAAAATAAAAGATTTTAAAGTAAAGAAAGATACCATAGCGTTTGCAGAATTTCCGGTAGATGAAATTGTGAAAACAGTAGTAAAGGATCCGGTAAAGGCAGAAGAAGCAATCAAAGCAATAGGAAAGATGAAGTATGATCTTAATTATACGGCCTCGGTAAATACTTCCAGTAATGCAGTAGAATTGGTTTTTGCTCCTAAAGTAATGGAAATCCGTATTCCTGTAGATGGAGTGATAAAAAAGACAGAAGTTACATTGGTAGCAAAGCAGAAAGGATTTTATGTAGGCTTGGACGGATCGTTGAGATTTGCCCTGATGGCAGAGAAAATTACCGTAGATGGTACAGTACTGGCCCCTTATGAAGCTATTAATTATAATTTTCCGTTCTGTGTGAAGATTTAATGAATAGTGATTACTATAAATGGATTGCATTTATACAATGCAATCTATTTTTGCTTTAAAATTTTAATCAATATATAGGATACTGGAGCAGTACATGGAAGAAAGTAAAGAACAGATTTTGGTAAAGCGCCTTCTGAAAAAGGAGGAGGCAGCCTGGAAAGAGCTATTTGGAGCTTATTCCGGTAATCTGACCTATGTATGTTCCCGATATATATCTGAAAGAGAAGATGTGCATGATGTGCTTCAAAACAGTTTTATTAAAATGTTCCGCTCTATAGAATCATTTGAATACAGAGGGGCAGGCTCTTTGAAAGCCTGGATCACCCGGATTACAGTCAATGAATCCCTAAAGCATATCAAGCAGAAAGGAGACTTTAAATCAACTGTTGAGGTAGATGAGCTTCCCGATCTTCCCCATGAAGAGGAACCAGATTTTGAGGAAATTCCCAAGGCTGATATTATGGAAATCATTCGGGCACTTCCGGATGGGTACCGAACAGTCTTTAATCTGTATGTGTTTGAACAGAAGAGTCATAAGGAAATTGCATTGTTGTTGGGAATTGCAGAAAACTCTTCTGCCTCACAGTTTCATCGGGCAAAAGGACTTCTTGTTCAAAAAATAAAAGAGTTTAAAATGTCAAAAAAAGCACAATATGAATAATGAATGGCTCAATAACCTGCGAAGCAGAATGGAAGACCATGAAGAGGGTGTTCCGGACGGGTTGTGGGAAGACATTAGCGATGAATTGTTCTCAGGAGAAGAAGAGAACAATATTATGGCAAATGTTGCTCCGGTAGTCAATAATGAGGAGAAAAATGAGAAAGGAAAAGGAGGTACAGATGTAGGATATAAGTCCCTACTTTATCGCATTGGAGGGATTGCAGCAGCAGCCGCGATTTTGGTTTTTATGATGGTGAAGATGCTGCCACAGGAAGATAAGAACAAAACTCTTTCAAAAAATCATTCAGATTTAAATAAAGAAGACGATAGAAATTCAGTTTTAAAAAATTCAGAAGCCCAGGAAGATCAAAATGTTGATGAAAATCCGATCATGAGTATTCCTCTTGTTAAAAATGATTTTAACACAGCAAAATCAGGGAAAAGCATACATACTCTAAAGCATGAAAGTATAGAGAGAAAAGAACTGGAAAAAAACGAAAAATTTCAGGTAATTATAGATAATACAGGTAATGCAGAGCCTTTTGGAAAGGAGAATAAAACTTTACCTGACTTGCCATTGGCCAACGAAACGATAAAGGCCCCAATTGATGAAAAGGAAACCAATGAAAGTCTTTTTAAGAAAGAGAAGTTAGAAGAAAAATATGCTGAAAATAAGAAAGAAAAGGCATTAAAATCTCAGAAAGATAAATCCTGGATGTTAAGCATGCTCACAGGTAATGTTTCCTCCAATTCTGCGGAACAACAGTTTCCCGGATATGCCTCTATGGATGGAAAGCCCATGAATATTGAAGCGGTATGGAGCGCTTCAGAATATGTAGATGATCCCTTAACGGAAATATTACTGGCCAATCAGAGCAAGGCTGTAGAAGCAAGAATAAGACATAAGATCCCTGTAACATTTGGTCTGTCACTTTATTATAATCTGGGTAAAAGATGGGGAATAGGAACAGGGCTGAATTATACAAAACTGGCTTCCGAGCTTCATTCAGGAACCAGTACTAACTACATTAAAGGTGATCAGACCGTCCATTATATAGGAATTCCGGTTCAGGTTAATTATAACGTGATTCAGAAAGGGAAATTTACAGGCTATATAACGGGAGGAGCATTGGTAGAAAAGCAAGTAGCAGGAAGCATTACAACCACCTATGTAGTAGATGACGAAGTAAAGGAAACTTCCAAGGAAAGTATTGATCATAAACCTCTTCAGTTTTCGGTGAATACAGCCGTGGGACTTCAGCTAAAAGTCATTAACCGATTGGGAATCTATGCAGAACCGGGAATCGGATATCATTTTAAAGATGATAATTCTCCCAATACAATCTATAAGGAAAAACCTCTGCATTTCAATGTGAAATTCGGAATCAGATTATTGATTGATTAGAGCGGGATTGGGTTTTTACAAAAGACATCAAACTTAAATGTCAACATATGAAAACAAAACTAATTTTTTTAACGTTTTTATTGTTCAGTCTTCTGAATATAAAAGCCCAATGTAACCCTACCATTACCAGTCCCAGACTTGGTGCAATATTTTCCGACAAGATCCTTTTTTGTGAAGGAGAAAATGAAATACTTTCTACCCAAACCTTTGGAACCTATCAATGGTACAAGCAGGAATGGACATGGCAGACCCCCAATAATAACCCCTGGGTTGCCATTCCCGGAGCCACTTCCCAACAATTAACCATTAATGGAGGAGATCAGCTGTTTTACTTCAAGGTAAAAGTGACTGATGGAGACTGTGCTGCCGAAAGTCCGGCAGTGATGGCAGATGGCTATATGTATGGTCTTCCGGCTATGATCTCTACCTTTATTCCAGGAACTTATGAAATTACAGATACCGGAGAAGCCAATATATGTGACGGAGCTTCTGTAACATTTGAAAATGTATTTCCCGTGGTGTACGGTACCCATACATGGTTTAAATGCGTTCCCACTACATCTGCCCCGTTTACAGGAGATCCATGCGTTATTCCCGGTGCAACAGGAGATACTTATAAGGCTGAAAAGAGTGGTAAATATGGCTTTTATGCCTGTACAGAATATTGCCCCAATCAATGTCAAATGTTAGATCCGTTTTCATTTGTACAGCTAAACTTTGGTAATTGGCCTTTCTGTGGAGATCTAGGCACAGGAGAGAAAAAGCTGAAAAGCAATACCCTTACTATATATCCCAATCCTACAGCTCAATTCCTTTATATCGGGAAAGAATCTGAGGTATATAAGGAAATCACCATCATAGATATGTCCGGAAAACTGGTTCTGAAGAAAAATGATCATCACTATCAACAACCTGTTAATGTAAGTCATTTGGTGCCGGGGAATTATATCATTGTTTCCAAAAGTAAAAATGGAGAAGTCTATAGAAATAAATTTATAAAAAAATAGGATTAAATAATCTTTTCGTTAGTTTTTAATAATGGTTTGAACGGTACATAATTTTGTGCCGTTTTTTTGGCTTAAGCCGAAACTGTATATACATTGTATATGATTATATACTTGTGTTAATTAATATCTTTTGTAACATCTCTTTTTTAGTAGCTTTTTTATGCAATCATTAGGTTAGTAGTATGTTATGCTAATTATTTTCATCTCAAAAACATACCATCATAATTAAAATTTAGGGCAGTGCTCGCTGCACAAATGATAACTATTGAAATAAATTTAGATACAGGAGGGCTAGCGGGCATATAATCAAGAAAAGCAGATAATAGCTTAATCGGAAAAATGAGATACTTCAACGTAATTATAGGTCTTTCTGTCGAAAAATATTGAATACAATCCTATATTATAACATATTTGCTATATAAATAACTAACCACCATGAAAAATCAAATCAAATCACAGTCAAATAAATTAGTAATCAAGAAAAAAGTAATTAAAAATTTTGCTACTAAGAATTTTGGCGATGAGGGAACCACACACGTAACAACAGTATCAACTTCATCATTCTTTTAAAATAATTCAAAACCAATGTGGATAACATGTAAAATAATATCGAATAATTTCCTTCTTTATAACAAATTTAAGGGGTTTATTAGCCAGACCCCTTTCTTTGTTTTATCCGAAGAGATTAATATAACCAAAGATTCTCAAATCATTTTCTGGGATATTGATTCTATAAATATAGACAGCCGTTACATCAAAGAAAATATCAATAATACATCATTATTTATTATATTATCTTCTTTGTTGTCAAAAAATGTGATTTCAGAATTAGGTGATTTTCATAATATTATGAAAATGGATATGCTGAATAAAAATATTACCTACCATCAATTTGTAGATGAACTAAGTAGGATTGTAGACGAGAAAATTGAAGTTAAATTCCTAGAAGATTAAATAACTCATCTTTTTTTGTACTTGCAATCGTAATAGCTTTACCATTATTAAGTTCTATAACATTTCCTGATACAGATTTTATAGCGGTAAGCTTTACAATAAAGGATCTTTGCACACGGAAAAATTTAGGAAGAATAAGAATATCTTCCATAGACTTCAATGTTGCTAGGGTAGTGTAGGATTCCGTATCTGTAACAATTTTAAGGTAATCCCCAAGAGCTTCTACATATAGAATGTCTTCTAAAATTAATTTTACCAGTTTTCCACTTACCTTAATAAATATTCGGTCAACGGAAAAATTATTTTCTTTAGGCTCTGTCTGGGTTTTAGAAGAGGCCTGAATCCTTTCCTTGGCCCTGTTTACAGCTTTTAAAAAACGATTATAAGCGACCGGTTTTACCAAATAATCTACAACACCGTTTTCAAAACCCTCCAGGGCGAAATCTCTGTGTGCGGTTATAAATATAATTGAGGGCTGTTTCGTGAGAGTTCTGATAAGGTCAATACCATTAATTTTAGGCATCTCAATATCACTGAATATAATATCTACCTCATTGGATTGAAGATACATTAAAGCTTCAATAGGGTCTTCGTAGGAAGCCTGCAATTCCAAAAAAGGAATAGTTTTTACGAAATTTACGATCAGTTCTTTACCAATCGGTTCGTCATCTATAACTATGCAACGGAGTTTTTCATTCATCATAAGTCAAGTCTATTGAAAGAGAAACAAAAAAACGAGTTTCTTTGTCTTCAATTACTAATTCATGTTTTTGTGGATATATTAGACTAAGTCTTTTTTCTATATTTTTCACACCAATTCCCCCCAACATGTTCTTTCTTATAGAATTTTTCTCTTTATTATTCACGATGGAAAAATAAAAAATATTATCCACAATTTTGATATTTATTTTCAAAAAATTATTGTCCACATCCTTTAGACCATATTTGAAACCGTTCTCAATGAATGTGAAGGTCAATAGAGGGGCGATCATCATATTGTCAATATTGGGTGGCATGGAGATATCTAGTGTAATGTCCTTATCCGCCGCATACCTCATCCTTTCCAGATAGAAATAGTTTTGAATAAAATCTAATTCTTTTTGGATTGGGACTTTCTCCGTATTAGATTCATAGAGAGTGTAGGCCATTAAATCTGAAATATTAATAATGGCTTCTGCAGCATTGGGGTCTTGTTTTACAACCAACCCATATAGATTGTTTAATGTGTTGAATAAAAAATGGGGATTAAGCTGTGCTTTTAAAAAGTTTTTTTCAATATTAAGATTCTGAAGTTCCAAATCTGAGGCTTGTTTTTGGAAATAAATAGTTCTGTTAAAAAGCTTTATAATATCAAATAATATTTTAATAAAAAAAGGAGGTGAAAAAGAGTAAATCACAAGCATAGCATTCCCAAAAATACTTTTGAATGATACAGCTTTTGAGTAGGGTTGTTCTACATTTTTGCTTACTATTTTGTCAAATGGACCTCCATGAATCTCAATTCCTAGATAATGGAAAAGATTAAACTGAAAATAATTGACAGAAAGCCAGAGGTAAATTAAAAAAGGGATACTAAATATTACTAAACAAATTCCCCAGGTCTTACTTTTAAATATTTGAGGAACAATGATATAAAAGAACAGGTAAAAAGCCATCATATTATTAATCGTTCCCCGAGCTGTTAATAGAATACAGGATTGAATAGTCATTTCCAGCTCTAGCCAATAGTTTAAAAACAATAGTAAAGAGAAAAAGAGCCACATAAAAGTATGACAGAGTATTCTGTTGGTAGTGGTATAATATTTATCAAAATTTAATTGAGAAATCCTTTCTAAAAATGGGGTTATTTGTTTATTTGATGTATGCATATTCTTACCTTGATTGGCTTAAAATTCTATTATAATATTTTGTGGTAAATGAATAAACCATTAATTCCATTGCTCGCTGCTCCGAAGAAAACCATCGGTTTATGCTCATATGTATATAGCTGGAAACATTTTCCTTACATAGCTTTAAATGGATTAAATCCTTATTCCGTCTGTTAAAATCTTTCTCATATTCATGATTTTCAAAAAAGGAATAGAGATCATCCTTTAGAAGCCTGTATTGTGAATTGATATGAGATTTTAGCTCCGAAGAAAACTCCTGCAAAAATACATTTTCCATCGATTTACAAAAATCTAATTTTTCCTGTAAAGATAAACCGAATAAAGACAGCCAGTATTCTACATTTTTTACTGCCGAAAAAAGTCTTACTTCTTCGCTTTCCATAAAGTTTTCATGATCCATTAAATGTAAGATTAAGAGACTGTCATAATAAAATGCCACTTCGGTTTTGGCCATTAATTCCGAATGATACCTTTCAATTTCCCTATGATAAGAATCAATCTGAAGATTCCAGACTGTTTCTTCCTGAAAATAAGGATCCAGAATTTCATAAAACCTTTGAAGGACCTCTGCATATAATTCTTTTTGGGCCAGATTTATTCTAAGCCTAATGTGATGATGAGGATCTGTATATCGTATGAAAAAGAATGATTTTGCTGCTTTACTTTCAATGAGTTCATACAGTAAAGGTTTTGCTATGGAGAGTAAATGATCTGAAATGTTAGAGTTGCAGTATATTTTCAGATACAGCCACTCACTTCCGGGAGCAAAACTTCTTTGTATAGAAACAGGTAATGTTTTTAACAAGGAAAGTGGCTCAAAGTTTTTATTGATTAAAGGAAGGATAATCTGCTGGCTATAGTTTCTGCTTTCATTGACGTGCTGCAGCCATTCTGACAGTTGGAGAGTTTTATTATTTTTTAGTTCATCAATGAGCAAAAGCAGGTATGAATCGTTTGTTGTATCTAAAAAAAGTTCATTATCCCCCTGTACCAAAACAACATGTTTTGCAACGTTCCATTTTTGTATAAATATCTTTAATTCTGATAATGGTTGTTTTGCTCTTCTTATAGCGTCCATATCATTCTCCTGAAGAAACCAGCAGGCTCTGTGGAGTATGATATTACGGTAGGCAATTCTTGGGAAAAATCTTTTTTTCATTCCAGAATAATTGACTCTAATATTTAAATTATCCTGATTCTGATATTGTATGGCACATAGAAATTTATAAAAGGAACTTTCACTTTTATGAAAATTGTGGGCATTGGAAAGACGGGGAACAATTCTTTTGTTTAGTTTTTCTGATCTTAATATGATTTCTCCTTTTTCTATAGAAACAAGGATATCTTTTAGCAAAATAGGTTTGTTATGATCATTGCTATTAGCGAAAATAGGAATTTCATATTCTGATAAGCGAGGTCTTCTTGCAATATTGGCAGCTCTTTTTTCAGGGATATAGATAACCTCAGCAAAGATTATTTCTGGTTCCTGTTCCTGTTCTGTCCTTTGGATTTCATTGCATAATTCTTCAATCTTTTCATCTATCAAGGCAAACCTCCCTAAAATTGAGCCTGCACCGGCTGTTCCTATATTTTGGAGAAAAAAATTCTCTTGAAAAGGAGATCCTATGATAAAGGAGTTTTGTATTTTGATGGGAAGTTCTTCTGCTGTTTTCAGATCAAAATCCTCTAAACGAATTATTCCTTCTTTTGTTTTTTCAATTAAATCAAGAAGAAAGTCCAGGTTGGATGATTCTTTATTTTTTTCTTTTTTTTCCTTGGCCAGTCCTTGAAGTAAATTGCTGGTCTGCATATTTCCAATCTGATAGTTGGAGGGAAATCCAATTCCAAATTCTGAATCCAGTACTTCTGTAAGGGGGACTTCTCGGGATTCATATTTTTCCCTAAAATTTTTTTTAAAAGAATCCAATTCGCTTGATAAAGTCTGCTTGCTTCTAAACTTATCCAAAATAGAAAGTGAAGTATTGATGTTTCTCAGTGTTTTGTCATCAATGTTAAAATCAGTTTCAGGAGAATGTTTGAGATCAACGTGAAAAAAGTGTTTTTTATTGATGTCTAATGAGGATGCTAAACTTTTAAGCTCATGAATTTGTTTAGTGGGCAGATAGCTCAGGTCAGTTGTTTCTAAAATATGGATACATTCTTCTACTTTAGATACAATATTCAAGTAAATTCCTGCAGAAGAGATATTGTCATTGAGTAGTCTTTGTAAAATACTCTTCAGGGCCGTTAAATTATTTACAGTCAGTCCTGGCTGTAATTCGCTTACTAATAGTTTTATATTAATTAGCTCGTTCAGGAAATCAGAAATTTCTTCTTCATCAAAGTCCGGAAATAGGGTGACTATTTCTTCGTATGTTTTAAAATCTACAAGCTCAGATATTAGTTCTAAAGGATCGTTAATTTCTAGGGAAGCTAACTGAAACTTTTCTTCACCATCAGTTTTTATAGGTTCCTGATATCTAAATTGTCCGGGAATTTTTGCGATGGTATTATTAACCTTATATCTTAAATTTTTTTTAAGTTCCTCGTTGTTTTCAATATGATCTATAAGCTCAGAAAGAAAATCCATATCTATTCTGGCTTTACGCAGAAGTTTTTCAGGCGATGGGGGATTTGTGTTGTTGATATGGTTCAAAGCCACTCCTGCCATTGTTCCGTAAGGGGTACATCTTGTGCTGGCACGGATAACATATTTTTTTAGAGTGTGAAGTAGTTTGGTAACTTTATCTTCTTTGAGTGTTTTTTCCCGGTAATGTATAATGGTTTCATATAAATCCGGAGAGCTCCAATATATGGATGTCACAAAAGCATCGTCATAAATTAGGTCTGCAACAACATCATTTATATTTTTTGTCTCATTATTATTAAACAATATGTCATAAGAAAACAGAGGCTTTCTTATGACATATTTATTGTAGGTTTCATATTTATACATAAGGTGTCAGAAATTCTTTTTCGATGATAATTAGAATTCTAACAAAAATATTATATAATCCTTAAACCTGAAACTTCTTGTGAATTTTAAATTATGGTTGAAGTGAAATGGTGCTGAAATGGTTAAAATTACTCAAGAATATATATTTTTTTGTTTTTTACACTGATAATTATTTTATTTCCTAACCAGTTGATGCTTGTTTTACCCTCATAGATTAAATTTTCCACAAACATTACATTTTGATTTTTCAGGGTAACAAATTCATTGGAAATCTGTGTAATACTTCCTTTATAGATCTTTGTTTTTACAGATTTATTGAATTCGCTTTCTTTCTCAATAAGCTGCATGGTTTTAGGATCCAGGGAAAGAGTGGAAATTAATTTATCACTGAACCAGAAAGAGTTACTTCCTGCTCCGGAATCCAGCAATACTTTTATTTTGTACTTGTTATTTAGGGTTATATAGGTAAAGATATCTACAGTATCATCCTGTTGTGTAGATAGAAAGATGTCTATTGATTTTGAGTAAGACTTTGGGGCTGCATCTGAAAAGCTTATTTCCTGATTTTTATAATCGATTACGATATCTTGGTTTTCAAACATTTTTAGGGAGAGTAATCCGTCAATTCCCGGAACTTTCATTTCCGCTGTTGAGAAAGGGATGCTTTTAAAGCTTTTTCCTCCGAATGTTATTTCTTTATTTTTGAAAAGAGGAATGTCCAGGCGCTCACCGGTAGCTCTGAAGCCTGTGAAAAAATTATAAGAAGATGGTTTTTGGGGTAGCTTTGATACAAAATCATTAAAGAAGAGATTGATTCCTGCCCCGGTATCCAATATAAAGTTTCCTTCTACTCCTTCTATTTTAGCTGGGACGATCATATGTCCTGAGGGAAGTGTTTTAAAAGGTATCTTTTGAGAAGAAACTTGAATAGCAAGTGATAATAGAAGTGCAAAGAGTACTTTTTTCATAATCTTATAATTTAATTTTAGGTTTATATTGCTTCTGATAGGATGGTTTGTTGTTCAATATTTCCTTTGTCTAATTTAAAAATATAATCTGCGAATCCCAATGTTTCAATTCTGTGGGATACTATGATAATGATAGACTCAGGGAAGAGGTGACGAATGGTTTTTATAATTTCGTTCTCTAGTTTAGCATCCAGTGAGGCTGTAGACTCATCAAATATAAATACCGATGGAGATCTGTTAATTGCTCTTGCAATGGATAATCGTTGCTTTTGTCCGTCTGAAAAAGTTCCTCCGCCAAAGGATATGAGGCTGTCTAATCCTTTTTCAAGTTTCTTTACAGCATCTTCTAGCTGAACGTACTTTATAATTTCATCAATCTCAAACTTGCTTTCAGACGTCCCATAATTGATATTATTTCGAATGGTGTCATGAAATAGCTGATTTTCCTTTTCTATTAAACAATATTCATTCTGCCAGTATTTGTTGTTCTTTATATTTTCGTTATTAATAAGGATTTGCCCCCTCATTGGTTCTGAAAAACCACATAGAAGATTAATGATGGAAGATTTTCCGCTCCCGCTTTTCCCGCTTAGAATATATGTTTTTCCATGATCGAAAGTTAAGTTGATCTCTTTTAAAATATCTGTTCCTCCGTGATTTACTGAAATGTCTTGAAATGTAATTTCATTAATACTTTGTCTCTCAGATTCAACTATTTCTTCAACATAAGGTTTTTTATGGTCAAAATATTCTGCAACTCTTTTCATGGAAATAAGAGATTTGGAAAACTGGTTGTGTGTAGTTACAATTTCCACAGTAGGAGTAAAAAGCCTATTGAGATATTGTATGAAAGCAATAAGAGCGCCTACACTCATTGTATTCTGAAAAACCTGATATCCTCCATAGGATAAAACTAAAACCGGAGCCAGAGACATGAGTAGGGAAGAGACACTGGTATTAAGACCGCTTACAAGCGTACCTTTAGAATGTTTCCCCACCAAATCACTATGCTGTTTTTTGATATTTCTGATCTCAAACAGATTGGTTCCATAGCTTTTAATAACCCTGATGTTTTTTATTCTCTCAACCAGATAGTTGTTGAGATGTCCCTCCATATGTTGTATACCTTTGAAATTCTTTTTTATATGTGGGGAGAAAGCTTTGATTACTAGAATAACGGCAGGAAGGAAGATCAGACTTAATATGGCCAATTTATAGTCCAGAATAAAAAGCATAACAACCACTCCAATCAAAATAATGATATTTTTTATGGACCTGATTAATAATGATGATATTGTCAGCTGTATATTGTCAACATCATTCATTAGTGTAAATACCAATTCGCCAACCTTTGAGTTCTTAAAAAAAGATACATCTTTATTTAAAATATTTGCAAAAGCCTCTTCGCGGATGTCAGAAGATATTTTCTTACTGACTGTTGTAGACATTATATCAGAAATTAATGAGAAAATAATCTGAAGAATGTATATTCCTACCAATATCATTAACAATACGACCAGGTCATGGAATTGTCCTTTTGGGAATACATCATCAATGATGATTTTCAGCATATAAGGTGTTACCAGTGCGCCTGTACTTGAAAGAATCATCAGAACAAAAAGAACGATTTCTTCCTTAATATAGGGGTTGATATACTTTAAAAACCTTTTTAGTAGTTCTTTTTGTGAATTCATATCAATTTATATTTTGATTAATAAATTTTCACATGACGCTACCGGAATTTTAATTGGAACTATACTCATCTACTTTTTTTCTCATGATAGAGTGCATAGATAAATAATCTCCTTTTCCGTAAGCTGTGAAAAAAACAGGTATTTTTTTGATTCCGTCCATTTTACAGAATTTTTCTATAGCAGAATCTTTGAATGCTCCTGTAATCCAAGTTTGTAATGATTGGGAAACAGCAACTAGTTGTGAGGTTTGAGAGAAATGACCGGCTTCTAAAAACACAACCTTAAAGTTTCTAGGAGTTTTATATTTCCACGCCAAAATTTCAAGATTGGCAGCGAAGAATATTCCAAATGAACATTTGCCACCAAAAAACTGACCCGCTAAACATTCTCTCAAATCCTGATAAGAAAATTCATCCGTTACTTTGCATAATGAATGCGTCTCAGGCTCGTACCAGTAAACTCCTTTTTCAATTCCTTCAACATTGAATATGGTAACATAAGGCTCGATAATTTGTAGACTACCTCCTGAAGGACTGCTTCTTCTTCTGAAAGGTCTGTATTCTTCCTCTTCACCATGAATATAACCAAAGGTATAGAAAAGCATATTGCTTAATTGCTCAAGACTAACCTCCGTATCCTCAAATTCTCTGATTGTTTTTCTCTTTTTCAAAGTATCATATAGATCAGATACTATTGGAGTAGGCTGCGGTAAAGTGTATACTGTTTCAAAATCCTCTATCTGACCTCTTCTTGGAAACTCCTGCTCCTTTACTCTATTACAGATGTCAAGATATTGGTTAGCCCATTCTTCTTCTGTAGAGTCTGACATGGTAAGGGATGTATCCTTGGTAATATGGTTGAACATGTGAGCATAATAATGCAAATAAGGCTCCTCCAGGTTGTTTTTTTCAGTAAAGACATCTGCAGTAATAAAATCATCAATGATTTTACTTTCTGATGTAGGATGTTCGTCAGAATGAGAATAATCAATTAATTTTTTAAGATATTCTTTTCTTACATTGTACTCTTTTTTGTTTTTATAATTAAATAAAATAGGTTCGTTGTTTTTAAAGTATACGAAGAAGTTGTGTGAAATATTCATGTTATAAGATTTTATTAAAGAAAGAGTGATTAATCATGAGTGAACAATCACTCTTTCTGGTTATTATTTATTGTTGAGGATAATCCGGAAGATGTGTACACATCACGTTTATATCGAAGAAATCGTGATCAATAGGATGTTCTATTATTGTCATTGTGATAAGTTTTTATGGTTAATAATTGTTTTATAGTCTTTGTTTTTTTTCTCGTTGCTGAATTATCTACAGATAACATTCACATCAAAGAAATCGTTGTCGATTGGCTTGTCCACTTGGTTCATCGTGATCTATTTTTAGGGTTAATACTTGTTTTAATTGG
>NZ_PXUE01000007.1 GCF_003020585.1 Chryseobacterium aurantiacum
AAGTTGAAGGTTTTTTTTAGCTTGCCTCCCTGGTAGTCTATAATGTCTCTGCCTATCAAAAGGCTCTTCTGCGCTACTGATCCACTCTCGTTTTCAGTGGGGCAAAGATAGAAACTTATACCATAACCCACAAGTTTATTTAACATAAAGTTCATATTTTGTTCCTATTTTTTCATAAGGGGCTGGCAGGCAGCGGGAAAGATTTTAAACAAATGTTTGGGAGATGGGAAGGAGGGACATAAATAATGAATAATGGGTGATGGAAGATATGCCTATATACTATATTTATATATAAGACATCTTCCCTAGCCCTGATAGCAACGGTTACCCCACAGCAGGGATCGGGAAGCGGGTGGACCTGGATTGGGGACGCTTGGAGCGAGGAGTAGAAGTGAATAGCAGGATAAAGCTCCTTTTTAAATTGGATCATTGGTGAACACTTGGCCCAAATAGTATCAACCATTGTATTATAGATAGGTTTGAGGGTAAATAAAAAATTCCGCAGAAATTCTAAACATTGAAATTTCTACGGAATTTTTATAAATGAGATTATATTTTTTGTTTCAAGGCCGATATATATTGTCTGAAGATGTTAAAAAGACAATTAATAAAGCTCTACTTACTATTCTTGCTCTTTATAAATAGTGCTTAAAAACTCTGCGTAGGATTTCTCTAAACCTACAACATCTCCTGATTTAAGGTTTAAACCTCCTACTCCGGAAGTATCCGGCTTAACTTTTAAGGATGAAATCTGAAAATACAAATTTTCATCGTTGCTCTTAGGTTGAACCTTTATGGTGGAGCCTAAAAGTTTTTTGGTAGAGATTGTATAAACTTCTCCAGGAATAATTTTTAATTTAAAAAAAGACCGAGGTGATAAAGTATAGTCTTTTCTATTCACATTTACTTTTTGATCTTTCTCTGAGGATGCAAATATATACATTGCTCCATTCTGATCTGCCAATTTCTCTTTTGGGGTATAATATAAGGCTATCTTATAATTGGAAGCATTAAATTCCTGGGGTGAGCCATCAATATTTTCAAAAGGTTTTATGGCAAAAGTATTGGCTCCAATTTCCTTTGCTTTTTTATAGATCAATGAAAATACCATTGCATCATCTTTTGAAAACCCCTGAACTTCTACTTCACCTAAGTAGATTGCATCTGTTGCAGCTGCATTTTTTTTATATAAGAACTTATCTGAATTGTCATTTGTTTTTTCAACTTTGGTGAGAAAAACATTTTGTGCACTCAAAAGTTGGATGCACAATACGGAAAAGATGATGGCTATATTCTTCATAATATTATTGTTGTGAAAGAACATCAACACATTCTTCAAGGCTATTCTCCCAGTGTCTTGGTTCTATTTTATAGGTTTCTTCTATTTTATCCAATGACATGGTGCTTCTTACAGGTCTTTTTGCCGGTGTTGGATACTGCTCGGTAGTCAGAGGGTTTAATTTTATTGATGATTTTGAAAACTCTGCAATTTTTTTTGCAAATTCAAACCATGTTGTTTCCGGATAGTTTGAGAAGTGGAATACTCCGAAGGTTTTATTTGGAGTTTCAATAATCTTCATGATAGCCTCGGCAAGATCATTGGCATTGGTAGGTTGTCCGAACTGATCAGCTACAATTCCTAATTCTTCTTTTTGAGAGAAAAGGTTCAACATGGTTTTAACAAAGTTCTTATTAAATTCTGAATAAAGCCAAGAGGTTCTTAGGATAATAGTCTTTGGATTAATTTCCAATGCTAGCTCCTCGCCTTTTCTCTTTGATTCTCCGTAAGCTCCTATTGGATTAGTAAAGTCATCTTCTGAGTAAGGCAGGTTTGTATCTCCATCGAAAACATAGTCTGTAGAGACGTGGATCAGGATCGCTTTAAAATCTGTGCAAGCCTGGGCAAGATTGGCTACTCCGTCTGCATTTACAGCAAATGCTTTTTCTCTTTCTTTTTCTGCCAAATCTACTGCGGTGTATGCAGAGGCATTGATACAGTATTCTGGTTTGTTATCATAGAAAAAATCGTTTACCTGATCTTCATTTGTAATATCCAGGGTTGAAGAGTCTGTAAATAGAAACTCATATTGGTTTTCAAAATCGGGTGCTATTTTCCTGATACAGTTTCCTAACTGCCCATTACTACCTATTACTACTATTTTTTTCATATATTATTAATTTTAAAATTGTCAAAAAAGCTTTTTAAAAGATACTCATTAAGAATTTCTCGCATTTTGAGATCTTAAAAACTTTACTCTTGACTGGAAGTCTTTTTGAGGCAGGTCCACATAAAATTTGTGGAATGTTTCTTTGATATCTTCCGGATGTATTTCTGATTTTCTTGTTTTCAGGTTAAAGTAAATAACGGTTACCCAAAGTACGGCATGAACCGTCTTTTCATCTAAACTTTTCATCAGAATTTCAACCTTGGCTGTTCTATCCTGAATCTCAATGGTCTTGCTACTGATGACTACCTGGGTATTGTATCTTACTTCTTTCAGGTAGGCAATTTCGTTTTGAATAGCAATCCATGTACAGCCTGTTTGTTTGGTATATTCTTCATAGGTAAATCCGTAAAAAGTCTCTACATGATCTTCTCTGGCATTGAACATATAATCAAGATATTTTACATTGTTCAAATGTCCGATGGGATCACAATCACTAAACCTAACCTTTACCGTAGTTGATACTTCTTTTTCCATTCCGCAAAAATAAAAAAACCGCCTCTAAAAGAGACGGTTGGTTTTATAAATCTTTGTTAATTTGCTGAAATTATTGAATTCCTAATTCTTTTTTAACAGCTGCAGTAGCATCAGCTCCTGCTTTGTAAAGGAATGCTGGAGAGTTTGCATCCATAATGTAGTCATAACCGTTAGCTTTTGCTACTTTTTCAACTGCATCATTTAATTTTTTCTCAATAGGTCCGAAAGCTACTTCTTGTTTAGCTTGTAGATCTTTTTGAGCTTTGTCCTGCATTTGAGCTATTTCTTCCTGCATTTTTTGTAATTCTGCTTCTCTAGCTTTGTTTTCGTCTGCAGTTTTCTTTGGAGCTTCTTCGCTATACTGCTTTAATTTAGCTTGTCCAGCATCTGCTTTTTTCTTAATCTCAGCTTGCTTAGTATCTAAGAATGTCTTAAGATCAGCATCTGCTTTTTTCTTTTCAGGCATTGCATTAAGAACTCCCAATACATCTAAAGTAGCCATTTTTTGAGCCTTTGCCATACCTACAGAAACAAACATCATCACTGCTGCAAATAATACACTTAATTTTTTCATAATTGGTAAATAAATAATTTAATTTGTTTTTAGATTTTAAATATAAGTAAAAGTTAATTTAAAAAGTTACTTTTTACTTTTAGTATTAGTTTTATCTTTCTTATCGGTTCCTTTCAGTAAAATAGTCAATACTTTTTCTGTATAATCATATTTTCCCTGAAGAAAAATAACACTAATGTTATTGCTTTTATCAAGAACTATGCCCAATCCATTTTTTTCGGACATTGTTTTAATAGCTCCCCAGATCTGATCCTGGAATGGTAAAACAAGGTTTGTTCTTAATTTTGTTATTTCACCATTGGCTCCAAAACGTAGGCTCGTTGTTGTTTTGATATTTTTATCAAGGTCTACAACTTCTTTTTCCCGAAGCTTTAATTGATCCCCTATCAATAACACTTTTTCACTTTCGAATGCCGCTTTTTTTCTTTCATATTCTGACTGCATGTTCTGAAGTTCAGACTGCCAGGTATCAATTTGAGAATTTAATCTCGCTTCGGCTTCTTTATACTGAGGTAATTTATTTAAAATTTCATTAGTATCTACTACTCCTATTTTCTGGGCATTTGAAAATCCAAAAAGCAAAAGTAATACAAAAGTGATGGTTATTTTAAAGTTCTTCATATTAATAATTATAATGATTGATTCATCAAGAAGTGGTTTCGCCATCCAGATGGATCTCCTGATATAGTTTTATCAAATCCGTAAGCGAAGTCAAATCCGATTAATCCGAATGCACCCATATAAACTCTTACTCCGACCCCTACTGATCTTTTCAGCTGGAATGGGTTATAATTACCCCAAGAGTTCCAAACGTTACCTCCTTCTGCAAATGTTAATGCATAGATTTTAGCTGTTTGGTTCAATGAAATCGGATATCTTAATTCTAAAGTAAATCTGTTATAGATTGTACCCCCTCCTTTTTGAGTAATATCTGTGCCTTCACCACCATAGGTACTTGCATTTTCATATCCTCTTAATGGAATTAGCTCTCTACCATCATATCTACCTCCGAATAATCCTGTACCTCCTACATAGAATCTTTCAAATGGCGGTGCTCCAAGGTTTTTGTTGTAACCATCCATGAATCCCATTTCAGCAGAAGATCTTAATACCAGTTTTCCGATAATTTCGTTATATACATCAGCCTTGAACTTAATTTTGTAGAATTCCATCCACTTATATTTGTCAACAGGCTTCATTGAATCATAATCTTTGTTGCTAAACAATGAGTATGGTGGTGTTAACTTCGCAGAAAGTTCAATATTGGAACCCATTGTAGGGAAGATAGGATCTATCCCGGCAGAGTTTCTGCTTAACCCTAAATTGATACTGAAGTTATTTGCATTTCCGTAGTATTCTGTAGTTTCCCCAAACTGGAATGGGTAATTATTAAAGTCATACTTCTGGAACTGTATCCCTGTATATAGAGAGAAATAATCATCCGGCC
Source organism: Chryseobacterium aurantiacum (assembly GCF_003020585.1). GTDB lineage: Bacteria > Bacteroidota > Bacteroidia > Flavobacteriales > Weeksellaceae > Chryseobacterium > Chryseobacterium aurantiacum. Next base: position 4,724 of record NZ_PXUE01000007.1, read on the forward strand.
AGTTCAATAGTCTGTTTAAACCTACTGATGCGGAGAATATATTAAGTTTTTGAGAACCTCCGTAACCGTCACTATATTTTACTCTAGAGTTGTTCAAACTTACAGAAAGTGCTGTTGGTTTTGTACCGAACAACCAAGGTTCAGTAAATGACACCCCATAGTTCTGGAAATATTGTCCTGCCTGTACTTGGATAGAGAAAGTCTGCCCATCTCCCTGAGGTACTGGTTTAAAGTCCTTAAATTTAAGGAAGTTTCTCAATGAGAAGTTATTAAACGTTAGTCCCAAAGTTCCGATGAAGCTGTTTCCTCCGTATCCAGCCTGAAGCTGCACCTGAGAAGATCCTTTTTCTACCAGTTTCCAATTGATGTCTACAGTATTATCCTGCTGGTTAGGCTGAATATCCTGTCCAACCTGTTGCGGGTCGAAGAATGACATACCTGCCAGGTCAAAATAAGTTCTTTTGATCTCTGTTTTTTTGAAAAGTTCACCTGGTTTTGTTCTTAAAGCTCTAAGAACTACGTGGTCATGGGTAGTTGTATTCCCTTGCCATGTTACTTTATTCCAAGTTGCCTGCTCTCCTTCATTAATTCTCACCTCAAGGTTTACAGCGTCTCCTGAAACTGATTTTTCAACCGGTGTTACATTGGAGAAAAGGTATCCATTATTCATGTATACTGACTTGATATCGGAATCATCTTCCTTACCACCGTCTTCTCCTACTTTTTTGTTGAATCCTACTGCATCGTAAATATCTCCTTTCTTATATCCCAGCAATCTCTGTAGATATTCTGTAGAGTAAACTGTATTACCTGTAAAAGTAATATCTCCGATATAGTATTTTTTACCTTCGTTAAGCTTTACATTGATCTCATAATTATTCTTTTTATTTCTCCATACCGAGTCAGAAACTATCTTTGCATCTCTGTATCCCAAGGAGTTATAATAATTAACCAAGCTTTGCTTATCTTCCTGATATTTGTCTTCAATAAATTTGGAAGACTTCAAGATTCCTCCGATTCCGAAACGTCTTTGTTTTGTTTCTTTAAAAGCTTTATTTCTAAGCTTTCTATCGGTTACACTTGTATTGCCTTCAAATTCAATATGATCGATTTTGATCTTTCTTCCCTTGTCTACATTAATGGTCCAATCTACCAAAGATGGATCTCCGGCATTGATTTTATCCTCGATACTGATTTTTGCATCAGCAAAACCTTTTTTAATATAGTCTTTTGGGATATTCGTCTTAAGACTTGAAACGAGGTTTTGAGTAATCTTTGTTCCTGGCTTCAGATTGTTGTCTTTAGCTAGTTTTTCATTTTTAGATTTCCCTATTCCTTTGCCCTTGAATTTTACTTCTCCAAGTTCCTTCAGGTCCTGAAGATAGAATTTAAGAACGACTGTCTGTCCTTCAATACTTTGAACGTATACTTCCACTTCAGAAAAAGATTGGGTATCCCAAAGCTTTTTAACAGCATTACTGATTTTCTGCCCTGGTATGTCTACGCTTTCTCCTTTGGATAAGCCTGTAAACCGCAAGATCTGAGCTGGTGTATATTTTTTTACCCCATCTACAACGATGTCTTTAAGTGTATAAGTGCCTACCTCATTTTCTGTGTGTACAGCACTACTTACTTTGGTGCTGTCCTGTGGAGTTACTTGTCCATAAAAATGCGCAGAAGCAGCAAACATAATGATGGGTAATAGTCTAAACTTCATTTTATCGAGTCTTTCTTTTCTTTTAAATTTATTGGCCTTGTATCTGCTCTCCGGTTAATCCGTATCTTCTTTCCTTGTTTTGATAATCTACAATACATTGGAAGAAAATATCTTTGGTGAAATCCGGCCATAGAACATTTAAAAACTGTAATTCAGCATAAGCAATCTGCCAAAGGAGGAAGTTACTTATCCTGATTTCGCCACTTGTTCTGATCAGTAAATCTACTGGAGGAAAATTTTTGGTATAGAGATAGTCTTCGAATAGTTTTTCATCGATATTCTCTACATCTACTTTTCCTTCTTTTACATCAGAACTTATATTTTTTACGGCTTCCAGTATTTCATTTTGCGAGCCATAGCTTATAGCTAATACAAGGTTTCCTTTTGTGTTTTCTTTTGTAAGATCTACCACACGCTGTAACTGCTCTCTTACCAGAGTAGGCAGTTTATTCATGTTTCCTATTACATGCATTCTTAGTCCTTTACTAAAGATCTCTTCTGCTTCCAGCAGTAAAGTTTCTACAAGCAAATTCATAAGGGAGCTCACTTCTTCAGCCGGACGACTCCAGTTTTCTGAAGAGAACGTATACAATGTTAAATAGGGGATATTGATCTCATTACATGCATTAATTGCATTTCTTACAGCATTAATGGCATTTTTGTGACCGAAGGTTCTGTCTTCGCCACGAGATTTTGCCCATCTTCCATTACCATCCATAATGATGGCCACGTGTTTCGGTAAATTCTCAGAATTTATTTTATTTTTAATCAACGACATATTAATCACAATAACATGGAGGTCTTCCAAACGAGAAGGTTAGTCCTAAACTGAATGTATTCATCCAGTCTTTGGATCTATCATCTCCAATATTTCTCTTTTTAATAAACTCTTCTTCTCTTTCTTTAGCAACGGCATAATAATTACCTGACTGTAATAGGGAACCACCTGTAGCCGGATCTAAGATATCGGCATTAAATGAATTCTTCACATCACTGGAAAGGATCTTACTGTGATCAAGCTGATCTGTTAATGTATATCTAAAGGTTGCTTCTGCAAATATAGCCCAAGTATGGTTAAACTTGTACTTTAAACCTACCCCAAAAGGGATATGCATGGTAACTTTTTTTCCTAGGGTGTATTCGGTTGTTGTTTTAAAGTCCATTTCATTGATTGGAGCTAATGCCACACCATCTGCATCTCTTCTGAAATCATTCATAAGATTAGCTTTAGGTGCATCAAACATTAAGGCACCTACCCCTCCAAAAATATATGGGCTTACCATACTAACCTGTTCATTATTTATAGGGAAAAAGTTATATTCAAACATTAAACTTGCCTCATACACATTATTTTTACCGTATGAGTTTCTATTTCTTCTATATTCTTCTTTTGCAGCTTTATCACTAAACTGGATTTGGTTGTATCCTAAATCCAATCTAATAGTTTGATGCGGGTTAAAATTAAATCTATATAATATTCCTCCATAAAATGGGATACCCCAATCCGACACTCTATTTAAATCCAACGGCTTTTGTAAAATATAATTTGTCCTTCCTACATCTCCCACTAGGTTACTCATACCTAGACGAACTCCCAATTCGTTTCTTTGAGCTTTAACACTCACCACTCCAAGGAAGGCAAGGAAGCTAAACAATAATTTTTTATTCATAAAAGAATATGGATTTATGGTTATTTTAAAATTTAATTTTTGCAAATATAAAACATTTTTATATTAATGATAATCTTAATGTTTAGTTAAAAATAAACAAAAAAACATAATTTGTTATAAAGTAAACGGCAAAGTGGCAAAAATATTCTTTTTTTCATAGAATGAAAATAAATAAAGTATGAAAAAACCCCCATCGAATGAGGGTTTAAGGCTCTATTTTTTATTAAACATTCTCTGCATCTTATTGCGCATTCTGATTAACAGTGGTTCTTTGTAATTTTTATCTTCATCAAAATAGCCATAGCCATACCCATATCCGTAACCATATCCATAGCCATATCCCTGCTTCGTAGTATAATCATTATAAATAAGACCCAGATGTTCAATCTCATTATTATGATATTTCTCGGTGATCATTCTTAGCATATACTTTTCTGTATATTCATGTCGAACAACGTAAATATTTGCATCGGAATATTTCATAAGTTCATAGGAGTCTGCCACTAATCCAACTGGTGGAGAATCTATAATAATAAAGTCATATTTTTCTCTCAGTTCTTCTATAAACTTAATATTTCTTTGGCTCATTAATAACTCCGACGGGTTGGGAGGAATAGGCCCTGAAGTAGCAACATCCAGATTTGGAATTTTTGTCTTGTTCACGATCTGGTCAATATCCACTTCTCCTGTCAGGTAGTTTGAGATACCATATTTATTATCAATTTTGAAGTCACCAAAGATTTTAGGTTTTCTAAGGTCCATTCCTAATAGGATTGTTTTTTTATCACTTAATCCTAGTACAGAGGCAAGGTTGATGGATACATAGGTTTTTCCTTCACCCCCTACAGAAGATGTAATAAGTATTACCTTACCTTTTTCCTCTTTATTATCCATTAGGAATCTAACGCTCGCTCTTATTCCTCTAAAGGCTTCAGAAACAGATGATTTTGGTTGTTCCAAAACCGTCAGCATGTTTTCATTACTGTTGTTTCCGATTACTCCAAGAAGTGGAATTTTTGTTGCGCTTAGCAGTTCTTTGATATTTCTGATCTTATTATCAAGCAGTTCTCCCACTAAAATAAATAATAAAGGAAGCAATAACATCCCGAATATTATTCCGGTTTTAGCCATTCTGACATTTGGCCCTACAGGTCCCTGTCCTAAATTCTTGGCCGGGTCAATCACGCTAATATCAGATTGATTTGTTGCTACATTTAGCTGGGCTTCATTCTGTCTATTCAAAAGACTGTTGTATGTAGCCTCAATCATATTATAGCCTCTTTCTGCATCCAGATATTTTCTTTCCTTTTCAGGATAGGTTGTCAAATCTGAATTTGCATTAGAAACTTCACGATCAATCCTGTTGATCTCGTCATAATATTTAGTGTAATAATTTTTTAAGCTACTGAAAGATCCTGTTTTCGCTTCGTTAATAAGTCGGTTTACCTCTTTCATGGGTTCAGAAGTTGGCTTGTAAATTGATGCCAATTCTGATCTCTTTGTATATAAAGCTTTAAGTTCACTTACGGAAGCAGAAAACATTCCATCTTCAAATCCTGCTGCATTGGTAGCAATCATTTTATCGAAATTCTGCGACTGAAGGGTATTTTTAATATTATTCAGAGAACTTATTTTACTTACAAGATCTGCTTTTTTCGCTTCTAGGTCTTTTATTTTTTCAAGAGATTTTTCATCTCTGTCTTTAATATTGTATAGTTTTTCTGATGTTTTCAGATAGTTCAGGACAACAGCCGCAGAATCCAATTTCTTACGAATATCATTGAGATTATTTTGTAGATAAGCTGTTGTATTTTTATTCACAATGTTTTTATCCTCTAGCCTTTTCTTTTGAAGTTCGGCTACAGATTTATTAAGAAAGTTTACCGTACTGTTAAGATTATATCCTTTCTTACTAATAACCATAATGGTATTGATCTCTTTGTCAAAATTTACCGCTATGGTAGATACAATATCGTTAACACTCTGGTTAACTGTGCTTAGATTAATAATGATAACATCCTGCTTAATATTAGGTATAACCTGATTTTTAACCAGCTTGAATCTTAGGTTTGGAGAATTATACCATTCATTGACTTTAATGATTTTATTTTCCGGTCTGTTATAAGGCTTAATATTTTGAAAGCCTTCCTTTTCGTAATTATACAGGCTTACCGACTGTCCTTCTTTAGGAAGAACAACTTCATAGGTTCCATTATCTTTTGGCATCAGCGTAATAGGATAATCAACTTGTTGAAGATGCTTTTTGTCTATTTCAAGGAAAACCGGAGAGTCATCTTTATCCAAGAATGTAGATTTGATGAGACCTTTGGTAGAATAATTTACAAAAAGGTTCAGTTCTTTAACCAAGAATTCGTTGTGCGATCTTGAGAAGAGCATTTTCTTTAAGTATACTCCGTCCTGGTTTCCTCCTTGTCCCCAGATGAAGTTAATGGACTGGTTTGGGCTAAAATAACTTGATGTATTATTGGATATACTCAGGGATAAATCTGAAGAGTATACGTTCTGAGCATAATATTTACTATATACCCACGAAATACCATAGCCAATAAGAAACATAAAAACAAACCAATACCAGCTTTTAAGTATTCTTCTTAAAAAATGTTCGATATCAAACAATGCAAAAGTCCCGTATTTTTCTTTTGGGGCTTCGCTCTTTCCTACTTGAGTGTCTTTTCCGGGAATCATAGGGATTAAAGTTTTTGTAGGATTGTATATAGAGTTAATGCTGTTGTAATTGCAGCTACACCGGTAAGTAAAGTCTGGATTGGGTCTTTTCCGAATCCGTTTAAGCTTTTTCTTCTGGTATTAAGGTAAATTTCATCCCCATTCTGAATATAATAGTAGGGAGAATTCATCAGATCTTCACGGGTAAGATCTATTTTAGCTATTTTGATCCCCTCGGGGAGCTTTCTGTGAATAACAACATCCTTTTTATCAATGGTTCTGTTCAAACCTCCGTTTATTGCTAATGCTTCAGTAATAGTAAGTGTATTTTTATGAGCTACTTTCTCACCTGAAAGCCCCGTTGATTCTACATCACCAAGGATATAATAGGTAATTCCGTCTGTATTTAATCTTACTTCAGATTTTCCTTCCTGAAAGTTTTCGTTTACTTTGCCCTGTATTTCTTTTGTAACATCATCAAGTGTTCTTCCTTCAGCCTTAATGTATCCTATTCCGAATATATTAATATCACCGTTGGAATCCACCTTTAGTCCATTAAAGTAGAAATTCACATTTCCTCCGCTACTGGATCCTGTTCCACCGCCACCTCCGGCTCCTCCGATTCCTGAAGCAGCACTTATTCCACCGCCACCACCTGATCCACCAGACGTATTCAGGGAAGAATAAAACTGTGCAGCATCTCCTTTGGGTGTGGTAACAATATTAAGATTAAGGAGGTCATTTTTTGTAATTCTGTAGATAGGAATATTGTAGGGAACAAGACCTTCTTCGTTAATTACAAGACTTTCGCTCGGCTGTAAATATCTTACATCTTTTGTAGTGATGCACGAGGTAACCAGGAAAGGTAATAATATTAAAAATAAATACTTAAAATTCTTCATCATATTTGAATATTGGTTACAAAAGTAATATTTAATTGTTAATTTTTGTTATTTCTTAATCGATATATCAAATCCGGTAAATAAGCGCCCAGAAAACCTAATGAAACAATGATAAACAATAACAGATTCACGTTGATATGTCTCAAATAATAGGCTACCGCTACAATCATTAAATAATAAACGATAATATAGAATGTAGATCTTCTGTGGGTAAGATTAAGTTTTAAAAGCTTGTGATGGATATGGTTCTTATCGGCATCAAAAGGGGATTTCTTATTATAAAGTCTTACAAAAATTACATTCAAAGTATCTACAATAGGCAGAATAAGAATGGCCACAGCAACTACCGGAGCAGACTGCAGGTGATATCTGGGTACATCAATAAGTTTTTTATCAATGAAAATATCAATAAAGCAAATGGAAGTAAATGCTAAAAGAAAGCCCAGCAACATGGAACCTGTATCTCCCATGAATACCTTATTGGTTCTATAATTCGAAAGATTGTAATATAAAAATGCCAAAACAGTTCCTATGATAACCACAGACAGAACAACCAACGGATAATTATATTCTCCCAGTCTGTAATAACTTATTCCAAACAATGCGCTGCAGATTACAGAATACACACCAGCCAGTCCATCAATCCCATCAATAAGATTGAATGCATTAATCAGGATAATGAAAGTAATGACACTGAAGATCACACTCACAAGATAGCTCAGCTCATACACTCCGAAAATACCAAATAAGCTTCGGATTCTTATATCTGAGCCAATTACCACCAATGAGGATACAAGAATTTGTGCCACAAGTTTTTTATAGGCCCTCATGACAACAATATCGTCCATTACCCCAATATACAGGAGTATAATCAGCGAGGCAAAGAGAAATTTATAGAGGTCAAATAATTCGTAGGCAAAAATAGAGGCACATATCCCAATTGAATAAAATATGGCAATACCTCCGAGATTAGGAATTTTTCTGAGATGTGAACTTCTAACTCCCGGTTCATCCATAAGATTTTTTCTTCTGGAGATCTTTACGATAGTAGGTATGGAGAAAAAAGTAATTAAAAAGGAGAACACGAAACCAAATCCTATTTTTACATAGAAAATAGGTATCCCCGATCCGCTTAAGAACAATTCAAAATTTTTCATTCTTTTTCTTATCCAGTACACATTTTGTCTCTTCCATTAAAACCGATGATGCAGGATATGCTTCATCCAATGTTCTACCGCCCGAAACAATAGTACTTACATTTGTGTTTATATCAATTTTCTTATCAACTTTTTCTGTCCGGCAAAAAATAACAGATAAAAAATCTTTTTTTTCACTGGCAAAGATAAAAGATAATTCTTACCAAAACGATTATAGCTCAATATATCTTGAATTTTTATTTGTCTTTCTCTCATAAAAACAGTCAGTTTATCAGACATTTTGTAAAAATTTTTCTCATCTTTCACAAATGCCAAATAGGCCAGAAAAGAATAAACTCCTTCAAAGATCTGAAAGTTTTTCAATTCTTTTATTTTGTTTGAATACCTGGAGTCTTTGAACCTATTTTCTACATCCTGCACCGCTTTCAATATATCAAGTCCTTTTTCTGTATGCGTTTTTGTAATAGAATCTGTACGTTCAAGATACTGATAATGAAAACTCTGCGTCTGTGCAATAATCTTACACTCCAATAAAAGCTGTGGAATGAGCTGAATATCTTCAAAATGAACTCCCTTTTTAAATCTTTTATGTTCAAAAAGATCTTTTCTAAACAATTTATTACAAGCAAAATAGCTGATATCCGAAAAAACAGAAAAATGTTCTTCAAGATTAATTTTCTCCTGCATATTGGGTAGCTGAGTCAGCTTTTGGGTTACCTGACCATTTTCATCCACTTTCTGAATATTGCAGATCACCATTTTTGCATGATGTAGTTCTGCCAGCAGTACCATTTCTTCAAACATTGTTTCTGTAACATAGTCATCACTATCTACAAAACCAATATAATCTCCTGTTGCCTGCTCAATACCAAAGTTCCGTGCATCACTCAATCCTCCGTTCTCCTTGGTAAAAGGCTTTATTTTTTCCGGATATTTCTGAGCAAAACTCTCTATAATTTCCCCGGATTTATCTTTGCTTCCGTCATCCACTACCAAAATCTCAATATTGGGATGGCTTTGGTTCACTAAGGAATCAAGGCATTTTGTCAAATAATTTTCGACATTATAAACAGGAACAATAATGGAGACTTTTGAGGGAACGTACGTCATATATTAAAATTTCATCAGTCTTGCATTCAACCAGCCTTTCTTCGCTTCATCAAAATCTTTTCTTGAACAAGGAATACAATTTTCTATATTTTCATCATCGCCAAAATACCACAAATTACTGAAAGTATCACGCTTAAAAGCAAATTGTCTGTCATCTATTAAAACATAGAACAATTCATAGTGCCTTTCCTTGGGGTGAGATCTCTGAATATTGATCCCTTCAATCAGGTACCAGAGCATTTGGGCGAGAAGCTGATGATTCAACTGGTTCTCTGAATAAATATTATAATTAAAGATCCCTACAGATTTCAGGTTTTCGCTTAGTCCTATTTCTTTCATATAGGCACAAACTTCTCTCCTGTTGAGCCCGTTAACCTGAGGATTTACTGAAAAGGGTTCACTGAAACTTTCTATTGCATCACAATTGACTGTAACCAGATCTGCTTTTCGGAAAAAAGGCTCTGTTTTTTCTGTAGAATTCATCATTTCAGCCAAACGGATAATATCGAATTCCACTTCTTTGATCAGCTTTACAGAATCCATTTCATTCAAATGTTTCTGATATCCCAGATGGTGATAGTTTTTAATAGAAAAAGTCTTGGCCCCGAATATTTTGCTTAAAAAAGTAAGTTCGTTAATCTCTTCTCCCTGTTTAAGGGAAATAATATTGCTTACTTGGGTATAATTGATGCTTTTTTGATGGAAATTGATTGCAGAAAACAGTGAAAAAGCAAAGTCATTAGAACCTCCGATAATTACTGGAAGAGCTCTTTTGTAATGACATGCAGATAAAACTTCCTGCAAAATATAATGAGTATCCTGAACAGATTTTCCGGAAACCAAATCGCCAAGGTCTACAACCGGAATTTCAAAATCCAGCTGTGCAAGTTTATAAAACTCCTTTCTAACTGCAGTAAAATCCTGTACTTCTGCATCTCCGCCTGCTCCTCTGTAATCTGACACAAATAAAAGAACGATGCTGTCTTCTTTTATATCCTTTGTGATCCGACTTCCAATCTGCCAGCTTTCTGTTTTGAAATTTCTTGGTGAAATGATAAAGTCTTCGAAATCCATATTTTAATTTAATAAGGTACTATTTTATTAATTTCTTGATATAACAAACATACAAAAAAACACCACAACTGACTAGGTTGTGGTATGTTTTGTTCATAAAAAAAGCCGTTAACACTGTTAGTTAACGGCTATGTATAATTATTTTACTCTTACTTCTTTTTTGCAGCTGGTTTTTTAGCTGCTGTAGTCTTCTTGGCAGTTGTTGCTTTTTTTGCAGCTGGTTTTTTCTTTTCTGCAAAGGCATTTTTATCCTGATCAGTGATCCATTTTTTGACTTCATCGAGAGAAATTTCTTTCAATTCTTCTCCGTCATATTTGGTGTCATCACTTTTCTTCGGAATTTTAAACATTGCTTTTCCAAACTTGATGAAAGGTCCCCATCTTCCGTTTTCAATGGAAATTTTTTCTTTTTCCCATTGTTGGATGTATCTATTGGCTTCTTTTTCCAGTTTGGCATCAATCAGTTCGTTGATGTCACTCTGAGAAAGATTGTCAAAGTTATATTTCTTCGGAACGTTTATGAAAATATCCTTGTATTTGATAAATGGCCCAAACCTACCCGTTCCTTTGGTTACAGGATCTCCTTTATAAGTTGCAATGGGTGCATCTGCCTTTTTCTTCTCATTAATAATTTCTTCTGCACGCTTTTGATCTACTGAAAGCGGATCTTCACCTTTTGGAATGCTAATGAAAGTCTCTCCCCATTTTACATAAGGTCCGAATCTTCCTACTCCAACAGAAACCGCATTCCCTTCAAATTCACTAAGATCGAAAGGCAGCTTAAACAACTCTATTGCTTCTTCAAAAGTGATGGTTGCGATATTCTGTCCTGACATTAATGATGCAAAGATTGGCTTTTCTTCATCGTCTGTTTCTCCAATCTGGATCATCGCTCCAAATCTTCCGATTCTGGCATGTACATTTTTACCGGTTTTTGGATCCACTCCTAAAAGCCTGTCTCCTGTTGCGCGGTCTGCATTTTCTTCTACATCTTCAATTCTTGGGTGGAATTTTGAGTAGAAATCCGTCATCATTTCTTTCCATTTCTGATCTCCGTTGGCAATCTCATCAAATCCTTCTTCTACTCTTGCCGTGAAGCCGTAATCTAAGATCTCCTTAAAGTTATCAGTAAGGAAGTCATTTACAACTTCTCCTATATCTGTGGGAATAAATTTATTTTTATCACCTCCGAATTTTTCATCAAGAACTACTTTTTTGATATTGTCTTTTACTAAAGACATTTTGATCACCTGGCGAGTTTGTGGTTCAATTTCACGTTTGTCCACATATTCTCTGTTTTGAATGGTCTGAATTGTTGGTGCGTAAGTAGATGGCCTACCAATCCCTAGCTCTTCCAGCTTTCTAACCAATCCGGCTTCAGTATATCTTGCACTTGGTCTTGTGAATTTTTCAGTGGCAGTGATGGTTTTGTAACTTAATATTTCTCCAACTTTTACTTTTGGTAATAGCTTTTCATTGTTCTCTTCATCTTCATCTTCGGTTTTTACAATACCATAAGCCTTTAGGAAACCATCAAAGATGATCACTTCTCCTTGTGCTTCAAAGTGATGCGGTAATGAAGCATTTCCAATTTCAATGACTGTTTTTTCAATCTTAGCATTTGACATCTGAGAGGCCAATGTTCTTCTGTAGATCAATTGGTACAGTTTATTCAACTGAGCATCTCCTATGCTTTTCACTCCGAAGTCTGTAGGACGAATTGCTTCGTGGGCCTCTTGTGCTGATGCTGATTTTGTAGTATAATTTCTTGGAGAAGAATAGTCTGCTCCATATTCTGAAATGATTTGTTTTTTGGCTCCTTCAATTGCTTCCTGAGAAAGGTTTACGGAGTCTGTTCTCATATAGGTAATGAACCCTTCTTCGTATAGTCTTTGTGCCAGACGCATGGTATTGGTCACATTATATCCTAATCTTGATGAAGCTTCCTGTTGTAGTGTAGAAGTAGTAAAGGGAGCAGATGCTGAGCGAGTTCCAGGCTTTGTTTCAACATTCAGAACTTTAAATTCTGTAGTTTTTGCCTGCTCAAGAAATTTTTCTGCTTGTTCCTCTTTCTCAAAGTCTTTTTTAAGCTTAGCAGCAATTTCCTGTTCTGTATTGTTCAAGAAAATTCCGTCAAGCTTAAAGCTTGCCTTAGGAGTAAATTCACGGATTTCTTTTTCTCTTTCAACAATTAATCTTACGGCTACAGATTGTACTCTACCTGCAGAAAGTCCTGGTTTTACTTTTTTCCATAAAACCGGAGACATTTCAAAACCTACAATTCTGTCCAGTACTCTTCTTGCCTGTTGGGCATTCACCAAATTCTGGTCAATATCCCTAGGGTTTTCAATTGCTTTTAGAATGGCATTTTTAGTAATCTCGTGAAAAACAATTCTCTTTCTGTTTTCAGGCTTCAATTTCAATTCATCTGCTAAGTGCCATGCAATAGCTTCTCCCTCGCGGTCTTCATCGGAAGCCAGCCATACCATTTCTGCTTTCTTTACTGCAGCCTTTAATTCTGTCACCAATTTCTTCTTGTCTGCTGAAACTTCGTAATCAGGACTAAAGGTGGCAAGGTCTATTCCCATACCTTTTTTTGGCAGATCACGGATATGTCCGAAACTGGATTTTACTTCGAAATCCTTACCTAGATATTTCTGAATAGTTTTTGCTTTAGCCGGGGACTCTACGATTACTAAATTTTTCGACATTCTAAAAAATTTTTTTGCAAAAGTAAAGCTTTTTTATTATATCCTTTTTTGAAATCACATTTTATTTAATAATTCCAGAGGGGCAACAAACAGTCTGTAGAGGATTCCCTCAAATGTAAAGCCCTTGCCGGACATCTCTACTCTATATATTAATGAGAGGATTATAATGGCCATGGTGATGTAAAATTTCCTATCAATAACTATTGGTTCATAGACATATACAGAGTCTCCTTTTTTCAGTAACAGAGCAAAAAGAATAATTAATAGCATCATATGAATATACATCCATCTTCCCCAATCTATTGCCAGATAAAATAAGGGTAAAGAGAATATAAAAGCTCCGGATAATAAAATAAATAAAATCTTTCGCCCATTTAGATATTTTAAATAATAGGCTATGTGTAAAATGCTTATTCCTAAACTTATAAAGTAAAGCAGATATTCATTAAGGTGTTCTTTAATATATTGCCTTTCATCAATATTCCAATAGAAGATGCCATAGGTAGGGTGTACTCCTCTTTTATTTAAAATTTCCAGAGACATTCCTTCGTTTACATTTTTTCCCAATAAAATAATGGCGGCGGCAGGGATGAATACGGAAAGAAAAAACTTGATATATCTTCTTACCTCAAGCTTCCCACTCTTTACATAGAGTGCAATGGCAAAGTAGGGAGTATAAAACAGGGTTACTTCATGCAGGAGTGTGCTTATAAATAAAAGGATACAGAAAATATATTCTTTATATTTTGTGAGCCTATCATTATCTAAAAGATATACGAAGTAAGTGAACAAAAGAAAAACAATGAATTCTTTCTTTCCTACATACGTTACTGTATTAAGAAGCCCTACAAAACCTATGGATGATAGCAGCAAGGACAGATACAGGAGATCTGTAACTTTATACTTAATAAGTTTTGTATAAAGCCAAAAGAACATTGAAATGATTATAAATTGAAAGAAGTAAACAATATAATTAAGACTAAACCCCGTTATGTCCTGAAGAATAAAAAAAAAGCTTCCGGATAGGCCTCGTCTTTTGAATCCTCCATCTTCGTAATTGATCAACCAGTCTGCTAAAATATACCCATCGTCTTTAAGGTTAAAAGCCAATGTAAAAGCAAGGGTATAAACGGCCGTTATTGCAATAATACAATAGATAAAAATCTTAATGTTAAAGTATTGTACAATTTTTTTAAGCTCCATAGTGTGTTTTAAATAGGCTGCTAAAACAAGGTGATTTTTTTCTGTCATTATATTTTAGCACAGCCAAAAATATGAATTTACAAATACTTTATCACTATTTTATTTCACTTTTCATAACGCTTTTTATTTCCTTTTATTCGATGGTTTACTCAAGCACTGTGGAGCTTACACAACAAAAGATATTTATTCTTTTTTAAACGGAATATCAAAATTTATCACTAAAAAAACGGTATAATTTCAAAAGTCCATTGAAAATTTATACCGCTTTTATTTTTTTCAGCTTTATTTATGGAAGAAGATGATTGTAATACTGCTCAATTGTAAATCGTCCTGCCTTGATATTATTAAAGGCTGAGAATACAATGAAATTGAAGAGTACAAGCGCCATTATAAAGGTATAGATCATTCCTTTTACTTTACCGGAAACCACATACATTGCATTAGGAATAATAATATAGGAGAATCCAATAAATGCTCCCGCAAGCCTTGATGAGAATATCGGGTTATTTCTAAAAATAAAATAAAGACAGACCCCAATAACGGCATAATTTCTATGGTATTCGTAGTAAGGATATAGTTTCTTCATCTTGGTATCAAAAACAAAGAGGAAAAAGGTCAGAATTGCCATCATTACCTCCGGAATACCAAATCCACCGTTTAATCTTTCTACACTTTTACCCACATATCCGTTAAATCCTTCGACGAGCATATTGTCTTCTGCCATTGATCCTAAGAATTCTCCCAATCCCCTATAGACTTCAAACGGAGAAAGAAAAACAGAAACAATGATCATGATCAGCATAATTGTCTTATTCAGCGGAACTCTTGCTATCCAATACATGGGCAGGAACATATAGCAGACACTGTGAATCCCCGAACTCAGAAAGATAAAGAACAGGTAATGCCACATCTTCTGCTCCTTTATATACCGTATGGCATAATACACCATGAATGTAGCCAAGTTTTGCCTGATCTGCCCACTTTCTCCAATGAAAAACCCCGGAATAAACATAAACAGGGTAAATGTAAATGGATAAAAAGTATTATTGTCCGTATATTCAACCTTGAAAAATATCGCAAAGATGGCAATAACGAACGTCAGCATAAAGAATGGTGCATCGAAAACATTCAGCAATATCTTATTTATCAAGGTATAAAGCCATTCTACATCCAGATATTCAGTTCCTTCCATATGAAGCATCTTCATAAAGATACTGTAGTAGCTTTTTGTGTCAGAATAGATATAAAGTCCCAGATAACTTCCATAATCCGGTCCCACGTCATCCCTAAGTCCGGCAATAATGATCAAATATATTCCTAAAAACCAAAACCATTTCTTTTCTACCTTGTTGCCAAAAACCTCCTGGATGCTAAAGAAAAGCATATAGAGCATGGCAATGATATAATATGGGTGTAATAAACTCATTGTATGGATATGGTATTTTTAAATTGATATGAGGTAAATATAAACCCTGTAAGAATTAAGGGAATAAATAGTCTTACTTCCCAAAAAAGCCCTACCATAGCAATCATAACAAGATAGGGAAAGGAAAAAAACAAATATTTTTTAATCAGTATTTTACCCTCATTATTGCATAAGACATAACTGAAATACAGACTTATTATTCCAAACAAAAGACCGCTTATATTGAAAGGACTGCTAAAGTTAGCAAGAAAATAAACGCCCTCTACAAAAGACATATCCTGATGAATCATCATCCGAAGTCCTGCATAAGGAACAATAAAGGCAAGTACTAGAAGCAGTGTTTCTTTAATAAAAGAGAAGTCCTTCTTTTTTAATTTCTCAAAATCGATAAATACAGCAGCAAAAAATGAAATATTCAGGCAAGATGTTTCTCTTACCAATGTAGAAATCATGATAACAATGCATAGCAGAATAAAATCTACAGGTTTTCTGTTTTGTAAATATTTCAAGGTTAATAGGCTACCCAAAAGATAACAGAATATAGCAATAGAATCACAGTTTGTAGGAACATACTGTACAATAACGATAAAAAAAACAGCCAGCAGGTGAATCAGCCGGATGATATTCGGATTTAAAAGAATTCCAGAAGGTTTAAGCTTAAAAATTGAATATAAAATGATTGAGGACCACACAAAAAAGAAACTGTTGATCAAAAAAATACTGTGGTAAAACATGGTCCCTTGCTTCAAAAGAAAGGCTTTCAGAAATGGAAGATGATGATCCACAACAAAAGTCACAGCTTCTGTAACGTGTACACTGAGATAATTGGGAATCACTCTGTAGGCGTATACCGATGAGAACATAAAATCGGGGGCCTTTTCCATGGTTTTTAATCTTACATAAGAAGATTCAAATCCGTAGTAAGACATCGCAAACAGCAGAAATGGGAGCACTATTACAAATAGGAATCCGTTTATTTTTTCATCATTCTTTTTCAACATATCTAAAACAGATTCTTATTTTTTTAATAATAATTGTGATTTAAAATACATTTCATTAAAAGGGAACTTTTGCAAAAGTAGAATATTTTTTCATTCTTCCTAGAATATTTTATTGATTTTCAGACAAAACTTATCGCATAAGTATTTTGAACTAATTCTTAAAAATTTAAATTTGCAGACTTGATTTACATCTAATGCATCGTTTTTTTATATTTTTATATTATCTGATCTCCAAAAATAAAATCCTCTCTGTTTTTACAGCCTTAGGAATTGCTGCCTTATGCCTTTTCTTTGCTTCAAAAATTACCTTTGAGGAAGATATCAATCAGATTATTCCTAAAAATGAAAAATCAGATCTTACAGCAAAAGTGCTTAAACAGCTTAACTTTTCGGATAAGGTCATCGTTATTATAGAAAACAAGTCCGGCGAAGACAGCTTCCAGCTTTCTGAAACAGCGGATACTTTTTTACAAAAAATTGAACCGTTGCAAAAATATATCGGTTCAGTTCAGGGAAAAGTGAATGATAATGAGATCTCCGAAACATTTGATTTCGTTAGCCAAAACCTGCCCCTATTCCTTAATGAAAACGATTATCAGCAGATTGAAGGGAAGCTTCAAAAAGACAGCATTGCGCAACAGGTAGAGAACAACTACATTTCATTGGTATCCCCTACAAGCCTTGTTACAAAGGAGTTCATCAAAAAAGATCCTCTGGGGCTTACCTTTTTGGGAATCAAAAAACTAAATGCCTTAAATATCAGCAAGGACTTCAAATTAGAAGACAGCTATATTGTTACCAAGGACGGAAAAAATCTTTTACTTTTTATTGATCCTAAAAACAAAAGCAATGACACCAAGGCCAATGAAGCCTTTGTTGATCAGCTTAATACGATAAAAGAGGGAATTAACAAACAGTTTAAAGGCAAAACTGAGATGAGTTATTTCGGTTCTCCGGTTATTGCCGTTGCCAATGCAAAACAGATTAAAAAGGACATTCAGAACACGGTAGTGATCTCCATGACAGTATTGTTGGTTCTCCTTATTTACTATTTCAGGAATTTCTTTACGCCAATCATTGTCTTTCTACCAACTGTATTTTCTGTTTTACTGGCTTTATTGGTATTGTATTTTATTAAGGACAAAATTTCAGCTATCTCATTAAGTGTGGGGGCCATTCTTATCGGAATTACAATAGATTATGCTCTGCATATTCTTACTCATTATAAACACAACAATAATATTGAAGAACTTTACAAGGAAATAACGCAACCTATTATATTAAGTAGTGCCACCACTGCTGTTTCATTTTTGTGTCTGGTTTTTGTAAGATCTGAAGCCTTGAAAGATTTGGGGCTTTTTGCAGCCATTACGGTTATTCTGTCTTCCATTACAGCATTGATCATTGTTCCACAGCTTTATAAGCCCAAACAGCATACAAAAGAAAAACTCAGCACCAACTTTATTGATAAAATAGGGTCCTATCCTTATGAGAAAAACAAGCCTTTGATTATCGGGTGCTCCGTTATCATTCTCGCTTGTCTGTTTGGATTCAGGCATGTAGGCTTTAATGAAGACATTGGTGACCTGAACTACATTCCAAAGGAAATGAAGATCAGTGAAGCCAAGCTGCAGAAACTTTCAGACATTACCTCAAAATCAATTTATACAATTTCTTACGGAAACTCTGAAGAAGAAGCCCTTGCCAGAAATTCCCAACTGAGCACTTTCCTTGAAACAGAGAAGAAAGAAGGCAAAATTCTTAGCTACAACTCTATTGGAAGTATTGTATTATCTGAAAAAGATCAGCAAAGGAAAATTGATGAGTGGAAAAGCTTCTGGAATGATCATAAAAAGAGTCAGACCGTTGCCGAATTAGTCAGCAACGGAAATAAATTTGGTTTCAACAGCGCTGCTTTTGATAATTTCAATGAAATTTTAAATAAAAACTATTCAACATTAAGTCTTAGAGACTATGAAAAAGTGAAAGCACTGCAGATTTCAGAGTTTATGAGCAATGAAAATGGTTTTTATACGGTTTCCAATGTGGTAAAGGTTGATGAAAATAAGAGGGATGCCTTCATTAAAGATATTGAAAAGAAACATGATGCTCTTGCCATAGATCGTCAGCAGATGAATGAAAACTTTCTTGGCTTGCTGAAAAGAGACTTTAATACCCTCATCAATTATTCTCTTTTGGCAATTGTTTTAACGATTATAGTATTCTTCAGGAACTTTGAATTAACCATACTTACCATGTTCCCTATTGTTTTAACAGGGGTGGTAACGGCTGGAATCCTTTATTTTCTGGGGCTAGAACTTAATATCTTCAGTACAGTAGTATGCACACTTGTGTTTGGTGTGGGAGATGACTTTAGTATTTTCCTTACCCAGGCTATGCAAAAGGAACATACTACAGGAAAAAATGAACTTCCAACGTATAGAACGTCTATTATTTTGGCTGTATTCACCACGATCCTTTCCATTGGTTCCCTGATTTTTGCCAAGCATCCGGCTTTACATTCCTTGGCCTTAGTGGCGCTGATTGGTATGTTTTCCGTAATTATTATTACGTCTACCCTTTATCCGTTTTGGTTTAGGTTGCTTATTACCAACAGAGCCAAGAAAGGGCTTTCTCCTATTACCTTTAGATTATTTTTAAGAGCTGTATTTTCATTTTTATATTATGGACTTGGCGGATTGGTATTTTCGGCTATCGGAAGTATCTTTATTAAAAAGTCCAAGGGTAAAACACTGGATATTATCAAATTAATTCTGGCTAAATTTTTAACATCTGTTCTTTATTCAAGTCCACTTGTGAAGAAAAGAGTCATTAGAAACCCCGCCGAAGATTTCAGCAAACCGGCTGTAATTATTGCCAATCATACTTCTTTTCTTGATACGCTGGCTATTGCCATGGCCACCCACAAAATCATTTATCTGGTTAATGACTGGGTGTATGAGTCTCCTGTTTTCGGAAGACTGGTAAAGGCATTGGGATTTTATCCGGTATCACAAGGTATTGAAAACGGAATGGACAAGCTGAAAGAAAAAATTGCGCAAGGATATTCACTTGTGGTTTTTCCTGAGGCAGAACGTTCATATACCAATGATGTTAAAAGATTCCATAAAGGGGCATTCTATCTTGCAGAACAATTCGAATTGGATATTCTTCCGCTTTATATTCACGGAAATTCTGAGGTATTGCCAAAGGGAGACTTTATTATCTACGACGGAAGCATAACGGTAAAAGTAGGTGAAAGAATCAGTAAGGATGATCTAAGCTTTGGTAAAGATTATTCTGAACGAACCAAAAAAATTAATGCTTACTACAGAGAAGAATTCGCCAAACTGAGAGAAGAGATTGAGGATGAAAACTATTTTAAAAAGAAGTTATTCTTAAGCTATTTATATAAGGACAGTGAAGTGGTGGCAGAGGTAAAGAAAGACTTTAAAACCAATAAATCTGTTTACTTTGAACTGAACAAGCATATTCCCAAAGATGCCAACATCCTGCATATTGCTAATGATTATGGCCAAAAAGATGTCTTGCTTACTCTATACCAAGCCGGACGAAGAGTTTTCTCATTCATTAAAAACAAAGAAAAGCGAATTGTTGCAGCACATAGCTATTTGGTTAAAAGGAGAAAGATAAATTATATAGAGAACTTTTCTGAAGTGAATAAAAATATAGATGTTCTTCTGGTTTCGGATGACCGCTTCACCATGAATGATATTCAAACTCTTCCGGAAACCATTATATTTATCAACATAGAAAATATTTCATTAGAAAGTAGTAATTATGTATTAAAATTTAGTTCTGAATCATTAAAAGTATTTAAAACTAAATAATAAATAGGAAAAACATATTTTTGTAAGCGCTAAAAAAATTCCATGAAAAAAAACATACTTGTAATATATTATTCACAAACCGGCCAATTGGAGGATATTGTGAGAAATATAGCCAAGCCTTTTGAAGCTCAAAAGGAAGAATATGAAGTTACTTATTATAATATTCAGCTAAAGGAAGACTTCCCTTATCCTTGGCCGAGTGATGTCTTTTTCAATACTTTTCCGGAATCTTATTTACAAATTCCCAAAGAAATCTTACCTCCTTCGGATGAAATACTGAACAAAAAGTATGATCTCATCCTGTTTGGATATCAGGTTTGGTATCTTACCCCATCCATTCCTATCATTTCTTTTCTGAAAAGTGGCTATGCGGAAAGAATCCTTAGAGATACTCCTGTAGTTACCATTTCAGGGACCAGAAATATGTGGATGCTTTCTCAGGAAAAACTAAAGGTTTATTTAAGAGATCTAAAAGCTAAACTTGTCGGAAATATAGCATTGGTAGACAGACATGATAACTATACCAGTGTATTGACCATTATCAGATGGCTGACAACGGGACAGAAGGAAAAGTCAGGAATTCTTCCTGCCGCCGGTGTTTCCGATGAGGAGATTGCAGGTTCTGTGAAATATGGTGAGAGTATCGAAAGGCATTTTAAAAACAATGATCTGAACAATTTACAACCGGATCTTGTAAAAAATGGAGCCATCGAAATCCGCCCGTTTTTGGTGCGTGTAGAAAAGGTAGGAAACAAGATTTTCACAGTATGGTCTAATCTGATTATCAAGAAAAAAGAGAAACGTCCATTGCTGATAAAATTCTTTAAGGTATATTTGATGACTGCGATATGGGTAATCTCACCCGTCGTGTTAGTCTTACACCTGCTTACAACCCCTATATTTTGGTTTAAAAGACAAAAACAAAAAACATATTTACAAGGAATTAATTTAAAATAGAATGTACGACGTATTTATAACAAAGGCATCAAAATATTTACCCAATGAACCGGTATCAAATGATGAAATGGAGACGTATCTTGGGCTTATCAATGACGCGCCTTCTAAAGCAAAATCACTTATTTTAAGAAATAATAAAATTACAACAAGATATTATGCTTTAGATAAGGAAGGAAACCCTACGCATTCCAATGCGCAGCTTACAGCAAAAGCAATCGAAGGTCTTTTTGATGAGAATTTCAAAAAGGAAGATATGAAGTTATTATCCGTAGGAACTACTTCTCCTGACCAGATTCAGCCATCACATGCCTCTATGGTTCATGGTGAACTGAACATCGGGAAATCTATTGAGATCAATACGGCAACGGGGCTTTGCAACTCAGGAATGAATGCGCTCAACTACGGATTCCTTTCTGTAAGAGCCGGCGTACAGGATAATGCAGTGTGTGCAGGTTCTGAAAGAATGTCTGCATGGATGACTGCAGATAAATTCAACCATGAAGCTGAAAATTTAATATTATTAGAAGAAAGACCTATTATAGCTTTCAAAAGAGAATTCCTGAGATGGATGCTTTCTGATGGAGCAGGTTCTTTCCTGTTAGAAAATAAACCAAGAGAAAGCGGAATCTCTTTAAGAATAGAATTTATTGATTTTTATTCTTATGCTCACGAAATTGAAGCATGTATGTATGCAGGATGTGACAAGCAGGAGGACGGAAGTTTAAAATCATGGGCAGATTATCCATCTGACGCATGGTTGAAGCAGTCAATCTTCGCGATTAAGCAGGATACTAAAATTCTGGATAAATACATTCTGGTAAAAGGGGCAGAAAGCCTAAGAGCTTCTTTTGACAAGCATAATCTAGATCCTGAAAAAATTGATCATGTATTGGCCCATATTTCTTCCGGTTACTTTAAGGATGGACTGAAAGATGAGTTCGCTAAAAAAGGGATGGACTTCCCTGCAGAAAAATGGTTCTATAACCTTTCTGATATCGGAAATATTGGTGCCGGATCTATCTTTGTAGCATTAGAAGAGCTGATGAATTCAGGAAAATTACAAAAAGGAGAAAAAGTACTTCTTTGCGTTCCTGAAAGTGGAAGATTTGCATATTCTTGTGCTTTATTAACGGTTTGCTAATGGAAAACAAATTACCAACATCCAATAAAGATTTTGTAGAAAGCCTTATTCCACAACGCGCTCCTTTTGTAATGGTTCATGAGTTATCAGAATATTCTGAAAACCACCTCATCTCCGGATTTGAAGTTAAGGAAGACAACCTGTTTATTCAGGATGGATTTTTTCAGGCTTCAGGACTTATTGAGCATCAGGCACAAAGTGTAGCACTGCATACGGGCTATAAATATTATCTGCTTGGAAAAGATGCTCCTACCGGATATATTGGAGCTATTAAATCTTTTGAAGCAGAGGTATTGCCTACAATAGGAGATCAGCTGAAATCAGAGGTAACCATCCTTAATGAGGTAATGGGTGTGACCCTGGTAGATATTATTACAAAATTAAATGGTGAAGTGATCGCAAAATCTCAAATGAAAACTGCTGTAAAATAACTTTTAATGGAAATCAGGGAGGAAAATATCATCAATATACACAACTTTTTACCGCATCGTGAACCGATGCTGATGGCAGACTATATTTTGGAACTGACCAAGGAAAAAGTAGTGACTTCCTTTGAAATAAAAGAAGACAACATATTTGTTCACAACAATGAATTTGTAGAAGCCGGTCTGATTGAAAATCTGGCCCAAACCTGCTCATCTATCCTTGGACAAAGCTTCTTTGAAAATCCTGAAGCTGACACAAAAGTGATAGGCTTTATCACCAATATCAAAAAAATTGAAATTTTCGGGCTCCCGAAAGTGAATGACAAGATCATTTCAAAAGCATCACTGATTTCCCAGTTTGAGAATATCTGCCATATCTTCTGCGAGACTTTCAATAATGATGAATTACTGATAAGAGCAGAGATCAACTTATTTATTCAGGAGATAGAATCATAAAAATCCATTCAAAAAATAGTAAAAGCTGTACGTTTTGTACAGCTTTTTTTGTTGTCAGCCATTGTATAATTATTCATAAAATTTGTGTAATCCCTTTGTGACTTTTGTGTAAACAATTAAGCTTTGGCTAAAGCCCACCCCTATTGATCTGATTACAAAAACTTTACATAAAAACATTCAATTTTATTAATTTTAAAAACAATAGAAACCAAATTTACACGTCTGAAAACCAATTAAATACAACTAAAAAACCTCATCCTATAATAAATTATTTCACGTGAAACATTGGAAAAACCCGTGAAACTCTGATGATCAGAGAGAAACAGTTTTAAACAACAAAAAAGCGGAACATTTCTGCACCGCTTTTAGTTTTATTTTTGAATATAAAGATTAGTATCCGAAAATCTCTTCAAGAGATACTTCCTGGAATTCGCCCATTTTGTTGATCGATTCCATATTCAGGTTTTCTTTCTTACCGATAATAGCCGTATTGTATTTTACAGGCTTCACTTCAGTATTGTAAAACCCTGTCAGTTGAGGCAATGTCAGCCCTTGAATTTCAGCATAGGTATCTTTTCTAAGGTCATAATCAACACCTAATTTTTTAAGGGCTAATTGGCTAAAGAAAATATTCGTTCTGTTAATTCTGTTAGAAGCAATCTGTTTTAAAGCAGAACCTCTTGCATTCTCGAACTGTGTTGGGATCTGTGGCAGCTCAGCCATTAGTTCACTCATAGCATTCACTGCCAAAGGAAGCTTGTTGGCTTGTGTTCCTATATAATTGGTGATGTAGTTAGCATGCCCTTTTTCCGAAGCATTGGCATAAGAAACATAGGCCGAATAAGCCAGTGATTTACTTTCTCTGATCTCCTGGAAAACGATGGAAGATAAACCTCTTCCGAAATATTCATTGAAAACATTTGATTTTCCGAAGTCACCAAGGTTTACAGTACTTCCTTTTGCTACTTTAGACATTTCCATTTGTACCATGTCATAATTAGTAAAGTAAACTTTCCCTGTGGTAGCTAGTTCTGCATATTCTTTAGCTTTTACCGGCTGAAGACTTGTATTCCCTATATAAGGTTTAACAGCTTTTTCCAATCCTGCTTGGTCCTGTCCATAAAGGAATACCTGATAAGGATATTGGTTCAGTGTTTTTACTTTTTTCATCAATTCCGTAACGTCAATACTTTCAAGACGAGCTTTAGAAATAATATCCGTCATTCTGGAATCCTTGCCATACTTTGCATAGTTTGAAAGAGCAGACATAATTTTCACTTTATCTTTCTTCCCGACTTCTCTGGCTTCAAGAATTGTTTTCACAGTCTGGCTATAAATAGCTTTATCTGCTTTCACGTTCGTCATCCAGTGATTCATCAGCTCTACTCCTTTCTTCATATTGCTTTCAAGACCTGCCAAAGTAATAACCGTTTGGTCATTAGATGTCCTTAGATTGTAAGTAATCCCCAGTTTATAGAACTCTTCTTTCAATTGCTCCGGCGTATACTTATCTGTTCCAAGGTATTCGAACACCGTTCCTGCTAAAGCAAGTTCTTTGTCATTATCTGTTCCGAATGGGAAGACGTAGCTTACCTGAGCAATTTCGTTATACTTATTCTTTACAAAGCTTACCGTTTTGTCTTTTACCTGCGAAGTCTGAATGGCAGTTTTGTAATCAATAAACTCCGGCTTGATTTCAGCAACCTTAGTGCTCAAAATATCTTTAAGGAAAGGAGATTGTGCTTCTCTGTTAAGCTTAATAGGAGTAATTCCAGGATTTTCTACACGAACTAACTTATCATTTACCCCTTTCTCCTTGTAAACTACCACGTAATTATCTTTATAGAAATCGTTGGCAAACTTTACAATATCAGCCTTGGTGATTTTTTCATACTGATTGATCTCATCCAATTCCTGCTCCCATGTTCTACCCTTGATATAAGAATCATAAAGTTCAGTTGCCAATCCATCAGCCGTTTCCCAACCTTTCATGCGCTGAACCTTTTTATCATTGACGATGGCTTTCAGCATCCAATCCGGAAATTGTCCTTTTTTAACAAGATCAAGCTGATCCAATAGTAGTTTTTTAGCCTCATCAAAGCTTTGTCCTTCTTTTGGCGTTACGACCAAGGCAAACATCCCATACATTTTGAATGGAGATTCGTAGGCACCTGCTCCCAGGGTCTTTTGCTTCTGATTAATATTAAGGTCAATCAATCCCGCATCCCCTCTGTTGCTTAGGATCTCTCCCACAACATCTGCCAATCTAGCTTCCTGGCTTCCATAAGAATCTGTTCTCCATGCCATTGTCATTCTTTGTGTAGATGGGCTCTTTACCGTTCTGGAAACAATTTGAGTCATTGGTTGTTCAGACACCATCTTTTTCATTGGAAGTTCCTTGTATTTGAAAGCTCCGAAATACTGATCAACTAATTTTATAGTTTTATCATAATCTATATCTCCCACCAATACAACAGCCATGTTATTAGGCACATAATAAGTATCAAAATACTTATGAATAGCTACCATTGACGGGCTCTTCAGGTGTTCAGACGTACCTATTGTAGTTTGTTGTCCGTTGGGATGTTTTGGGAATAAGGCTTCCATCAAAGCATAATTCACAAGACGACCGTCATTATCCTGTGCTCTGTTATATTCTTCATACACCGCCTCCAATTCTGTATGGAAAAGACGCAGTACCAATTCTGAAAAACGTTCCTTTTCTACCTTAAGCCATTTTTCAAGTTCATTGGCAGGGATATTATTTTTGTAAACCGTTTCATCCAACCATGTGTGCGCATTTGTTCCCGTAGCACCTAGTGAAGAAATAGCCTTGTCATACTCGTTGGCGATTGCGTATTTTGAGGCTTCTTGAGATACCTCATCAATCTTTTTGTATAGTTCTCTCTTCTTAGCAGGATCTTTTTCTGCCTTATGCTGTTCATAAAGATCAGAAATCTGCTGTAAGATTGCTTTTTCCTTTGCCCAATCCTGAGTTCCCAAATGAGAAGTTCCCTTGAAAACCATATGCTCTAAATAGTGAGCCAGTCCCGTATTATCACTCGGGTCATTATTAGATCCTGTTCTTACAGGAATATAAGTCTGAATTCTCGGTGCATCTTCATTTTTTGCAAGATAAACCTTCAAACCATTCTTCAAGGTATATACCCTTACACCTGCCTGGTCATTCTTTACCGTTTCATAAGTATACCCTTGAGCATCTGTCAGCTTTTGTGTATCGAATTTCTGTGCCATTGCGCTTAGCATACAGAAAAGCGAAACAGAAATAAAAAACTTCTTCATAGTTGTTATTTAATAATTATTTTTCTATCCAAATTTCTATCCATTAGTCTTATGATATAACACAGTTGTTACAGCAGATTTATTACAAATATGAATAATAAAGGATAATGGTTCTTTTTAAGATTTCATTACCCCCAATTAGTTAAAGATCCTTACTCAAAAATTGCAATAGGTAAAAATTTTCTATGCTGCATTACTCAAGAGAAAATTAATGTTCGGGTTCTTAAAAGGAGAAAAAACAATTATTCTTTCTTTCATTAATAACTGAACCTGAGCCTTTATGCAACCTCTGTTTCACGGTAATACTTTCATCAGACTCAGCATAATTTACATATAATGTATTTTCACTATTTTAGCCACCTGATTAAAAGAATCAAAACAGGTGAACCATTTTTCATCTGGAATCTAAAAAAATTAAACATTATTTAGATGAAAAGACAAGACCTACCCCAAGACGAAAGTAATTTGAAATCCGCCAACATGACAGAGGTTTTGTATGTGACGGATGAGAACGATAACTATACTACCGCTAACAGCACAGGCTGGGATGCAAAGAAAGCCGCTCTGGATGAGTCCATGGAGCTTATTCATGAAAGAATTGAAGAAGCCAAGCAAAACGTTGCCCAAAATAAGGTTAGCCCCATCGTATATTTTATGGAACTGAATAAAATGGACCTGGGAGTACTTGCCTCTTACGTAGGAATATGGCAATGGAGGGTGAAAAGACATTTTAAACCCAAGGTATTTAAAACACTAAGCGAAACTGCACTGAAAAAATATGCTGATGCATTCGGTATTTCAGTAAACGAATTAAAAAACTTCGATGGAAAATAAATGGAATGTATATTATTCCGTTTAACCAATGAAAAAGATATAAGCTGCAAATGAAATTAAACTTTGAACACCATCAGACTGCGCATTGCGAAAACGGTGTTGCTTCTAATCTACTGCTTAATAAAGGATTAAAACTAAGTGAACCCATGATCTTCGGAATCGGTTCAGGATTGTTTTTTGTCTATCTCCCTTTTTTGAAGGTAAACTTTGCTCCGGGCTTCAGCTATCGTCCTATGCCGGGTGCCATCTTCAGTAAAGCAGCCAAAAGATTAGGAATTAAAATCAAAAGAGAGAAATTCTCCAATCCCCAGGATGCTCAAAAGGCTCTTGAAAGAAATCTAGAACAAAATATCCCCACCGGACTTCAGGTAGGGGTTTTCAACCTTACTTATTTCCCTGAAGAATATAAATTCCACTTCAATGCTCACAATCTTGTGGTATATGGTAAAGAAGACGGAAAATTTCTGATCAGTGATCCGGTAATGGACTACACCACTTCCCTATCAGAAACAGAACTGGAAAAGGTAAGATATGCCAAAGGAGCCCTTCCTCCAAAGGGACATATGTACTATCCTGTTTATATTCCGGAAAATGTAAATCTGGAAGAAGCCATTAAAAAAGGAATTAAGGATACCTGTAAAAACATGCTGGCCCCCGTACCCCTTATTGGTGTAAAAGCCATGAGATGGGTCGCCAGAAGTATTCCAAAATGGGCAGAAAAGAAAGGTACAAAAGTAACGAACCACTATCTGGGACAACTGATCAGAATGCAGGAGGAAATCGGAACCGGCGGCGGAGGTTTCAGATTTATTTATGGAGCATTTCTTCAGGAAGCTGCTGTTATTCTTAAAAATGACGAATTGAAGGACCTTTCAAAGGAAATTACTTCCATAGGAGACCTTTGGAGAGACTTTGCAGTAGACATTGCAAGAGTATATAAAAACAGAAACTCCAAAAGTAATATCTACAATGAGCTATCAAAGACGATGCTTCATATTGCTGATTTGGAGGAAGCTTTCTATAAAAAACTGAGAAAAGCGATCTGATATGGCAGAGAATATGATTGAAATCAAAAATCTATATAAAAAATACAAAAATTCTGACGATTTTTCGGTAAATGATATCTCCTTGAGTATTGATAAAAACGAAATTTACGGAATTCTTGGGCCTAATGGAGCAGGGAAAACAACCTTGATATCCATGCTTTCAGGATTAATTAAGCCTACCTCAGGGCAGTTTACGATTAATGGCTTGTCTCCACAAAAAGAGGGCTTCAAGATTAGACAGATCATTGGAATTGTTCCGCAGGAATATGCACTCTATCCTACCCTTACTGCCAGAGAAAATCTAATGTTCTTCGGAAGTCTGTATGGACTAAAGCATAAACAGCTTACCAAGACCATTGATGAGTCCTTAGAAATTATGGGGCTTTCAAAATTTGCAGATAAGCAGGTGGGCCAGTTTTCCGGAGGGATGAAACGCCGTTGTAACCTTATTGCAGGAACACTTCATAATCCAAAGGTTCTGTTTTTGGATGAACCCACCGTAGGAGTAGATGTTCAGTCCAAAAAAGTAATTATAGATTTCCTTTTGGAATTGAATAAAAACGGGACGTGTATTATTTATACCTCTCACCACCTTTCTGAGGCAGAAGAATTTTGCACCAAGATTGCCATAATAGACAGAGGAAGAATTCATGCTGTTGGAACCCCTGAGGAACTTGTTTCACAGATTGCCCATGCAGAAAATCTTGAAGATGTTTTCATTTCATTAACCGGAAAAGAATTAAGAGATGTTGTTGTATAAACTTTGGAGAAGCTTTATTAAGGAAATTCTTCTCCTGAAAAGAGATATCGGAGGAATTGTCATCATTTTTGTAATGCCGTTGCTTTTGATTGTAACCATTACCCTGATTCAGGATTCCACCTTTAAAAACCTTGAAGGATCAAAAATCCCTATCATTTTTATTGATAACGATAAATCTGAAGTTTCAAAAAACATAAAAGGCGAACTGGAAAATAGCAAAACGTTCCAATTACTGACCAATTTCAACGAAAAATCGGCGGAGGATGCTGTATTTTCAGGAGATTATCAGATGGCTATTGTTATTCCTAAAAATCTAACACAAGATTTAAATTCCAATATTGATTCCAAAGTTCAGGCTATCGTCAGTTCATTTGGTTTGGAAGGTGATTCCGCAAAAACTAAGATAGAAGCTCCAAAGGCAAAGGAAATTCACTTATACTTTGATCCGGCCACCAATGCAGGATTCAAAAACTCTGTGATGAATTCTGTCAATAAAATGGTTTTTGAAATCGAAAATAAAAAAATTTATAAAGCTTTTCAGGATCAGCTAGGCACCACAGAAAACCTTGACGAAAATAAAAACCTGATCAGCTTCAAAGAGATTACCCCGAAAAAAGGAGAAATGGACATCATGCCGAATTCTGTTCAGCATAACGTTCCCGCATGGACGCTCTTTGCTATCTTTTTTATCGTTGTTCCTTTGTCTATTAACCTGGTAAAGGAAAAAAGCCAGGGAACAAGTGTAAGAGCCAGAATAAGCCCTACTCCTTACTTTGTTCATATTTTAGGAAAAACATTCACTTATCTTATCATCTGTATCATTCAATTCTTACTAATGGTAGCAGTAGGGGTTTTCCTTTTCCCATATATGGATCTTCCTGCATTTGATGTATCAGGAAAAATGTTCCAGCTTATTACGGTAACATTGTTCGCAGGGCTTGCGGCCATTGGATTTGGAGTATTATTGGGAACCATTGCAGATACACAGGAACAATCTGCCCCTTTTGGAGCAACATCAGTAGTTGTACTGGCAGCAATTGGAGGAATCTGGGTTCCGGTATTCTTAATGCCTGAATTTATGCAGACCGTAGCCAAATTTTCTCCCATGAACTGGGGATTGAACGCTTATTACGATATTATTTTAAGAAACAGCGGAATTGGAGGTATTGCTAAGGAATTAGCTTTCTTATTTTTATTTTACCTTGCAACAGTAGCCATTTCTATTTTTTATGAAAGAAAACAAAATGCAGTCTAACGAAAATATATTAACCTGTACCGAAGAAGTAAGGGTACGATTCAATGAAACAGACCCGCTGGGAATTGTCTGGCATGGTCATTACATTGTCTATTTTGAAGACGGAAGAGAAGCTTTTGGACGTCAGCACGGCCTAACCTATCTGGACATTCAGAATGCGGGATTTGTAACCCCTATTGTCAAAAGTACATGTGAACATTTTCTTCCCTTAAAATATGGAGAAACTTTTAAAATTGTCACCACTTTCATCAATTCTGTGTCTGCTAAGCTTATCTACAAATATGAAATTTTCAATCACGAAGATCAATTAGTTTGCAGTGGAGAGACCATTCAGGTGTTTTTGGACAGCAATGGAAGTTTATGTTTATACAATCCGGAGTTTTTTCAAACCTGGAAAGATAAAATGGGATTATCATGAGGAAGGAAATTTACATCACAGATTATAACTGTGTAACACCTCTGGGCTTTAGCATAAACTCTAACTGGGAAGCACTTTTAGCCGGAAAATCAGGAGTTACTTTACATAAAGTCATAGAAAATCAGGATCCTTTTTTCGCCTCCATGATTAATACGGAAGAGCTGCATAAAGAATTCAGTAAAAACTTTGACAGTCAGGAATTCACAAGGCTGGAAAAAATGCTTCTTCTAAGTCTTAAACCCTTGATTGAAAAACACAGTATAGCTAAAGATACCGCTTTTATCCTATCAACAACAAAAGGAAATATCAGCCTATTAAAAAATGAGTCTGAATTACCCGAAGGCGTCTATCTTCCGAGATTAGCACAGAAAATTGCTGATTTTTTTGGATTTAAAACCCAGCCTATTGTAGTTTCAAACGCCTGTGTATCCGGGGTAATGGCTATTGCTGTTGCCAAGAACATGATTCAGGCCGGGAAATATAAAGATGCCTTTGTGGTTGCCGGTGATGAAATCTCAGAATTTGTAATTTCAGGGTTCAATTCATTTCAGGCCATCGGTACTGAAGCCTGTAAACCCTATGATAAAAACAGAAACGGGATCAATATCGGAGAAGCCGCAGCCGCAGTATATATCACTTCTGAGGCTTCTGAAAAAGAAAAGTTCAGATTCAAGGTATTGGGTGACTCGGCTATCAATGATGCTAACCATATTTCCGGCCCGTCAAGAACAGGAGACGGTTTATACGGAAGCATCAAAAATGCCATGACGGAAACCCAGGTTTCGGCAGAACAAATTGACTTTATTTCAGCCCACGGAACAGCAACTTTGTATAATGACGAAATGGAAGCTATTGCATTCAACAGAATGGAACTGCAAAATGTACCTTTGAACAGTATGAAAGGTTTCTATGGACACTGCCTTGGAGCTTCCGGACTTCTGGAAAGCATCATCTCTATGGAAATCGCCATTCATAATACACTGATTCCCTCTAAAAACTTTAAGGAGATGGGAGTATCCCAGCCATTGAATATCATTAAGGAAAATCAAACTGCAGCAATCAGATATATTTTGAAGACAGCATCAGGTTTTGGAGGGTGTAATGCCGCAATTGTATTGGAAAAATGTTAAAATGAAGCTGATGAAAAAGATAAACACCTGTACTATAGAACATTCAAAAATAAGCTTAAACGAAGAGATCATTTTTGAAAGCCCGAGCGAAACTTTCCAGGAATTTGCTAAAGAAGCCTACAAAAGCATGGATCTTGGCTATCCTAAGTTTCACAAAATGGATAGTTTAAGCAAACTTGCCTTTCTTTCCGCCGAAATGCTTTTAAAAGATGAAGACCATAGCAGAACGGCATTGGTTTTTGCCAACAAGTCATCCAGTTTGGATACTGATTTTAAATATCAGGAAAGCATCAATTCTCAGGAAAATTATTTTCCAAGTCCTGCTGTATTTGTATATACATTACCCAATATTTGTGTAGGTGAAATCAGCATTAAGCACAAAATGCAGACAGAGAATGCTTTTTTTGTATTGGAAGATTTTGATGAAAATTTTTTAAATGATTATTCTGAACAGATTCTCCGGTCTGGGAAAGCAGACAAAGTATTATGCGGCTGGGTTGAATTATATCAGGAAAATTATAAAGCTTTTGTATATTTGCTGACCTTATAAAAATGTAACAATATAACCTTGTAACAACGAAGCCTCCTTAAAATGGGCAAATTCAAACATTACTATATTGGTAAATTAACTAAATTATGGAAAACTTAAAAACAGAATTGAAACACAAAATTATTGAAGTACTTAACCTTGAGGATGTTTCTGTAGAAGAAATTAAAGATACAGATCCATTATTCGGAGGTGGACTAGGTCTTGACTCTATTGATGCCCTGGAGCTTATCGTTCTTCTTGATAAAGACTACGGAATCAAATTAGCTGATCCTAAGAAAGGAAAAGAAATTTTCCAATCTATTGATACAATGGCTAAATTCATTGAAGACAACAGAACAAAATAAAATTAATATAACAGTTTAATGATGTAACAATGTAACCCATTGATACATTGTTACATTACTTACTATAATGAGCCAAAAAATTGCCATAACAGGGATGGGCATCATTTCTTCCATTGGAAACAATGTGGAGGAAAATTTTATTTCATTACAATCCGGAAAACACGGCATTTCAGATATTCAGATGTTTGAAACCCGCCATGCAGGAACAATAAAAACAGGTGAAATAAAATTATCCAATGAGGAACTTGTGCAAAAACTTCAGCTTGATGAAGATAATAACGTAACAAGAACTTCCTTGTTAGGTATGGTTGCCGCAAAGGAAGCTGTAGAAAGTGCCGGAATTTCAGACATTAATGAATACAGAACGGGACTTATCTCATCTACCAGTGTGGGAGGGATGGATATTACTGAAAAATATTTCTACTCCTACGAAGACTTTCCTGAAAAGCAAAAATACATTGACGCTCATGATGCCGGAAATTCTTCATTGGTAATTGCCGATCATTTGGGATTAAAAGGCATGGTTTCTACCATCAGCACAGCTTGCTCATCTGCGGCCAATGCCATTATGATGGGTGCTAAACTGATTAAAAACGGAGTATTAGACCGTGTAATTGTCGGAGGAACAGATTCTCTTTCAAAGTTTACGTTGAATGGATTCAATACTCTCATGATTCTTACAGACTCTTACAATACCCCTTTTGACAATGGCAGAAAAGGGCTGAATCTTGGAGAAGCAGCAGCCTTTCTGGTTCTTGAATCTGAGGAGATTGTAAAAAAAGAAAATAAACAGGTATTAGCCTATCTTTCCGGTTATGGAAACGCCAATGATGCCCACCACCAAACGGCTTCTTCCGAAAATGGTCAAGGTGCCTTCCTCGCAATGCAACAGGCTCTGAAAATTTCAGGATTGAAAAAGGAGGATATAGATTATATCAACGTTCACGGAACTGCAACCCCCAATAACGATCTGTCAGAAGGAATTGCCATGATCAGAATTTTTGGAGAAAATCAGGTTCCCGAATTTAGTTCTACAAAAGCATTTACAGGCCATACATTGGCTGCTGCGGCAGGCATTGAGTCTGTGTTTTCAATTTTAGCCATGCAGCAGAGTCTTATTTTTCCTAACCTGAATTTTAAGACCAAAATGGAAGAGTTTGATTTAACTCCGGTTACTGAACTAAAGGAAAAGACCATCAATCATGTTCTTTCTAACTCATTTGGGTTCGGAGGAAACTGTTCAACCTTAATTTTCTCAAAATCATGAGTGCAGTATACATCAACAGTGCATCCTGTATCTCCGTTCAGGACACCTTAAATGAAAATTTTCTTCAAAATCTTAAGCCGGAAAATTCGGTAAAGATGATAAAGGCCATAGAACCTAATTACAAGGAGTTCATTCCGCCTGCAATGATCAGGAGAATGTCCAAAACTGTAAAAATGAGCTCTGTAGCTTCTCATCATGCTTTAAAGGAAGCGGGAATTGAACAACCGGATGCCATTATTGTAGGAACCGGAATGGGGTGTTCTCAGGATTCTGAAAAGTTTTTGAAAAATGTGATTGATAATCATGAAGAGTTTTTAACTCCTACATTTTTTATTCAATCTACTCACAATACTGTTGCAGGTCAAATTGCACTTGGCTTACAATGCCATGCGTACAATTTCACGTATGTAAACACTTCTTCTTCACTGGAGTTTTCATTTTTGGATGCTCAACTGCAGATTGCTGATGGCGAAGCAGAAAATATCCTTGTGGGCTCTACTGATGAACAGACCAACAGAACGATGGAGCTTTATTGTTTAAATAATACCATCAAAAAAGAAACGGAACTTCCTGCAAACCACCTGAACTCTACAACCAAGGGGGTCATTTGGGGAGAAGGGGCCAGCTTTTTTGTTGTTGGAAAAGATAAAACTGAAAATTCCTATGCAAAACTTACAGACATTAAAATCAGTAACAGGTTGGAATTGAATGAAATTCAAAAATTCATTCAGGAGTTTTTAGCAAAAAACAATCTTTCTGTACAGGATATAGATGCTGTCATTTTAGGCTTCAGTAGTGATGCATCTTCGGATGTTTACTATACAAACGCAATGGATCTATTTTCAGATTCTGCTTTATTATATTACAAGCATCTGAGTGGAGAATTTAATACCGCAAGCGGTTTTTCTACCTTTATGGCTTGTCATATTCTTAAGGAGCAGCAGATTCCTGAAGTAATGATGATTAATGAAACAAAAAAAGAGGAAGTGAAAAATATGCTTCTTTACAACCATCTGGCGGGTTCCGATCACAGCTTGGTATTATTGGAGAAAGTTTGATAAGGCAAAAACCTAAAGAAAATTTCTAAAAAGACTATCAGATAATAGATTACTTTTGTTATTCAAAAACAGCGGGCGATGAAGCACTATTCATTCATCTTATTTTATCTCTTCTGTAACGTTTTCATCTATGCATTTCAGGGAAGTTTATGGGTGTATATAGCTTGTTTTCTTGCTTTTTCTGCTGTAGTTGTTTGGGGATCATTCGCTATTGAACTGGGATATTTTGTCAACAGTATTACCCATAAGCGAACGAAAATCAAAGAAATTGCTTTGACTTTTGACGACGGGCCTACAGAATTTACACCAAAGTTTTTAGATTTACTCAATGAACATCAGATAAAAGCTACTTTTTTCTGTATCGGAAAGCAGATTGAAAAATATCCTGAAACATTTCAGAGAATCATTGCTGAAGGTCACACCATCGGAAACCACACGTTAACTCACTCTCGTTCAACAGGCTTCCTGTCTACTTCCAAAATGATTGCAGAGATTAAAAACTGTGACGAGGTGATGAAGAATGTTGGAAATATACAGACAAACTTATACCGACCTCCTTTCGGAGTTACCAATCCGAGCATTGCAAAAGCCATTAAACAGACTCAAAAAATAAGCATCGGCTGGAATGTCCGTTCTCTGGACACCATCATTGACGATGAAAGGAAAATCTATAAGAGAATTACGAAAGATCTAAGAAAAGGTAGTATTATTCTGCTTCATGATACCTCAGAAAAAACGTATCATGTACTGGTAGATTTATTAGTATTTTTGAAAGATAAAAAGTACTCAACATTTACAGTTGATTCAATTACAAATTCAAGGAAAAAATGATTAAAAATATTGCCCTAGGAGCATTTTTACTGGTATCCGGCTTCTTTTTTGCGCAAAACACCGCAATGTCAGGCGCCGAGGCCAAAGCATTTGTATCCAAGGTCTCCACAGACACCAAGGAAATTAAAACATTGCAGAGTGATTTTACCCAGACCAAGAAAATGGATTTTCTGGATAAAAGCATTGTCACGTACGGAAAAATGTCACTACAGACTCCTAATATGCTGAGCTGGAGATATACCAAACCATATCAGTACAGTATTGTTTTTAAAAGCAATAAGATCTTCATCAATGATCAAGGAAAGAAATCTTCTGTGGATGCTAAAAGCAAAACCTTTGAAAAGATCAATAAACTAATTGTAGGGAGTTCAAACGGAACCATGTTTAATGATCCTGAATTTACAGTAACTTACTTCAAGAGTGGGAATTATAATATTGCCAAGTTTGTTCCGAAGACTTCACAACTGCTGAAATACATCAAACAGATTGAACTTTATTTTCCCAAGAACCAGTCTACAGTTTCCCAGGTTAATATGACAGAGGCTTCGGGAGACACTACGAATATTGTTTTCAAAAATACAAAGATCAATGCTTCCATCCCTGCGTCAGAATTTGCTTTGTAGCCTGATCCTATTACTTGCAGTTTCTTGTAAAACGTATCAGCTGACTGGTGTAAAACCAGTTTCCTCAACAGAAAAAACTGTGGAAAATCTTTATTTTTCATCTACTGAAGATTATGTTTATAAATGCCAGATGGATATTTATAAAAATCATGTAAGCGGTATCCTTATCATCAAAAAATTAAACGAAACAACACACCGTGTCGCATTAACCTCTGACTTTGGGAATAAGCTGATTGATTTTGAAATTTCGGACAATCATTTTAAACTGAATTACGTATTGCCAGATCTGGATAAAAAAATTGTTATTAATTTTCTGAAAAACGATTTTCAGCAGCTATTGAAAAAGCAATATCCGGTAAGTGAGATCTTTGAAAATGAAAACTCTAAAATCTATCTTTCCAAGATTGAGAACAAGAGCTATTATTTATTCTTTAATAAGGACAACAACCTACTGAAACAGATCATTTACACCAAAAATAACAAGGAAAAAATCGATTTTACATTTGATGCAAAAAAGCATATCTTCGCAGATAGCTTAAATCTGCAACACAAGGATTTTAAGATTAATATAAAACTATTTCAAATAACCGAAACTGAATAATTTTACCATGAAAAAAATATTTCCTTTCCTATTTGTATTGATATCAGGACTGTCTTTTGCCCAGGTAACATTTACACCCGGAATCAGAGCCGGAGCCAATTTTTCACATTTCACCAATGATGAAAATCAAACGTTCTTCTATCCCGGAGATGTATATTATCCGCAATCCCAAATGAATCTTAATTTCAAAACAAGAACTGACTTTTACCTTGGGTTTTTGGGAAATATCCGTTTTGCCAAATTTTATGCCCTGCAACCAGAAATTAATTATTCGAGACAGGGAACCAAAGTAGAATCCAACGTTAATAATATGGGGACGCAAAACATTACAGTTTCTTACCTTGGAATTCAATTGATTAACAAGTTTTATTTCAACAAATTCAATGTTCATGTAGGACCTACTCTTGATTTTGTTGTAGAAAAGAAAAATATTAACCCTGATAATGAAGTTGATCTGGGAATTACTGCCGGAGTAGGATACGATATCACTAAGAACTTTGGTATTGAAGCAAGGGTAAAAAAAGGATTTGTTCCTGTTTACAGCTTCTATGAAAATCACACCAATGTAACATTCCAAGCCGGCGTTTACTATACATTTAACATGAAAAAATAATTATGCAGACCATTCTTACAGACTTTTATACTTTAACATCATATGAAAAAGCAGAAAACGGAAGTTTTATTACGCATATTAATTTAAATAAAGACCATGATATTTTCAAGGGCCATTTTCCTGGAAATCCTGTAACACCTGGTGTTTGTATGATGCAGATTATTAAAGAACTGACAGAAGAATTTACAGGTTCAAAATTATTTTTAAAAACGGCATCGAATGTAAAATTCATGGCCATTATCAATCCTTTTGAGACTCCGGATCTGAAACTCCAATTGGATATTACTGAAAATGAGGAAGATGTTAAAGTAAAAAATGTAACTTCCTTTGGCGAGACTATTGCATTAAAGTTGTCTGTAAGCTATAAAAAAATACCATCATGAAACTTATTCTATCATTCGTAGCGGCATTTATTTTTTTCTTTCAGTCTGATATAGAAGCTTTGAGAAACAGCTATGCCAAGGCCAACGATTCTGCATCCAATACTGAAAATTTCATAGGAATTGCAGAAAAGCAATCGGGCTCTGATGCAGTAACCATGGGCTATAAAGCAGCGGCAAAGATTATGGAGGCAAAAGTCTCCAAGGGAAATAGAAAGACTCTGGTGAAAACAGGGGCTACAAGTCTTGAAGCCATTATTAAGAGTAATCCTAATAACGCAGAATTACGTTTGATCAGATTAAGTGTTCAGGAAAACATTCCTAAAATTGTGGGCTACAGAGGCAGTTTAAAGGATGACAAAGCTTTCCTGCTGAACAATTACAGCAAACAAAATGCAGCCTTGAAAAACTATATCAAAAGGTTTGCATTGCAGTCTAAAACCATTACCGAGGCCGAAAGAGCCACTTTAAAATAATACAATGTCCCTTGCTGAAGTACAAAATGCAATTTCTGAAAAGAAGATCTGCGTTTTAATACCTACCTACAATAATGAAAAGACCCTGAAAAGGGTAATAGACGGTGTTTTGAACTACACCGAAAGTATTATTGTGGTCAATGACGGTTCTACCGATTCTACTCGTCAAATTCTTGCTCAATATCCTCACATCACAACTATCACCCTGCCTGAAAACAAAGGAAAAGGAAACGGATTGAAAACAGGCTTTAGAAAAGCCAAGGAATTGAACTATGATTATGCCATAACCATTGATTCTGACGGACAACATTATCCCGATGACATTCCTGTATTTGTGGACGCCCTTCTTCAGGAAAATGAAGAAGTACTATTAATTGGGAACAGAAATATGTCCCAAGATGGTATTCCTAAGAAAAGCAGCTTCGGAAATAGATTTTCTAATTTTTGGTTTTGGTTCGAGACAGGAATTAAGCTTGAAGATACTCAATCCGGTTACAGGCTTTATCCTTTGCACAAAATTCCCAAGAAATATTTTACACCTAAATTTGAGTTTGAAATTGAGATCATCGTAAGGACCGCATGGAGACATATTCCGGTAAAGAATGTTCCCATTAAGGTATTATACGATCCTAAAGAGCGTGTTTCGCATTTCAGACCGTTCAAAGATTTTACAAGAATCAGTATTCTGAATACGATTTTAGTAACGATCACTCTTTTTTATATTATTCCGAGAAACTTCGTGAATAACTTCAAAAAAAAAAGTTTTAAAAAATTTATAAAAGAAGATGTACTGGAAAGCGATGGCAGCAATCGTACAAAGGCTTTTTCCATTGCACTTGGTGTCTTTATAGGGTTATCTCCATTTTGGGGATTTCAAACGCTGCTGGTCATAAGTTTATCTGTTCTTTTCAAACTGAATAAAGTTCTTGCATTCGTAGCCTCCAATGTGAGTCTTCCTCCTTTTATTCCGTTTATCATTGCGGCTTCATTGTTTCTTGGCTCTCCGTTTGTTCATGGAGACAGTAATATTCTAAGTCAGGATCTTAATTTTGAGCTTATCAAGAATAATCTGCTTCAATATGTTATCGGAAGTTTCATCTTAAGTACTACATTATCTGCTTTGGCAGGGATAAGCACTTTTCTATTTCTGAATAAACTGAATCCTGAAA
This sequence comes from Chryseobacterium aurantiacum, assembly GCF_003020585.1. Lineage (GTDB taxonomy): Bacteria > Bacteroidota > Bacteroidia > Flavobacteriales > Weeksellaceae > Chryseobacterium > Chryseobacterium aurantiacum. The sequence goes on from NZ_PXUE01000007.1 coordinate 44,868, forward strand.
ACAATTAATTACAAATAAAGAAAAGCCTCGAAATATAATATTCCAAGGCTTTTGCTTCCTAATTATTTATTTACTATTTTGAAACGATAATCTTCTGAGAATAATCGATTGAATTACCGCTTACTTTTACAATGTAGGTACCATTAATTAATTGACTGGCATTAATGGTAGTTTGTTTATTAAGGTTAATATTTTCTTTAGAAATCAGCTTCCCTGTAAAATCATAGATAGAAACAGTCGTGATCCCTGAAAGATTCATTCCTGACGGAGTCTTTATGGTAAATTCATTTCTTACCGGATTGGGATAGATTGAAATACCCTTAGAGTTTGATATCTCTTTCACTGCCAATGTTTCACAATCTGCAGGAACTGTAAAATCCTCTACCTGGTCTGTAATGTCTGGCAGTGGCTGGCTGGCTCCAAATACCAATCCACCCAGTGCACCGGCAGAAGCATTGACTCCTAATCCTCTTTTAGCAAATGTATTCCAGATAAGGCATTTGTTTTGTCCTCCTGTAGAGGCTAGATCAGCTGCTATAATGGCATCTCTTCCCTGTACGAATGTAGGATTACATTGTTGCAGCTTAAGAGCGTCCATTACCAACTGTAAAACTTTTGCACTTCCGCTGTTAGGATCCGCTAAAACATTACTGCTGTATCCATATTTTTCTACATACTTCCAGTTAAGATCCCAAAGCATTGAAGCCCAAATAAATCCTATACTGTGAACATCCGGCACTGTAACGGCAATACCAAGAAAGCTTCCGTTAGTTTTCATCCCGTTAGTTCGTCCGTAAGTATAGTTGTTCACTGCGAAATCAGGAGAATATTTTGCAGGTCTTATGCCTGCTCCATCTATTCCTTCTCCGGAAGTAAAGGTTCCTATTCCTCTTGCTATGGATGCATTATCACCAGGTTTGGTAGTCATCATCAAAGCAAAAAAGTCAGACCATCCTTCCCCCATTTGTTCATTGGAAGAAATATAGGATAAACAAGAACTTCCTGTTCCTGTCAAACGATTGGATATTCCGTGTCCATATTCATGGCTAATAATTCCATTGTCTAAACTTGCATCTTTATAAACAGCTTCTGTTTTCAATGTTGCATTTACAACTACTCCATTGTTTATTTCACTTACCAAAAACTCTCCTTCTGACTTTCCAACCATTATTGTAGGAATTGTAATGGTGGTATCTGTACCTCCAAGCCCTACAGGCTGATCACTGTTTGGATGATATTGTATCACCCCTACCGCTCCTGCATTTTGCAGATTTTTTGTTTTTACAGCAAAGCCGCATGTAGCAGCGGTTACCACTGCAATTTTTCCGGTAAGGCTACCAGCAGCAACTGCAGTACATGCATCTGCAGGTGTTGAGAGGGCTAAGTCCCCAGTTACGGGAGGGCTACCTATAAGCTGAGGGCCAAAGTTAGCTGTTCCTGCTGCCGGAGTTCTATTAACATAGCTTGTTGGGGAGTTATAGTAAAGATATCTGGCTCCATTAGGTACAAATAGAAACATCTGCATTCTTCCGCTGGTTCCGTCAACACCAGGATTAAAGTTGGCATTATTTATACCACTACCATCACGTGATTCTGCAAGAACAGGGTCATTACCTGTTCCTCCATTTGCAAAATTATTGGTTTGATAGTTTCTTGCAGATTCTGTAAACCCAAATTTATAAAATACATCATGCATTTTATTGGTTGTATAAAACAAATTGGTTACCGCAGCAGAAGTATAATTCTGTTGCCCTAAGGTAATATCCATAGGAAAATCAAAAGCTCTGCTTTCTCCGCCGTCTGGTGAAAACTGCGGGGAATTGGTATTGTTTTCATCAGTATATGCAAACGCATTATTACCTCTTGTTATCGTATAGTGATTGGTCCCATCAGAATGCCAGCCCTCCGGAGAGGCTGTCAGATCCCACGGATTATTTAAAAGTGTACGGCTTCCAAATGTAGGAGCTTCTACCGGAAATGCCAATACATTATAGGATGCATTATCAGGTGCCAGAACGAGATTAGCAAATTCCTTTGCTTTACTTATATTACTTGGAAAAATGGCTGAATGTGCCCCATGATTATGATTTTCATGTTCTGAAGAATGTTGTTCGTAAGCGTCGTCATGAAAACTGCAGGAAAGGGTTGTATTTTCCTGATACAGAACAGAACCATCTTCTGTACTGATAATGGTATTCCAGATATTGCTTGTTCCTTTTTCTTCAATGTTAACCTGATAACCAAGTATTAGCTCTCCTCCCTTGGCAAAATATACAGTATTTGTACTTAAAGGACCCTCTTTGCCGTCAATATTCTTTACTGAAGATGTGCCATTCATCTTTTTGGCGACATCGGCAATTAAGGATTCTTTTCTTGCACTCTCCTTGCCTTTAACCGCTGAAGGATATGTTTTAATAAAGGTATCTGCAAAATTCAAAACTTTTCCGTCCCTGATTAAAACGTTGGCAGAACTTCCGAAAACGGGATAGCCGTTGATTGTTTGCTGAATTCCTACAATATCACCCTTTAAGCTTTGGGAAGGGTCAATATTTACAATTTTAAAAGCCTTAAGCTCTGGATTCACTCTCTGGAAAGCCCCCTTTTCAGAGTTAACATAGTCTTTGATTGTTTGCTCATATTTTTGGGCAGAAAATACCCCAAAACTGAAAAATGAACAAAGTAGCAGAAATTTAACACTAAGTCGAATTTTTTTCATGTGTAATACTTAAAATTAATAAATGTGATTAATCAGTTAGTGTCAAAAAACACAAAATGTTACATTATTAATAAAAATATATTTTCAAAACAAAGAAATTCGCAATAAAAACAACTGTAAAAGAATCTTACAATTAATTATTCATTTTTTTAATAGCCTTATTCAAATACTTTTCCACTGTTTTCTGGTCCGGAACTGTTGTTATTTCTTTAGTGAGCGCTTTCTCAAACTCTGCCTTTGCCTTTGAGTACTCTTTTTTATGAAAATAGTATTTCCCTGCCATAAAATACCCTTTCCAGAAATCCGGGTTCAGGGACTGATAATGAGCAATAAAATCATCCGAAAGCATTTCCTTATTGTGAACAGCATCATTAATTTTAAAGCTTATCTGCCTGTACTCCTCATAGTTTTTGAATTCCTGAGAATCTGCAAAAGGATCTCTTACAATATTAAGCTTTGATTTTGAAAAATCATTTGGTTTCAACCCCTGCTCTGAAAATATCTCATTAAGGTCATAGCATACAAATTCTCCCAATTGGTAAGGATTGGAAGATACCCAGACTAATTTTTTCTGAGGCGAGAATATCACAGCATGATGGGCCAAAAGCTGGTTCAGGGCCTTTTCATTTCCGTTTCCTATGCTCTCATTTTTTAAACCGGATCTGTTTCTTAGAATAGAAGCCATTTTCTCGGGATTCAGTTTTTTTTCTTCCTGTAAAAGCTCCTGCAATTTTTTATAGCGGTAAGCAGAATGACTTTCTTTGATCTGTTTCTGATTTTTTGCATCATCTTTGTATGCATCAGACTGAAAATGATTGGTGCAAAATACCCTGCTTGTATTCTCCACTTTGTACACTCCGAAACTTTTCGGTGAAACTTCAATAATGACGGCATTTTTATCATGAGCGCTTCCTACCAGAATTGATTCTGAGACGAAAACGTTTCTTTTTTTTGCAATAGCAATGGCTTCATCTATATTTTTTGCGTATTGTAGGATTTCCCTTGTTACCAGGGAAATAGGAGTTTTCGCAGTTAAAGGTATTTTTGATTTTCCGGCATTAATGGTAACCGTAATTCCTTCTTTATTCATCCCTGAAACTACGCCAATCATTCCTGGCCAGCTTAAGGACATATAAGGAATTCCGTCTTCTGGTTCTACAAATTCAACCAGTTTATTTTTAGAAAAGTCATCTCCTACATAAAAATCGAAGTTTCTTCCAATCAATAAATCTCCATCCTCAGTATTTTCGTTCCATACCGCAAGAGAGGTGCAACCCACCATTGCCAGATCCTGCATGGCATGGCCAATATCGTGCGCACCGTGCAGATAAAGGTTTCTCAGATACCTGGAAGCAATAAAATCATATTGGTTAGATGAATATTGTGACAGGCCATATAATTCTGCCTGATAGTCTTCTCTTACATTGAGATACATTTTTCGGTTGTACCACTTTAAGAAAACATTCAAAAGTTTCTGTTTAAATTTTGACGGAACAAATCCTTCTACTTTAGAAAAGAAGATTTCTTCCTGTTTCTGCATTAAATCCTGAGTTAAAGCCCCATTATTATACCCTAGCTGTAAGGGGTTCCCTTTAATGTAAAGTTCCCAAAGCTGTTGCTTGTTCTTGGTAAGAAAATTTTGTTTATAGCTGAATGTTGTATCATTGATTTTAGTCACTTTGGGAATTTCCAAAGAATATTGCTTTACCTCGGGAAGATGATGGACAGACTTTGAAATCCCGCATGAAATCAGGATCATTAAAAGAAAGGAATGGATGAGGAGCCTTGTATGGGGGAGATAATTCGTATTAGTTTTTTTCACGGTGGTTTTTATTAAATCATTTGCTCCAGGCGCTTATCGATGGTTTCTTTTCCCAAAATTTCAGCACAGGTATTAAACGCTCCAATGGTAACTCCTAAAATCCCGTGCATATTTACTGATTGCCCTGTAAGAAACAGATTATCAATTTTTGTACGGGGAGAAACCATTGTTTTAAGCGGATTATCTGAGTTTTTCATGTACCCGTACATATTTCCATCAAAGCTTCCGATATAGTCCCGATAGGACAAAGGAGAAGAGGTATATATGCTTTTAATGGCATGCCTAAGGTTAGGAATTTTCTTTTCCAGGGCTTCAATCATTTTTTCAGTCTTTTCAAGCTTAAAACTTTCGTATTGTTCACCTCTTTCATGCTCTTCAGCAACTGTATTGAAAGTACTTTCCCACTTTTTGACCTCATCAAAGTCCATGTAAGAAATAGCAGTCAGACTTTCTGCAAACTCCGGATGATGTTTTGAGGGGGTGGATGAAAGCATATAGGTTTCCGGCCATGTTTCTTTTTGGTAACGGGACGCGTTCCAAACCTTTTCTTCTGATGAATAGTGATAGATATTATAATTAAAATTAGGAAAGCATTGGGGTTTTAGGATGATATAAACACTGAAGCAAGACGAAACCGTCTGCCAACTCAAAACCCTGTTCAGAAAGGACTTCTTCAGTCTTTCTTCTCCAATAAGCTTAATGGTGGAACGGATTTCAATATTTGAAATAAATCGCTTTGCTGTATATTCTTTTCCTGAAATTGTTTTTACTGATTCTAGGATATTATTTTCATTAAAAATAAATTCAGAGACTTCGGAATGCTTATGAACCTCAGCCCCATATTGACGCAGTTTTCTAATAAGCAGCTTAGAAATCTGGCTCCCTCCTTTCACACATTTATATGCACTCTGAATGTAGGAATTTACCGTTAAGGCATGAACGTAAAAAGGAACATTTTCAGAATCTCCGGCATACAGAAAATTAGAGCCCAGCAAAACTGACTGAAGTGTTTTATTCTGGGTAACCGATTCTATAAATCTTTTGGTATTTAAATGCAGGATCTCCTCATTGTAGCTATCTTTCCCCATTACATTGTATCTTGGAAACTGGCTGCAAACGTATTGAATTTCTTCACAATAGTTCTCCAGATTCTCTTTTTCATCGGGAAAGTATACAGATAATTGTTCTACAAAGTTCTGATAGCCTTGGGCATGGGGGTACTCTATTGTATGATCTCCAAAGGAAATTCTGTCATACCCGTCTTCGTCCATTTTTTGAAGATCCAGTTCATCCATGATCTCCAGATAGGAGAAAAAGCGGTTTAAATTCTGACCTTTTGAAAGACCTCCCAGATAGTGAACACCGGTATCAAAAATAAGTTTATCTCTTGAAAAGGTTTGTAGATTTCCTCCATACTGGTTGTTTTTCTCCAGCACACAAACTTTCAGACCCTCCTTTGCTAAAATAAGAGCCGAAACAAGACCTCCCAATCCACTGCCGATTACCAGTATGTCATAGTCTTTCTTCAAAGGAGAATGTGTTTTTAAAAAATTAAGAGTGTTCAGAAATAAGGAATCATAGATTACTTTGTTATCAATATACGAAGAAAACTATTGAATCTGTCTTATTTTAATTCTTAATAATTTTGAGTTTTTATTAGTTTTTAGAGGGTAAAAATAGAAAAATTAATCAACATCATCCCAAAAATCAAAATAATTGAACCACTGAAGAGGATATTTCTTTATCATGGTTTCAAGATTTTGGACATAGGATTGTAAAAGCCCTTGTGAATCACGGTTTTTGATATTCTGTGCTACTCTTGCATATAAGTGATAGTGAAGATTGTTTTCTTTCATCACATAAACATACACTACAGGAACCCCCAATCGGGAAGCAATAAGAAACGGACCTGCCGGAAATTTCGCACTTTTTCCCAAGAGGTCTGCCTCAAGATATTTGGATCCTTCAAAATAACGATCTCCTGTAAAGCAGATAAGCTCGTTGTTTGACAAGGCCTGATTGATCTCAAAGATATGCGACATATCTTCTTTCACGTAGATGAATTTGATATTGCTTTCTTTTACGGCAACACTTTCCAGGTATTCTTTAATAACTGTAACCTCCTGGTCTGTAGTAACTAAATTAATCTGACAATCGAAATCGATGTCTGCAAAGAAATGTTCTGCAATCTCAAAATTTCCGATATGGGCACTGATAAGAACGCCTCCTTTTTTTGCTGCCAAAAGATTTCTGAGATTTTCAATACCATCGAACTCATAGGTATATTTTTCTCTCAATCCTGCAGATATGGCTGTTTTGTCGATCAGAACTTTACCGAATGTAAAATAGCTGTTAAAAATGGAGCGCTTGGCTTTCCAGTAACTGTAGTTTAGTCTTTTCTGGAAATAATAACGAATATATCTGTTGCTTTTTTTCTGAAACAGAACGTAATAGGAAGCCACAAAGTACAATATGAAATATGAACTTCTGATCCCGATATTTCTAATACACCAAACGAATATTCTGTATCCCAGTACCGTTCCTTTAGATTTACCTTTCCACTTGTTCATAAATAGAATTTACCAATATATATACCAATGTAACAATATCTGTGAGTAGACTCTTATATCATTACATTGGTACATTTTAAAGAATAGATTTACTTAATAACTATGCGTTTTTTTCAGCAATCTTATTTTCAATCGTTGTGTAGAAATCATCAAATGTTACCATCTTCTTGAAGTCGGCTTCTCCTAATTTCACTCCGAAATTAGATTCAATTACTACTACCATATCGATATAGTCCAGGCTGTCTAAGCCCAGTGTATTTTTAAGGTTGGCATCATTACTGATTTCGTCTCCGTCAACTTCGAATTCGTTTACTAGAAAATCATTAACAATAGCAACAATTTTTTCCCTTTCCATGTTTTTAATCAAATTTTTTAACTATTAGTGCAGAATTGGTTCCCCCAAACCCAAAAGAATTCGACAAAAATACATCAATTTTTTGATTTTTTGTTTTGGAGACTAAATTTATCCTTTGCGCTTCATTATCAGGGTTTTCCAGATTTATATTTGGAGCTACAAAATCATTCTGCATCATCAGAATTGAGTAGATAACTTCACTTGCGCCTGCCATCCAGCACTCGTGTCCGGTCATGGATTTCGTAGAACTTACCGGAACTTCACTTCCAAAGATCTCATATATTGCTTTTGCTTCATTGGCATCCCCAATGGGTGTAGATGTTGCATGAGCATTAATGTAATCTATATCTGAAGCTTTTAAACCTGACTGTTTCAGGGCTCTGTCCATAGCTAGGGCCGGGCCATCCACATTCGGGGTTGAAATATGTCCTCCGTTGGATGAGAATCCATATCCTATAATTTCTGCAAGGATAGGGGCACCTCTTCTTTGTGCAGATTCCAGGCTTTCAACAATTAAGCTAGCAGCTCCTCCACTTGGAATTAAACCATCTCTTTCTGCATCGAAAGGTCTTGATGCCTTGGCAGGCTCATCTTCTCTGGCTGAGAAAACGCCTAATCCATCAAAACTTGCCATGGAATATTTATTGGTTTCCTGAGCTCCACCACAGATAATCATCTCCTGAAAACCATTCTTGATCATCATATAGGCAAGTCCCAAGGAATGCGAACCACTTGCACATGCTGCACTGATGGTAAGGTTGATGCCTTTTAACTTGAAAATTGTAGAAAGGTTCATCGTCACTGTTGAATTCATTGATTTAAAGATCGCTCCCGATCCCATCAATGTGGTATCTTTCTTTTCCCTAGCAATGTCGATAGATTCTACCACCGCCTGGGAAACACTGTCATTTCCGTATAAGATTCCCACTTCATGGGTATCTAAAAAGGTTTCATCAAGATTCGCCTGCTTCAAAGCGTCAAGGGTAGCAAGATAAGCATATTCGCTTTCCTCACCCATACTCACACGTTGGCGTCTGTTTAAGAGATTTTTCAGATCCGGTTTTGGAACAACGCCTGTAAGTCCTGATCTGAACCCGAATTCTTTTCTATCCTGATCTAAAACAATACCGGATTTTCCTTGGTATAGGGATTCCCTGACCTCTTCTAGAGACGTCCCAATGCAGGAATAAATCCCCATTCCGGTAATCACAACCCTATTTTCCATTTATTTATATTGAATTTAACAATGTATCAGTCTAGCCATGTAACAATATTTTCATTGAGATTCAATCCACATTTTTACACTGGTACATTGGTATATTGTTAGATTATTTATGAGTAAATTCCGCCGTTAATATTAATCACTTCTCCTGTAATGTAGGATGATTTTTTAGAGGCTAAAAAGGCTACTAGATCTGCAACTTCTTCTGCTTCTCCAAATCTGTTGGCGGGAATCATTGCTTTCAGCTCTTCTTCATTGAACTCCTGAGTCATATCTGTTCTGATAAAGCCCGGAGCTACTGCATTTACTGTAACATTTCTTTTGGCGACTTCCTGAGCAAGGGCTTTTGTAGCTCCTACTAAAGCTCCTTTAGCTGCAGAATAATTGGTCTGTCCTGCTGTTCCTTTTACTCCGGAAACAGAAACCATATTGATGATTCGTCCGTATTTGTTTCGAAGTAATTTCTGAATAAAAAAGTTGGTTACATTGAAGAATCCGTCTAAGCTGGTGTTGATTACGTTATTCCAGTCTTCCTTTTGCATCCACATAAACAGGCCGTCTCTTGTAATTCCTGCATTATTAACGATAACTTCTACCAAAGCCTCAGGATTTTTCTCCTGCCAAGCTGTTAAAACATTTTGTACCTCCTCAGTATTTCCTACATCAAATTTAAGGATTTCTCCTGTAGCGCCAAGTTCTTCTACTTTAGCCAAGGTTTCTTTTGCTGCAGCTTCGTTTGAAGTGTAGTTGATAAGGATGTGATAGTTTTTCTCTTCAGCCAGTTTTATACAGATTGCCCTCCCGATTCCTCTGGAGCCTCCTGTTACAATTGCACATTTCATGCGTTAGTGTTTATTTCGTTTTTAGTTTTTTTAAGTTAGCTTATTCCTTGTTTACTATAGACAATTCATCCTCGTTAACAATTACATCGCCTTTAAATATTTCTTTACTTCCTCCATATATGGATACATCACCATATCATCAGAAAATGCAGGAATAATTTTTCTTATATCATCATATAATTCTTTGGTTGATGATGATACTTTATCCTGAAAACCAAGATATTCAACCGCCTGAATAATTGTAATGGCTTCAATGGCCAATACTTCAAAAGCGTTTTCAATGACTTTTCTGCAGATTACCGCTGCATTTGTTCCCATACTAACGATATCCTGATTATCATTATTATTCGGAATACTGTGAACATACATAGGGTTAGACAGCATCTGGCTTTCTGCGGTAGTAGAAGTTGCTGTAAACTGCACCCCCTGCATCCCGAAATTGAACCCTAATTTACCTAAATTTACAAAAGGAGGCAATATTTCGTTGATTTTAGCATTCAAAAGATAGTTTAACTGTCTTTCGGCAAGCATGGTAAGCTTAGTTACTACAATTTTTAGTTTATCCATTTCCAAGGAAATATAATCCCCGTGGAAGTTTCCTCCGTGGTAAACATGCTGGTCTTCTACATTGATAATCGGATTATCATTGGCAGAATTAATTTCATTTTCAAGAACTTTTTCGGTGTACTCCAATGTATCTAACACGGGTCCTAAAATCTGAGGAACGCATCTTAGGGAATAATACTCCTGTACTTTCTCTTTGAATACTTTTTCCTGTTCTTCAAAATGGGTATATAAGTGATCTTCTCTTTTTCTGATCAGTTTACTGTCTGCTAGGTGTGCACGCATTCTTTCTGCCACTTTTTGCTGACCGTAATGTTTTTTTGTTCCGTTCAATGCTTCTGATAAATGATCATCATAAGCCTGTACAATTTCATTGATTGCACAAGAAAGTCTAAGAGAAATATCCGTTAACTGATTTGCTTTATAGGCATTTACAATACCGATCCCTGACATTACGGAAGTTCCGTTCATCAAAGCAAGACCTTCGCGGATCTCTACTTTTATCGGCTCTAATCCTTCCGTTTCAAAAACCTCTTTGGTAGATTTTCTTTCTCCTTTATAAAATACTTCTCCTTCTCCAATCAATACCAAAGCCAGGTGAGCCAGCTGAACAAGGTCTCCGCTTGCTCCTACTCCTCCATGTTCAAATATCAATGGGGTAATATCTCTGTTGATTAGTTCCTGAAGAAGATAAATCACAGATTCATGCACCCCTGAATTTCCTAGTGATAAAGTATTCAGTCTTGCCAGCATACAGGCTTTCACTTCCTGAGCAGGCAAAGGGTTTCCAATTCCTGAAGAGTGGCTTCTAATAAGGTTATATTGAAGCTGATGAGTATCTTCATCACTGATTTTGAATTGAGCCATTGGCCCAAAACCGGTATTCACACCGTATATTACTTTATTTTTTGAAAATTCCTTTAAAAACTGAAAACTTTTATCCACTCTTGACAAAAGTGATTCATCCAGTTCTATTTTTTCATTTCCAATGATAATTTTTTGAAAGTCTTTCAGTTCTAAAAAGTTATTTATTTTCATCAATTAAAAGTAATAGTTGATAATTTTGTAAAATATTAATTATTTGTCACTAATTTTGCGGCAAAGATAAAAGTTATTATTAAAATAAAAAATCAAAGATGGGCAAAGAATTTGTTGACGTTCTTGTAATCGGGGCTGGACCTTCCGGATGCGTGTCTTCTTCATACCTAAAGAAGAACAACGTCAGCGTAAAAGTTGTTGAAAAAACAAAGTTTCCAAGACTGGTAGTTGGAGAAAGCTTAATTCCAAGGGTTATGGACCACTTTGATGAGGCCGGACTTTTCCCTGCATTAGACAAAATGGGCTTTGAAAAAAAGCTGGGAGCACGTTTTCTTCGCGGTGATGAAGTTTGCATTTTTGATTTCAGCAACAAATTTGGGGAAGGCTGGGATTGGACCTGGCAGGTTCCTAGAGCTGATTTTGATAATACACTTGCTCAGGAAGTTATTAACAAAGGGGTTGACCTTGAATTTGAGTCTGAGGTTATAGATATCAAGTTTGAAGGAACAGATTCTATCACAACAATCAGGAATAAAGATGGGGAAACCAAGGAAATCCATGCCAAATTCGTTATTGATTCGAGTGGCTACGGAAGAGTATTACCTCGTTTATTAGATCTTGAAAAACCATCTAAACTTTCTCCTCACTCTGCCATCTTCTCTCATGTAGAGGACATCAACAGAGAACCCGGTGAAGAGGGAACTTTGATTTCCTTTGATATTATTGAAACAGAGGTTTGGCTTTGGGTAATTCCTTTTTCCAATGGAAATACCAGCTTAGGAATTGTAGGGCCAACTGATTATATTGAAAAACTATCTGAAGGCGGAGATACTGCTGAAGCTTTAAGAAAGGCGATTTCTCTTTCGGATTATTACGTAAAACGTTTTGGTGATGTAGAGTTTCTTTTTGAACCAAAACATTTAAAAGATTATTCTTGCTCTGTAAAAAGCTTGTTTGGTGATGGATTTGCGTTAACAGGGAATGCTTCTGAGTTCCTTGATCCTGTTTTCTCATCGGGAATGGCCTTTGCCACAGAATCGGGGATGTTGGCTGCAAAACTGGCATTAAGACAATTAAACGGAGAAAAAATAAACTGGCAGACTGAGTATACGGATTACATCCTGTATGGTGTAGATGTTTTCACAACATATGTAAAGGAATGGTACACCGGAAATCTTCAGGAACTTTTCTTCCACCAACCGGAAAACCCTGATGTAAAGAAAAAAATATGTGCTGTTTTGGCAGGATATGTCTGGAATAAAGACAATCCATTTGTAAGAAAACATGATACTGTTATCAAGAATCTTGCAAACCTCATCAAACTGGAAAAACAGGAACAGCAAAATCAACAATAAGAAAAACGGTCTGAAAATTCAGACCGTTTTTTTATTATTTTAAAGATTTCTTTATTTTCTTCCCAAGATACCTTCCGGCAGATTCATAAGCCCCGGCAATTCTTCCATATTCCATTACCATCTCGTCATTATTAACAAATCTATCAAACTTATTGAGTTCTACTTCCGCTAAAACGACTGAAGGGTTGCTTGTTTCAACTAATTTTATTTTACCGCTTATTTCTGCTGTCATCATCGTTAATCCTGCATGCCAGCCCGGGAATATCCATTTTGTCTCCAATAGCAGGGTATATTTTGATGAAATATCCTTTTTAAAAAAACTCTCTTTATAGGTTTTATTTAATCCTTTTGAAAAATATCTGATATACTCTTCGTTTTTATACTTTTCCCATTCTGTAATCCATGTTTTCCATGCTTCCTCTCCTCTTTTAGGATTATCCAGGACTTGTTTTTTTCTGTTTTCCAGATATTGAGTTTCTGTAATATTTTCCTTCATCAATAATACATCCTCAAATTTCAATTCTACATTGACTTCAGTCTGATCTTTTAAGACTTCAAAACCACCTGAAACAACACTCATTTTCTCTTGTCCAAAAGCTGCAGTTGTCATCATAACCATGAACACCAGCAGAAATAATTTTTTCATAATTATAGTTTTCTATTTAAGCTGGCAAAGATATTATAAAAAGTGATTTCTACCCTTTTGTTACTTTAATTTAACCTATCTTAAATCTATAAATGTAATGGGCTTTCTGCTGTTTGGATTAAAGACTGTTTTGGATAAGATATTAAAGTCTATGACTTCAATCTTTGGACTTACCCTTAATTTTGCACGGAAATGGTCTCTTACTTCACTTACAAAATTTTCATTTTCCTGTTCAGTACTTACCTTGATAATAATCTCATCCAATCCTATTTCGTTGGACTGAATTACGATCTGATAGCATAAAATATTATTAAAATCATTCAGAATATCGTTCATTGCCGGCGGATACAATGTTGTTCCCTTATACTTGATCATTTGTTGTTTCCTTCCAATGACAGGGCCAAGCCTCATTGTATTTCTACCACATTGGCATGGCTCATAGTGAGCTTTTACAATATCTCCTGTTTTAAACCTCAATAAAGGAATTGCTTCTACCCCCAAAGTTGTAATAGTCAATTCACCACTTTCGCCTTCTTCCACAACATTTCCTTCATCATCCAGAATTTCTGTGATAATGAGTTCGGGGTGATGATGCCCTCCTTTCTGAAACTCACACTCAGTAAAAGCTGTACTCATTTCTGTAGAGGCGTAGGTAGAAAAGAGTTTAATGTTCCACTTTTCCTTGATCTTCTGAGAAAGAATATTATCTGTAAAATCCTGATTTTTGATGCTTTCTCCGATGCATACGGCTCCGTAAACACTTGAATTTTTATAATCCAATCCGTGTTTCTCGGCATAATCAATCATTTTTAGTAAGAAAGATGGAACGGTAATCAGGTATTTTGGTTTATACCTAAAAATAGAATCCCATTGTAATTCCGGAATTCCGGGGCCCATTCTGACTACACTTGCGCCCATTTTTCTTAATCCTAAAAAATAAGCAAGTCCTGCCATAAAGCGTTTATCAATAGTAGTGATCATCTGCACCACATCTCCTTTCCGGATTCCAGCGCAGGCAAAAGATATTGCTTCATTGTAAGCCAGTCTTTCAAGATCACCGTCAGACAAACCAAAAGTCACCGGATCCCCCAAGGTTCCGGAAGTGGTACTGTAATCTACAATTTTGTCTGGGGGAATACAGAAAAAATCGTGATTATACTGCTGTAGGTCATTCTTGGTGGTGGTAGGGATTTTTTGCAGATCATCTAAGGTGCGGATCTCTGCAATATTGATATTATGTTCTTTAAACAACCTCTGATAAAAAGGTGAATTACCCTCAAGATACACCAAAAGCTTCTGGAGTTTTTCTTCCTGAGTGCTTTTTATTTCCTGAGGATTAGACTTTTCGATGAACGGATGAAATTCCAATGATTTTAATTTTAAGCAAATTTATTAATTTGTAGAATGTTTTGATGTAAAATATGGCAATGATTTTCAGTTGTGAATGTATACTGAAGTCCATGGCTGATGAAAATCCAGGATTATTACACCATTTTATCTTTGAAATGTAAATGTTTGTGTATTTGTATTTCCAGCTGTATTCACTGTGGTTATTTTCAAAGTATGTGATCCCGATCCTTTTGGGCATTTTTCATCAAAAACATAAACAAAATCATCCTTTACACGAGAAAACCGAAGCCATTTTCCATCCAGCTCTGCCCGAAATGAAACAATATCACCAATTTTTGTCTTCCCTTTTAAACGTAAAGAGCCCCCATTAATGACTGCACCGTCTTTCCATCCAGAAGAAACTGAGGGTAAACCATTATCCAATATCAATTTTGCGGTACCTAATCTATTGAATTGTCCTTCGGCCTGCTCACCATTCCATTTTCCTTTTACCACATTGGTATCACTTCCATAATTAAGGGAAATAACTACTTTATCTTTCTCTTCTTTGGTTAGTTTTCTTGTTGGTTTTATTTTCAAAGTGTAATTATCATGAACTGGAATGTAGGGACTATTTAATATAATCGCATTGGAAACGGCATCTGCATCAGGTTTTTCATACAAATTAAAATTCACGGCATCATAAACAGCATTTTTACTGAAAACAATTTCTGCATTCTCAGAGCTAATAGTTTTTCCATCATTGGGAAGAACAGTTTTTGTGGTGGAAGAAATCTGATCTCCTACTTTATTGAGCTGAACCTTTGTGATTAATCTGCTGGTATTTCCTTTTACATCTTTTAAAACAATTTCAATATTGTGAACTTCCTCATCCTGAAGATTAATAACCCCTGAAAGATTAGGAATGCTATAGTTTTTCAGTTTCATTCCCGGCAATGCAGATAAATGCTGAATCCCTATTTTATCTCTGATAAATTTGGTGTAATCTATACAGCCATTCAGATAGCGGGTATCATCATAACTGACTTTATCAATGGAAAAACTATAAATCAATTTTCCATCCATCAATAATTCTGCCTGATAAATACCTAGATTAAATCCTTGATTGGCTTTATCCACGGCTTTAATCCCAAAACTTATTGTGGGAGAATTTACCCTCACAACATCTGCGGTATAAGTACTACCCGCTTTTTTGACAGCCACTCCGTTAGCTCCGGGTTCATAAGTACTGAAACGACGATCATACCAATACAAGCCACTAATAATGGGTGCTACAGAATCGGGAATAGCAAAACCGAAAAGCAGGGGATTAAGACATTCTTCTGTTTTGGTATCCCTTATTTCAAAATGTAAATGCGGGCCGGCCGAGCCTCCTGTATTTCCACTTAAGGCTATCAATTGCCCTTTCGTAACCGGAAACTGTCCGGGCTGAAAAGTAATATCCTGCTCCCACTTTTCTTCTTTGTACTGTCTTTCTTTTACATATTCATCCAGTTTATCAAAATATTTGTTCAAATGGGCATAGGCCGTAGTGTATCCGTTGGGATGGGTAATGTAAACTGCATTTCCAAAGCCATATCGTTCAACTTTTATTCGGCTCACATAGCCGTCTGCTGCTGATACTACGGATAGGTTTTCCCTGCTGTTGGTTCGCAGATCCAGTCCCATATGGAAATGGTTGGTTCTTACCGCTCCGAAATTGGCAGCCAGCTGCATGGGAATATTCAATGGATTACGGAAATAATTTTGCGGATAATTATTCTGAGCCTGGAAAAGGATGCTATTGATCATACAAGCAAAAAGCATCAGTTGATAAAAGATTTTCATACAGCATTTGGGTTTAAACGTCTATTAAATGTACAAAATTCTGGCCAATAAGTGATTGTTACAATTATCCTTTTTTTTAATCACTTTTATTTTTACACGCCATGTTCTGTCGCTCCCGGCATTGATATTTGCATCATAAAGGTTCAGATGAAAATTCACGGAGAATTCCTGTTTGTCTGAAGTTATATTCCAACAACCAAAACATGAAAATAGTATTAATGAAAAACCTTAAAGATGAATTTTAAAGATCCTTTAGCAAGTATGGACGATTTTGACAGCATAAGTCGGGAAATATGGGCAGATATGAAAGGAGAAAAGATTGTAACCAATTCTGTAGAACCTTTCTTTACCAACCTGTGGGTAGATGAAAGAAAGCTTTTCAGGCTACTTTCTTCTTCAACAGATTTCAATACTTACCTCTTTGATGCAAAGAAGAATTTTATAGACTATTCCCAAGAAGTAGAAAAAGTAAACCTGAAAGAAATACCCCCTGCTAAAATTGACAACGTAAGAGTGAAGACCAAGATGATTGAAAAATTGGTCATCCAGGAGCCTCAAATAGATGAAAAACAGTTTCAAAATTCTTTTTTAGAGCGTATTGATAAAAAGGTATGGCTCAATGTGAGTCCCGGTTATATTGATCCTAAAAACTACACCCATCATACAGAGATAGGAATTAGGGAAAGAAAAATAGAATGCACCATTAATATCCCTTATCGTGAATATAAAAGGGAAGCCACACAAACTGTAATAAACGAAGTAGAAACCACGATAGGCTATGCTTCGAAATCCCCTGACGCCATAAGAATTAATCTTAGTGATGTGGAAGATTATATGGATGTTATCACTTATCTTTTTCCTTATCATCGGGAAATGGCACAAGTGGGTCTCATTGCTCATTTTGAAGAAGCAGGAAGTGGACTTACTACCATGGATGATCTGATGTTTTTCTACAATCAGCTTCCTAATTTTGCCCTGACAGGGGTGGACTACAAAGGAAAGGCAAAAAAACTTTCTGATCAGATGTTATGGGATCATTTTTTACAGTTTTTAAATTATGATTCTCAATTGATTCGTGATGTAGATTCAATTGGTAAAGCCGCCGCTTTGGCAGTAGAGCCCTTCAGAGACAAAAGCCGATATGCGATCCGTATTCTCACAGCAATTTCCGGAGAATTCGTTTATAAAAAAATTAAAAACGACCCTAAACTCATTCTTCATATTTATCATTCTTTAGACGGAGAGAGTGTCTATATGGGAAAAGGTATTATTTCGGATACCAATCAGGTAGCTCACGGGCAAATGTTTGAGAACAAAGAACTTTTTGCTATTTACGTAACGGCTTTCATGCAGGCTCAACATGCAATGGATGATGCTCATCAGCCTTTACAAACAGGAAGTCTTTTCGCATTTGGAGTTAGTAGAGATTCTGATACGATAGAAAGACATTGTGAGCTTACAGGATATTTTATGGAAGGAGATCCTGACAATATTGTAACGCTGATTAATACTGTAAAAGTCTGGAATCTAAAAACGAAGAAAATTGAAGTTGAGAATGAAATTGAAAATGGGGAGTTCAGACCATTGGATATGCTGCATCTCAAGGTCTATGAAAAAGCAAAACTTCCCTCCGGTAAGATTCAAACTATTGAAACAGATACTGAAGTTCCTGCGTTATTCCTTTATCACATCGCACAAAAGAAAGCGGCAGAGGATGCGCTAAGGTGTCTTCGTGTTGCAGCCGATCTGATGGTTATATCAGCCAGTCTTGCAACTATAGAATCCGGTGTCTCAGGATTGCCTTTATATGTAGCTTATGCAGATATCGGGGTTGCTCTTTCAGATTTTTATATAGAGGCTCAACTCAGAGATGAGCTTAAAATGACCACCAAAGGGAAAAAGCTTTTAGAGTTATGGGATGATATCTATATGGTCCAAGGCACCACAAGTGCTATGGTGAGTATGTTGCCTAAAGCAGAAAAAGCACTGGATGCAACAGTAGAAGTATTATATACCTCCAGATATCCGTCTCAGCAGAAAAGTCTAAAGAAATTAATTGAAAATACATTATATTCGTTTCCTTTAAGAAATTATTCTAAAAAAGGATTAACAGCTCTTTCAAAAGACGGCATAAAAAGCATTACAGAGCATTCTTCTGATTTTGAGAAGCTGAAAGTGCTTTTTGTGGAGAATGCGGAGAAAGAAGTAGGTGTAATCCATAAAGGGAAACTACTTTCCCAGGGAAAATCTCCCGCAAGAACCAATATTTTTTTAGATTATCTCTATAGAAGAGCTGGGGGGAATTTAGGTAAGCTTGAAGAAGAGTTTAGCAGGCTTGCCGGGATGGCGGAGAATGTACCCGTTTCTGAAAACATTATAACGGTAGAGAAGTTTGAGGCAGGATTGAAAGCTCTTCAGGAAACTAAAATCACCTCCGAAAATGCAATTGATTTTATTGATGAAGCCAGAATTTATTTTAACCATAAAATTATGGCAAATGCAAAAGGGGATAAATTTATTGTAAAAATAGCTGACCATAACTGTGTAGAAGTAGTAAAAGTTATAGATCATTTTTTTAAAACAGGAAAAATTAATACTGCTGCTTTTTCAGAAGCTCAAGATATGTGGACAGGTCTTAGTATATGGTTTCAAAATCAATATGGAATTACAAGAGGTCTTGAATATCTAAAAAGTGTTGGTCTTCTACATGCAAGAATGGCCGATAATGAAACAGGCATTCTCGTATGTATAAGAAAAGCAGGAGGTGAAAACCATGTAATAAATGTTGTGAAAAGAGCTGGCAGTAGAAATGCGGATTTTATAGAGGGGCAAACGATTGATGGCCTCATAAACTTAAGGATAGAGACTGGTCCTTACAAAGAATTTAAATACATGAAAACCAATAAAAATTAATAAAGATAATGCTAACAGAACAAGAAGTAATACAGATTGCAAAAATTTATGTAAAAGAAAGAAGTGAAAAAAGCGGGTTAGATCTCGTCATTCTGGAAGATAGATGCATTAAAAAATCTTATGGGGTAATATTTCGATATAATACAAAAAAATATAATGATACAAGAAACGATGATGATAATACATTAATGGGGAATGCCCCTTTCATAGTTCAAAATAGTAATGGTAAAATTATATTGCTTGGAACAGGAAGAGAAATAGAATATTACATCCAAGAATATGAAGCAGGAAGATGGCCGGATATGCCCAGACTTAGCGACTTTCAATAATTTACAGCCACCTTCGGGTGGCTTTTTTTTATAGATAAAAAACAGTTTATATCATAAATAAAATAGCTTCAATTTTATGCTCAAAAGAGTTAGAAATATCCTCTTATTCTCTATTCATCATTCGCTTTTTCTTACTTTCTTCATTTATATTTCTGAAATTGAACTTTTTAATAGAAATTACCTCAATAAAACATATCTTATAAACCGACAAAATTTAGTAAATTTGCAGACTTAATTTATCAACGAATATTGAGATATTTACAATGAGCCAATTTAAAGAATACAAAAACCTCAACCTTATTGACGTAGCAGAGAATGTAGCGGAATTTTGGAAACAAAATAAAACTTTCAATAAGAGTGTTGAGATTCGTCAGGGTAATCCTGAGTTTGTTTTTTATGAAGGTCCACCTTCAGCAAACGGTATGCCTGGAATTCACCACGTAATGGCAAGAGCATTGAAGGATATTTTCTGCCGTTACCAGACTCAAAACGGAAAGCAGGTTTTCCGTAAGGCAGGCTGGGATACGCATGGTCTTCCTGTGGAACTGGGTGTAGAAAAAGAATTAGGAATCACTAAAGAAGATATTGGTAAAAAAATCTCTATTGAAGATTATAATAAAGCATGTCGTGAAGCAGTAATGCGATATACAGACGTTTGGAACAACCTTACCGAAAAAATCGGATATTGGGTAGATCTTGACGATCCGTATATCACGTACAAATCAAAATATATGGAAACCGTTTGGTGGTTGTTGAAGCAATTATACGACAAAAGCTTGTTGTATAAAGGTTACACCATCCAACCCTACTCTCCAAAAGCAGGAACAGGGCTTTCTTCTCACGAATTGAACCAGCCAGGAACGTATCGTGATGTTTCAGATACCACCGTGGTAGCTCAGTTTAAAGTGAAGAAAGATTCATCTGCTTTATTCAATGATGTGGACGGGGATGTACATATCCTTGCATGGACGACCACTCCTTGGACGTTGCCTTCCAATACGGCACTTACAGTAGGTAGAGATATCGAATATGTTTTGGTTAAAACTTTCAACCAATATACATTTGAGCCTATAACAATTGTATTATCCAGCGTTCTTTTACCTAAGGTTTTCGGTAAGAAATATGCTGAGGGTACAGATGAGGATTTTGCAAACTATACTCCAGAAACTAAGGTAATTCCTTTCAGAATTTTAAAAGAATTTACCGGAGAAAAACTTGTTGATACAAGATATGAACAATTAGTTCCTTGGTTTACGCCCAACGACAATCCTGAAAATGCATTCAGAGTAATTTTAGGAGATTTCGTAACAACAGAGGACGGTACAGGTATCGTACACACTGCCCCTACTTTCGGTGCAGATGATGCAAGAGTAGCTAAGATGGCTCAGCCTGAGATCCCGCCAATGTTGATAAAGGACGAAAATGACAATCTTGTTCCATTGGTAGATCTACAAGGTAGATTTATTCAGGGAGAAAATGTTCCTGAAGTTTTCTCAGGAAAATACATCAAGAATGAATACTATGATGAAGGAACTGCTCCTGAGAAATCTTGGGATGTAGAACTTGCTATCTTATTAAAAATAGAAAACAAAGCCTTCAAAGTAGAGAAATATGTTCACTCTTATCCACACTGCTGGAGAACAGACAAGCCTGTATTGTACTATCCGTTAGATTCATGGTTTGTAAAGATGACCGCTGTAAAAGACAGATTGGTTAACTTAAACAAAGAGATCAACTGGAAGCCAAAAGCTACCGGAGAAGGACGTTTTGCCAACTGGTTAGAAAATGTAAACGACTGGAACTTATCTCGTTCAAGATACTGGGGTATTCCGTTGCCTATCTGGAGAACAGATGATCTGAAAGAAGAAAAGATCATAGGCTCTGTAGAAGAACTATACAACGAAATTGAGAAATCAATTGCTGCAGGATTAATGACTGAAAACCCGTTTAAAGGGTTCATTATCGGCAATATGTCTGAATCAAACTATGAGCTTGTAGATCTTCACAAAAATGTAGTGGACAAAGTAGTTTTAGTTTCCGAATCAGGAAAAGCGATGAAGCGTGAAAGCGACTTGATCGACGTTTGGTTCGATTCAGGTTCTATGCCATATGCACAGTTACACTATCCTTTTGAAAATAAGGAATTAATTGATAACAATAAAGCTTTCCCTGCAGATTTCATCGCAGAAGGGGTTGACCAGACTCGCGGATGGTTCTATACCCTTCATGCAATAGGAACCGCTGTTTTTGATTCTGTTGCTTATAAAAATGTAATGAGTAACGGTCTTGTTTTGGATAAAAACGGACAAAAGATGTCAAAACGTTTAGGAAATGCTGTAGATCCATTCGAAACATTATCCGTATACGGACCTGATGCTACCCGTTGGTACATGATTTCCAACGCCAATCCTTGGGAAAACCTGAAGTTTGATATTGAAGGAATTGATGAGGTTAGAAGAAAGTTCTTCGGAACACTTTACAACACTTATTCATTCTTCTCTCTATATGCAAACGTTGATGGATTCAACTATTCAGAAAAAGAAGTGGAAAACCGTCCGGAAATTGACAGATGGGTTCTTTCCGAGCTTAACCTTCTTATCAAGGAAGTAAAGGCATTCTATGAAGATTACGAACCTACAAGAGTAGCAAGAGCAATCAGTACGTTTGTGAATGATAACTTGAGTAACTGGTATGTAAGATTATGCAGAAGACGTTTCTGGAAAGGAGAATATTCAGATGATAAAATCTCTGCTTACCAGACTTTATATACCTGTCTTGAAGTAGTGGCTAAATTATCAGCTCCTATTGCTCCGTTCTTTATGGATCAATTGTATCAGGACCTAAATAAAGTAACCGGTAAAGAAAACTGTGAATCTGTACATTTAACAGACTTCCCGGTAGCTGATGAAAGTTTAATCGATCAAGATCTGGTTGAAAAAACACACTTAGCTCAGAACATTACCAGTATGGTGTTTTCTTTGAGAAAGAAAGAGAATGTAAAAGTTCGTCAGCCCTTACAAAAGGTATTGGTTCCTGTATTGGATGCTAAAACAGAGCAGCAGATCTTAGCTGTTGCAGACCTTATCAAGCAGGAAGTCAACGTAAAAGAACTACAGTTAATTAATGCTGAAGAAGCATCTCATTTAATTGTAAAACAAATAAAGCCCAACTTCAAAGCTCTTGGTCCTAAATTAGGAAAAGACATGAAGGTGGTAGGTGCCGAAATCAGTAATTTTAGTACAGAACAGATTGCCGGTCTTGAAAAAGAGGGAAAACTTGACGTTCAGGGATATGAGATCACGCTTGATGACGTGGAAATCTCTACAAAAGATATCCCGGGATGGACGGTAACTTCCGACGGAAAAACTACTGTGGCATTAGATTTGACGTTAACCGATGAGTTAAAATCAGAAGGTATCGCAAGAGAATTCATTAACAGAGTTCAAAACCTGCGAAAAGAGAAAGACTTTGAACTGACAGACAAGATCAATATCTTCATTGAAGAGAATTCACCATTCCTTGAAGATGTAAAGAAAAATGAGGAATATATTTCTTCTGAAGTCTTGTCAAATAAAATAGAAATTGTATCTTCACTTTCAAATTTTAACGAAATCGAAATAGATGAAGTTAATTTTAAGATAAATGTCGAAAAAAAATAACATGTAGTTATTATATTTCAAATTCCATTTCATAATTTTATTAAAAAAGAGAAAGAATATGTCAGACGAAAGAGTTAGATACAGCGATGCTGATTTACAGGAATTTAGAGCGATCATTAAAGAAAAAATAGAAAAGGCGGAGAAAGATCTTCAGCTAATCAGAGAAAGTTTCATCAATGACCAGAATAATGGAACAGATGACACTTCACCTACATTCAAAGCATTTGAAGAAGGTGCAGAAACTTTGAGTAAAGAGCAGAACTCTATTCTCGCAGGAAGACAGGAAAAATTCGTTCGTGATCTTAAGAATGCTTTAATCAGAATCGAAAACAAAACATACGGTGTATGCAGAGTAACAGGGAAATTGATTCCTAAGGAAAGACTTTTAGCCGTTCCTCACGCTACGCTGAGCATTGAAGCGAAAAATATGCAGAAATAGCCGTAAGGTTTTAAAATAATATTGGGTTTATATAGTATTTACGGATACTTTATAAACCTAATTTTTAATGTATACCCATGAGCGAGGTCTTAATTTTGATAATCATCGTTGCAGCAGTTTTACTGTTCTTCAACAGGGAATGGATCAAAAACAGGTTTTCCCCGGAGAAGCACACCAACTACACCATTGATGATCAGTTTAATTCTGACAAACGTGAAAGGGAAAAAGAAATTGACAGACTTTTGAGTAAGATGGGCAAAAACGGAGTCAATGACTTATCAGAAAGAGATAGAAAGCGACTCGACGAATTGTCCAAAATGTAAAAATTAAATATAAGAAATGGAATCTATTATCGTACATCCGAAAAATGCAATGGAGCTTAGTGCACTGAAAGGTGTTTTAAAAGAAATGAACATTAAATTTGAGAAAGCTCATGTTAAAAGTTCATTCAACGGGCAAAAAGTGATCAAGAAAGCGAGCGATAACAAAAATGTAAAACCGGCGAATAAACCTTCAAAACCTAAAGGACAATAATGAAAAAGATATTAGCTATCACATTTTTGGTATTGTTAATAGACCAGGCTTCTAAAATTTATATTAAAACTAATTTTAATTTAGGAGACAGTGTTTCTGTTTTTCCTGGTTTTAAACTAACTTTTGTAGAGAACCCAGGAATGGCCTATGGGTTTCATTTCGGAGGAATTATCGGAAAATATTTACTCGTTATTTTAAGAATTTTCTTAATCGGAGGAATGGTGTACATGTTTAAAAAATGGTTAAAAGAAGGAGCTTCTAACTATCTTTTAATTCCAATGTCTATCATCTTTGCCGGAGCAATCGGGAATCTTATTGACGGTATGTTCTATGGAATGATCTTCGATAGCGGATCCGTTTATGACCCAAGTATTGACCGATGGCTAGATTATGGAGGGATATCCAAAATTGTTCCTTTTGGACAGGGGTATTCCAGCTTTATGAAAGGATGTGTTGTGGATATGTTCCACTTCCCGTTAGTAGACTGGTATGTTCCCGATAGCTGGCCCATAATTGGAGGAAAGCACCTTGAGTTCTTCAAATATATTTTCAATGTTGCTGATTCAGCTATTACGGTAGGAGCCGCCTTCTTACTAATCTTTAGAAAAAAAGCGTTTCCTAACGGACTTGAGTTTTAAAAGATTGATCTCAAATGAAAAAAATGATCACAAATATTTTTAAATTTTTCCTGCTTCTTCTCGTTGCAGGAATTGTTTTTATTGCCTGGGCCAACTACAGCATCAAGAATGAAAGCGCTCCACTTGTATCATACAACATTCAAGATGTTCCTGAAGCAAAAACTGCATTATTACTAGGGACAGGAAAAACCCTAAGCAATGGAATGCCGAATGCCTATTTCTACAACAGGATTAAGGCTGCTACCGATTTATATAAAACCGGAAAAATCCAATACATCATTGTAAGCGGTGACAACAGCACTAAGGATTATAATGAACCAGAAGATATGCAAGCTGCATTGGTTCAACAGGGAGTTCCACAGGATAAGATCATACTGGATCATGCCGGATTCCGAACACTGGATTCTGTAGTAAGAGCAAAAGATATCTTTGGACAGACTAAGATTGTAATTATTTCCCAGAAATTCCACAATGAAAGAGCCGTTTTCCTGGCTCAAAAAAATGGAATGGAAGCCTTTGGGTATAATGCTGAAGATGTGAATAAATATGCAGGCCTAAAGACCAATATGAGGGAGTATCTTGCCAAGGCAAAAGTATATTGGGACTTACTATTTGGAGTAGAACCTAAATTTGGTGGAGAGAAGATAATAATTCCTTAGCTTAGGTTGTATGAAAGCCATTCAGTTTTTTATATTAATCTGTATTCTTGTTTCCTGCAAGAAAGAAAATATTTATTATTACGTCAACAATAAAGAAATTAAAGATAGTACAGTCATTCGCTTTGTTGATACAGAATTAAAAAAACTGGATATTGATCCCAAGAAAAAGAATTTAAAAATTCATACCACCCTGGATTCTGTTTCTTATCAAACAAATCTGGATACTATAAGAGCGAAAGTCTTTGAACAGGCTTCAAAAGACAATTACATTCCAAAAGACAAAGCTCTTTTTGATAAATGGGTAAGGGAAAAAATAATAGTGGTAGATAATAAAACCGCAAAAGTTGTAAAGTTCTACAGCACATTTAAAAACCCAAAGTTTGACCGAAATGACCTCAACATGGTGGGAATGAAAAAGCTGATTAATATGGGAAGTATTTTGAATAAAAACCCTAATGCTAAAATCCCTGAGGATTATCTTGTTACCTACTCCTCCGCCGTCATTCTTTCCGACAGTTCCAAAATAAAAGAAAATGTGGTAGAGTTTCTATCAAAGTTTAAGGTCAACCATCTGGACAGAAGACATTACAATTTAAATTTTCTCTCTTTTCCAGATGCCATCAAAATATTTCAAATGTTTAACAGAAATGGTATATACAAGGAACCCTTCAGTATCAAAAGCATTCTCGAAAATAATAACTCCATATATACTCATAAGGAAGACTCCATAAGCATAGTATCTCCTATTGCTGCCAAGACCATCCAAAACTGTCTAGATTATTATAAAGACCACCATTACAGAATATCTGATTCTAAGGTTGAAAGCACACAAAACTTAATCAGTTTTGGTGTTTCCCCTTCCTATTCTCTTATCATTAATGATGGAAAGTATACCTATTTTATTTATCTCACAGGTGCCGTGGTTACCGATCTTCACAAAAAACAATCAAAAATGATTCCGCTCACATGGATGAAAAGAATCGGAATTCATTACTATAACGCAATTAGAAAGTAATTTTGTGTAAATTTGCAATTCATTAATTTTTAAATATAAATTTTAAACAAATGTCAAGAATTCTTACCGGCATTCAAGCCACCGGAACCCCACATCTTGGAAATCTTCTTGGGGCGATTATTCCTGCTATTGAACTTTCTAAGCAGGACAAAAATGAGTCATTCTTATTTATCGCCAACCTTCATACACTTACGCAGATTAAAGATGCGGAAGTACTAAGACAGAATACCTACGAGATTGCTGCGGCTTGGCTTGCTTGTGGACTAGATACCGAAAAAACGTTCTTTTACAGACAGAGTGATATCCCTGAAACCTGTGAACTTACTTGGCATTTATCATGTTTCTTTCCTTACCAGAGATTAACGCTGGCCCACTCATTCAAGGATAAGGCAGATAGACTTCAGGATGTGAATGCAGGATTATTTACCTACCCAATCTTGATGGCTGCTGATATCTTACTGTATGATGCTGAAATTGTTCCTGTAGGAAAAGATCAGCTTCAACACTTGGAAATTGCAAGAGATGTTGCTTCAAGGTTTAACAACCAAATGGGTGAGGTTTTTGTTTTACCACAATCTGAGCTTCAGGAGAATACAAAATATGTTCCCGGAACTGATGGCAGAAAAATGTCTAAATCAATGGGGAATATCATCAATATTTTCCTTCCTGAAAAGGAGTTGAAGAAACAAGTAATGAGCATTGAATCGGATTCCAAATCACTGGAAGAAGCAAAAGATCCTGAAACAGATAAAACATTCCAGATTTACGAGCTTATTGCAACTCCTGAACAAACAGAGGAGCTTAGAGCTAAATATTTAGCAGGTAACTTTGGTTATGGTCATGCTAAAAAGGAACTATTAGATCTTATTTTGGTTCGTTTTGAGAAAGAAAGAGAAATATTCAATTATTATATGACTCACCTTGATGAGCTGGAAGCAAAACTTCAGGAGGGAGCAGAGAAAACAAGGCCTGTTGCTCTGGAAACTCTTAAAAGAGTAAGAACAAGCCTAGGTTTTTAACCACAAGCTTTACAACATAAGAAAGCCCTTCAGATTGAAGGGCTTTTCTATGTATTGATATTATTGGTTTTAAAATAATTAGACAATCAAACCTTATTTTTCGTAAGGATAAAATAATGCATTTTATCATCAAATTCATAGAGAATATCCCAACCCGGATATTGCTTAATGATTGTTTTAATGATAGACAACCCCAATCCGGTTGAGCCATGATCTGAACCTTGCTTATAGAAACGATTAAAAATCTGGGATTTATCCAGAGGAGCAGATGTTCCGCTATTTTGAAATGTAATTCTGTCTGTCTCAATAATAATATTTAATGTTCTTTCTTCATTATTATACTTAATGGCATTTTTCAAAAGATTAGACAGGAGAATATCGGCAAGGTCCTTGTTAAAATCTGCCTGAAAATTTCCTTTTTCAATAATATTGACATCTACTTTTTTAAACTCTATAAAGTCTTCATAATTTTGAATCAGAGTATGAATCATGGCATTAAAGTCAACCCCTGACATTGTATTAAACTGACTGTTCTCTATTTTGGAGAGCATCAACAAGGATTTATTTAATCCCACCATCCTTCTCAGATCGGTTTTAACCTCAGTAAGAAAATTCAGGTTCTTTTTATCAAGATCTTCATTCTGAATCAGGAGGTCTATTTTATTGATAACAATGGCAAGCGGTGTCTGCAGCTCATGAGATGCGTTTTCGATAAATTGCTTTTGTTGATAGAAAACAAGTTCATTACGTTCAATCATTTCATTGATTTCAACATTTAATTCCTCAAACTCAGTTATACGATAGGTTTGATCTTCCTGTGAAAACGGAATTCCAAACTGATATTTTTTAAGCTTATCCAAAATTAGATAGAACGGACGCATAGCCTTGTTAAGGAGATATCCATTGACAGCAACAATACTTATCACCAAGACAATATAAAGCACAATTAAAGCAGTGGTAAGATCATAGATTAACTCATCTTCCTCTACAGTAGAAGTTCTGATCACCAATCTCTGATGATTTTTGAACTGATCAATAAAATCCGCCTCCAAAACCCTGTAAGGTTGATCTTTATCATCATACTCCATATAATACATTTTATTGTAGAGCCTGCTTTTATTTTTGTACTCTCCGGCACTAATGGGCATCATCTTGAATTCATTGAAACCAAAATCATTATTTTTTAAAAGCTGAGGATTAAGATAGACCGCTTTAATGATCTGTATTTTACGATCTTTCAGTCCATCATCCACATTATCATGCACTTCATCCAGAATATAGGCATAAAATAACCCTGCCCAAACTGCTATAATCAGCAGAAGGATCATGATAAGGTACTTGATGGTATAATATTTTAAAGAAACCTTCATTAGACAAATTTATATCCTATTCCGTATACTGCCTGAAAGTCTGCTTCTGCATTAAGTGTTTTCAGTTTTTTACGAAGATTTTTGATTTGTGAGTAAATAAAATCCAGGCTGTCTGCCTGATCTATATAATCTCCCCAGATGGCCTCGGCCAAGGTAGTTTTTTGCAATGTTTTTTCCGGGTGAATCAAAAAGTAATACAAAAGATCATATTCCTTACGGTTCAGGACCAGCTCCTCAGCACCTATCTTTACATTTCTGTTTTCCGGATCAATGCTTATATTTTTATACCTGATAATATTTTCTCCATCCTGATTTTTTCTTCTTATTACAGATCTGATCCTAGCCATCAGCTCTGCAAGGTGAAAGGGCTTTGCAAGATAATCATCTGCTCCAATTTCCAATCCTGTTACCTTATCATCCACAGAGTCTTTTGCAGACAGAATGATTACCGGATCTTTTTTGTGCAGCTTCTTTATTTCTCTCAACAGGTCTATACCACTTCCGTCAGGCAGCATGATATCCAGAAGAATGCAGTCATATTCATAGGATATAATCTTTTCCAGTCCGGAACTGTAATTCTCTGCATGTTCTACAATAAAATGTTCTGCTTCCAGAAATTTCTGTACAGTATCCCTTAGGTCCGGTTCATCTTCTACTATTAAAATCTTCATATTACCAGCGGTTTGTAATGCCTTTCGGCACAATTAAGCTTATATCAAATATATGAAATTATAAAGTTGGAAGCCAGAAGAATAAAGCTTGTCATTTCAACATTCTTTAGTCCTCCGGCTCCCATTCTTTCAAAAGTTAATTTGATTTTACAAAGCGTCCATCTGCATCAAAAACAAGACACAAACCGCTCATTAAATGAATTTTATAGGCATTATATTTTTTCTCAATGGAACTAACCACGCTGCACGGATGGTGCTTGGTCATAAAAGACACAATACTTTTTCTAATCTTACCGGAAGATGCTTTTCTCCCGTTGCTGTTTATTAAATTCCAATTAACCATAGTATTAAAATTTTATTGTTAGTCTTTAGTTCAGAACTAATCGTCAATTCTTTTAAAATTTCCGTTTTTATCAAATTCCAGCTCCAGTCCGTTGGAAAGTTCAGCCTTATAAGACCATCTTTTCTTTTCTATCTTCATGATATAGGTATTCGGGAAATTCTTTGTGCTATAGTTTTTAATGGATGCAGGAATAAAACCATATGGAATTTTCTGATGTTTGCCATCAACTTCTTTCCAGGTTCCGTTGCTGTCAAATTCCATTTTCATTCCGTTGCTCAGGTATACCTTATAATCATCCACACCATAGATTTCTCTGTCTTCTATCACTGAACTTACAGCAATCCCTTTAAAGTGAGCTGCAAGGAAAGTTTTGGCTGTCTTAGGCAGTTGATTTGGGTTTATAGCTCTGTCCTGTGCAAACATTAAGCTTCCCATTAACATAAAAATTAAAATAAATACTCCTGTGATTTTCTTTACATTTTTCATAACATTAAGTTTTTCTGTCATTATTATAGAGCAAAGATCCAAATCAATTTAGGAAAGAATTGGGAAAAACTTAATGGATAAAAATAAAGTGATAAAAATGGCAAGAATAGAGGATATAATTAAACCATTAAGAATAGAGTAAGTTTTTAAGAGAATAAATCCTTATTGCCTTCCTAGACGTAAGTCTTTCTCTTAAGAGCTTCAATAGCCTTAATGGTTTAATTATAAGTTTGCCTTTAAGCTTGATCAGGAAACTACAGATATTCCTTGATCTGGTGAAGATGGGTAATGGCTTTCAATCCTGTTCCCTGTTTGTCTTCCTTATAGACATCAAAGAAAATAGAGTCCATTCCGAAGTCTCTTGCTCCCATAGCATCAGCAACCCAGTCATCTCCGATAAGGATACTTTCTTCTTTTTTAGCATCAGAAAGCCCCAGAGAATATTCAAAAATTTTAGGGTTAGGTTTTCTTACTCCTATGGCATCTGCACTGGTAATTGTTTTAAAATAAGGTGCAATACCCGATAGGGTGCATTTTCTTTCCGTTACATCCTGAAACCCATTAGAAATAATGTGTAACGTATAATTCTTAGCCTTTAAATAATCAAGAATATCTTCTGCACCCTCCACCAATTCATTATGGCTTACAATGTTGTCCAGAAAATTTTCCTCAAAATAAAGTGACAGTTCTTTATTATCCACTCCAAAATGCATGAAGGAATCATAAAAACGGTGTTCTCTCAAATACTCTTTGCCTATAATTCCATCTCTTATTTTCTCCCAAAGATCTTCATTGATCTCATGGTAAACATCATGAAACTCTTCAAAGTCGATATTATACTTCGAAGTAATTTCTTGTTTTTCGAAAAGTTCTTTGATGGTTAGGTAGGCATTTCTACGATGATCCCAGAGCGTATTGTCCAGGTCAAAAAAAACGTGCTGCATTCTCATACAGCACAAAGTTAATAATTTTAATTTTTTGAGATAGGATAATTCTTGCTCTTGCTTTTCACAATTTCAAGATTTTTAGAAAAATTGAGCAGAAAATCAATGGTTTGTTTCTTAGGTTTCAAAGTTTTCACTTTTAAGGAATCATTTTTTTTCATAGGCGAGATATGTTTTCCTTAAAAACGTAAAATTTCACAAAATATTATCTACCTGGTTAATATTATGTTATTTTCCTCCATGATTTTTCTCAGGTTGATCAGCGCATACCTTACCCTTCCGAGTGTCGTATTAATGCTCATATCTGTGTGATCTGCAATTTCCTTGAAACTCAGCCCGTCAAAGAATCTTAATTTGATTACTTCTTGCTGATTTTGTGGGAGAAACTGTAACATTCTCAATAGGTCTTCCTGAATCTGATTCGTTACCAATTGATCTTCAATATTTTCTGAAGGCTCTCTGATCAGGTCAAAAATAGAATATTCATCAGTTTCAAATGTAGTTTCTGAAACCTTGATGTTTTTGGCTTTTGATCTGAAATGGTCAATGATTAGGTTGTGGGAGATTCTTTTGGCCCAAAGGATAAATTTACCCTCTTCGTTATAACGTCCTTCCTTTAGCATTACAATAATTTTCATGAATGTATCCTGAAAAACATCGTTGGCTAAATCTTCATCATTAATTTTGTAAAAAATGAATGTAAACAGCTCTCTCTGGTGGCGATGAATGAGGGTAGACAATGCTCCCTCGTCACCTTTCTGGTAAAGCGAAATTAGTAAACTATCCGATTTTGATTTCATAACTCTTCTCAATATAAATATTTGCAGACAGGTAATCCTCCAGATATTTCATCTGGCCTTTGCTGTATATACAAAACAGTTTTCTAGAGTAGAGTCTCTTCAATAGGCGGTACACTTATATTATGGTGTAAATATAATAATTTTTTAATAACTGTTAAGCTATTATTAAATTTTCACAAGAAAAATTTAAAAAAAATCATTTAAACATGTCATGAATAAAGACAGTAGGGATATTTAATGTAAAATTAATATTTAGACCTTTCATTTCTTTTCCGTTTAATCGGGTATCTCCGATAGGGAAGGCATACCCCCCTGTAAGATCCAGCATTCCAAATAAAGTAACGCCAATTTTCGGGGCTATATACTTGTTGGTCCCCTCCGCTCCTACTAAAAAGTAATAGGAATGATAGAAGTCCACATTTTTTTGAAAGTTAAGCAATACATCAGCCTGAAGCTTCGGCATGATGGCAAACTTAGAATCCGTAGCACCCATTAAGGCAGAGCCTCCCAATCTATAAATTACATCATCATTTTTAAGAAAAAGCAACTTACCTCCTACTTCTCCAAAACTTTGATTTTGATAGGTATATCCTACCGTAATCATTTTGTGCATGGTATACTGAGCTTTTGCCAATGTACTTAGCAAAATCAGGGATAGGATTGTAATTGCAGTTCGAAAATTCATCATCTTTCTATTTATTATCATGTAAAATTAAAAAAAACTGCCTTATCAGAAGATAAAGCAGTTCATATATTTATTCCAAAGAAAAATTAAATTCCAAAAGCGGCTTTAATTTCTTCTACTTTGTCTAGTTTCTCCCAAGTAAAGAACTCAAGATCTTTCAACGTAAGTTCATTCTTATGACCTTTGTTGAATGTTTTATCAGCTACATAGTGCTCTTTACCCATGTGTCCGTAAGAAGCAGTTTCCTGATAGATAGGATTTCTTAGCTTTAAGTTCTGCTCAATAGCGTAAGGTCTTAAATCAAAGATTGTAGAAACTTTTTTCGCGATATCACCATCGTGAAGATCAACTTTTGCAGTTCCGTAAGTATTGATGTATAAACCACAAGGCTCAGCTACTCCAATTGCATAGGAAACCTGCACCAAAACTTCGTCAGCAATACCTGCTGCTACCAAGTTCTTAGCAATGTGTCTTGTAGCATACGCAGCACTTCTATCTACTTTTGACGGGTCTTTTCCAGAGAAAGCACCACCACCGTGAGCTCCTTTACCACCATATGTATCAACAATGATTTTTCTACCTGTAAGACCGGTATCTCCGTGAGGTCCTCCGATAACGAATTTCCCTGTAGGGTTGATGTGATATTTGATCTGATCATTAAATAAAGCCTTAATTTCCTCTGTCTGCTGAGCAACCACTCTAGGAACAAGAATGCTCTTGATATCTTCACGGATCTTGTTCAGCATTTCTTCTTCAGCTCCGAAGTCATCATGCTGAGTAGAAACTACGATAGAATCAATTCTGATGGGCTTATGGTCGTCTGAATATTCAATAGTAACCTGGCTTTTTGCATCAGGACGAAGATAAGTGATCTCCTTATTTTCTCTTCTGATAGCAGAAAGTTCCTTAAGGATGGTATGTGCTAAATCCAAAGCAAGAGGCATATAATTTGCCGTTTCATTGGTAGCGTATCCAAACATCATCCCCTGGTCACCTGCTCCTTGTGCATTTGCTTTAGCTTCAAAAGATTCATCATTTACAGCTCTGTCAACTCCCTGGTTGATGTCAGGAGACTGCTCATGGATTGCAGAAATTACTCCACAAGAATCCCCGTTGAACATATATTCACCTTTTGTGTAACCAATTCCGTTGATTACTTCTCTAGCAATTGTTTGAACGTCAAGATAAGCATCAGATTTTACTTCTCCGGCCAATACTACCTGTCCTGTAGTTACCAGAGTTTCACATGCTACTTTTGAACTTTTATCGTACGCTAAGAAATTGTCGATTAATGCATCAGAAATTTGATCTGCAATTTTATCCGGATGTCCTTCTGAAACTGATTCAGACGTAAATAAATAAGACATATTATTCTTTGTTTTTTAGATTAAAAAATATTGACGAAGAAAAATAAGAATAAAATTGCCCGAAAAAAGAATACTGTTTTAGCATTTTTTTATAGAGGTTGCAATCAGGTCAAATTTTTCCTCGTGGTAAACGTCAGCAAATTTAAGCACTATTTTTGTAATACTCAAAATTTTTGTTTACTAATTATAATTTTCTTTAAATTAATGATTTGTATCACTTTAAAGCCTTTCAATTACTGAGGCTTTATGCTTACAAATTCTTTCGGACTTGCGTGATAATTCAGTTTAAGTTCTAAAGAATTTTTGATAGAATGTGACAATTCATCAATAATCTTCTGCTTAAAGGTTGGCTTATAATAAATGATACTGATTTCTCTGTAAGGGAAGGGTTTTTTGAATCTGAAGACGTTCTTTTTCTGCTCTTCAGAAAGCTGGCTCAATGCCAATTCCGGAAGAATACTGATCCCTCCTACCTTATCTACCATATGTACCAAGGTTTGAATATTGGACGCCAGGAAATCTAAATTTTTAGGCTTCAGAGTATTTTCCTTAAGGTGACAGATATTTTCAAATTGATTTCTAAGACAGTTTCCTTCTTCAAGTAACCACACCTTTTCTACATTCAGATCCTCAGGGATAATGTAAGAATTCTTTTTGTTCGCTTCAGTATTGGAGCTGTAGATCATCAATTCTTCATTGAATAAGAAATCCTGATAAAACTCGTCCGCAGTATCATAAGGAGTGGAAATAATTCCCGCATCCAATTCTCCGGCTTTTAGAGCTTTAATAATATTATCTGTTGTCATTTCCTTTACATTCATCTGAATCTTCGGATTGTCTTCAAGGAATTTAAAGATCTCCGTAGGCAGGATAAATGAGGAAACGGTAGGAATGATTCCTAAATTGATGGTTCCTCCTAAAATATTATTCAAAAGGTTGGCCTTGTTTTTCAGCTCATTGACAGATTCTATAATCACCTTGGCCTGATCAATGATCTGAAGACCTACATCTGTGGTACGGATAGGGTGGGTAGTTCTGTCAAAAACCTTTACATCCAGTTCGTCCTCAAATTTCTGTATCATG
This sequence comes from Chryseobacterium aurantiacum, assembly GCF_003020585.1. Taxonomy (GTDB): domain Bacteria; phylum Bacteroidota; class Bacteroidia; order Flavobacteriales; family Weeksellaceae; genus Chryseobacterium; species Chryseobacterium aurantiacum. Next base: position 80,129 of record NZ_PXUE01000007.1, read on the forward strand.
GCACTTAACGTAGGTTGGGTAATGAAGCAAGCCTGAGCTGCTTTACCAAAATGTTTATACTTATCAACAGCGATAAGATATTCAAGTTGCTGAATGTTCATTTGATTAATATTATCTATTACAAAGATATAACGTTTTTGTTATTAGCAATTAAAAATTCAAGTAAATTTGATATTCACTACCTTTACACTTCGATTTAGAAAAAGGAAACAATTATTCAAAATCATCAATTATATGGATTCTAAAAAATTAACGTTAAGCAACGGCGCACCTTATTTTGAGCATCAGGATTCCCAGACGGTAGGACCAAGAGGCCCGGTATTGCTGCAGGACTTTATTCTTCAGGAAAATCTTGCACATTTCGTTAGGGAAAGAATTCCTGAAAGAATTGTACATGCCAAAGGAAGCGGAGCATACGGAACCTTTACCGTAACTCATGATATCAGCCAGTACACAAAAGCTAATTTGTTTTCAAAAGTAGGAAACTCTTGCAGAATGTTTGCCCGTTTTTCTACAGTGGGCGGCGAAAAAGGAAGTGCAGATACCGCTAGAGATCCTAGAGGTTTTGCCCTAAAATTTTATACTGAAGATGGAAACTGGGATCTTGTAGGAAACAACACTCCCGTATTCTTTATTAAGGATGCTAAAAAATTTCCGGATTTTATACATACTCAAAAAAGACTTCCTAAGACCAATCTAAAAAGCGCCACTATGATGTGGGATTTCTGGAGTTTAAATCCGGAATCACTTCACCAGGTTCTTATATTAATGTCAGACAGAGGAACGCCTTATGGCTATAGACATATGCATGGCTTTGGATCTCATGCCTTTTCCATGATCAATGACAAAAATGAAAGAGTATGGGTAAAGTTCCATTTTAAGACAAAACAAGGTGTAAAAAACTTCACCGATGAAGAAGCTGTAAAAATGGCAGGAGAAAACCCGGACTTCGCACAGGAAGACCTTTGCAACGCCATTGAAAATGGGGATTTCCCGAAATGGACCATGTACATCCAAGTGATGACTGAGGAGCAGGCAAAAGATTTCAGATGGAATCCTTTTGACGTAACCAAGGTATGGTTCCATGATGACTTCCCATTGATTGAGGTAGGAGAAATGGAGCTTAATGAAGTTCCCGTCAACTATTTTGCACACGTAGAACAATCCACATTCTCTCCAAGCAGCCTGATCAACGGAATCAGTTTCTCTCCGGATAAAATGCTTCAGGGAAGATTATTCTCTTATCCTGATGCTCACCGATACAGAGTGGGAGTAAATGCTCACCAACTGGAGGTAAACAGATGCCCTTTTGCAGTCAATAACTATCAAAGAGACGGCTATATGGCAGATTCAAGCCATTATCAGGATAAACCAAACTATCATCCAAACAGCTTCGACGACATTCAAGCAGATTCATCTTACAAAAACTATGAGTATGAATTAGATAGCGCTCATGTTGCCAGCTACAACAGAAATGATAATGACAGTGATCATTATACTCAACCGGGACTTCTTTATTCAAAAGCAATGAATGCTGATGACAGAAACCGTTTGATCCAAAATATCATAGGAAGTATGAAAGGAATCAGCGGACCGAAAAAAGATGAGATTATTAACCGACAATTGTGTCATTTTTTCCGCGCCAACATTGAGCTTGGCATGAAAGTAGCTTCACAATTAAACGTAAATATTGATGCAAATATGATGAATCACTCCAAATAATCATATTGAACAATAAATAAAAAAAAAGGAAAAAAAAATAATATTTTTTCCTTTTTTTTGTAAAAAATTCATAATTTGCAAAGGATGATATTTTAAAGTGGAAAAATGAGTTACGAAAATATATTATTAAAAAAGGAAGATAAATTATCTATCATTACCATAAACAGACCTGAAAGTTTAAATGCTTTAAATGCAAAAACGATTCAGGAAATCAGTACAGCACTGGATGAGCTTAATTCAGACAATTCCTGCAGAGTAATTATCCTTACAGGAAGTGGAGAAAAATCTTTCGTAGCTGGAGCTGACATTAAAGAGTTTAGTGATTTTGGACAGGAAAAAGCTGAAGAGCTTGCCAGAAATGGACAAAACTCTCTGTTCAATAAAATTGAAAATATGTCTAAGCCTGTTATTGCAGCCGTAAACGGTTTTGCATTAGGAGGAGGTTTAGAGCTTGCTATGGCATGCCACATCAGATACGCATCGGAAAATGCAAGATTGGGGCTTCCTGAAGTAACTCTGGGATTAATTCCCGGATACGGAGGAACTCAAAGGCTTCCGAAGCTTGTAGGAAAAGGTATTGCCAACGAAATGATCTTCTCTGCCAAAATGATCCCTGCGCAAAAAGCAAAAGAGATAGGACTGGTCAATGAAGTATACCCTATTGAAGAATTATTAACCAAAACGAAAGAATTAGCGAACACTATTGCCTATAATTCACCAATGGCAATATCCAAGGCTATAAACGCCGTAAATTTATCTGACACGGATAAAGGTTTTGAAACTGAAATCAAGTATTTCGGGGAGCTTTTTGAAATGGAAGATAAAAAAGAAGGAGTAACTGCTTTCCTAGAGAAAAGAAAGCCCAACTTCTAATCTTTTTAAAAGATTTTAATCCAAATTATTTCGAAAAAACTAATGCTGCGGTATGAATAAGTTTGATAAAGCTTATCTAAAAATGGCCCAGGAATGGGCAAAACTCTCCTACTGTAAGAGAAAACAAGTAGGGGCTCTTATCGTAAAAGATAGGATGATTATTTCAGATGGTTACAACGGAACTCCTTCGGGATTCGAAAACTGCTGTGAAGATGGGGAGGGAAAAACGCACTGGTATGTATTACATGCAGAAGCCAACGCTATCTTAAAACTGGCGGCTTCTACACAATCAGCAAAAGGAGCAACGTTATATCTAACGCTGTCACCCTGTAAGGAATGCAGTAAGCTAATCCTACAGGCTGGTATTGCAAGACTGGTGTATATTAATGAGTATTCGGATGACGATGGGATATCGTTCCTAAGAAACCATAACATTGAAATAGAACAAATATCGGACTGTGAACTAAAAAAATAAGCACAAATGACTTGGGATGAAAAGATCAAAGATTTTGAAATATTTCTTCGCTTCGAAAGAAATTTTTCAGAAAACACGCTCGACGCTTACGTTCGGGACATTAAGAAACTAAAAGATTACGCAGAAGAAGATCTGGAAAACGTCGGTCCAGATTCTATCGGCTACGAAAACCTGCAGGAATACATTTTCAATCTTTCTAAGCAGAAATTCAGCGAAAGATCTCAGGCAAGATGGATATCTTCCATAAAGTCTTTCTTTAAATTTCTACTAGAGGATGAATATCGTGAAGACAACCCTGCGGCTTTACTTGAAGGCCCTAAACTGGGACTGTATCTACCTGATACTTTAAGTTTACCTGACATTAACCGAATTATTGCAGCTATTGAGGTCAATACAGATCTCGGAAAAAGAAACCAAAGTATCATTGAAGTACTATATGGTTGCGGACTCCGTGTTTCTGAACTGATTGACCTGAAGATCTCCAATATCAACTTTAAAGAGCAGTACATTAAAGTGAACGGAAAGGGAAACAAAACCCGTTTTGTTCCTTTAGCTGACTATACAGCAGAACTGTTGGAAAGTTACATTAAAGAGGTACGCTCTAAGGGTAAAATTAATAAGAAATATGAAGACACCTTATTCCTGAACAGTCGTGGTACTTCCATGTCTAGGGTAATTGTATTTCTTATCATTAAAGAACTTACAGATAAAGCTGGGGTTAACAAAAAGATTTCACCCCATACTTTCAGACATTCTTTTGCAACTCATTTGCTGCAGAATGGAGCTGATCTTCGTTATATTCAGGAAATGCTGGGTCATTCCAGCATTACAACAACGGAAATCTATACTCACCTGAAAACAGAAGAATTAAGGGATGTTATCTTGAGTTATCACCCTAGAAATATGAATATTACTCAATGAAGCTATTGAAATATTGCCCAAGCTGTGGCAAAGAGTCCTTACATTGGGATGGCGAAAAGAAATGGAGCTGTCCTGATTGTGGTTTTTCACTTTATCATAATGTGGCAGGTGCGGTAGCAGTTGTCATCAGATGTGGAGACGAGATCTACCTTACCCGAAGAAACAGGGATCCTAAAAAAGGAAAGCTGGATTTGGCCGGAGGTTTCGTTGATCCAAATGAAAGTGCAGAAGAAACCTGCAAAAGAGAACTTTTTGAAGAACTTCAGCTTGATATTGATATTTCAAACCTGAAATACCTTACAAGTCTTCCTAATATTTACCAGTATAAGGAAATTGATTACAATACAATTGATCTCTTTTATGAGTATAATGTATCGGAAAAATTTGAGGTAAGTCTTGAACTTTCAGAGATTTCAGAAGCGGTATGGATTCCTTTAGGGGAACTTCAGCTTGAAGATATCGCCTTTGATTCTCAGAAAAAGTTTTTTGAAGGGTATCTAAAGAAATAATTTTTCTAAATATTCTCTCGCAGATTTTGCAAATTAAGCGGATTATTAAATCATAATCATCTGCCGAATCTGCAAAATCTGCGAGAGATTTTTTATAATTAAAAATAGCTTTAGAAATTTCTAAAGTTAATAAGTCTTAGATTTCAGCATTTCTTCAAAATACTGAATAAGCAGTGATCTTTCGGCTTCTGAAAGATTGGCCTCCTTATGATAAACTATATATCCCGGAAACGGCATTGTCTTATGTTTAAGGGCTTCAATAGACCTATCGAGCATATTTTCCTTAAGCTCTTTGTTGTATGTTCCCCAAATAGAAAAGTTAAGATGCTGGCGTCCTTCATTTACATGGCTTTTTACGGACCATGAAATGGGTGCAATAAAAGCATATTTAGGATAGACTGTTTCATTTGAATGACAATCATAGCATGCATTTTTAAGCAATGTACTTACTTTTTCCGGGGTCTTCTTAACCTGAACAAAATTCACCTTGGAATCAACAGCTTTATTAACTGTATCAATAGGAACAAATTGGATGATGGCAAAAGCCACAAAAACCCAGAATATTATTTTCTTTGCCGTCTTCATAAGTCTACTTTACCGGAGTTATAATCTCGTTATTGGACTTGATTTCTTTTTTCGCTTCTGTTTCAGTCTTCACAGATTCTTCCTGATTTGCAGAAAGTCCCGTAGGTGCTGTTGAAGAAGAGGTTCCTTTAGGGTTATCAAGAGTTCGGGTATCTTTCAGGTCCCAATTTTCTCGGGTTTCCCATAAAGGCCTTACCACAGCTTTTTTATAGAAAACGTAAGCATCTTCTGCAAATATTTCACTACTAAAATCTGCTTCGTCCCAATACTGGTTTTCATTATTATCTACCAATATTCTTACGATATATTCTTCGGGTTTCAGAATGTCAAATTTTATAACATCCCCTTTGGTATATTTTTGATATACTATCTTTTCAGAAGAGTCCAGTAGCTGAATCCAATAACTGGAAGCCGGTGCATTCTGAAGTGTAAATTCCAGACTTCCAAATTGCTCTACTTTATCAAATTCAAAATCGAATCTTTTGGATTGTGTATTTTTATTATAGAAAGAAGAAACAGTCTCTTTTGGAATGGTAAGCTGGTATTTTTTTCCACTGACAAAGTCTGACTTCACGATAATCTGATAGGGATTAGTCTTTGATATTGCAGCTGTAAATTCCTGCGTTGTCAAACTATCACTTTTCAATACCCATTTTGATGGATCAATTTTATCAACAATGTATGTAGAGGCAATTTTAAAGTCAGATTTTGGAGCTAGTGAACCACCGCCGTTATCACTGACAATATCCATCGCATTCTTCTTATTATATTTGTAGAATACGGAAACTGTATCCTGCTTACTGCCTATATCATAGCTAAACTCTAGCTTCTCATTGGACTCTTGTCCAACATTATCTTTAACAGCATCAAACCAAATTCTTACAGAATCAGATTTAGGACGATGAGTTACTTTTATATCCTTAAGTTTAGCCGTGACAGACTGAACTTTTACTTCTTCCGGATGTCCCTCAAATGTCATAAGAATTCCACCACCAATTTCTTTCATTTCTGAATATTTCAAAGGCTTCTTGGATGGATAGACTTTTAGATTTAAACCGGAAATGGATTTTTCAACATTTATAATTTCCTTATTAAATCCTATTTTTTCTTTTCCAGGATCATACAATGAGTTTCCATTTTCATCATCAAAAGCAATCATTTTATATTTTCCGGGAGAAAGGTAATTCATTTCATAATACCCATCATCATCCACTTTTGTGATGTAATAAGGTTTTTGTTTATAGTTCATGGTATCTTTTACCTGATACAGCCCTACAACCAATTTATTTTCATTGTTACCCGATTTCTTTTTGATTTCCAAGGCATCTTTTATCTCACCGCTGATATACAAATCATCCAGCTTATCTCCTGTAGAGAAAGCAAAATTGAAATAACGCAGAATATTAGTCTCGTTATTATCTACAATTGAATTCCCAAAGTTGAAATTATAGGTTGTATTTGCCTGAAGGGTGTCTGTCCATTGGATCAGAACGAATTTATTTGCAATATTGGACGGAAGAATTCGCTTGATATTTTTGATTGGCGGAGAAATGATCAGGTTTTTATTGATATCCTTTAATGTAATATATTCATCAAAATCCAGACGGAGTTCGTGGATATCTCTTTTCACATTGATTCTCGTGGTATCAATATTTGAACTTAAAAATCTTGGAGCCAACGTATCTTTAGGTCCTCCAATTGGAGACCCAACTCTTGCACAAGAGTGTACAAGAAAACTGATAACAAATAATAAAAGAAACCTTTTCATGAAAATGTTTAAGCAAAAGTAAACATTATTCTCCAAAAACTTCGTGTCCGCTATTCAAAGTATCTTTACTACCGCTCATTACAGTTTGAAGTTTCTCCTGCTGTAAAGGGAAATTTTCAAATAATCCGGATAGAGCAAGTGCTGTATATACTTTATTTGAATACTTATTTCCAATGGCTACAATGGTAACCTTAGATTTTAAAAGATGAGCAAATACAGAATTGGTTCCATGCCACCATCCATTATGATAGGTAAGCTTTTCACCGTTGTCAAATATTTTCATTCTAAAGCCCAGACCATAATTGTTCATTCCTGCTTTTTCATTGCTGTATGGTGTAAAGACCATCTGCATCAACTCAGGTTTTAGGAAATCCTTAGAAAACATAGCCTTTGAGAAGTTATATAAATCTCTTGGTGTAGTATAAACGTTTTTATCTCCGTAGATAAGATCGAGTCTATCTAAAGGATATAGTTTATTTGCCCCATAATAGAAAGATTGTGAAGCCGTTGGAATATCTTTTTCCTGAAAAATGTAAGTGTTATTCATTTTTAAAGGAGTAAAAATCATTTCCTTCATCGCCTGTGGAAAAGGAGTCTTTGTTACCTTTTCAACCAATAAAGCCAATAAGGCAAAATTAGTATTACAGTACATAAATCCGGTATCGGTATCTCTTGCCAAATCCGGTTTATATTTGATGATCATATTCAATACATCCTGATTGGTTATGAATGGCTTGGAAAGCTCTGCCGGAGCAGGCTGTATTTTCGTGATGAAATATTCATATTTTGGAAGGCCACTTCGCTGATCCAATAAAGTCTGAACTGTAACGTTAGGATAAGGAAACCCTGGAAAGAATTGAGTAAGATGATCAGAAAGTTTGATTTTTCCGGCTTCTACCAATTTCATCATGGCCATAGCTGTTAAGGTTTTCGACACAGAAGCTACATGCAAAGGGGTATTCTTATCAATTGGCATTTGATGGCCTTCTCTTCCGAAACCTCTGTAATTTTCATACAGAATTTCATCTCCTTTTGCCACCAAGATCCCTCCGCTTAAGTCGCCTCCATCCCATATTTTTTTATAGTATTGATCTATATATCCGGTTAATGATTCTTTATCAGAAAGCTGGCCATCTGCTTTAGTAAAAACATTACCCAGATCTACATTCCCATAATTGGGAAGATTGGTCGTGTTTTCAGCAGAAGCCTCTTTGGATTCAGATTTATTTTTACAGGAAAAAAGGGATAAAAAAACAGTTACAATAAGTACTAAGTTACGCGTCTTCATGAGATTCAAAAATGAGCGGCAATTTAATAAAACTCGAAAGTAAATAGTAAATATGAGAGCGACATTATGAATTATTTAACATAAATAGCGAAACAATGAAAAGAGAAAGTAGAGATATAAAGCTGAGAAAAAGTAAATCTTACCCATTATTTTCATTTCTCAGCCTCATTAGTATTCTTAACCTAGCCGTGTGAAGCTACAATTTTATCTACAATAAACTGGGCTAGCTTTTCTTTGCTCTGATGCGTCCAACCTGCAATATGTGGTGTTACGATTGCTTTCTCAGATTCCAGCAGATATTTTAAATCTTCATTTTCTATTTCAAGATTTTCAAAGGAAGACTTTTCATATTCCAGAACATCCAAACAAGCACTTTTTACCTTACCCATCTTCATTGCTTCTACTAAACTTTTAGTTTCTACATTTTTTCCTCTGGCTGTATTCACAAAATAGAAGTCGTTTTTCATTTCAGAAATGAATTTTTTATCAATAAGATAATGCGTTTCTGAAGTCAGCGGAATATGTAAGCTCAGAACCTCTGCAGATTGCTTTAGTTCATCTAATGTAACCTGTGTAGCAAATTCGTCAGAAAGATCAGGAAGAATATCATGGAAAATCACCTTGCATCCAAAACCTGAAAGTCTTTTAGCCGTGGCTTTCCCCATATTTCCGTATCCTATCAACCCTACAGTTTTCCCTAGCAATTCATCACCTCTGTTCTCTTCACGTTTCCAGATCCCATTTTTCACTTCCTGAGAAGCAATAAACAGACGATTCATAATCACTAAAAGCATCCCAACAACATGTTCTGCTACTGAGTCTCTATTACCCTCCGGAGAATTGATAAGTTGAATCCCCAGTGCTTCTGCAGCCGGAATATCAATATTTTCCATTCCCGCTCCTACTCTGGCAATAAACTTCAAATTTTTTCCTTGTTCTAGAAAATTTTTATCCAAAGGAATTCTACTTCTAATAATAATCCCGTCATAATTTTCAATTTTCTGACAAACCTCATCATAAGAGGACGTAAAGTCTTCTTCCAATATAAAGTTTTGTGCTAAAAGCTGTTCCGTAATAAGGGGATGGTTTTTATCTAAAAGGAGAATTTTCATCTTAATATAAAATTTAGAAATTAAGAAATAGGTAAGTGTTATTTCTGAATGATAGGATATTTATTTAAACCCTCATTTCGCTAGAGTATGGAAAATACAAATGCTTCTAAGCTCGCAAAGGCGTTAGCACTCAGCAAAGTTTAAAAGCATTCTTTCTTATAAAATATTTATTTTATTTTTTGTCTTTCTTCGGCTCTTGTGGCTCCTGGAATAACTTCTTAAGCTCCACAGATTCCAAAGGTTTCATTCTTCCGGAAAGGATTAATGAAAGTTCTTTTCTACGGAATGCAGCCGCATATCTTTCTTTTTCCTCTTCTGTTTCCGGAACCATATCAGGAATTGGAATCGGACGGTTGAATTCATCTACCGCAACGAAAGTATAGATCCCAGAATTAGTGTGAATTTTTTTCTGATTAATAGGATCGTCTGACCACACATCCACATATACTTCCATAGAAGTAGAGAATGCTCTAGAAACCTTAGATTCCAGAACCACCACTCCTCCTTCAGGAATTGGGTGATTGAAAGAAACGTGGTTTACAGATGCTGTTACAACTCTTCTTTCGCAATGTCTTGCCGCAGAAATAGATGCACAACGGTCCATTTTTGCTAAAAGCTCACCTCCAAAAAGGTTTCTTAAAGAGTTGGTTTCGTTCGGAAGAACGATATTAGTCATGATGGTCAGGGATTCTGACGCTTTTTTTATTTTTGCCATTTATTCTTAGTGTTTTTTGGAGCTGTCGGAACTGTTTTTGTTCCTTTTCCGACAGGTTTTGCCAATGAATCTTTTTTCAATGAATCGGAAACCGGAGCTTCCGGTGTATGTGCCACCATCTTCACCGTATCTTTTACAATTCTGTGTGTAGAAGTCTGTACGGAAACCTTATTGAAAGATTTTTTTCCAAAAAGAAGTTCCTGCTGGGTAAATGCAAAGTATAAAATACCCAGGACCGGAATAATTAAAAGGAAAATCCAAAGGATCGTTTTTTTAAATTTATAATCCTTTTCACGGTTTTCAGAAGCATTTACTTTTTCTCCATTATTGATATCGGAGAATCTGATTTCTTCCAATCCATAAAAATCCGGATGTCCGGCTTCTACTCTTTTTCCCTTGAAATGGGTATGTCCCTCTTCTATGAAGATTGTTCCCAGATTCTGAATTTCAAGAACCTGTTCTGCCTGAAGCTTTTTCTTCCAGAAATCCGTCTGTATTTTAAGATCACTTCTGGAAGCGTCCAAAGACATTTGTTTTTCTCGGGCTATAAAAGCGGTAAGATCTTCAGCCTGTACTTCATAGTCAATCGTAAATTCAATCTGGCTGGCCGGAGGTAAAATACTTCCGTTTTCAGAATTGATAATTGCCTTAGAATTTTTCAGAGAAAACACACCAAAGCCTGGAACCGTGGCAGTTCCAAATTGTTTTAAGTATTCTAAAATGTATGCTGAAATATTCATTTGGTGGCAAATTTATAACTTTTTCATGACTTTTGAAGATATTTAACTGATATAAAAAAAGACTGCCGAGACAGTCTTTTGAGTATTCCGTACAAAAACATGAATACAATTATTTAAAGTTCTTTTTTTAAGCTTAGCCATTATTATGAAAAGAGTAAAAAGCTAAAATCATAAAAGGCAAATTTGCAAGGGTACCCATGATGTTGTTTTCTACTTTCTTGCAATTCTTTTCCTTAGCTTACTGAATTTTCCAGCTTATTCCGAACATAAAGTTGGTTCCCGCCTGTGCAAAGTATAAAGGATTCCCTTCATCATTAATAGAACCGTTGTTCACATATTTTTTATTGAACAGGTTATTCACCAACAATTTTAACGCAATATCATTCTTACCAATAGTAAACTGGTACTGCGCATTAAAGTCTGTAAGGAAATAATCTTTGAGCTCTAAGTTTTTATCTTCCGTATTATCTATATACTGTTTTCCAACATATTGGTTCATTAAAGCAAACTGGAAATTTTTATTGGGATTAAATTTCACTCCCAAATTAGCAATCATATTTGGAGAAAATGAAATCTGAGTATTTCCCAAGCTTACCGGAGCAGCCCCAACTTCTATATTAAAATCCTGATTTCTGTTCTGGCTTAACGTTAGATTTCCTGAAACTTCCCATTGTTTTGATAGTTTTGCCAATGCTCCTACTTCAACTCCTCTTCTGTAGCTCTTCCCTGAATTGGTTCTGATAAATGCCCCAACATTATTAAGCTGACCATTCAAAACCAATTGATTAACATAGTACATATAATAGACATTCGCGGTTAAGGATAAAAAACCAAACTGTTTTTCCAGACCGGCCTCAAAATCATGCAGCTTTTCGGGCTTTACATCATTGTTGGCCATGATATCATCTCTGTTTGGCTCTCTATGGGCATGGGCATAGGATAAAAATATCTTTCCGCCATTGATTTTATAATTTACCCCAGCCTTTGGATTAAAGAACAGCCAGCTTTTATCAAGATCAGCACCTTCTCCATCTCCTGCCATTAAGATCTTTGTATTATAGTTGATACTTCTAAGCTGTAAATCTCCGAAGAATTCAAAATTTTCCATTCTGAATAAAGCCTTAGCAAAACCGGAAACTTCATTCTTTACAGAACGATTTCTGTAATATTCACTTTCATCAATCTGCGGATAAAATACTCCGGTAACATTTCCGTAATGTCTTCCATAGTATTGGTTGGCCACTGCTCCAAAGTTCAGGTCAAGGTTCTCAAACTTCCCGTAAAGTGTTGAAACCACACCGTAAAAATCATTATTCAGCCATTTTTTTCTGATAAAATCTGATTTTTTAATGGTTTGCCCGTTCTCAATAATATCAGGCAGATTATATTTTGAGAAAGAACTTCTCTGCTTGTAGTTTTCGTAATATCCTTTTCCTTTGGTATAATGAACAGTGGTTTCTAAATTCCAGCGATCATCAAATTTTTGTTCCCAAAGCAACTGGTAATGGTTTTGTCTGTAGTTATCTGTTTCGTTATCATAGAAACCTGTCACATTTCCATTAGCATCCTTGATTGAACCAGAATTGTTGAATTTCGGATTTGTTTCCCACATTTCTCTCGTGATTCCGTTCCAGGCCTGATAGGTTTTTTCTTTTCCTCCAAAAGCCATTAACCGCAATTTCGTTTTTCCCTCCTCAAACAAAGCTGTGAAGTTGTAAGAATGCAAATCTGATGAGGCTCTGTCTATATATCCATCAGAGTGAATACGGGTATACCTTCCCATCACAGAAAGACGATTCTTCCAGAATTTCCCGGAACCTACTTCTGCTGAATATTTATAGGTATTAAAAGAACCATAGCTATCATCTGTTTTGAAGTAGAATTTTTCTTCCGGTTCTCTTGAAATCACATTGATACTTGCTCCAAACGCAGAAACTCCGTTATTGGAAGTTCCTACCCCTCTTTGAATAACAATCTGTGATGCAGAACTTGTTAAATCCGGAACATTAACGAAAAATGTCCCCTGACTCTCAGAATCATTATAAGGAACACCATTCATCATTACATTAATTGCCGATCCTGATACCCCACGAATTCTAAAACCAGTATACCCTACCCCATTTCCCGCATCTGAAGTGGAAATAATGGAAGTTTGATTTTTTAAAAGAATAGGAAGATCCTGTCCCAAATTTTTTCCGTCTAAATCTTTCTGAACATTGATAATCTCCTTAGCAACAGGAAGTCTCTTGGTAAAATTAACCGCTTCAATTTCCCTGATTTTCAGGGAGTCCTTTTGTTGAGCCTGAATAAAGGCTACAGAGCCTACAGTAAGCCCTAAAAAAAATAATCCTTTCATTCTATAAATCTTTAACATTTAATGAATAAAAGGGGATCGATAAGATATTATACAGTTATAGACCTTTAGTAGAGTCTACGTCCCTAAACAGCATTACCTGTTCCAGGTTCATTGGGTATAATCTCAGCCTGTTAAAGCACCCCTTTATTTCAGCCGCGAAATTACAAAAAATATATGAGATAAGATTGAATTTAGGGATATAGCTTTGCAGATGCAGGATATCTGAACGTGACGTTATGTGAAGATATCTCTAACAATTATTCACTATTCGGGATTCATTTTTAGTAGGTTTTGTTATTCGCATCAATGTAATAGTAGTTTTTACCGTCTTTTGTTACTTCAAACATCTTCCCAAGCTTCCAGCTGAAGTTTCTTTTTATGTTGGAATATTCGAACGGAACAATGATTTTGTTATTGACATCAATTACTCCAAATTTATCATTATTGGAGGCTACAATCATGGGATCGGCTACATCATCTCCCTCCATGATGTAAAGATATTGATACTGAGGATAAATCTGATATTGTCGATAATCGGCTGCATTCACAAATTTTGACTTTTCAATAATCCCATAGAATCCGTTCAGGATATAAGCCTGAAACAATTGATGCTTGTATTCCTCAAACTTACATTTACCAAGATCTGAATCTTTAAATTGATAAACCCGCTTTCCGGATTGATCAACACGATAGGAAATCATATCCTTTTCTACAGTTGCGTACTCTTTTGCTCCGTATTTTCTAATTTTTTCGTTAGGGGAATTTAAAAGGTTACAATCTTCATAAAAAAAAACGGCAATATGATATTCTGGCTGAATGATGAATTTTCCGTTTTGATTGATGTAGCCAAACTTATCTCCTTTCTTCTTAGGAATAAGAACAGGAAGGTCTTTATTGATAACCACCAGATCCGGATTGGGCTTAGATACCAAATGCCCCTTTTTTACAGGGGTCTTCAAGGTATTCTTAGTCCCAATTTTCTTCACAGATTTGGTCTGCGAAAAAGTGGAAATCGAAATTAAAACGAATAAAACACTCAGTATATTTTTCATATTCATCATTTGCTTGCAAAAATACAACCAAAATAGATATTATAAAATTCATATTTATAAAGAATCTAAATAATTTCATTCTCTTAAAATATTAAAAATTCGTAATTTTGGGGAACATTTTGAATTGTTTAATAATTTTAAAATCTTAAAAGAAAGACGTAGATTATACTGACTTTATCCGGTTCCTATTTCGCACCAAAATGCGGAGGCTCAAAATGTTATTATTTATTGTATACAAACCGGTAAAAGAAAGGTGATGACTGAACAGTCATTTTTATTAATCTCCTTTTAAAAGAGAAAGACTTCTATTATGAATATTTATAAGGATTACATCAAAGAGATTGAAGAAAGAAAAGACCAAGGGCTTCATCCAAAGCCAATTGATGGTGCTGAATTACTAAGCGAAATTATTGCGCAAATTAAAGATTCAGGTAATGCAGATCGAACGGACTCTCTTAAATTTTTTATTTACAACACCTTACCAGGAACAACAAGTGCAGCGGGGGTAAAAGCCAAATTTTTAAAAGAGATCATTCTAGGTGAATCCGTAGTAGAAGAAATATCGCCAGCTTACGCCTTTGAATTGTTATCTCACATGAAAGGAGGTCCGTCAATTGAAGTATTGTTAGACCTTGCTTTAGGTAATGATGCAGCTATTGCAAAAGAAGCGGCTAAAGTCCTTAAGACGCAAGTCTACCTTTATGAAGCGGATACCAACCGTTTAAAGGAGGCATTCAACAGCGGTAATGAAATTGCAAAAGAAATACTGGAAAGCTATGCACAGGCTGAATTCTTCACTAAACTTCCGGAAGTAGCTGAGGAAATTAAAGTAGTTACATTTATTGCAGGTGAAGGAGATATCTCAACGGATTTACTTTCTCCGGGTAACCAGGCTCACTCCAGATCTGACCGTGAACTTCATGGTAAGTGTATGATTACTCCTCAGGCACAGGAAGAAATTAAAGCTTTACAAGCTCAACATCCTGATGCAAGCGTGATGCTTATTGCTGAAAAAGGAACAATGGGTGTAGGTTCATCCAGAATGTCCGGGGTAAACAACGTAGCTCTTTGGACAGGTAAGCAGGCAAGCCCATATGTACCATTTGTAAACTTTGCTCCAATTGTTGGAGGAACCAATGGTATTTCTCCAATCTTCCTTACCACAGTAGATGTTACCGGAGGTATCGGTATCGACCTTAAAAACTGGGTTAAAAAAATGGATGCAGATGGAAACCCTGTTCGTAATGAAAATGGGGAACCTATTCTTGAACAAGCTTATTCAGTAGCTACAGGAACAGTTCTTACTATCAATACAAAAACAAAAAAATTATATAATGGAGACCAGGAGCTGATTGACATTTCTAAGGCATTTACGCCTCAGAAAATGGAATTCATTAAGGCTGGTGGATCTTACGCTATCGTATTTGGTAAAAAGTTACAAACATTTGCTGCTCAGCTTTTAGGAGTTGAAGCTCCAATTGTTTTTGCTCCGTCAAAAGAAATTTCTCATGAAGGCCAAGGTCTTACAGCTGTAGAAAAGATCTTTAACAGAAATGCAGTGGGATCAACTCCAGGAAAAGTACTTCACGCAGGTTCAGACGTTCGTGTACAGGTAAATATTGTTGGTTCACAGGATACAACAGGTCTTATGACTTCTCAGGAACTTGAATCAATGGCCGCTACTGTAATTTCTCCAATAGTGGACGGTGCTTACCAATCAGGATGTCACACTGCTTCAGTATGGGACAAAAAAGCTCAGGCAAATATTCCAAAGCTGATGAAATTCATGAATGACTTCGGTTTGATCACTGCCCGTGACCCTAAAGGAGAATACCACTCTATGACCGACGTTATTCACAAGGTTCTTAACGATATTACTGTAGACGAGTGGGCAATCATCATTGGAGGTGACTCTCACACCAGAATGTCTAAAGGTGTTGCTTTTGGAGCTGACTCAGGAACTGTTGCTCTTGCATTAGCTACCGGTGAAGCATCTATGCCTATTCCGGAATCTGTAAAAGTTACTTTCAAAGGAAACATGAAAGAGCACATGGATTTCCGTGATGTAGTGCATGCAACGCAAGCTCAAATGCTTAAGCAATTTGGAGGTGAAAACGTATTCCAGGGTAGAATCATTGAGGTTCACATCGGAACACTTCCTGCTGACCAAGCGTTTACATTTACAGACTGGACGGCAGAGATGAAAGCAAAAGCTTCTATCAACATTTCTGAAGACAATACCCTAATTGAATCATTGGAAATTGCAAAAGGCAGAATCCAGATTATGATTGATAAAGGGATGGATAACCATAATAAGGTTCTTCAAGGATTAATCGACAAAGCAGATAAGAGAATTGCGGAAATCAGATCTGGTGAAAAACCAGCTTTAACACCTGATGCTAATGCTAAATATTATGCAGAAGTAGTAGTTGATCTTGACGTAATTGTTGAACCAATGATTGCTGACCCGGATGTAAACAATGATGATGTTTCTAAGAGATATACTCACGATACCATTAGAGATCTTTCTTATTATGGAGGAGAGAAAAAAGTAGATCTTGGTTTTGTTGGATCTTGTATGGTTCACAAAGGAGATTTAAAAATTGTTTCTCAAATGCTTAGAAACCTTGAAAAACAACAAGGTAAAGTAGAATTTAACGCCCCTCTTGTAGTGGCTGCACCTACTTATAACATTATTGATGAGCTAAAAGCAGAAGGAGACTGGGAATTATTAGAAAAATATTCAGGATTCGAATTTAATGACAATTCTCCAAAAGGTGAAGCTCGTACAGAATACGAAAATGTAATGTACCTAGAGCGTCCTGGATGTAACCTTTGTATGGGTAACCAGGAAAAAGCAGCTAAGGGAGACACTGTATTAGCAACATCAACACGTCTTTTCCAGGGAAGAGTTGTTGAAGACTCTGAACGTAAAAAAGGAGAATCTTTATTAGCTTCTACACCGGTTGTTGTTCTTTCTGCAATTATCGGACGTATTCCTAATATTGACGAATACAAAGCAGCAGTGGAAGGTATTGACCTTACAACGTTTGTCCCTTCAATTAAAGAATTGACAAGTACAAGCGCTCACTAATACAATGAACAGATAAGTCGAAAGACTATTGAAACTTAATATAATTGAAAGATTTTGGTCCTTTAGGATTTAAAATCTTTCAATTTTTTGTTTAGAACGTTTCCATTTTAAGATAAATACATTTTTTTTTCGACAAAATCTAGAAAATAGAATCTATTTTTTCTTAAATTGAAAGTTATAAAATCTCTTGGTTTATACTCAAAATCAGCCCTATTTATGGATTATAGGAACGTTTTTTGATGTATAAAAAATGATTTTTCTTTCTCTATAATCAAAGAAAGAAGCATTAACGGAAAAAGAACAAAACTAAATTAAGATATGACTTTTGATATTGATATGATCAAAAAAGTGTACGAGCGTTACCCTGAAAGAATTGCTGCAGCAAGACAAATCGTGGGAAAACCTCTTACCCTTTCAGAAAAAATTCTTTACACCCACCTTTGGGAAGGAAATGCTACAAAAGCACATGAAAGAGGAAACTCTTATGTAGACTTTGCACCAGACAGAGTAGCCATGCAGGATGCAACTGCGCAGATGGCACTTTTACAATTTATGCAGGCAGGAAAAGCTAAAGTAGCTGTTCCGTCAACCGCTCACGCGGATCACCTGATCCAGGCGAAAGTAGGTGCTGACAAAGATTTACAAGAAGGTATTAACAAAAACTCCGAGGTATTCAATTTCTTGAGCTCTGTTTGTGATAAGTACGGAATTGGCTTCTGGAAACCAGGTGCCGGTATTATTCACCAGGTTGTATTAGAAAACTATGCTTTCCCGGGAGGTATGATGATTGGTACTGACTCTCACACTGTAAATGCCGGAGGACTAGGAATGGTTGCTATTGGTGTAGGAGGTGCAGATGCAGTAGATGTAATGGCAGGAATGGCTTGGGAGCTTAAAATGCCTAAGCTTATCGGAGTAAAATTAACCGGAAAGATGAACGGATGGACTTCTGCAAAAGATGTCATCTTAAAAGTAGCAGGAATCCTCACCGTAAAAGGAGGTACAGGATGTATCGTAGAATACTTCGGTGAAGGAGCAGAATCTCTTTCTGCAACCGGTAAAGGTACTATCTGTAATATGGGTGCTGAAATTGGAGCTACCACTTCTACTTTCGGATACGATGATTCAATGAGAAGATATTTGGCTGCTACAGGAAGACAGGATGTAGTGGACGCCGCTGATAAAATTGCTGAACACTTAACAGGTGATGCTGAGGTATATGCAAATCCAGAACAATATTTCGACCAATTAATCGAAATCAACCTTTCTGAGCTGACGCCTCACTTAAACGGACCTTTCACGCCAGACTTAGCAACTCCTGTTGCTGAATTCAGAGCAAAAGCTGAAGCAAACGGATGGCCGCTGGAAGTTGAATGGGCACTTATCGGTTCTTGTACCAACTCTTCTTATGAAGATTTATCAAGAGCTGCTTCCATTGTTGAAGATGCAGTAGCAAAAGGAGTAAAACCTAAGGCTATTTTGGGAATCAACCCTGGTTCTGAGCAAGTAAAATTCACAGCGGAAAGAGATGGTTTCTTAGATTCTTTCAGAAAATTTGAAAACGCAAGAATCTTTACCAATGCATGTGGACCATGTATCGGGCAATGGGACAGAGAAGGAGCTGAAAAAGGAGAGAAAAACTCTATCATTCACTCTTTCAACAGAAACTTTGCAAAAAGAGCTGATGGTAACCCAAATACTCACGCATTTGTAGCTTCTCCTGAAATGGTGGCTGCTGTTGCAATCTCAGGAAGATTAGACTTCAACCCGATTACGGATACTTTAACCAACGAAGCGGGTGAGCAGATAAAACTTGATGAACCTAAAGGATTTGAACTTCCTGCAAAAGGTTTCGCAGTAGATGATAACGGATACCAGGCTCCATCTGCGGACGGATCAAGCGTTGTTGTGAACGTAAGCCCTACTTCAGACAGACTTCAGTTGCTAGAAGAATTTCCTGCTTGGGACGGCAAGAACATTGAAAACGCTAAAGTTTTGATCAAAGCTTTCGGAAAATGTACTACTGACCACATCTCTATGGCTGGCCCATGGCTGAAATACAGAGGTCACCTTGATAATATTTCAAACAACATGTTGATTGGGGCAGTAAATGCTTACAACATGGAAACCAACCACGTTAAAAATGAATTAACGGGTGAATATGGTGAAGTTCCGGCAGTACAAAGAGCTTACAAAGCTGCAGGAGTTCCAACCATTGTGGTAGGAGACCAAAACTATGGTGAAGGTTCTTCAAGAGAGCATGCCGCCATGGAACCTAGACACCTTGGTGTGAAAGCTGTATTGGTAAAATCATTCGCAAGAATCCATGAAACGAACCTTAAAAAACAAGGTATGTTGGGAATCACTTTCGCTAATGAAGCTGATTATGACAAAATTCTGGAAGATGACACTGTTAACTTCTTAGATCTTGATCAGTTTGCTCCAGGAAAACAACTGACTTTAGAGTTCATTCATAAAGACGGAACTAAAGATATCATCATAGCAAATCATACTTATAACGACCAACAAATTGAGTGGTTTAAGGCTGGTTCTGCATTGAATCTGATTAAGCAGCAAGAAAAATAAAATTAATTGTTAGATCGATTAATAAAAAGACGGCTTCACGTGAAGTCGTCTTTTTTTATTATTTCCCCTGAATCAAACCATATGCTTTCTCACCAAAGTGTGCTAGAGTGATAAAATCAATAAATTTTCCATCTCATGAATAATCCGGATTTTTAATTTCCTATTTTAATTTATCCAAAAGGTTTGCTCTGTAGCTGTCTCCTATTGGAATTTCCTTCTCAAGTAACATAACCTTTTTAACCCCTATACTTTTGATTTTTTCCAGATTTATGATAAAAGATTTATGAATTCTTACAAAGCTATCAGGAAGTTGATTTTCCATTGATTTAAGAGTATCCAGAACGATATATTCTTCGTCAGAGGTTCGGATATTCACATAATCTTTGATGCTTTCTATATAAAGAATGTCTTTAAAACTTATCCTATGCTGCTGTCCTGATGACTTTACAAAGAAGTGAGAATCTTCCTCATCATTAAAAACAAATCGTTCCTTGACTTTTAATGCAGTTTTCATAAACCTCTCAAAAGAAATAGGCTTCAAAAGATAATCAATGACATTATGCTCATAACCGTCCATTGCATATTCAGAATAGGCAGTTGTTAAAACATACTTTTGTTTGTCCCCGTTGATCTTCATAAAATTAATTCCTGTAAGCTCAGGCATTTGAATATCCAAAAAGATCACATCCGCTTCGTTATTCTGTAGAAACTCCAAGGCCACAATAGGATTCTCAGTAGAAAAAACCAGCTCGAAAAAAGGAATTTTCTGTACATAATTTTCAATGAGAGAGATCGCCAGTGGTTCATCATCTACAATAATGCATTTTAGTTTTCTCATACGGACAAATCTATTCTTAAATCTACAATAAATTCTGACTCTGTTTCCTTAATATGAAGTTCATATTTTTTAGGATATAAAATTTCGAGCCTTTTTCTTACATTCTCTATTCCTATACCGGATACCTTATCTTTTTCACGAATAATTTTAAAATTCTGAAGATAAAAATCCAACTTCCCTTTGACTTCGGAGATAGAAACAACAAAGCCTTTTCCTCTGAAATCTCCATGCTTAAAAGCATTTTCTACAAATGGAACAAGAATCATAGGTGAAATAAGAACTCCGGATTGGCTGATCTTCTTGTCTACAATCAATAATTCAGGATTTCCGATTCTTAGTTTTTCCAGCTCAATTAAACTTTCAATATACCCCACCTCCTGATCAAGAAGTATAAACTCTTTTTCAAGATCCTTAGTGGTATATCTCAATAACTCTCCCAGCTTTTCTATAGCCGGCAAAGCTTTTTCTGAGTTTTGATAGACAAGCGAATAAATGTTATTTAAAGAATTAAAAATAAAATGGGGATTAATCTGAGTTTTCAAGGCTTGAAGCTCAGCATGCTTTCTCTCTTCAATAAGCCTGGTTCGTTCTCTTTCCAGCTTGGAATAATACGTAAAAAGCCACAAGCTGGTGCTCACAAAGATCGTTAAGCTAGAGTAATACACATTATCATAAAAATAATAGATAAAAGAGGTACCCTCCGCATAATTTCTAAATCCCGCCATCTTCGGAAGCAGCACTTCTTCTAAAGAATAACGGAATAAGGCAAAGAAAAACACACCCACAAAAAAACCTATAATGGTAAAATAGAGTTTTTTAGGATTAAAAAATCGGGGAACAACAAAAAAATAATTAATATAGAAACCCAGAAAACTGGCTGTAAAAATAGTAAGATTCAAAATATCAATATTGATATTTTGAGAGGTGATCATTCCAAATATATTTTTAATAAGAACCAGCAACCAATAAGAAAAGTGCAGAAAAAGAATTTGTTTTTGCTTCATATTCAAATGTAAGAATCTACGTCTTCAAATTCCTAGACATTTTCGACAAAGCCTATATTTTTTCCGATGAATCTTTTTTGAGCGGATTAATTTCCTCTAAAATCTAGATGCCGTTTCAGTACAGAAAGTTTGAAAATATCTTTGTCTCAAGATTATAAACCATGACACTAAAATACTTTTTTATCATAAGCTTTCTTTCTTCTGCTGTATCAGCACAGATCAAAAAAGACAGTATTCAAAGCCTTGAACAAATCAATATTCTTGCGAAGAAAAAATTGATCGAAAGAAAAGCAGATCGCCTGATATTCAATGTAGATGCTTCTATTGCATCACAGGGTATGGATGCTTCGGAAACTCTTTCCAATGTTCCCCTGCTGAAAGTAAATGAAAATCAAGGTTTAATCTCCATCACCGGAAAAAGCACCGTAAGTGTAATGGTAAATGGGAGAATGCTGAATCTTTCAGGGACTGCCTTATTCAATTACTTAAAATCCATCAGATCCGAAAATATCGCAAAAATAGAGGTAATCACAACGCCTCCTTCAAAGTATGAAGCCCAGGGAAATAGTGGTATCATCAATATTATACTTAAAAAAAATCCAAATATGGGTTTTAGCGGAAATATCAATTCTAATCTCATCCAAAGAAGCTATTCCGGATTCAGTTCCAATGGTTCGTTAAATTACCAAACGGAAAGATTCAGCAGCAGTCTGAAATTAACGTATTATGATTCTGCAAAGCGTTCTGATGAAAATTATACGATTTTAGGATCAAGTAAGAACTACAGCAATTCGGTAAGAAAAGATATGTGGAAAGAACTGACTCCTAGTCTGAATATTTCGTATCAAATCAGTAAAAATTCACAAATCGGATTTGAATATATCTATGCGCATCAAAAATCAGGGATGGATATTGTCAACACAACGAAAAATATTGATTCTGATGCTATTGAGGAAAACCTTCTCACCCATACTTTCCATCGGGAAAAACTTCCTACTCATACTTTGAGTGCTTATTACGATGTAAAATTAGATTCACTGGGAAAAAAATTAAGCATTGCAGGAAATTTTTATAAAAATAATTCTGACACGGAGGTTAATTTTTCTACGTTGAAGTACTCCAATTCATCTGTAGAAGACGTTAAGACCCTTTCTGTAGTTGCACCACAAATCTTTTCTGCGCAGGCAGATTTAGAGCTTCCGTTTTCATTTGGAACCATTGAAACTGGAGTAAAATTTAATCAGTTTAAAAATACTTCGGACTTGCAATATCTTACTCTGAGTTCCGGACAATATGTACCAAACTTTTCAAGAGCGAATATTTTTCATTATAAAGAAGAAAACTATGCCGGGTACTTGAGCTTTTCAAAGTCTTTTGGAGAGCATTGGGAAACCAAAGCCGGTATTCGCTATGAAAACACAAATGCTGAAAGTTTTACGCCTTCTTCCAACACAGGTAACCAATATAGCTATGGGCAATGGTTTCCTTCTGCTTACATTTCTTATAAGGAAAATAAAAATGTTTTCAGCTTTTCATATTCCAGAAGAATTAACCGTCCGAGTATGAGCAATCTTAATCCGTTCCGTTGGTATTCAAACCCGTATTCTTATTCTTCGGGAAACCCTTTGCTTACTCCGGCATACATTAACAACTGGGAACTCGGATATACTTTTAACAATAAGCTATCTGTAAGTGCATATTATTTGAAAATGACAAATGCATTTGGTCAGATTTCCAATGTAGACGGGCTATCACAAATCAGTACTTATCTTAATTATTATAATAATGATTTCTGGGGTGTAAATGCTTCCTATACTGATACTTTTTTCAAGTTTTGGGAAGCCAGCATTTCCATGAATGCATCTCTTCAGAATTCAAGCGTATTTGGAATTGAGGCCAATCCCAGAAAGGGGAGCTCATTTAGCTACTCTATTAATAATACTTTTAGTCTGAATAAAGATAAAACTCTTGCTTTATTTGTGAACTATGACCATAGTCTTCCTTACAGAAATGTGACCTCTTATTTTCACGACTTTCCGGAGCTGACGTCAGGATTAAAAATCTCCCTTATGGACAAGAAATTACAGATCAATGCAACGGTCACTAACATTTTTGCACAGAGATACCGTGGCGACATGTACTTCAAAGACAACAGCCAGCATTTTGACAATTACTGGGACGGCAGAAGCTTCAGGCTAAGTGCTACATACAGCTTTGGAGCTGGTAAAAAGAGTATCAGCAAAAAGAAAATTAAGTTTGAGGAAAAAGATAGAGCACAATAGTTTTCGTAAATAAAAATTTTCTAAAAAAGAAATTTTTGAAAATTCTTTCGTAACAATTTTTCATTTTGTGCGTCTAACTGAATAGTTGTAAAAAACATTATGAAAAAAACTATATTCGCTTTATCGCTTATAACCTCTGTGTGCGCTTTCTCACAGGAAAAAAGCAATAATA
Organism: Chryseobacterium aurantiacum; assembly: GCF_003020585.1. Lineage (GTDB taxonomy): Bacteria > Bacteroidota > Bacteroidia > Flavobacteriales > Weeksellaceae > Chryseobacterium > Chryseobacterium aurantiacum. Next base: position 104,221 of record NZ_PXUE01000007.1, read on the forward strand.
CAACCAATGAGAAACAAATTGAAGGGGTTGTTATCACCAAAACTAAAAAAGCCGTTGAACAAAAGGCAGACCGTACCATTTTCGACTTTTCTGAACAACCTCAGCTGAATAATGGAAATGTTCTGGAGGGATTGAAAAAACTGCCCGGGCTGGTAGCCACTGACCTTGCAGGAATGATGTATCAGGGAAAGATTCTGGATGTTTTCTTAAACGGAAGACCATTGAATATTACTTCCAATGATCTAAATGCCTTTCTTGAAGGAATGCCCGCTAACTCTGTGGATAGAATTGAGGTTATTACCCAGCCGGGAGCTGAGTTTCCTGCTACTTCAGGGGGTGCTATCATGAATATCATCACCAACAAAAATGCAAATAAATATTTAACAGCTACTTATTCTGGAAATTATACATTCACGAATTATGAGAAGTTCAGAAGCAGAACCACTAATTCCATTAATCTGAATGCCAGAAATAAGCTTTTCGGATGGCAGCTTAACGTAGGCCAAAACTACCGCGAAAGTATGCTGGACTCTCAACAGGAAAAAATACTGGATGCCAACTCAGACAGATTTGCCCGAGGTTATTTTGCAAAAGCAGGTGCTACCTTTGATCTTGGACAAGACAGGTTATTATTGAACTATGATATTTACCACAACAATAATGATAACTATACTCTAAGTAATGGTATCGCTAATATTCTTGTAAGCTCAAATCCTAATGTATACAAAGAGGGACTTTTTGATGCTTATGATGCAGCAAATACAAACAACGTAAGACAGGAAGCTGTTGTAACTTATCAAAAACGTTTCTCTGATAAGTCTCAAAAATTAGATTTCCAGTTTGGTTATACAAAATCCAACAGTAAGTTTGGGCAGGACAACTTTTACCAAAAAGGAAAATTCACGAGTGATAATCAAGATTTTAATTATTTCAGAGGCAACATCATCAACAATAAATCGGATATGAGAATCGCAAACCTTAAGGTAGATTATTCTCAGCCGATAAAACTTCTTGATGGTGGAAAAGTAAGTCTTGGAGGATTGTATGAAAGACAGGATTATGATACGGAGAGTTTTGGACTTACAAACCTTGAATATCAGAGACAAACTGCATCGACTTATCTAGAGTTTCAGGCTAAGCTGAAGAAATTTGACTTCACATTAGGGTCACGTTTTGAAAACTATGATATTTCCGGAGTGACAAGATATTTTGATAAGGATAACAAATTGGTTCAGGCTGACTTGCTTCCTTTTAATAAATTTAAGTTCTTTCCCAATGCCAGCATTCAGTATAACATGATGAATCAGGTATATGTAGCGGCTAATTATAACAAAAAGATCAGCTTACCTAGTATTTCTGCTCTAAACCCTAATAACACTACATTTGGTGGCCCCAATACTCAAATAACCGGTAACCCAAACCTACAGCCTACTATTTTTGACAATTATGAATTAAAGGTTTCTGCTTTTGATTATGCATTTATCGGCTATAGCGTAAGTTCAGCAACAAATCAGGTTGCGCAGATTGTTAGAAAAAACGGAAATAATCTATACAATCAGCAGGTTAATATATCCAACATGAAGATTCATAACTTCAATGTGGGACTTCCTATTCCGTTTATGCTTTTCAGTAAGCCATTGAGTGAGGTGATGAAATTTAATTTCAACCCTGATAAAATTAATTTCATGTATCTGTATGCGGGATATCAAAAGCATGAAATAGATAACCTCAACAATAAAGGTTTCTGGATATTCAACCTTATGACTCAATTGATTCTTCCAAAAGGGATCAACATGAATGTAAACTACAGTTATATAACGGCAAAAGGAGGTTACTTCTATTTTACCGCTGACAAACCATTTAATAACTCTTTAAATATTACATTGACTAAAAAGTTTATGGATAAGCGTCTAAGTGTTTCTGTATTTGCTAATGATATTTTCAACAGTCAGGTGATGCAGGCTTATTCTAATCTGCCAGCCAGTGAATCTGTGTTACTTAGAACCAAGTATGACTCAAGAAACTTTGGTATTTCGATCAATTATAAAATTCCTACCAAGAATAAATTGGCCAAGGAAGATGCAAGTATCTTAAACCAACCTAAGAAAGAAGATAATGGAGGCGTAATGCAGCAAGGGCAATAGATTTAAATGATAAAATAAACCAAAATGAGGCCGTAATAATTTTACGGCCTCATTTTTTATTTTGATTAATGACTGATGATATATGCTTAAAAATCTAGGGTTTGAAATCTCCAGTTCAGGGTATCAACAAGTGTGATCTGGTCTAAGGTTACAGGAAGATCTGTGATTATTTTCAAGACCTGAAGTGCCATCATACTTCCTATGATTCCCGGTAAGGCCCCAAGAACGCCCAAACTATCACAATCCGGAGCATCTTCATCCAAGGGTGGTTCAGGAAAAAGATCTCTCAAATTTTTGCTTCCTTGATGATTGAAGACTGCCATTTGTCCGGAAAATCCTAAAATACTTCCGTAGACCAATGTTTTTTGCAATGTTACACAAGTGTCATTAACTAGATATCTTGTTGAAAAATTATCTGATCCATCTACAATAACATCATATTGAGAGAGTATCTCTGAAGCGTTAGTTGGATTAATTTTCTCTTCAATACCTATCACTTTTACTTGTTGATTAAGGTTTTTTACAAAAGTTTCTGCGCTTTTCACCTTCAGTATTCCCACTCCATTCTCATTATGGATGGTTTGACGGTTCAGGTTATGAAGCTCTACATGGTCAAAGTCAGCAAGTCCTAAAGTTCCAACCCCCGCAGCTGCTAAATATTGAATCACGGGACTTCCCAATCCGCCTGCTCCTATAACAAGAACTTTTGAAGCCATTATTTTCCTTTGTCCCTCCAGCCCTATTTCATCAATAAAAATCTGCCGGCTATACCTTTTAAAAATATCTTCGCTTTGCATTTTGAATATTATCGTTGAATCTTTAGGTTTAAAATCCACTGTAAACGGAATCCCAATCTTTCATTACAGCATCATAGCCGGATTTTTTAATCATATTCCTAATCTCCTCCATGCTTCGTTCATCACTGGTTTCAAATTGTTCCAGAGATTCTTTATCCACAGAGTATCCACCCGGATTGGTTTTTGAACCGGCACTCATTGCTGTAGCGCCAAGTGATACAATATGATTTCGAAATACCTCATTTTCTCTTGTAGATATTGATATTTCAAGATCTTCATTCCAAATTCTGTAGGCACAGATCAATTGCAGTAAGTCTTTATCTTCCATGATAAAATTAGGTTCAATAATTCCTTCTGCCGGCCTAAGTCTTGGAAAGGATACCGAAAACTTGCTTTTCCAGTATTGCTTCTGGAGATAATCAATGTGAAGAGCATTGAAAAAGCTATCCACACGCCAATCTTCCAATCCAAGCAAAACACCTAAGCCCATTTTATGAATTCCCGCTCTCCCAATTCTGTCAGGAGTATCCAGGCGAAAATGAAAGTTTGATTTTTTACCCTTTGGATGGTATTCTTTATATACTTCCTGATGATAGGTTTCCTGATATACCAATACGGAATGTACTCCCTCTTCATGAAGAAGTCTGTACTCTTCTTCTTCCAAAGGCTGAACTTCAATGGAAATATTGGAAAAAAGAGGTCTTAATAAACGAACAGCATTCTTAAAGTAAGGAACCCCCACTATTTTATTGGCTTCTCCACTCACCAGCAAAACATGATTAACGCTCATTGACTTCAAAACGGAGGCTTCAATCATTAATTCCGAATCGGTAAGGGTTTTTCTCCTTAAATTATTATCCAAACTGAAACCGCAATAGGTACAAATGTTCTGACATTCATTGCTGAGGTACAATGGAGCATATAACTGGATGGTTTTTCCGAAGCGTTTTTGGGTAAGAGATCGAGTCATCTTTGCCATGAGTTCCAATTCCTGTGAGGCAGCCGGAGAAAGCAGAATCAGAAAATCGTCCAATGTTTTATTCTTTTTCTGAAGACTGTTCTGAACATCAGATATACTTACCTTTTCAAGTCTAGCTTTTACCTCATCCCACTGGTATTGTTCAAAAACATCTTTAAAGCTATTCATCATGTTAATTTTTATTCAAATAAAAACGAGGTTAATGGGCTGGAAGCTTCTGCATGGTTAGCTATGGCTCCTAACCCTGACTCAAATGCTCTTCTTCCTGCAATGACTCCTTCTTTAAAGGCAACAGCCATATTCACGGGGTTTCTGGCAACTGCAATTGCTGTATTGACAAGAACTGCATCAGCCCCCATTTCCATTGCTTTGGCGGCATCAGAGGGCGCTCCAATTCCTGCATCTACTACTACCGGAACTTTACTTTGGCTGATGATAATCTCTAAAAAGTCTAATGTCCTTAATCCTTTATTGGTTCCTATGGGTGCTCCCAAAGGCATTACCACGGCAGTTCCTGCATCTTCTAAGCGTTTACACAAAACCGGATCTGCATGAATGTAAGGCATTACCACAAATCCAAGCTTTGCCAATTCTTCCGTTGCATAAAGGGTTTCAATAGGGTCTGGCAATAAATATTTCGGGTCTGGATGAATCTCAAGCTTAACCCAGTTGGTTTCCAGGGCTTCTCTTGCCAATTGTGCTGCCAATACGGCTTCTTTAGCTGTTCTTGCTCCTGAGGTATTGGGTAAAAGATGAACTTTTGTATCTCTTAATGAGTCCAGAAGATCGTCTTCAGCGGACTGGGCATCGATTCTTTTCAAGGCCATCGTTACCATATCGGTTTCTGATGCAACGACGGATGCAGCCATATCCACAAGGCTTCCGAACTTTCCTGTCCCTAAAAACAGTCTTGATTCAAAGGTTCTGTCTGCTATTATTAATTTTTGATTATGCATATATCATTGCTTTTTTAAATTCATTAATGATGGAGGGCTGAGTCGTAATATGCCCTGAAACAGCTACTCCATAAATTCCAATCTGCTGTAGACGGGTAATATCTTCAAGGGCAACACCTCCAATGGCAAATATCTTGGGGATTTCTGTTAATTTTTCCTGCAAATGGTTAATAATTTCCTGATATCCCTCAAATCCCAGAATAGGACTGAGTTTTTCCTTAGTAGAGGTAAACCTCAAGGGTCCTAAGCCTATGTAATCACATGATTCGTTTATTCTTTGGAGTACGTCAGAAAGTGTATTAGCTGTTCCGCCAATAATTTTATTTCCTCCTAAAATAAGCCTTGCTTCTTCAATAGAACCGTCATTCAATCCTAAATGAACACCGTCAGCCTCTATATTTTTTGCCAACTGAACATGATCATTGATGATACAAACTGCCTGATATTCTGAACAAAGTTGTTTTGATATTTCGCAAAGACTGATTAATTCATTTTCAGGGGCATTTTTCCAACGGGTCTGTACCCATTTTATTCCGTTATCCAAAGCTTTACGAATATTGAATTCCTGCTCCTGAAACGTATTTCCCTGTGATATGTATTGTAGTTTTTCCATAGTTACTATGCATGTATTCCCAGTAAAGAGGGACTGCTTTTTAAAAATTTTTCGATATATAATTTTCCTTTTCTACAGGCAGTTTCCAGATTTTCACCTTTAGCCAGCTCTCCTGCAATTGCTGAAGACAAAACGCATCCTGATCCATGTTTTGGATGGTATACAAAATCTCCGTTGCTTGGTGCCAGCAAGGTTTCAATTCCGTCTTCAACTAAAACATCCGTTCCTAAAAGGTCTTCCCTATGTCCTCCTTTGATAAGCACTGAACATGCACTTTCTTTTGACAGAAGATCATTATCCTTTAAAACACTGTATTCATTATAGTTAGGCGTAATTAAACTGATCTCGTCTACTCTGTTTTTCAACAAGGAAAGTGTTTTAAGGTTGAAAAAAGTAAATTCTGACGTGCTCTTCAATACAGGATCCCAAACAATTTTAGCATCAGCACGACAAGCCTTAACTGTGTTGATAATTTCAATCAGAAATTCAGCATCCTTTACAATTCCAATTTTCACAACGGAAACCGGATAATGGCTCATCAATACATTAATTTCCCTGACAATCTCATCTATGGATCTCCATTCCAGACTAAGACATTGAGAATCCGTCTGTAAGGTAAGGGCCGTACATATTCCCAATCCCATTACTTTTATTTGTTCCAGCGTTTTAATATCTGACAACAAACCGGCTCCTCCACTTGGATCAAAACCAGCAATGCTTATAACGAAGGGATATTCTTTCTGCATTCTTTAAAAACTTTTAAGGGTTCGTTACTTTCCCAAATTGCTCCTAATAAAGCCACTCCGTCTACTCCAGCCTCAAAAGCTTCGTGAATATGATCAGCATCAATTCCTCCCAGGCCAACCAATTTTACCTCCGGATTATTTCTTTGCCTTACACTATCCATTATCGTTGAATCAGCACCGTATCCTTTTTTGGAAATACTCGGAAAGAATGGACTTATAAAGGCGTATTCCCATTCTTTTTCCAACATATTATAGGCTGTAATGTCATGCACAGAGGTTGAAATAATATTTTCAGTCATCCATGTCTTGTACTTGCCTTGCCTTCGATCCTCTTCTCTAAAATGAAATCTGGAAATATTGTAATCTTTTCCAACCTCATAATGAGTATGCAAAATCAATTGAGGATAAAAAGAGTCATCAATACTGTTTATAAAACCGTTCACTTCTTCTCTATTGATCCAAGGTTTTCTGATATGAAGCAAATCCAGACCCTCATGAAACATTTGATTAATAATCTCAGGTTCATTAGGAATTATTGTTTCAGGAGTGATAACGAGGATCATATATAAATTTCCTTTCCTTTTTCTATAAACTCTTGTGATTTATCCAGCATTCCCTGTTCTGCAGATTCACGAATTTCCTGTGTAATCTTCATGGAGCAGAATTTGGGTCCGCACATAGAACAGAAATGGGCAATTTTTGCTCCGTCAGCAGGAAGGGTTTCATCATGATAAGATCTTGCCGTATCGGGATCTAGTGAAAGGTTGAACTGATCTTCCCATCTGAATTCAAATCTGGCTTTACTTAATGCATTATCTCTATATTGTGATCCGGGATGTCCTTTTGCCAAATCTGCTGCGTGGGCTGCTAACTTATAGGTAATTACCCCTACTTTTACATCATCTTTATTGGGAAGCCCTAAGTGTTCTTTAGGGGTTACATAGCAAAGCATTGCACATCCGAACCATCCTATCATTGCGGCTCCAATTCCAGATGTAATATGATCATAACCCGGCGCAATATCTGTAGTTAAGGGACCTAAGGTATAAAATGGAGCTTCCTGGCATTCTTCCAATTGCTTTTCCATATTTTCCTTGATCATGTGCATGGGAACGTGTCCCGGACCTTCAATCATGACCTGTATATTATGTTTCCATGCAATTTTTGTAAGCTCACCTAAGGTTTCCAGCTCTGCAAACTGAGCGGCATCATTGGCATCAGCAATAGAACCAGGACGAAGACCATCTCCCAGAGAAAAAGCTACATCATACTTCTTCATGATCTCGCAAATCTCTTCGAAATGAGTATATAAAAAGCTTTCTTTATGATGGAAAAGACACCATTTTGCCATAATGGATCCTCCTCGGGAGACAATTCCAGTTACTCTGTTTGCTGTTAAATGAATATATCGTAACAAAACTCCGGCATGGATTGTAAAATAAGACACTCCCTGCTCTGCCTGCTCTATTAATGTATCTCTAAAAACTTCCCACGTAAGGTCTTCCGGCACTCCTTTTACCTTTTCCAATGCCTGATAAATGGGAACTGTACCAATGGGAACCGGACTGTTTCTGATGATCCACTCTCTTGTTTCATGAATATTCTTTCCTGTTGAAAGATCCATAATGGTATCTGCTCCCCATCGGCATGCCCAAACTGCTTTCTCCACTTCTTCGTCAATACTTGATGAAACAGCACTATTCCCGATATTGGCATTGATTTTCACTAAAAAGTTTCGCCCGATAATCATAGGTTCGCTTTCCGGATGGTTGATGTTATTTGGGATAATAGCTCTACCGGCCGCAATTTCGTCTCTTACAAACTCTGGAGTAATCTTATTCTTGGGAGTGTTGGCTCCAAAACTATTTCCGGCATGTTGAAAAGACATTTCTTTTGAAACGGTTTCCAGTTGTTCTATACGCTGGTTCTCTCTGATGGCTACATATTCCATTTCAGGGGTAATAATTCCCTGTTTTGCATAGTAAAGCTGGGTTAGCTCTTTTCCTTCCTGTGCCACCTTAGGTTTATGATCATAGGCAAAACGTAATTCGTCAAGCTTTGTATCTGCCAGGCGAGCTTTTCCGTATTCTGATGTAATTCCGTCCAGAATATTAACATCTTTTCTATCCAGAATCCATTGTTCTCTGATTCTTGGAAGACCTTTTTGAATATCAATTTCTGCATTTTCGTCAGTATAAGGCCCTGAAGTATCATAAACCGTTACCGGAGCATTTTCTTCAAAACCGCCCTTGCTAAGCTTTGTAGGGCTAAGCTGTATTTCGCGCATTGCTACATTGATAGGATGAATTTTTCCTTCAACATAAATTTTCTTTGAGTTCGGAAATGGCGAACACGTAATTGAATGAGCCATAAATATTGGTATTAAATATGAATTAACCGCCCTGAGTGGCAGTAATGATTAAAACTGAATCTTGATCCTTAAGAAATGTTTCTGCCCAGGCGGACAGCGGAATGATACGATTGTTGAGGGCTACAGCAATACCTTGCTTTTTTCCGGGTAATTCCATAGCCAATAGTGCTTCCAGGTTTTCAGGAAGTACATTAAATGTTTTTCGGGTGTGGTTGATTATAAGTTCCATTCCTAATATTTTAAATATACTTTAGGAATGGCCATTATTGTACAATAGAATGTACAGTAAAAGTCACCTACTTTTCCCTACGCTGGTATGATCCAGATCAGGTTCAAAGGGTAAAGTCTCAGTCTGTAAATAACAGACACCCCTAAAGTATGGGGCGAAGTTAGTTATTTTTTCAGAATAGGCAAAATTGATTTTTTCAAATAATAAACCACCCCGAAATAGAGGTGGTTTGTTTATTAGTAAAGAACACACTTATACAAAGGTTTGTATCCGTATGTCATAACGCTTTTATTCTTCACAAGCCCTCCAGATCGCATCATTTTGAGGAACGGGAGCTATAATTTCAATGTTTTCTTTTGTGACAGGATGAATAAATTCCAATTTTCTGGCATGAAGATTAATTCCTCCATCCGGATTGGAACGCGGAGATCCGTATTTAAGATCTCCTTTAATCGGAACTCCTGTTTTGGATAATTGAGCCCTGATCTGATGATGTCTTCCTGTTTCAAGATCAATTTCAAGAAGCAAATAATTATCCAGCGTCTTTATCACATTATAAGTAAGAATAGCTTCCTTTGCTCCTTCTGTAACCTTAGGAAAAACGATAGCTTTATTGTTCTTTTCGTTTTTCTTTAAATAATGAACCAATCTCTGAGTCTGGGGGATCATTTCTTTTCCTACAACTGCCCAATAGGTCTTTTTAACCTCACGGTTTTTCACCATTTGAGTAAGACGTGAAAGTGCCTTGGAAGTTTTAGCATAAATTACCAGCCCTGAAGTGGGGCGGTCTATACGATGAACTAAACCGAGAAAAACATTTCCCGGTTTAGCATCTCTTATTTTTATAAAATTCTTTATTAATTCTAATAGTGATTCATCACCGGTCTTGTCACCCTGTACAAGCTGGCCGACTTTTTTATTAACCACCAGAAGATGATTGTCCTCATATACAATTTGCTCCTTCATAACTCTTCAGTCTATCTTCTTCTATTAGACAAGGAAAGGATAATACCTCCCAAAAGACCAATAGTTTTCAGTGCAGAAAGTTTTGAATCTTCCGGCAAAAATGCTCCCACTACACAAATCCCTGCTGCTGCATACATGGCATACATAAAGTTTTTGTTTGTAAGCAAAGGTGCCTGAACAAAGAAACTTGCTCCTATCAGAACATAAAAAACTTTTCTGGAAAGTAAATGATTAACCTCCGGAGAAAATAAATTAAACCAACCTACAGCAAGACAGATTAGGGCTCCAATGGATAACATCCCCTGGATGGATTGTTGATTCTGCATAAATTAGTAGCTTTCGTTTTCGTTTGGAAATTCAACAGTTTTTACATCCTTTACGTACTGAGCAACCGCTCCTGTAATTTCTGTGTAAAGATCAAGATATCTTCTTAGGAACTTTGGACTGAATCCTTTATTCATCCCCACCATATCATGATATACCAAAACCTGCCCGTCACAATCTGCACCAGCTCCAATTCCAATGGTAGGAATAGAGATGCTTTCTGTTACTCTTTTGGCAAGTTCTGCAGGAATTTTCTCCAGTACAACAGAAAAACAACCCAATTCTTCTAAAAGTTGTGCATCAGCGATCAGCTTTTCAGCCTCTGCCTCTTCTTTAGCTCTTACTTTATAGGTTCCGAATTTGTAAATAGACTGTGGTGTTAATCCCAAGTGCCCCATTACAGGGATTCCGGCGTTGATAATTTTTTTGATTGATTTTGAAATTTCCTTTCCCCCTTCAATCTTTACCGCATGAGCACCTCCTTCTTTCATCATTCTTACTGCAGACTCCAATGCTTTTTCAGGATTACTCTGATAAGTTCCGAAAGGTAAGTCTGCCACAACCAAAGCTCTGTCAGTTCCTCTTACCACACTTTGAGCATGATAGATCATCTGATCCAGTGTAATAGGCAATGTAGTTTCAAAACCAGCCATTACATTTGCAGCAGAATCTCCAATCAAAATAGCATCTACCCCACCTGCATCTACCATTTTTGCTGTGGTAAAATCATAGGCTGTAAGCATTGTTATTTTTTCCTTGTCGAATTTCATTTTACGCAAGGTTTCAGTCGTAACTTTTTTAATTTCAGAGTGAACAGACATAATTTATCTATTTTTTAAAAGTTAAAAAGTCGGCCTTTGGCCGACTTAAGTTTTGTATGATTTTTATAAAACTACGTGACCGAGTTTCATGAGTTTATCGTGATTTAGAATCTTGATATTTCTTCCGTCTACTTCAATCAGGCTATCCTGTTTGAATTCGGAGATTAATCGAATGGCACTTTCAGTAGCAGTACCAATAATGTTTGCAATTTCCTCTCTTGTTAAAGAGATTTTGATAAAGCCCTCAGGATCTACTCCCAGCTTCTGTTCCAAAAGCAGTAATATTTCCGCCAGTCTTTCTCTTACCGTTTTCTGGGCAAGGAAAGTAATGGTGTTAGAAGATTCTCCTAATTCGTATGAAATTTTTTGAAGCATTACGAAAGATAATTGTGGATCTACTTCCAAAAGATACATGAAAATATCTGCTGGTAAGAAAACACACTCTATATCTGTCATTGCTTCTGCTTTGGCTTGGAAATTTTCCCCGCAAAGCAAAGAACGATAGCCGATGATATCCCCCTCTTTGATAAATCTTAAAATCTGATCTTTCCCAAAAGCCCCTGATTTTGAAAGTTTGGCAGCCCCTTTTTCCAGAACAAAAACGCCTCTTGGAGTTTCTCCATCCTCGAAGATGGTATCATGTTTCTGAAAACTCAGTCTTTTTTTGCCATTAATGTATTTCTCAAAATCTGCGCTAGAAAGTCTTTCCTTAAATGATTTATCATTAAAAACTCTGGCGAACCTCTCTTCAATTGCTATCTGTTGTTCCTGCGGCATTTTATATGATATTTATCACAAAAATAGAACTTTTTAACGCGATAAACAAAAAAAATTGTTATAATTTTGTAGTTCAATATTTTATGGGGTGAGCGAGAACTGTTTTCATTGTGGTCAAGAGATAGAAAAAGAGAGAATTCTGTTTGATGAAAGGACTTTCTGCTGCAATGGCTGCAAGTCTGTTTATGAAATCCTGAATACGAACAATTTAAGTAATTTCTACGAACTTAATAAAGGGGCAGGAATTCGTCCGGGTGATGAAAACTCTACCCAGTTCGATTATCTGGATACTCCGGAAATTTTCGATAAGGTAACTGATTTCTCTGAAGGAAACACCAGTCTTGTCACATTCAAAATCCCCGTAATCCACTGCTCTTCTTGTATTTGGCTATTAGAAAGCCTTCATACGCTGAATCCTTATATTAAGTATTCACAAGTTAACTTTACAAGAAAGACCCTACAAATCTCATTCAATCATAACGACTTAAAATTAAGCGAACTAGCTAATTTTCTAACCAATTTAGGATACAGACCTGTTATCAGTCTTGAAACCGCTGAGAAAAATGTAGACCACCTGGACAAATCTCTTCTTGTAAAATTTGCCATCGCAGGTTTTGCATTCGGAAACGGAATGTTTTTGGCATTTCCTGAATATGTGGGAGGAGAAGATTATTGGATGGAGCATTATAAAGGACTCTTCAGAGTACTGATGTTCTTACTGGCATGTCCTGTTGTCTTTTATTCCGCTTCAGATTATTACAAGTCTGCATGGTACGGATTAAAAAACAAGATCGTTAATATTGATGTCCCTATTGTATTGGGAATATTTGTTCTTTTTGGAAGAAGTATCTATGAAGTGGCTACAGATTATGGTCCCGGATATTTTGACACCCTTTGTGGACTGTTATTTTTCATGCTGATGGGTAAACTTTTCCAGAAAAGAACCTATAGTGCACTTTCTTACGACAGGGATTACAAATCTTTTTACCCTATTGCGGTAACCAAAGTAGACTTTGACGGAAAGCAGGAAAACATTCTTCTTTCTGAAATAAAAGTTGGAGACAGAATCTTGGTTAGAAACCAGGAAATCATACCGGTAGATGCTATTCTTATCAACGGAGAGGGAAATATTGACAACAGCTTTATTACCGGAGAAAGCGAAAGTATCAGCAAACAGCCGGGAGACAAAATTTTCGCAGGAGGTAAACAAGTAGGATCATCACTAGAGCTTGAAGTTATCAAAGATGTAGATCAGAGTTACCTTACTCAACTTTGGAACAAGGAAGCCTTTAAAAAGCATGAGACAGGTCTTGATACCCTTACTAACAACATCAGCAAGTATTTCACATTCATCATTTTAGGCATTGCACTTGTTTCCGGAATTTATTGGGCATTTATTGATTTAGAAAAAATGTTCCAGGTAATTTCTGCCATTCTGATTATCGCATGCCCTTGTGCCCTTGCACTGTCTGCACCGTTCACTTTCGGACACATTATGAGGATCTTAGGTCGAAATAAATTCTACGTAAAAGATACCTTAACAATTGAAAAAATCGCCAAATTAGACACCATTGTTTTTGATAAAACAGGGACTATTACTCACAGAAAAAAATCAAGTATCAAATATAATGGCACCGAGATTCAGGAGTTTGATTTGCTTAATATCAAAACATTACTGAAAAACTCAAACCACCCTCTTTCAAAATCCCTTTATGAATTCATAGAGGTAAATGACGATTACTTTACGGTAGAGAATTTTCAGGAAATCTCCGGAAAGGGTTATGAAGCGAGCATAAGAGGAAATATTTACAAAATAGGTTCTGCCCGTTATAACAATCAGGAGCCAAAGAATCTTGAAACAGCTGTTTATATCAGCAAAAATGATCAGTTTTTAGGAAAATTCATCTTCAAAAATGAATACCGCCCTAAACTTAAAGATCTGTTTAAAAAACTTACCCATTACAAAATATTTATCCTGAGTGGTGACAACTCCTCAGAAGAAGTTCAACTTAAGGAACTCATTCCTAACTATAAAGGAATGGCCTTTAACCAAAGTCCAGAAGACAAACTGAATTACATCAAAAATCTTCAGGACCAGAACATGAAAGTAGCCATGCTAGGTGACGGTTTGAATGACGCTGGAGCCTTAAAACAGAGCAATGTAGGTATTGCCATAGCAGATGATACCAACAGCTTTACCCCCTCTTCTGACGTTATCATGAATGGAGAAAAAGTAGTCACTCTGGACAATTACCTGAATGTCTGCAAGGGCTCTATCACGATTGTGAAAATGACATTTATAATCAGTTTTCTTTATAATATTGTTGGGTTAAGTTACGCTGTTACAGGGCACATGCATCCGCTTTTTGCGGCAATCATCATGCCAGTTAGTTCTATCACGGTAGTTACCTTCACCACAGTTTCGACTTGGATACTGGGTCGCAAACACTTCAAAAAACAGGCTTAAACGCCCTTATTTAGACTGATTTTAAATTAGCTGAAATCGGCATTTCGTGATGAATGTCATTATTTTTCACTAAATTTGAACCCCGAAAATAGGTTAATTTTGTTGTCCAATGGATATTCTATATTTAATGATCGTCTGCAGTGTTTCTTTAGCTGCCATTTTCTTGGTCGTATTTATAGTGTATGCCAGAAAAGGACAGTTTGAAGATGATGAATCTCCAGCTGTCAGAATCCTTTTTGATGATGAAAGAGTCAAAGAAAAAGATGAAAATGGCGACAATGATAAAGACGAAAAAGAGATAGGAGAAAATAATAAAAATTGAGAAAAATAGTGAATAGTTGATATGGAAACACAAAAGTTTAGTTATGACAATAGTATTGTCCGTGCGTTCCTCTATGCGACCATCATCTTTGGTTTCATAGGATTTACGTTCGGGCTTACGGCGGCATTAATGCTTTTCTACCCGGAATTACCGGAATTCTTATTCGGTACAGATGATACAACCATTAGTAGTTTATCATCAGGTAACATTCAAGGGTTAATAAACACTCATGGGGCATTTGGTTTTGGTAGAATCAGGATGTTGCACACCAACACCGTGATCTTTGCGTTCGTGTGTAATATTGTTTATGTTGGAGTGTATTACTCTACGCAAAGATTATTAAAAACAAGAATGTATAGTGATACATTATCTTGGATCCATTTTTGGACTTGGCAGTTTATGATCGTAGCTACGTTCATTACATTCTTTATGGGGATCAATACCTCTAAGGAATATGCTGAGCATGAATGGCCAATTGATATCTTAATTGCTATATCTTGGATCATTTTCGGGGTTAATATGATTCTAACCATTTCAAAAAGAAGAGTAAGACACCTTTATGTAGCCATTTGGTTCTATCTTGGTACTTGGGTTGCAGTAGCAATGCTTCATATCTTCAACAATCTTGAAGTTCCATTATCTTTCACTGGCTGGAAATCTTATTCTGCATATGCAGGAGCAAAAGATGCCATTGTACAATGGTGGTATGGTCACAATGCGGTAGCATTCGTTTTGACAACTCCGGTTTTAGGTTTAATGTATTATTTCTTACCAAAGGCTGCAGACAGACCTGTATTTTCATATAAACTGTCTATTATTCACTTTTGGTCACTAATTTTTGTATATATCTGGGCTGGTCCTCACCACCTTCAGTATACAGCTCTTCCGGCATGGGCACAGGCAGTAGGAACAGGTTTCTCTATTATGCTTATTGCACCGTCTTGGGGAGGAATGTTAAATGGTCTTCTTACCTTAAGAGGAGCTTGGGATAAAGTAAGAGAAAATCCTATCCTTAAGTTCTTCGTAGTAGCTGTTACTTGTTATGGTATGGCAACGTTTGAAGGACCGCTTTTAGCAACTAAAAACATCAACAAAATTGGTCACTTTACTGACTGGGTTATCGGTCACGTACACTTAGGAGCTCTTGGATGGAATGGTTTCATGGCATTCGGGGTTATCTATTACCTGGTACCAATTATGTGGAGAACAAAAATGTGGTCTGTAAAATTAGCTAACTGGCATTTCTGGTTAGGGACATTAGGAATTATTTTCTATGCAGTACCAATGTATATTTCTGGATTCACACAAGGATTAATGTGGAAGCAGTTCAACCCAGACGGAACCCTATTATGGAAAAACTGGTTAGATACTGTAACGGCTATTATTCCTTACTTTAAAATGAGATTCTTAGGTGGTATCTTCTATATTTCAGGAGCTATCCTAATGATTGTAAACGTTATTGCTACGGTAAGACAAGGTTCATTCCAAAAAGAAGTTCCTGCAGAAGCACCAGCTTTAGCTAACATCGGAAACAAACGTAAAGAAGGAGAAGGATTCCACCTTTGGTTGGAAAGAATGCCAATGCTTTTAACAGTATTATCATTATTTACAATTTCAATTGGAAGTATGGTAGAAATTATCCCTACCCTATCTCTTAAGAAAAGTGTACCTACTATATCTGCAGTAAAACCTTATTCTCCACTTGAACTAGAGGGTAGAGATATCTATATTCGTGAAGGTTGTAACGCTTGTCACTCTCAAATGATCAGACCGTTCAGAGATGAGATTACAAGATTCAACGGTAAAAACGGACAATACTCCAAGGCAGGAGAATTTATATATGACAGACCATTCCTATGGGGTTCTAAAAGAACAGGACCGGATTTACATAGAGAAGGGGGTAAAAACCCAAGTTCTTGGCACTACAAACACATGTACAACCCAAGATCTACTTCTGCAGGTTCCATCATGCCTCGTTACCCTTGGTTGATCGCTACTGACCTAGACAGATCTAAAATGGTAGATAAAATGAAGCTGATGAAGAATACATTTGATGTACCTTATACAAAGGCTCAAATTGATTCTGCAGACAAATGGGCCAACAACCAATCGGCAAAAATTGTAAAAGATATCTTCTCTGAAGCAAATGACTTGAAAGAGGCATATGCTAAGAGACCTCAGGGAGAATTAGAGAAAAAAGAAATTGTAGCTCTTATTTCTTATCTTCAGAGACTGGGAACTGATATTAAGACAACTGAAATCAAAACAGCAAGTAATAACTAAAAACATTAAAAGGTTCATATGATTCCTCAGAACTTTAAAGATATATTATCCAATACTGAAAATGCTGGGTTTTACCAGACTCTGGCTCTGATTTTCTTTATGCTGTTCTTCGTAGCTTTGATAATCTATGTTTTTAGCAAGCCTAAAAAATATTACAAAGAAGAAGAAGAAGCACCACTTGGGGATGATGAAGATGACGATTTTAATTTAAAAAATTAAACTATTTTTATGAAACAAAGAACACCTGTTATCGTAAACATCTTAATAATAATCGGACTTTTAATCGTTTTTTATTATTTGTTTGTACAGAGCTACGCGTTCCTAGCTTCGCCTTACTTCTGGGGAACTGTTGTAATTGCTGGTATTCTAGCATACATCCACAGTGCTATTGGAGATTTGATTGAAAACAACAAATTCAAAACTTTATCTCCGGAAGAAAAAGCAGCTTATTTAGCTGAGAAGAAGATTCCTTTCTTAAAAAGAATGTACGATGCTGCATTCAAGAAGCAATCTGCTTCTGAAGAAAAAGATATCCTTATCGACCACGGTTTCGATGGTATCATGGAATTGGATAACCAGTTACCAAAATGGTGGGTAGGTTTATTCTATTTTGGGACTGCTTTTTGTATTGTATACATTGCAGCTTATTCTTTCACAGACTTCGCTCATCCATTAAGCGAATATGAAAAAGAATACAAGGAGCAAATGGCAAGCATTGCGAAGTATGAAAGCGAGCAGCCTCCTGTAACCATTGAAACGGCTAAGTATTCAGCTGACAACATTGCAGAAGGTAAAGAATTATTTAAAACTAACTGTGCATCTTGTCACAAAGAAGACGGTAGTGGAGGTATTGGACCCAACCTTACTGATAACTACTGGATCAATATG
This sequence comes from Chryseobacterium aurantiacum, assembly GCF_003020585.1. GTDB lineage: Bacteria > Bacteroidota > Bacteroidia > Flavobacteriales > Weeksellaceae > Chryseobacterium > Chryseobacterium aurantiacum. Next base: position 121,904 of record NZ_PXUE01000007.1, read on the forward strand.
CCAGAGAAGACTTTATTCAAAAATGTATTCCATATGGACTGGAATGGTTCTCCTACTAACCCTGCGATGAGAGCATTTGGTAAAAACGGAGAGGTTTCAGGAGCTGAAATTGAAAAGATTGCAGCTTATGTATACCACATCAACCAGGAAGTAGCACCAGTGACTCAGGCTCAGGGAGGAGCAGCTCCTCAAGGAACTGAAGCACATTGGGAAAAAGAATAATTTAGAAAATTAGAAACATATGAAAAAAACATAATTTGTTATTAGATTAAAAAATAGTAACGAATTATGTTTTTTCTTTTTTAAACACATTACTAATATGTCAGACATAGAAGAAATAGAAGTACGAGGCGGACAGGGACAGGTTCTGGACCCTGAGACTTACAGAGATTCTATAGGGACAATGGAGCAATCCGGTAAAAGAAGATGGGTATTCCCAAGAAAACCTAAAGGGAAATACACCAACTATAGAAATCTTGTAAGCTATCTTTTATTAATTATTTACTTTTCATTGCCGTTCATTAAAATCAATGGCAATCCATTATTATTGTTTAATGTAATAGACAGGGAGTTTTTCATCTTTGGACAGCCTTTCTATCCACAGGACTTTTTTATCCTTACTTTAGGTGCCATCGCATCCTTAATCTTTATTATTGTTTTTACGATTGCATTCGGAAGAATTTTCTGCGGGTGGATATGCCCTCAGACAATTTTTATGGAATCTATCTTCCGTAAAATCGAATATTTGATTGAAGGAGACCGAAATAAGCAGATGAAGCTGGACAGACAAGAGTGGAACAGCGAGAAAATCTGGAAAAGAAGCTTAAAATGGTCTGTATACGTTGTTATCTCATTAATCATTACTCACTTTATGTTCATGTACATCGTGGGTTATGAAGAAGTCATTAAAATTGTTTCTGAAGGGCCATTTACCCATCCTACCAATTTTATTGTAATGATTCTTCTTACTGCTGCATTTTACTTTGTATTTGCATGGTTCAGAGAACAGGTATGTACATTGGTATGCCCTTACGGTAGACTTCAGGGGGTACTTATAGATAAAGATACAATCAATGTTTTCTATGACTTCAAGAGAGGAGAAAACAGATCAAAATGGAGAAAAGGAGAAGACAGAAAAGCAGCTGGTAAAGGAGATTGTATAGATTGTCATCAGTGTGTGGTGGTATGCCCTACAGGAATTGATATCAGAGACGGACAACAGCTGGAGTGTATAAACTGCACAGCCTGTATTGACGCCTGTGATGAAGTAATGGAGAAAGTAGGACTTCCGAAAGGTCTTGTAAGATATGCTTCCGAAAATGAAATTGAGAAAGAAACTCAATTCAAGTTTACCGGAAGAATGAAAGGTTTCTCAGTATTCTTATTCTTATTGGTAGGATTCTTGGGATATCTTCTTTACAGCCGTGGCGAAATGGAAGCCAAATTCATTAAACCTGCAGGTAGTACTTTCTTTGTAAAAGAGGGAAAAATTATCAATACTTATAATTATACATTCCTAAATAAAACAAATGAGAAAAAGATGGTTACCATTAAGGTAATAGATCCTGCTCATGGAGAAATCACATATAGTGCTTCAAGTAAGATACAGGTAGATAGAGACAAAATTTCTAAGGGAACCATCAATATCAGCTTCCCTGAAAATGAAATGAGGCTATCCAAACAAAACATTACCATAGGCGTTTACGATATGAAAGGTAAACTTGTGGATTCTTACCAGACTTATTTTGAAGGACCATTCAAACTACAATTTTAAATAGAAAAAATGAAGAACTTTAGTTGGGGACACGGTGTTGTAATTGCATTATTTGCATTCATAGTTTTTATTTTATCCATGTTATTTCTTTTCCCGAACGGGCAAAAGAATTCGGAAATGGTAACGGATAACTATTATGAAGAAGAGTTACAGTACCAGGATGTAATTGATGCAAAGAAAAGAGCTGACGAGTTACAGGAAAAACCTGTATATAGCCAGGAAACTAATGGAATTAAAATCACTTTTCCAAAAGAATATAACAATTCTAATACTACGGTAAAATTTGTTTTAAACAGAACCGACGACCAGAATTTAGACATTAAAAAATCTGTAGAGCTTGATGCCAACCAAACATTCATGATTCCTGCACAGGTATTGAAAATGGGAAATTACACCCTAAGATTAAGTTGGACAAAAGACAAGACAGACTATAGAATGGATTATGATGTGATATGGAAATAGGACTTATTGTATCGGCTATTGCTTTAGGCTTTGCTTCCGGTTTTCACTGTATCGGAATGTGCGGCCCTATTGCTTTATCGATGGGATTAACCAAAAAACAGGCTGCCAATTTTTACCTACAAAATCTCACCTATCAATTCGGGAGAATATTCACTTATTCACTATTGGGTGCCCTTTTGGGGATTATTGGCCAGGGATTTGAGATGGCAGGATTTCAGAAATATCTGACAATTACTGCAGGGGTTTTGCTTATCATCATGGCTGTATTTTCTTTTGGAGGAAAAGATTTTGCTTCAAAAATTCCTTTTCTATCTAAATTTCTATATTCTGTAAAGTTAAACCTAGGCAGATTACTTCAAAAAGCAGATTACCGCTCCAGATTTTCAACAGGAATTCTGAATGGTTTCTTACCATGCGGAATGGTTTATATGGCTCTTACAGCCAGTCTTGCAGGTGGCGGAATATGGCAGGGAGCGTTATATATGGCTTTATTCGGGTTGGGAACACTTCCATTTATGTTTGCTATAGTTTTGGCCGGAAATCTCATGAATCAAGCTTTCAGAGTAAAAGTTTTAAAAGCCGTACCTGTGATTATGATCATTCTGGGAGGTTTGTTCATTCTGAGAGGCCTAGAACTTGGAATCCCTTATGTTTCTCCGAAAGCAGAATCCATGACTATTTCTAAAGACCCGAACGGGGCTGTTAACTGCCATTAATAAGAAATTATAACAATATACCATGAAGAAAACAATTGTCTTATTCTTAATAAGTCTGTTCACCCTGCAATCCTGTAACATAAATACTGAAATGACTTATCATAAAGACTCGGCTTCATCTGTAATTACCGATGTTGATACCAGAGAGTTTATGGCAGAAATGGAAGCTATGACACCTGATTCATTAAAGCAGGAAAAGTTTAAGGATATGGATAGGTTTCCAACTATCTGGACAAGCATGTATGATCTTCTAAAGAAAGAGGGAAAGCTAAAGACTGAGAATCAGGACACTATTAGAATTCTTAAAAAGTTTTTTTTGAAATCTACAAAAGCAGATAATAAATCTGTACCTGTTGGATTTTCCTTTAAAATGGATCATTTCACTCCCAATGATTACGAGCTAATTAAAAACTTTAATAAAGACGAAAAATTACCACTTGATCAAAATTTCCTCAATCCCTGGGATGGAAAAACACTCATCATTAATACCGATGTTTTCAATCTAAAAAATATTGAAGAAGCACTCCAATCGAAAGGATCAAAAGAAGAAACAGCCAATATGGAAGGAATGATGATGATGTTTTTCAAAAATATAGGAACTACTTTAAGGTTTGAAAATAAAATAAAATCAATCACCGGTAAACATGACTGGCTGAAACAGGTTGATGATTACTCCGTAAGGATACAATACGATTTGAAAACCATGTACGAAAAGGATCCTAAGCTTAAAAATGCTGATAAAAAGATAATTATCGTAACAGAATAAAATAACAAAACCCACCGAATTTCGGTGGGTTTTTATTTGAGACTAAATAGATTAGTTTATAACATCAAATCTTGCATATTCTGCAATCTTCTTTGGAAGCTTAATTCCCTCCGCAGTCTGGTTATTCTCCAGCAATGCAGCCATAATTCTTGGTAATGCCATTGCAGATCCGTTTAAGGTATGAACCAGCTGAGACTTTCCATCTGCCTTGTAACGGCATTTAAGCCTGTTAGCCTGGAATGTTTCAAAGTTAGATACAGAACTTACTTCTAACCACATTTCCTGTGCAGCACTCCAAACCTCAAAGTCATACGTCATAGCCGCCGCAAAACCGGTATCGCCACCGCAAAGTCTTAGGACTCTGAAAGGAAGCTCAAGATCAGTAAGGATTTCCTTGATATGCTCTACCATTTCCTCTAATACAGCATAAGAGTTTTCCGGCTTTTCAATTCTTACAATTTCTACCTTTTCAAACTGGTGAAGACGGTTTAATCCTCTTACGTGGGCACCATAACTTCCAGCTTCTCTTCTGTAGCACTGAGAAAATGCTGTATTCTTAATGGGAAGATCTTTTTCCTCTAGCAATACATCACGGTAAAGGTTGGTTACAGGAACCTCTGCTGTAGGGATCAGATATAGTTTATCTTCGTTGATAAAATACATTTGTCCTTCTTTATCAGGCAGCTGCCCAGTTCCAAAACCGGATGCTTCATTGACAACGTGAGGCGGGTTTACTTCTGTATATCCTTTTTCCACATTTTTATCCAGGAAATATTGAACCAAAGCTCTCTGCAATCTTGCTCCTTTTCCTAAATAAACAGGGAATCCGGCACCAGCAATCTTCACTCCTAGTTCAAAATCAATAAGATTATATTTTTTTGCAAGCTCCCAGTGAGGGATAGCACCTTCACCAAGACCCTCCACTGTATGAGACTGGAAAATAGTTTCGTTATCATCAGCAGAAGCTCCATTTTTTACCAATTCATTGGGAATGTTTGGAAGTTGGTACAGAATATTTAATAATTCTGTTTCCTTAACTTCTAGCTGGGATTTCAATTCTGAACTCGACTCTTTGTACTGTGCTGTTTTAGATTTTGCTGATTCCGCTTCTTCTTTCTTTCCTTCTTTCATCAAAAGTCCAATTTCCTTGGAAATTTTGTTGATCTCGGAAAGCTGGGAATCTAATTCAAATTGGATTCTTTTTCTTTCTTCGTCAGTAGCAATAGCTTCGTCTACCAACTCAAGATTCTTGAATTGTCTTTTTTTAAGACCTTCTAAAACGCGTTCTTTATTGTCGCGTAAAAAATTGACTTGTAACATTTTATTTAGATGTTAAATATTAGATGTTTGGCTTAATATAAGCTAACAATTTTACAAATTTAAAATTATTTTACGATAGTTACCGTATTTATTGAATTTGGAGCATCAGCTTCCTTGGAAAATTTTTCTTTTCCATTGTAAATAACCTTTGAAACCTGAAACAATGTAGGTGAGTTACGGTATTGAATTTCCATTGTATCAACCTTAGTTTCTATTATATTATTGACTGTTTTTCTTAACGTAATCGTCATTCTTGAATAGTAAGAATTCCCGGTTCCAGGATTACTAGGGCTTATAGAATCCAGTCTTCTTCTCTTTGCTCCTCCAATATATTCCATATAAAATACAGAATCGGTCGTCATTTTTAAAGGGATATTAACCGGAGAATCATCTCTTACTCCAAACATATCATTTACACTGTAAGAAGTGTATGAACCCGTTTTTTTACTGTTCAATAAGTCCGGATTGGTATCTGACTTCATGTAGATATTCAGGATCTGATCAATTCTTTGTAAAGATTCTTCATCCTGACCACAACTTATCAGTGCAGAAACAATAACCAATATTCCAAAAACAATGTTTCTCATAACGCAAAGATACTTTATTTCAACTTTCTAAGATAAGAGAAAAAAGAAAACATCATTAAAAATCCGACAAAAGTTAATGTAGCTCCCAATGAAACAGCCATACCAACCACCCCTGACTGGGGAACCAAAAAGTACGAAAGAACGGCTAAAAGCAGCAGGGAAAGAATAGAAAAAAAAGTATTCATTTTCATCAGTCCAACTGCAGATAATAGATTTCCATATAGGTTTCTCAATAACATGCTTCCACAAAATACCCCTAGAAGAAGTGAGAAAACAAATGAGTTGTCCGTATATTGTTCTCCAAAGAAAATACGAATGATGAAACTGCTGAAGAAGCATCCCACCATTAATATCAATAAGGATATAGGGATAAAAATTTTATAGTAGTTGATGATATAATTTTTTAGAAAGGATTTATCACGGTGATTTTTGGCAAGAACCGGATAATCACTTTGCATAAAGGAAAGTGCTAAAAAGGTAATGTTTGCAGGAATAAGCAATGCTACCTTATAATTGGCTACCACATTTTCATTCTTGAAAAAATTCAGTAGGAGAATATCTGCCGAAAAAAAAGCATCTGACAATAAAGCAGTTATGGAAGCGTGTAATGCAAAACTCCAGATTTCCTTTATGGTAAATTTTAATGAAAGGCTTGTCATTTTTGGCAATGGTCCTTTAAACCAAAAAAGGGCAAGAAACGGAGATATTGCATTGGCAATCAGATACCCGTACAACCCCAAAAACATTGAGAAAACAATCATCATCAATAATCCTGAAATATTGACAACATTATTCACCATTGCAAATTCCTTATTCTTTAGATAAATACGGCGTTCAGCCTGAATGTGGCTCAGAAAGTAAACTCCAATCAAACGAATGGTAAAGAAAAAAAAGATATAAAAGATGTATGAATAGTGAGTTACATAAAAAAAGGACAATAAAAAAAATACAGCACTTAGGATAAGGTGATATAAAAAGCCCTGTCTAAAAAGGTAAGCCGAAAGTTCTTTCTTTTCCTCTTCAGAACTGCTCAGTGATCCAAATCTGATGAGACTTTGAGAGCTTCCTAACCCACTAAATGGGGCAAAAATCGCAAAAACAGAAGCTACAATACTCAACAGTCCAAAGTCCTTTTCCGGCAAGATTCTGATCATGAATAAAGATCCGGCAAACGCACATATCTTTGTAATCAGCAAAGATAAAAATACATGCTGTCCTTTATTGGCAAAAAAAGCCCTGATAAAATCCTTTAAACTGTTCATTTTGATCTGATCAACGGAGCACTAAGACCCTACAGTCTTATATTACATTCTTATATGCCTGGTTAAATTCGTTTGCTATTGCTGATACTGAAAACTTTTCAACAACATATTGATGAAGCTCTTCCGGAGAATCTGCCTTATAGTTGCCGTTCAGTACATTTTTCATTGCTGTATAAAGCTCTTCTTCAGATTTTTCAATAATAATCCCATGATTCTCTCCAATAATTTCAGGAATTGCCCCTACACGGGTTGCAATCACCGGAACACCGGCAGAAAGAGATTCCAACAAAACACATGAAAAGCTTTCGTAGTCACTGAAAAGAACAAAGCAATTACTTTTTTTCATTTTTTCAGCAACTTCAGCATGTGAAATTTCACCAAATGTTTTGATGTATTTGTGTCCATCATGTTTTTTGATGAGCATATTCAATCTTTCTACATCTCCATCTCCTCCAATCTGGAGTTCAAAATTCTTAAAATCTTTGCTAAGCCGAACTGCAGCTTCAATAATAGCATCTGGATTTTTAAGAGGAATAAGGTTTGAAATATGAAGAAATGTAAAGGTTTTATTTTCCTTTTTCTCTGGTGAAAAAAGTTCTGTATTGACTACATTTCCAATTACCTTAAAGTTTTTACCAATTTTCAGTTCCTTGAGGTTATCCATCAGAATAGTACTCACCGGAATCAGACAAGAGGCTTTGCGGGCAATGTATCTTGCAGTAAGGGTGGCCATAAAGGATAGCTTGGGCCTGTTTATAGGAAGAAAACCGGACCAATGCTCTGAAATAACAAAGGGAATCCTGTATTTTTCCTTTAAATAAATAGCAAAAAACATGGAGTTATGTAAAATATTTGCGTGTACCAGATCTGGTTTTTGTAACTCTAAAAATCCTTTTTGATAGGCCTGCATTCTATTTCTAAAATTCAGTACCGGATTTTTAGAGTTTTTATAATACACAATAAGAGTTCTTATCCCGTTGATCTTCTGATCATCTAGGATCAATTCCTGATCTTGTGCAGGATCTCCTATAGCATGCAATATTTCTACTTCATGTAACGAGGCCACGGCTTCTGCATGACGCTGTACAAAGTTGCCGTTAGTAGGCTCCAGCTTGTTCGGAAACCATGAGGAAATAAACAGAATTTTCAATGGAGATTATTTTATGGAAGATGCCCAGCTTTTTTCAAATGGCAAAACAAAATGACTTAAAAAATCAAGGTAGGTATTTTTAGAAAAATCAAAGACCTGAATATCTTTTGACAATTCTCCATTTCTTATTTTTGTCTTAAAATCAATAAGTTTCAGCGTTTTTACTTCACCATTTTCAATAAAACTAGCTTTCATTCTATCGAATAAGCCCAACTGGTATTCTTCATCAATCTCTCTCATTATTTTCCCAAGAGCATCAATACTACATCCTGAAGCCATTTCTTTCTCCTCATCTACACATATAACAATAAATTGATTTTTCTCAATTTTAAAGGATGAGGAAAGAGGTTTTCCATGAGCAGCCCAGGTTGCTAAAAAATCGAATAACTTTTCAGTAATGGTCTTTGCTTCTTTTGTTTCAAATGGTCTTGATGCCGGGTATATAATAACTCTATAGTCGTTGGTTTCTACAATATTGGATTCTTCAATTTTCATATCCTTTCTATTTAAAGTATAAAATTACGATTTTTTCTTCAGAAAGTGGATGAAGAATATCTTTCAAGAAAATTATTAAAGATTAAATACGCTCAAATACAGCATTATAAGAATCCTCACTCTTGCTTAGTATTTTCGTTTTTGTGTAGCCTTTTTCGTGTAATATTTGTATCAGGTCTTCCTCACTATGACCAGAACTCTTTAACGCTATATGATTGACTTCAATAATTATTTTAGGCTGATAATTTGTTAAAATCTCTGACATCCCTTTTAAGGCTGAAAACTCACCGCCTTCAATGTCTATTTTAATCATATCAATTTTTGTTATTTGATGAGTCTTAGCATAGTCGTCCAAGCTTATACTTTCCACTTTTTCTTTAGATGTAAAATCTTTTAGATAGAATGATGCCATTCCTACATTATCATAATGATCATTGTATAGAATTTCAAGATATCCTCTTTCCTCAGAAATCGCCAGATGTTCCAAAGTGACATTTTTAAAATTATTAAGGGTAAGATGCTTGGAGAACTTCTCATAATTAGGCTTAAAAGCTTCAAAAGCGTACACTTTTCCGCCATTTCCAACAATTCCGGAGGCATTTAGGGAAAACAAACCAATATTTCCTCCTACATCAATAAAGACATCTCCTTTCTTTAAGGTGGAATATAAATAATCTATTTCGGCTTTTTCATAATCACCCAAGAAATACAATTGCTGCTGAATCCAGTCATCCAGATTTAGGTCAAGTTGAATTGATCCTCTATAAATAATATTTTTCTGTACCCCTCGAAAAAGGTGGTATGGTTTGAAAATATATTTATGAAAGGCAAAATACTTCTGTCCAAAAAAAGGAAAACTTAAAATAAATTTAAAAAATGAGGCTAAAAGACTTCTCATATTAGTTTTTATAGGTTGTAAGATGCTGTAATTTTTAACAAAAATAACAAAACTCAGGAATAGCTTCCTGAGTTTTATAGTTTTTATATAGGATTACTCCTTATAAATCTTCCGCTTCAGCAAGAAGTTCTACGATATCTTTTACAGCAACCTCGGTATTTTTATTGAAGTGTTTTACTCCATCTGTCATCATGGTATTACAGAAAGGACATCCGGTAGCAATTACTTTAGGCTCAAAAGACAGTGCTTCTTCTGTTCTTTCAATATTAATGTCCTTATTCCCTTTTTCAGGCTCTTTAAACATCTGTGCTCCTCCTGCTCCACAACAAAGACCATTTGTTTTGCAACGCTTCATTTCTACAAGCTCTGCGTCCAGCTTTTCTAGCAGTAATCTTGGGGCTTCATATTCATCATTGGCTCTTCCTAGATAACATGGATCATGGAATGTGATTTTCTTCCCTTTGAAAGCTCCGCCCTCAATTTTTAATCTTCCTTCTTCCATTAAGGTTTTAAGGAATTGAGTATGGTGTACTACATCAAAGTGGCCACCCAGGCTTGGATATTCATTTTTAAGGGTATTAAAGCAGTGTGGACAAGCTGTCACAATCTTCTTTACTTCATAAGCATTCAGAACTTCAATATTAGTAAGGGCCATCATCTGGAAGACAAATTCATTTCCAGCTCTTTTTGCAGGATCTCCGGTACAGCTTTCTTCCTGTCCCAGAACTGCAAATTCAACACCTATTTTATTTAATATCTTGCAAAATGCTTTTGTAATTTTTTTGGCGCGGTCATCGAAACTTCCTGCACATCCAACCCAAAATAAAACTTCCGGGGATCTTCCTTCGGCAGCATATTCTGCCATTGTTTTAATTTGCATTTTCTTTTTGTTTAATTAATAAATTAGCATAATATTCCTTTGCCTTTTTCATGACCTCCACAGGTACTATGGAAACATATAAAGGATTAGCTTCGTCATAATTGAGATACTTCCAGGCATTTCCTGTTGATTTATCATTGAGGGCAAGAATCATACTCTGCTTACTCATTTCCAAGGTTGTATCGTTTAAAAATTTGGCATTCATGCCTTGTGCCTCCATCAATCCCAACATCATCTTCTTTTTCTCATCATCAAAACTCTCTTTCAGAAAGATCATTTTCATCTTCATCAGATAGGTACTGAATGCATATTTGGTATTGTCCTGGGTGGTAAAAACATCTGAAACATTGAATACGTTCTTATCTGTTTCTACCAGTTCCATTTTGAACTCATCGTTACCCTCAAACAAGCTGTTGAAACTATCAGCCATCATCTTTCTGTCAACTTTTTCAAAAATTGCAGGATGGGTAAGATCTAGCATTCCTTCGTAGTCTTTCTTTTCAAACAAAGACATAAAGGCTTTAGAATCCTCAAGAATTTTTTTCTGATCTGCAGATTGTGCCATCAAAAAACCGGAACATATCAATAAAAAAGCAAAAAGTATATTTTTCATTTCAAATCAGCGGGTTCAATGGTTTTTTCTAATGGGTTATCTTCATTCTTTTTACTAATCACTTTATCACAAAGTAATTGGAATAATATAATTCAGGTAAGTGAGATGCGGTTATCATTACTGCACTCTGCACTGTTTCTGTTCATCAAGTTCGTTAGAAATTCTGACCTAGTTTTCTGAGGCCCAATTCAAACGGTCAGCTTGGTTATACTGCCAAGGGGCAGCATTGTTTTCCACATTCGTCATCATTAGGTTCAGCTCTTGTGGTGCGGCAGACTGTTCCATTACCAGGAATCTTCTCATTTCGAAGATAATAGATAGTGGATCTAGTAATACCGGACAGGCATCTGTACATGCATTACATGTAGTACAAGCCCAAAGTTCTTCTTTTGTGATATAATCGTTCAACAGCTTTTTGCCGTCATCAACAAATTTTCCGTTTTTATCAATATTTCTCCCTACTTCTTCCAATCTATCTCTGGTTTTCATCAGGATTAGTCTCGGAGAAAGCTGTTTACCGGTAATATTAGCCGGACAAACTGAGGTACAACGTCCGCATTCTGTACATGAATAGGCATTAAGCAATTGCACCTGGTTAAGGTCAAAAATATCTTCTGCACCGAATTTGGAAGGAGTATCGGCCTCACCTCCTTCTGCCGGAGCGGCATAAGGATCAGCGTTAGGATCCATCATTAATTTGATTTCCTTGGTTACCGAATCAAGGTTATTGAATTTTCCTTTTTTATCAAGGTTGGCATACCATGTACTTGGAAATGCAAGAATAATATGTAAGTGTTTTGAGTAATAAAGATAATTCATGAAGAACAGAATTCCTACAAAGTGAAACCACCATGCAGCTTTCTCTGTGAACATCAAAAATCCGTTATCAAAATTGAAGATTTCTAAGAATGGAACCAATGTCATTTCACTGATGGGAAAGCTTCCATGCATTGGTAAAACTCCTCTTGTCTGTAAAATAAAATCTGAAGCATTCATTTTAAAGAAAGCCATCATTAGGGCGAATTCAATAATCAAAATCCAGTTGGCATCATTTTTTGGCCAACCGAAAAGTTCTTTCATTGTCAATCTCTTCACTCCGTAAAAATTTCTACGAATAAAGAAAATGACAACCCCAATCACCACTAAAAGTGCCAGAACTTCTAAGGTTGCAGTAAAGAAATTATAAAATGTATGCCCGAAAATACTTGATAAAAAACGGTGTGTACCAAATATTCCATCAACAACAATTTCTATTAATTCAATATTAATAATCACAAAACCTACGTATACAAAAAGGTGTAAAACTCCTGCAACAGGACGTGCTGTCATTTTACTCTGTCCCATGGCTACACGAGCCATCGTTTCCCAACGTTCTCCTTTTCTGTCGTTTCTATTGATCTCGTGACCTAATCTGATATTTCTATAGATCTTTAGCAGGCTTTTGGCAAACAGTCCAAATCCTGCCACTAATAAAATCAGGAAAATAATGTTATCGATGTACTGCATAAGGCGTATTAGTCTTTATTGTTTTTACCGAAAACAGAGAAATTAATATATCTCTTAGGGTTCGCTTTCATATCTTCAATCAATGAATTCAAGTTTGAAGATGCTGAATTCAGATTATTGTAAAGCTGCTCATCCTTCATCAGTTTACCTAAACTTCCCTCTCCCTTATCTATTCCGCCAATCACCTGATTCAGTTTTCCTACGGTAGCATCTAAGTTTGCAATGGTTGTGTTTAATTGCTTGGTATCAATGCTCTGTGCAAGGTTTCCATATTTATCCAAAGTTACTTTACCACTTTGCATTGTAAGACTCGCGTCATCCAGTACCTTTTGAAGTTTTGGATCATTGTGCCCTACCAGACTATTTACACTTCCTGCTGTAGTTTCTAATGCTCCTACCGTTTTGTTAAGGTTGGATAACAAAGCCTTGATTTCAGCTCTGTTTTGTGCATCAACGAGTTGATTAGCATTCGTCATTAAGGAGTCTACCCTGTGCAATACAACCTGTAACTGATCCTTAACCGGGCCTACCTGAGAAGAAAGACTTCCCATCATTCCCAGCTTAAATGCCCCCATAAGAGTATCACCGTCTTTTGCCTGAACTCCTCCATATACAAGATTTACTCTCATTTCCTTTCCGGACATCAATCCGGGTTCGAAAATTTCAAGAGTTGAGTTTTTTGAAAATTCAAACTTGTTATCCACTGTAATTTTAACGATAAAACTAATTTTACCGTCTTTTGCAGTTCGAGGAATAATCTTATCAACTTGTCCTACTTTCAGACCGTTAATAGAGACAGCTGAAGATTGCGCAAGGCCCTCTACATTGTCATATTTTGCGTAAAATATATTGTCGGTAGTAAAAAGGCTCTTCCCTTTCATAAATTGAAACAACAACACAAAGCCTACGATAGCTAGAAGTGTGATCACACCAGCTTTTAATTCTTTACTGAACTTCACTTGCTAAATTTTTTCTAATAAGCAAATATAGTACATTTTAAATAAATCTTTTCCTTTATTATTCTGCGTTAAATACAAAAAAAAGCGACAAAAAATTTTGTCGCTTTTATATTGATAAGATGAATCTCTTATTGTTGTTGGTTTCCTACCTTATTCCAGATCTCAATTCTGTAATCCTCAATATCAGAATTATCCTGAAGACTCTTTAACCAAGCCTGTCCGAACATACCTGCATTTCTTTGAGTAATAGACTCTGTGAACTGTTTAAGGTCACCAGGTTGTTTGTTTACTGTTTCTGATTTTTTGATCAATACATAAACACCTGTTCCTCCTTCAACCGGGTTAGAAAGTTTTCCTTTTGCTACACCAAATGCGGCACCGGCAACTTTAGGTTCCATTGAACCAGCAATTGAAGGGTTTAGTAGATTAACCTGAGCAGCTTGTTTTGAAGTAGCAAATAATTTAGCAATCTGATCCAAGTTTGAAGCTTTTGCTCCTGCAATTTTATCAGAAATTTGTTTTGCAGCCAATTTATTTTTAACAAGAACTTCAATCTGGTCTCTTACAGATTCCGGATCAGCAAGACCTGCTTCCTGTTTTCCGTTTAAGTATACTACAATTTTATCACCTGTTCCGTCTACAGTAAAGAATTCTGTATCTCCTTTGGATCTTTTCTTATCGAAAGCCCAAGCCAAGATATCTCCATCTTTTTCTGTACCTAAGCCCTGAAGCTGTCCTTCAAATCTTTTTGCAGCTTTAGGATTAGAGAACTGATAGTTATCTTTTTTAGCAATATTCACAAAATCATTGAATGATTTCCCTTGAACCTGCTGAATGAATTTTCTCGCTTTTTTATCTGTATCAGCTTCTGTAGCATCTGAAGGCTTGATCTCTTTTACAAGATTAGCAACCTGATACCCCATTGATCCTGATTTTTTATCTTCAATATTGATGATATGATAACCGAATTGTGTTTCCACAACTCCTGTTGCTCCTTTAGGATTGTTTGCTAAATAAGTAAGGAACTCAGGAACGAAAGGTGTTTCCGGAGTTGTCCAACCTAAACTACCACCTTGAGCAGCAGAGTTAGGATCACTTGAAAGCTTAAGGAACTCTGTAAATTTAGCTGGTGTTGCTTTTACGATTGCTCCAATAGAGTCTGCCATTTTTTTAGCCTGCTCTTTAGATCTTGTCACTCCTTCTCCTGCCGGGCTTCCTTTAAAAGCAATCAGAATATGTCTTGACAATGTAGAATCCGAAGTCTTTTTACCTACAAGCTTAGAAACTACATAGAAGTTTTGCTCCTTGTAAGGACCAAATGTTTGTCCTACCGCAGCTGTTGCGATCTGACCTTGTATAGTTGCAGGCAATTGTGTAGGCTTTACGTACTGAGGATTGAAAGGAGAATCTGAGTTTGCCATAACAAACATAGAATCGTTCTTTGTATTCTGGAAGTTTTCTGCACCTCCACTAGCATCTGTACCTCCAGAGTATAGTTTTGTAATTTCCTTTAAAGCTGCCGCGTCATCTGCTGCACTTGGTTTGGAAGGGAAATATACAACTCCGATATTTCTGCTAGGCTCTGCCTTGAACATTACCGGATGCTGCTTGATGTAGTTCGCAAGATCTTCTGTAGAAACATTAATCTTCGTTTTCTGAAGATATGCCGCATAGTCTACCTTTACGAAGTCGATATCAGCAAGCTGATCTCTTTGCTTCATCAATTCCTCAGCTTCTTTTTTACCCGTAGTGATACCTGCTGAAATATTGGAAAACACCTGTCTAGCCATCAATCTGTACTCAATTGTTTTTTTTGTTTTTAACCATTGAGCATATCCTTGAGGATTGGTGCTTTGTAATGTTTCAATTTCTTTTTTAAGCTCTTGAGTTTTAAAATTACCTTTCTCATCAAAGAACTGTTGGTTTTGGGCAAACATCTGATCATACTGGATCTGGTTCCAGAAATAATCATCAGTCATTTCAAAGCCCAATTTCTCAAACTGTTGCTTGATAAGCTTAGATTGTACAAGTAACTGCCAAGCCTGCTCTTCAAGACCGTTTTTCGGACGACCTTGTTGCTCTGCCTGTTGTTGCAGCACGAAAAGTTGATCATTGAACTCTTCGCGGGTAACTTTTTCACCGTTTACTTTTCCTAAAACGTCAGGATTCTTTCCAAAAACCTTGTCGATACTATCGGGGTTTACCAAGAACGCCAAAAGCGCTAAGGCTATTACTCCCATCAAAAGCCAAGGCTTACTCCTAATCTGTCCTAAAATTGCCATTTTATAAATTATAGTTTTTTATCAGTTTGCGAAAATACACATTTTTAAGAAATTACAGAAATAGAAGTTCCTTATTTTAACTTTAAATCGTAAAGATTACATAAAAAAGGAAATTTTGACCATATTTTTTAGCAAAAAACAAATGGCATAAGTATTGTGCATTTTAAAACATTATAATATACTGCACGTTTTCAGGCGATATTATAAAAAATCTATTTAACGATTAAAAACGAAAATGACAATTTGTCATTTGATTCATTATGACAGAATTTGAAGATATGAGTTTAGAGGAAATGATCAGCGACGGTTTCGATATTGTGGCTGAGGAAATCAATCTTTCCGACTTTGCAGAAACTGATAAGAATTCCGAACAGAAAATATTCCCGATACTTCCCGTAAGAAATATGGTTATGTTCCCGAATGTGGTGATTCCTATTACTGCTGGAAGAAAAACATCAATACAGCTTATTGAAGAAGCACAAAAGAATGGGGATTTTATTGGAATTATAAGCCAGAAAAATTCTGATCTTGAACAGCCTACTGAGAAAGATATTTATACCACCGGTACCCTGGCGAAGATCATTAAGATCATAAAGCTGCCTGAAGGTAATATCACGGCAATTACAAAAGGGTTCCACAGGTTCAAAATCAAAAAAATCACCGATAATCAGCCTTATTTCAAAGCTGAAATTTCAAAACTAAAGGATACAAAGCCTAAAAACGGAGAGGAATATGATGCCTTATTGGAAAACATTAAGGATCTGGCTTTAAAAATCATTGAACTTGATCCTAATATTCCTAATGCCGCAAATTTTGCCATTAAGAACATCAACAATAATGATGATCTACTGAACTTCATCTGTACCAATGCAAGCTTCCCTTCTCTTGAGAAACAGAGATTATTAGAGGAAAGAAGCATGATGGAGAGAGCAAATAAATGCTATGAAATGATGCATGAGGACTTCAGAAAGCTTGAGCTTAGAAACCAAATTCATCAGAAAACCTCCAAGGATCTTGACAAGCAGCAAAGAGAATATTTTCTGAATCAGCAGATCAGAACCATCCAGGAAGAATTGGGTGGTGGAC
This sequence comes from Chryseobacterium aurantiacum, assembly GCF_003020585.1. GTDB lineage: Bacteria > Bacteroidota > Bacteroidia > Flavobacteriales > Weeksellaceae > Chryseobacterium > Chryseobacterium aurantiacum. The sequence continues at coordinate 138,660 of NZ_PXUE01000007.1, forward strand.
CTGAAAGTGATGTGGAAGATCTTATTGTCAAAGCAAAAACAAAAAAATGGAGTAAGGAAGTTGAAGAACATTTCCAAAAGGAAATTGGCAGATTACAGCGTCAAAATCCTAATTCTCCGGATTACAATGTACAGAGAAACTATCTGGACTTCTTTACGGATCTTCCGTGGGATACCTATACCAAAGATATTTTTGACATTGCAAAAGCTGAAAAAGTATTAGACAAAGCACACTTTGGGCTGGAGGATATCAAGAAAAGAATCCTGGAACACATGGCTGTTTTAAAATTAAAGAACAACATGAAATCTCCTATCCTATTGTTGGTAGGCCCTCCGGGAGTAGGTAAAACGTCTTTAGGAAAATCTATTGCTGACTCTTTAGGCAGAAAATACGTGAGATTATCTCTGGGTGGACTTCATGATGAAAGTGAAATCCGTGGACACAGAAAAACATATATTGGCGCGATGGCCGGAAGAATCCTGCAATCCATTAAAAAATCAGGAACTTCCAATCCCGTAATTGTTTTGGATGAGATTGATAAAATTGGACAGGGACTTCATGGAGATCCAAGTTCTGCACTATTAGAAGTCCTTGATCCTGAACAAAATAAATCATTCTATGACAACTTCCTTGAAATGGGATATGATTTATCAAGGGTAATGTTTATTGCAACAGCCAATTCTCTTTCCACCATTCAAACTCCTCTTTTGGACAGAACGGAAGTTATTCAAATTGCGGGATATACTCTTGAGGAGAAGATTGAAATTGCTAAAAGACACTTAATCAAGAAACAGCAAGAGGAAAATGGTTTAGATACTAAGTCATTCAAGCTTGGAAATCCTGAACTTAAGCATATTATAGAAGCACACACTTCGGAAAGTGGCGTGAGATCTTTGGAAAAAAGGATTGCTTCCGTTGCAAGATGGGTAGCATTACAAACTGCCTTGGTAAAGGAATATGATCCGAAAATATCTCTTGAAAAGGTAGATGAAATCCTTGGAGTTCCAAGACCAAAGAGCTTATCTGAAATTACAGGAGTTCCCGGCGTAGTAACAGGTTTAGCCTGGACAAGTGTAGGCGGAGACATTCTATATATTGAAAGTATTTTAAGCAACGGGAAAGGAATGCTAACGATGACCGGAAATCTGGGAACCGTTATGAAAGAATCTGCAACCATTGCCTTAGAGTACATTAAAGCTAAGCATGATGAACTGGGAATTGCTCAGGAAGATCTGGATAAGAAAAACATTCACGTTCACGTTCCTGAAGGGGCAACTCCTAAAGACGGGCCATCTGCCGGGATAGCAATGCTTACATCTATGGTTTCTTCTTTTAAAAACAAAAAGATAAAGCCCCATCTTGCTATGACCGGAGAAATTACTTTGAGAGGAAAAGTGCTTCCGGTAGGCGGAATCAAGGAAAAACTTCTAGCTGCAACAAGAGCCGGCGTAAAGGATGTAATTCTTTGTGAAGCTAACAGAAAGGATGTAGAGGAGATCAAAAAAGACTACTTAAAGAACCTGAATGTTCACTACGTAAACAGAATGGAGGAAGTCATTGACATCGCCATTGAAAAATAAGACAACTTATCAACATAACATATTAACTTCTCAATAAGGAAACACGTTCTGATTATCGGAACGTGTTTCTTGTTTTTATATATCAAAGCTTTCTATTATTTCATCAGGTGGAATAAAATTTGATATTCAGAAAGAAAAAATCCACATTGATTGAATAAAAACTTCATTAATTCAATGGGTTTTTCTTATTTTTATTCCATACTGTAGATTTTAGATTATGAATTTTCTTAGACTTCCTTTCCTTGTCAAACTTACGCTCGTTATTATTTCTATCATCGGGCTTGGCTACCTTTTGGCATTAGGGCAGAGCATTTTAGCTCCATTTTTTCTTGCTTTTCTAATGGCAATGCTGTTTTTACCTGCAGCAACGTTCATGGAGAGAAAACTAAGATTCCCAAGATCTATGTCAACAATGACTTCTGTTTTTATCATGTTGATGATTTTAAGCGGGTTAATCTATTTTTTCAGTTCACAATTATCAGATTTCAGCAAGGATCTTCCCCATTTGAGGGAGCAATTCACCACGGTATTCAATGGATTTCAGCACTGGATATCGAAGACATTCAATGTAAAAGTGGATGAACAGGTAGATTATATCAACCAGGGATTGAATAAACTTCTTTCTTCCTCAGGAGCAATTCTAGGTTTTACATTTGGAATATTTTCTACAGGGTTTGGCTTTATCATATTCTTCACCATATTTTTCATTTTTATTTTAAACTATAGAAGGCTTTTAAACAACTTCATTGTTACTGTTTTTAATGAAAGACACAAGTCAAGTGTACGGGAAGCAGTGAATGAAATTCGTATTATGACCAAGAAATATATTTTCGGACTTTTTCTTCAGGTTATCATTGTATCTATTCTTACTTCAATCGTTCTTACTGTTTTAGGGGTAAAATATGCCATTCTTCTGGCCGTTTTAACGGGTCTGCTGAATGTAATCCCTTATTTAGGAATTTTTATTTCTTTGGTGATTTCATGTTTCATCGCATTTGCCACTTCCAGCCCGTCTACCTGTATTTATGTAGCTATGGGCTATATTGCTGTACATGCTGTGGATGGAAATATTGTTCTGCCATTCGTTGTTGGTTCTAAGGTGAAGATTAATGCTTTATTTTCATTTGTAGGAATTCTTTTGGGCGAACATCTTTGGGGTATTGCAGGAATGTTTCTTTGTATCCCGGCCATTGCCATCATTAAGATCATCTGCGAAAGAGTTGAAGACCTGAGACCTTGGGGCAAATTGCTTGGAGAAGAGGAAAAACCTCATAAAAAGAAGAAAAGTTATAAAATTTCAAAGAATATTACATTAAAAGAAATGGATTGATCAAGAGTAATAAATAATTAAAACATTAATTTGATTGAAATCATTCCAATTAAATAATAATACACTTTAAATAAAAAGACTGCCTTGAAACAAGACAGTCTTTTTTATTTTATTAAGGAAGAGCGCAATAAGGGCTCATTCCATTTGGACAGGTTTCTGTACAGCGGATATTAGATTGTATATCAGGACAATATCCATAGTCTTCTCCTCCACCTCCAGGGCCTCCTCCTAAACAAGGATCACCAGGAGGAATTTTACAAGGGCACCCTACAGGACCGATATCGCATTTTCCAATTCCTATTCCACCTTGAATTTCTCTTAAAGCAGTTCGGTTTAATTTTTTGTGATTTTTCAACATATCATTATTAGTTTAGTTTGTATTCCAAATATAAAAAATAAAATTACACAGAAATCAACATTAACCTATCATTAACACAACTACATTCATTTTATTTAGAAAATAATAAATAAAATAATATTTTTATTTTACATTAGATATAAAATATTCAATCATGAAAATTGTAAAATTCATTCTTTGTCTCTTATTCGGAATAATGTTTATCAATGCAGGATTAGACAAGTTTTTTCATTACAATCCAACCCCACAACTTACTGAAGCACAAATGAAAATTTACGCTGCATTTGGCGAAATAGGCTGGCTATTGCCTTTAGTGGGAGCTGTAGAAGTAATTGGAGGGCTATTATTCATCTTTCCCAAAACAAGAGCATTAGGCGCTATCATTATACTTCCGGTATTAGTGGGAATTTTAATCCATAACTTGTTCAGAGATCCATCAAATGTTGGCATTACGATTTCTGCTGTATTGTTCATTATTAATATCTGGATTATAATTGACAACAAAGAGAAGTATAAAAATCTGGTAGGATAAAGGATATCACCTCCTATTCTACAACCATTTACACAAATGCACTAAACCCTGTAATCGATCGTCCCACGATGAGCGAATTGATTTCTTTTGTTCCTTCGTAAGAATAGATTGCTTCAGCATCTGCTACGAAACGGGCCACGTCATACTCCAACAGAATACCGTTACCTCCCATCACTTCTCTTGCTCTGGAAACAATGTCTCTTGTTCTAAGGGTACAAAAGACCTTGGCAAGTGAGGCGTGCTCATCTTTTAAGATTCCCTCATCCTGCATTTCAGACAATCTGAAAACCATAGTCTGCATAGCAGTAAGATTGGATAACATTTCCACCAAATGCCCCTGAATCATTTGAAATGAAGCAATTGGTTTTCCGAACTGTTCTCTTGTTCTGGTATATGCCAGTGCACTTTCATAGGCTCCTCTTGCACAACCTGTTGCCATCCAGGCAACTCCTGCCCTTGTCATTCTCAGGACTTTTCCTGTATCTTTAAATGAATTGGCATTCTGCAAGCGGTTTTCTTCTGTAATCAGGCAGTCTTTTAGTGTAATTAATCCGTTCTGAACTATTCGGAGTGCCATTTTTCCTTTGATTTTTTCAACAGAATATCCGGGGTTATCTTTTTCTACAATAAACCCTTTTACTTCTCCACTGTCTAAGTCTCTTGCCCAGATAATAACAAGATCCGCAAAGGTTGCATTTCCAATCCATTTTTTCTGTCCATTCAACACCCAGCCTTCTTCTGTTTTTTTGCAGGTTACCGTTAAACCTCCTGCCGCTCCGGAGCCGACTTCAGGTTCTGTTAAACCAAATGCTCCTATTTTTTCAAACTTTTGCATCTGTGGGAGCCATTTCTGCTTTTGTTCTTCTGAGCCACAAATATATATGGACCCCATTGCTAATCCGGATTGCACTCCAAAAAAGGTAGCTATGGAAGCATCAATTCTCGCCATTTCCATGGCAATGACTCCTTCCATCAGAAATGGCATCCCCGGACATCCATACCCTTCGTAGGTAACGCCACAGATGTCCAGTTTTTGGAATTTCGGGATTAATTCAAATGGAAATTCATCCCTTAGCCAATAATGATTCACCAGAGGTTTTACTTCTTTTTCCATAAAAGCCCTTACTTTCAACTGAATTTCACGTTGTTCAGGAGACAGTGTATGGTAGATGTCATAAAAATCACCATCAATGGGAGGAAGTTCTTTCTTTTTCTTTTCGGGATCAAGCATTTTCATAAGTCCTGAAAGCTGTTTATCATCTAGTTTTGAGAAGTTATGCATCAATTTGGGCAGGTCTACTTTTTTAGAGATGGTACTTAACTGGTCGAAATCTATGGATGTAAACAGTCCTATTGCGTTTCTGATTTTGGAAAAGGTATTTGACATAATGATATATTGTGATTTGGTTTGTAAAAAGATAAGCAAAAATTACTCCGAAAGCAAGTTACCCTCCCCTATTCTATTTTACAAAAATCTAACATTCAGTAAATTACATTAGAAAATTCCGTTTACAAACTTTTTACTTTTAATTTTCAAGCATTACAAAGGATCCTGCCTGAACTTTGACTCAAGCAAAATCTCAAAAATAATATACTATGAAAACGACTTACATTAAATTATCATTATCTGCAGTTCTTCTATTGGGAATTTACTCATGTAAAAAGGGTGAAGCCAGTGCTAATGAACTAAGTAATTATGCAGTTGCAGATTCTGCAGCAGTGACTGCGCCAGACAATGTTTCCTCAGCTGCCAGCATGGAAGTAAAGGACAAACAGTTTATTAAAACTGCGGATGTCAATATGGATGTAAAAGATGTGTATAATGCTACCATTGCCATTGAAAAATCGGTTCAGGAGCTTGGAGGTTTTGTTACTAAAAGCAATCTTCAGAGTAATGTCGTTTCTGAAGACACCTACAATACTTCTGATACAGAAGCCATGCTCATTAAAAAATACAAAAGTGAAAATACAATACAGGTTCGGGTACCTACTGAAAAGCTGGGAGAATTTTTGACATCCATCAATACGAACAAGTTATTTCTCAACTCAAGAACCATTAATGCAGAAGATGTAACGGCTAATATTAAATATTCTGAACTTGAGGCAAAAAGAAACCAAAAAACTGCTGAAAATATAGATAATATAAAGGCCAATAAAGACAAAGTAGCATTGGGAGATAATAATATGTCTGAAGGAAATCTTCAAAAGCTAACGACTATGACTATGGCAGACAATCTGAAATACAGCACTGTTGACATCTACATCAGGGAGCCTAAATTACGTATTGCAGAAATTGCTGTTACCAATACAAACAGCATTGATAATAAGTACAGATACAATTTTATATATGATGCGAAAGATGGCTTCGTGTATGGGTTCTACCTGATTCAAAGAATTTTTGTTGCGCTTATTAATATCTGGCCACTCTTATTAATTGCCGGCGGACTGATTTACTTTTTTAGAAAAAGAAAAGCAACAAGACCTGAACAACCTAAAAATCAGGAATAAAAAACACACCTAACCAATTGGTTATCATCATAATTTTAGATTTTACAACCTCCTGTTTACGGGAGGTTTTTATTTTTTTGAAAAAAAACTGTAACGATTATCGTACTGCCCTTACCTACTGTTTAAAGAAAAGAAAATCAAAAATAAATAATATGAAAAATTTAGTAAAACTTGGTGTCGCAGCATTATTATCAATAAACTTTACAACTGCAACAGCGCAGGATAAAAAAACGGACAATGACAACAGCCTGTTGTGGGAAGTATCCGGAAACGGACTTTCTAAGCCATCTTATATTGCCGGAACATTTCATATCTTATGCAACAAAGATTTTGATATAAAACCTAAGGTTTGGAATGCACTTAATCAATCGGAGAGCTTTGTTATGGAGATCAACTACACAGACCAAAACGAAATGGGTGCCATGCAAAAAATGATGTCTGCAGATAAAAAAATATCTGAGCAACTGACTTCTGAAGAAGCAAAAGAGCTGGATAAGGTACTTGCCAATTATGGAACAGACCTTAAAAAGGTGGATAATCATAGCCCGCAAGCTCTTTACGCTCTTGTAGCAACCAAGGCAATTCCGTGTCCACCGAATGAAGTAAAGATGTATGAAATTGAGCTTCTTAAAACAGCTTTAAAAAACAAGAAAAGTGTGAGTGGCTTAGAAAAGGTTGATGACCAAGCCTATGCAATTGGCGAAGCATACAATCTAAGGGAAGTAATATCCCAGCTGAAATTAAGCAATGAATATACAATTGCTTCACAAAAAATGACGGAAGCCTTTAAAAACGAAAATTTAAAAAACCTGGATCAGCTTATCAAAGATCCAAAGTTCATGAATAAGAAACAGGAAAAGCTCATATTAACAGACCGAAATACAAAATGGGCAGAAAAAATGCCCGAGATGATGAAGAAACAAAGTTCTTTCTTTGCTGTTGGAGGCGGTCATCTTTGGGGTAAGAACGGGCTCATCAATCTTTTGAAAGAAAAAGGATACACCGTAAAACCTGTATCAAGCTTATAGTGATAATTAAACCATGAAACGATTGTGAGTAATCCAACTGAAATTACCTTTCTAAAGCTTGTCAATCAGCATAAAGGTATTCTATATAAAGCTTCCCGGATCTACGCCGATTCTATAGAGGATCGGGAAGATCTCCAGCAGGAAATCCTTATCCAGCTATGGAAATCTTATCAGAATTTCAAAGGAAACAGTGAGTTTTCTACCTGGATGTATCGTGTTGCCATTAATACAGCCATTACTTATTTGAAAAAGGAAAAGCAGAGATCCGGCAATCACACAGACCCTCCACGTCATTTTGAAGTACAGCAGGAGGATTATAATCCAACAAAAGACAAGCAGTTAGAAATCTTTTATAGTGCTGTCCAAGAATTAAACTCTCTGGAGAAAGCTGTCATATTTTATTTCATGGAAGGAATGTCACACAAAGAAATAGGAAGTAATCTCGGGCTTAGTGAGGGCAATGCCCGTGTAAAACTCAACAGAACAAAAGAAAAAATACAACAAATCATAAAAAAATCAGGTTATGAACTTTGATCAATTGAAAGAACAGTGGAATAATGAAGACGGTAACGTCAATATTCCTGACAACATAGAGCAATTAAAGGAAAGCAAACATCCTATAGAAAAAATTCAAAAGAGTATGAAGAAAGAGTTTCCAATGCAGGTTCTTGCCATCATTCTTATTGGATTCTTTCCGTTTCAGTTCGGATTTCCAGCTTCACAGTATATTATTTATTATATATCCTATACAATGATGGTCGTCATCTCGTCCTATTATCTCTTTGGATTTTATAAATTCTACAAACAAACCGAACTTTATACAGGAAACACTAAGAACAGTCTTTGGAAAATCTATCACGAACTCCGTTTAAATATGGAAAGGTATCAATCATTTGGATTTTTATTATTGCCTCACCTCCTTATCACTATTGGATTATTTATTTATAATACTTTGGAACAGAAAGGCAAGGATTTATCAGAACTAACCAACGCAAATCAGGCTTCTTTAATAATTGCTGTTTTAATCGGAACCCTTTCATTCGTGGTAAGTATTGTTTTATGGACGAAATACATCTATGGTCGCCACGCCAAGCAACTGGAAAACATTCTAAACGAAATGGATGAATAACATTTAAAAGGATCTTTTACAACCATAAAAATGAACCTCGGAGCCTTTCTGAGGTTTTGTTTTTTAAAAAATTGTTATTTATCATCTTCAAATTTATTTGAGGTTTTATTTTTCCTTAAATTTGCAGATCAGAAATAAAGCGTTATGGATTTCTAGTAAATTTTGATCCTTGCCATTATTTTCTGAATCAAATAATTCTCTAAGCATGCTATCAAAAATAAATCCTATACAAACCAACAGCTGGAAAGCCCTTGACGAACATTTCGCATCAACAGATTTAGACTTAAGAAGTCTCTTCCAGTATAACCCTAACCGTTTTGAAGAATTCTCTTTACAAAAGGACAATTTTCTTTTTGATTATTCTAAAAACCTAATCGATTCCAAAACAAAGGCTCTTTTATTACAATTGGCAGAAGAATGCCAGTTAAAGGATGCCATTTCCAAAATGTTTTCTGGTGATAAAATCAATGAAACAGAGGGAAGAGCAGTGCTGCATACTGCTTTGAGAGATTTTTCTGACCGTGAAATTCTTGTGGATGGGGAAAATATCAAGCCACAAATCAAAAGTGTTCTTGATCATATGAAATCATTTTCTGAAGAAATCATTTCAGGAAATCACAAAGGATTCAGCGGAAAAGAGATCACAGATGTAGTCAACATCGGAATTGGAGGTTCAGATTTGGGACCTGTAATGGTTTGTTCGGCTTTGAAGCATTTCAAAACAAGATTAAATGTTCACTTTGTTTCCAATGTGGACGGAAATCATATTGCAGAGGTTGTTAAAAACCTAAATCCTGAAACCACTTTATTTATCATCGCCTCCAAGACATTTACAACTCAGGAGACCATGACAAATGCAAATTCAGCAAAAGACTGGTTTCTTCAAGCTGGAAAACAAGAAGATGTCGCTAAACACTTTGTAGCCTTATCCACTAATATTGAAGCAGTTAAAGGCTTCGGAATTGCAGAAGAAAATATTTTTGAATTCTGGGACTGGGTTGGTGGAAGGTACTCTCTTTGGAGTGCTATCGGGCTAAGTATTGTATTAGCAGTAGGATATGAAAATTTTGAACAACTACTAAGAGGTGCGTTTGATACAGATCAGCACTTCCAGACTGAAGACTTCTCGGAAAACGTTCCCGTTTTAATGGGGCTTTTAGGAATTTGGTATCGTAACTTCTATGCAGCAACAAGCTATGCAATTCTTCCCTACTCTCAATATTTAGATAGATTTGCAGCTTACCTTCAACAGGGAGATATGGAAAGCAATGGAAAATGTGTAGATAGAAATGGTGAATTTGTAGAATACGAAACAGGCCCAATCATTTGGGGAGAACCAGGTACTAATGGACAACACGCATTTTACCAACTGATTCATCAGGGTACAGAATTGATTCCTGCAGACTTTATTGCGTATGCGAAAAGCTGTAATGAAGTTTCTGACCATCAGGATAAATTATTAGCCAACTTTTTTGCTCAGACTGAAGCACTTGCCTTTGGAAAATCTGAAGAAGAAGTTGAGGAAGAACTTACAAATGCAGGAAAATCTGATGAAGAAATCGACAGATTATTAAACTATAAGGTCTTCCACGGAAACACTCCTACCAACTCAATGATATTCAAAGAATTAACTCCTTTTTCATTAGGACAATTAATTGCTATGTATGAGCATAAAATATTTGTTCAGGGTGTTATCTGGAATATCTTTAGCTTTGACCAGTTTGGGGTGGAGCTAGGAAAGGTTTTAGCCAACAAAATCTTACCGGAACTTGAAAGCAAGGAAGCGGTAAGCTCTCACGACAGCTCTACCAATGGATTGATTAATTACTATAAAGGAAACAAATAGCAGATGTCTGCATTAAGATCATATTATTATAAACTGCCGCCCGGACTTCGACTTTTAGGAAGAAAAATTTATTATTTTCCTATAGATCTTTATGAAGGACTTACCGGCAAAAGAGCTAAAAATGAACCTAAAAAAGGTGATATCTATGTGGGAAGCAGTGACTTTATCCCTCATGGAATTCGCCAGATGAACGTTCTGAAAAAATATGTCGCTCTTAAAAACACAGATCATGTTCTGGATGTAGGATGCGGAATAGGAAGAACAGCCGTTGCCCTATCCGGATTCATTGATAAAGGAACTTATGATGGCTTTGATGCTGTGGAGAAAGGAATTAAGTGGTGTGACAAGCACATCCATCAAAAATATCCGAACTTCAATTTTAAGTTTACGCCTATTTATAATGACCTGTACAATACTTTCAGTCAAAAAGCTGAAAGCTTTACATTTCCTTATGACAATGCTCAATTTGACAAGGCGTTTCTATTCTCAGTATTTACGCATATGCAAATCCCTGAGATCAAGCAGTACCTGAATGAAATCAGCAGGGTATTAAAAGGTAACGGACAATGTCTGGCTACTTTTTTTCTGTATGATGAATCTAAAACCGAAAGAGGCAGCATGAGTTTCCCACATCAGTATGATGGATACAGGCTGATGGACGATAAGGTAACGGCTGCAAATATTGCAGTAAGCATTCCCCTACTGAACCAAATGGCTCATGATGCAGGCTTGAAAGTAGCCACCATACAAGGAGGATTCTGGAGAAATGATATAGCAAAAGAAAACGCCGACGAGTTTCAGGATATTGTGGTATTCGAAAAAATCTAAATCTAAATAAAAGTAAAAAAAGTAAAAATGGCAGAAATTCTTGACGGACTTAAAGTATCCAAGGAAATAAAAGCAGAGATCAAGGTTGAAGTGGAGAAGATCCTTGCAAGCAAAAGAAGAGCACCCCATTTGGTGGCTATTCTTGTAGGAAATAATGGTGCTAGCAAGGCCTATGTAAATGCGAAGGTAAAAGATTGTGAGGAAGTAGGATTTCAATCCAGCTTAATTAAATTCCCAAGCACTGTTTCTGAATCTGAATTATTGGAGAAAATTGACGAACTAAACAAATCTAAATCTGTAGATGGGTTTATTGTTCAGTTGCCTCTACCGGATCAGGTTGATCAGGAAAAAATCATTAATGCTATTGATCCAAGAAAAGATGTGGATGGATTTCACCCTGAAAACTTCGGAAAAATGGCATTGGAAATGGATACATTCTTACCGGCTACTCCTTTCGGAATCTTAACATTATTGGAAAGATATAATATTGAGACGAAAGGAAAAGATTGTGTAATTATTGGAAGAAGTAAAATTGTAGGAAGACCAATGAGTATCCTGATGGGAAGAAAAGATTTCCCGGGAAACTCTACCGTAACACTTACCCACTCTTACACTAAAGACATCGAAGAATATACTAAAAAAGCTGACATTGTGATTACTGCTTTGGGAGATCCTCACTTTTTGAAAGGTGAAATGATTAAAGAAGGAGCTGTAATTGTTGATGTAGGTATTACAAGAGTAGATAATGATTCTCCTAAAGGATATTACCTTGCTGGTGACGTAGATTTTGATAGCTGCGCAGCAAAGGCAAGCTGGATTACACCGGTTCCCGGAGGAGTAGGCCCAATGACAAGAGCAATGTTGATGAAAAACACCATTATTGCTTATAAAACTTCGGTCTATAACGACTAATTTTAAAATGAATAAAGAACAAGATATTTTATTAAAAGAAGGTAAAATGCTCCCTGTAATGGAGCATTTTTACACTTTACAAGGAGAAGGAGCACACACCGGAAAAGCCGCTTACTTTATCAGGTTAGGTGGTTGTGACGTAGGGTGCCACTGGTGTGATGTAAAGGAAAGCTGGGACCCTGAACTTCATCCGCTAATGGATGCAGCAGAAATTGCAGAAACAGCAGCTAAACATTGTAAAACAATAGTTCTTACTGGAGGAGAACCTCTAACCTGGAATCTTGAAATACTAACATCCAAATTAAAAGAACTTGGATGCACCATTCATATTGAAACTTCAGGAGCCTATCCTATGAGCGGACATTTGGATTGGATCACCCTTTCGCCAAAGAAAACAGGGCTGCCAAAAGAAGAAATTTATCAAAAGGCAAACGAGCTTAAAGTGATCGTTTTCAACAATCATGACTTTGAATTTGCACAGGAACAGGCAGCAAAAGTTTCCGAAAACTGTAAGCTTTATCTTCAAAGCGAATGGAGTAAACGAGATGATATGTATCCTAAGATTACGGATTTCATTCTGGAGCATCCGGAATGGCAGGCATCAGTTCAGACACATAAATATCTGAATATCCCTTAAAAATACGTACATTAGCTAGCCGTATCCGATATAACCCCGATAGATGCAGAGAATTCGATACTCTAGATACCTGAAATCGATCATCATTTTGCTTGACCTTATGGTTATTGCATCTATCTTTATATTCTTTTTTATAAGCAGAAACGAAGATTTAAAGTATCATAAGGAAACCTGGTATCAGAACGCTTTTTCGTTGATTTTGATATTTTTGTTCTGGGTGTTATTAAGCGGTAGAACAAAAATATACAATATCCCGAGGAACCTTACCTATACCCTATTTCTGGAACGCCTTTTAATTCATTTTATATCTTTTATACTTGGTGTTCTGCTTATCGGAAAGGTAAGTAAAAATGTATTCTTCAATTCGGATATTTATTGGTTGTCTTTCTATTTGTTTGCATTTATCTTTTTGGCAAAATCACTTATTTATTTTTCCATTAAGTATTTCAGGTCTTTAGGAGCTAACTACAGAAATGTAATGTTTTTAGGAGATAATGATTCTACTGAGATCCTGAAGAATATATTTAAAGACCGTAAAGACTATGGATACAAAATGTTTGAATATAATAGTAAAGATATCAATGCAGGTGAACTAGTTGACTTTTGGAAAAGCAATGGAATTCATACCTTATTTTTATCTACAGAAAACTCCTACACCGAAGAGGCAGAGTCTAAAATATTCAAACTGGCAGAGGAAAACAAGGTTCATATTTCCTTGATACCAAGCATCAAACAAAGTGATTTCTTCTTGTATGATCTTGGATATATACAGACCCAGCCCGTTCTTAATCAGGCAAGATATCCACTGGACTATTATTCCAACTTCCTGATGAAAAGAGCATTTGATATTGTTTTTTCAATCATTGTATTAATTACTATTTGCTCATGGGTATTTCCGATTATAGCCATATTAATTAAGACAACATCCAAAGGACCTGTTTTTTTCCTTCAAAAAAGATATGGTTTCCATGAGGAAGTATTTAACTGTATCAAATTCAGAACCATGGTGGTAAATGACGAATCTACCACCCAGACCACCAAAGAAAATGATTCAAGAATTACCACAATAGGTAAATTTTTACGGAAAACAAGTCTTGATGAGCTTCCACAATTCCTGAATGTATTAAAGGGAGAAATGTCTGTTGTAGGACCACGGCCTCATATGCTGGCTGTAGATAATTACTACAAACCAAAAATCGGCAGATATAGTTTAAGGAGCATGGTAAGCCCCGGAATTACAGGTCTGGCACAGGTAAATGGGCTGCGTGGGGATTCCGGCAATGTAGAAGTAGAAATGAAAAAAAGAATTCTGGCCGATGCATTTTATGTAAGAAACTGGAGTTTTGTACTGGATATGGTCATTATTTTAAAAACCGTTTTACTAGTCATTGGCGGTGATAAAAACGCAAAATAAAGATGAACTTAGGGTGAGGATAATTTTAACATTTTCTAGGCTTTTGTCTTCACTTCAACCGTAGCCTAATTCAATAAAAAAGTCTAATTTAGCAGTATGTTAAAAAAGTTTTTCACAGCAGTAGGGGAATATATGATCCTTCTAGGAAAATCCCTGCAGAAACCCCAGAAAATGAAAGTTTTTTGGAAGCTGTTCATGAGAGAAATTAATGATTTGGGAGTAAATTCTTTCGGACTTGTCATCTTCACGTCTATATTCGTAGGAGCAGTTGTAGCCATTCAAATGTTTAATAACTTTGATGCATCTTCTTTTCCTATTCCTCCCGCATTCGTAGGATATGCCACAAAAGCAGTACTTATTCTGGAATTTGCCCCTACTATTATCAGCTTAATTTTGGCCGGTAAAGTAGGTTCCTATATTGCCTCCAGTATTGGAACAATGAGGGTTTCTGAACAGATTGATGCCTTGGATATTATGGGAGTAAATTCACCCAACTTTTTGATATTTCCAAAAATCATCGCTTGTATGCTTTTCAATCCTCTTCTTATCGCTATCAGTATTGTATTTGGTATTGGCGGTGGATATATTGCAGGGCTTTTAACAGGAAACTGGACTCCTAACGATTATATTACTGGTATTCAGATGTATATGCCTAATATTTTTATTTATTATGCATTTACTAAAACCACTGTTTTTGCATTTATTATTGCAACGGTGCCTTCTTACTTCGGATATTTTGTAAAAGGAGGATCCCTTGAAGTAGGTAGAGCCAGTACCCAGGCCGTGGTATGGACAATGGTATTTATTATCATTTCTGAATTAATTTTAACCCAATTAATATTAAGCTAATGATTGAGGTAAAGGATCTTAAGAAAAGTTTTGATGATGTTGAAGTACTTAAGGGAATTTCAACTTCATTTGATAAAGGAAAAGTAAACTTAATCATTGGGCAGAGTGGTTCCGGAAAAACAGTTTTTCTTAAAAGTTTATTGAATGTTTATATGCCATCATCAGGAGAAATCTTGTTTGACGGTAGAGATGTAAATACGATGAACAGAGAAGAGAAACAACATCTCCGATCAGAAATTGGAACCGTATTCCAGGGAAGTGCTTTGTTTGACTCATTAACGGTAGAGGAAAATATTATGTTCCCGCTGGATATGTTCACCAATCTTACCTACAGAGAAAAGAAGAAAAGAGTTTTCGAAGTAATAGGAAGAGTTCACCTTGACAAGGCCGACAAAAAGTATCCCTCTGAGATCTCAGGAGGAATGCAAAAAAGAGTTGCCATTGCAAGAGCAATTGTGAACAATCCTAAATATTTATTCTGTGATGAACCCAATTCAGGTCTTGACCCTTATACCTCTAAGGTAATTGATGATCTTCTTTATGAAATCACCAAAGAATACAATACCACAACCATCATCAATACCCACGATATGAACTCTGTAATGACGATTGGCGAGAAAATTGTATACCTAAGACTTGGAATCAAGGAATGGGAAGGTAATAAGGATATCCTGATTACTGCAGGCAATAAAAATCTGATTGATTTCGTTTATTCTTCAGAACTGTTTAAAGAGCTGAGAGAATACTTACTTGAGAATAATAAAACGATTGAAAATACAAAAATAGACGATAATGAAAAAGGTACTTAGTATAGCATTAGTAGGGTTTTCAATGTGGGCTTCTGCACAGATATCACTGGCAGCTAAAGCTAACTTAATATTTCCTACAGGCTCACCATCATGGTCAAACATTAAAGGAACCGTGAATGATGCTATTGAAGGAACAGGAAAAAACAATGTAGGATTCAATGCAGGACTTTCCTTAAAAGTAGGGTTACCTACTGCATTCTTTTTAATGCCGGAAATTTACTATACTCACTTCAAAAATGAGTTTACTACAGAGAACACTACTTTTGATGTTAAAAGCAACCGTATTGATGTTCCTGTTCTTTTAGGATATAATGTTTTGGGTAATATGTTGGGGGTTTTCGTAGGACCTGTCGGAAGCTTTAATCTAAGCAAAGACAATACCTACAATGACTTCAAGGAAAATGCTAAAAATAATTTTACAGTTGGCTACCAATTCGGGGCACAGCTTGAAATCAAAAAGCTTATTGTGAATGCAAAATATGAAGGGGCATTCAGTAAGGATGAAAGAAATTTCATCAATAAGGTTTCCGGTTCTGAGATCAGATACGACAACAGACCCAACTTATTTATGGTAGGTTTAGGATATAAATTTTAATCAACGATTGAAAATAACAACTTAAAATCCTCAAATTTTATATTTGAGGATTTTTATTTTGGTTTTCAAGCTCCGCCTGGCGTTTTGCAATTTCTGCAGCCTGCTTTTCAAGTTCTTCTTTTTCTTTTTGAAGCTGCTTAAACTCTTTTTTCTTTTGTTCTGCCTTCATCGCACTTCCTTTGCTCAGGTATCCTACCATTCCTCCAATGATTAATCCTATTCCGACACCGGCCATCATACCCATGATATGAGAGATTTTAATCTGTTCAACAGCAAAATCTGTGGTAAGATAAAAAAGTAAAGCAGAAACTGCTAAGAGGATAAGTCCGGTAATTGATAAACTCTTCATAATATTGTGTTTAGGTGGTTACATTAAAAAAGCCTTACCAAATTTACTAAAAATTTAATAAGGCTCTACTCAAGATTAAAATTCTAATTACATTTTTCCTCCTGCAGCCTTATAATATTCTAAAGCTTTTGGTAAATCTTTATTGATATCCGAGATTCTTGTCTCAGGATTCGGGTGAGTGGATAAAAACTCAGGTTGTCTTGCTCCTGAAGAAGCACCTTCCATTCTGTTCCAGAAAGGGATAGCTGCTCTTGGGTCATATCCGGCCATAGACATCAGGTAAAGTCCCATTTCATCAGCTTCAGACTCCTGTCCTCTTCCATACTTCAATAAGGCTACCTGAGAACCAATAGGATATACTTTCTGGAAAACGTTTGCCCATTGTGCATTTGAAATTGCTCCGCCAAGAATAGCTCCTCCGTACTGAGCCATCATAGCTTGAGAAATTCTTTCGTTTCCATGTCCTGCCAATGCGTGCGAAACTTCATGTCCCATTACCACAGCAAGTCCGTTGTCATCCTTTGTAACTGGCAGGATTCCTGTATAAACAGCTACCTTACCTCCAGGCATACACCATGCATTCAACTCATTGCTTTGCAGAAGATTAAATTCCCAACTATAGCTGGCAAGATCTGCTGATCTTCCTATATTTTGATAATATCTTTCTGCAGCATTTTTTATTCTGTTTCCTACATTTACCACTCTCTTAGCATCTGATGTTCCGGTAATTACTTTACCTTTAGACAATGTCGTTTTGTATTCTTGTGCAGACATTGTTAAAATTTCTGAATTATTGGCCAGCTGTAAAGATGACCTCCCTGTAATAGGGTTGGTCGTACAAGCTGTGATCGACAGAGCGATTGCTCCAATTCCAAATAGATGTGTAACTTTCATAGTTTGAGTGTTAATAATTCAACCTTAACAATTTTTATTCCAAAATATTGAAGATGGAATATATTTGCATACATTTTGCTGTTTAAATGTAATAATTATATTTATTATGAAAAAGTATATTTCTCTTCTGATGATCTTTGGGTTTCTGTTCTTCTTTCAGAGCTGTGCCTCACAGGGTTCATCAGATCCAAAAATAGTAAATACGCTGGTGGATTCTCAGGAGTTTACTTTCCATGCACAAAGGGCTAATCCAACGAATTATGATGTAATAAACGTAATGAATTCGCTGCCGAACACCACCTCTACCAGAATGTTGAATCTGGATGGAGACTACACCATTGATGTAACGAAAAGTACCGTGGAGGTAGTATTGCCTTACTTTGGAAGATTATTTAACCCAACTTACGGAAATACAGACAATAACAGCTACAGGTTTACATCAAAAGACTTCTCTATTAATAAATCTCAAAATAAAAAAGGCACGTGGCTGTTTAGAATCAAACCTAACGATGTAAAAACGGTGGATGAAATCAATATTGAAATCTTTAAAAACGGTAAAGCATTCGTTTCTATAAGAAGTAATGACAGACAACCAATCACTTATGACGGGTATGTTTCTAAAAGTGAAGTAAAACAGGAAAAGCAAAAACTTTAATCCCTGTTTTCACTCAATAAAAATTTTTCAACAAATAATTTTGCTTCAGTACTTGGATTAGAAACCATCTCTGAAGCATTTTTTTTATGCATAAGGTAAGCCTCTTCTACTGCATTGCTTTTTTTCATCAGAGATAAAATATATTCCTGCACCCAATATTCAAAGCGTTTCTCTGCCTGCTGGGTACGAATTTCCTCGAAGCGTCCTGCATTTTTTTTCAAGTCAATAAATTCGGAGATCTTATCATAGATTTCCTGTAGACCCTCATTATGCAGAGCTGATCCCAATAAAACAGGAATTTTCCATCCTTTCTCTTTTGGTGGGATAAAATCTAATGCTCTTTTTAACTCCAGCCTTGTATTTTTTGCTTTTTGAAAATTATCCTGATCTACTTTATTAATGAAAATAACGTCTACCATTTCCATAATACCGCGTTTTATGCCCTGAAGCTCATCTCCACCTCCAATAATTTTAAGAAATAGAAAAACATCGGTAATATCAGCAACCAAAACTTCTGACTGTCCCACTCCAACGGTTTCAATCAAAATATAATCATAACCTGCTGCTTCACAGATCATCATGGTTTCAAAAGTAGTATTGGCAACCCCTCCTAAAAATCCCGAGCTTGGGGACGGACGGATGAAAGCGTTTTCTTCTTTGGCTAACTCTTCCATTCGGGTTTTATCTCCCAAAATACTTCCTTTATTAATGGAAGAACTGGGATCAATAGCAAGAACGGCTACTTTTTTACCCTGGGCAATAGCCAGTCTCCCGAAGCTTTCAATAAAGGTGGATTTTCCGGCACCCGGAACTCCTGTAACTCCTACTCTTATTGACTTTCCTGTAAAGGGCATAATTCTTTTCAGAAGTTCCTCTGCCTGTATTCTGTGCTCTGCCTTTTTACTTTCAACTAAGGTAATTGCTTTTGCAATCAGGCGTTTGTTTCCTGATTGTATTCCCTCAATTAATTCTTCTGTAGAAAATTTCATTGATTCAAAAATAATAATTAAAAAGTGAATGGTCAAGAGTTCGGTACCAATGTCTAAACAAAAGGTTGATTATGGGTCAATTCACATTTTATTATTCACACTATTTTAATTTTTATTTCTTCTAAATTAAAACTAGAACCCACTGTATCAAAGGGTTCCGGAATTTATTACATTTGTTATCTATCAAAATAAGAAACATGAAAAAACTCATTGCTGCGGCATCATTCACTGCTATCCTTTTAGTTTCCTGTACTCCGAAAGCTTCAACCTCTACTGCTGTTACAGGAAGTGCTGCTTCTACGGCTGAAGAGATTGCTCAGGGGAAAACTATTTTTGAGAATTCTTGTGGAAAGTGCCATAAACTCCCGGATCCTACGTCACACAATTCTGTACAATGGGTGGGAATTATGAATGCAATGGCTCCTAAGGCAAAACTTACGGATGATCAGCACAAGTGGGTTTATGATTATATTGTTTCTGTAAAGAAGTAATCACCAAACAAAAATATGGGTATGAAAAAGTTAATCTTAAGCGGCATTGCAGCATCAGCATTTCTGGTGTCTTGTGGTCCAAAAAGTACGGCTGTAACAGGGCCGAAGTATACCTCATCTGAACAGTTGGCTCAGGGAAAAACAATCTTTGAAAATTCCTGTGCAAAATGTCACAAACTGCCAGAACCTACAAAGCACGATAATCAGGGATGGATTAATACTTTAAGCAGAATGGCTCCCAAGGCTAAGCTTAATGATGATCAGCATCAAATGGTATATGATTATCTGATCTCTGTCAATAAAAAATAAGCTTTCCATTGAAAGCTTATTTTTTTAATTATACATTGATTAAACAGTTGTCTTTTTTCGTGTTCTTGGTGTAGGCATCTTACCTTTCACCAGCTTTTCTCTATCTTCTAATATTTCTAGAGAGCTCCTGCAATAGCTGAACTTTCTGGCTTCTTTAAGTTCCTCCAGAGCTTGTTTATATTCACCTTTTCTTTCCATTAAGAGAGATTTACAGTTTAGAATCTCCGATTTATCAATACCTTTCATTCTCAAAGCATATCCAATCAATTTTTCTGCTTCTTCATAATCTTCATTGCTTAAAAGGCATTCGATGTAATATCTGGGTGTATTCACGTTTCCAATGTTGCTTTGCATAGCTTCTTCGAAATATTTCTTCCCGGTTTCATAGTCCTTTAAAACCTCAGAATACACTCTACCCATCAGGCACAGGCTATCTGCATCTTCAGGTTCGTAGGAAAGGGCGTAATTCAGGGCATCCAGACACTCAGCCATATTATAAGGAAAATAGTCCAGAGCTTCAAAATAGTATTTATTTTTAGTTAAGGTCATTGCTGTAATTTTTTAATTCAATTTTAAGGATATTCCTTTGTCTTTTATAGGATTTATCCTGATAATTTTTCTTAAAATCTGTTCCGGTAAATGTACGGACAGGGTTTCCGCGCTGAACTTGGAGATTAAGACTCCAAGTATCTTTCATTTTATCTTCCAGTTGTTGAATATAGACTCCCATTACCTTTTCTTTTAATCTGATAATGGAAAGTTTTTTATTTTCCAATTGTGATCTTGAATCCTGCACAAATACAGACTGTTTACTTGGAAAGTGAGTGGCCCTGACGGCAGTATTCACTTTATTGACATTCTGCCCTCCGCTTCCCTGGCTTCTGGCTGTCTGAAATTTGACATCTCTTTCCTTAAAGTCTATGGTTTTTAGATTTTCCAATTCGAAAATACCAATGAACCAGTTGCTTCTTTTATGCAGTTTTCTGAATGTACTTTTACCTATCCAACAAATACTTCCCAGCCATGTTTTTAAGAATTCTTTTATCTCTTTTCCTTTTAAAAGCACGGTTACGGATTTCAATGTCAGATTTTCATCACCGTTTTCCCGATGAATGATTTCATATTCTATATTATTTTCTTTTACTTCTTCAAGAAAGGTCTTCAGAACCTTGGAAACTACCCACTGACACTCTAAAGGCCCTCTTCCTGAAGTTATTTGTATTAATTTTTCCATTGTTATTTCGGCATTTTGCTTAGTAAGAAATGTCCCACCGGATCAATTCCCTTTTGTATTAAATCTTTTGCAGCCATTACTGCCCAGCATTTATCACTGGAGTGGATATTTTTGTAGAATGAAAGCAAAACATTAGGTTCCACAACAGTAAATCCATTGGCTATTACCGTTTCTAGATTATCTTTTTCAAAAAAATCAATGGTTATTCTATGGAATTTATCATTTTCCCATTCTACTGTTTTTTCATATCTGCGAAAATTTTCTTCACTTGGCAGATGATCATAACGTGTCCAGACTTTCTGAAATCCTTCCTGCTGAAGAATCATCACAACCTCTGCTACGTTTTCTTTTCTTACAAATACATCAATATCCTTGTGATCATGTGCATGTTTATATTCTGTATGCCCTGTTTCTGACATAAAATGCCATGCCCATCCGCCGGATATGATTACTTTATCTTTTAATTTATTTAATATTTCAAGTCCGAAACGGATTCTAAATTCCGGCCAGACTTCACCATATCTTTTTATGTTATGTGGTGCGCCCATTTTTTTGATTTTTAATTGGGTGTTGAGTATTTATAGCTGCGCATTATATGTTCTCAATCCGCAACTATAAACCTCCAACTTAATTTATCTATCCATTCTCACAATTCTTGGCTGAAATGTTCCAAGAATGTCTACCAATTCACTTTGTGCATTCATCACTTCATGAATATCCTTATAGGCCATTGGTGCTTCTTCCGTATTGCCACCCATTAGGGTAACATTTTTAAGTTTCAGCTCCTTTTTTATATCATGCTCTGTGAAAAGACTCCTGCACTCACCTCTTGAGTGTGCTCTTCCAGCTCCATGTGATGCTGAGCTAAGGGATTCAGGGTTTCCTTTTCCACGAACGATAAAACCTTTTGCCGTCATGGACCCGGGAATCATTCCCAGCTCATTTTCACTGGCCGGAGTGGCTCCTTTTCTGTGAACAATCACTTCCTTTCCGTTATGGGTTTCTTTCCATGCAAAATTGTGATGGTTTTCAATTCTGGCCTTCACTCTTCCGCCAACGGCTTTCACCAATCTTCTATGAATATCATCATGACAAGCTGAAGCATAGTCTCCCGCAAGATTCATGGCCGTCCAGTATTCCAAACCAAGATGAGTACTCAAATCAAGCCAAGCAAATTGTTGTGCTTCTTTTGGTAATGGACATTGTTCAATAGCCACCCTTGAGTAATACTGGGCAATTTCTGCTCCCATACCTCTGGAACCACTGTGTGAAAGGATTCCCAGATATTTTCCTTTTGGCAAACCAATTTGCTTATCTTCTTCTGTGATTTCCACTTCTCCGAATTCAACAAAATGATTTCCCCCTCCTGAGGATCCCATCTGCTTAATGGCTTTTCCTTTTAATCTTCTAAGGATCGGGATCAAATCGAATGTGTCCCTATCGAAGATTTCATGGTCTATATGAGATTTGTATGTCTCATACATTCCAAATTTTGTATGTTCTGCAAGGGCTTTTTCATATTTATTCCTTGCACCGTTAAGATATGAAACTGGTGTATCCAAAATACTTAAGCTCATTCTGCAGCCAATATCCATCCCTACTCCATAAGGAATCACAGCATTTTCTACAGCAAGAACCCCACCTATCGGAAGGCCATAACCGCTATGAGCATCTGGCATTAAAGCTCCCTGAATGGAGATTGGCAATTTCAGAGCTGTGTACAGCTGGTTTTTAGCTTCATCTGAAATATTATTTCCGAAAACCTGAAAAGCGGCACGTTGTGAATTCAACATTCTTTTTTCTGTTTTCTTGGAAGAAAGCAAGGTTTCTGCAATCTGCCCGAAGGTTAGATCTTTCTCAAAATTCTCCGGGTGAATCAGAATTTCTTTTAAAAGAGATTTCACATAATGGATATTTTTAGTTGCAAAATTTCTCTTCATTACTTCCAAAGCTACGTTGACACTTTGGTTATTGGGATAGCCCAGTTTTAATATATCTTTTCCTTTTAGTTTTAAATTTCCCATTGTTTTTGTTTTAAATAATAGAGGAGTTATACGTCCTCAAAACACTCTGCAATCTCTGTTGCAGACATTGTGCAGGTAAAATACCTCCTGCTTTTGATAAGATTAGGATCTTCTTTTTTTGTTTTCCATGAATTTGATTTACCATCAATTGTTTTGTGGATAATTCCTACAATTTTATGGTGTCCCAGATAAGATCCAGCTCTGCATATTCTTTTTCAAGTTCAGAGTCTATGGGCTTATAATGAGTAATCATATGAGGTCTTATCCGTAGGGTAAATCTCCATGGCTCAATAAACTCGTAGTACGTTTTATAAATTTTCCGTATAGGACAATATTCTTCTTGCTTTAAAAAGTACTGTCTTTCTCTTGGGGTTAGTTCAAATTTGGGGTTACTCCAGGAGCATAAAGAAATGTTGTTGAGCTTCTGCTCTTTTTCTACATATATTTTTCTTTCGGATTTTCTTTTCTTTTTTAGAAACTGTCGGCTATCGGAATACATATAGCTATTGATTTTTTTCAAAATTCCTTCAAAAAACTCTCCATCTTCGGATCTCAATACCTCCTCTCTTACGGTGAAGAATCTTACAAATCCTTTCTGATATGGTTTTTCTAATGGAATCCATTGAACACTTCTTTTGGCTTCCCAAAGAACGTCACTACGTTGATACTTTTTTCTTATCTGTTTTATTACATCTTTTTTTATTGTTCTTTTTCTGGTTCTTACGCTTCTTAGGCGAGAGAACAGAATGTTATCATTTTCCATGTAAAACACAAGATATCAAGAACAAGACCCTAAAATGGGTTTGCCATCTATCTGTTTTATATTTCAACTAAATTACTAGTTGAGTGGTTTAATAATGATGAACGCAATAGTTTGGAGTATAAAACTTCAACTATTTTGTTCTTAAAAACACTTAAAAAGATTTCGGGGAAACGTGAGTTTGAAATATTGCGCAATAAAAAACCCGAAATCTCTACGACTTCGGGTTTTGATATTGTATTGTACTATTATTCTAAGAATGTACCAAACCGCGAAGCCTTACCACCATAAGGGGTAATCCAACTGTAGAATTCTGATTAGTTCTGAACATTGCTTCGTTGTTTTTTATTGGTTAAACTTGATTTTCAGGTGCAAATATAGAATTATTTTTTTAATCATCTATTATTTAAATCTTATTTTTGTGAAAAAAGTGTTTTATGCATAAATTTTTATTGGCCTTACTTCCATTACTTTTAATAGGTTGTAAGAAAGAGGAACCTGTAAAAAAAGAAGAGGTAAAAGTAGTAGAGAAAGGTTGTTTTTCTTCCCATTTCATGGAAAAAATTCTGGATTTGGAAGAAATGAAAACCCAGGCTAAGTTTCTCGAATCAGAGACCAAAGGAAAAGGTAGGATCGGTTTTCTTGTAGACAGTACAAAAGTAAATAATGGCTGGGATTATTCTATTTCTGTTGGATATAATGGTCCGGATCGTTTTGAAACCTATCATATTTTTCATGCATCAAGTGATCAGTGTAATACCTTAACCATTTTAGACCCTCCGTCCGGAGAATATATTTCTCTTGAGGAGTGGAGAAAAAATAAAGATACTCCTACCCCAATGGAATCTTTATTAAAAACAGGGCTTTATAGCTTACCTATTGAAAGTCTTCCTCAGGTAGATGTAAAGTTTATAGAAACAGATTTTACGGTGGAAGGTTCAGAAAAGTACAGCTGTGGAGAACCTACATTCCGATATTTTCCTTTAGCTCGATATAAGGATGTTGAACTAATTCTTGTTCCGATGGATTGCGGAGATTTTGACTACCGATATTATCTGCTTACTGTACTGAATAACAGCATCGTTGGCGAAGCCTATGTAGAAGGTATTTGGTTTGATCCCGGAAAGGAGGATAAGAAAGAGGAGTTCAGCAGCTATGAAATCAATAAAGCAGGAGAAATCATTGTAACAACAGATCATAAGATTGATGGAAATAGCCAAAAGATAACTAAAACGCATTATCAAATTATGGATGATGGTAAAATCGTTCAGAAAAAATAAAACAAAGGCTGTTTCAGAAGTTGAAACAGCCTTTGTTTTTTCACTTGAGGTGAATAATGCTTAGAAAAATAGCATCAATAACTTTTGTCATCCGTTCGATATCCAATGTTTCTAAAGTATCTGTAGATTGATGATAATTTTTGTTTCTAAAGAAGGAAGTATCGGTAATCATAAGAGCGGGGAAATCAAATTTCCAATAGTTTAAATGATCGGAATAATCTACACCACCTACAAATTTAGGCGCTGGAAATGTTTCTGTTTTTACCTGATTTGCATTTTTAAAATGATCTATAAAATTTCCAACGAATGGGCCTGCTCCGCTGAGCTTTTTCACCAAAGTAATAAAATCTCCTTTATCACCATAAATCCAGGAGAGAACCCCCATAGGGAAGTCCTGAGATCCTTTTTCATCCTTGAAATAACCGATCATTTCTACACTTACCATACCGTAAACATCCATATTGTTATCTTTTAGATATTTTGCATGGATGTAGCTGCCCATATTTTCGGTTCTGAAATAAGGTGGTTCTTCTAAGGTATAGGCCACCAGATCCACCCGATAGTTAAGCTTTTGCCCCTTAAGCATTCTTGCCAATTCCAACAGGGCTGTAACACCTGTAGCATTGTCGTCTGCTCCCTGCTGGTCACCGCAAACGTCGTAATGGCCACCTATGATAATTCTTTTTTTATTTTCTGAACCGAACGAGGTAATCACGTTTTTATATATTTTTCCGTCTACCTTATACTCCTGAAAGTTTGTACTATCACCATATGTACGAAAAGTTTGATGAATATAGTCCGCAACGGCATTCAGCTGGTCTACATTTTTATGATTTCTAAACTGTGGAGTCTGGGTAAGTGCCGTTAGATGTTTTTTGACTGATTCTACATCAGCAGGAACGGGAGATTTTTGTGCAGGTTTATCTTTTTCTCCAGAATTAAAAAGAAAAACGCCTATAAAAAATAAGCCTACAAAAAGAATCAACTTCTTCTTCGTAGGCTTTATTATATTTTTAAAATCCATAGGATAAGCTTTTAATTTCTTTACTGAAAATTAAAGCTTTTTGGGATTAGTTTTCTAAAAATCTCTCTAAAATTTCAACGGCACACTTTGGAAGATTGGTTCCGGGACCAAAAATAAAGTCAGCTCCGTTTGCATAAAGGAATTCATAATCCTGTTGTGGAATAACTCCTCCCACTACGATAGTAACGTCATCTGCTCCTAGTTTTTTCAGTTCTTCCACTACCTGAGGAACCAGTGTTTTGTGCCCTGCAGCAAGTGAAGACACTCCCAAGATATGAATATCGTTCTCTACAGCTTGTTTTGCAACTTCTTCAGGAGTTTGAAATAATGGTGCTACATCTACGTCAAATCCCATATCTGCGAATGCTGTTGCCACTACTTTAGCGCCTCTGTCATGTCCATCTTGACCCATTTTGGCTACCATGATTCTTGGGCGACGTCCTTCTTCTTCTTCAAATTTCTGAGTAAGGTTAAGGGCTTTTTCAAAGTATTCATTTTTGCCTGCATTCATAGCATATACTCCAGAGATTGTTTTAATATTTGCTTTATATCTACCGAAAGTTTCCTCCATGGCATCACTCATTTCCCCGAGGGTAACTCTTCTTCTTGCAGCCTCGATGCATAACGCCAATAGGTTTCCTTTTCCTGTTTTTGCACTTTCACGGATCTCATTTAAAATCTGCTCTACCGCTTCTCCATTTCTTTCTGCCTTTATGTTGTTCAGTCTTTCGATCTGCTTTCTACGAACTTCTGTGTTATCAATATCAAGGATCTCTATTGCATCCTGTTTTAATGATGATTTGAATGAATTCACTCCGATAATGAATTCTTCGCCGCTATCAATTTTAGCCTGTTTTTTAGCTGCGGCTTCTTCAATCCTCATCTTTGGAATCCCTGCTTCAATGGCTTTGGTCATTCCTCCTTCCTGCTCTACCTCATCAATGTACCTCATGGCTTCTTCAATCATCTGTTGGGTAAGGCTTTCTACCAGGTTACTTCCTCCCATTGGATCTACTACATCACATATTCTGCTTTCCTGCTGAAGAATGATCTGTGTATTCCTTGCAATTTTTGCTGAATAATCTGTAGGAAGTGCAATGGCTTCATCCAATGCATTGGTGTGCAGTGATTGGGTTCCTCCCAATGCGGAAGATAAGGCTTCAATGGCCGTTCTTGTGATATTATTAAAAGGCTCCTGCTCTGTCAATGACCATCCTGAGGTCTGCGAGTGGGTTCTTAGCGCAAGAGATTTTTGATTCTGTGGATTGAACTGCTTCAAAAGGGTTGCCCAGATATATCTTGCGGCACGCATTTTAGCAATTTCCATGAAATGATTCATTCCGATGGCCCAGAAAAACGATAATCTTGGAGCAAAGTCATCTACATTCATTCCTGCTTTAATTCCTGTTCTTACGTACTCTAAACCGTCTGCCAGGGTATAAGCCATTTCCAGTACGGGAGTAGCACCTGCTTCTTGCATATGGTATCCTGAAATGGAAATAGAGTTAAATTTTGGAATGTTTTGCGAAGTATATTCAAAAATATCTGCAATGATCTTCATGGATGGTGCAGGTGGATAGATGTAGGTATTTCTTACCATGAACTCTTTCAGAATATCATTTTGAATAGTTCCTGAAAGTAATTCCTGTTTCACTCCCTGTTCTTCAGCTGCTACGATATAGAAAGACAAAATAGGAAGTACAGCCCCATTCATTGTCATGGAAACTGAGATCTGATCCAGTGGTATTTCATTGAAAAGGATTTTCATATCCTCTACGGAGTCAATAGCAACTCCTGCTTTTCCTACGTCACCTACTACTCTTGCATGGTCAGAATCATATCCTCTGTGAGTAGCAAGGTCAAATGCTACTGAAAGTCCTTTTTGTCCTGCGGCAAGATTTCTTCTGTAAAAAGCATTGGATTCTTCTGCTGTGGAAAAACCGGCATACTGACGGATGGTCCATGGCTTTTGAACATACATGGTGGAATACGGCCCTCTCAGATAGGGTTCAATTCCTGGAGAAGTCTGTGTTAATGATTCATCTTTTACATCTTTTTTTTCATAAGATGATTTAAGTTCCAGCCCGTCTTTTTCAAAATTGTAAATCTCTCTTTCCAGAGGCAATACATTAAAATCAGGCTTTTTCACAGAAATTGTCTTTCGCATTCCAATAATTTTTGTCTCCGTAAAGTTAATTTTTTTGAACGAAACATGAAACTTCTGTTAACATTCAGTTTCTCTGCCGTTTAGTGAAAGAAAAAGGCCGGACAAATGCCCGGCCTATATTCAATTTATTGGGTCTGCTCATCTTTTGAGACAAGTCAGATTTTTACCTTTTATAATTAAAGTTTTACGCCCATTTCATACAATGCAAATGACAGAAGGTCTGCATTTTCACCGATTACTTGATCCGTTGCTCTTCCGGCACCGTGACCTGCATTCTTTTCAATTCTTAATAGAATAGGGTTTTTACAAGCCTGTTTTTCCTGAAGTTCTGCTCCAAATTTGAATGAGTGAGCCGGAACTACCCTGTCATCATGATCACTGGTAATGATCATTGTGGATGGATAGCATGTTCCCGCTTTTACGTTGTGTACCGGAGAATATGATTTCAGGTATTCAAACATTTCCTTGCTGTCTTCTGCTGTTCCGTAGTCATAAGACCAACCTGCTCCTGCTGTAAACTTGTTATATCTTAGCATATCCAACACCCCAACCCCAGGAAAAGCAACTCTCGCCAGATCAGGACGTAAAGTCATGGTAGCTCCTACCAATAGACCTCCGTTTGATCTTCCTGAAAGTGCCATATATTCTTTTGAAGTATAGCCCTTGCTTTGCAGGTATTCTCCAGCTGCGATAAAGTCTTCAAAAACGTTTCTTTTCTGCATTTTTGTTCCTGCATCGTGCCATTTTTTACCGTATTCGCCACCACCACGGATGTTTGGAACGGCATAGATCCCGCCATTTTCCATCCAGATCGCATTTACTACTGAGAAGGATGGCTGTAGGCTAATATTGAATCCTCCGTAAGAATATAGAATTGTAGGGTTTTTACCATTAAGCTTAGTCCCTTTTTTATAATTGATCATCATAGGAACCTTTGTTCCGTCTTTTGAAGTATAGAATACCTGCTCAGAAACATAATCATCCGGATTAAATTTCACTTTTGGCTTTTGGTATACTTCTGATTTTCCGGAATCTACATTAAACTTATAGGTAGTTCCCGGCGTGATATAGTTACTGAAAGAATAATAAATATCTTTTTCTTTTTCCTTTCCTCCAAATCCGGAAACGTTCCCTTTCCCAGGAAGGCTGATTTCTCTGATCAATTTTCCTGTTTTGTCAAACTGCTTCACTTTGTCTATTGCATCAACCATATACGTTGCAAAGAAGTATCCTCCTCCTGAAGAGATTCCTAATACGTTTTCCGTTTGTGGAATTACATCTTTCCAGGTTTCAGGAGCCGGATTGCTGATGGTTGTTTTCACAAGACGCATATTCGGAGCATCTTTATCGGTAGAAATGAAAAGATCGTCTCCTTCTGTATCTACAATTCCTGCATTGATGTCAAATCCTTTTACAATCTGTACAAAATCTCCTCCTTTTTTCAGGTCTTTTATGTACAGTTCATTTCCATTGGTTGCATTGGCTGCAGAAACGATCAGGTATCTTTGATCTTCTGAAACGTATGCTCCCAGATATCTTCTTGGAGTTTTTTCACCACCAAAGATCAATTTATCTTCAGACTGTTTTGTTCCCAGCTTGTGAAAGTACACCTTATGCTTATCTGTCATTCCAGAAAGTACGGTTCCTTCTTTCGGCTTGTCATAGCTTGAGTAGTAGAAGCCTTCGTCTCCTTGCCATGAAATTCCACTGAATTTTACATCCAATAAAGTTTCATCAATCTGCTTTTTGGTAATAGCATCAATGATGATAATTTTATTCCAGTCACTTCCTCCCTCAGAAATAGAGTAAGCAGCAAGGTTTCCTTTTTTGTTGAATGAAAGATTAGAAAGTGATGTAGTTCCTTTTTCTGAAAATTTATTCGGATCTAAAAACACTTCTGTAGCTTTGGTTTTATTGCTTGTTCTGTACAAAACAGATTGTGCCTGTAAACCATCATTTTTATAGAAATACGTATAGTCTCCTTCTTTGAATGGAGCTGATATTTTCTCGTAATTCCAAATATCCTTCAGCTGATTTTTTATTTTATCCCTGAAAGGAATCTTTGAAAGATAATTCTGGCTATAAGCTACTTCTTCATCTACCCATTTTTTGGTAGCATCAGAGTCATGTTCCAGATCCCTGAACGGGTCAGAAACAGCAGTTCCAAAATAGGTGTCGGATTGACTTCCCTTTAATGCTTTTGGATAATTCATTGTTTGAGAATAAAAAGATGCTGAAAACAGTACTCCAGCAGTTAATAACATAGGTTTAAAATTCATACTGAACGGTTTTCTCAAAAATACGTAAAGTAAGTGAAATAAAAAAAGCCCTGAAAAATCAGAGCTTTTTTTATTTTAATTGTTTATTAATCAACGTTTCATTGATTAAAAATTATCGAAGTAGAAATCTGTAAGGTTCGTTACAATCTCATCCGGGCTACCATTCCAGTAATATATTTTGTCACCCTCTTTCAATTCATATAAACTAAATTCCTGATCTACAGTTACTGTTTTGTCCGCAGTTTTAAAATCCTGAGTCAATTGTAACAGATATTTTTTCAGCTCATCAGCCTTTATTTTTTTTGGATCTGCTACTGGCTCTGGTGTTATATTCGCGGGTACTTTAAAGCTTACAGAATAGGTTACCTCAGCAATTTTCTGACCTTCAACATATTCATTAGGAACCACCTTTACCTCTTTAATATTAAGTTTTCCATTTCTGAAATTTGCAAATAAGACCCTAAAATAGTCTTCTGCTTCTTTTTTACATGCATTAGCGGCCGCTTTGGGAAATACTGATAAGAAAGCTTCTGCACTGCTTTTTACCACGCTCTCAGAGGTACCTTTAAAATCTACCTCAAAAGCATCTTTACCCTCTACTGTTGGTCTTAGGTAATCATTAAGTTTTAGATGAGTGGATTCATCATTATTCAAAAAGGAACCAAAAAACAGTTCAAAAACCTCTTTAGGTTTCTTTACTTCTGTTTGTGCTGTAAGGTGCTGCCCCATCATGGTAAGGAACAACAGTAAAATAATTTTGTAGTTTTTCATAGTTTATATTTTGTTAATTATGATATGGTTTAAAAAGAAAAGCCCCTGAAAGAATCAGAGGCTTTATTTTTATTTTTAAAAAACTTTAGTAGTTTTCTTCTTCTCCTTTCATTTTTTCTGCATTTTCTGCCATGATTACAGCGTCAATCATTTCAGAAATATCCCCGTTCATATAAGCATCCAGATTATACATGGATTTATTGATTCTGTGATCTGTTACTCTTCCCTGTGGATAGTTGTAGGTTTTGATCTTTGCAGAACGGTCTCCTGTAGAAACCATCGACTTACGTTGTGCAGCAATATCTCCCTGTACTTTTTGTAATTCGATATCATATAGTTTTGTTCTAAGCATTTCCATTGCCAATTCACGGTTTGCTAGCTGAGAACGAGCCTGTTGGCAAACTACTACAAGCCCTGATGGTTTGTGAGTAAGCTGAACTTTAGTTTCAACCTTGTTTACGTTCTGACCACCGGCACCTCCTGAACGTGAAGTCTGCATTTCAATATCTGCAGGATTCAGTTCGAAGTCTACTTCTTCTGCTTCCGGCAGAACTGCAATTGTGATGGCTGAAGTGTGAACTCTCCCTTGAGATTCTGTTTCAGGCACACGTTGTACACGGTGAACCCCTGATTCGAACTTCATGACTCCATAAACACCTTCTCCTTCTACTTTCATGATCAATTCCTTGTAGCCTTTTGCTGCTTCATTGGAATCTGTCACTTCATGTCTCCATCCTTTAGTTTTGAAGTACATGGTGTACATTCTGTAAACATCTTCCACAAAGATAGCTGCTTCATCACCTCCGGTTCCGGCACGTAGTTCTACGATAACGTTTTTATCATCTGCAGGATCTTTAGGAATCAAAAGAACTTTAAGCTCTTCTTCAAGGCCTGGAATTTTAGATTGTGCATCCAGCTTTTCTTCTTTTGCCAAATCTACCAGATCTCTGTCTGATCCGTCAGCAATGATTTCATCAGATTCTTGGATACTGTCTAAAGCACCTTTGTACTGGTCATAAACTCTAACAATTTTTCCCAAATCACTATATTCTTTGTTCAAAGAAGAATATCTTTTTTGGTCTGAAATAACATCAGGCTGTATAATAAGGTCTGCAACCTCATTATATCTTTGTTTTATAGCTTCTAATTTTGGAATTAATGATTTAGACATTGTGGGATTTTTGTGGGTGCAAAGATAAGAATTATTAATTCAAAATTAAAGTATAAATTTTTGAGCAGTAGGGTAAAAGTCTAAAAAAGGGAATTTATGAATGAGCTTATTCACTTTTAGTGTTATTAATTTCTTCTTTATTTCCTTTTGAAAGCTTTCTGTCTATTAAATATAAAACAATACCTACCGCTATAATGGCCAGGCCAATCAGGCTTTCTTTTGGATTATGGATAAATGTAAAATAGAGAATGTATACACTGAACAGCAAGAAAACAGTTGGAAAAATATAAAAGGCATTAGATTTAAAGATTTTTCGGTCTTTCTTTTTAAGGAAATATACCGTAGAAATTGCCAGACTTGCAAACAGCTGAAGAATAAATGCCGTATAAACGAAGATCTCTTTAAAGCTTCCTGTTAAAATAATAACGGTAGCAATCACAGCGTGGGCAAAAATAGCTCTTACCGGAATTCCTTTTTTATTCCCCGCGGCAAGAGGTTTCCAAAGGTAAGTATCTTTTGCAAAGGCCTGTGTAAGCCTTGATCCTACCCATAAGTAACCGCTGATGGTTGCAATAAGCTGTAATGCAATAAAAATATTGACAATCTTCCCAAAGGAAAGCCCCAGCATATTAACCGCAGCCTCTCCCATTACATCTTCTTTTCCTGCTAACTGGCTTATGGGCGCATGTTTCAGCATAATATAATTGACAAGAATATAGCTTACTGTCACAAATAAGGTTCCTATGATCAAGGACTTAGGAAGACTTTTTTGAACATCTTTTATTTCTCCGGCAATATAAGAAGCAGAGTTCCATCCGGTATAGGAATAGGTAACAAAAACCAACGAAGTTGCAAAGGCAGGAAGCATAATTTCATTTTGCCAGCTGTCACTAAAATTCAGGCTGTTTCCTATCTGAGGTGATTCTGAAAGCCCAACTCCCAAAATAACCAGTACAATAATAAAGGCTATTTTAATAAAAGTAAAAAAATTATGGAATCGGCTTGAGGTCTTTAAGCTGAATGACAAGGTAATGGCTACCAGAAAAATGGCTGCAATGGCAAAAGTGTTTCCAAAGGAAAAATCAAATACGGAAAGGTATTTCGACATTGCCAATGCTGCCAGCGCAACAGGTGAGGAAAACCCTATGATCAGGGAAATCCAGCTTATTAAATATCCGAATAAAGGATGATAAGTTTCTTTAAGATAGATAAAATCTCCACCGTTTCCCTTAAAATGGGATCCTAATTCTGCATAACAGAAGGCTCCGAATAAAGCGAGAATTCCTCCAATAATCCATAACAGAAAAATACTGTAGGTATTAGTAATATCGGAGAGTTGAAATCCCAAAGTGGTAAAGATCCCTGTTCCTATCATATTGGAAACGACGATGGCTGCAGCTGTTTTCCAGCCGATCTGATGTGAGGCAGTACTCATTTAATGATTAAAAGTTAAAATTAAGTCTTCCGAAGAAATAGCTTCCCAATGTTCCCATTTGTACCGGCGCATATTTGAATACTCCATAATATGAATTTTTATAGACCTGAAGATCAGGAAAGACGTCCAATACATTATTAGCCCCTACGGTAAAGTTGATATTTTTTGTGATATCATATCCCACACTAACATCGGTAACTACCTTTGGGGAAAATTCCTGAACTTCTCCAAAAGGGAAACCATCTCTTATTACTTTACCAAAGTAGGTATTTCTCACGAGAAAATTAAATTTTCCTATTCCGTAGTTCAAACCTAATGAAGCTTTGGTCTTTGGGGAAAGCGTTTCAATAATGTTGATCTGATCCGGCCCGAAGTATTGATCTCTCGGGGTGTTAATATTTTCTGGAAAATGAAAATCTGTAATTTTTGTTTCTGTATAATTTCCGGCAAGGTTGATATTAAGATTTCCTCCTCCCAATTTCCAATCATAAGAAACCACAACATCTACCCCTTTGGTTTCTGTATCTATGGCATTGGCAAAAAAGCGTCCGCTTTCTACCTCGTTTCCTTTCCCTACTACATTGGGATCAGATAGTATTGGATCTGTAATATTCCCTGTAATAACGATTCGGTCTTTTACTTTAATGATATACCCATCTACGGTAATGAATAGTCCTTTTGCTGGCTTTAATGTAAATCCTGCGCTTCCGTTAACTGAGGTTTCCTGCTTCAAGCGGTCAAAATTAAGAACTTCAGCTGCTTTACTGTCATTATTAAAAATTCCTTTGGTAACAATCTTCAAGCCGGTGGGAGAAATGTCTGCATAGGAATTGTTAAAATACTGCTGTTGAAGTGATGGCGCCCTAAACCCTGTTCCCACAGCCGCTCTTACGGCATAATTCTTCACAAACTCATACCTTATTGCCAGTTTTCCGTTCAAGCTATTTCCAAAGTCTGAATAGTTTTCAAATCTTGCCGCAACATCAATATTTAATTTTTTGTCTAAATCATATGAAAAATCACCATACACCGCCGTTGAATGTCTGTCTTTTTTCAATACATTACGTGGAGAAAAGCCAATAAAAGACTGCGAACCTCCCACTCCGCTTACCGTAGATCCGTCCGAAGCAATGTTGCCATTGGTGTCATATTGTGCATAAGAAGCTTCATCTCCGGCCTTAATCTGGTACTGCTCAAATCTGAATTCTCCACCAAAGGCTATATTGAAATTCTTTATACTTTTAGAGACATCCAGATTAATGGTATTTTGCAAAAAGCTATGGGCTCCTGCATAAAAACGGGTAGGTGATTTTGCTCCTAAAGAAGCGTTATTGGTATTACTAATGTTATAGTTGAACGTATTATTTCCAAATGTATTACTCAGATCAAGCATCCAATTGTTGACGTTATATTTTGCTCCTACAGCATAGGAAACATCATAGATCTGAGATCCCAATACCGCCTGAAAACCATTGGGATAAATGGATGAAACAACATTTGATGTTTCGCTGGGAAGTCTTCTGAAACCATACCCTTTCCCTTCTTTTACACTAAAGCCTCCAAATGAATACAGTTTAAATTGATCATTCAAAGGATATTCTGAGTTAAAGAAAAGCTGCCCTTGTCGGATTTGTGCATCTCCGATTTGAAAATTGAAATCATCTCGTGTTAGCCCCCTCTCTCTAATGATGGCATCGTCTTTTTCCCGTGCAACATCTGGATTATCAGCAAATTCATAAGCAAAATTGCTTCCAAAAATATCAAGGTCATGATTTTGAGTTCTTGTTGTTTTCCCTCTATGGCTTAACTGTAATGAGAGATTCACAAAACCATCATTTTTCCCCAGAGCCGCACCATAGTTAACTCCGGCCTGATAGGTATCTCCATCATTTCTTCCACTTAATCCATAGGTTAAGCTTGCTGAAGCTCCGGTATTTTTTTTAAGGATGATATTGATAACCCCCGCAATGGCATCTGAACCATATTGTGCTGCAGCACCATCTCTTAAAACTTCAATTTTTTCAATGGCGATGATAGGAATGGTGCCTAAGTCTGTTCCCACAGAACCATTCCCAACTGTATTCTGGTAGTTCACCAAAGAGGTGGTATGTCTTCTTTTTCCGTTAAGCAATACCAAAACCTGATCCGGCCCCATCCCTCGTAAGGTTACGGGATCAATATGCTCTGTACCATCAGAAGCAGACTGTCTTACGGAATTAAAGGATGGAATAACATAATTCAGGAGATCCTGAGCTGTCATTTGCGGTGATGATTTTTGAATTTTATCTATATTGATAACATCTACGGGAACCGGAGTTTCCAGTTTTGTTCTTTTAGCACCTCGGTTTCCTACGATAATAATATCTTCAATTTGTTTTCCTTTATCTTCCTGCTCCTGAGCTCCAACTAAAATTGTCCCAAGCAGTACTACAGCTATACTTAGTTTTTTCATCTTTATTCTTGCCAATTAATACTATTTCTCCACAGAACATTCTGCAGATACACAAGACTTCAAGAAATGGAATTCATATAAGAATATTGACTTCACTTATCTCCCCCATCGGGTTGGAATTAGCACCTTTACACTTCTGGAATTGTGTCGGTTGCTAAGGTTTCTTTGGGCCAAATCCCTCCACCTTTCTTGATAAATCTACTGCAAAGGTAGAGTAATTTTTTAAATATCCAAAAAAAGGCCCACATCGCCTGGTAAGAAAAAAGACCCATGAAAAATTTCATGAGCCTTTCAATAAAAGTAATTGTAATGAACTATTTTGTATGTAACGAGAATTCTAAAGACTATTGATTTTAATCCTAAAAAAATATTATTTCTTCATGATTTTTTTAAAGACTGATTGACCGTTTTTTAATTTTAATTCAATCATATATAATCCTTGCGAAAGTCCGTTCATATTGATTTGACTATCTGAAAACAATACTGCAACTCTTTGCCCTACAGCATTTATAACCTTTACTTCCTCAATTTTGGAATCAGCCTTTACCATAAGAATTCCATTGGTAGGATTGGGATAGACTTCGGTAGTGGAACGATTAGTTTTAGTTTCTGAAGTACCTAATCCAGCAGTTGTTTTAATGCATCTTACTGATGCTCCCTGCCACCTTGGTGAACCCGCTGCTGCATTGGTAACTGTGGCCCCTATATATAAATATTTCGCACCTGTTCCTGTAGCAGTAGAGCTCCAAAAATAGCCTCTTTGTCCTACAAATGTAAAGCCTCCCTCTGAACCTCTAAATCCTCCCATCGGTAATTTCAGACTTCCTTCAAAAGCTTTTGTAGGATTAGTAATCCCTTCAATAGGGAGAATATTGGCCCAGTCACTCTGTGTAGGCAATCTCCATTCCGGGCCTATTGCCTTACAAGGATCAATACCAACGGTCTCTGATACATCTGCTGAGCCGGATCCTGTCCATTTATCACCGCCTCCATTTGTATCCCACCAAGCAGGAGTACCGGTAATATAAGAATTTATTCCCTGTAGACCTTTTGGGTTATTCACAGAGGGAGATGATGTTGTAGCTGAATTTCTCAATTGATGTCCGTCATCCCATCTTCCCCATTGAAAAAGATCTCCATAGGCTTCTGCATCATTTATTGCATTGGCAACTCTTGAGCTTCCAAGGTTTTGTCGAAGCCAAACTTTTCCGTCTCCACCACGTACTGTAGTATAAGTTACGGGCTGTCCCTGATATGTAAATGAAACACAGCCCACATCTCCGGTATTACTTCCGGGATCTCCATTATTACAGCTCTGGGGAGCTCCTGTACCCTGTTGTGCATATAGTGTGCTTCCTGCCATGAGTATTAATATTATTCCTACTCCCAGTTTTCTTACTGCAAAATATAAACCTCCAATCATAAATATTATTTTTAATTATTCTAAATTTAATTTAATTTTGCGCAAAAGTACTCCTCGTAATTAATTCCGGGTTATCATTTCCCAATTTTTAGTTATCCTATTGAGGATTTGCTTTAAGTTGTACCGTAACCGTAAATTTTCTTGTATGAGAAGTGAAATAGTGTTCAAATCCGATAACATCGAGATTGTAATACAGGAAGCCCCCGATTCTGAAAGGATTTCGAGATCATCTATTCATGAGGATCAATCTAGCTTTAATCTTCTTTTTTTGCTAAGTCCGAATATCCATCTGAAAGCTCATGACTGTGGTACTTCATTATTGTTCAAAAAAAACCAATACATCCTTCATTACTCATCCCGGGAAAGTAATGCAGAGCTATGGACTGATGATCCTGAAAGTTTAAAATATTTACACATTCATCTCAACTATAGGTATGTTTCAAACCTGATTCACTCTGAATCCAATGAAGAAGGGGCAGAAATTCTGAAAAGTATGATTCATAATAATTTTGTTTTCCTCCAGAAGGCAACTCCTCCGAATATGACGGTTGAAATGCATATGATACTTAAAGAAATATTAAGCTATTCTAAAAAAGGAGTGATGCAGAAATTATTTATTGAAGCTAAAATCATCAAGCTTTTGATTCTTATTTTTGAACAATTCAATGAAAAAAATATATTGGAATCAACATCCAAGAATCCTGAAATGGTCAAAAAGTTTATTGATGAAAATTACCATCGAAATATAAAGGCAGAAGAAATTGGAAAGTTCATGGGAGTTAACCAAAATATGATCAGAAAGGAATTTAAGGCAGAATATCATACTACCATTTCACATTATATTTCGGAGCTTAGAATGCTGAGGGCGAAAAAATTAATCACTGACAAGGAGATGATGATTAAGGAAATCGCCATTGAGTGTGGCTATGAGTATATCCAGAACTTTACCCGTGCATTTAAAAAGAAGTTCGGAGTATCTCCGGAACATCTGAGACATAATAAATAGAAAAACCGCCTAAAAAATTAAGCGGTTTATATATGTTGTTTTGCTTTGATATTACTTTTTCAGAATTAAGGTGAAAAAGCAATGACAATCAATTAATGATGATGTCCGTGATCGTGAATGAAAGGTCCGTTTCCTTTAGGCTGGCTGTAGATTACCTCTACCCCTTCCTGCTCAGAAACAAGTTTTCTTCTGATATCTTCAGGATCGAAAGGCTTCACTTTTCCGAAGTACTCTTTCAAACCTTCAGTTAGCCACATTGGGATTACTAATCCGAAGAACATAAAAATACACCAGAACCCCACTAAGAACATAGTAATGAAGAATACAGTCCATAGGAACTGGTAAAACGGCCAAAATGCTGATAAAATCGTTATCATATCTCTTAAAGATTTTAGGCAAAAATAGAACTTTTTTCCTTTTTACACAAAAGATAGAGGCTCTATTTTCTAATTTATTTTAATTTTAAACTAATTAGTGGGCAAGATTAGCAAAGAAATCATTTCCTTTATCATCGGTAATGATGAATGCAGGGAAGTCTTTTACCTCAATTTTTCTTACGGCCTCCATCCCCAATTCCGGGAAGTCTACTACATCTACAGACACAATATTGTCTTTTGCAAGAATAGCAGCCGGTCCTCCAATTGATCCAAGATAGAAACCTCCGTACTTGTTACAAGCATCAGCAACGTCCTTACTTCTGTTTCCTTTCGCCAGCATAATCATGCTTCCTCCGTGGCTTTGGAACTCATCAACGTACACATCCATTCTTCCTGCTGTAGTAGGCCCAAAACTTCCTGAAGCCATACCCTCTGGTGTTTTTGCCGGTCCTGCATAGTAGATTGGGTGATTTTTGAAATATTCCGGCATTGGTTTACCGCTATCAATAATTTCCTTGATCTTAGCGTGAGCAATATCTCTTGCTACGATCAATGTTCCGTTTAGTTTTAATCTTGTTTTGATTGGGTATTTTGAAAGTTCAGCCAAAATCTCAGGCATTGGCTTATTCAGGTTAACCTCAACAGCTTCTTCCAAATGTGGTGGTGTAGCCGGCAAGAATCTCTTTGGATCTTGTTCCAATTGCTCAAGGAAAATTCCTTCTTTTGTAATTTTTCCTTTGATATTTCTGTCTGCTGAACAAGAAACACCCATTCCTACTGGACAAGAAGCAGCATGTCTTGGAAGTCTGATTACTCTTACGTCATGAGTAAGGTATTTTCCTCCAAATTGCGCTCCGATGGCACTTTCCTGACAGATTTTCTGAACTTTAGCTTCCCATTCAAGATCTCTGAATGCCTGACCGGCTTCATTTCCTTCTGTAGGAAGATTATCATAATATTTTGCTGAAGCCTTTTTCACTGCAGCAAGATTAGCTTCTGCTGATGTACCTCCGATCACCAATGCTAAGTGATATGGCGGACAAGCTGCAGTTCCTAAATCTGAAATTTTCTCTTTGATAAATTCTTCAAGA
Organism: Chryseobacterium aurantiacum; assembly: GCF_003020585.1. GTDB lineage: Bacteria > Bacteroidota > Bacteroidia > Flavobacteriales > Weeksellaceae > Chryseobacterium > Chryseobacterium aurantiacum. The sequence goes on from NZ_PXUE01000007.1 coordinate 179,196, forward strand.
GATTTTTCATTCAATAAAGATTTTGTCTTTTGGTATAGGAATGTTTTATTCGCAGAACCTCCCCCTTTTGTTAAGAAAAGGAATTCATAGTAATCTCCTTTTTTAGCATAAATATCGATCTGTGCCGGAAGGTTTGATCCTGAGTTCTTTTCGTCAAACATTGTTAAAGGTACTACCTGAGAGTATCTTAGATTTCTTTTCTGGTAGGTATTAAAGATCCCACGGCTTAAGAATTCACCATCATCCACTCCGGTGTATACGTTTTCACCTTTCTTACCCATTACAATAGCTGTTCCGGTATCCTGACAAGAAGGAAGAGCTCCTTCTGCGGCTACGGCAGCATTCTGTAGTAGGTTGTAGGCAACAAATCTGTCGTTATCTGTAGCTTCAGGATCATCAATAATTCTTTTAAGGCTTTCCAAGTGGGAAGAACGCAACATAAAGGAAACGTCTGCCATAGCTTCTTCAGCCAATAATTCCAATCCTTTTGGGTCAACTGTCAAAATTTCTCTGTCACCCAGTTTTTCAACCTTTACATAATCTGATGTAAGCTTTTTATACACCGTATCATCCTTCTGAATCGGATACGGATCCTGATATCTAAAATCCATTCAATTTTTTGTTTGTACAAAAATACGGCTCCTCTTAAAAAATATGAGCAAAATCAGTCATTTAGATTGATATTTATAATGATTATAAATTGTGAATTTCTACGGTTATCAGTAACTTTATAAAAATTTCAATCACAATGAATTACAGAATAGAAAAAGACACCATGGGAGAGGTGCAGGTACCTGCAGATAAACTTTGGGGAGCACAAACAGAACGTTCAAGAAACAATTTTAAAATTGGCCCTGAGGGATCAATGCCTCATGAAATTATTGAGGCTTTTGCCTATCTAAAAAAAGCGGCGGCCTATACCAATGCTGATTTGGGTGTACTTTCACCTGAAAAAAGAGATATGATCGCCAAGGTTTGTGATGAAATCCTTGAGGGAAAACTCAATGATCAGTTTCCTTTGGTGATCTGGCAGACAGGTTCGGGAACACAATCCAACATGAATGTAAATGAGGTTGTTTCCAACAGAGCACACGTTAATAATGGCGGAACATTAGGTGACAAATCTGAAATTCACCCCAATGATGATGTCAACAAATCTCAGTCATCCAATGACACCTATCCTACAGCAATGCATATTGCAGCCTACAAGAAAGTAGTAGAGGCAACCATTCCTGCGGTTGAAAAGTTAAAAAATACCCTTTCAGAAAAATCAAAAGCGTTCAAGGATGTGGTAAAAATCGGAAGAACCCACCTTATGGATGCAACTCCGCTTACATTAGGCCAGGAGTTTTCGGGTTATGTGGCTCAATTGGAGTTTGGTTTAAGAGCTTTAAGAAACACCCTACCACACCTTGCTGAACTTGCTCTTGGAGGAACGGCTGTAGGCACAGGATTGAATACCCCAAATGGGTATGATGTAAAGGTTGCTGAATATATTGCCCAATTTACCAGTCACCCGTTCATCACAGCTGAAAATAAATTTGAGGCATTGGCAGCGCATGACGCCATTGTGGAAAGCCACGGTGCTTTAAAGCAGCTTGCTGTTTCTCTATTTAAAATTGCTCAGGATGTAAGGTTATTGGCATCGGGGCCACGTTCCGGGATCGGGGAAATTCATATTCCTGAGAATGAGCCGGGATCTTCCATTATGCCCGGAAAAGTAAATCCTACTCAAAATGAGGCCTTAACAATGGTTTGTGCTCAGGTTTTGGGGAATGATACAACCATTTCATTTGCAGGCACTCAGGGTAATTACGAATTGAATGTTTTCAAACCGGTAATTGCTTATAACTTCCTGCAATCCGCACAACTGATTGCTGATGCATGTATTTCATTTAACGATCACTGTGCAGTAGGCATTGAACCAAACCATGAGAGAATTAAAGAACTTGTTGACAAATCCTTAATGCTTGTAACAGCTTTAAATCCTCACATTGGATATGAAAATGCTGCAAAAATTGCAAAGACAGCCCATAAAAATGGTACAACGCTAAAAGAGGAAGCCATCAATCTGGGTCTTTTAACAGCTGAGCAATTCGATGAATGGGTAAAACCTGAAGATATGGTCGGTAGTTTAAAATAATTTTAGAATATAGATTAAATAGTAGAAAGCCCTGGAAATTCCGGGGCTTTTTATATCATTTAAATCGAGATAAAAGGAATTGATAGAACCTCTTTGTTCTTATTTGGTTTTATCCTGAGAAGTCATCCAGCATATTTCTGGTAGGAACAAAGAAAAGTGTTCCGGTAACTGCTGTACTGAAATCTAATATTCTATCATAGTTTCCGGGAGGATTTCCAATAAACATATGAGTCAGCATTTTGTTTGTAGTGGTAAATGTACTTGCATAGGCAATAAAATAGGTTCCAAACTCATTGGTAGAGGGATTTCCAAAAGGCATATTGTCTCTTACAATCTTTAGCTCTTCACCATTTTCACCTTCAATATTGGCCAAAGCAATGTGGGAATTGGATGGTTTCACTTCGTCAGACATTTCAATATCATTTTCCTTGGATCTTCCTATTACTTTTTCCTGATCTTCTGTGGACAAGTTTTTCCATGCATCCATATTGTGAAGATATTTTTGAACGAACAGATAGCTTCCTCCTTTATACGGCAGGTCTTCGTCTCCAATCTTTGCAAAATAATCCCGATCCTCTCCATGTGGATTCTCTGTTCCGTCTACAAAGCCAAGAATCGATCTTGCATCCCAATATTTAAATCCATGAATTTCCAAAATGCTTTCTGCAACAGGATTCAACAGCCTGGATATTTCAACAGCCATATCAAAGATCAGACTTTTGTTGTCTGCCCTTAAATGAAAGTGAAGGTCACCTGGTGTAGAAACAGCAATATGCTTATCACCTTTTATTTCTTCAAAATTCACCAGCTCTTTGGGTAATGGTGTCGGAAGTTCTAGTTTCTTCCATGCATCAGCACCTATTCCCATCACGCAACTTACCCTACTGTCCGGAAATCTGTTAAAACCGGAATTATTAAGATTTAGCACCAAGGCACATAGTTTCTGAAAAACATCTTTTAGCTGTGGACTATCATGAAGTTTCCAGACCATGAAGATGGTATTGCTGTTAGGATAATCAGTTACATTTTGTGATTCTATCGTACTCATCCGTCTTTTTGTAGTAAAGTTATTTAAACTTATCAGAGAATTCAAGGGTGGATGGTAAAAAATCTTTAATTTTTAATGCTTAAAAATAGGGCTGTTTTCAAAATAGACATGCTGTCATGAGCCAAGGAATATGACTTTCTCCAGCAGATCTTTAAATCTTAAACTTTCTTTAAAAATGATTTTGAAAGGGAGCAGTAAGCCCTAGCCAATCAACTCTTTTGCTTGTGCAAGAGCTGCCTCTGTAATTTTGCTTCCGGAAAGCAATTGGGCAATTTCGTTCAGCTTATCTTCATCACTCAAAGCAATAATGGTGGATTGAGTTTTCCCGGCAACATCCTGTTTTACAACCTTGTAATTGTCATTTCCTTTAGCAGCAACCTGTGCAAGGTGAGAAATAACGATCAGCTGCATATCTTCAGACATTTCACGCATAAGATTTCCGATTTCCTCTGCTACTTTTCCTGAAACTCCGGTATCAATCTCATCTAAAATCAGGGTCGGTAATTCATCGCTTTCCGCAATAATTTTCTTCACGGCAAGCATAACCCTTGATCTTTCACCTCCTGAAATTGCTGTTTGAATCGGCTTTAATGGGAATCCTGAGTTCGCCTGAAATAATAGTTGGATATTTTCATTTCCAAACTGATTAAATTCTACAGCTTCCTGCAATTCTATATCAACTTTTGCTTTTTCAAGGCCCAATTTTTTAAGGAGATTCTCTGCTTTTTTAATAAAAACAGGAACGTTCTTTTTTCTATTTTTAGAAAGTTTCTCAGCAAGGACTTGAAGGGTCTTTTCTTTTTTAGAAATATTTTCCTCAGTTTCTGCAATCTGTGATTCCAATTCTGAAGCTCCTTTCTGATCTCCTGCTAATTCGTTTCTTATTTCTATCAGTTCATTAAGATCTGAAACATTATGTTTAAGAAATAGTGCATTGATCTTATTGTTCAGCTCTGTAAGAAATACAAGGTTTTCAGGGTTGATTTCTACCTTTTCCGCCTCATGTTCTAGTTCGGAAATAATATCTTTCAGCTCTACAAAAGATGTTTCAAGCCTTTGATCCAGCTCTGCAAAACTGGTAGAGACTTCAGATATTCTGGAAAGTTTAGCTTTTGCTTCATTAAAGAAAGACAAAATTCCGATTTCCTCCTGATGGAATCTTGATAAGATTTGTCCTACATTTTCAGAAATCATTCCAGCGTTTTCCTGAATAGACAACTGATTCTGAACATCTTCAAAATCTACATCATCCAACTTTAACTCTTCCAGCTCATTAAGCAAAAATTCTTTATAATCGCTTTCTTTGGTAGATTCTGAAAGTTGGGTCTTTAATTTTTTAAGCAGCATCTTCAGATTCTGAAAATCCGAAAATTCCTGCTGATATTCTTCTATAATCTTTTTATTTTCAGAAAGTCCATCAATAATTTTAAACTGATATTCTGATGTAAAAAGATTGGATGTTTCAAATTGGGAATGAATATCAATCAGTTGGGAAGAAAGTTCTTTAAGAACATCCAATGTTACAGGAACATCATTGATGAATGCACGAGATTTTCCTGATGGAAGAATTTCTCTTCTTATAATGGTCTGATGTTCGTAATCCAGATCATTTTCAATGAAAAACTTCTTAAACTGATTGTTAAGATCAAACTCCGTTTCTACAATACTTTTTTCCTCTGTCTTTGCAATGGATTTCACATCAGCCCTTTCTCCTAGAATAAGTCGTAGCGCTCCCAGAATAATGGATTTACCGGCACCTGTTTCACCGGTTATTACCTGTAAACCATTTTTCAATGATACTTCTAAGGTATCAATTAAGGCAAAGTTTTTAATGTAAATTCTCGAAAGCATTGATATTCCGGTTATAATCCAATTGGAGTTTGAATGGTAAAAATAAGTTTTTTTAATGAAAGCGGAAATGACAAATATTGATTAATATACCAACCTACTCTTTTGAAATTTCAATAAGTAATTCGTGAAAGTCCTTGTATTGATACTCAAAAGAATCAACATCCTCATGATCCCAGCGAACTACAGCATTATTGTTATGGGTATCAAAGCATAGCAATCCCCAATCACTATATACTGCAAAGGGAACATATCCCTTGTCGAAAAGAAATTTTCTTGGATAGGTATCAAACATCATTTCACGGAGAGAGGCTCTCCAGCTATTGATTGGTAGTGGGCAAAATGAAACTTCTGAAATCTGGAGCTCATAAAAATGCTTATGTTTCAGAAATATTTTAAAATCATCTGGGAAAACAAATCCGGTTTCTTCTTCAAATTCTTGAAGTTCGGTATCTGTAATGGAACTTTTAACAGGAAGCCATGATTTCCATTCTTCATCAGACTGATCCGGGGCTCAATATCACAAGGAAGTTTATTGAGATCATTCTCAATCCAAAAATTGAGGGTTCTGTCAATAATTTCTTCAATCTTTCCCCGATTGTTGATTACTTCCATTTATTCCACTTATTATCTGCGTTTTTCGGTGAAAGAATAATCATGGTTTGTTTTAAGTCATTAAGAATAAGGCCGCCATTATTTCCGGAATTGAAAACGTTAAAGATCTCATCACTTTTAGTATCCATAAACAGATTGAAGTAAAATCCTTGCTGAAATGAGTTTTCATATCTCTTGAGCTGCATCAGGGCATCGAAAATCACCTTCTTGCCTGCGGTCTGATCCTGATTGAAAAGATTATCCATTCCTGACCTGTGATAGGTATACATTGTAGAACGCAACTGGCTCCAGTTAGGGTTGATTATTTCATTGATCAGTATTGTACGGCTTCTTGGCTCATTAATGGTATTCCATCCGTCATAGTTTCTGTTCTGAGAGTTTTGGGCAATCTGCTGAGCTTTTGCAAACCACTGGCTTCCTCCCATTGACTGGAAACTATCTGCATCATATCCCAAAATAAGATAAATATAGAAACTGATGACATCCGTAAGATTTTTGCCGGAAAACTGTCTTTCGTTAAAAATAAGGTTTTCGTTCTCAATATATTCAAAACTGAATCTTTTATCCTGAAGATTCAGTAAAGGGGATTCGTATGTTGTGTTATAAACGGGACGTACTGCCTGCACAACAATTGTACCTGTGAATTTGTTTACATTTCTTTCTGAAATCACAATGGCAAATCCACATTTAATCTTTTCAAAATTCTGCAATTTCTTTCCTGTCCAGCTGGTATTATTGATAAAGTCTCTAAGGCTTTTTTCCAGTGACTTAAATGCCTGCTGGTTACTTCCTCCTATCTGCTGAGAATTTACCTGGACTGTAGCCAGTAGTTCCTGAGAAAAACCAAGGTTACATATCAAAAACAGAAAAAATAAACTTATAATTTTTTTCATTGTCTATTAAAAATTGAGAACGGAAATTTATTAAAATTATTTTAAAATCTGAGACTCAACAAAATTGAGAATATCCTTGGCGACATCATCTTTAGATTTCAGATTGAATTCTTTCTTTTCAGTCTTTGTAAATATCTTTATTTTATTGGTGTCATTTTTAAAGCCTGCCCCCTCATCACGCAAAGAGTTAAGAACAATCATATCAAGATTTTTCTTTTCCAGCTTCCCTTTTGCATTTTCTTCTTCATTTTGAGTTTCTAAAGCAAAGCCTACCAAAAACTGATGGGTTTTCTTTTCTCCCATGGTTTTAAGAATATCAGGATTCTTAACCAGCTCAATGGTGAGATTTTCATCATTTTTCTTGATTTTCTCTTTGGCAATCTCCTTTGGAGCATAATCTGCAACCGCAGCACTCGCGATACCAATGTCTATTTTATCATAGAATTCAAATACCTTGGCCAGCATTTCTTTGGCTGAAGTTACTTTATGAAGTTCTACATTTTTGTCATTAAGGATTTGGGAACTTGGCCCCGAGATTAGAATTACTCTGGCTCCTCTTTTTGAAGCTTCCTCAGCCAGAGAAAAGCCCATTTTTCCTGAAGAATGATTTCCTATAAACCTTACCGGATCAAGCGCTTCATAAGTAGGTCCGGCAGTAATCAGTACTGTTTTTCCCTCAAGACTATTTGTGGCTGTATTATCTGTAAAATAATCTTCAATAGTATTAAAAATAGTACCGGGCTCGGCCATTCTGCCTTGTCCAATGAGTCCACTCGCCAGTTCACCGTTTTCTGCGGGGATAATTGTGTGTCCGAAACTTTCAGCAAGTTCCAGATTTTTCTTGGTGGATGGGTGTACATACATATCCAAATCCATTGCCGGGGCAATAAACACGGGACATTTTGCTGACATATAGGTCGCGATAACGAGATTATCACACATCCCATGAGTCATTTTAGCCAATGTATTTGCGGTACATGGAGCTATAATCATGACATCTGCCCATAAGGCTAATTCCACATGGCTGTTCCAGGTACCGTTATCTCCATAAAAATCAGAGTAAACAGGTTTCTTGGATAATGTTGAGAGGCTTAATTTGGTTACAAAATGTTCTGCATCGGGAGTCATTATTATCTGTACCTCAGCTCCTTTCTTCACAAAATCCCTTATCAGAAAATGAACTTTATAAGCCGCAATTCCTCCTGAAACGGCGATAAGTATCTTTTTACCGGAAACACTCATTTAGCTTTAATTTTTTTGAAACACTAAAATACTTATTTTTTCCCACAATAAGGGTTTAAAACAATAAAGGTCATAAAAGAACAGAATTCTTTTATGACCTTCGTTTATAAAAAACACAGATGATTATTTTCTATCCTCTGTTTTTCTGAAATACACATCTTCGTTTAACCACTCTTCAATAGCGATTGAAGTTGGCTTTGGAAGCTTTTCGTAATGCTTAGAGATCTCAATTTGCTCTCTGTTTTCGAAAACCTCTTCTAATGTAGAATTGTGAACAGCAAATTCATCTAATTTGTTGTGAAGCTCCGTACGGATCTCCGCATTGATCTGCTCTGCTCTCTTTCCCATGATAACAATAGCTTCATAGATTGAACCTACTTTATCTTCAATCTTATCCTTATCGTAAGTGATAGTATTTACTTCTGCTTTTGTATCTTTTACACTCATTTTGAGAAAATTATTTTATTTTAAGATGGCAAATTTACGAATTATCTTTGAATTTTGAAAGTCGCCGCAGGCGGAGGTGTCTGAAGGGCTGCACTATCCCTCTGCATCTGCTTTGCTTGTTTTTCATTACTGATCTGATCTTTAATTTCCTGATCAGATTTATTTTGCTTAGCCAGCTTATCTGCTTCTTTTTTCTGTCTTGCTGTTAAAGCTGCTATTCTTTCTTCAGTTTGCTTTTTAACAACAACAAAGTTTTGTTTTTCTTTCTCCAGCTTCACTCTAAGGTCAGCTGCGGTTTTGGAATATTCGGTATTAGGAAGCTCTTTTTCTACCATTTTTGCGTAGGTTAATGCACTTTCAATACGCTCGTCCTTAAGGTCATAAATTGACTTTGTTGCCAATTCATAACGTGATTTCATGATATAATCATAAATTTTTGAACGAAGCTTTGTACTTGGGAAATCTTCCAATACATTTTCCAATGCTACATTAGCTGCTTTATACTGTCCCATTTTGAAATACTGTCTTCCATTTTCATAGGCTTTGAATTCCAATTTGTAAGACAACTCATCAATAAGTTGAGAAATATTTTTTGATCTTTCAGAATTTGGATAATTGTTCAGAAAGTCCTGAAGCTCATTGATTGCCAATTCTGTACTCGACTGGTCCAGGTTGTAATCCATAGATCCCTCATAGTAGCATAATGCAGACATATAAGCTGCTTCTTCTGCTCTTGGGTCTTTTGGAAAATTGATTGCAAAGTTTTTAAACTGATGACCTGCCAGCTTATAGTTCTTATCATAGTAGTTGGCATAAGCTGTATTGAAACCTACATTTGGAAAGTCATCTGTTCCCGCCACAAGATTGGCAAGTCTGTCGTAAAGAGCCAATGCATTTTTCCACTTTTTCTTCGCGAAGTTTTCATTAGCTGCCTTTAAGATAAACTCTTTATCAGCGCTCTTCATTGCTCTTTCCTGCTGGCTTACACATGAGGCAATTACTGCTACAGCAAAAAGACCTAAAATATATTTTTTCATATAAAAAATTCAACAGTTTTCGGATTACACAGCCGATTTACTAATTTGCAAAAATATAACTTTTTTGTCAATAGATTTTTTTTTATGAATATTTAACGTAAAATTAGTCTGCAGCGTATCCCAAAATAGCAAAAACGCTCAATAAAAGATTCATTCTCACTTTTTTCTCAGCTTCTTTTGCGTAGGTTTCTTCATTTTTACTTGGTACGTAAAGTTCATAAAAGTTTTTGTTTCGGATCACGAATAATGTGGAACCAATAATCATGGTAAGAATATCTTCTGGTTTGGGGGTAAAAGTAAAGACTCCGGAGGCAACTCCTTTTTTAATTACTTCATCCAGTTTCTTTACAAACAGCTGATAGAAGTCCAGCAACTCATCTTTCAGGTTCTCTGTATGGCGAAGCTCCTGCGTGACAAACCCGTGAAAATAATTGTATTTGAATAGTTGGGAAACGATGTATTTTATCATTTCGCGCATCTGCATTTCAGGCTTTCCCTCCTTGATGGTGTCTGCAAATTCTGAGAAATTCTCTCTGGTCTTCAACACCCTGTACTGATAGAGGTAAGACATCATTTTCTCTTTGGAACCGAAGTAATAAGAGATCATGGCAACGTTTATATTTGCCTTAGAACAGATATCTCTTACAGAAGTTCCTTCGTATCCTTTTTTTGCAATCAGCTCTTCTGCAATATCCAGTATGTGAATCTGTTTTTCTGTAAATTTTTTTTTCATGAAGTGTACTTTGAGTAAAGTTAAGAAATTTTTAACACATTTATAAACGATTGTTTAATAATTTTTAATTAATTCTAAATAATAGTATTTTTGAAAATGGAATTTTTTGATTTTCACCATCATAAAAAAAATATCCGAGATGGAATTTACAATCTGGACATTGAAGAAATTCCTCCAGATTTTCCTTATTCAATAGGTATTCATCCCCGTGATATTGATGTTACTAATATCAACCAACAGCTTAGCTGGATGAAAAGCATGATGCTTCAAAACTGTTTTGCCATCGGTGAATGCGGCCTGGATTCTATGGTTCCCATTGATCAAAAAATTCAAGGAGAAGTCTTTTTACAACAGATTAAAATAGCCAATGAGGTAAAAAAACCAATTATTATTCATTGTGTGAGAAAATTCTACGAGGTAATCTCTTTTAAGAAAAAATCCACCCAGGCTATGATTATTCATGGTTTTAATAAGAAACAGAGAATTGCTGAGGATCTTCTTGCCAATAATTTTTACCTGAGTTTTGGAAAAGCTGTTTTGTATAATTTATCTTTGCAGGATATTTTAAAAAGCACTCCACTAGATAAACTCTTTTTAGAAACTGACAATGAAGATTTTAAGATCGAAGAATTGTACCTAAAAGTTTCGGAGATAAAAGATATTTCTTTGGAACAACTCAATGAACAAATTTTAGAAAATTTACACACGATTAGAAATGGATAAGTACTGGTTGGAAAGAACGGAGCTTCTGGTAAAAGAAGAAGGTTTGGAAAAATTGAATAAAGCCAATGTTTTGGTTGTTGGTTTAGGCGGTGTAGGTTCTTTTGCTGCTGAATTTCTGGCTAGAGCCGGAGTAGGAAATATGACGATCGTGGATGGTGATACAGTTGACATTACCAATGTGAACAGACAGTTACCGGCTTTACGTTCTACTGTTGGAAAACATAAAGTAGAGGTTGTTGCAGATAGGCTTTTAGATATCAACCCTGATCTTAATTTAACCAAAATCAATGAGTTTCTAAATCCTGAAAGAATGGATGAAGTTTTAGACTCTGCAAAATTTGATTATGTTTTGGACTGCATTGACAGTGTTACTCCAAAACTTTGTTTGATTATTGCTGCCAAAAGAAGAAAGATAAAAATTGTAAGCTCAATGGGAGCCGGCGGAAAAACCGATCCAAGCAAAGTACTGGTTAGGGACATTAGTAAAACTGAACATTGCCACCTCGCAAGACAAGTAAGAAAAAGACTGAAAAAGGTAAAAATTGACAAAGGGGTTCGTTGTGTTTTTGCCAATGATATTCAGGATGAGGAAAGCTTAAAAATGACTGACGGAACCAATTATAAAAGATCTTTTTACGGAACAATAAGCTATATGCCTGCAATTTTCGGTTTGTATGCTGCTGCTGAAGTTATCAACTCTTTAGTGAAACAAGATTAATGCAGAACACCAAATATCCCAGAGCGGAAAAGCTCAAAATGAATACAGAGATCGGTTTACTTTTTGAAAAAGGTAAATGGCGAACTTCTGGAAATCTAAGAATTATCATTTTGAAAGACAAGCCTGCTCTTCCGATAGAAAGCGGGAAGTTTGGCGTATCAGTTTCAAAAAGATATTTCAAAAAAGCGGTTCATAGAAATCGTGTAAAAAGACTGCTTAGGGAGTGTTATCGTTTGAATAAGGATGTATTTAAGGCGGCTTTTGGAGAAAATACTATTGCAATGTTATTTTGGGTTTCTCCAGAAATGCCTCAAAAGTTTCAGGACGTGGAAGCCCAGTTTCTAAAATTGTGTGAGGCACAGAAAAAGTAATACTCTTCGCTATTCTCCTATGAAGCTATCTCGGCTTCTCAATAGCTAATCCCATTATAGGTTTATGAAGATCTGTAATTTTTTTGCTTGCAGATTTTGCGGATTTTTATTTTTCCTGTATTAACGTAAATTTCACAACATATCAAATCTCAGATAGTTTTTGTAATTTTATAGGAAACATTAAATCTGAAAACGAATATGTTAGACAATATTCCCTACCTTTCCTATGTAATCAGTGCCTTTATAGGCATTGGGTTAGCTGCTGCAACGGGCTTCAGGGTCTTTTTACCTATGTTTATGGTAAGCCTGGCATCTTACTTTCACTGGATCCCTATGAGTGAGCAGTTTGAGTGGCTTGCAGGTCTGCCAACACTTATTACCACCGGAATAGCAACAGTTGCCGAGATTCTTGCCTATTACATCCCCTTTGTTGATCATTTACTGGATACTGTCACCATTCCTATGGCTACCGTTGCCGGTTCTATTTTATTTGCCAGTCAGTTTGCTGAGCTGGGAACATTTCCGCAATGGGCATTGGCATTAATTGCCGGTGGAGGAACGGCAGCCACCATTAGTTCTGGTTTTGCAGGAATAAGGGCTGCTTCTACAGCCACTACGGGAGGACTGGGAAATTCCGTCGTAGGAACCTCAGAAACGGCCGGTGCCGGCATTATGTCTGTTCTTGCTATGGTAGCCCCTATTATTGCGGCTATTTTAGCTATTATCTTATTAATTGTTGTGGTTATCTTTGGACGAAAGGCCTGGAAAAAATTACGGGGCAGTAAAAGCGTCCCTGAAAATTGATATACAAAAAAGTACAGCCTTTACAGCTGTACTTTTTTTATTTAGTTTTTACTTCTAAAATCTTTTATGTCCTTGATTTTGGTTTGAAAATACTCTTTCTTATCAGGATTTTTCTTGATTAATATTTCAAATGCCTTTATTGCCTTGGTATATAGCTTTTGTTCAAAGTAAAGATTAGCCAATGTTTCTGTCATCAAATGCGAGATATCATCATTCTTTTCTTTTACAACATAAGAACTTTCTTCTCTTAGCTGGCTGATCCTAGGATTGTTTTCAATAAAAGCTTCAATTGCTTTCTCTTTGATCTCAACTTTCTCTTTTATGGTCTCTTCCGGCCTATCTATTTTCAGCCAACTTTGCCAGGTATTGATAAAGCCTGGAACATTACTATCTATGGAGGATTGAGGGGTACTTTCTACCGCAACCTCCTGTATTGTTTCTTCGCTTACTGAGCTTTTCTTATTTTCTTTCTTGGCTTCTTCAACACTTAGACTTGAAATATCTGACCCGAAGAATGAAACATTCATTACAGGAGCTTCTTCTTTTGGAGTTCCCTTACTTTCAATTTCTTTTGAATCTTCCTTGGTTTCAGGCTGATCTTCTACAAGCTCAGAGATTTCTTCCACAACCGGTACAACATCTTCATTTGCTGCTTCCGGTTCAGCTTCCGTCTTATCAATAAGTTCTGTGGTTTCAATTTTTTCAGACTCTGTAACAGGCAACTCTTCCTTTGCAGGGGGTGCCGATTCTACTGGCTTCTTGATTAGGGAATCCGGCATATTAGATTCAAGGCTCATTGGCCTCCAAGAGGTTTGAACTTCAGGAGTTTCTTCTTCTTTTTCTTCTATAATCTCTTCCTGAGCAACAACTTCAACAGGTTTTGCATTTTCTACAATTCCCTCTTGCTGTACAGGTTCTGATTTTATTTCTTCCGATTCTGGATTATCTTGATTTGTAGACCAAAAATGGAAATTCTGTGTTTCGGCAAAGCTAATCTCGTGATCTTCGGAGGCAATCACCTCTTCTGTTTCTGGTTGCGGAGCAGACTTTGTCTCTTTCATTTTTTTCTCCACTTCCTCAATCAGGCGTCTCATTTCCTCCTCATGTTTATTTACATTAGTTTGGGAAATTTCAGCAACTTCTGTCACTTCTTCATTATTTGCCTGTATTTTGACATCTGGCAGAAATGCTTCAGTTCCGTGGAAGCTTAGTTCAGCCTCAGATTCTTTTTGTACCTCTTCTGGGGCAGAAACTGAAATATTTTCGCTTTCAATGATGGCTTCAGCTTCAATTGATTCTTCAGCTTTATTTTCTTCAATACTTTCTGTTGGCACTAAGGACTCTGTTTCTTCAAAACTTAGATTTTCCTCTTCCTCCACTTTTTCTTCTTCAGTTTCTGAAATGATTACATCTTCATCAATAACTGCTGTTGGAGTAAAGTCTTCACCTGCATTTTCTTCAATCTCAGCCTGCGCCTCCTCTTTTGTATTGTCAATGGATTCTTCTGATATGGATTCTTTCTTTTGGGTAACCAGGGTTCCCGATTCTAATGTAGATTCAAGATCAATGGTTTCAGTATTTTCTTCATCCAGGAAGTTTTCTTCCCCTTCGAATAAGATTCTGTTTCTTTCACCATTCACAAAGATATGCTTCACCTCTTCTGAGGTTTGCAATAGGCAGGATTCTTTATCCTCTTCTTCGTTCTTTTCAGGAACAGTTTCTTCTCTTTTTATTGGAAAGCCTTTTTCTTTATAGGCATATCGCGGTTTTTCAACAATCTTTGAGGATTGTTTTTCTTCTACAGGCTCAGATTTAGGCTCCTGTTGAATCTTTCCATTAATCAGTTGATAAAGAATTTTCTTATCAGTAGTATAAGCTGCCGTTATGGAAAGTTCTTTCTGATAATTTTCTTTTTCATATAGATGTACTCCATATAAATGAAGTGCCCTTATATTTTGAATATAGGGAAAGGAGTGAATCTCTTCTTTCAAAAGGCCAAGGTCTTCTGATTGAATATTTTTCGGATTTTTTATTAATTCTAAAACTCTGGGATTCATCTTACCAATTCGCTACAATGTCGTTAAAAATCTTATTAATAATTCTCTCTGTTACAATTTTCACCTGTGAAGCTTCGATATCGGATTGTGACAAGTTGCTGTTAAAAGCTGCTTCATCGGAATAGGTTCTATCAAAACTAGAATCCGGGTGTACTTTATTTTCATAATGTACCTTTACGGTAATTGTAAGCTTATTCTGTGCCTGCTGTATCACTCCACCCGCTGGAGTTTGCGATGTGGTAGAGCTGATAGTAGTTGGCGTAATGGCATAATCTGTAATTTCTCCTTCAATCAAGATATCAGGATTCTCTTTGGTTCCTTTCAGGGTTGTTCTCTGTACAAATCTATTTTGAATGTCTGTTGAGAACTGCTGTGATAATGCAGGGTTTACAAGGGTTGCATTATTGGGAAACTCATTGATCTGAACGGTCTTTTCATCTGTAAGGGATGATCCTGTAAAGCTATAACAAGAATTTAGAACTCCTAGCAAAGCAAAAAGAACTCCAACCAGTATTGGCTGCTTCAGACTAATATTTTTATTTTTAAAATTCATTTTTAGATCCAATTTCAGTAATTTCATCATGTTCAATTTGTTGAATAGCATCTTCATAGGCAAAATAATTTGCAGTATATAAAAATGGCATCGTAAGAAAAATTCCTACCCCGCAGGCAATAACACCAATCTGAGCTAAAATACCTATTACTATTGAGAAAAGAAAAATTGACAGGAGATTTCCTTTACTCATTACTTTTGAAATATTCCAAGCTTCTTTTATATCATTAATTCCTTTAAGGCTGATTAATGGGGTAATATAGAAAGCTTTCAATGCGAAATAATAGATAGCCACTATTATTAAAAACATATAAGGAATCATGAAAAGCACTACCGCCGGGTTATCATTATTATTTGACATACCACCGGTTACAGTCATCACAATAAATAAAGGAATGTAAAGTACTAAAACACCTCCAAAAACAATTAACTGCAGAATAAAATAAGGCATAAAGTCTTTAAAGTCAAAAATATCTCCGGGACTTGCAGCTTGATTTCTATTAAGCTTTTGAAGATATTTATATAGATTACCCATTGCCAATAGTCCACAAAAAGGAATAATTGACATAAGGCAGCATACTAAAAATGCCAGAAAAATATTACCGAAGTCTTTCTTTAAAAGCTCAAAACCTTTATTAATATATTCTCCGAGTTTAAAATTGATTGGTTTAGGAGTTAAAATTACTTTCATTCTTGTATTGTGTTTAATCTTCCAGGTTATATTGTTTTATTTTTCTATATAAAGTTCTCTGTGAGATTCCCAGTTCATCTGCTGCTCTGTTTCTTCGCCCTTTATGCTTCTCCAGTGCTTTGATAATTAAATCTTTTTCATTGTTTTGAAGAGAAAGTGATTCTGGTCTGTTCTCTTCTATTTCAATGTCTTCAAAGTCTTCATAGCTATCTTCAGGACTTGAAATAATGGTGGGTGTCTGAACAGTGGGTGTATCGTTATTATTTTCAAAATATACTAAAGATCCGGAGTTGACTTGTGGCTGGCTTTCCGGAGTATAAATTCTGTTGATCAGATTTTTCTCATGATTGCTTAAGTCTGCCGTTCCTCTGTTCTTTATCAATTCCGAAGTTAAGGATTTTAAATCATTAATATCATTCCTCATATCAAAGAGAATTTTATACATAATTTCTCTTTCGCTTCCGAAGTCATTTTGCTTGGGTGTACTCTGATTATTAACCACCATTGGAAGATGGGTTTCCATAGGAATGTATTCTGCAAGCTTTTCTGCTGTGATGTTTCTGTTTCTTTCTACAACAGTCATTTGCTCAACAAGATTTCTTAACTGGCGGACATTTCCCGGAAAAGAATAGTTGTCTATATAATGAACGGCATTAGGCTCCAGCTCCAGTTCAGGCATTCTGTATTTTTCCGCAAAGTCTATCGCAAATTTTCTGAATAGCAAATGGATATCGCCTTTTCTTTCTCTTAAAGGGGGCATGTCGATCTGAACGGTATTCAAACGGTAGTATAAATCCTCACGGAATCTGCCGTCATGAATAGCTTTCATCATGTTGACATTGGTAGCAGCTACAATCCTTACATTGGTTTTTTGAACCTGTGAGGAACCTACTTTCATAAATTCACCACTTTCCAGTACTCTTAAAAGACGAACCTGCGTCTGTAGCGGAAGTTCTCCCACCTCATCCAGAAAGATTGTTCCGCCATCAGCAACTTCAAAATATCCTTTTCTGGTTGCTGTAGCACCTGTAAAAGCTCCTTTTTCGTGTCCGAACAGTTCAGAATCTATGGTTCCCTCAGGAATTGCTCCACAGTTTACTACGATATAAGGCTGGTGTTTTCTTTTGGATTCTGAATGGATAATCTTTGGAATGAATTCTTTTCCCACCCCACTTTCTCCAATAACAAGAACGGAGATGTCTGTAGGGGCAACCTGGATAGATTTTTCCAGGGCCCTGTTGAGTGCCGGAAAATTCCCGATAATTCCAAAGCGGTTTTTTATGTTTTGTAACTCGTTGCTCATAAGTAAATTTTTGATTATTGATTCAATGTTAATGTTCTACAGTTCTTCTATCTGTGTTCTGTAGATTTTGTTGAAATGATGGGTGTAGACGTCTTTCATTGTCTTTCCGTCATCATACGTTTTTAGGGCTAACATTTTCAAGTCCAAATAATCTTTGTTTCTAATCTTAGAAACTTTACTTTTAAAGTATATGTTCTCAGCAAAGTCGTTTTCCTTGCTTTGTTTTTCAAAATTCTCCAGGGCTTTGTCATACCTTCCCAGCTCAAAATAGGTTACTCCCAGCTGATAATGATCAAACATTCCCTTTACATAAACTCTGGTAACCAGAAGTCTTTCTATAATACCTGCGGATTTCTCTTTCTGCCCTAAGGCGCTGTAGGACATAGCTTTCAATACACCCAGATGATAGTCTCCGTTTAAGGATCTTCCTAGATCTTCAGGATAGTATTTCTTTAATTCCTCCAGATCCTGTATAGCTCCCCTATAGTCTCTCAAAAACTGGAATTTACACCAACCTCTGTATCCGAGATGCATTTTGGGATCTAAAGCAACAGCCTTGTCAATTAAGATTTTCCAGGTTGCAAAATCTCCGTTTTTAAGATAAGGAACCGCTTTCTCCATATAGGCATTGGAGAAACTCGGGCAAAGTTCAATAGCTTTATCAAAACCTTCCTGAGATTCCCAGGAGCCTTGTAAATCTGAAGCCCAGTTGTATAACTCACACGCTTTTTTGCAGTCCTCACCCTCTACTGCATTACAGTTGACCTGTGCAATAGTATTGGTGTACACTATAAGTAACAAAAAGCTAAGGTAATACCTCTGAAACTTGTCCATTTTCAATTTTATAGGTTAAATACTGATAATAGTCTATTTTTAAACCTTTTACCTCTTTTGGCATCCAGCCATTGAGTGATTTTGTGAATTTTAATAACTTATTTTCTAATTCTTCATCCAAGATGGTATCTTTCAATTCTGAATTCATATGCTTCAGCCTGAACCATCCTGTCTTTCCCTCACAATTTACTAAAAATCTAACGGTAACATAACCATTAATCTGCTTTTCGGAGGATATATTTTCTTTTTTTAGTTTTTCAACAATAGCAATCTTTTCTCCTTTATAATCAACCGGCGGTTGCCCATGATAATACTGGAAACTGAAAGGTCTGTTTTTACCTGCTCCGCATTTTTTAAAATCTGCATCATCCAGTTTTTCATTAAATATAGTATCGCCCACAGTATCCGGATATTTCCCTGTATTTTTCTCTGCCTGACTGGAGATCAGAACAAAGGAAAATAGAGCAAAAAGGTAAACCGCTTTTATCAAAACCTAAATTTATTCTGTGATTCTTCCTAAAAGTGTGCCTTGGGTGTTATCGTAAACAAAAACGTCCACAATGTCACCTATTTTCTGTCCTTCTGTTTTATCAAAGACACATACTGCATTCTGGGAGTTTCTTCCTTTCCACTGGTTTTCATTCTTCCTGGAAGTTCCTTCAATCAGAATCTGGTGCATTCTTCCCACATAAGATTTCATTCTTTGTCTGGAAAGATCTCCTTGTAAGGCAATCACCTCAGCAAGACGTCTCTGCTTCACATCAGCCGGAATATTGTCTTCCATTTTCTTGTGCGCAGGAGTTCCTGGTCTTTCTGAATAGGCAAACATATAACCGTAGTCATATTCCACTTCCTTCATAAGACTTAATGTATCCTGATGATCTTCTTCTGATTCGTTACAGAATCCGACAATCATATCCTGAGAAAAGGCTACTTCAGGAACAATTTCCTTGGCTTTTCTGATTAACTCAAGATATTCTTCACGGGTATGTTGTCTGTTCATCGCTTCAAGCATATTATTGCTTCCACTCTGTACAGGAAGGTGTACATATTTACAGATATTATCGTGCTTCGCCATCATTTTGAATACATCAAGGCTCATATCCTGAGGATTAGATGTAGAGAATCTGATTCTCATTTCAGGAATAGCCTTGGCTACTAAATCAAGCAATTGAGCAAAGTTAACTGCCGTGGCTTTCTGCATTTCAGATGCCTTGGCAAAATCTTTTTTAGGACCTCCTCCATACCACAGGTAAGAGTCTACATTTTGTCCTAAAAGGGTAATTTCCTTATATCCGCTATTGGCAAGATCTTTACATTCGTCTATAATGGAGTGTGGATCACGGCTTCTTTCTCTTCCTCTGGTAAACGGAACCACACAGAATGTACACATATTATCACAACCTCTGGTGATGGTAACGAAGGCGGTAACCCCATTCCCACCTAAACGCACAGGGTTGATATCTGCATAAGTCTCTTCTTTTGAAAGAATTACATTGATAGCATCTCTTCCATCATCTGTTTCTTTCAATAGGTTCGGCAGGTCCCTATAAGCATCCGGCCCCACTACAAGATCTACCAATTGTTCTTCTTCTAAGAATTTGGTTTTTAATCTTTCCGCCATACATCCCAGAACTCCTACCGTCATATTCGGTTTTTCTTTCTTAAGATTTTTGAACTGAGAAAGACGCATTCTCACTGTTTGTTCAGCTTTTTCACGAATGGAGCATGTATTCAACAGGATCAAATCTGCTTCTTCAACTTTCATCGTCGTATTATACCCTTGTTCATTAAGGATGGATGCAACAATCTCAGAGTCAGAGAAATTCATCTGACAACCGTAGCTTTCTAAAAACAGTTTTTTAGAATTCTCAGGTCTTTCGGCAATGGCAAAAGCTTCACCCTGTTTTGTCTCGTCTATATATTTTTCCTGCACGATAATCTATTTAAGGTTCGGAATTTAAAACTCACAAGGGATTACTCCGTGAATTTTAATCTACGAACAGATAAGTTTGCAAAGATACAAAATATTGTGACAGAATGTCAGGGCTATCTTTCAGTAAAAATTATTGAAAAATCTAAAGGAAGTATAACTCCTTTTTTTATTAGAATATTTATATACCAGGCAGGTTCTCAATACTTTTTATCTTTACATCTTTTGATCGTCAAAAGATTTTTTAATCTCCATGATCAAAATGATCTGATGTAAAGTTAATTTTAATGATTTTCTTTGAAACCACAGGAGTACCGTCTTTCATGGCTGGCTTCCATTTCTTTTTTACCTTTTTAATCGCGAAACGCATATCATCAATAAACATTTCGCTGTTCTTTACTTTTGGTAAAACATCAAGATTTTCAACCTTACCTGCTGTATTTACATCAAATACAAAAACAAATTTTCCGTTGACTGCATATTTCTTAAGATCAATATAAGAGTATATCATTTGTAAAAACTCTTTGGTGAAAGCTTCATCACCACCAGGAAATTCTGCATTTTGATAAGTTCCTGCATTCTCATTCTTAGTCTGGGATTCTTGTGAGTACCCCATAAAGCTAAAAAATAAGAACAGGAGTAAAAAATATTTTTTCATCATAACGTGCATTACATATCTACAGATAATGAAGAGAAGTTCATTCTTACCCTCATTTCAGATTTTACAGGTTGTCCATTGCAGGTTGCAGGGTTCCAAGTTTTCTTAATTCTTCTTACCACATACTGCATATCATCAAAGAAAGCCTCGCTGTGAAGAACTTTTGGTGAACCAACTGCATCAATAACTTTTCCTTTATCATCTATAATGAGTGAAAATGTAAAATCACCGCTCAACGTATAAAAGTCTGCATTCAGATACGTGTACATATATTTGCTCAATATGTTTTTGTAGGCTGAAGCTCCTCCCTCGAAAGAAGCAGGCTTAAAATCATTACACTTAGCAGCAACCTGTAGAAAGGGTTCTTTAATATCTATTTTAAAAAGGTTTTTATTGTTCTCTACAATAAAGGAATCGTCTCTATCTTCAAGCTCTTGGGCCCCTGCAAAGCTAGCAACACAAAGAGCAAAAAAAACAAGTATCGTTCTCATAGTGGATTTTATTCTTAAATTATTGAACAAAGGTAAATATTTAGAAGTTTTATAAAAAAGAAAAACTTCATACGAATATGAAGTTTTAAAAGTATTCCCACTCAAAATAGGGTTATAATCTGGCTATAACATTCCTTTGATATGTTTATAGTTGGATTTCACTGTTTCAAGAACCTCATCCATTTTTCCACCCAGCATGAGCTGTGCCATAGATTTTGTCATTCCCAGCACCTGATCGAATTCAATTTTTGGAGGGAGTGCGAGAGCATTCGGATTGGTGAAAATATTCAACAGGTAAGGACCATTATGATTGAAGCATTCCTTAATAGCATTTTCCACATCTTCGGGCTTATGCACATTTTTTCCGGGATATCCCATTGCTTGGGCAACTAATCCAAAATCAGGATTAATCATGTCTGTTTCATTATCCGGCATCCCCCCTACTTCCATTTCTAGTTTTACCATTCCCAGGGTTCTGTTATTAAAAACAATCAACTTGATGGGTAATTTATACTGAAAAATTGTAGCCATATCTCCTAATAACATAGACAGACCACCATCTCCACACATCGCGATAATCTGCTTATCCGGATGCGCCAAGGAAGCACCAATGGCCATGGGCATTGCATTAGCCATAGATCCATGATTAAATGAACCCAACATCTTTCTTTCTCCGGTTCCTGTAATAAATCGGGCACCCCAAACGCAGCACATTCCCGTATCTACAGTAAAAATAGCATCTTTTTGGGCCAATCGGTCCAAAGTGTGGGCCACATACTCCGGTTGGATGGCGTCTTCCTTACCAAAATCTTTTACATATTCGAGCTGGTTTTCCTTTACTTTTTCATAAAACGCCAACTGTTCATTCAGGAAATCAGCGTCTGTCTTTTCTTTCAGCATGGGCAGCAAAGCCATAATGGTTTGTTTAATATCTCCGGTAAGTCCCATTTCAAGCTTCGCCCGTCTTCCTAATCTTTCGGGGCTTTCATCTACCTGAACAATTTTATTTTTTACAGGCATGAATTTTTGATAAGGAAAATCGGTACCAAGAAGAATAACAAGATCTGCTTCGTGCATGGCATGATAAGCAGACGGAAAACCTAGCAATCCTGTAAGACCAATTTCATTCGGATTATTAGGCTGAATGGCCATTTTCCCACGAAATGAATATCCCACGGGCGCTTTTAATAACCTGGATAATTCGATCACTTCTGCACTGGCTTCGGAGGCTCCTATCCCGCAGTATAGGGTTACTTTCTTATTTTCATTGATAAGTGTTGCCAGATTTTTCAGCTCATCGTCCGATGGTCTGATAACGGGATTAGTCTTAAATATTTGAGTTGAAGTAGAAGCTTCTTCTGCATCGAGCTCAGAAACATCACCCGGAAGTCCTATTACCGCAACTCCTTTTTTTGAAATGGCATGCTGAATGGCTGTCTGCATTGTTCTTTGCACCTGTTCAGGCCTTGTAATCATTTGATTGTAATAGCTGCAATCATCAAACAGCTTTATGGTATTTGTTTCCTGAAAATAATCCATCCCCATTTCGTCACTGGGAATAGTGGAGGCAATAACCAACATTGGAATATGGGACCTGTGTGCTTCATACACCCCATTGATAAGATGAACGTGCCCCGGCCCGCAGCTTCCGGCACATACCGCAAAGCCATCAAGTTCTGCTTCGGCGGCGGCGGCGTAAGCTCCTACTTCTTCATGCCGTACATGAATCCATTGGATGCTGCTTTTCTTGACTGCAATATTGAGATGATTGAGGCTGTCTCCTGTTACTGCATAAATTCTTTTTACATTGGCATTTTCGAGCATTTCAACAATTTGCTCTGCTATATTTTTAGCCATAATTAATAGATTTGGTGGTTATTTTCTCTTTACAAAGAATGGTAATAAGAGGATACAAATCCCTCTAACACTATCAAATTTAGCTAATTAATTGGAACTTCCGGACAGTTCCAGTATTAAAACTTTGTTATTTTTATTGAAATTCTGCTGGTTTAAAAGTTTACAGCAGGCTATTTTTTGTTATCTAAAAATAAATCGGCCGCCCTTGTGGGCGGCCGATTCAATATTATTATTTGATCCGATTTAGACAACCACTTCAATCTGGTTTCTTAACAAATCTTCAAACTCGTCTCTTTTACGAATAAGGTGAGCTTTTCCATCCAGGAATAAAACTTCTGCCGGCTTTAATCTTGAATTGAAGTTCGAACTCATTTCAAAACCGTAGGCTCCCGCATTATGGAATGCAAGGATATCACCTTCTCTTACTTCATTTAATTTTCTGTCCCAAGCAAAAGTATCTGTTTCGCAGATATTTCCCACTACGGTATAAATTCTTTCAGCTCCTTTTGGGTTAGATAAATTCTCAATCATATGGTAAGAATCATAAAACATTGGACGAATCAAATGATTAAATCCGGAATTTACCCCCACGAAAACAGTAGCTGTAGTCTGCTTAATCACATTAGCCTTCACCAATAAGTAACCGCTTTTCCCTACCAAGAATTTCCCTGGTTCAAACCAAAGCTCGAATTTCTTTCCTGTCGTTTTTGAAAACTCAGAAATTACTTTTTCTACTTTTTTACCTAAAGTTCTAACATCAGTCTCTTCTTCACTGTCCTGGTAAGGGATTTTGAAGCCACTTCCCATATCCAGATATTTCAGGTTCGGGAAATGCTCGGAAAGCTCCAGCATAATATCCAAAGCCTGTAAAAATACATCCGGATCTTTGATTTCGCTTCCGGTATGCATGTGAAGTCCTTCAACATTCAGGTTTGTGCTTTTCATCACTCTTTCAATGTGACGAACCTGATGAATAGAAATACCGAATTTACTATCGATATGCCCCGTTGAAATTTTATAGTTACCTCCGGCGAAAATATGAGGGTTGATTCTTACTAAGATTGGATAAGTATTTCCGTATTTATTCCCGAATTGCTCAAGAATAGAAATGTTATCAATGTTTATATGAACTCCAAAAGCCATTGCTTCCTCTATTTCTGCAAGGTCCACACAATTTGGAGTAAATAATATTTTTTCTTTCGAAAAGCCTGCCTTTAATCCAAGTTTAACTTCATTAATAGATACACAATCCAAAGAGGCACCCAAGTTCTTGACATACTTAAGGATATTGATGTTTGTCAACGCCTTCGCTGCATAGAAAAACTTTGTGTGTTTTAAAAAAGAAGATGTAAGCTTTTCGTATTGAACTTTGATGGATTCAGCATCATAAACATACACCGGGGTGCCAAACTCATTGGCAATCTTTAATAATTCTTTTGAATTCATAATTTCATTTTTAACATAAAAAAAGGCAGATCCTCCGAAAAAGAACCTGCCACATTAATTATTTTTTATGCAAGACAAGTCCTTTAAATATTCCAAACCTTAGAGAACTTTACAGCTCCCTTTTTTCCAGTTTTAATTTGTTTAAAATTTTGCATTGCTTGATTTTTATTTTTGCAAAAATACTATTTATTTTTTATTTTAAGAAAAATGATTTGAAAAGCATCTCCTTTCTCGTAAAACTTGTAAAATATAGATTTCCCTATTATTTTGGTAACGGTAAGGTTTCAAAGTCTCCTCGAAGAAGGGCTAATTGCAGCTCATTGTTCAAATCAACAGAAGTCAAAGGGAGGTCAATTTTCAGTTTAGCCAGCTTACTTAGGGTCTGAATCTGGGTAAACAATTCATAAAAACCAAAGGACATCACCTTTCCGTTTTCAATAATTAAAAATAATTTCTCACCTAATTTTCTTCCTGTACCCAGCCAAAGTTCATTTCTTTTTCTAAACTCTATTTTTTGCTTTAATACGGCTGCATCACTATACTCTTCAATGGCTTCAATAAACTGAACGGCTTTTGTTCCCTGAGTAAATGACCTGAATTTAAGGATGGGTTTTTCCGTTTTATTAAGTATATTTTTTTCAACAACATATTTATTGTTTCTGAAATATAATCCAAAAGGGAGAGCTTCTTTTTTCTTAACATTTTTAGAGTTAAGGATCAGTTTTGCAATGATATCCGTTCCGGTAAGTTCAAAATTAATCTGTTCCACTTTCGTTTGAACCTGTTCCCATTTTTTTGATTTGGAATTAAAAACTTTTTTGGAAAATTTATTAATATCCTGTACATAATCTGAGAAAATAATTCTTCCCGCCTCATCCTGAAAATAGACAAAACCTTTATCATTAGGAAGATCTTGTGTCAGTTCTTTAACCTTATTAATGTAGGTCTTGGCATTGGTTTCATCATATTGCTTCTGAATAATTTCGTTTTCAGTATCTTTTGATATCAAAAGCTTGAACAGCTCCAAGGTCGCCCTGGCATCTCCATCAGCACGGTGGTGATTCGTCAATGGAATTCCCAATGATTTTACAAGCTTACCCAATGAATAACTTACCTCATCAGGGATCAGCTTTTTCGCTAACGGAATAGTATCTAATGTATTGATTTTAAAATCATAACCCAACCGACTGAATGATTGACGAAGCATCCTGTAATCAAAATCGATATTATGTCCTACAAGTGTTGTATTTTCTGTGATTTCAATTACTCTTTTTGCTATTTCGTGAAACTTCGGGGCCGTTTTTACCATTTTAGGGGTAATATTGGTGAGTTTCTGTACAAACGGGGTAATATCACCCTCAGGGTTGACAAGGGATATAAATTGGTCAGTAATTTTCTGACCATCGTATCTGTAGATGGCAATATCTATAATGCATTCATGCCTATAACCTGCGCCATTACTCTCTATATCTATAATTGAATACATTGTTTTCCCTTTAACTGCTATTTCTAATTTATTAAAATCCTAATTTCTTCCCCCTGATAATACCTTTCCTCATGGGTGAAGATAACCTGCTAAAATAACAAAAAAAATATCAAATTATAGCAGGCCATCATAGATTATACCTCGGAACTATCTTCTTCTTCCTCCCAGCCCAAACATTCCAAGAATTGCTTTTGCTCCTTCACGCATTAGCGTATTGGTAAAAGTTCGTCCTGCCTGGCTCTGTAATACCTGTTCAAACATTCCCGGCTCTTCTTTTACCGGTCTTGTTCTTTGGGTAGATGTGGGATTTTGGGCAGCCTGCTCCATTCTGTTGGTTAATATTTCATAAGCAGACTCTCTATCTATTGGCTCTTCATACTTTGCTACCAAAGCCGACTGGGCAGTCAGTTCTGAAACCTCAGCTTCACTGAGGACATCCATCCTGGATTCCGGTGAAATAAGATAAGTATGAACCAATGGTGTTGGAATCCCCTTTTCATCTAAGGCTGTTACAAAAGCTTCTCCAATTCCCAGATTCTGAATAAGACTGGAAGCATTATAGTACTCTGTAATAGGGTAATTTTCTACTGCCTTAGAAATTTCTTTTTTATCTTTTGCCGTAAAACCTCTTAGGGCATGCTGAATCTTCAAACCTAACTGAGAAAGTACATTTTCCGGAACATCACCTGGAATTTGTGTAATAAAATAAATCCCCACTCCTTTGGAACGGATCAACTTTACCATAGTTTCAATTTGTGAAAGAAGAGCCTTTGATGCTTCATCAAAAAGGAGATGGGCTTCATCTATAAACAATACAAGTTTAGGCTTTCCGCTATCCCCTTCCTCTGGAAATGTCATATAAATTTCCGCAAAAAGAGAAAGCATAAAGGTGGAAAACAACTGTGGTTTATTCTGAATATCTGCAACCCTCAAGATATTCACGACTCCTTTTCCATCTCTGGTTTCCAGAAGGTCCTGAACATCAAAGCTTAATTCTCCAAAGAAATCAGCTGCCCCTTGCTGCTCCAGCGCAACAATAGACCTTAGAATGGCTCCTAAAGACGCAGGTGCTATTGAGCCGTAATTGGCTGCAAGTTCGGCTTTCCCCTGAGCATTGTCTGTCACATATTGCAGGACTTTCTTCAGGTCATTCAGATCAATTAGTGGCAAACCTTTATCATCACAATATTTGAAAACAATAGACATGATGCTTTGCTGAGTATCATTAAGCTCAAGAATCTTACTTAATAAAACAGGCCCGAATTCCGTTACGGTTGCTCTCAGCTTTATTCCTTTTCCTCCTGATATACTCATCAATTCTACAGGAAAGCCCTGTGGAGTATAAGGCAGCTGGGTTTTAGCATATCTTTCCTCAATAATGGAATTCATCTGGCCCGCTTCTGCAATTCCCGAGAAGTCACCTTTGATATCCAATACAAGGGAAGGGATTCCTGCATGGGAAAGCTGCTCTGCAAAGACCTGTAGTGTTTTTGTCTTACCCGTTCCGGTTGCTCCGGCAATAAGACCGTGGCGGTTAATTGTTTTCAAAGGAATAGTTACATTCACTTCAGAAACGACTTCTCCGTTCAGCATTCCTTTTCCTAATATAATATGCTCTCCCTTGGGAGTGTATTTAGTATTTAATTCTTCAATAAATTGTGCTTTGTCTGCCATTTGATCACTTTTTTAAACTTATAAATATAAAAGTTTTTATAAAATATTTAATGATATTTCCCGATGAACTTCCATTAGCAGCCTTGGGAAACAGTTTTGCCACAGTTGAAGCAAATTTCAAACCATGACAGGAAAAACCGGTAATTATATGGATAACAGAATTATCCCAGCAATTAAACATGATAAAAAACAGCATTTATACATTAGCGCTATGTAAGGCATTCTTTTTGCTGAAAAACAAAGAACATTAAACAATCGTTTAACATAGTATTGAAAGAAACTATCAATGGGATTTAACATTTCATTTAGAATTTATCTAATACTTTGTATCTTTAACTATTAAAAAAATACCCAATGAAAATTGAACAAATATATACGGGCTGTCTGGCTCAGGGTGCCTATTATATTGTATCAGAAAATGAAGCTGCCATTATAGATCCGCTTAGAGAGGTAAAACCTTACCTGGATCGTCTGGAAAAAGACAATGTCACTTTAAAATATATTTTTGAGACCCATTTCCATGCAGATTTTGTCTCGGGACATTTGGATCTAAGTAAGAAAACCGGGGCTCCTATTGTGTACGGACCCACTGCTGCTCCTGAATTTGAAGCAATTATTTCAGAAGATGATCAGATTTTTGAAATTGGAAAAATAAAAATCAAGGTATTGCACACTCCAGGTCACACCATGGAAAGCACCACCTATTTATTAATTGATGAAGATGGTACCGAAACTGCAATTTTTACAGGAGATACCCTATTCTTAGGGGATGTGGGAAGACCGGACCTTGCTCAAAAGGCTACAAACCTTACTCAGGAAGACCTTGCAGGGATTCTTTACGACAGTCTTCAGAGCAAAATCATGCCACTGGATGACAGCATTACTGTTTATCCTGCTCATGGTGCAGGTTCTGCCTGTGGAAAAAATATGCAAAAGGAAACGGTGGACATTTTAGGAAATCAAAAAAGAACAAACTATGCACTTAACCAGCCCGATAAAGAATCTTTCATAAAAGAGGTACTTGACGGATTAACTGCTCCTCCTAAATACTTCGGAATGAATGTAGCCATGAACAAAAACGGCTACGAAAGCCTGGATGTAATCATGAATAAAGGATTACAACCTGTTTCTCCTGAAGATTTCGAGGCATTGGCAGAAGAAACCGGAGCCTTAATTCTAGATACCAGAGGTGCTGCAGAATTCCATAAAGGTTTTGTTCCGAATGCCATCAATATTGGATTAAAGGGAGACTTTGCTCCTTGGGTAGGAACCCTTATCGTAGATGTAAAGCATCCTTTACTTCTGATAACAGACGAAGGTACTGAAGAAGAAGTAATTATCAGATTAAGCAGAGTAGGTTTCGATAATGTGGTAGGATATCTGAAAGGTGGTTTTGAAGCATGGAAAAGTGCAGGTAAGGAAGTAGATGAAGTGAAAAGAATTTCTCCTGCTGAGTTTGCAGAGCAGTTTACAGCAGATTCAACAGTGATTGATGTAAGAAAACTGACAGAATATTCTGCAGAACATATTGACAATGCCTACAACAGACCTTTGGACTCGATAAGCGACTGGGCCCGTAATCTTAACGGTTCTGAACATTTCTTTCTTCATTGTGCCGGAGGATACAGAAGCATGATTGCAGCAAGCATCCTTAACTCACACGGAATCAGAAATTTCACTGAAATAGAGGGTGGTTTCAACGGGATCAAAAAAACGGAAAAACTTCCAACTACCGATTTTGTTTGTCAATCCAAAACATCTTAGGCTTATGAAGATTCATTTTTTAGGATTTGCTCTGGCGTCTATTTTCATGCTAAGTGCCTGTAAAACAACTCACACAGCGGAAGTTCCAAAAGCTAACATCAAGGAAGTAGTAACCAGTTCAGATGTAACATTGGTAGATGTGCGAATTCCGGAACAATATGCTGCAGGAACGGCGAAGAATGCCATCAATATCCCTTTAGCTGAAATTCAGAATAACATTGAATCCCTTAAAGGTAAAAAAGTGGTTGTTTTCTGTAATAAGGGAGTACAGGCGGATCAAGCCATGGAAATTTTAAAGAAAAACGGAGTGGAGGCCTATGATGGAACGAGTTGGAAAAATGTAAAAGGCATCCAAGACCAAGCTGATAAAAAATAAATTAATAACCCAAGATTATGTCACAAAAATTTCAGGAAATCATTAATTCCGATAGACCTGTACTTATTGATTTTTTTGCCACATGGTGCCAGCCTTGTAAGGTTCAGTCATCAGTTTTAAATACTGTAAAGGAAAATATTGGCGAAGGAGCCAGAATTATAAAGGTAGATGTAGATCAATATCCTGCTCTGGCAGCACAGTATGGAGTTCGGGGTGTTCCTACTTTGGCGATCTTTAAAGAGGGAGAACTTCTTTGGAAAGAAAGCGGAGTACATGATGTCAACACGCTGACCCAGCTTCTACAGCAATACACTTAAGGTTAAAAATAAGGCTGAGTTTTTGTAAACTCAGCCTTATTTTTTTTACTACTTTCATCAATCGATTGAAAAACGATCTCTATCATTTAAGAACTGAAAGTGCTTTCTAAAATCTTCCAGCTCGTTCATATCGAGTTCTGCGGACACAATATTTCCGTCTTTATGTGAGATTTCTCTTCCATCTGCAAAAAAGCAATGAGAACTTTCCTGATACAAAAGATTATTCCCATCCGTTCCTATTCTGTTTAAGCCGAATACAAAAGACAGGTTTTCAATAGCTCTTGCCTTTAAAAGGTGCTCCCATGCTCCTACTCTTTTCTCAGGCCAGTTTGCTACATATAAAATAGCGTCATAATCATCATTATTCCTCGCAAACACCGGAAAACGGAGATCATAGCATACCTGAAGCAGGATTCTTACTCCGTTATACTCAACGACGACCCTATCTTTACCGGGTGTATATACTTTATCTTCACCGGAAAATGAAAATAAATGTCTTTTATCATAGAAAGAAACTTCACCATCCGGTTTTACAAAATACATCCTGTTATAAAAATTACCATTTTCTTCCACAGGAGCACTTCCACAGAATGCAGCATTTTTATCTTTTGACATTTTTTTTAAAAAATCCAGGGATTCTTCATTTCTATCAGAAACCTCTGCAGAATCCATACAGAAACCTGTTGAGAACATTTCAGGAAGAAGAAACAGATCTGCTTCAAGGTTTTGAAGTTCTTTTTCTATTATTTTAAAATTTTCAGCTTTATTTTTCCAGACAATATCCAAATTAAGTCCTACAATCTTCATTTTTTTATTTTTAAATTATTTCAATATCTGCTTTATAAAAATACGGCTTTTATATTTATCAGGAGAAGAGGAATCGTATTTCTTAATATTTATTAAAGTATGCTATTTTTGTAGTATTCAATGTCTTTCGGTTTCATTTTTGATACAGCTATTTTTTATTAATATCATTAAACATTAAAAAATTTATGAAGAAATTGGTTTTTATGATGATGATATTCTTTTTCGGAGCCACTGCCAATGCTCAGGCATGGACAGGAAAAGGAGATCAAAAGGTTCAGTTGGGGTTAAGTGCATGGGGGTATGGAACCGGTATAACGGGGACCTACGACTATGGGCTTAATAAACTTATATCAGTAGGAGCCGGACTTAACGGTTATTTTAGCAACTACAAGAACAATGATAAAGACAATCGTGTGTTTGTTTTTGGGAGGCTAAATTTTCACTTACAAGAAGCCCTAAGCTTACCTGCTAAATTGGACATCTACCCTGGTGTGGATGTAGGAGTGGTTGGAAAAGACTTTGGAATAGGTGCACATATCGGAGCGCGCTACTTCTTTACGGAGAGAATTGGCGTGTTTGCAGAGGTAGGAAACAACGGAAGTCTCGGTGTTTCATTCAATTTATAATCAAATAGTCCTTAAATATGACAAAGCTTCTCGTTTCGGGGAGCTTTTTTGTTTGGCATAGTTTTGATAATTGTTACCTTTGCAAATTAAAATCTAAAATCTATTAATGGAAATAGCAATCAAACTCTTTCAGTTCATTCTGAGTATCTCTATACTGGTAGTTCTTCATGAGCTTGGGCACTTCTTACCGGCCATATGGTTTAAAACAAGAGCCGAAAAATTCTTCCTTTTCTTTGATCCTTATTTTTCAATTTTCTCTATGAAGAAAATTAATGGAAAGTGGAAGTATAAATTCTTCTCTCAAAACCTGCCTGATACTGAAGTAAAAGAGGTAAACGGAAAGAAAGAAGAAGTTCCTATCGATATATCTAAACTTCCGGATTCTGACTGGAGAAAGCATCCTGAGCAAACAAAATACGGAATTGGGTGGCTTCCTTTCGGAGGTTATGTGAAAATTGCCGGAATGGTAGATGAAAGCATGGATATTGCCCAAATGAAAAAACCGGCTGAATCATGGGAATTCAGATCTAAACCGGCTTGGCAAAGATTAATCATCATGTTGGGTGGTGTTACTGTAAACTTTTTCCTTGCATGGTTAATCTTCTCCGCATTGGTTGGTAAGAATGGAGAAACCATCTTTGAAGCAGATAAAATAACCACTCCTCTTCATTATACCCAAGCAGCAAAGAAAATGGGTTTCCAGGATGGAGATAAAATATTAAAAGTTGACGGAAAAGTTCAGAAAGACTTCAAGAAACTTGCATTAGACGTTTTATTAAGTGACGAAATTACGGTTTCAAGAAACGGAAAAGAAGTTACTTTCCCTACCAATGATGATGGAAAGGTAATGGCGTTTCATGATCCTGAACCAAGATCATTCTTAACACCAAGGATGACTCCAATTGTTGATACTATTGTAACCAAGTCCACTATGGATGCAGGACTAAAAGTTGGTGATAAAATACTTGCCATCAACGGAACTCCAATTAGTTATTATGACGAACTGAAGCCTTTGGTAGTTCCTAATGCCGGGAAAGTAATTGATTTTAAAGTATCAAGAGACAATCAAATTGAAGATCTAAAGATTCCTGTTTCCAAAGAGGGAACTATTGGGATTCTTTCTTTTAAGGAAATTAAAAAGTACATGGTTCATAGTGACTATGGTTTCTTTAGCTCCATTAAGAGAGGGTTTACACTTACAATTGAGAGTTTAACATACCAGATTAAGCAGTTTAAATTAATTTTCAATAAGAAAGTTCAGGGATACAAAAAAGTAGGTGGTCCTATTGCCATTGTAAAGAATATGCCAGTGAACAAAGATGCAGCAGGTCATGTTTCAATAGACTGGACCGCTTTTTGGGGCTTTACAGCAATGTTCTCTGTATGGTTGGCGTTCCTAAACCTTATTCCGATTCCGGGACTTGATGGTGGACACGTTCTATTTACATTGTATGAGATGATCGTAGGAAAGCCTGTACCTCAAAAAGTATTGGAAAATGCCCAAATGGTGGGTGTACTTTTCTTACTAGGTTTAATGTTACTGATCTTCGGAAGCGATATATTTAAGTGGCTTTCAGGAACTTTATAATTTTTTTGAAAATTTTTCTTAAAAATATTTGTAGGGTATAAATATTCGTCCTATATTTGCACCACTTAAAACAAAGGACATTCCTCCTTAGCTCAGTTGGTTAGAGCATCTGACTGTTAATCAGAGGGTCGCTGGTTCGAGCCCAGCAGGAGGAGCCAAGAAAGACTTACAGAAATGTAGGTCTTTTTTTATGCATCTACCCTACAGCTTCACTTTTCAGCAAAAAACCTCAAGAAAAATTAACCTTACCACCACAACAGTTATCTCCAACCCTAATGAGCTAAACCCAACAGAAATGCACTTAATTCCATTTCAAGATTGAAACTTAATAAGTACCTATTTCATTTAATGACACGAGAAATAACCTTAGATTCATTACTCAGAAATACATGAACAATAAAAACACCCTGAATGTATTTAAGCCACCAAGTATCCGCAGATATTTTGATCATTTTATATTCATTAACAATTCAGAAATTCAGTTTTTATTTAGATCGAAAAAGTCTTTGTTTAAGGGAAAGAGCAGTCAAAAAAATTGTTTCAAAACCTCAAAAAGTAATTTTTCTGACCCGGTCTTTCAATCATTGTAAAAATTTATTGAATTTTAATTTATTGAAAAATAAATCGATAGCCATTTTCGTTAAATATTACGAGATAAAAACTTGCATCGTACAGATATTCCTATTATATTTGCACCACTTAAAACAAAGGACATTCCTCCTTAGCTCAGTTGGTTAGAGCATCTGACTGTTAATCAGAGGGTCGCTGGTTCGAGCCCAGCAGGAGGAGCAAAAAGACTTACAGAAATGTAGGTCTTTTTCATTTTACAGCCCTTGATCCACTCACTACTTCCTACAAAAACACTATCCCCACAAAACAACCGATACAACACCATCTCTATATATTTGAAATAATACATTTTTTGATTGAGATTCTTACCAATTTCCTATTTCATTTTGCTGTAGAAACAGTATTTTCTGAACAAAATATTTCATAAATATAATGGCTTTTCACTTCTTTATTAAAGCCCTGATTCTTTAGAATTTAAGTCTCCATATTTACCCTAAATTTTTTAGCATATCATAGTACTATTTTCGTTAAATTTGCCGTTTTATGTAGAACAGTAAAAATATTTTACTTTTTTATATATTTTTTAAAAAACTGCATACTTTTTGTTTGTGCTAATTGCCTGAAGAAACGAATGATGTTAAACAATAACTCCAAAAAACACTATTTTATATTTTTTTTCTTGACTATTACCAGTTTCGTATGTGCCCAAAACAAGGCCAGCGGTAAGATTGTTGACGAAAAAAATAATAAAGAACTCAGCAAAGTTGATATTTTCATCAACGATAACAAAACTCCTACCCTTACTACAACTTCTGGAAGTTTTACTGTTCAGTCTGACAGTCTTATTCATAAATTAAAATTTTCCAGAAAAAACTATACTCCGGAAACTCTGGAAATTACTCCTGAAAATGCAGAGAATATTTTTGTTCAACTTTCTCAGGCCAAGGTAAGCAGCATTCAGGAAGTGGTTATTCAGGCAGGAAAAACCAAATACAAAAACAAAAAGGAAAATCCTGCATATGCCATCATGCAAAAAGTATGGGCACAGAAAAGAAATAACGGGCTAGAAAAATTTGACACCTATTCGTACAAAGAATATGAAAAAATTGAATATGATCTGAATAACATAGACAGTGCATTTATGAAGAAAAAGATCTTTAATAAGCTCGACTTCATATTCACCTATGCAGATTCTACAGCAAGCGGAAGACTTGGGCTTCCCATATTTCTAAATGAAGCGGTTTATGAAAACTATGGAAAAAATAAACCGAGCACAGACAGCAAAAGAACACTGGTCGCTCAAAAAACTTCAGGTTTTCAAGATAATCAGGTGATTACTGTTTCAGCAAAGAACCTATATCGGGATATCAACATTTATGACAATACCCTAAATTACTTTGATATAGGATTTCAAAGCCCTGCAGGAACAGACGGATTTGGAACTTACGATTATAGCTTGGTGGACACCATCTCTATTCGAGGAGAAAAAGCTTTTCAGATAAGATACCAGCCTAAAAGAAAAGATGTACTTGCCTTCCAGGGAAACCTTTATATAGACACGGATACCTATGCTGTTATAGGAGCCACCTTAAAGTCAACACAAAAAATCAATGTTAACTTTATTAATAGTGTTTATACTCAATTGGAATATGATAACCCTGACGAGACAACATTCTTGCCTAAAAAACTCGTTACCGAGTTTGAAATGAGTCCTTTTTCTAAAAAGAAAGGATCCAAAAGCATTATAGCCAAGAGATCTGTTGATTATTCTAATTACGAATTCAATAAACCTCTGGATCCGAATGTTTTTAAAAGAAAAGAGGAAGAATACGAAGATAAATTCACGGATAAAGATGATGCTTACTGGACCAAGGCAAGACCCGACACTTTATCCAAATCTGAACAAGGTGTTTATCAAATGTTGGATCAGCTACAACAAACCCCGAAATTCAACAGAATGGTAAAGCTGTTTGAAACCCTTGGCTCACGTTACTATAACGCTTTTAAAGGCATTGATATTGGCCCTATATTCTCAATATATGGAAGAAACGATGTAGAAGGAGACAGAATACGATTAGGAGCAAGGACCTATTTTGGCTTAAATGACCCTTGGAGGGTTCAGTTTTATACCGCCTATGGATTTAAGGATCAGCAGGTAAAATATGGTGTTGAAGCAAGATATATGTTCAATAGGCTCAACAGATTTATGATTGGTGCTGGAACAAGCAGAGATATTGTACAGCTTGGAGGGCAGCTTACTTCAGGCGATGGGGTTGCATCCCGCTCTCTATCTTCAAGCACATTTTTTGCAAGAGGAGAAAATATTTCTTTAAGTTCTGTCAATCAAACTAGTGTTTTTGCGGCCATCGAGCCTTGGAAGAATATCCAGATAAGGGTAGATGGAGTGATGCAGAGCATTAAATCTGCTATCCCTGAGAAATTCAACCTTATGTATTATCAGGATGGTCAATTAAGAAAAACGGTTAATGATTCCCATGTTACGATAAGTTTAATAGCAAAACCCGGAGCAAAATTCTCTCAAACCGGTATAGACCGGTACCAGGCGCGAAATTTGGCACCTACGATTGTTTTAAGATATACAAGAGGTATTGAGGGGCTTTTCAATGCAGACTTTAATTATAACAAGCTTCAGTTTATGTTCTCTAAGCCTTTCTTAATTGGAACCATTGGAAAAACAGTTGTCAACTTTGAAGCTGGAAAGAACTTTAATACGGTTCCTTTGGCATTGCAAAATATCATTCCTGCCAATCTTTCATATGGCCTGGTTCCCAATTCATTCTCTCAGCTTAACTATTATGAGTTTGTAACGGATGCCTATACTACCCTTCACTTGGAGCATCATTTCAATGGTAAGATACTTTCTTATATCCCATTGATAAAAAAATTAAAGTTTAGAGAAGTAGCCTTTATCAGAGCAGCATATGGAACCCTAAGCGATGCCTCTAAGGCCATTAATGTGGAAGGATTCAAATATTCTGCTCCCAATGAACACATCTACTATGAATATGGATTCGGAATAGAAAACATCGGTATTGGTAATCTTAGATTATTTAGGGTAGATTTCAACTGGAGGGGTAATTATCTGGACAGACCTGATATTTCAAAATTTGGCGTTAAAGCCGGAATCCAGGTAGGATTCTAAGGTAATATATGATAAATAGCAATGGCGGCTTCTTCGAAGCTGCCATTGCTATTTTTATAACCTACCTCATCAACTCATTCTCAGATCATAATCGTTGAAAAGGATTCAATTCTTAGCAATTACAAGGCATAGGATCAATGACAGCGTTTAAGCAGTATTGCTGCTGCCATGCAGTTAATCCACACCATTCTATGCAGGTAGTTGCCAGAAAGTCGGGACATCTGTAATCATTTCCTGCTTTGATTGATTTCAACTGTTCTTTGGTAATTTTCCTAATATTTTTCATATCAATAGATCTAGGTGATTAGTCATTAAATACACTCGCAAGGCTCTTCATAAACATTTGATGGGCAATGCATTTTTTGCCAGGCAGTCCATCTGCACCAAGACATACAAGAATTGGCAACTGGTGGGCATGTTCCTGCTCCTCCATTAATTTCTTTCAAATTTTTCTTTGTTAATTTTTTTAGATTTTTCATGGGTATTTTGTTTTAATTTGTCGCCTACTCTATATGCTTTTCGGCTTACGCAAGTGATTTGTTATTTGATAGTTAACAAATATATACATTTTTCACCAACGAATGATAATTAAGAAAAACATCCGTCAATACATGTTGACAACAGAAAAAAGCCTCGGTAAAATACCGAGGCTTTAATTTTTATAAAACGCTTAAAATTATGCGTTTGGTTCTACAGATACGAAAGATCTGTTGTTTGCTTTCTTTCTGAAAACTACTTTACCATCTACTAATGCAAACAAAGTGTGGTCTTTACCGATACCAACGTTATCACCTGGGTGGTGTTGAGTACCTCTTTGTCTAACAATAATATTTCCGGCAATAGCTGCTTGTCCTCCGAAAATCTTCACACCTAATCTTTTAGAGTGAGACTCTCTACCGTTCTTGGAACTACCGACTCCTTTCTTGTGTGCCATTTTATTACTGGATTATTTGTTAAGTGCTTTAAATTGATCGATATTCTTAATGATAGCAGCATCCACTTCTTCATGAGTAAGAATATTCTTTTCTAATTCAACTTTAACTGCTTTACCTAAAGTAATCAAAGTTTCTCTGTTCTCTTTAGACTGAGACAAGTTGTTTTTCTTTAGGTGGTAGTTCAATTCATGATCTTCACCAAAGTTAACAGTTGCGTGGTCAGAAAGAACCTCTGCTTTCACAGTTTCTTTTTTAGCAGCTTTTTTAGCTCCTCCTTCAAAACCTGTAATACCAGTGATTACGATTTGAGTTAAAGATTGTCTGTGACCGTTTTTCACTTTGTAACCTTTTCTTCTTTTCTTTTTGAAAACGATTACTTTATCAGCTTTTACGTGGTCTAGGATCTCTGCTTCCACAGTGATACCGCTTACAGCTGGGGCGCCTACAGTGATTGCTCCGTTTACAGTAAGAAGAACTTTATCGAAAGAAACTTTTCCTCCTTTATCTCCTTTTAAACGGTTTACAAACAACTTCTGGTCTTGCTCAACTTTGTATTGAAGCCCTGCTATTTCTACAATTGCAAACATTGTTTATAAAATTTTTAGTTATTTCGAGGTGCAAATATACAATTAAATTTCTAAATAGCTTACAATCAAAGCAATGTTTTTTTAATAAAAAACAAATTCACTATGTTTTGAATAATTTTTCATAATAATGTACTCATATATAAGAGATAATTTTATAACTTCGTTCCACCAACTAAATTATTATATGAAAAGAAACTTTAATCTCTGCTTACTAGCAGGCGCCATTGCTGGATCATTTCTGACAGCATGTAGTGATGACAAAATGGAAGACACCCCTCTACCACAACAAGAAACACTTAGTGCCAAGGTTGAACAACCTACTGAACTTGAAAAAGTTTGTTACTACGTAGACAACAACTGGAGTTCATCTGCCGTTCTGAAAACTTCACTTCAGAATTCTACAGACACCAACTTCATGAATTCTCAAATGACTAAAATTGCAAGCCTTTGGGGAAGAAGCAATCCTACATTACGATTTGTAGATGATGCAAGTAACTTCAACTCAACCTACAATGCCATTTCCTATTCTACGGGAAAAATATATTATGGTTATGCGATCTATTATGATGCAAAGACCAAAGGCGGAGACATCGTAAATGCAATGATCCTGGCTCATGAATATGGCCACCAGCTACAATATATCTTCGGACTTCCGTCTGTAACGGAAAACACAGCAAGACCCAATGAACTGGAAGCAGATGGGTTTGCAGGATATTATCTAAGAAGACCAAATGGTTATAATAAAACCAACTTCTCTGAGATTGCAGCAGCGTACGAGTTCGCACAAAGCATTGGAGACTACCAAACATCTAGCCCCGGACACCACGGAACCCCTGCACAAAGAAGATCTGCAGTTCGTTTAGGTTTCCTTTTGGGACAGTATGACCTTAATGCTTCAAATTTTGACTATAACTTTTTCTATTACTATCAAGGAGTTCTTAACGGAACTTACAAAGTGGCAAAAAACTCTGTTAATCCAGAAATTGATGCTTACATGAGCCAGTATATAGATGAGTTGAGAAAAATTCAATCAGGTGAAATTTCTGCAGAAGAATTTAAGCACCTTCAATAATCGAAACATTCATTTTTAGCATATTTAAGAAAGGAGGTAGACGAACATGTTCTGCCTCTTTTTATTTGATTTGAAAAATAACAGAAGTTTATTTACTTTTGAGCCATATCCTATAATAATGAACAGAGATCTCTACATTGACTTCGCAAAAGGATTGGCTACCCTATCCATCATCTTTATCCATACCGCTTTTTGGTCCGGGCAATTTTATATTCCCACAGAAGTAAGGGTATTTTCCCTTATTTTTGATGTAGCCCTCTTCTATGCATTAAGCGGAATCACATCAGGTTCCAACATTGAAAAAACATTTTACAGATTATTGAAACTGCAAATCACGTATATGATCTTTGTAACGTTTCTTTTCTCTTTAGATTATTTCTTTAAGGTCTTTGGTCTCACTTTCTTTTCCCTGGAATGGTTACAGAGTTTTTATTCAACCTTTGGGTCAAAATATTCTGCCACAGAAATATCCACAATCCCTCAATGGCAAAACCTTGGCAACTGGTATCTCCACCAGTATACCAATGCAGATACATTTCCGGTGGTCATGGGAAGCTTTTGGTACCTGAAAGTTTATTTTATTCTAACCGTTTTTGGTGTATTAATCTTAAGGTTTTTTTCAAAGCATATTAATTGGTTCATTGGCCTTTGCCTTGCTCTAACCTTATTATTCAATATATTCCCTGAATATTATCCGGCAGGACAGGTGGGGTATGTAGCATTTTATCTTGCCTTATTTTTGATTGGAAACAGAATTCGCGGACATAGAATTCCCACTAAAGCAATCCCTGTTTTATACGCTCTTGTTGCCATAGCTTTAACGTGGATGTTCTGGTACTATGGAAATGAAATTTTTTATAAGATCAACAAAAATAAATTTCCTCCTAAAATCCCTTATATTATCTGGGCACAATTCTCATTGGTCACCTTATTCGTTCTATACAACAGATTAAAAATCACTAAGGAAAACTTCATCACCTACATCGGAAAAAATGCTATTTTCTTCTATTTTGCACAGGGAATAAGTTCTTCATTGGTTTATTTTCTGGTAGTTCCATTAAAGGAAAATATGCCTTGGTGGCTTTTGATGGGGCTTATTTATATTATTAATATCATTCTGGCGTTCATCATTTCTACAGGGTTGAAAAAAGTGGACACTCTAGGTTGGAATATTTTGGAATCCCTAAGAAGAAAGACCGCTTCTTAACATTTTACTTGTCAAATTGAAATAAAGTCCTACTTTTTAATTCTATTTATCTTAAATTTACAAAAATTTTACAACATGTTTAAGTTGAAACTTCCCACTGATCCAAGGTGGGCAAACATTGCAGAAGGAAACATCGAAGAAATTTTAACGGACCACGCATGGTGCGAGCAAAAAGCAGCAACCAATGCAATAGGTCTGATCACAATGCTTCCAGAATATCCGGAGATCGTCACAGAGCTACTTGCCATTGCACAGGAAGAGCTGGATCACTTCAATCAGGTTCATGAGATCATTAAGAAAAGAGGCTACACTTTCGGAAGAGCCAGAAAGGATGATTATGTGAATGAGCTGGCAAGGTTTATCATTCAGGGAAGCAGAGAGGATTTAATTGTAGATAAAATGCTATTTGCCGCCATGATTGAAGCCAGAAGCTGTGAAAGATTTAAGGTTCTGACTGAAAACATTAAGGATGAAGAACTTAAGACCTTCTATAAAGAACTCATGATCTCCGAAGCCAATCATTATACTACTTTTATAGGATTTGCAAGACAGCTTGGAGATCCGGAAAAAGTAAATGAGCGCTGGGATGCATGGCTTGAGTATGAAGCCAATATCATTAAGTCCTATGGCAATAAAGAAACGATACACGGTTAAAATATAAATAGTAAAAAATAAACGTTGAAGAAACCAAGCTTTGAAAGTATTACCAATTTTTTTCTGAAAAACTTTTTTCAGGGATTGGTTATTATTGGGCCCATTGGACTGACCATTTTTGTAATCTGGTATATTGTCAGCGCTATTGACAATCTTGTCCCTTCGCTTGCCAAGCAGGTTCCTGGTCTTGTTTTCGTTTCAACTATATTATTTACTGCTATTTTAGGATTTTTGGGTAATAAATTTGTGGTGGGGAGATTCTTCTTTGATACCATGGATAGCTTATTGGAAAAGACCCCCGGAGTAAAACACATTTATACTCCCACTAAAGACGTCATGTCTTCATTTGTGGGTGACAAGAAAAAATTCAACGATCCTGTATGGGTAAAAACAAACGAAAATCCGGAGATCTGGAGAATAGGTTTTTTAACCCAAAAAGAAATGTCGGACGTTGACAAGCATAATTACGTTGCGGTATATCTTCCCCACTCGTACGCAATATCGGGCTGGGTAATTGTTACTGAAGAAAAAAACATCAAACCTGTAGTGGGAATGACAGCAGCTTCTGCAATGAAGTTTGCAGTGAGTGGCGGTGTAGCCGGATTCCATTCTGATGAAAACATATTTAAGGCCCCGGAGTAAGCTCCTGTACCTTATCTATACTTTGATGAATTTGAAAATTATTTTCAAACCCATTTTCTTTACATACAATTTAAAACATACTTAACTCATGAAATTACCGTACGCAGAACCATTCCGCATTAAAATGGTGGAAGAAATCTATCAATCTACCAGAGAAGAAAGAGAACAATGGCTTAAAGAAGCCAATTATAATCTCTTCAATTTAAAATCTTCACATGTATATATCGATCTTTTAACAGATTCAGGAACCGGAGCAATGTCTGACAGACAATGGGGAGCCTTGATGACCGGAGATGAAAGCTATGCCGGATCACGTTCTTTTGAACAACTACAGAATACTGTTGAAAGGATTACCGGTTTCAAATATCTATTACCAACCCATCAGGGAAGAGCTGCTGAAAATGTTCTTTTCTCTGTATTGGTAAAAGAAGGAAATGTAGTTCCGGGTAACTCTCACTTTGATACTACAAAGGGACATATTGAATTCAGAAAAGCACATGCCATTGACTGTACAATAGACGAAGCTTTTGATATTAATGATCTACATCCATTCAAGGGAAATATCAACCTTGAAAAGTTGGAAGAAATCTATAAAAGTCACCCTAAAGAAAACATCCCTTTCTGCCTGATTACCATTACCTGTAATTCTTCAGGAGGCCAGCCGGTTTCTTTGGAGAACATGAAAGCTGTAAAAAAACTTTCTGATCAATATGGAATTCCTGTATTCTTCGACTCGGCAAGGTTTGCAGAAAACGCCTATTTTATTAAAAAAAGAGAACAAGGTCAGGAGAATAGAAGCATCAAGGAAATTTGCAAGGAAATCTTCTCCTATGGTGATGGTATGACGATGAGTTCTAAAAAGGACGGATTGGTAAACATCGGTGGATTTATTGCTCTAAACAATGAGGAAGTTTTCAGAAAGGCATCCAATTTCACAATCATTTATGAAGGATTTATTACCTATGGCGGAATGGCAGGAAGAGATATGGCTGCACTGGCTGTAGGTCTTGATGAGGCAACCGAATTCGCTTATCTTGAAAGCAGAATCTCTCAGGTTGAATATCTTGGTAATAAACTGATAGAATATGGAATTCCTGTTCAAAAACCAATAGGAGGACATGCTGTTTTCATTGATTCATTAAATTTCCTTCCAAATGTTTCCCGTGAGGAATACCCTGCACAAACCTTGGGCCTTGAAATTTATAAGGAAGCCGGAATAAGAACTGTTGAAATCGGAACATTATTGGCTGACAGAGATCCGGAAACAAGACAAAACCGTTATCCGAAACTGGAACTTGTGCGCCTTGCAATTCCTAGAAGAACATATACCAATAACCACATGGACTATATTGCAGCAGCTATAAAGAACGTATACGAAAGACGTGAAGAAATAGCTAAAGGATATAAAATTACCTGGGAACCAGAAATCTTAAGACACTTTACTGTTCAGCTTGAAAAAGCATAATCATAAAAATAAAACCGGAATTTTTTTCCGGTTTTTTTATATTAAAGCTTCATGATTAACAGATTCTCATGACCTCATCTTCTGAATAGTCATCATCTTCAAAATATTGCTTTAAATTATTTTTCAGCTTCTTATGCTTTCCATCCAACATTTCCACAATCCGCAATCAAAATAATTTATTTTTTCAAAATAGTGAATGTTTTTACTTTAATTTTGTGCTGATCTAAATGCAGATTAAAAAATAATTTAAACACTAACCTGAAAAAAACTATTATTCTGAAAATGAACAAAGTTGCTGTCGTGGGCGCTGGTATTTCCGGCTTAAGCATGGCGAATTATCTAGAAAAAAATAAGATAGACTACCACATTTACGAAAGAAGAAAAAAAGAGGATCTCGCAGGTCATGGTTTTCTTATTCCACAAGAGGGAATTGAAT
Organism: Chryseobacterium aurantiacum; assembly: GCF_003020585.1. GTDB lineage: Bacteria > Bacteroidota > Bacteroidia > Flavobacteriales > Weeksellaceae > Chryseobacterium > Chryseobacterium aurantiacum. The sequence goes on from NZ_PXUE01000007.1 coordinate 223,010, forward strand.
ATCTCACCCAGATTATTGACCCCGCTCTTCTTTTTGAACATGGAAGCTTTCTAAAAAAATATGTTCAATATTCCCATACCGGAAAGAAACTTGCAGAGAAAAACCTCAACAATGTTTTTGCTATTTCAAGACATTCATTAATCCATCTTTTATCCCAAAACATCTCTCCGGAAAAAATAACATATGAAAAAACAATAATCCCCTGCGATTTGCAAAAGGGAAGACTGAAACACCCTGACGGAAGCTATCTTGAAGCTGACATAGCCATTATTTCTGATGGTTCCAGAAGCCGCATCAGAAGAAGTCTTTTTGCAGATGAAAAGATGAGGACAGTAAGAGAAAATGAGGTGGTCAACATTATTCAAGACCAGGAAATAGCAAACAGTATTGAGAATGACTTCATGAAATTTCATTATGACCAGGGAGGGCTTACCTTTGGAATCCTAAAGCTTTCTCATGACACCATTCTCTGGTATTCTCAATTCGATAATGAAAAATACAAGGTTAACGAATGCTCTTCTGATAACCTAAAAAAGTATATGCTTGAAGTTTTTGAAGAATGGCATCCATTAGTTTCATCCATTATACGAAAATCAAGTTACGAAAACGTACATTTATGGTGTGTATATGAATTGGAAGAACTCAATCCTTTCTATACAGAAAATATAGTATTCATTGGTGATGCAGCACACCCTCTTATACCATTTACAAGCCAGGGTGTAACCTCAGCACTAAAGGATTCTCATATTTTAACTAAATATTTAGTTGAAGAAGGTACGGTACTCAAAGCTTTCAAAAAATATGAAGCAGAAAGAAAGCCGGAAATCGAAATCCATATCAGGAATGGCAGAGCTTTACTGAACCAGTTTTTGCTCCCAATAGACCAATATACAGACCATATTTTACCCATATCTTATAAATAAAATGTTCAGCAATAACGATATCAACTTTGAAGCATTAAAAAGAAAAGCCTACAATGGAAGATGGGCTACACTTGAAGACGGAATTATTCCCCTCACTGCCGCTGATCCGGATTTCAGGACCGCTCCGGAAATAGAACAGGGAATCATCGAATATATTAAAGACGGTTATTTAAGCTACGGTCCGTTTTCGGGGCTTCCGGAATTTAAAAAAAGTGTTGCAGACCATTTTAATCTGGAAAAACAAGGAACCTTTTCTCCTGAAAATGTTCTTGCCGTGAATAGCGCAGCGCAGGGAATGTTTTTGATAGCATCCTATGTTTTACAGCCAGGAGATGAAGCCATTATTCTTGACCCTGTTGATTTCTTGTTCAAAAAATCTGTGGAAATAGCAGGTGGTGTAGTGAAACTATGCCCTGTTGATACCACATCCGGAGAAATTGATTTTGAAAAACTGGTTTCCTTACTTACTCCGAAAACGAAACTTATCAGTATATGTAATCCCCATAATCCTCTTGGTAAGGTTTATTCAAAAGAAACATTGAAAAAGGTCTCTGAAATTGCATCTACTTATGATGTATGGGTTATGAGTGATGAGATATGGAGTGATATTATTTATGATAACAAAGATTTTCATACCTATTCATCTGTTTCTGATGAAGCAAAGAGAAAGAGTTTTACCGTATATGGATTTTCAAAATCATTTGGAATTGCAGGATTGAGGATTGGTGCCGTTCTGTGTAATGATCAGGAAATTCTTGAAGATTTTATAGAAAAATCAAATTTCAATTCTACCATAGAAGGGGTCTCTACCTTATCACAAATTGCAGGAAGTGTAGCTCTGGAAAAAGCTAAGCCGTGGTATAAAGAGTTTTTGAATCATCTGCAGCATAACCGTGACCTTGCCTTTAAAATACTGAGCCGCTCAGAAATAGTAACGCCTAATCTTCCTGAGGCCACCTTTGTATTATTCCCAAAGATTGAAAACGGAATGTCCAGTGATCAATTTGCCCAACATGTTTTACAAAAAGGGAAAGTTGCTATTGTTCCCGGATCAGAAAGATGGTTCGGAAAAGGAGCCGAAGGACATATCAGAATCTGCTTCTCTACTTCTCAGGAAATTTTAGAAGAAGGCCTTAACCGAATGATTGCCAGTTTTTAAAATTGATAATTTTCATTAAAAACACATAAATCAATTATTATTTTTCTTTCGCTCATTAAAAATGACACTGAATTAGGATATCCATAACAATTAATTAATTTTAATAATGATTTAAAAATAAATATTGATAATTTTGATTTAACTACCACACAAAATTATTAATATGAAGGTAAAATACATAAGCATCATTTTTCTTAGCGCTTCTACCCTATCCTATGCCCAGCAGGTAAAGGACACCCTGGTAAAGGAATCAAAAATAGATGAAGTCGCCATTACAGGAAGCCGAAACAAAAAAAGAACGGTCATCAATACTCCCGTGCCCATAGATGTTATTGACATCAAGCAGGTAAGCCAGTCAACAGGACAGGTTGAGGTCAACCAACTTTTGCAGTTTGCAGCCCCATCTTTCAATTCTAATAAACAGTCGGGATCAGACGGCGCCGATGCTGTAGATCCGGCTACATTAAGAGGATTGGGCCCGGATCAAACCCTTCTTTTGCTCAACGGAAAAAGATACCACCAATCTTCATTAATCAATCTCTTTGGAACCAAGGGAAGAGGAAATACGGGATATGATATGAACACCATCCCGATTGGGGCCATTAAAAGGGTGGAAGTTCTGCGTGATGGCGCCTCTGCTCAATATGGATCTGATGCCATAGCAGGGGTAATCAATGTTATTCTTAATGATCGAAATAAAGGCTTTGAGGGAAATGCTTTTTCTGGAGTTAATCTTTTTAAAAGTCCTGGAAACAATGACATTGTATCTGATCATGAGGTAGATGGAATGACCTTTAATTTCAATGGAAATCTGGGAACAAAAATAGGATCAAAGGGAGGATTTGGAAACTTCACGGCAGAGTTTATCAATAAAGACTATGCGATAAGAAATGCTAATCCTGACATTTACAACCAACCAACATTAGGACCCAGACAACGTTTTGGAGATGCAAAAGCTCAAAATGTTTATTTTTTCGGAAATATTGAGGTGCCATTGTCTGATGGACTTACCTTCTATTCCCGTCAAGGATTCTCCCATAGAAATACCAAGGCCTATGCATGGACCAGAACAGCTGATGCCGATGGAAATATCCCTGAAATCTACCCCACAGGTTTCAATCCGATTGAAGATACCAGCATTACAGACTTCACCTTTGATAACGGCTTGAAATTTAAAGTTGCCAATTGGGATGTTGATTTTTACAATGCATTTGGTAATAACAGATTTACCTATGACATCACCCATACCCTCAACGCAACCATGGGACCCAAATCTCCTACCAGTTTCTACGCTGGCGGACATTCATTATTACAAAATACAACAGGCTTTAATGCGGTCAGACAATTTAAAGTATTGGAGGGACTTAATATAGCCTTTGGTTCGGAATTCAGGTATGAAAAATTTGAAATTATCAAAGGAGAAGAAGCTTCTTACACGATGTATGACATCAATGGAAATCCGGTAACACCTTCTACACCAGAAAGTTTATTAGTTAAAAATCCTTTAAGTGGGGAGGTAAGACCAGGCGGCTCACAGGGGTTCCCGGGTTATTCTACAGATATTGGTAAGAGCAGAAATAATTTTGCAGCCTATGTAGATACGGAACTGGATATTACAAAAAAATGGATGATCAGTATCGCCGGAAGATTTGAGAATTACAATGACTTTGGAAGTACCCTAAATGGCAAGTTTGCCACGCGATATGCCATTACTCCACAGTTGGCTTTCCGTGGATCTGTTTCTACCGGCTTTAGGGCACCTTCTCTTGCTCAGAAATATTATGCTCAGCAATTTACCAATTTCCAGGGTGGTCAACTGGTAACCATTCAATTGGCATCTAATGACAGTGATCTGGCAAAAAGGGTGGGAATTGATCAGCTAAAACAAGAAACATCTGTGAACGGAAGTGCCGGATTTACTTTTAATACCGGAAAGTTTACAGCAACAATAGATGGTTATTATATCAGTGTAAAGAACAGGATTGTTCTTACAGGAAATTTTTCAAGGGATGAACTTCCTCCTAGTGTTCAAGCAGATTATCCATACATTGATCAGGCACAGTTCTTCTCCAATGCCATTGACACCCGAACAAAGGGAATTGATGTTATCCTAAGCTATAATGAGACTTTAGGTTCTGGAAAACTGACCGCCACTTTAGCAGGAAATTATAATAATATGGAGATCACGAAAGTGAATACCTCAGAACAATTGGCCGGAAAAGAAAATATTTATTTAAGCCAGAGAGAAAGAGGATTTATACTTGCATCTGCTCCTAAAACAAAGATCAATCTAAATCTCAATTACAAGATCAGCAGATTCAATGCTAATTTGCAACTTGTGAGGTTTGATAAGGTTACTCTGATTGGATATGATGATGCAGAGCAAATCTACAATCCAAAAGTGACCACCGATGTCTCTTTTGGATATGAGTTTTCAAAGAATCTTAACTTAACACTGGGAAGCAAAAATGTATTTAACAGATACCCAACATTACAGACAACACAAGTAACTACAGGAAATACAGAATCAGGTGGTATTTTCGATCCTGTACAAATGGGCTTTGCTGGAAGACAGGTTTTTGCCAGACTTAATTTTAAATTTTAAACAAACTGAAAGAACGTTTTGTTCCTAAACTTAAAAAAAAACTCCTGAAGCTATTTCAGGAGTTTTTGTTTTATTTTTTTGATACTTTATACAATTTTCCGCTGTCTGTTACTGCGTATAAATTACCATCAATACCATTCAGTACATCCCTAAAACGTTCATTTTGATCTGTCAGAAGACGTTCCTCACCTACCACTTTACTCTCTTTCATTACAATTCTGTTAATATGCTCACCGCTTAAGCAACCAATGAAAAGGTTTCCTTTCCATTCATCAATATTTCCGGTGTAGAAAGTAACACCACTAGGAGAAATTACAGGATCCCAGTAATAAACCGGTTGCTCTGTTCCTTTTCTCTGGGTAATACCTTGCCCTACTTTATCTCCGGAATATTCAATCCCGTAGGTTACATCACCCCAGCCATAGTTTTTTCCGGGTTCAATAAGATTGATTTCATCTCCACCTCTCGGTCCCATTTCTACATCCCAAAGATTTCCGTTGGGATCTATCGCCAATCCCTGTGGATTTCGGACTCCATAAGCATAAATCTCAGGTTTATATCCTTGCTTTCCGATAAATGGATTACCCGGCGCGGGCATTCCATCCTTTGTAATCTTTATTATTTTCCCTAAATAATTATCCGTTTTTTGGGCATACACTCTGGTTTCTTTATCAGATCTTTCCCCCGTGCTTACAAACAGATTTCCATCTTTATCAAAAACCAGTCGGCTGCCATAATGCTTGTCTCCATCATAGGAAGGTTCTGCGCGGAAAATCACCTTAACCTCCGAAATAGTTTTAAGATCTACAGAAAGCTTTCCTTTAGCCACAGAAGTTAAATTTCCCTTGCCAAATGGTTCTGAAAAACTGAAATAAATTATATTATTGGTTTTAAAATCAGGATCAAGGGCTACATCCAGCATTCCTCCCTGACCTTTGGAATCTACCTTTGGAAACCCATCAATTTTAGAAACCTTCTTTCCGTCCTTTGAAACAACATTCATGGAACCTCTTTTATCCGTAATAAGAAAACTGCCATCCGGTAAATTGATAATTCCCCAAGGTTTGCCCAATTCTTTATTTAAAACCTCTACTTGATAAACTGTAGTTGTTTTCACTGCCTTAATTCTTGTCTGCCCCTTGAATGCGGGTTCGTATTCAGAATTAGGTCTTTCTGTTTCAACGCTTCCATCATTTCCAACTTGTTGTGCGTTTGCCTGGTTCTCCTTACAAGAAGATAAAATCAAAAAAACACTCATTACAGGAATATAAAATTGACTGATTTTCATAACATTATGATTAGGTGATCTAAAGTGAATGGAAAAATAGTGCCATAAATTAGTGTAACTAAATTTCTATTCCTCATTTAAAAAACAAATTACAATAGGCTGAAATAAAAGAGATTACATGATCTGATTCTGAAAAGAAACAAAGTTGATGTGGCCTAATTATTTCTTTCGTATTTTTGTTGTATACATTCTTTTCTTATGGATTTTAAGCTTCAATCAGAATATAAACCTACAGGGGATCAACCTCTTGCCATCGAAAAACTTACTGAGGGAATAGAGATTGGTGAAAAGTACCAGACTCTTCTTGGGGTAACGGGATCCGGAAAAACCTTTACCGTAGCGAATGTTGTTCAAAATGTGCAACGTCCCACCTTGGTTTTAGCTCATAATAAAACTTTGGCGGCACAGCTTTTCATGGAGTTTAAAGAATTCTTTCCGGAAAATGCTGTAGAATATTTTGTCAGCTACTATGATTACTATCAGCCGGAAGCCTATATCGCAACAACCGGAACCTATATTGAAAAAGATCTAAGCATCAACGAAGAAGTTGAAAAACTGCGTCTTTCTGCAACAGCCAGTCTTCTTTCAGGAAGAAGAGATGTTTTGATTGTAGCCTCCGTTTCATGTATTTATGGTATTGGAAATCCAACAGAATTTCATAAATCTTTAATTTCCATTGCTATTGGAGACAAAGTAACAAGAACTGCATTGCTTCACTCCTTGGTTAATGCTTTATATGCAAGAACATTAAATGAATTCCAAAGAGGAACATTTCGTGTGAAGGGAGATGTAATTGATGTTTTTCCTGCTTATGCTGATAATGCTATCAGAGTTCAGTTCTTTGGAGACGAGATTGAAAAGATCCAAAGCTTTGACCCTGTAACGGGAAATGTAGATTCTAGTTTTGATCAGATACAGATTTACCCTGCGAATCTTTTCGTAACATCAAAGGATACATTAAATGGTGCCATTAAACATATTCAGGATGATATGCTAAAGCAGGTTGATTTCTTTAGCTCTATCGGAAAACCATTGGAAGCCAAAAGACTTCAGGAAAGAACCGAACTGGACCTTGAGATGATCAAAGAGCTGGGATACTGCTCAGGAATTGAGAATTATTCCAGGTATCTTGACGGCCGACTTCCGGGGACAAGACCTTTCTGCCTTATTGATTATTTCCCAAAGGATTTTTTAATGGTGATTGATGAAAGCCACGTAACGGTGCCTCAGGTTCATGCCATGTATGGCGGAGACCGAAGCAGAAAGGAATCTTTGGTAGAATATGGCTTCAGACTTCCTGCAGCAATGGATAACAGGCCTTTAAAATTCGAAGAGTTTGAAGGTATACAAAACCAGGTTATTTACGTTTCTGCTACCCCTGCTGATTATGAGCTGGAAAAAACCGGAGGAGCCTATATTGAGCAGATCATTCGCCCTACAGGATTATTGGACCCTATTATTGAGGTAAGACCTTCTTTGAACCAGATTGATGATTTAATGGAAGAGATTCAAAAAAGATCTGATGCTGACGAAAGGGTTTTGGTAACTACTTTAACCAAGAAAATGGCTGAAGAACTTACCAAATATTTTGTAAAGTTCGGAATCAGAACAAGATATATTCACTCTGACGTAGAAACTCTGGAACGTATTCAGATTATGCAGGATCTACGTTTAGGGCTTTTTGATGTATTAATTGGGGTAAATTTATTAAGAGAAGGACTAGACCTACCGGAAGTTTCACTAGTAGCCATTTTGGATGCAGATAAGGAGGGAATGTTGAGAAGCCGAAGATCCATGATTCAGACTGTAGGACGTGCGGCAAGAAATATTAACGGAAAGGCCATCATGTATGCTGATAAGATTACCAAATCTATGCAGGCAACACTGGACGAAACGGAATACAGACGTGCCAAACAGATGCAATATAATGAGGATCATAACCAGAAGCCACAAGCCTTAAACAAAAAAATCTCTGAGAATCTTGTCGGAAGAAGCAAAGATTTTCCGGATGAAAAATACACTCAAAAGGAAATTATGCAAAAAGTAGCAGAAACCAAAGCTACCTATGCCGGTGAGGATATTGAAAAAATGATTGGACAGAAACAAAAAGAAATGGAAGCAGCAGCTAAAAATCTTGACTTTATAAAAGCCGCTAAGCTAAGGGATGAAATTGCAGCCCTGAAAGCATAAGAGATTCTATAAAATATTTTGGGCGGCTTCTTCGAAGCCGCCCAAAATATATCTTAAAAATTATCTGTTTTTTACAATCCATTTCTTACTGATGCCCTGATTGGAGCCAGAAGATCCATTAAGCCATTTAATTTGATTTCGTAAACCGTAGCCAGCTGCATTCCCAGTTTTCCTTTAGGCATTCCTGTTCGGTGAAACCATTCAAGGTAGCTAATCGGAAGATCCACCAGGACCGTTCCTTCATATTTACCAAATGGCATTTTAAAAACACAAATTTCTTTTAATATTTCCGGATTTATTCCTTCCACGTTTATCTAATTAAATTAATTTATTCTCTATATTTTCTTCATTGGGCAATTCCAGATCAGGATGGGTGTTTTTGTCCGAAAATTCATTTCTGTATACCTGTATCAAAAGAAGGGTAAGCGAAATCAAAATAGGTCCAAAAATAAGTCCCATAAAGCCAAACAGATTCATTCCCATAATAATTCCGAACACCGTATTGAGAGGATGAATATTCTCCAGTTTCTTTAGCAGAGTAAAACGAAGCAGATTATCTGTAAGCCCTACTACCACCACACAGTAAATAGCCAAACCAATTCCTTGTACAGTATTTCCCTCTGCAATCATAAAGATACACACCGGAACATAAATAATGGCCGTACCCACTACAGGAATCACCGATGCCGCCGCTGTTAAAGCAAAAAGCAAAATAGCCCCCGGAGCACCAAAAATAAGATATCCTATAAGCGCTACAATCCCTTGCCCCACTGCAACAACTGGAATACCAATAGCATTGGCCATAATCAGTTTTCGCATCTTATCGCCGATTAATGAAATATTGGATCTCTTTAAGGGTGCAGAAGTCGTGAGGATTCTTTCAAATAACCTTGGCTTATCCAGCATAAAGTAAAGAATAAAATACATAGACATCACCACGGTAAGCGTATTGAAAGTCCCGCTAAGTGCTGAAGTTGAAAATTTTCCCACAGAATTTTTCAGCTTGTTCATATTTTCCTGACTCAGAATATCAAACCCAGTTTTTGAATAAATATAGGAATGTATCTTGTCCAAAAACACATTAAACTTAGCCATATAAGCCTGTGCATTTCCTAATTTATCGATGATAAGATCCGCAATAAAATAAATCGGTAAAATCAAAACAATAAGACTGGCAAACATTAAAGTAAACGCTGCAAGAGATGATTTCCACTTTTTTTCTTCCTGAAGATAAAAATTATATTTTCGGCAGACTACATAAATGGTAATAGCCCCTAAAACCGATGGAATAAACAAGGCCAGATTAAAGCAGATTAATCCTGCCAATATTAAAATAATGGCCAGCAGGGCAACTTGCTTTATGGCAACACTGCTTATCTGATTCTCTTTATTCATCATGTATGGTTTTTATTTTATTGTTTATTAAACATTATTTGTCTTGGCTTTCCAAGATACGCGCAATACAGGGAGTACATAACAATCATAATAAACGGAGCTGTTAAAATAAGTCCAATGAAACAAAGGAAAATCCCCGCCATAGAGATTAAGAATCCTAAAAGTCCGGTTAACAAGAATGTACCATAGTTTTCTTTGGCAATATTAAAAGACTTCGATAAAGCATCTATAGCCGAAGCATTTTCAAATAAAAGAATAGGATATCCTAATAACAGTAAAGGATATACAAAAATAATAGGCAGCACACACAATGCCACAGCAACAGAAGAAATAACCCAGGTAAGTAAGCTGTATATAAGAATATTCACAAAATTCTGACGGTATCCGATAAAAAGGTCAGAAAACTCAATAGGATTCTTAGTATTGTATTTATTTACCATGTAGATCAAACCAACATACAAAGGAGACAATAAAAGCCCGAAAATACCAGAAGCCCCCATATACAATGGAAGTCCCGGAGTACTCCAGTAATTAAATCGCCCTCCGGATTCTCTGATCTCCTCCACCATTGAAGCAGAATCAATTCCGAAGATAAGTTGGATTAAATACCCACCCAGCATATAAACGATCATAGCAACCACACCGTAAACGAAAACTCCTTTATACATTTCGAAGGCGTGAGAAATAATGGACCCTGTTTCCCTACTTGGTACAGAGCCCTGCTGATCAAATTCGTTAAATTCAGACATAGTTTAAATATTTTATGATTTTATCAAATTTAACTTTTTTTGATAAAAAAACACATTAAACATTGTTGAAATTTACTTTTTCTCAGAAAAAACGGTTTTGTATAATGAATAAATCATAGCATTCCAGAAAGGAAAAGTAAATAATCCACCTACCAAAAACAAAGTGAATCCCAAGTACTTAAATAGAACAGCAACCAATACACACACCATTATTTCTATAAAGTAAATCTTGAGTGCCTTAAAATTTAATGAAATAGCTTCAAAGATTCTCTTATCAGTAAAAAACATCAATGGAGCAACAAATACAGTCATTGCAACCCAAACAAAGGCCAATAATACAGTAGGAACCGTAAGTCTGTAGATCATAAACCAGAAAAGATAATAACCCAGATATTTAAAGAAATTAAGTCCGTTATATCCTACAAACAGATCTCCCAGTACGATTTTTTCCTGAAGGTCAAGTTTTCTGAAGATTTGAAACAGTCCAAGATTTAATGGATATAAAAACGCTGTAGTACCCCAGATTGCCAGTGTAAACATTTGATAGTTTTCTGTAGCACTTAATTGGGATATCTTTTCCATATAGGCTTTCGTCCCTTCGTTAAGAGCTTCTGTTAACACTTGATTTTGTTCCCATATTTCATATTTGATTCCGAAGAAATACAGGGAAGTAAGAAATATTCCAAAAAAGATGATTGAAAACATCAACTGGAAAACTAATGTTTTATTCCAATAATAAAAAGCCTGCTTCAATATAAAATCTATTCCCGGTTTCTGAGGATATTTGCTCTGCATCATAAAAATTTTATGCAAAAGTAAACATCAATAATTATTTTTGCTGAATGTTTTCAGTGAATCATCAAAAATTTATAGAAATGGACGAACTTTCTCTTAGGAAGGTTCCCTATTTTTTCGTTATCGATTTCCTTTCACAGAATGTAGAAATCTATCAAGAAAATGAAATTCAAAAATCAGGTTTAATCATTGATTTTCAAAGCTTTTCAACCGTTAAAAAAGCACCTGAATTAAATAAAAAAATAACATGGAAATCCTTTCCTGAGACGTTAGAAAATTTTAAAACAGGCTTTGATAAAGTTCAAAAAAATATTCGCCTGGGAAATTCATATCTTGTAAATTATACCCGGAAAACTGAAATTGAGACCAATTTGGACCTTAAAGAAATTTTTTATCACTCCGAGGCCAAGTATAAGGTTTTTTATAAAGATTTTTTTGTATTTTTTTCTCCTGAAACTTTTGTCAAGATTATCGATAACAAAATTTTAACCTATCCCATGAAGGGCACCATTGATGCCTCAGTGGAAAATGCAGCCGAGATTTTGAAGAATGACAAAAAGGAAAAAGCAGAGCATTATACCGTTGTAGACCTCCTTCGTAATGATTTGAGCATGGTGGCAGATGATGTAAATGTTGAGCAATTTCAGCAAATTGACTTCATCAAAACGAGACAAAAGGATCTCTATGCGATGAGTTCTGAAATTTCAGGGACTATAAAACCTGAATTTGACGGAAAAATAGGAAGTATTATGCAAAAGCTTCTTCCTGCCGGTTCTATTTTGGGTGCTCCCAAGCCCAAAACACTAGAAATAATTCTGGATGCAGAAGGATATGACAGAGGATACTATACGGGAGTTTGTGGCTGGTTTGACGGTAAAAACGTAGACAGCTGTGTAATGATACGCTTTATAGAAAAAGAGGGTGATAAACTCTATTTCAAAAGCGGAGGCGGTATAACGCACATGAGTAAATTAGAAGACGAATATCAGGAAATGAAAAATAAAATCTATGTCCCAATTCATTGAAAGCATTAAAGTAGAAGATCAGGAAATTTTTCTATTAGAACTCCATCAAAAACGTGTCAATCAAACATTTTCCAATTTTGGAAAAGAGGATTCTATTGACTTGTCCAAAATCTACAAAAATCTACAACACGATGAAGACGGACTTTTTAAGTTAAGAGTTTCTTATGATCTGGATAAAAGGATAAGAACTCAAATGATTCCCTATGCTATCCCCGAAATACATGACTTTCAGCTGGTAGAAAACAACAGCTTCGATTATTCTTTCAAGTTTGAAGATCGTAAGGAACTGGATAAAATGAAAATGAAGTCTAAGGCTGAGGAAATTATCATTGTAAAAAATAACCATATCACCGATACTTCATTTTCCAATCTTTTATTTTTAAAAGGCAAGGAATGGTTTACTCCCACTACTTATCTGCTAAATGGGGTGCAAAGGCAGCACCTTTTAAAACAGAAAAAAATAAAAGAGGCTGAAATTACCTTACAAAACATAAAGCAATTCAGCCACTTTCAACTCATCAATGCCTTAAATGATTTTGATGATATGTTTATCTATCCTATCGACAGAATTATTAATCTGCCCGGGAATGAAGAATACCTTGATCTTTAGTTTTCTTTCATGAAATTAAAGTAGGCTTTCTGCACATCCGCACTATTTTTCCCATACGTATTTACTTCCAGAATTTTTGGCAGTGAATCCGGCTTGAAAAAATTCTCCAATACTCTGTCTAACGTGATATCGTCTTCTACCCTGATGTAGGAAAACCCGAAGTGTTTTGCCAAATGTTCAGCATTTTTACGGTGCTTAGTAGCGATAAATTCATCCAATGTATTAGGGTTTGCATTTCCAGGTCCAGGAATGATTTTAAAGATATTACCTTCTCCATTATTGAAGATGATAATCCTTACAAATGGGGGAATATACTGGTTCCAAAGCCCATTGATATCATAAAAGAAACTTAGGTCACCGGTAATCAGTAAAGTAGGGTTTGCATTTTTGATTGCAAAGCCCATTGCTGTAGAGGTAGAGCCGTCAATTCCGCTGGTACCACGGTTACAGTACATTTTTCTTTTACCAAAATCAAATAACTGCGCATATCTGATCGCAGAAGAATTCGCAAAGTGGATATTATAGTTTTCAGGAACCGTTTGTGATGCTTTATTAAAAAAATAAAAATCTGAAAACTCAACTGTATTTAAAAACTGCTGATGTTTAGCATCCTTTTTATCCCTTAGCACATCCCAAAGGTTAAAGTAAGGTCTTGGCTCCAGATTAATGAATTTCAATAATTTTGAGAAGAAAACTTCAGGTTTTACCTCTACTTTCTCCGTTAATGAAAAATAGGTATCAGGCTGCCAAACTTCATCCAAATGCCAATGTTGTTTTGGCCTGGCACTTCTAAGAAACTGCTTCACTTTTTTGGAAACCACATTCTGTCCCACGGTAATTAATAGATCCGGAGCATACGTTTTATAATCTTCTTCTGTAAAATTGAAAATATAACGGTCTATATGTCTGAAAAACTTTTCATGGTAAAGGTTAGAATTAGCCTCACTTAGCACAACCACTGAATGGTTTTTCACCAATTGTGTCAATTGATTTTCCAGTTCCGGACTGTAATCTCTGGTTCCCACCAATATCATAATTCTCTGAGAGGTATGCCATTCTGCAATCAAATTGGACGGAACTTCATAATCTTTATGCCTGATTGTTTTCTCAACGGTTGGGAAAGGAGGAAGCTCTGAAACCAATTCATACAAAGGTTCTTCCAATGGTATATTAATATGTACCGGGCCCTGCTTTTCAAAGCAAAGCTCAATAGCCTTTTTAATCGTATCAAAATTAATATCTTCAGCATTCTCCTTACTGTCTTCCAAAAGCTGGAAATCACCATAAGAATGCTGATGAAAAACATCCTTCTGCCTGATCGTCTGACCATCAAAAATATCAACAAAATCTGTAGGCCTGTCAGCGGTCAGTACTAAAAGTGGAATATTCTGGTAAAATGCTTCTGTAACGGCAGGATAGTAATTAACAACTGCTGATCCGCTTGTACAAGTAATTGCTACCGGTTTTTTTTCACTTTTTGCCATTCCCATTGCAACGAAAGCAGCACTTCTTTCATCCACAATGCTGTAACAGTTAAAACTATCCACTTCTGAAAAGTGAATCGCCAAAGGAGCATTCCTTGATCCCGGTGAAATTACAATGTCTGCAATTCCATACTGCTGAAGAAGATGTGCAAGTATTTGGATACTTCTCTTGGAAGAATATTTTTTCATACAGCAAATTTAACTTATAAATAATGATTTTAAAATCATTTAAATTAAAAAAAATGTAATTTTGCTATTCGTAAATTTCTAAAAATGGATAAAATACCTAGTGTAGACCTGCGTGATTTCCTTTCGGGCAACCCGGAACGCAAACAGAAATTTGTAAATGAAATCGGAAAAGCTTATGAAGAAATTGGTTTTGTAGCCTTAAAGGGCCACTTTCTTGATGACAACCTTGTAGATGATTTGTATGGAGAGGTGAAAAACTTTTTTGAACAACCAGTGGAAACGAAAAAGAAGTATGAGATTCCAGGTATTGGTGGACAAAGAGGTTATGTAGGATTCGGTAAAGAAACTGCAAAAGGTTTCAAAAAAGGAGACCTAAAAGAATTTTGGCACTTTGGACAATATGTGTCTGATGATTCAAAATACAAAGCTGAGTACCCAGACAATGTAATCGTTGACGAACTTCCGAAGTTCAACGAGGTAGGTAAAGAAGCTTTCCAAATGCTTGAAAAAACAGGACAGTATGTTCTGAGAGCATTAGCTTTACACCTTGGGCTAGATGAGTTCTATTTTGACGATAAAATCGCTGAAGGAAACTCAATTCTAAGACCTATTCACTATCCTCCAATCACAGAAGAACCGGATGATGCGGTAAGAGCAGCTGCTCATGGAGATATCAACCTTATCACCCTTTTAATGGGAGCACAAGGTAAAGGTCTTCAGGTTCAGAACCACAACGGTGAATGGATTGATGCAATTGCAGAACCGGATGAATTGATGATTAACGTTGGAGATATGCTTTCAAGACATACCAACAACAAATTGAAATCTACAATTCACAGAGTGGTAAACCCGCCAAGAGAGATGTGGACCACTTCAAGATATTCAATTCCTTTCTTTATGCACCCAATCAGTGCAATGTCTTTAAATGCTCTTGAAAACTGTGTAGACGAAAACAATCCTAAATTGTACGAAGACACAACAGCAGGAGAATTCTTACATGAAAGACTTATTGAGCTGGGATTAATTAAGAAATAATAAATTAATCTATAGTAGTCAATAATTGATCATTTACTGATAACAGTATGATTAATTATTGGCTATTTTTTTTCAATATTCTATCCGGAAATTCTTTGATTAAGATATAAAGGAATACTTTTTCTATCTTAAATCAATTTTTTCTTTTATTAATTTCAAAAAAAATATTCGGTTTAATTAAAAATATTTTGATTAATTTTATTTTATCATCAAATTTTTAATTAAATCAATATGAAAAATCTTAAAAAATTAAGAAACGATCAACTAAAAGGAATTAGTGGAGCTGGAATTCAACTTCCTGAGCCAGAATTTTGTCTGTATTATTGCAATGGTACAGTAATTTGTGCAACTTGTAGTAATGATTTCAAATGTCCTGAAACGAACAGTGAAATGTAAAATAGGGCTAACCACTACCTAAGAAATAACCACTCTTTTCCGAGTGGTTTTTTTTATATAAATCAATTAATAATAGCTTATAAAGAATAGCCTCTTTTTAGGCATCTTAAATGATCTTAACTTTAAATCACATGACTTGGATTGTCCAGCGAAGTATAAGGCTTTAAAAACAACCTATATTCATGGCTATTTACATTTCATAAAGAAGAAAAGAAGCATCATCAGGAGCCTAATCCCGCTATCCACTCATACTCCTCGCGCCAGGGCTTCCAACAGCCTCGTCCTTGTGGGCCTTTTCCCTGCTGCGGGGTAACCGCTGCTATCGGGGCTAGTGACAGGCAGTGAATATAATGATAATGATGGGCCTTGGATGTTGCCTTCCC
>NZ_PXUE01000008.1 GCF_003020585.1 Chryseobacterium aurantiacum
GCCAGTTTTTATTTTATTTTTAAAGTCTCATGCAAAAGCATGGGACTTTTTTTGTGCACATAGGTGAACCTGCAAAAATCCTAGAGGCACCCCACACCGTATGCCCCACCTGCACAGGGAAGGCAACAGCCAAGGTCCATAATTATCATTATATTCAATGCCCAGGCAAATTCATTATTTTTAATGCATACCAAGGCCTATCTCTATTGAGAGAGAAAGAATTGTTTTTATTATAATCATAAGAATTATATTAATTTGTTATCAATTTTGCTTTAATTATATAGGATTATTGTTTTTTGACTTGTAAATTGTGTAACTTAGTCATATCAAATCGATTATAAATCTAAACTATACATATTATGAAAAAACATTTATTCCCTCTATTCTTATTGTTATTAGGTATACCTACTCAGGCACAACAAGATTTTTTTGCTATTACAGGAAAAGATGCTCCGGGTATTAATTTCAGTGATTTTCGTGCTATGGATGCGGTGAATGCTACTTCCGGTGAGAAATTTTTCACCGCTGAATCTCCTGCAAAAGTATTTTCGCAGACTAGAAATGGTTCTGTGGCTGAGGATAAAAATTCATTTAATAATTCGCAGGCTGTAACGATGGCGGCACTGGCTTACGACTCTTCTAGTAACAATCTGGTGTATATGCCTATGTTTTCTTCTAATATTTATGTTTTAAATCCTCAAACTAAGGAAATTACATTAGTTGAAAATAACGTAGCCAGAGTATCTTCATGTGATATTAACTCTCATATTACAAGAATGACAACCGGCTATGATGGAAATATCTATGCAGTTAATAATGCGGGTACACAACTTTTACAGATAAGTAAAAAAGGAGGACAGTATATTGTTAATGATTTGGGTATCATTAAAGATGATCTTTCTAATGGTAAAAATTCTTTTACAGCTATAGAAACTGGTTTTGGTGGTGACATGATTGCTGATACGGATAATAACTTTTATATTTTTGCGGCTTCAGGAAATGTTTTTAAAGTTTCTATTAAAGAGCTAAAGGCTAAGTTTGTGGGTAAAATAGCTGGTATTCCGGATAACTATTCTGTAAACGGTTCTGCAGTGAATGTTCATGGAAAAGTAGTAATTGCAAGTGCTAAAGGGGCTCTTTTATACGAAGTAGACCTGATGAGCCTACAGGCAAAGCAACTTCCTGGTGAGCAGAATCTTCATATTTATGACTTGGCAAGTAAATACTTTGCTAATGATAAAATCAGTTCTTCTAATACTGTGACTAATCTGGATATCTATCCGACAAGAGTTGACGAGAATTACATCAATGTGTACCTTAGCAATAAGAATGTGAAAGGAAGCCTTAAACTAAATGTATTCGACCTGTCGGGTAAAAATGTTATGAATCAAAGCCTGCTTGTTAAAGACGGTTCTTTGGATCAGAAAATTTATCTGAGAGGATTAATTAATGGAGCATACGTTGTAAGTATTGCAGATGAATCAGGCAAAATACTACTGACCAAGAAAATCCTGGTAACAGAATAATTGATTAAAAAAAACATATCAAAAAATTTGACTTATCATAGAACCTTTTCAATTGTATTGGGAGGTTTTTTTAATGATTATTTGATATTCAAGAAGTTTTATTTTTCGATATTATAATGTACTTTTATAAAAAAATATAGATGAAGCTATACTTTAATGTAGGATATATTGTAAAGGCCGGAGAGAATCTACAACTTGTAATAAGTGAAGAAGGAACTGTAGCTCATATCCATACTATGTTTTGTGCAGAGAATGGTTTATGGAGATGTGAGGTTGATTATTTTTCAAAGTCTATTTCTTATCAATATAGAGTTGTAAATGAAAAAGGAAATGTTTTAAGAGTAGAATTTGTTTCTCATCATCTTAATTTTCCACATAACTATAAAGAGTTCATCATTTTTGATGAATGGAATAATAAAAATTTTCCGGAGAATTATTTAAACAATAAAATACTTTACAACAAACTGCATGATTTTGTTTCTGAAAAATCGACAGTTTTAAAAAAGCATACCCATTTATTTCGAATTGAAGCCCCTATCTATAATCCGGACTGGAGAATTGTCTTGTTTGGAAATACTGTTTCCCTGGGAAATTGGGATTATGGGAAAGTAGTTCCTTTGTTTCAGACAGAATTTGGAATCTGGGAAACTTCTGTTGAAATTCCTGAAAATGAATTGATTCAATTTAAATATTGTATTTACGATAAAAAGGAAAACAGAGTGATTGATGTGGAGACTGGAGATAACAGATTCACCATTGCCAATCCGTTTGAAGATGTTCTACAGATTGTTTCCAATCATTACTTTAGATTTAAAGGCTATCAGATGTATCATGATGCGGGAGTTGCCGTTCCAGTATTTTCTTTAAGAAGTGAAGATGGTTTTGGAGTAGGTGAATTTACAGACATCAAAAAACTGGCAGATTGGACAAAGGAAACGAATCTCGGAATTATTCAGATTCTTCCCATTAACGATACAACAGCTAATTATTCCTGGACAGATTCATATCCTTATGCAGCAGTATCTGTTTATGCTTTGCATCCCCAATATATTTCACTTGAAAAGCTTGATTTTTCTTTACCGAAAGAATTAGTTAACGAGTATCAGCTTGAAAAACAGAGCTTAAATAGCCTCGATCTGATTGATTATGAAAAAATGATCGCAGGTAAATGGAAGTATCTAAAGGCTGTTTTTTATGCTGAAAAAGATAAAATTTATAAGGATAGAAACTTTAAGAAATTTATAAAAGACAATGAGTACTGGCTGGTTCCTTATGCTGCGTTCTGCGTACTAAGAGACAAGTACAAAACACCCAACTTCAACGATTGGAAAACTCATAAAAAATATATTGCAGGAAAAATCTCACAATTTTTTACAACGAAAAGTAAAGATTATGATACCTCAATGCTTCATGCCTGGGTGCAGTATCAGCTTCATGTACAACTAAAGGATGCGGTGGATTATACTCACAAGCTTGGAGTTTCTTTGAAAGGAGACCTGCCAATCGGAATTTACAGATATTCTGTAGAAGCCTGGACTGAGCCGGAATTATTTGGAATGGATTTCCAGGCGGGGGCACCACCTGATCAATTCACAGAACTTGGTCAAAACTGGGAATTCCCAACCTATAACTGGGAAGCCATGAAAGAAGATGATTACAGATGGTGGAAAAACAGATTCAAAGCTTTAGAACAGTATTTTGATGCCATGAGGATTGATCATATTCTAGGTTTTTTCAGAATCTGGAGAATGCCAATCTCTGCTGTACAAGGAATTTTAGGATACTTTTATCCGGCTGTTCCTATTGTTTTGGATGAATTTAAGGCTTGGCAGATTCCGTTTAAATTTGACAGATATTGTAAGCCATTTATCAATAATCAGATCTTATGGGATTATTTTGGAGGAGATAGTGTGAAGGCTCTTGAATTTATGGATCATAATGAAGATGGTACCTATTCTTTGAAAGAAGAATTTGATACTCAAAGAAAGTTGGTCAACTTCTTTAAGAAAAAACCATATGGTGATATTGAAGATCAGCTGATTTCTCTTTGTGCCAATGTTTTATTCTTAACAGAGGAAAGAAATGGAGAAACGGTTTATCATCCAAGATTTAATGTTTATAATACAGAATCTTACAAATATTTGTCAGAACAGGAGCAGAAAGGGATCTATGATCTGTACCACGATTATTTCTTCAGAAGACAGGATCATCTTTGGCAGGAAAAAGCTATGGAGAAACTTCCCGTTATCCTGAATGCTACGAAGATGCTTATCTGTGGAGAAGATTTGGGAATGGTTCCTGCATGTGTAGCTGTTGTAATGGATGAGTTGGCTATTATTGCCTTAAAGGTTCAGCGTATGCCTTCCGAAAATATTCCATTCTATGATCCGAGATATGCAAATTATATGAATGTAGTGACTGCTTCTTCCCATGATAGCTCAACCTTGAGACAATGGTGGAAAGAAGATCCTGCTTTAACTCAAAAATATTTTAACCAGCAACTTATCCAATATGGGAAAGCCCCTGAACAGTTAACTCCGGATCTGGCAGAGATTATTATGAAGCAGCATTTATATAACGAATCTATGTTAGCTATTTTCCCAATTCAGGAGTTTCTTGCAACAGATTCTATGCTTTCCAATAAGAAAATGGATAATGAAAGAATTAATAATCCTGCTGTATTTCCCCATTATTGGCGCTATAGAATGCATATAAAGCTAGAAGATCTTAAAGAACAGAAAATATTCAACAAAAAAATTGCTAACTGGATAAAAGAGAGTGGTAGGATGTAAATTTAACACTTGATTATCAATTAGTTAATTGCATTTTAAAAGAAGTTTAATCTAAGGATTTAACTTCTTTTTTTTATTTGTATCAAAAAGATAGAATAAAGATATTCTGTTATACACTAACCAATTAACAACTATAGAGATGAAAAAAATATTTTTGGGATTAGCTTTTGGGTTGGGCGTTTTGACGTCAGCTCAGCAGTATCCGAATAATGGTTGGGAAGATGATGGTTATTATCAAAATGGTGGTGGCTATTATAACGATGAAGATGACAGGAACTATTTCCCTGATGATTATTATTACAACTATCCTCAGGATTATTATCCAACTGATTATTATCAGAATTATTATAACGATTATAGAAGTAGTATCATTAATATTGACTGGAACGGTTTCTTTGTACAAAGCAGATTAAACCGCTGGCAGGTTGATCAGATTATCAGATTAAATAACCTATACGCCAGTTTTTCAGCTTGGGATAATTTCTATCGATACAATCCGGACAGATGGTATTATGACAGATTTTATGCTTTGGAAAGAATTATGGGACCAAGAGTATTTGTGGTTTTCCAAAATAACTATTATCGCGGTGGCAGCCCTATTGTATACTTCCAGAATTATAGAAGAACATACTATGTTCCGAGATACAGTGTAATGCCAAGATATAGAAATGTAAACATCAATATTTACAGAGTAGATAGATCAAGGTTTAGAAGAATTGATAATCCTACTTTTGATGTTATCAGAAACAACTCCAGACCCAATAACGGATTTAGAAATAATGGGTTCGAAAACAATGGATCTGGAAATGGAGGTTTCCGTAAGCAGAATAACAATGGAAATTCCGGTTTTAGAAATGATAATTCCGGAGGTTTTAGAGGAAGCAATGATAACAATGGTGGATTCAGAGGAGGAAACTCAGAAAGAAGTGGTGGTTCCAAGAGTAACAATGGAGGAGGCTTTAGAGGGAATACAGAAACAAGAAGAGAAACAGCTCCCGCTCCATCCAGAGAAAATAATGGTGGCTTCAGAGGAAATGGAGGTGGTTTTAGACAAGAATCAAAAAGTCAGGCTCCAAGCCAGCAAAGCCGTAGTAATAGCGGAGGCTTTAGAGGAAGCTTAGTAAGGAATTAATTTTCATATATTATATTTAAGTGGTGTGAAGGACAGGTTTTTATAATCTGTCCTTTTTTTGTTTTATTAATGATTATTATTTGTTAAAATTTAACATTATTTATGAATATATTAATTTAACTTCTGTTTTGTTTAATAATCAAAAAGGTATAATAACAATTAATTAAATTTTTAAAAGATGAAAAAATTAGTTTTAGCAATAGCATTTATCGGAATGGGAAGTTTTGCAATGGCACAACAGACAACTCCACAGGACAAAGAAGCAAAAAGAGCTGAAATGAAGCAGAAGATGCAGCAAAAAGAGCAGGAACATTTGGCACAGATGCAAAAAGACCTTAATCTTAACCAGTCTCAAGTAGCACAGGTAAAGGCATTACATGAAAAAAGGAAAACTGAAATGAAAGCTGAGTTTGAAAAAAGTAAAGAAGTAAGACAAGCTAAAATGGAAGAGAAGAAAGCTAAAAGAGCCCAGATGGATGCCGATATGAAAAAAATATTGACCCCAGAACAATATGATAAATGGCAGGTTGACAGAAAAGCTAAAATGGAGCAGAAGAGAATGGCAATGAAAGATAAAAGAATGATGAAAAAGCCGATGAATACAGCTGCTCCCGAAGTAAAATAACCATTTAGAGGTTTGTTTTTTTTAAGTATAAAGGATGGATGATTTTCCATCCTTTTTGTATTAATTTTCTGTAAAACTTTTGATTTCGGGCTTTTATTCCCTATTTTTGAATATAAATTTAATACTTATGGTTAGCGAAAAAATTGCAAAATTAATTAACGAACAAATTGCCCACGAACAATACGCCGCTCAATATTATCTTTCAATGTCTGCATGGTTTTCCGGAAAAGATCTGGATGGAATTGCGAACTACTTCAGAGTACAAAGCAAAGAAGAATTGATGCACGCAGATAAAATGTTTGATTATCTGAATGATGTAGGAGGAGAAATCATCATTGGAGAAATTGCAAAACCTCCACATGAGTTCGAAACTGCAACGGATATTTTCGAGAAAGCATTAGCACATGAGAAAATAGTAACTAAAAGTATTTTCAATATTGTAAAGAATGCTAATGAAGAAGGAGATTTTGCAACAACTTCTTTCATGCAGTGGTTTATTAATGAGCAGGTAGAAGAAGAAGCAAGCGCTTCTCAGTACGTTACAAAGATCAAAATGGTTTGTGATAATCCATCTGCATTATACCTTTTTGACCAGGAATTGGCGCAAAGAGTATTTACTCCGGATCCAACTGCTTAAACTGAAAATTTTTCAAAAATATAAAAAACCGCTATTCAATAGAATGGTGGTTTTTTGTTTCTGTGTAAATCTAAAAATACCTAATAACAGTTTATTTTAAACACTAACGGAACTCTACTGAATATTTTTAATTGCCTGTGAATTGTTGATCATCAACAAAGTAAAAACTGAAATGATTGATAGTAAATATAGAAAAGTCAAAAGAAATACCTCTTTTCCCAATGGTTTTTCTTTTCTAATAAAGTATGCCTGTAAGAATAAGAAAACAGGATATACTACAGCAATCATGGAAAAGAACACAAAAAGATAGGTCATTACCAAGGAGAATATGCCACTGAGGTTAACTATTTCTACATTTCGGTTAAAGGAAGCATGGGAAGAAGCATTCCAATAATAAATAGCAGTTAAAATAATAAATAGAGTAAAGCCTGCTATCTGAATGTTGAATAATATTCTCCAGTTTTTTATAATGTAATTTTTCATAGCCTCGGTAGGATTTAAGCTTTCGAAAACTTACTTCTTATGTTTTTGTCTCTGGATGCGAATAGCGGAAATAAAAGTTACAGCACCTATTATCATACTTAAGAATAGGGTCTTTGCTATATTTTCAGTGGGCATATATCTATGACCATCGGGGGTTACCGGAGGATCCATATAGTCCGCAATATTATAAATGGCTACTGACGAGAATGCCATCATAAGAATACTTATGACAAAAGAGATAAAATATATTTTCATGGTTACCTGAAATCTCTTTATCAACCCAAATATAAAATTGGGTAGATATTATATAGAATAAAAATAAACAATCCTTTTCTATTATAGGGGTTTTTTATTTTAATTTTATACTATATTTTGATAATATAGGTTGAAAATTTATAGGTAAATGATTTGGGTTTTAAGAACTTTTTTGCCAAGCCTTTCAAGAATATTTTTATAGCCCTGTACCTGAGCTACATCTTTATCTTTACGTTCTCCTGTTTTAAAATCAACAATAATATAGCCCTCATCACTCTTTAATATACGGTCGGGTCTCGAAATATGACTTTCTCCGTTTTCAGAGATCATGATATCTTTCTCATTAATAACCTCCCATTTCTCATCGAAAAATTCAGCATAGGTTTGTACAATATCTTCCAGGGTAACCTGAATTTCATTCTTCTCCTCCAATGTAATTAAACCCTCAAGAGCATATCCTTCCAAAACCTTATTGATGTCTTTCTTAGTATTAATCTTTGAGAGAAGTTCATGAACAAAAAGCCCGATCCTTACTTTTTCATTCCTTACCTGATAGTTCTTGGATGGAGTGGCAATTTTTATAGAAGTACTGTTTTCGTTTACATTTTTCAGGTTTTCTATATTCTTTGTCTTAAAAGAAGAGCTTTTAGTCTTTGAATGTTTCTTCAGCATCTCAGTATTTACTTCATACAGATCAAATTCATCAGCATTCTCAGTGTTTTTTGTCTGAATAAATTCTAACAACTCAAGATTATTGGAAGTTTTGTTAGCTTTTTGGAGATAGAAAAATAATTGCTCAACAGGCCTTGTAGTCGCTACATACTGCAGACATAATCTGTCGATTAAATTCTTATAGGAGTTTTTTTTGTTAAAGCTCTGAATCTGTTCATCATAAACTTCTAGATTTTTACTGAACTGATTAATATTCACGGATTTCAAAGCAGCACTCTCACTTGTTTCAAACCAGTTGGTAAACTCACTATCTCTGTTTTTGTTCATCATGGGAATAAAAACGATAGGAAACTCCAGTCCTTTTGACTTGTGGATGGTCATAATCTGAATGGCATCAATATTTTCCGAAGCCTGAATAGTGTAAGAAGAAGCTTCTTCATCCCAGTATTTTAAAAATTCCTTTGTACTTGCTCCTGCGTTTTGAGTAAAGTTGAAAAGCATTTCCAAAAAGTTAAGCAAGAAATCCGTTTCCTTATTTTCTACAGAAAATTCATTGATATAATACTCAATAAAATTATATAAGTTAAATCTAGGAAAATTATCCTGCTTAAGCTGTATCGAATATTTCTGCTGAATAAACTGAAGAATTTCCTCATGTCCCTCAATATCCAGAATTTCTTTCATATCAAGCGTAAAATCGGCCATATGAACTTTGCCCAGTGTATTCAGATGATACATCATCATAATCAGACAGGGTTTATTCTTAGGATTTATTTCCCATCTTAAAAACTCTATGACAGCTTTCAAAGTATTGGAAAGTTCAAGAGTAAGACCTTTATCAGAAATTGTTTTTATATTGGTTTCCTCACCATGATACCTAACCTTTAAATTTCCTAGTTTTTGAGAATAACTGAAGATGTCAAAATTTCCACGGCATAGTATGGTAATATCAGAGAACTTGAAGCCATTGTCCAGACATTCCTGAATGTCTTTTCGCATCCGTTCAGAAGTATCATCATAAAATTCGTCGTTGGTAAGGTTCTCAATAAGGTTCACCTTTACACGCCCCTCCATCTTCGATTTTGGGGTTTGTTCGGCATCTGCTCCGAAGATATTCTTATGCTCTTCCTCCAGATCTCTGGAATGATACTGATAGAGCTCATTGTTGAATTGTACAATATTTTTTGCACTTCTCCAGTTGTCCTTCAAAACAAGAAGATCAGCCTCCTTAGGCGAAAATTCCTTTTTGTTGATAATATCCAGCATCAGTTTACTTTCTCCACCCCTGAATCTGTAAATACTCTGTTTGGGATCTCCCACCAAAGTAAATGACGTGTTTTCTGTAGAAACACTGTGATCCCTTAACGGGACAAAATTCTGCCACTGAAGCTCAGAAGTATCCTGGAATTCATCAAAGAAATAATGCTGAAACTGTGAACCTACTTTTTCATAAATAAATGCTGAAGGTTCGTTCTTAAGATTTTCATTGATCAGAATATTAAATTTGGACAATAAAACAAGATCATTCTCTTCCTCAATTTTTTTAAGCTCATCCTGAATCTCCTTATTAACCTTTAAAGGAAGCAAAGCAGCTAGAACCTTCTCTTTCTTTTGGGTTTCAATATACAACAGGATAAGCTGCATTCTGTTTTCAATAAGCTGATCCAGAATTTCAAAAATTTCAGTTTCCTTGTGCTTTGATTTTGATGAAGCTCCCTTTCTGTAATTGTTGATTACAGATTCTTCTAAAGTGGTAGGAAAAGGATAACCAGCTCTTTTCTGCTGATAAAAATCAATAACCTTTGTAAAGAAACCTCCGATACCGTTTTTTCCTTGTGCAAAATCTTCAATCTCAATATTTCTGGATTTGAATAACTCAATAGAGGAAGCAGCCAATTCTGCGGCCTGCTTCTTATTAAAAACAATCTCCTTACGAAGGGTGTTTTTTATATTCTCATAATTGGCATCATCAAAACTGTCATTGTTTTTCAAATGTTCGTAATGAATATCCTTTACAAACTCCTTTGCGGAATCATACAGATTTTTGTTTAGATTAATTCTCTCATTGTTCTCAAGACTGTAGTCTACATAATCCATGAAAGAATTGGAGATCGTTTCATTTTCCCCGATTTGATCTAACATTTTATCTACAGCCTCAATCAAAAAGGGTTCCGCTTCAATTTCCAGATTAAAATTTTTGGCTAATCCCAGTTCATAGGAGAAGCTTCTTACCAATCTTGAATTAAAACGGTCAATTGTTCCAATATTCAATGTGGAGTAGTTATGAAGAACATGATCCAAAAGCCTTTTAGAACGAAGATGAAGTTCATCAATTGTGATCTTCAGGCCCTGTTCCTCAAACGCTTTCTGCATATTTTTAAGATCAGCATTTCCGGCATAATCACTGGCCGAGAAATTTCCCAACCAGGTCAAAATTCTCTCCTTCATCTCATTTGCAGCCTTATTAGTAAAGGTCAAAGCGAGAATGTTCCTGATCGATTGCTGTTGATTAGGATAACGGAGACAGATCATCAGAAGTCTTTGAACCAGGGCGTAAGTTTTCCCGGATCCTGCAGAAGCATTGATGACTGTATAAGAATTTTGCATTGTTAAAAGAGAATTGAGACTGCAAGTTAGCTAAAATTTAAAACAAACTTTAACAATTCATCGGAGCTATTTAACAGTTTCGGTGGCAAAAAGTATCAAAGGCCTAGAAGAAAATATTAAAAGGCGTTAACTGTGGTTAAATTTATGGTATTATTTAAAAATAATTTTAGCTTTGCTTTATAAAAACAATCCGTGAAATTTAAACTATTTTTTTTATTAACCTTTATCTTCTTCATTCATACTCATGCCCAAAGCTATATCTTCGGAAAAATTACTTCCGAGGGAGGTTCAGAGATGGAAGACGTTAATGTTATCAACATCAGAACAGACGAAATGGTGCTTTCCAACAGAGATGGACATTTTATGATCTCCGGAAAGGCGGGAGATGAACTTCGTTTTATAAAAGCAGGCTATGAAAGGGTAATAAGAAAGATCTCACAGGAAAATGTACAATCTCCTATGGAAATTAGTCTTGTACGGCAGACAATTCAGATTCCTGAAGTGGAAGTGAAGCAAGGGCTTACCGGAAATTTAAAAATAGATTCAAGAAATTACAACAGACCCAAAAAAGTTGAAAAGCTGAGCAAGGAGATAGATTCTTATATTGCACAAAAGTCTGATCCAAGAGTACTGGCGGCAAGACCTGGTGAATTTGTTCAGCCGAAAGGAGAGGGTTTTTCTATAGGAAAAGTTAAGGACAAATGGGATGACATTGATTTAATGAGCTATATTAAGGCAAGTCTTGGAGATGATTACTTTACCAACCTTAAAATAGATAAGCCACAGATTGACCACTTTATTTTTTATGTTTTCGCAGGTGGTTTTGAAAGAAAAAAGATTTTGAAATACGGATTCTGTAGTGATGCTGATTTATATAGATTTCAACGTTTTGTACTGACAAGAATTTCAACCTATCGCGCTCCAGAGACTCAAAAATAGTTGATGAAAACCATACTTTTAAATAAACCAGAGTCGTTAATATCCTGATACTAATTGAAACATAGAGCTATAAATATTAAAAATGAAGGTTGGAAAAAAGTTTTTCTTTTCATTGTTTTTCTATGCAGCAATATTTTGTTTTCCCAGCAAACAATA
This sequence comes from Chryseobacterium aurantiacum, assembly GCF_003020585.1. Taxonomy (GTDB): domain Bacteria; phylum Bacteroidota; class Bacteroidia; order Flavobacteriales; family Weeksellaceae; genus Chryseobacterium; species Chryseobacterium aurantiacum. Next base: position 11,825 of record NZ_PXUE01000008.1, read on the forward strand.
ACAGGGAGGACCATTGATGATAATGGAGATAACCTGAGTGGTGTCATTGTTGTTAATATTTCCACGGATAAAAAAACGCTTTCCAATTCACTTGGAATGTTCTCTATTGATGCAAATCCCAATGACGAATTGAGGTTTGTAAAGGAAGACTTTAAAAGGGTTTCCAGAAGAGTATTGCAAGACGGAGTTAATTCACAATTGTTGATTACGCTCTTTCAGATTCCCAAAGATGTGGGAGAAGTAAAGATTGTAAAGAAGCTTTCCGGAGATCTGGAGCAAGATTCCAGAATTGTAGCAAAAGTAGATAAGGGAGAGCAGGTAAGACAGGCTGTAGGCCTCCCACAGCCCGTTGGCAAGATGAGGGAAAAACCTGCAGAAGTGAAAAGCGTTCTTTTACCAATTCTCTTGGGGAATCTTAATGTTCAGGGCGTTTATGATCTTATTAGCGGGAAAGCCAGAAAGCAGAAAAGGCAATACAGATACGATGATTTGCAGGAACATATTATCTGGATTCGAAAAAGAGTAGAGGATGAGTATTTTACCAACGCAGGAATCCCCGTAGACAGAATTTCAGAATTTATACAGTTTTCATTTGCCGTAAAACCTCAGGTCCGTACCTATGTAAAAGCCAGAAATTTATCAGGTGTCATGCTGAGAATGGAGGAAACAGTCCCTCTTTTTATAGAAAGACTAAAGAACAGCCATTAATCAACTTTAAATTTTAAAAAGCCAATAATTTCCACTTTTTGATTTGTGTTAAAGAAATCTTAAAATATGGAATGAAAATTGATGCAATATTCTCATAATCAAAAACAAATCCACAAATTATTATGAATAAAAACATTATTGCCGTGGCTGTAGGAGCTCTTGGCTTTGCACTTGGTCTGGGCTTATTGGGCAATTCTATTAAGAATAGGAATAAATCTGAAAATACGATTTCTGTTACCGGTCTAGGGACAAAACAATTTACTTCTGACCTGATCACATGGTCCGGAAGTTTCTCCAAAAACAATATTGATTTAAAATCGGCATATGATGAGCTGGCATTAGACAGAAAAGTAATCAATGATTATCTGCTTTCCAAAGGGATAAAGCAAAACGAAATTGTTTTTTCATCTGTAGATATCCAAAAGCAGTTCAGAAGCTATAACGATGCCAATGGAAATTATGTACAAGGGGAATTCTCAGGTTATAATTTAACTCAAAAAGTTTCCATTGAAAGTAAAGAAGTGGCTAAAATTGAAAACCTATCCAGAAATATTACAGAAATTATTAACCGGGGAATTGAGTTTACATCTTCTTCACCAGCTTATTTCTATACCAAATTGGCAACTGTAAAGCAGGAAATGATTGCCAGCGCTACAAAGGATGCTAAGCAAAGAGCAGAGAAAATTGCAGAAAATTCAGGAAGCAGCCTTGGTAACCTTAAAAAAGCAACAATGGGGGTTATCCAGATTACCGAACCTAATTCCAACGAGGATTATTCCTATGGTGGAACATTTAATACCTCCTCCAAGGAAAAAGAAGCAAATATTACGATAAAGCTTGAGTATCAGGTAAACTAATGAATGAAACAGGAGAGTTTATTCTAAGTTTCTATTTACTGTAAAAAATAACGCCGGATAGTTTCCGGCGTTTTATATTTAAGGATATACAATATCACAAATTTCTTTTTTAAGCTCCTCTACATTATCAGGAGAATAATTGGCAAGCAACCATAAGTTCAGGGATTGTTTTCCCTCGCCGTAACTTGGCTGTACATGAGTAGTATCAATCAGGCTGAAGCTATTTCTCTGGTAAAAAGAATAACGTCTTTTGGCATCTTCATTCAGATCCTCAGGCTCAATTTCCAAAATGATTCTTGGGTAGTTTTCCAATAAGTGTCCTATGATGTGAGATCCCAGTTTTTTACTTCTGAAAGTCTCAAATACTTCAAAATGTTCTACAAAAACAAAAGAGCTTAGCTCCCACAAGATGAGGTAGCCAATAGGTTCAGCCTCATGTACTACAGACATAAATTTTACTTTCGGATTTGAAAATAAATCTAAAAACTGTTCCTTATCTCTTTGTTCGTCTACAGGAAACGTGCTGATATAGGAAGAATAGATTTCCTGAACTCTATAATCCTCAGCAGAAGTAATTGGTAAAAATTCCATAATTATAAATCAAAGACGCTTGGTCTTCTTGTGATAAAAATATCTTTAATCCACAAAGTGAATGCCAAACCCAAATAAATCAAAAAGAAAAACCCGGCCGTGGCAAAAGTAGAGTAGATGAAGAAAATCCTTAATTTGGATACAGGAATTCCTAGCTTAGCACCTGTTCTCGTAAGAACACCAAACCATTCTCTTTCCATTTTATGTCGGATATTACTCAGCATTTCAAGATTCTTTTAAAAGTTTAAATCCAATACTGCAAGTTAAGCAATTTTTTTCGTCACATGAATTTTTATGGTGGTAAATCAGGCTCTGACTCTCCATGGCATTAGTAATAGAAACCCCAAGATTTTTCCATCCTTGAAGTATTGAATTTTTTTCAGCAGCCATATTTCTGTAGAATGTTATGATCTTATCGGTAATTTCCTCACAGTGATATTTGTGATACGTATATTTTAAAGGAAGAATAGAATTTAAGATCAGAAGATCCATAAAATCTTTGCTCAGCGTCTTAGGCTGAACTTTAGAAATAGTACCAAAATTAAAATGACAATCCCAGTATTCGGACGCTTTTATGGACTTAAAAATATTATACAGTTCATCCATACTTTCAGCGTTCATTATCTTTGAGAATAAATTCTGTTGCTGATAAAGATTTACAAGTTGGGATAATCGGATCGTAGGAAAATTGGGCGGGCGTAATCTTAAAAACTTAGGATGAAATTTTAAATCTGAGATATTGAATTTTGCCCTGATAAACTCAAATTCCTGTTTCCAGATCTTCATTTGGCCGTCTTTAGGGTGATCCAGCCAGTCGGAAATTCCAAATAATAAAGCTTCAAATTGTAATGGATTTTGGCGGATTTTATTAACAATACTGTAGTCAATACTTTCAGCAATCTGTCGAAAGATATGGGCGTTCACCTTTAATCCGAAAGAATAAGCAAGACTGTGAAATAAAACCGCCTCAAAATTATTTTTATACAGGATTAAACTCTGTTCAAGTTCCAATGATTTTTCTTCCAGTTTTCTCAAAATATTCGCCTCGTGGAAATTAACAGGAACTTTATCTTTGTTGAAAATATTTTCACAGGCAATGAACTGTTTTCCGTTGATGAGGTTATCATACTTCCCAAGAATATTCTCATCGATATAATTCTTTAGTTCCAGAGTAGGAACTTTTTTATCGGTAAGTGCATTAATATTAATGTCATGCTCAAATACGACATGAAGAATAATATTTTGATAATTGGGGTCTTGAGAATGATTATGAAAAATCCAGTCTGAGGACCGAACGTGCAGCTCTATATTTCCAGCCAGAACCAAGCTGTTGATTTTAATCTTTGCATCCAGAAAATCAGGACCGGCATCCTTATTCCATTTTCCGAATTGTATTATTTCAACGGAATTTCCTTCAATATCCTTGAAGTCAAAATATTTGAAAATCTTATAGTTCCAAAGATATTGAAGTAGTTTTTCCGTCATATGTGTGACGTAAATATAATAGAAATATTATACTTTCGTCAGCTCATTCTTAAAATTTTCTATGGTTGTTCTATACATTTTCTCATAGATAGGAAGAATGTTTTTCAAATCGAATTTTATTGCCTGATCTTTCGCATTTTGCTTCATTTTGGCTAAAAGTTCTTCATTGCTTAGTAGCTTGATGGTATAGTTGCTCATCGCCTCTACATTTCCAATTTCTGCAAGATATCCTGTTTCTCCCTGAATATTTACCTCAGGAATTCCTCCTGCATTTGAGCTGATCACAGGCGTGTAAGCCGCCATTGCTTCCAGGGCTGCAAGACCAAAGCTTTCTTGTTCTGACGGAAGAAGAAATACATCTGAAAGTTGTAAAATCTTATAAAGGTCATTTACTTTACCTAAAAGGCGGATTTTCGAGATAAGATCCGGGTTTTCTTCAAGGAACTGGTTTACTTTTTCCATATCAGGACCTTCCCCGATGATGATAAGCTTAGATTTTACCTTTTTTTCTACATTCTTAAAGATTTGTAAAACTTCATCCACACGTTTTACAGGACGAAGGTTGGATACGTGAATCAATATTTTTTCATCAGGATTGGCAAACTGTGTTCTTTGACATTCGGAACAGTCATCAAACTCAGAATTGTCAATAAAGTTAGTAATCACCTGGATTTCCTTTTTAATATTGAAAAACTGTAGGGTATCTTTTTTCAGACTTTCAGAAACAGAAGTAATGGCATCTGATTGGTTGATAGAAAATTCTACCGCATGTTTATAGCTTGGATGCTGCCCTACAAGCGTAATATCCGTACCATGCAATGTGGTTACCAATGGAATGTCATTATTATCTTCCTGTAGCATTTGCTTAGCTGTAAAAGCCGCATATGCATAAGGAATGGCATAGTGTGCGTGAAGCAGATCAAGCTTATAAAGATTAACAACCCTATAGATCATTGAACTTAACGCAATATCATAAGGCTGATATTGGAAAAGAGGATAGGTTTGAACATTTACCCTATGAAAGAAAATATTCGGGTTGGTAATGTCTAATCTTGCAGGAAGGGCAGAGCTTATGAAGTGTACTTCATATCCTTTATTAGCAAGGGACATTCCCAGCTCTGTTGCTACAATTCCGCTTCCACCATAGGTCGGATAGCAAAGTATGCCTATTTTCATTAGATTATTGTTGTTTTGATGTTGTATTATTTGGTATTCATGGAAGAAGTAGGATTGAGGTCCATACCCATTCCTGCTTTCAACTGGTCGTTAACCAATACGGGAAGTTTTCCCCAGATTTTTGTTTTTCCGTTTAAGGCATCAGCCGTAGCATTCATAGAGTCATCATTGTTTTCATAAGAAACAAGAACTGTAGAAACTTTTGAAATATCAATATCTTTTAAAGCATACGCACTTCCGAAGACATTAAGAATCACGTTTTGGCTTTTAGTAAGATCAGAAAGAATTTTCTTAGATTCTGCTGATATTTTATAAGGCTTGTAAGCGGTAGAATTATCCTTATGGAAACCTACAATTACTGTAGAACCTGTCGGAATTGTACTAATCTCACTAGCTTTTTTAATCATGACATTGGAGCCTAATCTGCTGGCAAAGGTTTTATATGAGGCTTCTTCCAAAGGAACATAATATACCTGTTTTCCGGAAACAGGAAGAAGTTTTTTATCATCCTTTATTAAAGTAAGGGCATTTGCATAAAGATTCTGAACCAATGTTTTATGAGAATCATTATTCAGATCGGCATTAATATTCTCAGGATTTTTTGGCGTGTATTGAGTAAGGCCAAGGAAATATTTTGTTAATAAAATTTTCTTTACACTTTCCTCTACTCTGGATTGAGAAATTTCTTTGTTATCTATTGCTTTTTGAATTAGCTTTTTCCCTTCAGAAACACCTTGGGAGAAAAGCATAATGTCATTTCCGGCTTTAAAGGCCAGAGCATCCAGTTCACCAGGTTTGTACTTGTTGGCTACAGCTCCCATATTCAGAGCATCCGTAATGATTAAGCCTTTATAACCCAGCTTATCTTTTAATAATCCGGTAATGATGTTTTTGGAAACAGAGGCAGGAATTCCTTTTCCGGATTCTAGACTGGGAACATATAAATGAGCTACCATAACGCCACCAATTCCTTTATCCATTAAGGCTTTGAAAGGAGCTAATTCTATTGAATTAAGTCGGTCCAGATTATGAGAAACCACCGGAAGATCAAGGTGTGAGTCTGTACTGGTATCACCATGTCCCGGGAAATGTTTGATGGCTGCTAATATATTATTGTCCTGAAGACCATTAGAGTAGGATAGCGCAGAGTTGATTACATTACTTACCTCAGAACCGAAACTTCTGTTGCCTATAATTGGGTTATTAGGATTCGTATTTACATCCACTACCGGAGCAAAATCCCAGTTAATACCCATTCTGTGACAATCCTCAGCTATTTTAGCAGACATTTGGTAGACCAGATTTTTATCCTGAATTGCTCCCAGAGTCATTGCCCATGGAAATTTATGAGCCGTTGCAATTCTCTGGAATAATCCCCATTCAGCATCCATTCCAATCATTAATGGGATCTTGGATTTCTGTTGAAATTCGTTGACCAGATTAATTTCCCTTGCAGCATCGTCCTGCATTAAGATTAAGCCTCCTATTTTGTCATTTGCAACAATACTTCTTACCTGGTTAATATAGTCTTCTCCTTTATTAGTATAAAGTGCAACAATAAAGAGCTGCCCTAACTTTTCATCCTGAGAAAGATTTTTGTACGTTTTATCCACCCATTGCTGAGCTTTTTTCAGATCTTCTTTGGACGCATTTTTTGGCTGATACTGAGCATTAGCCTTAGGACTTATTAATGCAACAATAAAGAGTGAAGTATATAATAATTTCTTCATGACTTTTTGAATAAGAACAAAAATACAATTAAAAAAATTGACGAAAACAAAGTTTTTGAAATTTTTGGTATATGATTTGAATACGCAATATAAATAATAACTAAACATTTATAAAAATGAAAAAAATTCTTCCATTTATACTTTTAGCTTTTGTAGGCTTATTTGTAATGAGCTGCGATAATAATGATAATGTTGTTGGTGACGGAGATACAATAAGCTTAATGAGAGATGTTACTGGAACTTTTAATAGCGCGAATACTTTTACTTTCTCACAAGGAATCAATATTGAGAGTACAGATGTAGTTTTGGTCTATAGAAGAGAGGGAAATCTTTGGCAACAAATTCCAAAAACATATTTCTTGGATGATGTAAGTGGCTTGCCTACCAATAGAGAACTAGATTATAATTTTAAATTTAATTCTCAAAATGTAAACATTGAATCAAGAGCAAATTTTAATCAGGCAACACAAGTTACATCTGATGAGATTGCTAGATACTTGGCAAACCAAACATTTAGAATTGTACTTGTTCCTGCGAATGGTGCCGGTTCTAAGAGCAAAAAAGTCAATGTAGACTATAGCGACTATAATGCAGTTGTTAAATATTATAATCTTAATGATTCTAATGTTCCATTGACAAGAGTAAATTAGTAAATATCTTTTCAGTTTTTTATAATTAAAAAAGTCCCAGGAGAAATCTTCTGGGGCTTTTGATTTTTTAAGAATAATAGTGAATAAGGGGTTGGAGCGGGAGCTATTTGTTTTTTCTTTCTCCGTATAGGTCTAAATAAAGCTATCCTTGCATTTTTTGATGAGACCGAGGTGTACAGTTGTCCAATAAAAAAGAAGCTTTAAAACGCCTGCTTAATGATGAAAAAATTATGTCCTGAAGTATATTCGGTTTTATAGACTGTATAAGGATTTAAAAACCTTACTCCAATAAAAAAGCCTCAGAAATTCTGAAGCTTTTATTTTATCTATTTATCATTGTCATCCAGAAGATGTCCAAAGAAATCTTTTTTTGTTTGCAGATAGCCTTTGCTTATTTCATTGGCCGGGATCTGTAATGGTATTCTTGAGTTAAGATGAATATTACTGTCAACCACATATTTTACCTTTTCAGGATTGTTGGTAAGCAGATTGATATCTTTTACATTCAACAGATTTAGGATTTCAATGGCTACTCCAAAGTTTCTGTCATCTGCAGGTAAGCCCAATTCAAGATTGGCTTGTACCGTATCGAGACCTTTTTCCTGAAGTGAGTAAGCTTTAAGCTTATTGATGATACCAATATTCCTTCCTTCCTGACGAAGATAAACTATAATTCCTCCGTTCTCGTGGGTATATTTCATTGCAGCATCCAATTGTTGGCCGCATTCACATTTTTTTGAATGGAAAACTTCTCCGGTAATACATTCCGAATGGAAACGAACATTTACAGGTTTAGAGAAATCTGTATTTTCTGCAACGATGGCCATATGAGGCATCCAGTCGTTTTCATTTTCGGAGAAAGCAATCATTCGGAAACTGCCGTGCTCTGTAGGAACATTGGCTTCCGCCTGAATTTTAATCATTGATAGTTCAATTAGTTTTTAACTTCCTGGTAAAGCATCTTCAATTACAGAAATATTGGTTTTTAAACGAACCAAATATCTGTTGAGAACTTCGTCATCATCTCTTTCAAGATTTTGTCTTTGCTTTTGAATTTTTTTGTATGATTTTTCGAAGCTTTTAAGTGCTCTGCTCTTTCCTGTAGAATTATTAGCGTCAATAGCATATAAATAATTCTGAAGACTGTATTTCAAGCTTGTTATCTCATCGTTCAGTCCATTGTTCTTAAACTTTGGAAAAGTTGAGATTATATTTGAAATTTCAGAAGCATTTACATTTTCCTTGATATTGATATTAAAGCTCTTTTTTGAGCCTCTATCAGAATCAGAGCCTTTTGTGTCACTATAAAAGTTATTTGACAGCGGAGAAAGGTTAAGCTTCTCCGTTGCGCAGGAAGATGTTAATATTATTAGTACTCCAAAAAAAACTAGTCTTTTCATTTCTGTTGCCCTTTTTGATAAAGGATTGGGTTAAGACTTTCATCATTATACATTTTCATTTGTTTGTATACTTTCATCTTAACGTTACCGTTCTCAATATCAGCAAGCAACTGATTTATAGAAGTTGATAGATCTTCTTTCTGGGTAAGCAGAACGTCCAGTTTTGCCTGGCAGTTATTTCTGTGTTCCTCAGAAGCAGATTCTCTATTGGCTTCTAATGACATGTGATAAACCTTTAATGCAAGAATTGATAATCTGTCCACTGCCCAAGCGGGAGTTTCTGTATTTATCTTTGCGTCAGGTTTAGGAGTTATATTTTCAAACTTAGTAAGGAACCAGCTGTCAATATATTCTACCAAATCAGTTCTTTTCTGATTGGAGGCGTCTATTGTTCTCTTGAGTTGAAGAGCTTCAGCCGGATCTATATTTTCATCTCTAATTATATCTTCCAGATGCCATTGAACGGTATCAATCCAGTTCTTTGCATACAAAATCCGTTCCAAACTATCTTTTTCGAACGGGTTATTAATTAGAGTGTTAACATCATCAGACACGTGATAGTCCTCAATGCATTGATTGAAGACTGTCCACGCAGTTTCAGTGAATTTCATTAATTCTAAGGAATTTTAGTTGCTGGAAGAATTATTGTTTGTTGTAGAAGACGATTTATTTTCAGAACCTGGTTTGTCTTCTTCTTTTACCGCATCTTTAAATTCTTTGATTCCTGAACCAACGCCTCTCATTAGTTCCGGAATTTTCTTTCCTCCGAAAAGTAGTACTAAAAGTATCGCTACAATTAGGATATGTTGCCAAGATAAGGCAAGTATTGTTAGTGTATTCATCTCTTAAAATTTTTACAAAGTTACACTTTTTTTAATATGCAATCCAACCGAGTGGGTCAACCGGTGTACTTCCGTTCCATACTTGGAAATCAAGAGTATAGGCCCCGTCAAAATCCTGTGCTACGGTTCCTACCGGAGTGCCTGAAGATACCTGCTGTCCTTTGGAAACACTTACGCTTCCCAGGTTGGAATAAATTGTAAAGTAACTTCCATGTTTAATGATGACCGTTTTTGTACCATCATTATTTGCTAATACAGAAGATACAGATCCCGGATACACAGATTTTGCACGTGTACCTGATGGTACGGAAATTTTTATTCCGTTATTTTCTTCGGTAATATTTTTGAAAACCGGGTGTGGCTGTCTACCGAAACGGTGAGTGATCTGGCCGGCTCTGTCTGTAGGGTAGCCTAATCTTCCTCTGTTTTCTGCAAAGCTATTTCCAGATGATGTAGAAACACCATAATTGGTCATTGCTTTAGTTTCTGCTGCTTTTTTATCTTCTTCTTTTCTTTTGTTAAGAGCTGCCTCTGCCGCTCTTGCAGCAGTCAGCTTTTCAGCTGCTTCTCTAGCTTTTGCAGCCGCTTCATCAGATGCTTTTTTAGCCGCAAGTTTTCTTGCTTCATCTTTAGCACTGGCTTCTGCTCTTGCAGCTTCTTCACTACGTTTTCTTTCCTCTTCCGCTCTTCTTGCAGCCAGTTCAGCCGCTTTCTTAGCTTCAGCTTCCGCTATTTTTCTTTCTCTTTCAAGTGCTTCAGCTCTTGCTTTGGCTTCCGCTTCAATTCTTGCTTTTTCTCTTTCTGCGGCTATTTTAGCTAAACGTATTTTTTCTGCCTCTGCCTTTCTTCTGGCTTCTTCTTCGGCCTTAGCTATTCTGATTTCCTCAGCAATAATTGATCGGATCTGGCCTTCAAGGGCTTTAGATTGAACCTGTTTTTGTTTCAGTTCAGCAGTAAGCTTTGATTCATTCTTTTTAAAGTCAGCTACCAGTTGCTCTTTCTGAGCTCTTTCTGTATTGATTGTTGCTAAGTCTTTCTGTTGGTTTACCAAAAGATTTTCTTTCTCCTTTACAGAATTTTGTTTCTGGGTGATTGATTTTTTGATCTGGTTAGCAGCATCAGAAATTTCTGCCGCTTTTTTATCCTGATAGTCTGCGTATTGCTTTAAATACTGTACTCTTCGAATGGCTTCACCTAGGTTTTTAGAAGAAAGAATGAAGGTTACTTTATTCTGTACCCCTTTATTTTTATAAGCATTTACCAAAACCTCAGCGTAATTCTTTCTAAGAACAGCCAATTCTTTGTTCTGACGGTTGATCTCAAGCTGACGCAGATAGATATCATCTTCAATAAATCTCTTTTCTTTCTGAGTATTATTGTAGACTTTTTCTCTTAAGACCAGCTTTTGATTAACGTTGGTAAGATAGGCTATGGAAAGTTTAGATTCGCTTCTGGTTTTAGCTAAATCTGTATTTATTTGTGCAATTTGTTTTTTAAGTTCGGCATTCTGCTTCTGCAGCTGTTCTTTCTTCTGCTGTCCCTGGTGCAGTCCAAACATAAGAACACCTATTAAAAAGCTAAATTTTTTAATCATTTAATCTCTATTTTCTTATAACTGGATGGTACAGAATAAGGTGTTTCCATCCTCGAAAAGTCAAATTTCGTATTTTCCAGTAAAATTTGACTAGATTTTGAGCCTTTTATAATTATTTTAACATTTTGAGGAAGTCGTATTCCGTTGTATTCATTCCAGTCGCTATAAGATATTTCCAATTCATCCGGGGATAAAACATCTTTTAGGTTGACGCTTAGCAGATCATAATTGGTGTCGTACTGGAGGGCAATTTTATACTCTCTGGTTTTTTCATCGGTTACAATTTTCTGATTTACATTGGACGCCATTTTATAACCCTGTGCGTTCTGAGTTAAGGTAAATTGCGAATCGCTGATCTTTACGAAAGTTCTTCCTAATAGAATTTTTTCCAGTGATTTATAGTCAATGAAGTTGACATTCAGTAGATTGTTCAGGTAATCGAAATCAGAGTCGATATAAGTTTTACTGGTTTTATCCTGTCCTTTTATTCCCTCCGGTGTGGCAATCCCTCTGGCTACATTAATGAATAAGGCTCTTAGATTCATCCAGACCTTTTTATCATTTTCAATGTAGATGGTAGCATCAAGTGTTGGTACAAAGCTGCCTGTTTCTACACGCACCTTACTGTCTATTTTGATTTGTTCAAATTTTGGCGGGATCAATACATGTTCGTAAAAGGTAAGTTTGTCTCTCACCGGTTGGTTTACGTCTTTTGGATTTTTGTTGTCCTCTGCGGTTGTAATACTATCCTTTGTACTTCCCGTACCATTTTTCACAGCATTACGGGTTTTACAGGATGATAAGGCAAGAAGCAATAAAAGGAGTGGGATCCAATTTTTCATGTATTTATCTTTTTCAATTAAAAGTACGGAGCAATATTAACGCCAAACCACACAAAACGTTTTTGTGTGGTTTGGTTATATCTTGTTTAAGTTAAATAAATTCTGATTTTACTTATTTAGAAAGAAAATCTAAAACAGAGTAATCTCCCAGGGAAATCTCTCTGGCCACTCCGAAATATTGTGCAGAGTTACCAATCATTGAGTTGGAAAGGTTACCATGATTGATTCTCGTGTTCTCCTGGATCAGGGAGTTTTCAATATTAGAATTGACAACCGTTGTATTATTTCCTAATGAAACTCCTGGTCCTACCTTAGAATTAGAGATTTTTACATTCTCTCCAATAAAGCATGGTGGAATAATTAGAGAATTTTCAATCACCGCTGAAGCTGGAAAATGAGTCATCTCTTCTTTTTCGTATGCAAGGATTTTGCTGTTGGTTTCTACCGTAGCATTCTTGTTACCACAGTCCATCCAGTCGTTTACTTTTCCTAAGGTAAACTTGGCTCCTTTTGCTCTTAAGTTTTCTAGGGCAGTGGTCAACTGATATTCTCCACCATTTTTAATATTATTTTCCATGATATAATTAATTTCATCCATTAGCTTTTCAGCGCTGTTGAAATAATAAATACCAATAATGGCAAGATCTGAAACAAAAGTCTGTGGTTTTTCCACAAAATCTGTGATGAAACCATAGTTGTCTAATTTAACGACTCCGAATGCAGATGGATCTTCTACACTTTTTACCCAGATTACCCCATCTGAATTTTTATCCAGTTGGAAATCTGCACGGAATAGGGTATCGGCAAAGGCAATCACCACATCTCCCTGCATAGATTGTTCAGCACATTTGATAGCGTGTGCTGTTCCAAGAGGGTCATTCTGATAATATATGCTTCCTTTTGCTCCTAATTTTTCGGCAATCTGAATAAGAGACTTTTCAATCTCAGCTCCAAAATCTCCAATGATAAAAGCTACCTCTTCAATTTCTTCTCCTGCAACTTTAGCAATATCCTCCACCAATCTCTGTACAATAGGTTTTCCTGCGATAGGAATAAGTGGTTTAGGAACTGTAAGTGTATGTGGACGTAATCTGGAACCACGTCCAGCCATTGGAACAATAATTTTCATAGATGATATAAAGATGTTTTTTTGTTAAATGTAGGTTATTTTTTCATTAAATATAATAATAAAAACGTTTCTTGAAAACGTAATACTTATCATGCTTAATGGTTTGTTTCGTATTTTTTTAAGCTTAATAGGTATCAAAAGAGGGACCAAATGCTAGGACTTCTTTATAATTTTAGATAGGATGGCTTTTTCCTTGAAAGCTACCAGGCAAAAGAAGAGTACCAAAAGAAGGTTTCCTACCAGATAATTGGTTCTGAACTCATAAAAAGATAGTAATGAACAAGCGATGGTAAAAGTTAAATACATTAATATCTTTCCAGTATTATAATGAATAGGATACTGCTTCTGCCCCCATACATAGGAAATGATCATCATGGACATGAAAGTAATTAATGCAGCCATAGCACTTGCCCAATACCCATACTCCGGAATGAAAAGGAAGTTGATAAGAATGGTAATACATGCTCCGATTACGGATATATACAAACCTACTCTTGTCTGGTCAGATAGTTTATACCATATAGAAAGGTTAAGATAAATACCCAGGAATAATGCCCCAAGCATTACGAACGGAATGATTTCAATCCCCTCATAATACAACGGATTTCTTAAATATTTTTCTGAAATCCATTGAAGATTCACCATAAGACCCATATAAATAATACAGCTGCAGATGACAAAAACATCCATCAAAACAGCATACGTTTTATGAGAATCTTTGTTCTTAAAACTGGAAAAGAAATAAGGTTCAATACCCAATTGGTAAGCTTGTCTGAAAACAGTAATAAAGGTTGCTATTTTATAAACAGCTCCGTACACTCCAATCTGATGGCGTGCTTCTTCTTCTGGGAGTAAATATTTTAAAAATTGTCTGTCAAGAGTTTGATTGACAATACCTGCTAACCCGGCAATCATAACCGGCCAGGAATAATTCATAATTCTCTTCCATAAGCTGAAATCAAATTTTGAAATGCTAAAGCTTAAAAATTCTTTTCCAACAATTAAAAGAGTAATGATACTTTGGATCAGATTGGCTATAAAAACGTACCCAACACCAAAATCGGGATTGTATTTTAAACCTAATATTCCCTCCGGATGATTAGGGAGCCATCTGATAAAGAACAAAACAAGAAGGAAGTAAACCACCGAGCCGGCTACCTTTGAAAACATATATTTAAAAGGTTTGCCCTGAAGCCTTAGTATGGCTGACGGAATTGTTGAGAAAGCGTCCAGTGATAGGATAAACAGGAAAATAATCAGGTAGTTGACCTGATCCGGAGTTTCAAAGGCCTCTGCCAGCTGAAACCTGAATACATATCCCAAAATAAGATAAATGAGCCCCATGCTGATGATACTTACCGAGCATGTGGAAATCAGTGTTTTCTTGTCTATATTATCTTCCTGTGCAAATCGGAAGAAAGAGGTTTCCATACCATGAGTAAGTAATACAGTAATTACTCCTGCAATGGAATACCAGTCTACAAACGGTGACGAAGCAGCAGGTCCGAAAGCTTTTGTGACAATCGGAGCGATAATAAAAGGGAAAATACGGACCAATACAGAACTAAGTCCATATACCGCTGTTTGCCCGAATAATTTCTTATACAATTCGAAAATTTTTATGCAAATGTAAATATTTAGAAATTGATTTATTACGAGTGATATCAAAATTCATTCATAAACCTTAATTTTGCTATTTATAGAAGCTAGATATTAGAAGTTAGAATTTTGTAATTCCATTTTTAACTTAAAAATTTCTCTAGTTTCCAGTATCTAATCTATAATTTCTAAAAAGTAAAATGAAAACCCTTATCAAAAACGTAAACATCGTAAACGAAGGAAAAGTCTTTGAGAGCGATATCTTAATAGAAAATGATTTAATCTCTAAAATAGCTTCCGGTATTTCTGAGGGGGCAGATCAGATTATTGATGGTTCCGGAAAGTATCTTCTGCCTGGAGTAATTGATGATCAGGTGCATTTTCGTGATCCGGGCTTAACGCACAAAGGTGATATTGAAACTGAATCAAGATCAGCTATTGCGGGAGGAATAACCAGCTTTATCGATCAGCCAAATACTGTTCCTAATGCTGTTACTCAGGAATTATTAGCAGACAAATATGAAATAGCCTCCCATAAAGCTTATGCGAATTATGGTTTTATGATGGGAGGAACAAATGATAATCTTGAGGAGGTCTTAAAGACGAATCCTAGAAATGTTCCGGGAATTAAATTATTTCTGGGTTCATCCACAGGAAATATGTTGGTTGACAACCCTGAAACATTAGAAAATATCTTCAGTAATACCCAAATGCTGATTGCAGTTCATTGTGAAGATGAAGCTACTATTAGAGCCAATACTCAAAAGTATGTTGATGAATATGGCGAAGATATTCCTGTTAAGTTTCATCATTTGATCAGAAGTGAAGAGGCTTGCTATAAATCTTCTTCCAAGGCTATTGAACTGGCTCAGAAAACAGGAGCAAGACTGCACGTTTTCCATCTTTCTACCGCTAAGGAAATGGAGCTTTTCAGAAATGATATTCCTTTGAAGGATAAAAAGATCACCGCTGAGGTTTGTGTTCATCATTTAACATTCACCAATGAAGATTATGAAACGAAGGGAGGCTTAATTAAGTGGAACCCTGCCGTAAAAACACAAAAAGATAAAGATGCTTTGTGGGAAGCCCTTCTTGATGACAGAATTGATGTAATTGCCACAGATCATGCACCACATACAGCAGAGGAAAAACAGAATGTATACACAAAATGCCCATCAGGAGCACCATTGGTACAACATTCATTAGTTGTGATGCTGGAAAACTATCAGAATGGTAAAATTTCTCTTGAAAAAATTGTGGAAAAGATGTGCCACAACCCAGCCATTCTTTTCAAGGTAGAGAAGAGAGGGTTTGTAAAAGAAGGATATAAAGCAGATCTTGTGTTGGTAGATTTAAATGAAAACTGGATTGTTTCCAAAGAGAATTTACTTTACAAATGTGGTTGGAGCCCGTTGGAGGGAATGAGTTTCCATTCTAAAGTTACCCATACTTTTGTAAATGGCCATTTGGTATATGATAATGGGAAAATTGCTGAAGAGAAATTCGGAGAAAGATTACTTTTTGAAGCAAGAGATTAGTAAAACAAAATTGAAGAATATAGTCTCGAATTAACTTGAGATTATTATGATAAATCAATAGGAGCGGGCTTTAGCCCGCTCTTTTATTTTAAAATCTTCTACTGGGTTTAACTAAAATTTATTTTTATATCTCGCAGATCTAGGAGATTACGCAGATTTTAAAACTCAATCATCTGCTAAATCCGCAAAATCTGCGAGAATATTTTACTTCTTCGCTTTGCTTCCCATATAGAACGTAAGTTTTCCTCCATTCATAATTTCAGAATGTTTCAATGTGAAATCTTTAATCACTTTTCCATTGAGAAGAATCTTTTGAACATATACATTTTTAGGACCTTGATTGATGGCTTCTATTTCAAAAATCTTTCCGTTTTCAAGGTTTAAAACAGCATGATCAATAGCAGGACTACCGATGGAATAGTCTTCTGAACCCGGTGCAACAGGGTAAAAACCAAGGGAACTCAGAATATACCACGCACTCATTTGTCCGGTATCATCATTTCCTCCCAATCCGTCAGGAGTTGCCTTGTATTGCATTTCAAGAATATGGCGGATCTGTGATTGAGTTTTCCAGGGTTGCCCTGCCCAGTTATAAAGATAAGCTACATGGTGTGCCGGTTCATTTCCGTGAACATATCCACCAATGATTCCTTCTCTTGTAATGTCTTCTGTATCTGCGAAAAATTCGTCAGACAAATGCATGGAAAACAGTTCATCCAGTTTTGAAGCAAACTTCTTTTTGCCTCCCATCAGCTGAATAAGCTCTTCAGGGTTGTGAGGAACAAAGAAACTGTAGTTCCAGGAGTTTCCTTCAATAAAGCCTTGTCCGTGGGTACTCAATACATCAAAATCCTTTTTGAAGCTTCCATCTGCCAGCCTTGGGCGCATGAAACCTATTGTTTTGTCAAAGTTATTCTTCCAGTTTTCAGAACGCTTGATAAACTGATTGTATATTTCTGTCTCTCCCAAATGTTTTGCCAATTGAGCAATAGCCCAGTCGTCATAGGCATATTCTAAGGTATTTGAAACTGATGTTCCATTTTTTTCTGCAGGAATATAACCTAGATCAATATATTGCCCGATGCCCTCATAATCTCTTTTGTTGGCAGTTTCTACGCAGGCTTTCAAGGCTTCTTTAGGATCGCCATTATAATTTCCTTTGATAATGGCGTCTGCAACAACACTTACACTATGATAGCCGCTCATGCACCAGTTATCATTGGCATAATGTGACCAAATAGGTAACATTTTCATGGAAAATTGATCGTAGTGAGCCATCATTGATCTCACCATATCGTTATTTCGCTTGGGCTGGATGATGTTAAAAAATGGATGTAGTGCCCGATAAGTATCCCATAAGGAGAATGTGGTATAGTTGGTGAAACCATTTGCTTTATGAATATTTTGATCCAAACCTTTATACTCTCCATTAGCATCCATATAAACTGTAGGATTGATAAAGGTGTGATAAATAGCCGTATAAAAATTAGTTTTTTCGGATTCGGAACCTTTAATGACAATTTTATTTAATTCTTTGTTCCAATTTTCCTGTGCCATCGCTTTCACCTGATCAAAAGATAGACTTCCTGCCTCTTTTTCAAGGTTTTCCATGGCATTGGCCTGGCTTACGGGTGAGATGGCAAGTTTAACTTCAATGGCCTCATTTTCCTGAGTGTCAAAATCAAAATACATTTTCAGATTCTTGCCGGCGATTTCCGGAAAGTTCTTGGTTTGATCAAATTTTCTCCAAAATCCTTTATAAACTTGCTTTTCATCATAGTTTTTCTGGCCATAAGACTTGAATGGCTTTGAAAATTTCATGGCAAAATAAACCGTTTTGGTTCTTGCCCATCCATTGGTTTGTCGGTATCCTGTGATGGTGTTATTGTTTTCTACGCGAGCATAGGTCCAGACGTTTTTTCCATCATAATTGTAAATGCCCGCCATCAAATCCAAAATAATATGGGCCTGATCTGACTTGGGGAAAGTATAACGATGAACACCAACTCTTGTGGTTGCCGTTAATTCTGCTAAAATATGATGGTCATCAAGTTTTACTTTGTAGTACCCGGCTTCTGCTGTTTCATTTTGGTGAGTAAATTTACTTCTGTAGCCATTTTCAGGATGAGAAGACGTTCCGGGATTAAGTTGAAGTTTTCCAACCGTAGGCATGATGAGGAAATCTCCCAAATCAGAATGTCCCGTCCCGCTAAAGTGAGTAGAACTAAAGCCTACAATGGTTTTGTCTTCGTAGCGATACCCTGCACAGTATTTATAAACTTCACCATTATATTTGCCGTTAAGTTCATAGGAAATGCTATCTGTTTCAGGGCTTAACTGAACAGCTCCAAAGGGTACTGTGGCCCCGGGATAGGTATGTCCCATTTTTTCAGTCCCAATAAGAGGATTGACATATTGTATTAATTTTTCAAATTTTTGAGCTTTATAATGTAGGCTCAAAAATAAAAGAAACAGAAAAACAGTAGTTCTGTGATTTTTCATTAATGGTAGTTTTTCAAAGATTAAAATTAATTAAAATCATCATTTGCTGTTTTATTTTAGCTAGAATTTGTTCAATATTTATTTTTTTCAGAAAAGCGGAAACCTATTCCATGCAGGTTTTCGATCAGTATATTTTGTTCATCAGCCAGAACTTTTCGTAATCTGGAAATAAATACATCCAGACTTCGTCCCATAAAATAGTCATCATCGCCCCAAATGGCTTTCAGGATATCCTGTCTTTTCAGGACTGTATTTTTATTGCGGATAAAATATAAAAGCAGTTCAGATTCTCTTTGGGTAAGGCTAATCGTATGGTTGGCTTCCTGCAAAGTATAGTTTTGGGGATCAAAGTTATACTTCCCGACCTTATAGTTTGAAGAATGGACGTTCGTTTTCTTTGAACGTTTCAGGAAAACTTCAATTTTCAAAATCAGTTCTTCTATACTGAATGGTTTTACCAGATAATCATCAGCTCCTATTTTGAGACCTTTGATACGATCTTCTTTTAAAGCTTTGGCGGAAATAAAAATAATAGGAATATCAGCGTTTTTACTGCGGATTTGCTCAGCCACTTCAAATCCGTTTAGTTCGGGCATCATAATATCCAGCAGACAAATATCGAAACTTTGAATATTAAATGCTTCAAGGGCAGATTTTCCATCCGAATAACAGTTGATGTCATAGTAAGTTTCCAGGCTGTCCTGTATCAGGAAAGCGATAGTTTCGTCATCTTCTGCATATAAAATTTTAGATTTCTCCATACTTATTCAATTTAAAACGGGAAAAAGAGGGTTGTGGTAATTCCCGTGTCTGCATTATTCTCAACGGAAATTCTCCAGTTATGCTGCTGAACAACTTTCTTTACATAAAATAATCCTAATCCAAACCCATTCACCTCTTCACTTCTTTTAGTATTTACCCTGTAAAATTTTTCAAAAATATGAGGAATATTTTTAGCAGGAATACCTATTCCATTATCTTTAAATTTTAAATATAATCCTTTTGGATCTTTATAGGATGAAATGACAATCGTGGGCTTTGCTTCACAATACTTAATGGAATTATCTAAAATATTATAAATGATATTGGTGAAGTGAAATTCATCAGCCATTATTGAAGCACTGTTGTCAATTTCTATTTGAATGCTGAGGTCTTTGTCTTTTTGCAGCATAGCATCGGCAATCTCCTGAATAAAAGGAAGAAGTATGATTTTTTGAGGCTTTAATGACATTCCCGAAGCATCATTTTTAGCAAGATTCAAGATCTTTTCAATGTGGCTGTTAAGCTTGTAACTTTGATCAATAATGATGGAAGTATAGGTTTGAAGCTTAGTGTTTTCCTTTACTGCTTCCTGCTTGTTAAGTGCTTCTGATGCTAAAAGGATTGATGATAGGGGAGTTTTAAATTCATGGGTCATATTATTAATAAAATCACGCTGCAATTCCGAGAATTTTTTCTGTTGAATGATTGTATAGATAGAATAAACATATACCAAAAGAATGATGATAAGGGCAAATGTAAGCAAATACCAGAATCTTAGTGAACTGATCAGATACGTGGTTTTGTCTGGAAAACGTATAGAGAAATAATAGATCAGGTTTTTATGTTTTGGAAAATTGATCACCTTATTACTTGGACTTTCCTGATGGGTAGTCATATATTTTCCATAAATCATTTTATCACTGTGGCAGTTATATAGTGCATACACATAATCGGTATTGATTTGAAAACGGGTGAATTCTGTTTTCAGATAATATTCAAGAACTACAGGGTGAAACTCATTGTTAATATTAACCACATAATAATCATTGGCAATATTCTGAACAGGATTTTCAGTAAAAGAATTTTTTCCTCCGGATAGTTTTTCTGCTACCTCCATTAAAGCAATATTCACTTTCTGATCAAATTTCTTGTCTTCAAGATTATAAGCCTGGCGAGTCCACATCAGCTGGGCTATTAAAATTCCAATAATAGCTATAAACCCCAGCGTAATGATGATATTGAGTTTTTTGATTTTCATTTTCCAGAACAATATTATCCAAAAATATCTATTAATCTTTTATCATTAACAACTTGTTAACAAATGTTTGATAGCAGTTAACAAGTTGTAAGGCTTACGTGCTTTACATTTGTGATATCATAACGAGAATAACAGTTTTCTTTATTATTTCTAACTATTAAAATTTATACTCATGAAAAAATTAAAAATTACAGCAGTTTTAGCAGTTTTGGCTTTCTCTCCATTTTATGCCAATGTATTTTCAGGAGATACTCTTTCAATCGTAAATAGAGTTGCTGATGCTATCAAATGGAAATCAGAATCTATAGATGTAGGTAATATTCCTCAGGGAAAACCAAAAATTATCAGATTTGAATTTACCAATACAAGTTCAAAACCAATTATTATACAAAATGTAGCTCCTTCATGTGGATGTACAACAGCAGATTATACTAAAACGCCTATTCAGCCTGGGAAAAAAGGATTTGTAGAAGCTAGCTACAATGCGGCAGCTGCAGGCCCATTCATGAAAACGGTGAATGTTACAACCAGCGAGAGCAAAACACCTAAAACACTTTCTTTTAAAGGAACAGTTACTTCATAACTCATATTTCAATAGTAATTAAAAGCCGTTTCATCATGCTTGAAACGGCTTTTTTCTTATTACTATCTCCTGCATAATTTAAAAAAATGACGGGAAGAATAATTATATTAAATTTACATACAAAGTATCATTGATTTTCTATAGGAATCTTTTACAGCCTGTAGAATTTATATTATATATTTATTAAAATAATTAAATTATGAGCATGTATACACAGCCAATGTTGCGCGAAGGTGCACTGAAAGATAAAGTAGCGATTGTAACGGGAGGAGGAAGCGGTCTTGGAAAGGCAATGACCAAATATTTCCTTGAATTGGGTGCCAATGTGGTAATCACTTCCAGAAACCTTGAAAAACTACAGACTACAGCAAAAGAACTGGAAGATGAAACAGGTGGGAAAGTTCTTTGCGTTGCTTGTGATGTAAGAAACTGGGATGAGGTGGAAGCAATGAAAGAAGCTACCATAAAGGAGTTTGGTAAAATTGATATCCTATTAAACAATGCTGCCGGAAACTTTATCTCTCCAACGGAAAAGCTAACCCATTCTGCCTTTGATTCTATCTTGGATATTGTTCTAAAAGGAACAAAAAACTGTACGCTTTCTGTAGGAAAACATTGGATAGATTCTAAAACACCAGGAACAGTGCTTAATATTGTAACAACCTATGCGTGGACGGGTTCTGCTTATGTAGTGCCATCTGCCTGTGCAAAAGCTGGAGTTTTGGCAATGACCCGATCTTTGGCTGTAGAATGGGCGAAATATGGAATTCGTTTCAACGCAATTGCTCCGGGACCATTCCCTACAAAAGGGGCTTGGGACAGACTTCTTCCGGGAGATCTTCAGGAAAAATTTGATATGAAGAAAAAAGTTCCTTTGAGAAGAGTAGGAGAACATCAGGAGTTGGCTAACCTTGCTGCTTACCTTGTTTCAGATTATTCAGCGTATATGAATGGGGAAGTGGTAACTATTGATGGTGGCGAATGGCTTCAGGGGGCCGGAGAATTTAACATGCTTGAAGCAATCCCAAGTGAAATGTGGGATGCATTGGAGGCTATGATTAAAGCAAAGAAATCAAACTAGATTAAGGCAAGGTTTAAAATCTGCAATAATTTAACAATATAATGATGTAAATAAGACTTCTCTGTCACAGGGAAGTCTTATTTTTGTCTCAAATTGATAAAATAGACTATGAATTTCAGACTTTCAATCGTATTCCTTATGTTTTTTGCATTGGGATTTTCACAGGACCTTACAGTGATGAGTTTTAATATCAGGCTTAACGTTGCATCTGATAAGGAAAATGCATGGCCGGAAAGAAAACAGGATGTTTCCGATTTACTCACTTATTATCACCCTGATTATTTCGGAGTTCAGGAAGCGCTTCCCGAACAAATGAAAGATATCAAAAGCGGATTAAAAAACTATGATTATATTGGGGTGGGAAGAGATGATGGTAAGGAAAAAGGAGAGTTCTCTGCTATTTTTTACAATACAAACAGATTGGATGTGGTAAAATCGGGGACGTTCTGGTTATCTGAAACACCTGAGAAACCATCAAAAGGGTGGGATGCTGCATTGAATAGAATCTGCACCTATGCCATCTTCAAGGATAAAAAGTCAAAGAAAGAATTTCTTGCCATGAATATTCATTTTGATCATATTGGAAATGTTGCAAGAGTAAAATCCTCTGAATTGATCCTTAAAAAAATAAAGGAGCTTAATCCGAGAAACCTGCCTGTAACATTAAGCGGAGACTTTAATCTGACAGAGGATACAGAACCTGTAAAAATCCTTTCTCAAAATATGAAAGATACCTTTTACCATTCGGAAACCAAGCATTATGGACCTGTAGGAACCTTTACGGCCTTTAATGTAAATGAGATTCCAAAAGAAAGGATTGACTATATTTTTACAAAAGACTTTAAGATAAGATCTCACAGACATATCAATGACAGAAGAGAGAATCTCCTTTATCCGTCAGATCATTTTCCGGTGATTGTGAATCTTTCTTTTTAAGATTAATTTGTTGGAAAATCAACTTCAAATCCAATTCCTCTAAGGGATTGGATTTTTACTTCCTCATCATTACTGAAATATTTTCTCAATCTGCTGATAAATACATCCAGACTTCTGCCCGTAAAATAGTCATTGGTTTCCCAAAGATTATCAAGAATTTCATCCCTTGTTATCATGGAATGATTGTGCTTCAGTAAATATAAAAGAAGCTCCTGCTCCCGAACAGTAAGACGTATATTCCCCGCAGGATGGGAAAGTGAAAGTTTTTGAGTATCCAGCAAATATTGCCCGATTTTTATCTGAATTTCAGTAATTGGAGGAGAGGTTCTTTTCAGAATATTTTTAATCCTTAAAACCAGTTCCTCGGGATCACATGGCTTGGCTATATAATCATCCGCTCCTATCTTTAATCCGGTTAACCTATCGATTTTCTGATTCTTTGCTGTTAAAAATAAAACAGGAAAATTGTTTTTTTCCTTGAGAATCATTTTGGCAAGAGAGAAGCCATCAATATTAGGCATCATCACATCTAAAATCCCAATCTGAAAAGGGAAATCGGAGGAAAGAATTTCAATAATATCTTCAGGATTCTGAAACCAGCTGACCTCAAAATCTTCCAGTTCAAGATATTGTTTAAGGATCATTCCGAAATCCGAATCATCTTCTGCTAATAGGATCTTAGTTTTCATAAGGAATGGTTATTTTAAAAATACTTCCGGCCCCAGGTTTACTGGAAACCTCTATTTTACCATTATAGGTTGTGATTATTTTTTTTACAAAATAAAGTCCCAGCCCAAGCCCCTTACTGTTATGAATGTTATTGGACTGTATTCTGTAGAATTTTTCAAAAATATTTGTTAGCTCTTTGCTTTCCATCCCTTGGCCATTATCAGAAATTTCAATATTCAGATTTTGGGTAGAAGTATTGGTATTTATTTTCACAAAAGATGCGCCGTATTTGATACTGTTTTCACAAAGATTTTTAATGACAGTTTCCATTAGGTTTTTGTCAAAGGGTAGTTTTTCGGAAACTTTATTTTCAAATTTAAAATCTATTTGATGATACGTAAAAGCCAAATCCTGAATGAAAAAATCCCAGTCTTCAGGCTGTACTGCAACCACCTCATCGGGTATTTCATCTTTATGAAGCTGCAGCATTAAACTTTCAAGGCGGGCAATTTGCCGGTCAATAAGGGGTAGTGTTTCTGCATTCCAGCCCTTTTTTAAAGTCTTGGAAGCAATTTTTAAGGTAGCGATCGGGGTTTTAAACTCATGAGAAATGTTATCTACAACAGTGTGGAGAACTTCTACCTGCTTTTGTTGCCTGATGAGGTTTCTGATGGTGAAGATATACAGAAGCAGAACACTTGCTAATAAAATTACACAGCAAATGATCAATAACGCAAGTTCCTTGAAAACAAGACTTTTTATATTATCAACCTCAAAATCAGTCTGACTCTTCACAAAGAATGTTTCCCTCTCGCTGGTCGTTTCTTTTCCTTTAACTTCCTTGGTAGAAGAGGTTCTCCAGGTTCCGGTACTGGTGATTTTAGGTTTTTTTACCTTGTTTTTTGTTTCGAAAATAATAATGGGATGATCAATCAGTTTAGCACTGTCCGGAAGGTGAATGATAGAGGTGTATTGAATTCTTGCAGAAATTTTATATCCATCTTTTTTAAGGCGACTGTTGATATAATTGCTAAGCCTTTCTCTGGAAGCTTTTCTGTCTTCTATAAAATGGTAGATGAACTCCTTTTGGCTGATCTCTTTTTCGTAATACTGAATAATGATCTTCTGTAGAGAGTCACTTTTCATTTCCTTGGCATCATGAATGTTTTCCAGTTTATCTGCGTAGCTGCTAAGTCCCTCGTCTACGGATCTGTAAATGTCTCTTTCCTTTACCTGATAGGTTTTATACATAAAATAAACCTGTATTCCTAACAGAAGTAGGAATAGGGCTGTAAAAAGAAATAGAAGATTTTTACTTTTGGAAATCATTGATAACAAAGATAAAGATTTAACCATTTTATTGATGTTGTATTTTGTTATTAACCTTTCATTAACCTGATTTTTTCGCTTTACATTTTTTCTTCCTGATGGAGGAAAATGCGTTAACCCATCATTAACCTTTCGTTAACCGAAATTCTCCTGCTCAATATGGAATTTTGCTTCGTAAAACAAGAATACATACTGTTTTGCTCCATTCTTTAAAAATATAATCATGAACAAAATTATTCTTTTCCTGTGTTTTCCAATGTTGGCGTTTGCCCAGAAACAAAAACTAGCAGGAACAGTTGTGAACACAGATAATGAAAGGGTTTCATCGGCACGAATAGAGCTGTATGACTCACAGAATAAACTAATCAAAGAACTGAAAACTGATGCTAAGGGTGGATTTGTCCTGGAGGATATTTTTGGAGAGAATATAAAACTGGTAGTGAAAAATGAAGGATATTTTTTATTTGAAAAAAAACTGGATCTTGAAAAACCAGAAGCCTTGCAAATTATTCTTAAAAAAGAATCCCAAGAGATTGAAGAGGTTGTAATGACCAAACGAAAGCCATTGGTGAAACGAAAAGTAGATCGTCTGGAATTTAATGTGGAAAACAGCAATATTTCATCACTGAATGCATGGGAAATTTTAAAAAATACCCCCGGCGTTACTGCCAATAATAATGTACTCGCAGTGAAAGGTAGTACAGGAATTTTGGTGACCATTAATGATAAAAAAGTGATGTTGACAGGGGATGAACTTAAGAACCTTCTGGAGAATACTCAGGGAGATGAGGTGAAGTCCGTAGAAGTGATTACTAACCCGCCTGCAAAATATGAGGCCTCAGGAAGTTCGGTTCTGAATATTATTATGAAAAAGAACAAGATTGAAGGCTATCGTGGCATTTTGTCTTCAAAATATGTTCAGACTCAGTATGCAAAGGCTGTTTTTGGATTATCTCAATATTATAAAAAGGATAAATTTTCCATTATGGGAAGCTATTACAAAGGGATGGGAACTTATTATAGACAAGGGTTTGACTATGTTAATTATCCCGAAAGTCAGACCAGATGGATGAGTACAATGAATAGGAAGGATAAAAACACTAACCAGAATACCCTGAATTTTAATGTGGAATATGAGTTGGACAGTTTGACCAACCTAAGCCTCAACTATTCAGGGTATTTTTCCCCAAAGTCCTATGGAACGTATGATGTGCCTACCTTGATTTATAATAATCAGGATGTTATTGAGTCTGATTATAGAACTCTTAATGATCATGATTCCCGCTCTATTAATAATTCAGTCAGCTTCCAGATAGACAGGAAGCTGAATAAAAAGAGCAGTTTATCCTGGACCAATTACTTTACAGGGAATAATGCCAGTAAATATCAGAACGTAATTACCCATTTAAACTTTGCCGGTCAGCCTCCTAAAGAAGATAACTTCATGACCCAAAATAAAGCGGATGTACAACTGTATTCTACTCAGATAGATTATCAGTGGAAAGGCGATAAGATAGAATTTGAGTCCGGAACAAAATATAGTTTTGTAAAGACCAATAGTAAACTTGATTTTTCTGATAATCAAAATGGAATATTAGAATACAGGCCTGAGAAAAGCAGTGTTTTTGATTATAAAGAACATAATTTTGCTCTGTATTCCTCACTTTCCTACAATATTGGAAAATGGAATTTTAAAGGAGGACTTCGTGCAGAAATGACAGATCTTGAAGGTATTGTTTCTGAACCATACGATCAAAACAAAAATAATTACTGGAACTTTTTTCCTACTTTCTATGCTCAATATACCACAGAAAATAAGCAGGAGTTCGGGTTTTCGTATGGCAAGCGTATCAATAGACCATCATATTCATGGCTGAATCCCGCAAAATCTTATTATAACCTCTTTTCATACTATCAGGGTGACCCGAAACTAAAGGCAACCATTACTCATAATCTTAATCTAACCTATTCATGGAAAAACTGGAATCTGGATTTTTACTATCGCAAAGAACTATTCCCGTCTATGGAAATTTCATATCAGGAACCAGAGACCAATAGTTTGATCTATCATTTTACCAATATTGAAAAAGGTGAGGCTTTCGGTTTAAGTTTGTATAAAAACTTTCAGGTGAAACCTTGGTGGAATATCATTCTGTCTGAAAATCTGGAACACAATGAAAACTATTTCAAGGGCGTTGACGGAATGCTGTATAAGAATAAGGTTTGGAACTGGGAATCTAATATTTCTACAAGCTTCACTTTAGATAAAAATAGTGATTGGAAAATGGAAATGGGACATCGTTATTATTCTCCATCAATACAGGGAACTTTCAAGATTTCCGGTGCGTGGTCTGCTTATTTTGTAATGAACCGAAAGTTTTTTAATAAAAGATTAGAAGCAAGCTTAATCGTTAGTGATATTTTTAGAACAACAGGCCAAAAGATTGTTACCAAATATGCCAATCAGGATAACTACTTTCAGGACTATACAGATACCCAAGGCTTTACCCTTTCATTGAAATTCAACTTTGGAAACCAGTCTGTCAAAAATGCCAAGACCATCAAAAAGACATCTGAGCAGGATAGGCTTTAGGATATATTAAATGAAAAACCAATTATCATAAAACATTATTACAAAAGAAATGACCACCCAGTGTCACATTTTCGCTATTTTTGATACCTATCTTTAAAAAAGGTCGTTATGAAGAGAATTTTTTCCGGAATGCTGATGGTCGTTTCGTTACTACAGTTGTCCGCTCAGGAGCTGTATATGCCGAGAAATATTAAAAAAGCTTATGAAAATGGGACCCGTGATATTTCTGGTGCACCAGGTAAGAACTATTGGCAGAATAAAGGAATTTACAATGTTGAAGTGAAAGTGGATGCCGGTACAAAGATGGTTTCCGGAAAAGAAACAATTGTTTATACAAACAATAGTCCGGATATTCTCAATGAACTGGCCATAAGATTTGTTAACAATATGCATAAACCACAGTCTCCAAGATCTGGAGCGGTTTCCAGCGATTTTTTGTCCTCAGGACTTAAGATTAAGTCATTTGCAGTTAATGGTGAAAAATATGATATCAACAGTGATGATTGGGGGACTGTTGAGAAAGTAGAATTAAAATCAGGCTTAAAGTCAAAATCAAAAGCTGAGATTAAAATCGAGTGGGAATATCCCCTTTCTGTACAAAGTGGAAGAGAGGGACAGATTGATCCTGAAACATTCTATGTAGCCTATTCTTTCCCAAGAGTTTCTGTATATGATGACTACAACGGATGGGATATGCTTCCACATTCTGACAGGCAGGAATTTTATAATGACTTTAATGACTATAGCTTTGCCATTACGGCACCCAAAAATTATGTAGTGTGGGCAACCGGAGATTTTTTAAATCCAGAAGCTGTTCTTCAGCCGGAGTATTTGAAAAGATATAAAGCCTCATTAAAGAGTGACAAGGTAATGCGCATTGCTACGGAACAGGAAATGAAGTCTGGGAAAGTTACCCAACAGAATAAATGGAATGTATGGAAATTCAGAGCCAATCATATTACAGATTTTTGCTTTGCCTTGAGTAATCATTATGTATGGGATGCTGCCAGTGTTCAGTTGAAAACCAAGAGAGCTAGCGTACAATCAGGATATAAAGCCGGAGCAAAGGATTTTGAACAGTATGTAGACTGGATGCGCTATAATCTGGATTGGTTTTCAAAAAAATGGCCGGGTGTAGAATATCCTTATAATGTAATGACTGCCATTCAAGGATATGCGGATATGGAATATCCAATGATGATTAATGATACCAGTATTCCGGATAACTTACAGGATGCAAGACTTACAGCAGATCATGAAATTGCCCATACTTATTTCCCTTTCTATATGGGGATTAACGAAACTAGATATGCATTCATGGATGAGGGATGGGCTACTACCTTGGAGTATTTAATTGGAATTGATGAAAATGGTGAAGCTGCCGCAAAGGAATTTTATAAAAATTTCAGAGTGAAAAAATGGATTAGCGATCCATCTGCAGAGCAGGATCAACCCATCATTACAATGAGTACGCAAGTAAGTGGGTCGGGATATGGAAATAACTCCTACGTAAAATCATCCTTATCTTATCTGGCATTGAAAGATTATCTGGGTGATGAATTGTTCAAAAAAGCATTGCATCATTATATGGATAACTGGAACGGAAAGCATCCTGTCCCTTGGGATTACTTTAATTCTATGAATACAGGTTCCGGAAAAAATCTGAATTGGTTTTTCCACAATTGGTTTTATACTAATAATTATATTGATTTAAAAGTGGCCGGAGCATCACAAATGAATGATTTGCTGACCGTGAATGTTGCAAATGTTGGAGGGTTTGCCATTCCGTTTGATGCTGTTTTGACCTATGAGGATGGTAGCATAGAGAAACTTCATTTTTCACCAGCAGTCTGGGAAAAAGATCAAAAACTAACTGATCTTGTGGTTCCTATCAAGAAAAAAGTAAAATCGGTATCTTTGGATGGAGATCTTTTTATGGATTATACACCGGGAGATAACAGTAAAACCTTATAAAAGTAAAAGCCTTCAGATCTCTGAAGGCTTTTTATTTTTAAAAATAAGCGGTTAATCTTAAACCAAGAGTAAAATAATTTATTTTTTCCTTGGCTATCATATGATTCAGTTCCTCGTTCAGTTCTTCGTTCTCCTGTACGGCATCACTAAAGCGATAACGGATGGTAGATTTAATCTCGTTGTAATCGGTATAGAAAGTAAGTCCTAACCCTGGATTAAATTTGTACGTGATAGAAGCACCGGTATTCCAACGGAAAGCAGGCTTGGGTTTGTATCGTGCAATTTCGAGCTGGTGGTTGGGGCCGTCAATGCTGTCACTTTTAATAAATACTTTTCCACTGGCCGTAGCAGAGTATCCTGCAGTTGCCTTTAAAGTCAGTTGCCATTTATCTGAAAACTCGTGAGAAAAATAAGGTCCTATTCCTGCTCCCAGAAAGCCCAGAGATTGTGTTATGATTTCATGCTCCCCGAAGCTGTCTCCATCATCCAGATTTACTTTCATTGGTTTTATAGGGAAACTGCTGAAGCTAAAATCTCCACCTATACCCCATTTTTTTGAAAAGAAATAAGCGCCTTCCAGTCCTCCTTCAAAACCGATTTGCTTCTTGTCATCAAGCTCTGATTCTTTTAAAAAGTTTGTGGTACCAAACGTGGTTCCCAGTTTTATTGCCAGGAAAGACGGATAATCGTTCCCTTCAATTCGGGATAACATGCTTAAATTATCACCTTTGTTTTTATATATTTTATCTATAAAGAAATATCCTAGTTCTGTAGAAATAATACCGATTCCGGCTCCAGCCAGAATATCAGGCAGCCAGTGTCTGTTGTTGAGGTTTCTACCAAGTCCGGTAAGGGTAGCTGAACCATATCCTGCAATACTATAAGCGGGATTTACCATACCATACTCCTTGTGCAGAAAGCTGGCGTTGGTAAAGGCCATAGCCGCATGTCCGGATGGAAATGAATTATTCTTGGAGCCATCTGGCCGTTCAACTTTTGCTGTATATTTAATGGAGTTCACAAGAATTCCCATGATGACTAAACTGGCTCCATAGGACAAAGTAGCTCTTCCCAGATTATTTCTTCCTTTCACCCCTCCTAATTTCAATCCATAAACCGCCAAAGCCGGAGCATACTGAAGATAATCGTCATATTTTACCTTAAAGGCAGGTAGGTATCGGTTACGAACTTCACGAATGTTTTCTTTTTCTCCCCATGTTGCAGCTGCAGCCGCAAAAAGTAGAGTGGGGGCAACTGATTTTTTTACCCATTCTTTCTTTAGAAATGGAGTTTTTTCTTGTATTGAAATAGTAGAGTTAAGCAAAGCAATGTCTTCCTTGAGATTTCTAGACTGAACAGTATCCTGTGCTTTGTAACTATATAAGTTTAATAGTATACCCGAGGCTAGGGCCAATTTTTTCATCCTTGTGGTCCTTAAATTTAAATTGCGTAAAAATATTAAAAAAAATCTATCCCAAATGCGGAATAGATTTTAAATATTATTTAAATGGTGTGATTTATTAGTAAACTCTTAATCCTGATCTTGCTCCGGAAGAAGCTGTTACAGATTGCATTTTTGTTTTTTGCCCTGCAGTAAACATATATAATGAGTTATCATCAGAGTAATCCATATAGTTCATAAACATAACAGATCTTTTTACTCCATAGCAAGTGTTGTAAAGAGGATATGTTGGTTTACCTGTATTAGCAGTTGTTTGTGTAGGGGTATCTGCGATTAAGTCATCTCCACATGTGGTGTCTCCCCAAATATGTCTAAGACCTAAATAATGTCCTACCTCATGGGTAGCAGTTCTTCCTAAGTTGAAAGGAGAAGATGTTCCGGTTTTACCAAAGAATGGAGCCGCGATTACTACACCGTCTTTCCATGTACCTGCATCCTCAGGGAAAGTAGCGTACCCTAAGATTTCTCCTTGAGTATCCGGCATACTGCCCACAACCCAAATATTAAAGTAGTTGGTAGGGTTGGTAGCATCAATTCCTCCCGTAGAGGCTTTCTTCATAGTGTTGTTTGTTCTGTCTGATTTGCTCCATGATGTTTTGGTCGTAGTTTTTCTGATGGTATTTACCAATCTGAATTTCACTTTTACATCACCAGCTTTTACAGCCTGAAACTCAGTAGGAATACTTGAAACATCACTGTTTGTTCCGCTGTAGTCAGCATTCAGTACTGCAATTTGTTCTGCAATTCTTGCATCTGAAACATTCTGGGCAGCTGTTTTGTAGATTACATTAACAATAACAGGAATTTCAACTGTTCCATCTGCCAGCACTTTTCCTAGTGCAATGTTGTTGGCAAATCTTTCAGCGTTGGCATCTATTTCTGCAACTTTTTGTCTTAATGCAGGATCTTTTTCCAAAGCTTCCTGTCTCATTTCTTCAGAAGGACAATTTCTTTTTAGCGCAGAGGTGGAAGCAATTTCCTTATCTGCCGAAGTTTCATTTTGATTAGTTACACTGTCGTTGTTACACGCAGACATAAAGCCCAATGCAAGGACCCCAAATAATAATCTTTTCATATCTTTTTTTTTGGTTTGAGGATGTGAAATTATATTATTTAAAATTGATATGCAAATTATTTTCTAATTTATTTGAATTATTCCTATTTAATGAATGGTTTTATTGATTATAAATTAGTTTTATTGGGATTGTATTGAATTTTAACTAATTTCGAAAATTAAATTATTTATTTCACATTTAAGTGTATTTTTAAATGTAAACATTTAATTTAATTTTAATTTTTATAGAATTTTTTTAATGTAAAACTTTAATTAGCAAAGCCGTTTTTGATCGCAAAAACTGCGAGCCCTACACGGGTTTTTAAATCAAGCTTATCACAAAGCTGATCCCTGTAGCTCTCTACAGTTCTGGGACTGCAGCACATTCGGTCTGCAATTTCTTTATAGCTAAGCTCCGTAACGGTGTATTTCAAGAATTCTTTTTCACGATCAGATATTTTAACTGTGATTTCAGCTTCCTGATCTTTGTTGAAATTGGAAAATATGATTTTTGAAGCCCATTCCGGGTAAAAGAAACCATCAGTATCCAGTCTTGTAAGAGCTGTTTCCAGATCTTTCGGATGGGTGTTTTTTAGAAGGTATCCTTTTGCTCCGTTTTTGATCATTTTAATCACGCTGTTGTCGTCTCCCTGCATGCTGAGCGCCATTACCTTAATGTTGGGATGGTGTTTGGCAAGCCATGCTGCAGTTTCAAAGCCGTCCATAATAGGCATGCTGATATCTAAAAGGATAATATCAGGAATTGAGTTTCCCTCTTCAAATTTTTGAATCAGGTCTTTTCCATTTTCACATACATAGATTACCTCAAATTCATTAAAGTTATCAATAATCCCTTCAAGAGCCTTGGCAATAAGGATGTGATCATCAACAATTACAATAGATTTTTTCATGGTTGTTTTTTTAAAGTGATATTGAGGAGCGTTCCTTTATGATCCTGGCTCTCCAGTTTGAAATCGGCACCTATAATTTCTGCCCTGTTTTTCATGTTTGTAAGACCTATTCCATTGAATTTTGTTTGGGAGGTATCAAATCCGATCCCGTCATCATGAATGTTAAGCTCCCAAAGAATATGTTCGGAAGTATTTAAACTGATAAAAATATTCTTGCATTGAGAATGTTTTATACTGTTCTGAATAAATTCCTGAGTGATTCTGAGAAGTACATTTTTATGAACAAATCCCAGGTCTAGTTGATTAAAATTGTGTTCAAAATTAATCTTGCACTTTTTTAAAGAATTGGTATTGTCTACCTCTTCCTGAATCAAAGTTACAATTTCCTTTTGATTGATGTTGTCATCAGTCAATGTCTTAGAAAGGCTTCGGAGATCCTGAAGGGATTGGTTGATGATCTGTGAGACCTGATCAATTCTTTCGCTGGCTTCAGGAACTTTATTCTCATAGAGCATCTGTTGAACATATAAGCTTACCAAGGTTAGTTTCTGGCCAATATTGTCATGAAGCTCCCTCCCGATTTGCTGCATGGTCGCCTGCTGAATCTCCAATTGGGTAGCCAGAAGTTCTCTTTGATGAATTTCATTTTTCATTTCAATTTCATTCAGATACTCTTTTTTGCGTTGTCTGTAATTTCTGATGTAGATGGCTACAGCCACAACAAACATTAAAAAAAATGTATTGAAAAGAATGATCGTAATTAAAAGCTCTGTTTTCCCCATATAAATGAACTTGCAAATAAAAGATACATTACAGCTCCTGAAATCTGGAAATAAGCAAAATATAAATCCCAAATATTTCTATATTCCCAAAGAAGCGACATGAATGTCATAAATGGGAGGGTTCCAATATAAAAGAGTGTTATTCCCAGGTTGATATAAAACATTTTGTTTGTGCTGAACTTTAAAATTTCAGATGAATTTACCTGCTTATAGTATTCCATAATAACCAGTACCATTAAAAAAAGGCATCCAAAAGTATAGTTAAAGGAGTATACTACTTTGTTATTTGAAAAGAATAAAGCATTGGGAATGAATGACAAGAGATAGATGGCAGCAAAAATATAAAATAGAGTTGTTTTTTTTAGTGATTTTTTGGCGTACAGCCAATAAAAGAAAATAAACTGTAATGGCATGACAAAATAATTGTAAAACTTAACTCTATCTATATGAAGAGGTTTTTCAGCCCATTTTACAGCAGATTCACACAAAAAAATAGCAATAAGATATAATGCCAAATACTTCCAATATTGTTTTTTTACACGGTTAAAATAAATAAGAGAAGTTAAAGCAGCAATTCCTTCCCCAACATACATGAATTGTAAGAAAAACTTTTGGAACTCAGTCATTGTTTATTAATAGTATAAAATATTTTACAGGGAGATTAGTACTTTTGTGTTTTAGGGTTGCCTGGAGGAGTTAGGGTTCCTTGGTTTTCTCCAAGATCTCCATCGTCATCAGAAAGCGGTATACCACGTGCGCTTAACGCTAAGTTTTGTTGTGTTAATGAATTGAAATCATAATCCAGTTTTTCTCCCTCTTCACTTTCTTTTTTCAGTGTTGGAATCATCACCAATGTATGTCTTTCAGAATATTCCTGAGGAACAGGGTGATTTTCCATAATGTCCCAATTTTCAACTTTTGGATAGGCGGCATAATAAAATCTGATCCCCAAATCTTCTTCCGTACATTCAGGATTTATCTTGCTTGCTTCCTGTTCTACCAAAGCAATGAAACTTTTTAGCTTAGGAAGGTCAAACCAAATGGAATGAGCATCTTCTATTCCTAAAGCATTATTGATGGCAGTAAGGTGATTTTGACGATAATTGTCAATAAGAGCTTTAATCAGAGCATTAGACATTGCTCCTGATCTTTGTTGATCATTTTCGTTAGTAGATTCTGTATTCATAACTTAGTTTTATCATGGAATATCCATATTACTGCAAATTTCGGAAAAAATATGAAAGAAAAACTATTATTAAATAGGGAATTATACCGTTATTTTTACCGTGTTTTTACGGATTGTGTATGAAATTTTTACATTTTTGAAAACGAACCGATGATGGGGTCATAAAAAAACCGGAGAAAATCTCCGGCTTAATTTTTTAAATGCATCCGTATTTTTTTGGATCCCTACAAACCATTCCTGCTGTGCAGCATAGACCGGTTGGGCAGTTCCAGTTCTCGTCACACATAATTAAAGCAGAAGCCATTCCGCCATCAATGTTCTTCAACTCGTTTCTTTTTAACTTTTTCATACTGATTTTGTTTTAGTTATTAATTTGTTTGGGAAATAAAGATAATAATATTTCACGATACTTGGATAATTATGTAAAAAAATAAGTGCTGTAGAGAAATCTACAGCACCTACTTACAAAAATTAATGTATATGAAAAAAACTACTTTATTTTTTATTGTTCCGTTGGTCTAAAAACCAATCCGGTTTCTACAAAGTAATCCAGAGTAATTCTGTCACCATCATTCACATTTCCGGCAAGGATTTCTTTTGACAGTTTATTTAATACTTCCTGTTGGATTACTCTTTTTAAAGGTCTTGCCCCGAAAGCAGGATCATATCCTTTGTCCATCAGATAATCTACTGCATCCTGAGTGAAAGTCATGATGATATTACGTTTTGATAACATATCATTGAATCCTCTCAATTGATACTGAACGATTTTTCCAATTTCTTTCTTTCTTAAAGGTTGGAACAATACCACTTCATCAATTCTGTTTAAGAATTCCGGACGTAAGGTTTGTTTTAAAAGATCGAAGACTTCAACTTTCGTTTTATCCACAATCTCATCCTGATTCTCGTCAGTGATATTTTCAAAATTCTCCTGAATAAGATGCGAACCTAAATTCGAAGTCATGATAATGATTGAGTTTTTGAAATTCACAACACGACCTTTATTATCCGTTAAACGACCATCATCCAAAACCTGAAGCAATGTGTTGAAAACATCAGGATGGGCTTTTTCAATCTCATCCAAAAGAACTACCGAATAAGGTCTTCTTCTTACCGCTTCAGTTAATTGTCCACCTTCATCATATCCCACATATCCCGGAGGAGCACCTACCAATCTTGAAACACTATGACGTTCCTGATATTCACTCATATCAATTCTGGTCATATTATTTTCATCATCAAATAAGAACTCAGCTAATGCTTTCGCAAGCTCAGTTTTACCAACTCCAGTTGTTCCAAGGAATAAGAATGATCCAATAGGTTTCTTATCGTCACTTAGTCCGGCTCTGTTTCTTCTGATAGCATCAGCTACAGCTCCAATGGCTTCATCCTGTCCTACAACTCTGTGGTGAAGTTCGGCTTCCAGATTCAGTAGCTTGTCCCTTTCTGATTGTAATAACTTCGTGACAGGAATTCCCGTCCATTTTGCAATAACCTCAGAAATATTGTCAGAAGTTACTTCTTCTTTAATAAGCTCATTCTGATGATTTTGCATTTCTATTTCAAGCTTTTCGAGTTGTTCCTCTTTTTCACGAAGCTTTCCATACTGGATTTCCGCTACTTTGGCGTAGTCTCCTGTTCTTGAAGCCCTTTCAGCCTCCAATTTCAGAGATTCAATATCTTTTTTGATCTGGGTAAGATCTTCACTTTTTTGCTTTTCTTTCAACCATTTTGCATTGATCTCATTTCTCTCTTCAGAAATCTTTGAAATATCTTCTTTTAAATGATCAATTTTGGTTTGGTTGCCCTCTCTTGAGATCGCTGCCAATTCGATTTCCAATTGCATAAGTCTTCTGTCCAGAACGTCCAGTTCTTCCGGTTTTGAATTGATCTCCATTCTCAATTTAGCCGAAGCTTCATCAATAAGGTCAATGGCTTTATCCGGTAAAAACCTGTCCGAAATATATCTTTGAGACATTTCCACCGCAGCAATAATCGCTTCATCCTTGATTCTTACCTTGTGGTGAGCCTCATATTTATCCTTGATTCCACGAAGAATTGAAATAGCAGATTCGGTATCCGGTTCTTCCACCATCACTTTCTGGAAACGTCTTTCCAATGCTTTATCCTTTTCAAAATACTTTTGGTACTCATTTAAGGTTGTGGCACCAATAGCTCTCAATTCGCCCCTTGCTAACGCTGGTTTCAGAATATTGGCGGCATCCATTGCCCCATCACCACCTCCGGCACCTACCAGAGTGTGAATCTCATCAATGAAAAGAATAATCTGTCCGTCAGACTTGATAACTTCATTCACTACAGACTTTAGACGCTCTTCAAATTCACCCTTATATTTTGCGCCGGCAATTAAAGCTCCCATATCCAAAGAGTATAGAGTTTTATCCATTAGGTTCTCAGGAATGTCGCCACTGATAATTCTGTGGGCAATCCCTTCAGCAATGGCTGTTTTACCTACACCAGGTTCTCCAATAAGGATAGGGTTGTTTTTGGTTCTTCTGGAAAGGATCTGTAAAACCCTTCGGATTTCTTCATCACGCCCGATTACAGGATCCAGTTTTCCTTCAGCAGCCAACTCATTGAAGTTTTTAGCATATTTATTTAAAGACTGATAAGTTTCTTCTGAGCTTGCAGAAGTAGCCTTACTTCCTTTTCTTAATTCTTTAATTCCCCCTTCCAATAGTTTTTTGGTGACTCCCATGTCTTTCAACATTTGAGAAACTTCCGAACTGGTTTCAATAAGGGATAGCCATAAATGTTCAATCGTTACAAATTCATCACCCATTTTTTTGGCGATATTCGGTGCATCCAGTAGCACCTTATTTGCAGATTGAGATAGGTAAATATTTCCTCCCTGTACTTTAGGAAGCTTTTCTAAATTTTCACGATTTCGCTCTCTTACCAAAGTGGCATCTGCTTCAGATTTCTTTAATAGGAAAGGCGATATATTTTCATCTACCTGAAATATTCCTTCAAGGAGATGTTGAGGTTCAATACTTTGGTTGCCAAGTTCCATGGCCACTTGTTGTGCTGCCTGGATGGCTTCTTGTGATTTTACAGTATATTGGTTTAAGTTCATATTTTATATATTTTTGGTAATGGTTTGTTCAAAGTTTAGCTTTAATAAAACATCAAGAAACTAAATTTTCAGGCTTAGTTTCTTAATGCCATCAATTATTTAATCATTTATTCGATGACTATATCGCAAAAACTGTTCAATTATTAAATTTACAAAAAAAATAGACAAAATTTCCGAATTTACTATTTTTAACGGAAAGTTAACTTGACAAAATTTCCGATTATTCAAAATTTCCTCTGAAATTCATGAACAAATAGTCAGATTTAAAAAAACAACGCCCAACACAATTTTATAAATGAGTGAATTTGTTTAATCACTATGTTAAATTTCAACTTTTTATTAACAGAATAACTACTTTTGCATTTTTACAGATGGAACTTAAAGAAAAACAAAGGAAAATATTAGACGTAGCAGTAGAGCTTTTCAAAGAGAAAGGCTATATGGGAAGCTCTGTAAGAGATTTGGCTACGAAGCTTAATATCAAGGCAGCATCACTATATGCACATATCCGTTCAAAGGAAGAAATTCTGGAGTGGGTGTGTTTTGGTAT
Organism: Chryseobacterium aurantiacum; assembly: GCF_003020585.1. Taxonomy (GTDB): domain Bacteria; phylum Bacteroidota; class Bacteroidia; order Flavobacteriales; family Weeksellaceae; genus Chryseobacterium; species Chryseobacterium aurantiacum. The sequence goes on from NZ_PXUE01000008.1 coordinate 50,695, forward strand.
TGCCCAGGAGTTTTTTGATGAGCTTCAGGAAGTAAAAAATACGAATGTAGTTCCGAGAGAAAAATTAGACTTATTTCTGGATAAACATTTATCGGTCGTCCTTAAAAACCGTGATGTAACCCATATTTATTCTGTAGAATGGAGACATTTGGAAGAAAGACTTCCCGAATTTGAAGAACTAAGAAAAAATTATCAGCAGGAAGTTGAAGAATTGATTTCTGAAATTTATAAAGCTGAAAACTGGGAATTAAAGTCACCCTCATTTACTACGAGATTCATTCTTCATACCCTTAACAATTCCTATTTCTGGTTCAAGAGAAGCAGTGACTCTACAGACGAAATTACTGATGAAATAAGGGAGAAAATACTTTTTGGATTATTAGGGAATCAAAGATCATAGCCTTTGGCAAAAGGAATTCATTTATACATTTTACATTGTACTTTTTATAAAGATAAAGCAGTTTAGCTAGTATTTCGTTATTTAGAATCATTCAAAATATGATAAAAGTCATGAAAATTTTGCCAGCTTCCAAAATCTTTTTAAATTTACACCTAACAAATGTTAGTTAGTTTTATGGATTTTTCAGTTGAATATCTGGAGCTGGGTCAGTTGAGACAGCTTCAATCTGACCGGTTGATCAGTTTGATCGGTTATCTAGGAGAGAAGTCAGAGTTTTATAAAAGAAAACTTGATGAATTGGAAATATCTCCCAGCGATATAAGGTCGATTGAAGATATTACGAAACTTCCGATTACTTACAAACAGGACCTACGAGATAACTATCCGTTTGGTTTATTCACCGTTCCAAAAAGTGAACTTCAGAGAATTCACTGCTCAAGCGGAACAACCGGAAAGCCAACGGTAGTAGGATATACTAAGGAAGATGTAGATCTTTTTAGTGAAGTGGTAGCAAGATCTTTATATGCTGCAGGAGCCAGACCGGGAATGCAGCTGCATAATGCTTACGGCTATGGAATTTTTACCGGTGGATTAGGACTTCATTATGGAGCAGAAATGCTCGGGATGAGTGTTCTTCCTATTTCCGGGGGAATGACTGCCAGACAGGTTGATCTGATTGTAGATTTTAAACCTGAAGTAATTTGTTGTTCACCATCTTATGCCCTGACTATTGCTGATGAGTTTGCTAATAGAGGAATATCGGCAGATGAAATTAGTCTTAAATATGCCGTATTGGGTTCAGAACCTTGGACGGAAATTATCAGAGGCCATATCGAAGAGAAATTGGGAGTACATGCAACCAATATTTATGGTTTAAGTGAAATTATTGGCCCCGGGGTTTCCATGGAAGACTTTGAAGAAAAAGGAGGTTCCTACATTTGGGAAGATCATTTTTATCCTGAAATCCTGGATCCCATTACCAATCAGCCAGTACCTTTTGGGGAAGAAGGAGTTCTGGTGGTTACTACTTTAACGAAAAAAGCCATGCCGCTTCTACGTTATTGGACTAATGACATTACCAGCCTTTATTATGATGAAAATGCCAAAAGAACAATGGTAAAAATGAAACCAATTGTTGGCAGAGCAGATGATATGTTGATCGTAAGAGGAGTAAATGTCTATCCAAGCCAGATTGAAGAGGCGTTTTCCCATGTAAAAGGAGTAGTTCCTAACTACTATTTGACTCCAATTGAAAAAGAACAAATGTGTGTAGCCCTAGATGTAGACGTAGAAATTGCAGATGATCTTGTAAAGGCTCAAAAAATAGAAGCAAATACCGATGATTATTTTAATTTTGTCGGAAGCTTCGGAAAAAGTATAGAAAGCGAAATAAAAAAGCGGGTAGGGATCACCACAAAAGTGAAAATTCATACCCAGGACAGTTTGCCGAAGTGCGAAGGTGGAAAAATTAATAGAATACTAAAAAAATAATGAACTCATTTTATAAACTTAAAACTGTAAAAGTTCAGAAAGATACCTCAGAAGCCGTAAGTGTAGCGGTGGAAATTCCGGAGGAACTGAAAGACAAGTTCAGGTTCAAGCAAGGACAGTATCTGAATTTCCGAATGATGATCAACGGAAATGAAGAAAGACGTTCTTATTCTATCTGTAATGCTCCAAGCGAAAAAAGCAATACGCTGGAAGTTCTGGTAAAATTGCTGGAAGGTGGAAAAGTATCCGGATACTTCAATGAGCATCTTCATATGGATGAAATTCTGGAAGTTATGCCTCCAATGGGCGGTTTTAATACTTCTTATCACCCGACAAACGTAAAAACGTATGTTGGCCTGGCAGCAGGAAGCGGAATTACTCCGGTTTTATCCAATATTAAAGAAAGTCTTTATCAGGAGCCTAACAGTAATGCTTATCTGTTTTACAGCAACAGAAGTATGAACCATATTTTGAGAAAGGCTGAAATTGATAAGCTGGTAGAACATTTCAATGGAAGACTTAAAGTGGTTTACCTGGTAAGTAGAGAAAAACATGAGGATCCTGTTTTTGAGGGAAGAATCTCTCCAGAAAAATTAGATCAGCTTTTTGAAAGATATACGGATATTGATGTAAAAGAAGCTACCTATTTTATCTGTGGCCCTTCAGAAATGATTAAAGGGATTGCAGATTATCTGAAGAAAGATAAAAAAGTACCTGCAATTCAGGTTTTATTTGAATACTTCACTGCTCCGGACGAAGAAAATACGGAGGAGATGAGTGATGAATTCAAGGCAATTGCCAATATTGAAAGTATGGTAACGGTAATCATTGATGATGATGAATATTCGTTCCACCTTAATTCCAAAAAAGAGAGTATCTTAGATAAAGCATTGAAAGACAATCTTCCTGTACCTTTTGCTTGCAAAGGAGGAGTTTGTTGTACGTGTAAGGCAGAGGTTTTGGAGGGAGAAGTTTTCATGGAGAAAAACTATGCGCTTACCGAAGATGAGGTTGCAAGAGGCTTCGTTCTTACGTGTCAATGTCACCCGACAACCAATGTGGTGATGCTTAATTATGATGTTTAAAAAATTAATGTAACAATATAACAAAATATCAGTGTAACAATCATTGGTACATTGGTAAACTGATACATTGCTAAATTGAAAAAATTATGGACTTAGAAAAATTTGTTCAATACGTTCACGACGAAAATAAAGTAGAACCAAAAGATGTAATGCCCGATGATTACAGAAAATTATTGGTTCGTCAGATTTCGCAGCATGCACATTCTGAAATTGTCGGGATGTTGCCGGAAGCAAACTGGATTTCGAGAGCTCCTTCATTGAGAAGAAAAATGGCTCTTTTGGCTAAAGTTCAGGATGAAGCAGGACATGGCTTATATTTATACTCTGCAACAGAAACATTAGGAAACGGAACTATCAGAGCAGATAGAGACGCTACCTATGAAGATATGCTGGAGGGAAAAGCTAAGTATTCAAGTATATTTAACTACCCAACATTGAGCTGGGCAGACATAGGTGCCATCGGATGGTTGGTAGATGGTGCTGCCATCATGAATCAGGTAATGCTGATGGGGAATTCTTATGGCCCTTATTCAAGAGCGATGGTGAAAATTTGTAAAGAAGAATCCTTTCACCAAAGACAAGGGTATGAAATCCTAATGGCACTTTGCCGTGGTACAAAGCAACAGAAAGAAATGGCACAGGCTTCGTTAAATCGTTTCTGGTGGCCGGCTTTGATGATGTTTGGACCTAATGATGACAGCTCTCCAAACTCTAAAATCTCTATGAATTACAGAGTAAAAAGAGAAAGTAATGACAGTCTTCGTCAGAGATTCATTGATGTTACCGTTTCTCAGGCAGAATTCTTGGGATTAACAATTCCTGATAAAGACCTGAAATGGAATGAAGAAAGACAACATTATGATTTCGGAGAACTTCCTTGGGATGAATTTATGGAAATCTTAAAAGGAAACGGACCCTGCAATAAAAAGCGTATCGAAACGAAGAGAAAAGCGCAAAGAGAAAATTCGTGGGTAAAAGAAGCTGCAGCAGCTTTTGCTGAAAAACAAAACGAGAAAGTAAATTAAGAAATTAGTGAAAGTTTTACTTCAAACTTTATTTTTCCTTATGGTTTCAGTATTGAAGGGACAGGATGTAAATAAACTTGCCGGTCTTCCTTCTACTATTGAGAATAAAAAAGAAATAATAATTTATCAAGGTTCCGATATAACAATCGGAGGAAAGATTTTCAGAATTTATCAGGGAAAAGGTGAGAATTGGAATGCTGAGTTGATACAATGGTTTTCACCCTATTACATAAGTAAGGATGAATTTAGAATCACTCCGGCAAAAGTTACCCAACTAAAATCAAAACATATACTTGAAAAAGCTTTTGTTACTTTGGAATCAATGAATATTGGTTATCTCCCTAAAGAAGATCTTTTCAGATATAAGACATCCCAATCAAAGGCTGTGTATGATAATGATGTGAAAGGATACGGATTATTTACAAAAGAATACAGTATTACAGGAGGAGTAGATTTTTTAGTAAAATATAAATCAAATGACAAAGAGAATGAATTTCATTATTCTAACCCTGAAAGTTATTTAAATAACACTCCCGGGATTGATGAATATGAAAGCTTCATGAAGATTTTAAAATATGTTGAAAATAATTTCAATATCACATTAAATTATTAAATAAAAATAGATAATGAGTCAATTAGATATGTGGGAAGTGTTTATTCAAACTAAACCGGGATTATCTCACAAACACGTTGGAATAGTACAGGCACCAACAGCAGAAATGGCTTTGCAAAATGCAAGAGACGTTTATACGAGAAGAAAAGAAGGCACCTCTGTTTGGGTAGTTCCAAGTAAATATATTGTCACTTCAGAAGGGGTAGACAAGGAAGCTTTCTTCGATCCGGCTGATGACAAATTATACCGTCACCCGACTTTCTATGAGATTCCAAACGATGTAAAAAATATGTAGAAAATTGTATTAATGTAAAAAGTATTAAAGTAAAATGACAGGTTCTTTTACCAATCATTAATACATTTTACATTGAGTCATTTTACAAATAGAAAAACAATGAACCCATTATATAATTATTTATTAAAACTAGCAGACGACAGTTTCATTATGGGACAGCGCTTGTCTGCATGGTGCGGTGAAGGTCCTTATCTGGAGGAAGATATTGCATTGACGAACATTGCTTTGGATGAACTTGGGCAGGCTAACAACTTTTACGTTTATGCTTCCAGAGTGGTGGATAACGGTAAAAGTGAAGATGACTTGGCGTTCTTAAGATACGAGCATGAATATTTAAATGCACACTGGGTAGAACTTCCCAACGAAGATTATGCACAGACTATTTTGAAAGTATATGTTTTTGCAGTCTATCAAAAGCTGATGTATGAAGCATTATCCAATTCTGCGAATGAAGAACTTTCTGCAATTGCTCAAAAGTCTTTGAAAGAAGTAAGATATCATTATACCCATACGGCTTCCTGGATGAAAATTTTTGCTCAGGGAACAGAAGAAAGTAAAACTCGTTTGAAAAGAGCAATTGAAGATATCTGGGAATATACAAAAGGTCTTTTTGCTAAAACAGAAGGAGAAGACGATCTGGTTGCTTTAAATATCGTTCCAAATGTAGATGCTCTTTACGAAGAATTTGTTGCTATTACAAAGAAAGATTTTCAAGGTTTTGGATTAGAATATCCAGCTAATCCGTTTATGCAGCCAAAATCAAGAACAGGATACCATACAGAGTATTTTGGATTTATCCTTTGTGAACTTCAGTATATGCAGAGAGCGTATCCTGGTTGTACTTGGTAGATTTTTGAATGGAGCAATGGAGCAGTTTATCAATGTAACAATTTGAACTGCCATTGAAATTATATTTTGTTGACTTTGCTAAGTGAAACGCCTTTGCGAAATTAAAAACGTTTAGCAGTCAAAAAAAACTTAATGCACTTTGCGTTTAAAAACTTTTCAGATAAAAAAGAAGATTGAAAAACCCTTTAGAGATATTAGAAATGGTTCCTGATCCGGAAATTCCGGTGATCAATATTGTGGAACTTGGAATTGTAAGAGAAGCAAAGGTTACCAGTGAGAATTCTTGTGAAGTAACAATCACTCCTACCTATTCCGCCTGTCCTGCAATGTTTACCATTGAAGAGGACATTATAAAGATTATGAAAGAAAACGGATGGGATGCAAAGGTGGTGACCAAAATGTTTCCTATCTGGACAACAGACTGGTTGACGGATGAAGCAAGAGAAAAACTTCGAGTGTACGGAATCACCCCTCCCGAAAAAGGAGCAGACGAACATCATATCGGGAAACCGAAAAAATGTCCAAGATGTGGTTCTGAACATACCAAACAGATCAGCAGATTCGGGTCTACCTTGTGTAAGGCTTCCTATCAATGCTTAGACTGTCTGGAACCGTTTGATTATTTTAAATGCCATTAAGAAATGTAAGAAGGTCACAATCTAATAATGTAACAATCTAATGATACCAATAATGCATAGCATTGAAATATTCGCACTGTAATTGGTAAATTGTTGCATTGTTATACTGTTAAATTATTATATTTATCTGAACTTAAATAGATATTTTTATGTATACACAACTAGATATTGAATCGCATTTTGACGGGAAGCTCAAAATAGCATATCTTAATCAGCCAGAAACAATGAACGCTCTTACAAAGCCTGCTTTGGCAGACTTGAGAGATTTTATAAAAGAATGCAGTAATGATGAAACGGTAAGATGTGTTGCCATTTCCGGAAGAGGAAGAGCTTTTTGCTCCGGTCAGAATCTGGACGAAGCTTTTGTAACAGGCAAGGAGCACAATGATCAGGATATCATCAGAAAAATTGTAGTAGATTATTACAATCCGTTGGTTACCGAAGTTACTCGTTGTAAAAAACCGGTTATTGCACTGGTAAACGGACCGGCAGTAGGAGCAGGAGCTATGTTGGCACTCATCTGTGATTTTGTATTGGCCAACAACAAAGCCTATTTTTCACAGGCATTTTCAAATATCGGCTTAATTCCGGATACAGGAGGAACTTACTTCTTACCGAAACTCTTAGGTAGACAATTGGCGAATTATTTAGCTTTCACCGGTAAAAAATTATCTGCTGAAGAGTCTAAATCTTACGGTCTTGTAGCTGAGGTTTTCACTGAAGAAGAATTTGGGCCAAAATCAATGGAAATCCTTGAAAAAATGGCAAACATGCCAACGGCAGCCCTTAAGCTGACCAAAAAAGCTTTTGCTCAATCTTATACAAACACATTGAAAGAGCAGTTGGAACTTGAGGGAGACCTGCAACAAGAAGCTGCCGAAACAGAAGACTTCCTGGAGGGAGTAAATGCCTTTTTACAGAAAAGAAAACCTAATTATAAAGGAAAATAAAAATTTGTACAATGTAGAAAGTAAAATGTATAATGTACAGTTAAATACTTTTTACATTGTACATTTTACATTGTACAAAAATGAAGAATATTGGAATTATTGGGGCAGGGACCATGGGCGTTGGTATTGCTCAGGTAGCTGCAACAGCAGGATGCAAAGTTGTTTTATTTGACGCTAATGCTCCACAAATTGATAAAGCACTTTCAGGCTTAGAGAAAACACTTCAAAAACTTGTCGAAAAAGACAAAATTTCTCAGGAAAAAGCTACAGAGATCAGAAACAATATTGCTAAAGGTTCAACCCTGCAGGATTTAAAAGATTCTGATCTGGTTATTGAAGCAATCATTGAAAATAAAGACATCAAAACCAAGGTTTTTACAGAACTTGAAACCTATGTTTCTGAAAATTGTATCATTGGTTCCAATACATCATCCATTTCTATCACCTCTCTTGGTGCAGAATTAAAGAAACCCGAGCGTTTCATCGGAATTCACTTCTTCAATCCGGCTCCGTTGATGCCATTAGTGGAAGTAATCCCTTCTTTATTAACAGAAAAAACATTAGCAGAAAAAATCTACAACCTCATGAAAGATTGGGGGAAAACACCTGTTATTGCTAAGGATATTCCCGGATTTATTGTCAACAGAATTGCCCGCCCTTATTATGGTGAGGGATTAAGAATTGTTGAAGAAAATATAGCAACACCGGAACAGGTAGATGAAGCAATGAAAACCCTTGGAAACTTCAAAATGGGGCCTTTTGAATTAATGGACCTTATTGGAGTTGATGTTAACTTTGCAGTAACCACCACTGTTTACAAAGATTATTTCTACGATCCGAAATACAAGCCTTCCCTATTGCAGCAGAGAATGTCTGAAGCGAAACTTCACGGAAGGAAAACAGGAAGAGGATTTTACGATTATAGTGAGGGATCGGTAAAACCGGAAGCTCAAAAAGATGATGCCCTTTATCAGCAGATTTTTTTAAGAATCATTTCAATGTTGATTAATGAAGCGGTAGAAGCTAAAAGATTAGGCGTTGCAAACGATGATGATATCGAATTGGCAATGCAGAAAGGTGTAAATTATCCAAAAGGATTATTAAGCTGGGGGAAAGAAATCGGATATTCAAAAATTTCCGAAACACTACAGAATCTTTACGAAGAATATCAGGAAGAAAGATACAGACAAAGCCCTTTACTTCGTAAACTATAAAATGGATCAATGTATCAGTTTGCCAATACCGTGGCTATGTTAGCTTATCAAAGTGTTGTATTGGTCAACTGTTAGATTGTTAAATTCAAAAATAATGAATATAGAAGAATTCAGGGATGAATTGGAACTAAGGCTTTCCATAGAAAAGCAGTATTTAATTCAGGAGCTTCCTTCCATTGATGATTATCAGGAAAAGCTTGAAATACTGGGAACGTTTAATGAGAAGTACAGATTGCTGATCAAGAGACTGGCAGATGAAAATGGTATTGATCTTAATGCTCCCTATGAAGCCGAAAATAACCCTGTGAGTTCCGAAACTCATCTTTCATATGAACAAATAATTCTTGGTAAAACCATGAATATCTATGATCGGTTAGTTGACGAATTATATGAAGAAATATCAAACGCATAATAGAAATGAATCCAAGACAAGTTGCAGATTATATGTTCAATCAGGATTATTTTTCCCAATGGATGAATATCAAAATGATTGAAGTAAAAGAAAATTATTGCCTGATAGAAATGCCCATCAAAAAGGACATGATCAATGGGCTTAAAACAGTTCACGGAGGGGTTACGTTTGCTTTTGCAGATTCTGCCCTGGCATTTTCCTCCAATAATACTGGAGACGCAGCTGTAGCCTTGAACTGTATCATCAATTTTACCAAGGCAGGAAAAGAGGGTGATGTATTCAGAGCAGAAAGTATTTTAGTAAATGATACAAGAAAAACAGCTGTTTATGACATTAAAATCACCAATCAAAATAATGATCTGATTGCAAAATTTGTCGGGACAGTTTATAAAATTGGAAAGAAAGTAACAGAGCTTTAAGCGCATTGCAGCTAAAGAAATATTAAGTACAAGTTTAAATAAAAATCAATAACCAATATGACAATGTATCAATAATTGTTACACTGTTAAATTGCTACATCAAAATAATTATGAACAACGTATACATCATAGACTATGTAAGAACTCCTATTTCAAAACTACAGGGAGGATTATCAGAAGTAAGAGCAGATGATTTGGCTGCCATTGTTATCAAAGAAGTGGTGGCAAGAAACCCTGAAGTTCCTGTAGAGGAAATTGAAGATGTTATTTTCGGATGTGCAAACCAAGCAGGTGAAGATAACAGAAACGTTGCCAGAATGGGACTTTTATTGGCTGGGCTTCCTTACAAAATTGGAGGAGAAACGGTAAACAGACTTTGTGCTTCAGGAATGTCTGCTGTGGCTAATGCATTCCGTTCCATTGCATCAGGAGAGGGCGAAATTTACATTGCCGGTGGAGTAGAACACATGACGCGTTCTCCTTACGTAATGTCAAAACCAAGCGCAGCTTTCGGAAGAGACAGTCAGATGTATGATACAACTTTCGGATGGCGTTTTGTTAATCCGAAGATGAAAGAAATGTATGGCGTTGATGGGATGGGTGAAACAGCAGAAAACCTGGCTGATATGCATCAGATAAACAGAGAAGATCAGGATAAATTTGCCCTGTGGTCTCAGCAGAAAGCAACAAAAGCTCAGGAAAGCGGAAGACTGGCCGAAGAAATTGTAAAAGTTGAAATTCCACAAAGGAAAGGAGAACCTATCATTTTTGAAAAAGACGAATTTATTAAGCCAACCTCATCTATCGAGGGATTAGGAAAACTTCGTCCGGCTTTCAGAAAAGAAGGAACAGTAACTGCCGGAAATGCTTCAGGAATGAATGACGGTGCTGCCGCTTTAATTTTAGCAAGCGAAGAAGCTGTAAAAAAATATGGATTGAAACCAAAAGCTAAAATTTTAGGATCTTCCGTAGCAGGAGTAGAACCTAGAATTATGGGAATAGGACCTGTAGAAGCTACACAAAAACTTTTAAAAAGATTAAACCTTTCCCTGGATGATATAGATGTTATCGAATTAAACGAAGCCTTTGCTGCACAAGCTTTAGCTGTAACAAGAAGCTTAGGTTTACAGGATGATGACGCAAGAATAAATCCAAATGGCGGAGCTATTGCCATTGGCCATCCACTAGGAGTTTCCGGAGCGAGAATTATTGGTTCAGCGGCGATGGAGCTTCAGAAGCAAGATAAAAAATATGCATTGTGTACCCTTTGTATCGGTGTAGGACAGGGATACGCAATGGTTATTGAAAAAGTATAACTTTTTAAATAATGTAACAATGTAACAGTTTACCAATATAACAATATTGAATCTATTGCTAGACTGCTACATTGTTAAATTGGTATATTAAATTTAAATTTTATGAACATCTACTCATACCACGGGATTCGTCCCATTATAAAGAAATCTGCCTACATTCATCCACAGGCAGTTATTATCGGAAATGTGGAAATTGGTGAAGAAGTCTATATCGGCCCGAATGCCGTTATCCGTGGAGACTGGGGAAAAATTATCATTAAAGACGGAGCCAACGTTCAGGAAAATTGTACCCTGCATGTTTTTCCTAATATAGAAACAATCCTTGAAGAATCTGCACATATTGGCCACGGAGCGATCATTCACTCCGGTCACATCGGAAAAAATTGCTTAATCGGAATGAATTCTGTGGTGATGGACAAAGCCTACATTGGTGACGAAAGCATTGTTGGTGCATTGGCTTTTGTGCCTGCCAACTTTAGATGTGAACCCAGAAAACTGATTGTAGGAAGCCCTGCAAAAGTCATCCGTGATGTATCCGATGAAATGATCCATTGGAAAACTGAGGGAACAAAGCTATATCAGGAATTGGCGAGAGAAGGAAAAGAAGCCATACTTCCTTGTGAACCATTTACAGAATATGTACAGCAAATTCCTACGAAAGTGGTGGATTACAGCATCTGGGATGATATTAAATAATAACTATAAAATTAAACATGATCAAGAAAGTTTTCATATTATGCAGTATTCTGTTTGCTGTTAACTTTACAGTGTCTGCACAGACAGAAACAACGAAACCACTTACCATTGGTGAGGTAAGGACATTAAAATCCAAGGTTTTAAATGAAGAAAGAACATTGAATATTTATCTTCCTCAAGGGTTTGATAAAACTAAATCCTATCCCATTATTTATCTTCTGGACGGAAGTGTGAATGAAGATTTTATCCACGTTTCAGGATTGGTACAGTTCTTTAATCAGATGTATTCAATGCCGGCAACAATTGTGGTGGGAATTGCAAATATAGACAGAAAAAGAGATTTTACTTTTCACACAGATTTGAAGGATCTACAAAAAGATTACCCTACAACAGGGCATTCTGACAAGTTCATCACCTTTCTTGAAAAAGAATTAAAACCCTACATAGAAACTCAGTTTAAAACAACAGATAAATATTTGTTTGGTCAATCATTGGGTGGGCTTCTGGCAACTGAAATTCTACTGAAAAAGCCTGAAATGTTCAATAACTATTTTATCATCAGTCCAAGTTTATGGTGGGATGATGAAAGTTTATTAAAACAAGCTCCTCAATTACTTTCAAAATCTCCGGATACTAAAAAATTCGTTTATGTTTCTGTAGGAAAAGGAGAGCATCCGGTAATGGTAAAAGATGCCGAAGCCTGGTATGATGTTCTTAAAAAATCCAATAAGAAAAACTGGACAATTGAATATAAAATGATGGAAACTGACAATCATGCAACTATTCTTCACAGAAGTTTATACGAAGGATTGGTGAAGATGTTTCCATATCAGGAACCGAAATAAATGTAACAATATAACAATGTGAAAATCTAACAATTATATTATATGATGTTATTCGGAACGAAGTAAGAGTCTCATTAGTAAAATGTTAAATGATACATTGATAAATTAAAGTATAAAATATTTTATGGAAAAACTAAAAAACTATATCTACGGACAATGGGTAGAGGGAACCGGAGCCGGAATTCCTTTATACAATGCCGTAACAGGAGAACAGGTAGCAGTTTCCGATACAGAGGGACTAAACTTTGAACAGGCTCTAGATTATGGTAGGACTGTAGGATACAAAAACCTTTCTTCAATGACGTTTTATGATCGTGGAGAAATGCTGAAAAAGGTAGCGCTTTACCTACTGGAAAGAAAGAAAAAATACTACGAATTATCTTATAAAACAGGGGCTACACATGTTGATTCATGGGTGGATATTGAAGGAGGTTTCGGAACTTTCTTTACCTATTCAGGGTTAGCAAAGAGAATGCTTCCTAATACCCCGTTTTGGGTAGATGGAGATACTCAGAAGATTTCTGCAAACGGAACCCATTTGGGAACTCACATTTTAACACCAAGTGAAGGCGTTTCTGTACAGATCAACGCCTACAACTTTCCTGTTTGGGGAATGTTGGAAAAGTTATCCACATCCTTATTGGCAGGGGTGCCATCTATTGTAAAGCCATCACCTTTTGGTTCTTACCTTACCAATGTGGTATTTCAGGATATGATTGAAAGTGGAGTATTACCTGAAGGTGCTGTACAATTGGTATGCGGAGAACCTGGAAATATTCTGGATTATGTTCAGGATGGAGACTCTGTTTTGTTTACAGGTTCTGCAACTACAGGGAGAAAACTAAAATCTCTACCATCCGTTGCCGGGAATGCTGTTCGTTTCAATATGGAAGCAGACTCTCTGAACTGTTCAATCCTTGGATTAGAAGCCAAGCCGGGAACCCCTGAATTTGATTTATTCATCAAGGAAGTACGTAACGAAATGACCACAAAAGCCGGTCAGAAATGTACAGCCATCAGAAGAATTATTGTTCCGGAACATTTCATTGGTGATGTTCAGAGTGCTTTATCGAAAGCTTTAGACCAAACAAAAATAGGAAACCCATTAAGCAGAGAAACAAGAATGGGATCTTTGGTGGGAAGACAGCAATATGAAGAGGTTTTAAGAAAAGTAAACATTCTAAAATCAGAAACAGAGCTTGTATATGATGGGAAACATGAACTTGTAGATGCATCCTATGAAAACGGAGCATTTATGAGTCCGAAATTATTCCTGAATGATAAGCCTTTCGAAAAAAATATCTCTCACGATGTAGAAGCTTTCGGGCCGGTATCTACATTAATGCCTTATAAAGATGCTGAAGAAGCCGCTGCACTGGCAAAAAGAGGAAAAGGAAGTTTGGTAGGATCCATTATTTCTCATGACGAAAACTTTATTGCAGAAACATCATGGAAAATGGCCTCCCAACACGGAAGAATCTTTGTATTGAACAGAGATAACGCCAAAGAAAGTACAGGACATGGTTCACCACTTCCTACATTAATGCACGGAGGACCTGGTAGAGCCGGGGGCGGAGAAGAAATGGGCGGTTTAAGCGGTCTGCACTTCTTCCTACAAAAAACAGCCATTCAGGGGTCTCCGGATGTACTGAAGGCAATTACCAAAATCTATCAGCAAGGAGCGGAGAAGAAATTCTCAGACAAGCATCCTTTCCAAAAATACTTTGAAGAAGTTGCAGTAGGTGATTCTCTGGAAACAGCAGGAAGAACGGTTACTGATGCAGATATTGTGAACTTCTCCAATGTTTCATGGGATCATTTCTACGCCCATACTGATGCTACAAGCTTAACTGGGACGATCTTTGATAAAACGGTTGCTCACGGATACTTCATTCTTTCAGCAGCGGCAGGATTATTTGTTTCTGGTAAAAAAGGACCTGTTATTGCTAATTATGGATTGGAAGAATGTAGTTTCTTCAAACCGGTATATGCAGGCGATACCATTACGGTTTATCTGACAGCAAAAGAAAAAATCAACAGAGGGGTAAAAGGAAGAAATATCCCGTCAGGAGTTGTAAAATGGCTGGTTGAAGTTGTAAACCAAAGAGATGAGGTTGTTTGTGTAGCTACCATCTTAACATTGGTTGCAAAGCAATCTCCTTTCATTGATCTGAATGTGAAGAATGTTCAAAAGATCTTAAACGGATTAACGGAAAAGACTCCTGCATTATGGGGTAAAATGTCTCCACAGCAAATGATCGAACACCTTGAACAAGGAGTACTGGTAAGCTTAGGAGAACCGGAAGCAGAGAAATGCTTTACTCCGGAAGAGAATGTTGAAAAATACCAGGATTCCCTTTACAACCACAGAAAAATGCCGAAAGACTTTACCGCTCCGTTTTTGCCTCAGGATGGCTCACTTCCGGAACCTACACACAAGAATCTGGACGCAGCAAAACAAGCATTTATTGATAATCTGAAAAGATTTGTGGTGTATTATAAAGAAAACCCACAGGCAGAACACCTGAACTTTGTTTTTGGAAAACTGAACAAAGAAATGTGGGAGCTGATGCACAAAAAGCATTTTACCCATCATTTTGAACAGTTTGGATTGATTTAATTCAAAATAAAAATAGAAGAAAGCAGCATTTTAGAAATAACTTGCTGTTTTTTTATTTGATAAAACTCCAAATTTCTTTATATCAGTTGATTATGAATGTTTTAATAAAAAAAATAGTAACTTTAATAGGCGAAATCCGAAAAGCATATAGAGTAGGAGAGAATATCAAAACTGATTACTATGAAAAACTTAAAAAAACTTACAAGAAACGAATTGAGATCTCTTAAAGGAGCCGGTCCAATCTGGTCTTGTTCTCCTCATTCCTGCCCTCCGGGAGTATGTTGTATCCCCGGAAGATGGCCAGACCTAGCAGCGGCATGTGTTATATGTGCCAGTTCGTAGTTTACCAATTTTAAATATTAACAATACATAAAGCAGCATCTCACCAGATTTGCTGTTTTGTTTTAATAATCTTTTGTTAAATCTCTCAGCTGTATTTGATGACTTTACATTTATTCATTACTTTCATGCTTAAAATCAATCCAAAAAATATTGAACAATGAACAACAACTGGATGCAAAAATGGGAAGAAGTAAAAGACATTCTTATATCTCCCGTAGATGTAGAAGCTTATTTTACTTCAGATGAAATTATGGATCAGAAGATGGAAGTGATGGAAATAGGAAATGTTTCCCTGCCATCAGGAAAAGTAATTGTAAGGGATCCGCTGGTATATTTAAATACAAAAGAGAAACCTTATTTTGTAGAGGTCCCTAAAGGGAATTTTCCGGTAACAATTGCCGTGGTAAAACTAGAGGACTTTGGAGATCGATATGCCGCTGTAAAAGTAGAGTTTACAAAAGAAAAACCTGTTATCTATAGAGAAGCATTAATCGGAATAGAAGAGCTGGACGGTACCAATGAAGGAGAGTTTTTTGGATTTACAGTAGATGCCGGTTTAGCATGTGTTGCAGATCCGGAAGTAGTCCCATATGTAGAGAAATTTATCTCCGAGCTTGATGTAGATAATATTTATGACGATTACTTTGCAGAGCTGTTTGCAAAAAGCTATAAAGAAAATCCAAGAAACCAAAGAGATCTCGGAGACTGGATCAATTGGACGGTTCCCAATACAGAATATCAGATTCCCATATTTGCAAGTGGAATAGGAGATGGAATATATCCGGTTTACTTTGCTTATGATGGGCAGGATAAAATATGCGGACTCTATATTCACTTTATTGATATAGAATTGGAGCTATCCGAAGAGGAAGAATATGATGAAGAGGAAGACGATGATTCTTCAGATCAACCGGATAATTTTGTTGTTATAAAATAAAATACATCCAATGAATAAAACTTTTGCAGACCAGGTGATTACTTTCAATGAAAATTTGAGCTATTCGGGAGATCTTCCTGATGGGTTTGGAGTCTTGAATCCTTATTTGGATAACCCTGAAACAATGGTGGTTATGCAAAAGTTTTATCAAAAATATTACAATGATTCCAACAAAAGAAAGTTCATTGTAGGAATTAACCCCAGCCGTCACGGAGCAGGAGTTACAGGAGTTCCGTTTACCGATACCAAAAGACTAGAAAGTGCCTGTGGAATAAAAATGAAATCCGCTTATACCCATGAAGTGTCGTCAGTTTTTATGTATGACATGATTGAAGATTATGGAGGGGCAGACCTATTCTACAAAGACATTTATATCAATTCACCCTTTCCGCTGGCTATTGTAAGAAAAACAAAGAATGGGTGGCTCAATGCCAATTATTATGATGATAAAGAATTATTTGCAGCCGTAAAAGACTTTATGATAGATACCCTAAAGAAACATATCAGCCTGAACCTGGATACTTCAGAAGTTTTCATTTTGGGTAAAAAGAATGCTGAATTTATTTCAAAACTTAATAAGGAAGCAAAATTATTTGATACCATGACCGTTTTGGAACATCCAAGGTACATTCAGCAGTACAAATCCAAGGAAAAGCAACTCTATATAGACAAATACATTGTAGCACTAAAAACAAAACCCCTAAACATCAGTTAAGGGAATTGTCATTTATGAATTAGAATCTTCAAGGGGGAACAAGCACTTATTTGTGATTTGTTGATATTAGTTTTTAATAACTTTAGTAGATTCAGTTGGTGTTTTGATGTAATAAACTCCTTTTGGAAATTCTGAAACATCCATTTTATTTATGCCTTTCTGGGTTTGGATGCTTTTCAGCAATTTACCATCCTGATTATAAATTTTTGCTTCTGTACCTTTCTCTGTTGTTAAAGAAAGCGGACCATTGGTTGGGTTAGGATAAATAGTAAGTTCTTTTTGAGAAACTTTGGTTTCAGATGTACCCAATACGACACCGCTGTCTTTTACCCATGTGAAGGCATCAACTCCCATGTAATAATAATTACCACCTAATGTTAATTGTAGCTCATCTATAATGATGTTTGAATAATTCATGCCATTCAAGTTAGTAAGATCAATAAGAGTATAGCCATTGGTAGTACCTAATGATGTTGCAAAATTATTGCTTTTTATACTGGAAAACTTTGTAATTCCGTTTAGTTTTCCTGTTACCGTAAGGCTTCCTGTAACATTTTGGTTATTATATTGATTAGCTACAAAGATCCAAAATTTGTTTGTCTTAAATAAATTTGAAGTAGTCCTTATACTGAATGAAGGATTAGCTGTACCTACACCAAGAGTATTATCAATGTATCTGTTGTCAGGTGCTGTTCCATTCCACCCTGTTCCGGGAAAAGTAACAATTTCAAATGTAGACACATGGGAAGTAATATTGAATATCACCCCATTATCTGTGAAGCTATGACTTCCAGTAGATTCTGTCTCAAATTGCTCTGTACTAGTCTGCCCAAATGACAAAATTGAAATGAGTAGACTACAAATGGTTAAAAAAGTAGTGCTTTTCATGATTTCTGATTTTAAATTAGGTTATGGTTATTGTCCAAAGTATTAATCTCGTGGAGGATAAATTCCTTCAACACAGATAATATAGTTTAATCCAAGATAAGGAGGCATATTATTCATAGGTAGATTCTGTCCGGTGAAAGTAATAGACTTACCATTGATGGTCATATCAGGATCAGCGTCTATAAAACTTGGGACCGGTGTAAAGACTCTTCCGTTCGGTGTTCCCGTAATACCAATAGATGATAGAGCTGTTGGTGTTACACTGTTAGAATTTTGATTAGCTACCTTAAGTTGAAAACCAGCTCCAATGCTCGGAAGGTTTGATGTCAAAATAGTAGTTTGTGTTGTTCCTGCTACAATTCCCAATGGATAATTTTCGTTTGAAGATACAGTTCCTGCTCCCAGAGCCATTTTTCCTTTAAGGTTGGGAAGAGCAAATGTTGTTCTGCCATCACCACCATATGTAGTTCCTAAAATTGAAAATACAGCTGAGTAGTTAGCAATGCTAAGTAGCCTTCCGTCACAGAACATCCACCCTCTTGGTGCAAAATTTCCTGCAAATAACTTAATGATTCCAATGTATTCGTCCATAGTAGATAATTTTTAATCTTTAATTGTTTATTTCTTAGTCCAAAGGAACAACTAAAACGAAAACAGCACTAGAGTAGAAAATACCAAATTGAGCATTCCGTATTTCTACGTATAAGGATTTATATACTCCTTGCATTCATCTTCCCTATTCATTTTCAATAATGTGAATTTTTAAACATTTTCTATAGAATTTACCTCCCTTAAGTTTCTCTAAACGCACTGTATTTAGTATTTTTGTAAGAATCCAATAAAAATTAAAATGAACGAATTCGTAGCATCAGAAATTAAAAATAATATTGCCGAAATCACTTTCGGAACCCCAAAAAGCAATGCCCTTCCCGGAGCAATTTTAGAAAAACTGGCTCAAACCATCTTAGAAGAAGGAGCTAAAGATGAGGTAAAGGCTATTCTAGTAAAAAGTGAAGGCGAAAAAGCGTTCTGCGCCGGGGCAAGTTTTGATGAGCTTCTGGCAATTGAAGAATTAGAAGCTTCTACAAAGTTCTTCGGAGGCTTTGCAAAAGTTCTTAATGCCATGAGAAACTGCGGAAAAATTGTTGTGGTAAGAGTTCAGGGAAAAACAACTGGAGGTGGAGTAGGAATTGCATGCGGTGCAGATTACTGCTTTGCTACAAAAGATTCTGCATTAGCACTTACAGAGATTAACCTTGGTATTGGACCTTTTGTAATAGGACCTTACGTAGAAAGAAAGATTGGTAAATCACAATTCTCTGCAATGGCAATTGATGCTGACTTCAGATCTGCTGAATGGGCAGAACAACACAATGTTTATCATTCTGTTTCAGACAATATTCAGGAAATGGATGAAAAGCTGGAGAAATTCTTACAGACATTGGCTTCAAGAAGTAGTGATGCTCTAGCATTAATCAAGAAAGTTTCCTGGGAAGGAACAGATCACTTCAATGAATTGATGCCCACAAGAATTCACATGAGTGCAAGCCTTATTCTGGAAGATTCCGCCAAGAAAAACATTGGAGCAATCAAAGAAAGACTGAGAGCAAAATAATAATCAGATTCTTTTAAATATACAGCCGTTGACTCGTTCAGCGGCTTTTTTTGTAAGTAAGAAACAAGTAAATAGCTTTTGAATACCAGTTTCATTGATGTTTTTCTGAATTAAGAAGAGCATCAGAAGAAATAATTAAAAAAAATATTTGTTGATTAAAAAAAAATTATAACTTTGTAATTCAAAGTTCTTTTTATGGATGTTAAAAATTATCACGAAGACTTATCCCATATTCGTTCCATGATGGAGCGCTCCTCCAGGTTTATTTCATTGAGTGGGCTATCCGGAGTAGCTGCCGGAGTGGTTGCTCTTTTGGGTGCCGGATATGCATACTATGCTATGGAAAGTAAGAAAGTGAGCTATATAAACGGAGCCAGACTTACTTTTACTCCTGATTTAGTTCAGGAACTGGTAGTCATAGGACTTATAGTTTTGGTAATGGCTGTTTTTTGCGGATATATTTTTACAGCCAATAAAAGCAAAAAGAAAGGGTTGAAGATCTGGGATGC
Source organism: Chryseobacterium aurantiacum (assembly GCF_003020585.1). GTDB lineage: Bacteria > Bacteroidota > Bacteroidia > Flavobacteriales > Weeksellaceae > Chryseobacterium > Chryseobacterium aurantiacum. The sequence continues at coordinate 70,569 of NZ_PXUE01000008.1, forward strand.
CACTACAAAGCGACTTTTGGTTACCTTTGCAGTCCCATTAGCAGCGGGGGGAATCTTCTGTTCAGCACTTATTTTCCACCATTTAATAGTATGGGTTGCTCCAACCACATTGGTTTTCTATGGATTAGGTTTGATAAGTGCTGAAAGATATACATTACCAGACGTAAAATATCTGGGATACTGTGAAGTCACCCTAGGATTGTTTTCCCTGTTTTTTCTAGGTTGGGGACTTGTATTTTGGTCAGTAGGTTTTGGTGTGTTGCACATCGTTTACGGATTGATCATGCACAGAAAATATAAATAAAAATTAACTTTGCAGCTCCTTAGGTTCTATTCTCCGTAATCTGCTCCTAGTAGCTGCTACCTATTACTTATTATGATCAAGATCAGTCAACTCAATAAAGAATTTGAAAGCCGTGTAAGATTGGGCATTATGTCCGTTCTTATGGTCAACGATTGGGTTGATTTTTCGGAGATGAAAGCACTACTGGAAATTACAGATGGTAATTTGGCCAGTCACAGCAATGCCCTGGAGAAAGTAGGATATATTGAAGTGAAGAAAGAATTTGTAGGGAAGAAGCCTAAAACATCTTATCGAGTCACACAAAGCGGTAGGCAGGCATTTACCGATCATCTGGATGCACTGGAAAAATTATTGGGGCGGTAGTCCTATATTTTTTTGAAAATTTACTTTGAAATACAAAGTACTTTATAATATGAAAATTAAAAAATGATGACACAAAAACAAAAAACACTTGCAATTTATGCTCTTCCATTGGCTTTGCTATGCATACCATTGCTGGGGAATGTATTTTCTAAAGAAGTAAACTGGACGACTTCAGATTTCCTGATTGCCGGAGCTCTTCTTTTTACAACCGCTTTTTTGATCAACCTGGTCAGAAGCAGAATAAAAAAACAAAGTCAGAGAATTCTGATCTCTATTTTTATTTTACTGGTATTTGCACTGATTTGGATCGAAATCGCAGTAGGAATTTTCGGAAGCCTGTTTGCGGGAAGCTAACCTCCTTGCCGGCTATTATTTAGCATTCAATAGAATAAAATAAAATCTGTTTTCAAATAATTACATTATGAAAAAAATACGCGTCCAGTTTCTGCTTTTTGTGTATGATAAAACCCAGAAATTATACAGAAAATACTTTAAAAAGAAAAAAAGACAATGGCAGTTTAATGAAAAACAGCTGTTAGAGTTTCAGGAAGACTCATTGGGAAGAAAACTTGGTGAATTTTACCATAAGCATGGATTCTCAATGATCCCGAAGATGGAAAACCATGATGTTCATCACCTGATTACCGGTTGTGGAACTAATTTCGAAGACGAAATTGCCATGCAATATCTATTGCTGGGAAATGGCAAACTAAATGCCCATCTTTTAGCTGCTATCGTTTTGGGAACATTTATTCTGCCTGAATATGTGAAAATTTATATCAAAGCCTACAAAAAAGGACAAAATATGCGTGAATTTCATCAGTGGGACTTTGAAAGCTTATTGTGGCAGAACTTTGATCATCTGAAAGACTTTATTCAACAAAAAGATACGGTTGTACTCCATTAAATATCATATGGAAAATATTAAGTTCAGTTTAACAGGGAAGTATACATTCCTTATCTCATTTGTACTGGGAACATTGTTGTTTCTTACGTTTCTGATTGTTCGTAATGAATTTCTTTTACTGCTTGGCTTTGCCTATGTGATGATTGCCATAATAGTAAATCTGATCATTCTTTTGTATGAATTAGGCATCTACCTTAACGATATTTCTGAAAAAAAAGCTTCCGGAAACTCAGCGCTTCTTTTGCTTTTAAATATTCCCATTGCTTCAATATATCTTCTCATTCTTTTTAGTTTTTTCTAATTATTTAATTCTTTAAAACATGAAAACACATCACTATATATTTCTTACAACAGCCCTATTTGTCATTCTGTTCTATGATCAGGACCTAGGGCTGAATCTTGGTATCTTGGGAATTCTGTACGCAGTTTTGACCTTTTTTAAAACAATTGAAAAAAATAAAACCAGAACATTCTACATTCTTACTGCTACAAGTATCCTCTCAAGTATAGCTTTTGCTTGGTATGGAGACTTTCCATCCTTTCTGGCGGTGGCAAGCTCCCTTCTTTTGCTTGCTTATAAATCGAAAAACAGAAGAATGAAGATCCTTTTTCTTATTCCTGTCTTTATTGTGAACTGCTGTACTTCCATCTGCCGGATCTTTATGCTGGATGATTGGCTTCCCAAAGGAAATGTTTCAGGGTTGTGGCAAAAAATTATGGCTTTCGTACTGATTCCTGTACTGCTTTTATCCGTCTTCTTTGGAATTTACGCAACAGGAAGCAATCACTTTGCGGCCCTGTTTACAGATTATGAACTTGATCTTAATCTTTGGCAGGTGTTATGCCTTACCGTTTTAGGATTTTTCATTGCCTTTAATTACTGGAATCACGCTGTTGAAAAGCTCATATATAAAAACAATCATTTTCTGGATAATGACTTTCAAAAAGAGGTTCAGACTCCAAAGGCAACCTATTCATTCCTTGATCTTGATGCAGAAAGAATAAGTGGAATTGTATCTTTCTTTTCCTTGAATATTTTATTGATCTTTTTCATCGCTACCTATAACTATGAGCAGTTTTATGAAGTTTCTAAAACACCGGTTCAGCTATCAGAGGAAACCCATGAAAGGGTAAACGCCGTGATCCTGTCTATAATAATGGCTATTTTGGTTATTATGTTCTACTTTAAATCTGGTTTTAACTTTGATCCTAAGGCAAAGCTGATGAAAATTTTGGCTAAGATCTGGATCTTCCTTAATGCGGTTTTGATATTATCCGCAGCTGTGAAAAACTATGAATATATTGTTAATTATGCTTTTACTTATAAAAGACTCGGTGTATTTGCCTTTCTACTTCTGTCATTGATTGGGCTTGGACTTACTTATATTAAAATTCAAAAAAGAAAACGTAATGCATTTCTTTTTAATACGATGGTCTGGTATTTTTATATAATTATTTTAGTGTGCAGCTATATCAATTGGGGTGGTTTTATTATTTCTCAGAATATGAAGCGTAAAAACTTTGACGTTAGTTATCATTTTGATACGGTCAACTTTAGTGAAAAGGAACTTTTAAAATATGCGGAAGAAAAAAATGATCTGAAGCTTAAGAAGGCTCTTCAGAACAAGATTAAAAACGAAAAGACAAAAACCCTTCTTTCAAAGATTGGTTATTATGAAACCATCAAATAACAGAAAAATAGGATGAAAAACTTAATCCAATCCCAAAGGTTTAAAGTGAATCACATTTAAATTGATTAAAAACAGTAATGAAAAGATAATTCCGTAAAAAAAGTAAGACCTTTAAAAGAGTTGGAACAATTTTCGCACTTAAAAAGGACTTAACAGAATGCTGTATTCACATTCTTAAAATTAATTATTATGAAAAAAAGCTTATTGTTAATTCCATTGATTATTATTTCATGTAAAAAGGATCCTGCAGTGACGGATGTATCCTCAAAAGATTCTGCAGCGGTAACAGAAATGCCGGATTCTGTTTATAAGACAGATTCTGCTGTATTGAGAACAAGAGATTCAATTATTAACAATGCTCCCGCTACCAAAGAAGTTTTGCGTAAAGGAGTGATGAGAAATGAAAAAGAGGGACAAATTGTAAGAACAGCAGATGCTTCCCAGCTTCCGTTTACATTAGGTGAAGAGTTTACAAAAGATGATCAGGAACTTGTTTTAAAGCTTACCAATTTTGATCAGCCCAATATAAAAGCGAAAATTTCAACCAAGGAAAAAGAATTTAATATCAGGTTCAACCAGATTAAGCTTCCCAACGGAAACTACGATGGGCCTTTCGGAAGAGACATTACTTATGAAGTTCCGGGAAAAGGAGAGGTTTGGTTGATTATCGGGAAAAGTAATATGGCTTCGGGAAATACCAAGGGCCACTTTACAGTAAGTGTAGAGTAGGATTAACCAATTTGGTACAATTTCTGCAAACTATACTCAAAGTTTAAATTTAATATTATGAAAAATATAGTTCTAACAGCAATGGCCGCTTCAGCTGTACTTGTAAGTTGCGGAACCGTACAATCGCTGGTTCAGAATACATTTCCATACACAGCAAATGTTTTAGTTTCAACAGGAGTACCTGCTGACAAGGAAGTTTCTTCTACAGCTACTGCTACCAATGTGCAAACATGGTTTGGAGGAAATAATAATGCAAAAATCAAGGATGTGAGAATTTCTGAAGCCAAGATCTCTGTAGCTTCTCCATCAGGTGGAAATTTAAGCGCATTTAAGTCCGTTAAAATATATGTTTCATCCAATGGAACAGGAGAAAGGCTTATTGCATCACGCTCCAATATGGCCAATAATTCTTCCAGCTTAAATCTGGATTTGAATGATACCGGATTTTTGGATGAAATTGTAAAAAGCTCAGGACTTACCGTAAGAACTGTTTATGAACTGAAAAATCAAACAACTTCAGACATGAACATTAAAGTTGCCCTTAACTTCAGCAGCGTTCCTGCGAAGTAATTTTATAAATGTTTATTAAGAGAAACACCTTTCAGCATGCTGAAAGGTGTTTTTTTACATTATAGCTTAGTGAATTTTTCAACCACTCTTCTTTGTCCCTCATTAATATTGATGATGTACTGACCTGCCGGCAGATGAGAAACATTAATCTTTTCATCCGACGAAACAGTACTTTTTATAACCGATCTTCCATACATATTGAAGATTTCAATATCCAGTTTTTTATTTTCAGTATTTTGAATGGCAATAGAACTGCTGGACGGATTCGGATAGATTTTTACCTCTAGTGGAGCTAGTGTTTTCACAGGAGTCACAAATTTGCTTTCCAATTGTAATATAGCATTTTTTACATTCGGAAGCGGACCTATCTTTTTATTAACATCTGTACCACCCTGAGGAATTCCTGTAGAAACCAAAAGATTTTTCATGGCAGCCGGACTTAAGTATTGTCCCGTAGTCTGACGGTAAAAAGACTGAACCAGCACGGCAGCAGAAGCTACTGTAGGAGTTGCTGAACTCGTTCCACTGAAATAATTATAAGTTCTGTTGTTATCATTGTCATACTTCTGGTAAGAACCATATCCTGCTGCCAGAACACTGCTTCCCCATCCCTGTACATCAACTCTGCTTCCAAATGTACTGAAGCTTTGCTTAGAATGGGTTGTATTAGGAGTTCCGGCCCCTACAATAATAGCACCGCTATTCCCTCTTGCTCTATAGGCTGCATAAAAAGGATCATCCAGATCCTGGTTTCCATTACCTGCCGCTGCAACAATAATAATCCCTGAATCTGTCGCTGCTTTTGTAAGATCCCAAATCACGCTGTCATACTCAGCAGGACAATATTGGCCGTCTTTTCCACCTGTCTGCATTTCATACAAAATGATGTCTCCGGCCTGAGATGCATTGATGGATCTGCTTACCGCCGATGCTCTGTTGTAACCAACAGTTGTCCATTCCATATATCCCTTTATTTCTGAAGCATTATAAACAGCGCCCGTAAGTCCGATATTATCTTTTATAGATCCTAGAATACTTACCACAGCCGTTCCATGATCTCTATAGTTGTTATTTGATAACCCGGAATTAGGTGTGTATCCAGGCTCCAATTGTATAGAATTTTGGTTAGAAAGCATTTCATGAGTTTTATAAAAACCATATTCCACATCGCGGATTTTGATGTTTTGCCCTGTAACTCCTCTTGACCATGCATACTTTGCATTGATTCCCGGATTGTCATTCAGGTAGGTTTGCAGGCTTTCAAGATCGGGAGTAGCTACAAACATATTAACTACAGGAGGTTCAATAGGTGTACCGCTCATTACAGATACATATTCTATTTCAGGAAATCTTTCCAGAGTTTGGATAAGCTTTTGGGCGGCTTCATTATTCTGTAGTGGAAGATTCGCTTTAAATATTCTTTTCAGTTTTTGAACAGACTCTCCGGAGTTTCCATTCATCTTACTGCTTTCCATCATTTCATTGATTTTTTTGTCACTGAAACCAAGATCATAGGTAAATGAAATTCCATTTTCCCGAGCAAATTTTTCCAAATCCGAATTTTTACTGAATGCTGCTTTCTCAGATTCAATATCCTTTGAAAAGCATACATAAATTACATCACTTTGATGATCGCGGCCATATTGCGCCTGACCGAAAGAAAAGAAGAAACAAAACACTAAGAGTGTAGAAAATTTAAATTTTGTTTTCATAATATTTTTGTTAAATGGTTGAGAATAAGTTTGGATAATCTCAAAATTAATAATAAAATAAAAACAAATCACATTTTTGTGAATTTATTTTTCAAACCTTGTGTTTTAGCATTTCACAGATGATTTATTTGAATATGAGAAAGGCAAATGATGCCTTTTTGATTGATTCCATGACAAAAAATACCTTTCAACATCATTGAAAGGTATTCTTAGATTAGGAAAAAATAGAGATCTGATCTTATAAATCATCAAACCAATCTTCTTTATTTTTATGATAGAAAATCTTCTTTTTATTCAATATCTGATATTCAATTCCCATACTGTCTTTACTTACACTAATGAGCTTTGCGCTTCGGATCGGATTGTTATCCGCCATTGCAGGGCTATCCGGTGTAATTTCGAAAATATCTTCAATAATTTTTCTGTAATGGGTTGTATAGACTGGCTTTTCAAGGATTCCTACCTTTTTATACACTGTAACCTGTGGCTTGGATAAAGCCCCGGGACGGCCACTTTCAATCCTGTAAACATCATCCAGCTGAATTCGCTGATAATTGTCGTAAGTTGAGAAATAATTTACAATCATAAAAAAAGGAATCATCATTGGTAAAATGCTCAGAATAATACCCAATACCAAAAGACTAAAGTAAGCCTTAATTACTTTTTTCTTCCAAAACCAAATGATGATAAAAACAGTCATTGCCAACCAAACCCAGTTGATAATTTTATCCGTAAAATATCCGGAATAACTGTATTTATTAAAGATTAAAACAATCTCACTCAGGAAAATTAAGCTGACAACTACATATGCAATTATTATATTTCTGTTTCTCATTTGTTTGTAAATCAGCTTTTTGTAATTGAATCCATAACAATGGTAACGGGGCCGTCATTAATTAAGGAAACCTTCATGTCTGCTCCGAAAATTCCGCTTTCAGTCTTCAGTCCTGATTGTGCTATTTCTGCTTTAAAGTAATCAAACAGAGGGATGGCTTTATCCGGCTTAGCTGCTTTGATGAAAGAGGGGCGATTGCCTTTTTTGTAATCTGCAATCAATGTAAACTGACTGATGCACAGAATCTCTCCTGAAATATCCTTTACCGAAAGATTGAGTTTATCATCTTCATCTCCAAAGATTCTGAGGTTTATTACTTTTTGTACCAGCCAGTCAGCATCTGTCTTTTCATCATTCTCATCAATGCCTACCAGTAGCATTAAGCCTTTACCAATTTCACCAACTATTTTTCCGTCTACTTTTACACTGGCTTCTGAGACTCTTTGTATAACGATCTTCATTTTAGTAATATATATTTAAAACCTTGGTTACAGGATCAAAGTTATAAAGATAGGTTTTAGGAGGAAGAGAAGTTTGGGAACCAGATTGAGGTTCACCGGTTCTTAGGATCCATCTTGTATTGTCCTTGGGACATAAAATCGCGATATTGTCCTTTACCTCAAGTGTTGTATTGTTGTCAGGACATAGATGAGGTGCGTTTCTATCATAGACTTTGAAGCCATTCCCCACACGTACAACAATCAATCCCCTTGTTCCTGCTTGCTGCTCGTTCACATAAACCCAGCCATTATCATAGGTCAGAGCATTGTATGCAGGGAGGTTCAGATTAAGCGTAACGTTAATAGGGTTGTTGGGAAAGCAGCTTACAGTATCTTCTCTGCTCCCGCATGAATTTATAGATAAATTACTGAAAATCAATAAAATGAAAATAGATAGTATCGAAAAAGTTTTTTTCATTTCAATTTAAATTTTTATATATTTGTAAAAATTAAACGATTATAACACGTAAAACATTGTCCGGCAAATGTCGGATTATTTTTTTATACTAAAACTAAATTTTGAAAATTATGGCAAGCTATGTAACAAAGGAGGGCCTAGAGAAAATGAAAGCTGAGCTGGAACAGTTGGAAACTGTGGAGAGACCAAAAATTACTCAGCAGATCGCAGAGGCAAGAGACAAAGGAGATTTGTCTGAAAATGCAGAGTATGATGCGGCTAAAGAGGCTCAGGGGATGCTTGAAATGAGAATTTCTAAGCTGAAAGATGTTATCTCAACTTCTAAAATTATAGACGAAAGCCAATTAGATACTTCAAAAGTTTCAATCCTGACAACGGTGAAGCTTAAAAACAATGCGACTAAACAAGAGCAGGTATTTAAATTGGTACCGGATAATGAAAGTGACCTTAAAACAGGGAAGATTTCTGTAAACACACCGATCGCAAAAGGTCTGTTAGGGAAAGCTATTGGCGAAACGGCAGAAATTACCTTACCAAACGGTAATAAGCTTTCATTCGAAGTATTAGACATTTCTCTATAGTCTGGTAGATCCCTTTTATTTCTAACTTCTAATATATAACCTCTAACTTCTGATAAATGAGCACTATATTCACAAAAATCATCAATGGCGAAATTCCCTCCTATAAAATTGCAGAGGATGAAAACTTTATCGCATTTTTAGACGCAATGCCTTTGGTGAAAGGACACACTTTAGTAGTTCCTAAAAAAGAAGTGGATTTGATTTTTGATCTTGAAAGTGAAGAATACAAAAACCTTTGGGGATTTGCCCAAGAGGTAGCCAAGAAGATCAAAACTGCAGTTCCATGTGTAAGAGTTGGAGTGGCGGTTGTAGGACTTGAAGTTCCTCATGCCCACATTCATCTTATTCCTTTAAACAAGATAGAGGACATGAACTTTAGAAATGAAAGATTAAAATTAACGAACGAAGAATATACAGAGATTCAAAACTCAATTATTAATTCTTAAAACACAGAAAATCGTAAAAAAGAAATTTTTTACGATTTTCTTTAACATATACATATATTATTATCTCATATGAATTCAAACCAGTGTTCTTTCTGCGGCAGAAAAAGAAATGAAGTACAGATGTTGATTTCCGGGCAGAACGGTTTTATTTGTGAAAATTGTATAGAGCAGGCACATACTATTGTAAAAGACAGTGCCTCCAAATCAGGATATTCGCCTGCAGACAATATGGAAGACCTTAAAAAACCAAAAGAAATCAAGGTATTTCTGGACCAATACGTTATTGGTCAGGACCAAGCAAAGAAACAGCTTTCAATTGCTGTATACAACCACTATAAAAGATTGCTTCATGCCCAGGATGAAAACAGGGAGGTAGAGCTTGAAAAGTCAAATATCATTATGATAGGAGAGACAGGGACCGGAAAAACCCTGTTGGCAAAAACTATTGCCAGAGAACTTAATGTTCCTTTCTGTATTGTGGATGCAACTATTTTAACAGAGGCCGGATATGTAGGGGAAGATGTTGAAAGTATCCTTTCAAGACTATTGATGGTAGCGGACTATGATGTGGAAAAAGCAGAAAAAGGAATTGTCTTTATTGACGAAATCGATAAAATTGCCAGAAAATCTGATAATCCAAGTATTACAAGAGACGTTTCCGGAGAAGGAGTGCAGCAGGGGCTGCTGAAGTTATTGGAAGGAAGCATTGTAAATGTTCCGCCTCAAGGAGGAAGAAAGCATCCTGACCAAAAGTATATTCAGGTGAATACCCAAAACATCCTTTTTATTGCAGGAGGTGCTTTTGACGGAATCAAGGAAATTATTGAAAGAAGAATGAACAAGCAGGCGATTGGTTTCAGTTCTGAAAAAATCAATAAGACAGATGAAGAAGAATATGTATTAACAAATATTAATGCAATAGATCTTCGTTCTTTCGGATTAATTCCTGAACTTTTAGGAAGATTTCCAATCATTACTTATCTCGATAAACTTACGAAAGAAACGTTAGTAAGAATTATGAAAGAGCCTAAAAACTCAATCGTAAATCAATTTGTGGAACTTTTCAAAATGGATGGCACAGATTTGGTTATTACAGACGGTGCAATTGAAAGAATTGTAGAAGAAACAATCGAAAAAGGATTAGGAGCAAGAGGTCTAAGAGGGACCACCGAAAAGGTCTTAGAAGACTATATGTTTTCAATAGGAGAGGAAAAAAAGATTGTATTAACAGAAGATAATATTTTGATTAATAGATAAAAAAGTTTTTTTTTAAAGAAAAAAATAATACCTTTGCGGGTGAAGATTGTATTAACACACAAATAATTTATACAATGAGAAAAAGTTTATTTGCTATAGGTCTTTTAGCAATTAGTTACTCTGTTCAGGCGCAGATACTATGTCATGTTGACACTAATGCTAATATGTATGTGAGCGAAAACACCCTAGTTTATAGTGGTGGAGGTGTACAAACAAGAGGTAATGGTCTTTTGGACGTACATGGAAATATCATGATTGTAGGATCTGGTACAGATGCTCTTAAAACAATCGATGCCGGCGGGGCTGATAAAACCGACGGTGGAAATATTGTTCTAAGGCTAAATACTCCTGCTACTTATGCTAGTTCCACGTACGGTCAGTTGTATATCGATGGATTATCCCAGTCCAATATTACAGGTGTCGTAAGTAAGGAATACCTTACCGATAAGCATGGTACAGGTAATTATTTCCAACAAGTTGCCCTTCCTTTCTTTGGAAAGGCTTACAATTCATTATCAACAGAATTAGGTAAAACATTTGGTGTTGTAAGAAACATCCAAAACCCTGGTAATGTAAATAATGATTTGATCTTACAATGGAATAATCTCCAGGCTAAATCTGATCATGTTACAAATTTGGCAACCACAACAAGCAACAGTACGGGATATTATATGTTAGGTTCTAGAAATAACAACCTAAACACAAATACTCCACCTGCATCAGCTACTGTTTACACTTTGAACGGTAAGCCATATGCTGCTCTTGCCACTCCTGTAAATTTACAGAACGGAGGAAATGTTTATTTCGGTCCTAATGGTAATGGAGCAAACAGTTATGGGGAAGCCTATAACTCTTACCTTCAAGATCAGTTTGATCTTCCTAACGGAGAGTGGAACCCTACGTACGGTAAAAATATTTACCAATTCGGAAACCCGTTTTTCACAAACCTAGATCTTTCAAAGATTGGTTTTATTGAAAGCGGAACCGTTACAGATGGTAATAATATTACTAATCTTATGGGGGTTGAGTATACAGCAGGAAATGTTGTTACGTTGGCTAATGGATATACCTACACTACTGGTGCATTAAAGCAAACATTTAATTTAGATGGAACTCCTGTTGGAGATATTGGATTAATCATTAAGCCAATGCAGCCATTTATTATAAAGCTTAGAGATAACTCAGCGCAGACTCTGAACTTTAATACCCTTAGAAGATTTAAGGATGTAGTGAGAGCCAATGGAACTGACTATAATGTAAATGCTGCTAGAGTTAGCAACAAATCAAACGCAACAAGTGTTAAACAGCTTGGTGTTATTGGTCTTGATGCAAGTGGTAATGAAATTGGAAGAACTTACTATGTGGTTTCTCCTACAGCTACTACTGGGCACCAGATTTCTATTGCAACTACAGTGCAGGCAGCTGCAAGTTCAACAAATCCAATTGGTACATTTGAAGAAGCTTTAAATGGTGGATACGACCCTAATTACAATGCTAAATATTGGCTATATATTAATGAAGCCAATGAAAGTAACTTCTTAGGAAAAGATGTATTACTATACAACTTTGATTATAGTAAGCCAGATAAGAAAATTGTTTCTTATAAATTTGAAATTAGAGAAAACGCTAATCTAATTCCTGCCGGGGTACATGCCTTGTCTTCAGGAACAGGATTCTTCTATAAAGCTTCAAACGGTACAGTACAAGAAGCAAAACAAGGAGATGTAATTCCTGTAAGTTCAAAGTCATATAACTTATATTACGGAGCGCCGGATAAAGGTTCTCTTGCAACTAAGGAAACAGGAGCGCTTTCAAGAACGATGGTTGTTTACAACCCTGCAATTAGCAATTATATAGTAAGATTTGATCCAGATTGGAGAAAAGCAGATATTGAAGTTTATGATATGAGTGGTAAACTTATTATCTCTAAAAAATCAGTTGATGCATCTAGGGACTTCGTAATTGAACTTGATGGTTCAGTGAAGAGTTCTTACATTGTAAAAGTGGTTTCGGATAAAGGAGTAATAGTTAATACCAAAATCTTAAAATAAAAATTAATATGAAAACTATAAATAAGCTAGTATTTGCATTCTTTCTCTTCGCCACATTATTGGTAAGGGCAGATATAGATGATATGCCAGTTCCAGGTGGAGGAGGTACCGGAGGACACGGTACCGGAGGTGCACCATCATCACCAATTGATATGTATGTGTACTTACTTTCTATTGTGGCATTTGCATTCATTGCATACTATACAAAAAAGTATAAAAGCGTAAAAGCATAAAATTTTATTAAAATAATATCAAACTCTCTGATTAGTCAGAGAGTTTTTTTATTTTTACTCTATGAAAAAGGTTTATACATTATCTGCAGTTTTAGCTGCATTTGCTCTGCAGGCTCAGTTTACAGTTACAGTTCAGGCCTCCGCAGATTTTAAAGATCAGGATGCTATTCTATATACATTAAACGGTTCAAAAGATATTATTGTTACTAAAGAACAAAGCAAGAACAATACATGGACCTTTAAATATCCCAAAAACTATATGGGGATGATGAAAGTATACTTCCCCGGAACCAATAATACAATTAGCTTTATCTCTGAAAACAAGGATGTAAGTCTTAAGCTTGAAACTCAGAATAATAAAGTAAAGGAGATTGTTTATGTAGATGAAGCAAATGATCTGATGAGTAAGCAGCAGGAAGGCTCACAAAAGAAAGAACTTATTCTGCCGGCTTTGGCTCAGATCAAAGAATATTATAAAGACAATACAGACTTTGGAAAAGCTTTGAAATTGGAAATTGACAGACTTTCAGGGAAAGCGAGTTCAATTGATGCTGCAAAGCATCCATTCATCTCTTATTATAACACCAATTACAGTAAGTTTCTTTCTGCTCCTGTAGATGCTGCTAAAAAAGTAGATCAGGAGGAAATTATCAACTTTCTGGATAAGTCCAATGATATGCTAGAAAGTTCATCGTTGCTAAGGCCTGTATTGGTGGCTTATTTGAACTCTGGAGGTAACGCTAATGTTGGAGCTTCAGTAGATAAACTTTTAGACCGTTTAAAGGTAGAAACACCAAGAGGGCAGACGGTATTATCCGAACTTATTGACATCTTTGATGTATATGACATGGATGAGTTTAAAAATAAATACTTAAGCCAGGCGAAAAATCTTAAATGTACCATAAATGACAGACTTGCTACCACATTAAAATCTAATGCAAATGTGGAAATGGGAGCTGTTTTTCCAAATTATAAGTTCCAGTCTGCTACGAACACTACTGCTAAATCACTTCATGATATAAAAGCAGATAAAAAGGTTATTATTTTCTGGTCATCTACCTGCTCACATTGTGAAAGTGAGCTACCTAAGCTATTGGAAAAATATAATGATTTAAAAACAAAAAATATACAGGTTGTTGCTTTCTCTTTAGATGTTGACAAAAATGCTTATACCAGCAAGATTGCAGCATTTCCTTGGATCAATGATTCAGAATTGAGAGGATGGAACAGTAATTATGTAGATACTTACAATATTCATGCAACACCAACGTATTTTATTTTGGATGCTAACAATAAGATAATCAGCAAACCAGATCATGTTGGTGATGTTTTAGAATATTTTAAGTTAAAATAATTTTGGAGGTAAAGAAATATTTTCTATATTTGCACCACCAAAAAGGAGGCGAGGTAGCTCAGTCGGTTAGAGCGCAGGATTCATAACCCTGAGGTCACGGGTTCAATTCCCGTCTTCGCTACAATAAACCGCAATCATTACTAATGATTGCGGTTTTTATTTTATATTAAATCTTACTTTTCTCTTATTTTAAAGATCAAAAGCTATTAGATGGATTTCATAAAATTTACTCCTCAATAAGTAAATGCGATCCTGTCCTATAGAATTTGGGTATTTCATCACCAACTTTGTCTTATTAGTTTCTGTGCTTTTATGCCTATGTTAATTAATAGGCAGCAGCTCATGGTACTTTCCCTATTTTCAGGTAAAATGAATGATTGAGCAAGATATAAAGAAATCGTCCGCTTCATTACCCAATGAAACGGACGATTTTATTTTTGACTTAATTTTTTTAGGCCTGATAACCCAATAGCTTTCTGATCTGGTAGAAGAATCTTTCAATAAGTCTTAGATCCTGAGTTACGATCTCAGCGCTACCTCTAAGTTCTTTATCAAACGTAAGCGTTTTATTATAACTTGTTTTTAATCCTTTTGGCAATACTACATCTACATAATAGTTTCCTTTATCATCAGGAATAAGGGAAATGTTCTGAACTTTTCCTTCAATGATACCATATTCCTGAAAACGGTAATTGTCAAGTTTAATTAATACTTTCTCTCCAGGTATAATTTTTCCTGAGTTGATTGTAGGAACAGACATTCTGCCTACTAACTTCTCTTTATTCTTTGGCAGGATAGATACCATAGGCTCTCCGGCTTTTACAAACTGATTTTCACCAAAAAATTGCTGAAAACTGGCAACACCATCCGTAGATGAGATCACAAGATAATTTTGTTCCCATTGCTTTAAGGCTTTTCGAAGCTGTTCAAAAAGCTGCAAGGTTTGTGCAGAGTACGTAATCTTTTCTTTTTCATTATTAATAACCGTTACACTCTTGGTCTTGTTAATATTGGAAATACCTTCTTCTGCTTGGGAAATAGAGATATTAAGGTTCTCAAGATTTTGTTGAGCCTGCAGGTATTTGATCTTTTCATTTTCAAGCTCCATTGCAGAAATGACTCCCTGATTGAAAAGCTCCTGTGATCTATTGAAGTTTTTTCTGCTCAGATCATATTTTACAGACTCCAGGTTTTTCTGTTGTTTTAGGGTAGCCATTCTTATTCTGTATTCGGAAATACTTTGATTGCTGGCAAGACTTTCTGGGGCATACGGCTGTAGCCTTGTGAAAAGTTCTTCATCCTGGAAAGCTTTTGCAAAGCTGTTGTATTCACCCTGTAGCTCTCCCAGTTTATATCTTGATGCCTGTGCAAGAGGAAAAGAGTGCAGCTGATTGGGAGAAATGGAATCCACAATTTTCTTAAGCTCCAGAATATCTTTATAATTGGCTGCCGACTGCATCACCATCAATATATCATGCTTCTTTACTTCCTGATGATCTTTAATAAATATTTTTTCTATTTTGGTTGCAATTCTTGCCTCTATTTTCTCCGGAGGATTTTGAGAGGTTACAATAATGGGAGCCGGTACAAATTCCGGATACTTTATGATGTAGCTCATCACAAAAATAAGCAGGATAATAATGAAAATCATGGTATTTCCCCAACGTATCATCCAATGAGGCGGCTGGGTCAAAATATCCTGTACGCTTTCGGAGCGAAGTTCAATATTGTCTAAAATGTCTTGTTTCATTTTTTTAGAATAAAATTTCTACCTAATACTTAAAGGAGAATAAAATTTAAATAAACAGGTCTTAATTTCCTAGTTCGAGCTGGTTTTTTACCAATCTGTAATATTCACCTCTTAAATCAACCAGTTCTGCATGGCTGCCTTCTTCTACAACCTTACCTTTATCCAGTACAATAATCTTATCGGCATGTTTTACTGTAGAAAGCCTGTGAGCAATAACAACTGCTGTTTTGCCTTTAAAGAATTGTTCAAGATTCTCCATAATGACTTTTTCATTATTGGCATCCAATGCTGATGTAGCTTCGTCAAACAAAATATATTCCGGAGACTTGTAAACGGCTCTTGCTATAAAGAGTCTTTGCTTTTGTCCGCCACTTACTCCAACTCCTTCATTTCCGATTTTTGTATTGTAACTTAAAGGAAGGGTTTCTATAAATTCTCTGATGTTTGCAATTTCTACGGCACGTCTTAATTTTTGCTTGTCAATATGGTCCTCACCAATGGCAATGTTATTGGCTATCGTATCATTGAATACGTATCCTTCCTGCATTACTACACCACAATGGTCTCTCCAGAATCTTGGAGAAATATTCTTTAGATTGGTACTCCCGATTTTAATTTCTCCCTGATCAGGATCATAAAACTTCATTAAAAGCTTTAACAGGGTTGTTTTTCCGCTTCCGCTGGCTCCTACAATAGCTGTAGTCTGTCTATAAGGGATAGAAAGGTTTAGATTTTCAAAAACAGGAACATCGGATCCAATATATCTGAAAGACATATCTTTAATTTCAATATCTCTATGAGGGATTTCTGTAGCGTATTGTTCGTTTTTATCTTCTTCGTCCTCCTTATCGTGGATTTCACCAAGTCTTTCAAGGGATATTTTGGCATCCTGAGTTTGCTTGATAAAGTCTATTAACTGTAAAAGTGGGCTGTTCAGCTGTCCAATGATGTATTGTACAGAAAGCATCATCCCTAAGGTTAGGTTTCCACTTAAAACCAGTTTTGCTGAAAGGAAACTCACCAGAATATCTTTCATCTGATTAATGAAGTTTCCTCCTACAGACTGCCATTGCTCTAAGGAGAGAGATTTTATTCTAATTTTAAATAATTTTACCTGAAGAAACTCCCAATCCCATCGTTTCTGCTTTTCAGCGTTATGCATTTTAATTTCCTGCATACCGTTGATAAGCTCAATAACTTTACTTTGTTCCTGGGAAACCTGAGAGAATCTTTTATAATCAAGTTCCTTTCTTTTTTTAAGGAAGAAACTAATCCATCCGATATACAGTGCTGCACCCACAAGATATACGATGAAAAGCCTATAGTCATAAAACAACAGTACAATACTGAAGATAATAAGGTTGACCATAGAAAATAGGGTATTCAGTGAAGAACTCGTAAGGAGTTGCTCTATTCTGTGGTGGTCATTAATCCTCTGCATAATATCTCCCGTCATTCTTGTATCAAAAAAGCTTATAGGAAGTTTCATCAGCTTAATGAAGAAATCGGAAATAATTGAGATATTAATTCTGGCGGAAAGGTGGAGAAGAATCCAGCTTCGAATAACTTCAATACCCATTCTTCCAAAGAATAGCATAATCTGAGCAAGAAGAACCAGATAGATAAAGTTAATATCCTGGTTTTGTATCCCGACGTCTACAATACTTTGGGTAAGAAACGGGAAGACTAATGACAGTAAACTTCCTGCCAATAATCCTACAGCCAGTTGTATAACAAGTGATTTGTATTTAAGAAGATATTTTGAGAGAAAAGAAAAGCTTGCCTTACTTTCCTCGTTATCAAATTCGGTTTGGAAGAATGCAGGGGTTGTTTCCAAAATAAGGGCAATACCTTCTTCTGTATTTTCGTTAGCATTTTCTCCGATCCAGGATTTGATAAATTCTTCCTGGTTATAGGTAATCAGGCCATAGCTGGGATCTGATATGTAGATCTTGTTATTTTTATCGGTTTTATAAACAACAACAAAATGGTTTTTATTCCAGTGTACAATACAAGGTAAAGGAACTTCCTCCACAAGAGATTTGAAGTCAATTTGGACTCCTAATGAACGGAATCCCAGATTTTCTGCAGCATCACTCAGCCCAAGTAGGCTGCTTCCTTCACGGGTAGTTTCAGAAAGGGCACGAATCTGTTGTAGTGAGATGCTTTTACCGTAATATTTACTTACAATTCTAAGACATGTGGGGCCACAGTCTTTGGTGTCTGGTTGCTTATAAAAAGGAAATTTTTTCAAAACTAATAATCATTATAAAATGTCGTCATATTCTGACGACATTTTTACTTTATTCAATATTATAATTCAATGAACTGGTTGGCTAGTAGTAGCACCATTTGTTACATGCATTTATAGCTCCTTCTTTAGGTGGATTTATTTTGGATTCGCAATAGCTTGCTTCACTCTGAATTCTTGCGCATTCCTGAGTGATACCACCTTTCAGGGTTCTTAGGTTCTCTCTTGAGAGTTTTTTTAGATTTTTCATAATACATAGTTTTTTGGTTTTCCTACTCTTTTAATAGCTTTTCGGAGGCCGCTTTTATTTTTCCTAAGATAGTGAAATTTTCGACTTGCTGATATTCATTACTAAAAGTCTTCATCTTCTATTAATTCATCAACAAAGAACACAATATCTTCTCGATCATACTTTTCAGGGTACTGATATCCATTGATAATGAAAACAGGGGTAAAGTTGAGTCCAGCATTACTGTTTTCTGTGGACATTCCAATTAATGCATTCAGGTTTTCAGATGTAGGAACGCCTCCGGACAAGGTATTGATTTTTCCTTCATCCTTTGTTTCAAACCATTCTTCCACCGCATTCAGAAATTCTTTTTCTGTTTTGTTATTGTAGATATGTGCTAAATCTGAGATCAATCGGGTGTATTTTTCCTCTGCTCTGTCCGGCATATAGTTGAATCTCATTTGCAGAGAAACATCATCAGGGTACTTTTCTAAAAGAGTTTCTACCAATTTGTGAGCATCCTTACAGAAGCCGCAATAGGGGTTGGAAACAATTGAAATACGAAGTCTTGCATCCTTTTTACCCACAGAGAAAGTATGGGTATCCTGAAATTCTATTTTTTCCTTTTCTAATAATTGACTTTTGAACAATTCATAATTCCTTTTAAACCTTAGGTTTTTGGCATTTGATTTTTGAAGTTCCTCTTTCTGTTCCAAGATTGAGTTAAAGTAAATAACGGTTGAGAAAATCAATGCCCATAAAATTATGATAAGTAAAAGAGTTCCGATTTCAAAAGGAAGATTTTGAAAGAAAAAACTACTAATGGCCAATTGCCCTACTAGAATAGAGATAATTAAAAGACAAACTCTACAAAATGCTTTTTCAACAAAAGCCTGAATATAAAGAGAGT
The DNA here is from genome assembly GCF_003020585.1 of Chryseobacterium aurantiacum. Classification (GTDB taxonomy): domain Bacteria; phylum Bacteroidota; class Bacteroidia; order Flavobacteriales; family Weeksellaceae; genus Chryseobacterium; species Chryseobacterium aurantiacum. Next base: position 89,660 of record NZ_PXUE01000008.1, read on the forward strand.
AGCCAATCGCCAATATTGAAACGATAGTAAATCCTTTTATAATATAAGCAGTTCCCGGCAAGAATAGCCCTAATACGGCAAGTCCTGTAAAATAAATTAACGAAAAATCAGAAAATTTTAAACCTAGAATGCTGGTTTTATCCTGTTTTATAATTTTATCACAAGCATTAACGGTTTGAGCGGCTGTGGGTACACCACATATACTTCCGATTACAGTGGAGCTGTTTCCGAATTTTTGATTAAATATTTCTAACGAGATATAAACCCCTGCCAGTGAAAGAAGATTAAAAACAGCTTCATATATCTGTAGACTTAGAAGTGAATAAATAAGAATTACAGCAAAAATAGCATACAGAATCGGTTTGAAGTTGAATGCCAGTTTATTTTCTGCTTTTTCTGTCTTTTCAAACAGAAGCACAAAATTTGTTGATTTGTTGTAGAGTTCTTCCTGGTTAAGTGTTTTAGCTTTTTCTGAGTAAACTGAGTAACTATTTCCTGATTTCTTTACCAAAGAGAAAGAATTTTCTACAATGGCAATAAATTCTTCAGGAAGCTCATTCCAATATTCCTTGTCTAATTCATATGCATCATTTTTTACTCCCATAAAATTCAAAGTATCGCTAAATGCTAATGCAGATGGGTAATTGGGATGGGAATTAAACTGGAAGACGAACTCCTGTTTATCAAGTTTTAAGTAGTTAATTAGTTTGTCAAAAATCATATTAATATTTTTATCTAAAATACACAGATGTTTTAAATAAACAAAAAAATTTTTCTTTTATTAGTGAGATATATACGGTAGTTGATAGATTTGATTTGACTTTCAATATTTTATTTTACCGTATTTGGCTTGAAAAATATTTTTTGTTGATGTAGAATATATCTTACATTATAAAAAGAGGTGCGCGTTCGTTCCATTTTCCCACAGATGAATATTTAAAAGTTTTCATGGTTAAATTGACATTCATTGTAGCGCATCTGTGGGAGTAAAAGGAACTATATGATAGTATATAGCTAATGATCTGGTGGGGATCAGTATAAATTCTTATGTTTTTAGTACGTTGGCCTTGCTTTAAAAGACCTGTCCATATGATAATGTTTGATTGCTTTTTGTTTCAATGGGTTTTTTGTCCAGTCTTCCCATACACCGGTATAAGGATCATATCCACATTTTAAAGGTTTTGAAATATCAAGCCCCTCCTTATTCTTCCTATTTCTTTCTGTAAATGCTCTGCAGTCTGTACAGACATACCGAAATTCACAATCTTTGCAGCCATCAATATGATCTTTTGTAAGGTTCCAGTACTTTTTGAAACCAGTTTTTGCCAAGGCATCTTCAAGACTTGAGGTATGGATGTTTCCAAAGCTTTCCGGCATTAAGGGACAATTTTTAATATTTCCGTTGATATCAATACCTATTTTTTTATTCAGACAGGAATTGTGATTAATGGCCTCCAATACTTTTGATAGATTGGTATTGAAATATTTAAGGTTTACCTTTCCGCAAGCGGATATTTGAATGTTTTCATGGTTAAAGTTTATGGTAAACCTAAATATTTCATTGTTTTTAAAAGGTTGTTTTTTGCAGTTATAAAAAATAAGACTATCAATTCTTGAAGTAGTTTGGTTCAGAGCTTGAAAAAAAGATTTATCTAAGCCCTCATGAAAAGGAGCAAATATTTCAATACTTTCTAAGACTGAGTCTTTAAATTTATCATCAATATTCTGATACTCTTCTCTTGAAAACTCCCTTTTACTGTAGATTACCAAATGTTTAACACCCAGGTTATCAATAGAATGTTTTATTTTGTCAAGAGTGAGTAGATCATTAATTTCTATAAAAATATTAGAGAGGTCACTATGGTCTTGAAATCTGTGAGAAAGTGGCGGGAAATTTTTGTCCCAATCATTTTCAGTAATAAAACCAAATTCTTCTTCCAACAAGAAACCTAAATATTCATTGATAATTTCTTGAGATTCATCATCATAATTTTTAACAAGATCTTCAAGAGAATTTACTTTCAATTCTTCAATCAGCTCATACAGTTCTAAAGGGTACAGTTCTGATATATTCCTCTGAAGGTCAGAAATAAGTATCCTGGTAACTCCCTTTGTGATGGTAATATTACTGAATAGGTTGAAATATCTCATATCAATCTTGTCAAACATTTATAAGGTTTCAGCTTCACATAGAAATCTGTTTGGTATTTTTCGCAGGAGACCGTTATATTAGGGTGTTTTTTCTCGCGGCTTTTATTTTTTATAACATCAATATATTTAAACGTAAGAGGCAGTTTTTGCTTTTCTTTGGTCATGAAGTTCTTTTTCATAGGTAATCTGCTATTTCTTTTTCCAATGAATAATTACAGGTCACAGAGGGACCCAAAAACTGTCCCACAGTATTAATTTCCAGAAAATAATGCTTGTCTCCACTTTTAATAAAATCCAGAGAACCACAATTCAGATCCAAGGATTGCATGAGTAAACACACTTTTTCTTCAATATCTTTTGGAAGATCATAGGGGACTTTCCTGGTGGGTTTTTTATCATTATATTTTCTGAAATCAACCTTGGTTTGTTCATTATTTTGTGAAAATATTGCCGTTGACCAGATTTTTCCATTCAGATAGAAACTCCTGATTTCAAAATCTTTTTCAATTTTTTCCTGAAAAAAAGTGATAAAAAAGTCTTCATTTTCAGTTTCTTTAACAACAGTTGTGTACATCATACCACTGGAATCCTTGATAATATTTTCCATTCTTGGGTTTCCTCCAATGGTTTTGATGATGGTTTTATCTAAAACTACATCATCTGTATTACTTGCCAGAAAATAAGAGGGAACATCCAAACCTATTTTTTGTGCCTTTTCAAGCACAAGTAACTTATTAACATCACTGTTGCTTTCCTTGTTTATATGTTTTTTTGATTCTAGTGTCTTTTTGATATAATCTTCCAGCCAATGCTGGTATTCATTCATATTAATATTGATAGATTCATTTTTGTACTGTACGTGCCTAAAGTTCAGGCCACCTCTTCTGTACCATACGCTGGTAATCTCGTCAATAAAAAAACAGTTTCTGTGACTTTCGATATAAATCCGTTTTTCCTTTGTCTTAATATCAAAAACTTCATCCTCATTAACGCGAATAAAGCTTTTACCCATTTTTAACAGCCACTTTATAACTTCGGTTGTCGTGATTTCGTGATTTTGAGAGATAATCAGTATCATTTTTCCTTTTTATTCTTTTTAGCAAAATCTTTAATGATAGCTTGGGCGTGCTGTATGCTAGGTAATCCTATACTTTTACGGTTACGATTGACGGTAATAGTGTCTTTTATATTTTCATAACCTTGATATACTCCATACGTATAGGGTTGTTTATGGTGTATATTATTTCGGTCTATCATTGCTGCGTAATCCCGGGGAGGGCAATCACCGGATTTTACATATTCCAGTATTTTGGCTTTAAAATATGGCTGATACTCGTCGTAATCAGCCATATGAAGTAGCACTGGTCCTGATGGCATAAAAAAATCCCCATTCCACAAACCTATTTTCTGCATACTGGGAAAGCCATCATTCTCAAACATCCATTTTAATAGCTTAGCATTTTTTTCATCATTCTTGAAAATATCCGAACTGTTGCCGCTTCTACGGCTATCTTGATCACGCTTGAAAGCAACAGTAAAAGAATCCACCAGTTTTTGATTAAGATTTTTTTTCCATTGAGCAACTGTTTGCTCAACTTCAAGACTGTCTATTCCATATTTTTGATAAAGCCAGTAAAAATCTTTGTTAGTTTTATGATAAGGAGCAATCAGGGTTATTAGTTTTTTTAGATTTTTTTTGCCCCCAAAGTTTATATCTTTTTTGTCTGCAAGTATGATATAATTGGTAAATTCTTCAATACGGTCCTGATTCTTAGGAGGATATTTCCTGAATAGTTTTTTGTATTCCTTAATAGTAATAAGAGTGTCTTTTTTTAGACGGTATAGGCTGTCAATTTCGTTAACCTTATTATAATAGTTGACATAGTTTAAGCTTCTGTTTTTACATGCAGAAAAAATAAAAAAAATGACTACTAGAATATAGGAAGAAGAGTTCCAAATCTTATTTCTCATAAATTTTCCTAGCCGTGGCTAAAATTAATGTTTTGAAACTTTATCAGTACGAGTAACTCAATTGACTGTCAAAAAAAGAGAATAAATAGAGGGATTAACCCTCTATTATTGCTGAATATTAATCTAAGCTTGTGTCTATTTTTAAAGTACTCAGGCGTTTTCCATCTTTCCAAGTTTCTTTATCATAACAAGTCGAACCACAATCTGTTTCCACATAGCTATAGTCTCCAGCTCCCTGGATAGCTTTTAAATCAGTTCTTTGTAATTTTTTGTTTTCCATTGAAGAAAAGTTCCCCTTTAGTCCTTTTAGATTTTTCATTTTTTTAATTTTTAAAATTAATATTTTGCCATTTATATTCCCTGGCTTGGGAGTCGCTGATCAGCTTTTGGTATTTACGTTTTGTACTGTACACATACAAAAAATAAATCTTGTGTTTTTACCTGAAGCAAACATACAGAGGCTGCAATAAATAAAAAAACAAAAGGGCTAAGGATTTATAAATTTGGATATAAATTCATAAATAAAATGGATTGTAAGATATTGTAAATCAGTTATTTTTGTCTGTGATCTGTTTTTCGATCTCTTTTATATAGATGGAGGGTGTAGTACCTGTTTTTTTCTTAAAAGCCATATGAAAAGCCTGTACACTATTATAACCAATCTCTTCGGCAATAGCTGGTAATTTGTAAGAACGAAACTTTTTATCATGCACCAGACGATTGAGCGTATAGTCAATTCGAAGATCATTAATGTAGGAGGTGAAGTTCTTTTCTTTGTAAACATTGATTACTTCAGACAGGTAAGAAGTATTGGTGTTAATGTTTTTTGCCAGTTTTCCTAAGGTGATTCCTTTTGTGAGATATTGTTCTTTATTTTCAAACTTTTTCAAGGCTTCAAGAATAGGTTCAGTGGCTTCTTGTGGAAGGGATTTAGGAAGTTTATTATTTGATTCGGTTGTATCCGTTACTTCAATTAATTCAAATGGTTTACCAATTGGAGATTTAGATTCATTAGAAAAGGAGGTAGGTGTTAAATCTGTATCTTCTTCTTCGGATGATGTATCTGCAATGGTGTAGGGGGCAGGTTTATTTTCTTCTACCGCGCGTATCAGATCCTGGGCAATCTTTCTATGTCTTTTTTCAGCTTTTCTGGCTTTGAAGAATAAAATTACAGCAGTAATAAGCAATAAAATTAAGGCACCAATTAATGTGTAAAATAAATATTTTTTAATTTTCAGGTCCTGAATGATCACCTGTTTTTCCGCCAGAAGTTTAGGAGTATCATATTTTCTTTGAAGCTCTTTTGAAAGGTACCAGTATTCGGAATCTAAGAGCTTGTCTATTGCTAAGAAACGATCAATATAATATAGCTGTTTTTGTTTATCTTCTTTTGTTTTATAATAATCTATAAGATAGGTATATACTTCTCTTTGTTCAGGGAATGTGTAGTTATCTTTTTTTGCAATGGAGTCTACTTTTACAAAATTTTCTGCCGCTTTTTCCTTTTGCTGCAGCCCTGCATAAGCCTGTGCCACATAGAAAAATGAATACGTTATATCTCTTGTATCACCATCTTTCAGAAAAAACTGCTTACTCTTCTGGGAAGATTCAGCTGCTGCTTGAAATTTACCCATCTTTAAATTATAAAAAGTTAGGAGTGATAAATACTGATGATATTTATAAGGATCTGCTTTCTTAAAGGCCTGTAACCCCTCTGTAATTAATATTTTAGCAGAATCCATTTTATTGATCTCAATATAGGTATCCGCTAAGTTTGTTCGTATCTTTTCTATTTCATTTTCATTCAGATAATCAGCATTTACTAAATAGTATCTTAATACTTTGGCGGCTTCAGCATGCTTTCCTACATAACTGTTTAGGTAGGCAATATTGGTTTCTGCCAGTGCAATTTGTCTTTTATTCCCTTTTTGCTTGGCATACTTTAAACCTATTATATAATTATCTAATGCCTGTTTTTGATTATCATATTTAAAAAAAATATTAGCTCTTAATAGATAAATACGGGCGGGATATACATTATCAGAAATCTTTTTGGCAACCATGGCCATGCTGTCGATATACTTAAAAGCGTTTTCCTTATTGGCGTTGATGCATTTATAAGCGTATGCTTCAGCTATTTGAGGGTTGTTTTTTTCTCTTTTAGCCTTATGCAAATAATATTCTGCTATTAGTCCTGCTTCAGCAGACTTTCCTTTATAGTTATAATCGTAAAATTTATTTTCTAAGTCTAAATAAGAAGCTCCCTTAAGAGAATCGTTTATAGGAGTAGATTGTGCATTGGTAATACCAAATACGATAAAAAATAGAAGTTGGAGATATTTCATTTCCTGGTCTTGTGCTTTATTTACCTGTACAAAAATAAAACTTATTTCTTAGAATAGTGAGATTGATTTTGTTAAGTGCAACGTTTGAGGATATAGTTTATTGATATATCACTTGTTCCTAGTGATTTGTAAATTATCATAAAAATTTGATTGGTTTTAGAAAAATATTGTTTTATTTGCATAGTAAGATTATTAAATTTATTACAATGAAAAAAGCAAAACAAACTGAAAAAAAATTATCTCTTAAAAAATTACAACTCACTAAAATTAATAATCCAGGAAAAGTTTTCGGAGGGACTCAAGCCGTTTTTGCATCAGAAGACTGTGAGGATATGGATAATGGTAGCAAACCGAGAACAGGACATGATACAGGAAGATAATAAGTTTTTTTAAAATGAATAAGTTACTTTTTGTTATTACTCTTTTTTTTTTAAAATTGGACGCACAAAATGCCCCTTCCTTTCCAGTTACAGATAAATATTTCGGGACTAATATTGTGGATCCCTACAGAAATCTTGAAGATCTTCGGGATTTAAAAACCACATCATGGATGAAGTTGCAAACAGAGAAGGCGGATGCTATTCTAAATACACTTTCAAACCGTGATTATTATGCAAAGAAAAGATTGGTTCTGGACCAGAGGCAAGGATATATTGTATCCGATTTAAAAATTACAGCCAATGACAGATATTTCTATCTGAAGAAAGGAGCTGATGAAAAAATAGCAAAAGTATATTATAAAGAAGGTCTTAATGGGCAGGAAGTACTGCTATATGACCCTGCTAACTTAAAGGATAATTCATTGATTTCAATCAATGGTTATTCAGTAAATTTAATAAGTCCGAGTTGGGATGGTAATAAACTTGCAATATCTGTAGCCGAAAAAGGAAAAGAAGTTTCTCAGGTTATCGTAATGAATGTTTCCAACAGAAAAATCTATCCTGAAATTATATCGCAAACCAATCCCTCTTCTGTAGGAGGAATAAAATGGCTTGAAGATAATACCGGTTTCTTCTATATCTATTACCCGGTTATTGATATTACCTCTGATTTATTTTCCAGTAATACAGAATCAGTTCTTTATAAAATAGGAGAGGACCCCAACAAGAGAAATGTTGTTTTTTCCAGTATAAATAACCCCGATTTAAAAATAAGTGCAGAAAAGTTTCCTGCCATATTGGCTTTCAATGCTGATGATCCCTATTATATTGGAATACTGGTAGATGTAGAAGATAACAGAAAGACTTTTGTTATCAAAAAAGAAGACCTATTAAAAGGAAAAAAAAACTGGACTACATTATATAATAAGGAAGACAAAGTATTTTATGTAAGATTAGCAGGAGAAGAAATCATTTTTTTATCAGGGTATAATTCTCCAAATTTTAAGCTGTGTAAAACAAGCGTTAAGAATGCTAATTTTAAAAATCCGGAAGTTTTAGTTCCTGAAAAGAAAGATGAAGTTATTAAAAGTTATACAATCACGAAAGACGGTATTTATTTTACAACCACAAAAAATGGGGTAGATGCAAAGCTTTATTTATATAAAGACGGAAAAGAAATGCCCATATCATTACCTTATGTTTCTGGAAATATTAGTTTGCAGTCTAAAGGGAAAAATTTTTCAGACCTATGGATAACCTGCTCCGGCTGGTTAAATGAGGGACAGCGCTTTAAATATAATGTAAAAGAAAATACATTTGTTCCTGAAAACCTGACCCCTCTTATTGAGTATCCTGAATTTAAAGATATTGTTGTAGAAGAGTTAACGGTAAAGTCAAGAGATAATGAAGATATTCCCCTATCATTAATTTATAACAAAAGCACTCTTAATAAAAATGGGACAGCTCCTACTTTAATAGATGCCTATGGAGCCTATGGTATTTCAAGAAGTCCCTTTTATGCTAAAAGCTATTTGCTATGGGCAAATCAGGGAGGTATTGTAGCCGTTGCTCATGTGAGAGGTGGAGGAGAAAAAGGAGAAGAGTGGCACCTGGGAGGCTATAAAGAAACCAAACCTAATTCCTGGAAAGATCTAATTGATTGTACAGAATATTTAATAAAAGAAAAATACACCTCAAAAGATAAAACAGCTATCTGGGGAACCAGTGCAGGTGGAATTACAGTTGGCAGAGCAATGACGGAAAGGCCAGATCTATATAAAGCCGCCATTGTTGAAGTGGGAATGACAAATATGCTTAGATTTGAAAATACACCCAATGGAGAAGGCAATATAAAAGAATTCGGTACAGCTAAAAATCCGGAAGAATTTAAAAACCTATTGGAAATGGACGCTTATCACCATATTAAAAAAGGGACAAAATATCCTGCTACTTTAATAACCGGAGGAATTAATGATAATCGGGTGATTGTATGGCAACCCACTAAATTTGCAGCCAAATTAATGGCTGGTAACGCTTCAAGCAATCCTGTTTTATTAAAAATAGACTATGAGGGCGGTCATGGAAGTAATATTCCTATGGCACAAAGATACGCAGGCTTAGGTGATATCTTTGCTTTCGCATTTTGGCAATTGGGGCATCCTGATTATCAGCCTAAAGAAAATCCTAAAAAGTAAAATGTCCCGCTTTCCCTATCAGTTCTTTGAACAGTATATTTTCCGCTCCCCATTATTTCCTCTTAATGTTTTTCTTGAGAAGATGGGTAATGAAAAAATTTCAGAGGAAGACCTGAAGAAGATCTGCTCTGATCCTATTTACCTTGAAGCAGTTTATCTGGCTTCTCCCTATCTATATGGAGAAATTGAAAAGTGGATGAAAGGAGGAAAGCCTTTATCAACAAAGAAACAGGCGAAACTAAAGCAGACCATTTTGAAATACTATAATCGGATGAGTGCCAGATGTACACCATTCGGATTGTTTGCAGGAGTTGGACTGGGAGTATTTCAAGAAAACGCTCATGATGAGCTTGAGAGGACATGCGTAAGAGATACAAAACTGGATATGCACTTTCTGGTGGCATTATCTCAGCACTTAGCAAAAATACCTGAAATACATAAAAAATTACTGTATTTCCCCAATACAAGTATTTACCATGTTGGGCGAAGGATTCGATATGTAGAATATGAATATCTTGAAGGGAAAAGACAGTATATAATTTCGTCAATTGACAGATCGAATGAACTTGATGAAATTTTGAATAAAACCCAAAACGGAAAGACTCCGGATGAACTCATACAGGTCTTGAACCGAGGTGAAATTACAGAACTCGAAGCCGCAGAATTTATCCACGAGCTTATTGAAAATCAAATTTTGGTAAGCCAATTGGAGCCTAATGTTTCCGGAGATGACTTTTTAAATATCATTATTAAAATCTTAACAGAGCTTGAGTTAGAAACAGAAGCTCATACTTTGAAAGCTATACGAAGAAAGCTTGAAGAGCTGGATAAGAAGATTGGCAATTCAACACAACCGTATAAAGAAACCGAAGACTTACTAAGTTCACTTAAGGTAGACTATGAAAAGAAATTCCTGTTTCAAACAGACTTGTATTTTGAAAATAGCTTTAAGCTTCCCATACATTGGAAAAAAACACTAAAAACAGCGATTGCATTTTTTAATAAAATCAACATCCCAAGTAGAGAATCGGATTTTGAAAGGTTCAAGAATGCCTTTCGAGAAAAATTTGATACAAAAGAAGTTGCCCTTTCTTACGTTATGGATACCGAAATCGGGATAGGCTACCAACAGGGAAAGACGGCCAGAGCCTTACATCCTTATTTGGAAGATCTGGTCATTCCTCAGCTACCAGATAAAAAAAGACTACATTTTAATTTGAATGCTGTACAGGTTATTTTAAATAGCAAAATTCAAGAATGCTTACAGGAAAATCAATATTCTATTGAACTTTTTGATGAAGATTTTAAAGGTTTTGAAGAAAACTGGACTGATTTGCCGGATACCCTGTCAGTTATGGCTGAAATATATACCGATAAAGGTCAGGAAAAATTACATGTATACAGAGGGGGAGGAAGCTCTGCCGCAGAGCTGTATGCCAGATTCTGTTCCGGAAAATCAGATATCAGTAGCTATACAAGGAGCATCACAGAGAAAGAAAAAAGACTTAATCCTGATATTATTTTAGCCGAAATAGTTCATCTTCCTGAAGCCAGAATAGGAAATGTAATCCGCCGCCCGGTTCTTAGAGAATACGAGATCCCTTATCTGGCAGCTTCTACATTACCAAAAGAAAAGCAAATTGCTATAGATGATCTGTCTATTTCTCTCAAAAATGACAAGATTATTCTACGTTCCCAAAAACATAATCAAGAAGTAAGACCTTATCTTACCAATGCCCATAATTATTCATCAGATTCACTGCCTGTTTATCATTTTCTTTCTGACCTTTATTTCCAGACTCATTGTCCGGATCTTGGTTTTGATTGGGGTGATCTGGCACGTATCTATCATTTTTTGCCCAGGGTGGAATATAAAAATATTATTTTGGTAAAGGCGAGATGGCAGATCAGAAAAGAAGATATAGACCCCTTTTTATTTAAAACAGAAAAGATAGATTTATTTTTATCCACTTTTAAAATTTGGAGAAATAAAAGGAAAATACCTCAATGGGTACAGCTCACAAAGCTGGATAATACATTGATATTAAATCTGGAGAATTATGATTCTGTAAAACTATTCATAGATACTGTAGAAATAAAGAAGTCAGTAACGATTGAGGAATTTCTTCATCACGAAAAGACTGATTTTTCCTATCAGTTCGTATTTTCTTTTTATAAAAACGATAAATGATGAAAGCTGTAAGAGAGTTTATTCCGGGAAGTGAATGGCTGTATATTAAAATTTATACGGGAATCAAAACAGCAGATATTATTCTGGAAGAAGCTGTAGACCCATTGTTGCATAACTTTCAGGAAGAGAATTGGATCAAAAAGTGGTTTTTTATCCGCTACAATGATCCCAGACCCCATCTTCGGGTTCGGCTTGAACTCTCAGATTCTTCTCATTTCAATAAGATATTTGCTTTAATAAAGGACTGCTTAAAGGAATATATTGCTTCAGGAGAAATTTCAGGAATGATATTGGATACTTATCAGCGGGAGATTGAAAGATACGGTAATGATACTATTGAGCAGGCTGAGTTTTTATTCTGGAAGAGCAGTAGCAGCATCCTGAATGAGTATATTCATTTTGATGATGAAGATAAAATAATCATATCACTTTTTTATATCGATACTTTATTGGAATGCATTGGTTTACCGTTGCTGATGAAATTCGATTGGATAAAAAAAGATAACTTGGCTTTCAAGCAGGAATTTAATGCAGATAAAAGACTCAACAGCCGGCTGGATAAAAAATACAGAACATTTATTTTAAAGTATTCTGAATTTTTGGAGTCGGATGAGTATCTGGCTTTCAGACAGGATATTATAACAGAGGTTCGTGAGTCTGAAAAAGAATTGAAACATGTCATGGAACATTATCAGGGGGCTGTTCATGATTTTTTTCAAAGTATATTTCATATGCACATTAACAGAATGTTTGTCTCGAATCAGCGATTATTTGAAATGATTGTTTATGATTACTTGTTTCGATATTATAAATCACTTGTTTTTAAAAACAGGCTGTCCTTATAAAAGAAATATTCTGTTTCAAATCCCCCAAATTGTTTTTTTTGCATCATCATATCTTGCTCAATCCATCATTTTGAAAGTTGACGGGTAAAAAAATAGTCTTTCTGTCATTTTTTTGGATAATTATGAACAGTATTCTGGATTCCCTTTCATGGTCTTGTTTGGAGTTAAAAAATAGCTTTATACATGGCGATTTCTTAAGATTTAAATAGTAGAGATATCTTCATTTTGCATCTTGATAACTCCAATTTTCTACTTGGGCAAAATGGAGAATAACTGGAATATTTTAAATTTAAACAATTGTTTAGATTTGTAGGGAATTAACAGCTTAACTATAATTTGGTTGTTATTTTACTACCTGATGTGAGGGTTGACTATGATTCGTAATATTATAATGCGAACTCAAAGAAACTTAAAAAATCATAAAGTTTTCATAAAGTTTCAAAAAAGAAATAAAATGTTTTTGTATTTATAAAATATGTCGTACTTTTACATCGCCTTGAATGAGGGAACAAGTCAAGGTAATAAATTTTTTTTCATCATTTGTGTTTTTAGAATCGTATCGCCTGATACGATTCTTTTTTTGTTTATTTTTCGTAGTTTAAAAGGAGATCTATAAAGTAAGAGTAGGTGACTGAACCTTCCTGTTGATTACTTTGTAAGAAGAGATTATTGGTGAACCCAAATAGTTCATCAAGCCATCCCTGATGTTTAAAGATGAAGTTTCTTTCATAAGCACGGTCTCTTTTCATTGCCGGAGAGTAATTCTTAATCACGGATTTTACAAATTCAGGATCTTCATCCACAATAAATCGTAAAAGGCTTTTTAAGGTGAAATATTCTGTACTGTACCTTAAGTCTAAATTCGTGGAATTTATCCCCATCAGGTACCCTACAAAATTGGCTTCCTGCTCCCGGGCAAAACCAAGTTGATGGGAACTTTCATGGGCTGTTGTGAAAGGGATAAAAGTAGAGGGCAGCTCAGAATTGTATTGCGCTTCTGCTGTAAATGGATTATAGTAGCCTAAAATACCAGTATAGCTCATTACACTTTTAAATAAACTATGCTTTATGGAAAGAACCTGTGGTGCTTTTTTATCAGAAATATTGAACGGAAGCTTAGTTTGCTGTCTTAATATTTCCTGTTGTACAGATTTCAGATCAGTAACAACGAATATTCCATTATGATCTTCATGTACAGATTGTCGGGTGGCTTTACACTTTTCAAGATAATGGAGTGCTAGTCTTTTTGCTTTTCCTATTTCAGGCTTTTCCTGAGTTGAAAGTTTATGAATAATGGGGGTCTGAAAATAAAGCATTCCCCAAAATACCTGATACGTAAAATAAAAGATATTTGCGATCATTAGGATTCTGATGAGGGATGGCTGTCTGTTTTTTCTTTTAAATAGGGTAATAAGGCTGTATACAAGGGTTATTCCCAGCAGCACATAGATAATATCCCCCATGGAAAACGGAAGCCAGTTAAACAGCCTCTGGTGCGGTTCTTTCTGAATTTCAAAAAACCATTCAAAAAAGGAAACCATCATAGGAGACTTTGAAAAACAGTAAAACAAAAGAAATTGGGCAAGTAATAAACCTGCCCAAAACCTCTTCTTCTTATATAGATGTAATATATTTTTAGTGTGCACCTTCAGATTCTAAAACGTCAACGTTAATACCTTGTCTAAATAAAGATTTTTTTGCCAAATAAGCAAATAAAGTAATGTACACGAAGCACAGTACAGGAATTACGTAAGAGCTGTGGATTCCGATAATGTCGGAAAGTTTACCCTGAAGTGGCGGAATAATACCTCCTCCCAGAATCATCATCACTAAGAATGCAGATCCTTGTGCAGTATATTTTCCTAAACCGGTAATGGCTAATGTGAAAATAGATGGCCACATAATACTGCAGGCAAGACCTCCGGAAAGGAAAGCGTAGATAGCAACATTTCCTGTCGTCAATAATCCTGTAATCATAGCTGCAGTTCCAAATAATCCGAAGATAATCAATGTTACAGCAGGTTTATTTTTACTGATTAAGAATAGTATAACCTGAATGGCTACGCAGATTGCATAGAAGTACAGATGAGACATATCTTTTTGTGCAATCGTATTGATACCAATAATTACCGAAAAAGCGATAAAAGGAACAATGATGGTTGCAATGGTTTGTTGTTGCTTATTTAGGTTAAAAACAGCAATAGCACCCGTCCATCTTCCAATCATTAAACTTCCCCAATACATGGAAATATAAGGAGCCAGGTCAGATGACTGATGTCCACCGAATTCCGGCAGGCTTAAAAGCTCTCCCAGATTACTTCCAATAGCAACTTCTACCCCTACATAGGCAAGAATGGCAATCATACCAAGAACAAGCTGCGGATATTTCATGGCACCCCAGCCTTCAGCGTTTTTCTTTGCACTTGAATTGGCAAATACAAGACAAACAATTACAGCAAGCAAAGCACCTCCAAGATAGATCATTCTCTTTTTCTCTAATGGATGCTTTATTGTTTCCAGCTCAGTCTTTGTTTTAACAATTTGTGCCTGATAGGAATCAATTGTTGCAGCATTGGTTTCCTTTTTCACACTGCTTTCAAGTACAGTTATCTGATGGCTTAATGTCTCAATGCTTTTAGCCTCTTCAGAATTATAGCTGCTAAATACAGGGATAAAGAAAAGAATAACAAGGGCAGTCATTGCTATAAGTGTTTTTCTTGCCTTACCTGCTTTTTCCATAGGCTCAGTAGAGATCCCATCAGGAAGTTTCTTTGAAAAATAAAAGATCCCGGCAGCTATTAAGAACAATGCACCTACAGCAGTATAAAGCAAGATTACCTTATCAAGAGCCAAATGCTTGATTTGGTCATCGTCTACTGTGGCAGTAGTTCCAAAAAGAGCCAGTCCAACAATAATAGGCCCGATGGATGTACCAAACGAGTTAATTCCTCCTGCAAGGTTCTGTCGGCTTGCTCCGGTTTTAGGGTCTCCTAGCAGAACTGCAAAAGGGTTTGCTGCGGTTTGCTGGATCGAAAAACCCAGTGCTACTACAAATAAACCGATAAGCATTCCATAATATACATTGCTTTTAACAGCAATAATCATGATGGCTGCACCTAGGGCAGAGAGCAGTAGCCCGTAGACAATACTCTTTTTATATCCCCACTTACCAATAATATCAATTCCTTTTATGGTACTGAATATGAAAAGCAGTAAGGCTCCCAGAAAATAAGCGGTATAAAATGCAAAATCTATTAACTGAGACTGAAACTGGTCAAGAGAAAAATAGTTTTTACAAAAAGGGATGAAGATACTATTGCCGGCAGCAATAAAACCCCAGAAAAAAAATACAAGTACAAGTGTGTACAATGCCGGGTAATTAGTCGGCTGGTTGGTTTTTGACATATTTTATTGAAAATTTCGCAAACAAATATAACTATTTCTTTTAAATGGAATGCTCTATCAAGGTTTTTTTAATTACTTGATAAGCCTCTGCTTTTAAGTCTTTTGGAGAATCTGTAGGCTCTATAATTCCATTGAAATAGACCTTTACTCTTCCGGGATAGCCCTTGGAGTTTTCAAAAGGAAACATTTCCTTAAGTCCTATAAAAGTGTAAACTGCAATAGGAGAGTTGTGTTTTGAAGACAGCATAAATGCACCATCTTTAAATTCATCCAGAATAATAGAGGTGTCATCGGGGACTCCTCCCTCGGGGAAGATCGCTATGCTGTTGCCCTCTTCCATTTTTTCTGCACATCTTCGGTATACATCCGCACGGCTTCGGGCGCTGGACCTGTCTACCATTACACATATCCTTTTATAAATCGTTCCGAAGATAGGAATCTTTACCAGTTCCATTTTGCCTACAAAGCAAATCGGATGATCCGGAAATACAATGCAGGTAAGCATAATATCCATGATGGAAGTATGGTTCGAAATAAAAACATACTCTTTGTTTTTGTCTTTCTCTTCTTCAGAAAGCTTGATGAGGTCATACCTGAACCCCATGCCGTAAAACATGCCGAAGCACCAGAGTCTGATGAATTTATAAGCGAATTTATAATGCTTTTTACTGAAAGATAAAATATAAACGGGGATTCCAAGGGTTATTGTTAAAAAAAATGCTAACAACAACAGCCAAAATCGCCACAGATAATTTAAAATTTTTGCCACAGTTTAACCGTTAAAAATTACTTTCTTCTTTACTGAATAATTAAGAATGGAAACCAATAGAATTGCTGCAATTTTACTGATCATTTCCGGACTCAAGGTATAAAAAAATAAATTGATATTATCCTTAAATACAAAACTGTAAAATATTTGGAAGAAGCCTAAGCTTAGCAAAGTCGAAATAAAGGAAACCATCATAAAGTAAGCAAACTCTTTTTTCTTAGAATGCTTTCCTCTTTCAAAAACGAACCAGATGCTTAGAAAATAATTGGTGATAATTCCGCAACTGGTAGAGAAAATGTTACTTAAAGGATAGTGAATACCATGAAAATTGGTCTCGTTCTCAAAGAAGTGAGGGAGGTAGGTGCTGAATATCTTGAAGCTGCCAATTTCAACAATAGCACTTAGTCCTCCTGCAATAATGAAGAACAAAACCTGTTTCTGGCGTATGAGTATTTCTTTCATTTAATTTATATAAAACCTGAATATGTTGCATATTGTAATGGTGATTAGAATGTTTTATAGACAAAACAATGGTTAATCTAATGTATCTCGTGTATTAATAATGCTTTTCAGCTATTCATGATTGGGATACTTTACAATATGGATATGCAAATTTATAACTATATGTTAAACACTGAAAAAAGTTGTTAAAATATTTTTTTAAATAAAAATTATTTCTAATTTTAATCAACAGAATGATGTTACTTTAACCTGATAATAAATTCATTTTCAAATCCTTGTGATAATGGTTTTTTCTATCTTGTAATGCGTGCTTGAAAGCATACTACTCCAACATTTTACGGTTTAATCGATAATAATATTTGTATGAAACGTCAAAACAAATACAGAAAATTCCAGCTTCAACAGAAAAATATTGAGGTTTTGGAGAAAGAAAACTCCCGCTTCAAACGAGTGTATTCTGAATACGAAAATATGTCCAATGAACTTTGGAATCTTGAAAACTCCAATGGAGAACCTGTGCCCGATGATTTCATCAACGCGATGGTATTACAGGCCTCTTATCTGGAAGACGAAATAGAAGACTGGCTTCTGCAATTCAACGAAAATAAAACCAAAATAAAGCAATAATGATTTTAAACAGCTTTCAGGTTGTTTTTAAATGCTAATTGAAGATAAATTCATAATTTAGCCCCCTTAAATAAAAATCTAAAATATGGTTGCTATTGTAGATAGTGGTTCTACTAAATCGGATTGGGTAATTCTTGATGACTTTAAGAAAGTTTTTTTGAAAACGGAAACCATCGGCTTTAATCCGAATTTTATAAACAGAGAACTTATTGCTCCTGAAATACAGAAAAACAGCAACCTTATATTAGTTAAAAATTCAATTACCAAAGTTTTTTTCTATGGTTCCGGATGTGGTGTGAAAAAAAACTGCGAAACCATCGAAGAAGAGCTTAAAAAAGTATTTGGAAAAGCTGAAATTATTGTAAAAGAAGACTTAATGGCCGCTGCATATGCTGCATATAGCGGAAAGCCGGCTATTGTATGTATTCTGGGTACCGGATCAAACTCCTGTTATTTTGATGGTGAGAACCTGAAGATAGAATTACCATCCCTTGGATTCCTAATTGGGGATGAAGGA
The DNA here is from genome assembly GCF_003020585.1 of Chryseobacterium aurantiacum. GTDB lineage: Bacteria > Bacteroidota > Bacteroidia > Flavobacteriales > Weeksellaceae > Chryseobacterium > Chryseobacterium aurantiacum. The sequence continues at coordinate 107,518 of NZ_PXUE01000008.1, forward strand.
AGTGGAAGTGCAATAGGAAAGCAGCTGGTACGAAGATATTTTATGAAAAAACTGCCGGCAGATCTTCATACCGAGTTTGAGGCAGATTACAAGCTTACCATAGAAGATGCATTGAAAAACATGTATCATGCCCCAAGACCAAATGCTTATTTGGCGAATTTCAATAAATTTGTTATCGAAAGAAAAGACCATCCTTATTTTAAGGATATGGTTTTCGAGGAAATGAAAAGTTTCTTTGAATATCAGGTTCTTCCTTATCAGGAAGCAAGGGATGCCGAGATCAATTTCATTGGCTCCATTGCTTATTATTATGAAAATATTCTACGTTCTGTAGCAGCAGAACTTAATTTAAATGTGGGACATGTAGTTCAGAAACCAATTGAAAGTTTAGTAGATTACCACATTAAATATATACTCTAACAAAAAATAAAACGTATGTCAAGTAACAACAATCGCGACGAAAAGAATTTTAGTCAGGCCGCGTTAGATTATCATAAAGCAGAACCTAAAGGAAAAATAGAAGTTATACCATCCAAGCCACACTCTTCCCAAAGAGATTTGTCATTGGCATACTCTCCGGGAGTAGCGGTACCTTGTATGGAAATTCATGACAAGCCTGAAACTGTATACGATTATACAGGAAAAGGAAATCTGGTTGCTGTAATTTCTAATGGTACAGCTGTACTTGGACTAGGAGATATTGGTGCAGAAGCTTCAAAACCAGTAATGGAAGGAAAAGGACTTTTGTTCAAGATTTTTGCAGATATCAACGTTTTCGATATTGAAATCGATGAAAAGGATCCGGATAAATTTATTGAGATCGTGAAGGGTATTGCTCCAACGTTTGGAGGAATTAACCTGGAAGATATCAAGGCTCCTGAAGCATTTTATATAGAACAAAAATTAAAGGAAGAATTAAATATTCCTTTGATGCACGATGACCAGCACGGAACAGCAATTATTTCTGCAGCAGCATTAATCAACTCATTACAAATCGCCAATAAAAAAATTGACGAGGTAAAGATGGTGGTAAATGGTGCGGGAGCAGCAGCAATTGCATGTACAAAGCTTTATATTTCATTAGGATTGAAAAAAGAAAACGTCCTGATGTGTGATAGTAAAGGGGTGATCAATCATAAGAGAGAGAACCTTACTCCTGAAAAATTAGACTTTATTGCCCAAACAGATATTGAAACATTAGAAGATGCCGTAAAAGGATCTGATGTTTTTGTGGGATTATCTAAAGGAAATGTAATGACTCCGGAAATGCTACAAAGCATGAACGAGAACCCTATTGTATTTGCCTTGGCTAACCCAGATCCTGAAATTGCTTATGATTTAGCTCTTTCTACCCGTAAGGATGTAATCATGGCAACAGGAAGAAGTGATTATCCTAACCAGGTAAATAATGTATTGGGATTCCCGTATATTTTCCGTGGTGCATTGGATGTTCAGGCTACAGGAATCAATGAAGAAATGAAATTGGCAGCTGTACATGCTATTGCAGATTTGGCAAAAGAACCTGTTCCGGAAGCGGTAATCTTAGCATACAACGTTCAGAGCTTACAATTCGGAAGAGACTATTTCATTCCAAAGCCATTTGATAACAGATTGATCACTAAAGTATCAAGCGCTGTAGCAAAAGCGGCAATGGAAAGTGGTGTGGCAAGAAAAAATATTGCAGACTTTGAAGAGTATGAGCACCAGCTTTTAGACAGAATGGGAAGAGATGAAAGATTGGTAAGAATGATGCAGAGCCGTGCAAAATCCAATCCGAAAAGAATTACCCTTGGAAATGCTGAAGAATATAACGTATTAAAGGCTGCTCAGATTCTTTACGAAGAAGGAATTGCTTTCCCAAGTCTTTTAGGAGACAAAAAATACATCAAGGAACAAATGGAACGTTACGGAATCAATCTGGATGTTCCAATTATTGATCCAAGTGATGACGATCAGAAAGAAAACAGAAAAAAATACAGAGAAACCCTTTGGAAACTTCGTCAGAGAAAAGGTATGAACGAGTACAAAGCAAAGAGATATGTTCGTCAGAGAGACTATTTCGGGCCTTTGATGCTTAAGCATGGAGATACTGATGGTCTTATCGTTGGATTCTCTAAAAACTATACATCTGTATTACGTCCTATTTTAGAAGTTATTGAAAAAGACAAAGGAGTAGATAAAGTAGCGGCAATGATGATGATCCTGTCTGAAAAGAAGCCTATTTTCTTCGCAGATACATCCATCAATCAAAACCCGACCTCTGAAGATCTTGTGAATATTGCTAAAATGGCAGAATTTACAGTGAAATCTTTTGCCATTGAACCTAGAATCGCAATGCTTGGCTTTGAAAACTTCGCAGCAATCTCTGAGACTTCCAAAAAAGTTGCTAAAGCAGTGAGTATTCTTCACGAGAAATATCCTAAAATGATTGTAGATGGTGAAATTCAACCGGATTTTGCTATGAATGCTGATCATTTAAGTGATTATCCTTTCTCAAAACTAGGTACAACTCCGGCCAATACATTCATCTTCCCGAATCTGGAAAGTGCAAACTTATCCTACAAAATTTTGAGAGGAATGAAAGTAGCACAGGTAATCGGGCCAATCCTAATGGGATTAAAGCAGCCGGTACACGTTCTTCAAATGCGTTCAAGCGTAGATGAAATTGTAAACTTGGCTACAATTGCTGTTCTTGACGCTCAGAGAAGAGAGAAAAAGTAATCAACTTACCAACATATTATAAAAAAGCATCTTACCTAAGATGCTTTTTTTTGTTCTATAGAAGTATTGTAGGACGTTTTTCTGCTAACTTTATCATAATTAGTTCCATTTGCGTGTTTTTTTTAACTTTAACATCAGCAGTATGAATATAATTATCCATTCAGCCAATGAATTAATCTCAAAGGAATGAACAAAAAACTAATACCACTTTTGACCTTATTATTGATGAGCCTTATAACGCTGGGTTGTAAGAATTACTATTACTTAAAACATACCCCACCTAAGGTTGATAAAGATGAGGGAAGGGCAATTCATCATCTTAAGTTTTCAAATGAAAATATGCAGTTGGTTACCTATGGAGATTATCAGATAAATACCGTGAATAAAAAGTACATCTTCTTTACCACAAAAAATATAGATCAGATTCTTATATCCAATTTCAAAAAGAAATTCAGCGAGCAGTTTTTATTTATGTATACCAATATGAGTGTTTATAATAACCTGTTGGGGTTTTATTATGCAGGATCGTCTTTGGATGAAGTGATGAAAAGCTATGATAAGAAACCGGATATTGATTTGACAAATGGTATTTTATATACTTATGATTCCGGGGCATTTGATGTAGTGGATATTTACAAAAAATGTGATGGAGGGGTCATCAGGTTTATTAACCTTAATAATCCGGATGAAAACGATCCTCAAAATAAAAAATTTCATCGGGAAGTCAATAAAGTGTTCTTTGAGCTTAATGCAGATTTATGGGATAAAAGCACGGTGGATTTTCAATAGTAAGTTAATAATCCGTGGGAAATTTTAGTACAGCATAAAATAGGAAATTGTAAAGGGAGAGGATAGGGAATGGGACGGAAATGACAATCATTCTGATTTTAACGAAATGACAAAAAAAAGGCAATCTTTCCTCAGAAAAAATAACAATCAGATGGAATTATCAAATGCAATTAAATATCCATAGCTGTTAAAAACAATTTATTTTGACCTTTAATGCTGTATTTGGAGGTTAAATTTTTATATTTGGGAGTTTCAAAAATTAATAATGATATTTTCTTTACAAGGTACTGTTCAAGAACTTACACCTACCTATACCGTAATCAACGTACAGGGCGTTGGCTATTACGTGGGGATCAGCTTAATGACCTCACAGACACTGGTTTTAAATCAGCAAACCTTTCTATTTATTCAACAGATCATTCGTGAGGATGCTCACCTGCTGTTCGGTTTTAACACTCGTTCAGAAAAAGAAATGTTTAATCTGTTAATAAGCGTTAATGGAGTAGGGGCTGTATCTGCCCTTATTTTGCTATCCACCCTAAGCCTTGATGAGATTGCTTCAGCCATCCTTTCCGGTAATGGCACATTGATTCAGAAAGCCAAGGGAATTGGGACGAAAACTGCAGAAAGAATCATTGTAGATCTTAAAGATAAAGTACAGAAATTCAGTGGTCCGGCAGAGAATATTTCATTGTTGGTAGATAATAAAATCAAGGAAGAATCGTTATCTGCATTAGAAGTTTTAGGAATTCCTAAACGGACGAGTGAAAAGATGGCGGATAGAATTTTAAAACAAAATCCAAGTATCTCGGTTGAAGAATTGGTTAAACAAATTTTAAAAAACATTTAACATTTGGTGGCGAATAATAAGCATCTTAACATATTTTTGTTCCTATCGTTCCTGTTCATGTCTGTCAGCACCTTTGCACAACAGGTAAAAGACACAGCGATCATAAGAAAACAATATGAAGTGGCAGACCCTACGAGGTACGAGGCCTATTACGATATAAAAACCGGGATGTACTATGTATATCCTAAAATTGGGAATACAATTACCGGCCCTCCCACTGCCATGTCTCCGGAAGAGTATAAAGAATATATGCTTGCTACTCAAACCAAGGCATACTACAAGGAAAAATCGGAAAAATATAATCTCCTTTTTAGAAAAGACAAATCTGATGCCAGAAAAAAGGGACTCATCCCTTCTCTGATGATCAATAACAAATTGTTTGAAACCATATTTGGAGGAAACAAAATTGAGATCATTCCTTCAGGATACGCATCCATTGACTTCGCAGGACTTTACCAGAAAATAGATAACCCGCTGATCCTTCCACAGAATAGGACCAGCTTTACTTTTGATATTGACCAGAGAATTCAGCTGGGATTATTGGGTAAAGTAGGAGAAAATCTTCAATTGAAAGCCAATTATGATACCCAAAGTGGTTTCGCGTTTGAAAACAGAATGAACCTCGTTTGGCAGGCAAAAGGAAGTTGGAAAGATCTTCAGAGTAAAGGTCTTGGAAATGTAGATAAACCTAACGAAGGAGGAGAAGATAAAATCATCAAAAGAGTTGAATTTGGTAACGTAAATATGCCGCTTTCAACAAGTTTGATTCGTGGTTCACAATCATTGTTTGGGGTAAAGACAGAATTCCAGTTGGGTAAAACCTTTGGAACAGTTGTTCTTTCCCAGCAACAGGGTGAAGCCAGAAATATTGTAGTACAGGGCGGAGGTGTTATGAATAACTTTAAGGTCAACGCCAATGACTATGAAGAGAACCAACACTACTTTTTAGGGCATTACTTTTTGGATAAATATGATAACTCGTTGCTTAATTATCCACAGATCAATTCCACCATTAATATTACCAGATTAGAAGTTTGGGTACTGGATCAGGGAAATAGTAATCTGGCCTACCAAAAGAGTATTATTGGTATTAGAGACCTGGGAGAAGGAGTTGGAGGACTACCTGATAACTCTCAGAATGATTTGTATAATCAGGTTTCCACCACAGCGGGAACCAGAGAAGCAGGTAAAAATTATGATGCTGTTTTTCAGGGACAGACTTTTCCGGGAAGTACAGAGCCCTATAGAAACGGGGAACATTATATCTTTAATACCAAAGCTAGAAAACTGAATTCTAACGAATATATATTTCAACCACAGCTAGGATATCTTTCATTAAATCAAAAACTGAATGATCAGCAGCTTTTGGCTGTTTCTTATTCATATACGGTAAATGGAAGTAACAAAGTATACAAAGTAGGGGAATTCTCCGAAGAAAGCCCTGTCTTGATTACTAAAGTACTAAGAGTAAATAACAGTGTAGATCCGGCTTCTCCAATGTGGAAGCTAATGATGAAGAATATCTATTCTTTGGATGCAGGTCAGGTATCTCCGGACGGATTTATTCTTAACGTCTATTACAGGGATCAAAAAACAGGAGGTAAGGTCAATTATCTTCCGGATGTTCCTGCTGTTAAAGATCAGAACTTATTAAAGCTATTCAACTGGGACCGTCTTAATATGAATGGAGATATTCAGAATAATAAAGACGGAACAAAAGGTGACGGTATCTTTGACTTTGTCAACGGGATTACAGTCAGGCCGGAGAACGGAAGAATCATCTTTACCAAAGTACAGCCTTTTGGAGATTATATGCAGAGTTTGGTGGGGAATGATCCAAAGTATGTTTTCCATGATTTGTATGATAAAATAAAACAACCCGCAAACCAAACTACTATCCCTCAATGGTACACCATAGAAGGTCGTTATAAAGGAGTTCAGGGACAAGGGATTTCTCTTGGTGCTGTAAACGTTCCACAAGGATCTGTAAAGGTTTCTGCAAACGGAGTGCAGCTTTCTGAAGGAGTGGATTATACCGTGGATTACATGTTGGGAACGGTAACAATCATTAATGAAAATGTAAAACAGTCCGGACAGGCTATTAATATCGCCCTGGAAAACCAATTGACATTTGATACCCAGAGAAAGAGATTCTTGGGATTAAACTTGGAAAGAAGATTCAACGAGAACTTTATTTTAGGGGGAACGGTGATCAACTATTCAGAGTCTCCGCTTACACAGAAAGTAAACTTTGGACAGGAAGCTGTTAATAACACCATGGCAGGGATCAACTTGATGTATAACAATCAGGCACCTTTCCTAACCAGGTTTACAGATAAACTTCCATTGGTGAAAACTGAGGCTCCATCCAATATCAACTTTAAGATGGAAGGGGCATACCTTATTCCGGGATTGAATAAAGCAACCAATAGCCAGTCTTACATTGATGATTTTGAGCAGACAACCTCTAAGATCTCCTTAAAGGAACCGGCAGCATGGAGCTTGGCATCAAGACCTGAAAAAAATACATTGCCACCGTTCAATATACCGCCAGCCAGCGATGACCTAACGAGTGGTTACGGAAGAGGATTGTTATCATGGTATAACATTGACCCAAGATTCTGGGGAGTGGGAGGTAAGGCACCAACAGGAGTTACTCCGCAGTCGGTATCCAACCATGCCTCAAGAAGAGTTCAGTACTCTGAAATTTATAATAACAGAGATTTTGTAGCAGGAGAACAAACCTATACCAATACATTTGATATATCCTATTTCCCAAGTGAAAAAGGACCTTATAACGTAAACCCGGGAACAGAACAGGCAGCCAGCAGATGGGCGGGTATCATGAGACCTATCAGTGTTCCGAACTTTGTGAGTTCAAACATTGAATATGTAGAATTCTGGATGATGGACCCTTATGCAGACGGTAATAATTTGGGAACCAATGCAAGACTTTTGCTACACTTAGGAAATGTATCTGAAGATATTCTTAAGGATGGAAAAATGTTGTATGAAAATGGTCTTCCCGCACCAGGATCATCACCGTCAACTACCAATTCAACTTGGGGTGTACAGCCAAAGCAACCTCCTATTTTATATGCATTCTCTACAGAAGGAGAAGGCAGAAAGTCACAGGATGTTGGGTATGATGGTTTAAGTTCAGACCAGGAAGCAATGAAATTTGGAAATACATTTGTAAATCCGGTAACCAATATTGTTGACCCTGCAGTGGATGACTTTGTGTTTTATCTGTCAGATAAATTTACAGGAACTCAGGCAGCTTCGCTTGTTCAACGATACAAATATTTCAGAAATCCGGACGGAAACTCAGAAGCAAACTCTTTAAATGTTTCTTCACAGACTCCGGATGCCGAAGATATCAACAGAGATTATAATCTTGATCAAATTGAAAGCTACAACCAATATGAGGTGAAGCTTGATCAGCCAAGTTTAGCATTAGGGGTTAATAATATCGTTGATGTAAAAACAGTGAAAGCAGCATTCCAGAACGGGCAATCTGCTGATGTAAAATGGTACCTGTTCAGAATACCTGTTTCCAATTTTGATAAAACGCAAGGAGCCCATAGTGAAACAGTACTGAACAATGTAAGATTTGCAAGGCTTATGTTAGCAGGATTTGAAAATACTTCAACCTTGAGATTCGGGACAATGGACCTTGTAAGATCAGACTGGAGAAAATATCCTAAGAATCTTGCCACTTTTTCAAATAAACAATTAGAACCATCTCCAGATGAAGGGGCAGCAGATGATACCGAGATTGGAAAACTAGAGGTGGGAAGTGTAAATATAGAAGAAAATACATTTAATCAACCTCCATACGTGTTGCCTCCGGGAATAGACAGACAGGTATTGAGTGGAAATGCAGGCGCGCAGAGACAGAATGAAGCCTCATTATATATGAAAGCTAATGGTCTTGGTGTAGGTAAAGCAAAAGGAGTATTTAAAAATACAACTTTGGATATGAGGAGATATAAAAAGCTTAAGCTTTTTGTACACGCTCATGTTCCTTCAAATCGAGATGCTAATGTTGGACAAATGGATAAAAGGACAAAGTTCTTCATTCGTTTTGGAAACGATGCTACAGATAACTATTATGAATATGAAGCCTCTTTGAAATTAACGTCAACTACTTCCACGACTCCAATGGAAATTTGGCCATTGGAAAATGAAGTGAACCTGGATATCCAGAATTTCGTGGATGCCAAGATTAGAAGAGATAAATTATATTCGGATAAAATCACACAGAGATTCTTGGATCCTGCTTTTGAAGAAGGAGATAATTATAAAAGAATTTATATTAAAGGACGTCCAAGTTTAGGGAATGTAACAACCATTATGATAGGTGTTAAGAATGGAGTACCTGTAACTGAACCAGGTAGTTCAATAGATAGAATTCTTTGGGTAAACGAAATCCGTCTTTCTGAAATTGATAATGATGGAGGATATGCCGGAAATGCAAGCTTAAACTTCAATCTTGGAGATTTTGCGACCGTTAATACCAATGCATCCTATACTTCAGTTGGATTTGGAAATATTGATTCAAAACCGGCTGAAAGAAATCAGTCTACCCAATCAGCGTTTAGTATTAATACTGCAATCAATGTAGATAAGTTGCTTCCGGAAAAAACAGGAATAAAGATTCCTTTAAATTATTCCTATTCACAAACCATTGAAGATCCGAAGTACAATCCTTTAGATACCGACGTGGAATTTAGCAAGGCGCCAAACAGGGATCAACTGAAAAAAATAGCAAGAACATATACACAGCAAAGAAGTATCGGAGTGGTGAATATGCGTAAAGAAAGAGTAAATCAAAATAAGAAACCTAAGTTCTACGATATTGAAAACGTTTCCGTAACTGCGGTATATAATGATGATTATTTCAGAGATATTTATACCAAGAGAAACTACAGACAGTATCTTAGAGGATATATTGACTATAATTATACTTTCAAACCATGGGTTTTGAAGCCTTTCAACAAAATGATTAGTGATACGGCAAAATCTACGAAGTATCTAAGATGGGTGAAAGAATTTAATATCAATCCTATCCCGACAAGATTATCTTTCAGAACTGAAATTGATAGAAATTACAACGAACTTGAGTTCAGAAACATTGAAGCCATTTTAGGTGGAAATGCAGGTGGTGATATGGAGGCTCTTAAAAACAGAAACTTCTATTTCGGATGGCAGTATGGGCTAGGATTCAACTTTACAAAATCATTAAAGCTTGAAATCAACTCTGCAACCAGAACCCTTAATGATAACATGGATGTGAATATGATGGACAACAAATCCATTTTCGGAAATGTCTTCAGATCTGGTAGACCGGTATTGTATAACCATAGAGCACAGCTGAATTATAAACTGCCGTTCCAGTACCTTCCGTATTTGGATTTCATTGATGCAGAACTAGGATACGGATTTACTTATAACTGGAATGCCAGAAGTACCGCTTTATACGGTATGGTAAATCCGGACACCAATAGAATGGAGAGTTTAGGATCAATAGGACAGAATACCAATGTTATTCAGGCAACGGCAACAGCGGATATTCCTAAGTTCTTTGGGCAGTTTAACTATTTTAAGAATATTAATACCAAGCTTCAGAAACGTAAGCAGGAAATGGATTCCCTGAACAATGTGTATACAAAACAATGGGAAAAGAACAGATACAGATATAAGAGTTATAAATTCAAAAATAAGCTTACCGTACTTCAAAGTGCTGCATTCTTCTTGACTTCATTCAAGCAGTTAGATGTAAGCTACACGGAAAATAATGGTACAGTACTCCCTGGGATATTGTCCGCTCCGAACTGGTATGGGTATGGTCAGACATTAGGAGGACCTACCATCGGATTCCTGTTAGGATCTCAGGCAGATATCAGAAGAACGGTAATGGAAAATGGTTGGGTAAGTAACTCTAATTATATGACGGATCCTTATGTAAGAATGTCAACCAAGGAATTGAGGGCCAACTTACAGATGATGCCAATGAATGATTTCAGGATTGATTTTAACGTGTTGCATAACTTTAACAGCAACTTCTCGCATACAGGATTTAACTATACTAATGGAGGAGTTCCGGATCCTGGCTTTACATTCGCGACAGATATGGTAACCTATTCCAATTCTGCAATACTTCTTAGCTCATCATTTAAAGATGGACAGGCAGTTTATCAGGCGATCAGAGAAAATGCAAGAGCAATGTCACTTCAATTAGGAGGTCCAAACGCAGAAATAGATAACAATGGCTTTGCTAAGCACTACAGTATAGCCAATGCTTATGTGTTGATCCCTGCATTTAGAGCAGCCCTTGAAGGGAAATCCATTACGCCAATGGGTAATCCTAAAAAATCAGGAATGCCATTGCCAAACTGGAGAATTACTTACTCCGGATTAAAAAATATTCCAATGATCAGTGGCCAGTTTACGAAGTTTGATATCCTGCATGGATATACAGCAACGTATACAGCAACAGGAATTCAAAGTAATATAGACTACCACGGAAATCCGAATGGTTACTACCAGATAATAGATGATACAGGAACGAAGAGTGAGGGAGATAAAATAAACCCTTACACATTTGCTCAGGTTGGATACGTAGAATCCTTTTCACCGCTTATCGGAGTAGATGTTACCATGAGAAACAATATGCAGTTCGGGTTACAGTACAACAGAAACAGAATGATGGTACTAGGATTAGTAAACCATACCCTAACAGAAGATTCCAACTCAGAATATGTGGTAAGATTAGGATATATCGTCCGAAACTTCAGACTGGGAACAGCTAACATAAGAGGAAGAGGAACCAGAGGTAAAGGAAGCGATCTTAATATTAGAGGAGATATTTCACTAAGAGACAGTAAAACCTCTATTATGAATATCCTGCTGAACGATTCGCAGATAACAGGAGGGCAGAGACTTTTAAACATCAAGCTTTCTGCAGACTATAACGTCTCCGAAAACCTGAACCTGAGAGTCTTCTACGAACAGATGACCTCAAAGTATAAAATCTCAACAGCATTCCCACTGTCTACAATTAGAGCAGGGATCTCCGCAACATTTACATTCGGTGATTCCGGTGGTGGATTCTAGAAATCATACAAACTTAAAAGTCCTTCAGTTTTGAAGGACTTTTTTTATATCCAATATTTGAAGCTAGTATTATTTTGAATACATTTGTACAAAATAAAAATTAAAAAATGAACACACCATCAGAATTAAAGTACACGAAAGATCACGAATGGATTAAGATCGAAGGAAATGTAGCTACAATCGGTATTACAGACTTCGCTCAGGGAGAACTTGGGGATATCGTATACGTAGATGTAGATACAGTGGATGATGATCTTAATGGCGGAGACGTTTTCGGAAGTGTAGAAGCAGTAAAGACTGTTTCAGATTTATTCTTACCTATTTCAGGAAAAGTTATTGAATTCAACTCAGAATTAGAAGACCAGCCTGAACTGTTAAATACAGATCCTTATGGAAACGGATGGATTATCAAGTTAGAACTTGCTGACGGTGCAGATCAGTCTGAATTGCTTTCTGCAGAAGATTACCAAGCAATCATTGGATAAGATTTCAAAAATATTTAGTAAGATATTGCCCATTTATTGGGCATTTCTTACTTATATGCTTCTCAAGCCCGGAGAAGAGAACCATGAGTATTGGTTCATGTTCAGCGGTATCGACAAGGTTTTGCACCTAGGTATATTTGCAGCCTTAGGGTTTTCTTTCATTGCCGCATTTCCCAGAATAAAATTTTCATACTTTTTTCAGATCATCCTTATATACGCATTCCTTACCGAAATACTACAGGAAGAAATGGGATTAGGAAGATCAATGGAAACTTTGGATATTGTTGCCGATACCATTGGCTGCCTTATCGGTTACTTTACCTATAGAATATTGGTTAAACGTTTTCTCTGATCAGACCTTAGAAAAGACAAAGCTTCCTATCACCATATTCATATTCTCCAGTACCTCTACTTTCAAATCCTAAAACTTTTCAGGAGCTTTATCCTGCTATTCACTTCTACTCCTCGCGCCAAGCGTCCCCAATCCAGGTCCACCCGCTTCCCGATCCCTGCTGCGGGGTAACCGTTGCTATCAGGGCTATGGAAGATGTCGTATATATAAATATAGATTGTGAACACCCACCCACATTCAC
>NZ_PXUE01000009.1 GCF_003020585.1 Chryseobacterium aurantiacum
TACTAATTACCCGTAGATTTATAGCCTAATATGGCGCACGGAAGTGCAGCAAGGTTACCTCTTTGTGAAAGTTTTTATCGATTAAAACCAGGTGTCAGACAACAGGCATCAGATCACAGACCAATAGGTCTGCACTCTGATATCCATGGACTGATATCTTATATACAACCTTTAGGGTGGTTTTAGCGGTGGGGCTCACCTGTTCCCATTCCGAACACAGAAGTTAAGCCCACCAGCGCCGATGGTACTGCGAAAGCGGGAGAGTAGGCCGCCGCCAGTTTTTATTTTATTTTTAAAGTCTCATGCAAAAGCATGGGACTTTTTTTGTGCACATAGGTGAACCTGCAAAAATCCTAGAGGCACCCCACACCGTATGCCCCACCTGCACCGGGAAGGCAACAACCAAGGCCAAAGATCAACCAAGGTCCATCATTATTATTATATTCACTGCCTGTCACTAGCCCCGATAGCAGCGGTTACCCCGCAGCAGGAAAAAAGGGCCACAAGGACAAGGCTGTTGGAAGCCTAGGCGCGAGGAGTATGAGTGGATAGCGGGATTAGGCTCCTCTTATAATTTATGAAAAGAATTTCCCTTTGTAAAGGGGCTTTACTCGAATAAAATCAATAAGTTTGTATCAGTTTTCCTAAAATAATTATAATGTCCGGAAACATTCTGATCATCGATGATGAGATCAAGCTCCTAAAGTTATTAGGAATGATCCTTTCCCAAGAAAATTTTAATGTAAAAGAAGCTTCTACGGCACGTTCTGCAATGACAATGCTGGAGCAGTATGATTTTGATGTTGTGTTGAGCGATGTCCGGCTCCCTGATGCTTTTGGGGTAGATCTTATAAAATCAATTAAGACGAAATATCCACATCTTGAAATCATCCTAATGACGGCATTTGGAAATATTACAGATGCTGTTCAGGCGATGAAGAATGGGGCCTATGACTATCTGGTAAAGGGTGATGACAACGAGAAGATTATTCCCTTGGTGTATAAAGCCCTAGAAAAGGTTAAAGATAACAAATCCAGAACGATTCAGTTATCTCCCACTGTAAAAGGATTTGCACAGGTTATTGGTAATTCTCCCTTGATTTTACATGCAAAGAAATTGGCTGAGAAAGTAGCTTTAACCGACGCTGCTGTTCTTTTAACGGGTGAAACAGGAACGGGTAAGGAAGTTTTTGCGAATGCTATCCATGAGGGAAGTGACCGAAAGAAAAATAGTTTTGTTGCTATTAATTGCTCCGCATTCAGTAAAGAAATTCTTGAAAGTGAGCTTTTTGGACATAAACAGGGTGCTTTTACGGGTGCTTTAAGAGATAAGAAAGGATTGATTGAGGAAGCCAATGGCGGAACATTATTCTTGGATGAAATTGGTGAAATGCCGATAGAGCTTCAGGCAAAGCTGCTGAGAGTTCTTGAAACCAAAGAGTTTATCAAAATGGGAGAGACCAAGGTTTCTAAATCTGATTTTAGGTTGATTGCCGCAACCAACAGAAATCTTGAAGAAGAAATTAGACAAGGGAACTTTAGAGAAGACTTATATTTCAGATTAAATGTTTTTGAAATTGGCCTTCCTGCATTAAGAGACAGAAAGGAGGATTTAAAAATATTGACAAAAAATTTCATTGATCTATTTTCCCATAAGCTTCATTTATCCTCTATTCAGGTAAACCCTGACTATTACAAGGCATTGGAGAAAAATGACTGGAAAGGTAATATCCGTGAATTGAGGAATGCTGTGGAGCGAAGTCTGATTTTAATGAACGATAATGTGCTGGATGCTGAAAGTCTTCCTCACTATTCTGAAAAAACGGTTCCTGAATGTGATTCCTTAAGCATGAGAACCCTTGAAAAAATTCATATACAGAAAGTATTGCAATATACAAAAGGTAATAAGGCAGAAGCGGCCAGACTCTTAGAAATTGGAATCGCGACGCTGTATCGTAAACTGGAAGAATACGGTTTAAAATAAACATTTTATCATTTTAATAAAGAGCCTATCATTTTGATAGGCTTTTTTGTTTTTATACCGTTAGATATTTTTGGTTAATGCTTTGTTTTCTAGTTTGTTATGTTGATTAATTCTAATTTGGACTTTCTTTTGGCATATAGTACCCGAATAAAATATTTAAAAATGACAATTTCAAGAAAAACGTTCAAAAAACGTGAGCATTCCACTTTGAGTTTGCTGATTGTATCGTATGTATTGTTTACTCTTTTAACCTTAATAATAAAAATATGATGCTCATAAGTTTGATTCTGCTTTTTGCAGTATTGTTTTGGCTTTTATATAAATCAGTTGAATTTTTTGATAGAATATAAAATTATGTGGAGTTTATTTTTCCTTTCAATACTTGCCTTTGTGTATATCTGTTATGTTTTAATGAAACCTGAAAAATTTTAAGAGATCATGAGTACAGAAATTTTAGGCATCATAGCAATGTTTGCTATTACATTAGTTATCGGGATATTTTTGGGTAAATACATTGCTAATGTCTATGGATACAAGAAAACTTTTCTTGATTCGGTTTTTCAGCCGATTGAAAAGTTAATTTATAAAATATCGGGAATTAATCCTAACCGTCAGATGAATTGGAAACAGAATATGTATGCCATGCTGGCAATTAATCTGGTTTGGTTTATCATTGGATTTTTGCTTCTGCTAAATCAGGCCTGGCTTCCTTTAAATCCTGATGGAAACCCCAATATGTCTCCTGATCTGGCTTTTAATACAACCATTTCATTTTTAGTTAACTGTAACCTACAGCACTATTCGGGGGAAACAGGAGTAAGTTATCTGAGTCAGCTTTATCTGATGTTTTTACAGTTTGTAACTGCTGCAACGGGAATGGCTGCAATGGCTGTTCTTTTTAAAGCTTTTAAAGAAAAAACGGCTACAGAACTTGGTAATTTTTACGATTATTTTACCAAATCAATGATCAGAATTTTAGTTCCGATAAGTATAATTGTAGCTTTAATTCTTTCTATAAACGGAAGTCCGATGACTTTTGAAGGTAAAGATCACATTACTACTTTAGAGGGGCAAAAAATAGATGTTTCCAGAGGACCAGTAGCGGCTTTTGTTGCAATTAAACATCTTGGAACCAATGGCGGAGGCTTCTTTGGAGCCAACTCGGCACACCCCCTTGAAAATCCCAACTATATAACGAATATGACAGAAATGGTCACTCAGATGATCATTCCGTTTGCGTTGGTTTTTGCATTAGGTTTTTATTTAAAGAAAAGAAAACTTTCATGGGTTATTTTCACTGTAATGACTGTTGGTTTTTTAGCCCTTACCATTCCAAACGTCGTTAATGAAACCGGCGGAAACCCTTTGATTACAAAGATGGGTGCTGATAGCAGCCTTGGAGCCATGGAGGGAAAAGAAATTCGTTTTGGAAGTGCTGCATCAGGATATTGGAGTATTGCAACCACTGTTATTTCAACAGGTTCTGTAAACTCAATGCATGACAGTACAATGCCGCTTTCAGGGATGAATGAGCTTCTTGCCATGATGATAAACTGCTTCTATGGCGGTTGTGGAGTAGGAATTCTGAATTACTTTATTTTTATCATTCTCGCTGTATTTATCAGTGGCCTGATGGTGGGAAGAACGCCCGAATTTATGGGGAAGAAAATTGAGGCCAAAGAAATGAAGATCGCTATGATTGTGGCCTTGTTCCATCCTTTTTTAATTCTTGTGGGAACTGCATTAACAGCCTATTTACCGGAATTTGGTGCAAAAACATTGAATAACCCTGGTTTTCATGGGTTCAGTGAAATGCTGTATGAGTTTACCTCTTCTTCTGCCAATAACGGTTCAGGATTCGAGGGGCTGGGAGATAATACCCCATGGTGGAATATTTCAACAGGAATTGTACTGTTACTTTCCAGATTCATTCCGATTATAGGGCCGATAGCCATTGCTGGATTATTGGCCCAGAAAAAATATATTCCGGAAAGTTCGGGAACATTAAAAACGGATACAGCAACTTTCGGGTTTATGACATTGGCGGTGATTCTGCTTATTGCAGCACTATCATTCTTCCCTGCATTAACCTTAGGACCTATTGCTGAGCAGATCCAGTATTTCTCTAAATAAAAGTGAACATTAAAAATTAAAGTCAATACCCAACCATTAAGGGAGCTGAAGTATTTAGGAATGCTAGTCTAAACTACCGAAACATTCACTACATAATATTATCCATTTCTATTTCTTAATAATTTTAGTTTGCCTTGATGGTTATTATT
Organism: Chryseobacterium aurantiacum; assembly: GCF_003020585.1. Lineage (GTDB taxonomy): Bacteria > Bacteroidota > Bacteroidia > Flavobacteriales > Weeksellaceae > Chryseobacterium > Chryseobacterium aurantiacum. The sequence goes on from NZ_PXUE01000009.1 coordinate 4,267, forward strand.
GATTTACAATGCTATAAACTCTTTCAAAAAAATGAAAAATCAATCACAAACATTGTTTCAAAGAGATCTGGTAAACGAAGCGATTAAACAGTCCTTCGTGAAACTGAATCCGAAAATTATGTTTAAAAATCCAGTAATGTTTCTGGTGGAGATCGGAACTGTCGTCATGTTTGTTGTAAGCATGTTCAGCTTGGCTGGTGATAAAACCCAGGGAAGCTTCTCCTATAATTTCTTCGTATTTATAATTTTATTTTTCACCGTTTTATTTGCCAATTTTGCGGAAGCTATTGCCGAGGCCAGAGGAAAAGCACAGGCTGATACCCTTAGAAAAACCCGCGAAGAAACCCCTGCCAAGTTAGTTGTTGATAATAAACCTGGATTTCAGGTAGAAACAGCGTTAAAAATGTCGGCAGAAATGAAGTTGGGAGATATTTTTCTTTGTGAAGCAGGAGACCAAATCCCAATGGATGGTGAGATCATCGAGGGATTGGCAACCATTGACGAATCTGCCATTACCGGAGAAAGTGCTCCTGTAATTCGTGAAGCAGGTGGAGATAAAAGTTCTGTAACAGGCGGTACAAAGGTATTGTCTGACAGAATTAAGGTAAAAGTAACCACAAAACCGGGAGAATCCTTTTTAGATAAAATGATTGCCCTTGTAGAAGGGGCATCAAGACAGAAAACACCTAACGAAATCGCATTAACTATACTCTTAGCCGGGTTTACCCTTACATTTATAATTGTTACCCTCACTTTAAAGCCTTTTGCAGATTATGCGCAGACTCCGATTACCATTGCGGCATTTATTTCACTTTTCGTTTGTCTTATTCCGACAACAATCGGAGGTCTGCTTTCTGCAATCGGAATAGCAGGAATGGATAGAGCACTAAGAGCCAATGTAATTACTAAAAGCGGAAAAGCAGTGGAAACTGCGGGGGATATTGATGTTCTTTTGCTGGATAAAACAGGAACAATCACTATCGGAAATCGTAAAGCTACACAATTTCATCCTGCCGAGGGAATTCAACTTGAAGACTTTATTAAGGCTTCTGCATTAAGTTCTGTAGCCGATGAAACCCCTGAAGGAAAATCAATTATAGAGCTTAGCCAGTTGAAATCAGAGGATTTATTGGTTCCTAATCCGGTTTATATAGATTTTACAGCGGAAACGAGAACTTCGGGAATTGATTTTGAGGATACCAGAATCAGAAAAGGAGCCTACGATACAATAAAAAAACTGACTGAAAAAAACGGGAATATCTTCCCACAGGAAACACAGGATGCTGTGACCAAAATTGCTGAAAATGGTGGAACTCCTTTAGTAGTATCTGTAAACGAAAAAGTATGGGGAGTAATCGAACTTCAGGATATCATTAAAACCGGAATTCAGGAACGTTTTCAAAGATTGAGAAAAATGGGAGTAAAAACGGTAATGGTAACCGGAGATAATCCTTTAACTGCAAAATTTATCGCAGAAAAAGCTGGAGTAGATGATTTCATTGCCGAAGCCAAGCCTGAGGATAAAATGAATTACATCAAGAAAGAACAACAGGAAGGCAAACTGGTTGCCATGATGGGAGACGGTACCAATGATGCTCCCGCATTGGCTCAAGCAGATGTAGGAGTAGCCATGAACAGCGGAACACAGGCTGCAAAAGAGGCCGGTAACATGGTGGATCTGGATAATGACCCTACCAAGCTGATTGAAATTGTAGAGATTGGAAAACAGTTGCTAATGACTCGTGGAACATTAACTACATTCAGTATTGCCAATGATGTAGCAAAATATTTTGCCATTATTCCTGCTCTGTTTATCACTTTTATTCCATCTCTTCAGAAGTTAAATATCATGAATCTTCATAGTCCGGAAACAGCCATATTATCTGCGGTTATTTTCAATGCGGTGATTATTCCTTTCCTTATTCCTCTGGCTTTGAAAGGAGTGGCCTACAAGCCGATTGGTGCCAGTGCATTATTGAGAAGAAACCTTTTGATATACGGTTTGGGTGGTGTAATTGTTCCATTCATTGGAATCAAAATCATTGATTTACTGATTAGTTTATTCTATTAAAATTTTAAAAATGAAAAATCATATTGTTTCAGCATTCAGATTAACTCTTGTAATGTTGGTCGTTGTAGGAATCTATTTGGTCATTACCTATGGAGCGTCAAAAATATTACCTACTCAGGGAAATGCAGAAATTATCACTCATAATGGCCAGAAATTCTATGCTAATATCGGTCAGGAATTTAAATCTGAAAAATACTTCCATGGCCGTCCGTCTTCTGTAAACTATAATGCAGCAGGAAGTGGAGGGAGTAATAAAGGCCCTAGCAATGAAGAATATCTGGAAACTGTACAAAAAAGGATAGATACTCTAAAGCTTCAAAATCCTGAGATGGGAAATACTAAAGTTCCTGTAGAATTAGCTACAGCAAGTGGTAGCGGGCTGGATCCTGACATCTCTGAGGAGGGGGCTTTATATCAGGCAAAGAGAATTGCAAAAGTGAGAAGCCTTTCTGAAGAGCAAATCAATAGTTTAATAAAAAAACAGACTGAGAAACCGTTTTTAGGAATTCTTGGACCATCAAAAGTAAATGTACTGAAGCTTAACATTGCTTTAGACCAATTAAAATAATATAAAACTAACGTGAAAAAATATCTAATTATAGGATTGTTGTTGGGGGTATTCTTCCCAAAAGCACAATCATCCGATTCATTAAAAATAGGAAATAAGGTAACATTTTCTGCCTATGCAGAACTTTTTTACACTTATGATTTTAATGAACCAAACAATCATCTTCGTCAGAATTTTTTATACTCATACAACAGGCATAATGAGTTGAATCTTAATTTAGGACTTATAAAAGCAAACTACCAGAGTGATAATCTTCGTGCAAACATTGCTTTAATGGGAGGAACCTATGCACAGGACAATATGGTTGCAGAACAAGGAGCTTTGCGATATATGAATGAAGCGAATATTGGAATCAAAATTTCAAAAAATAAAAATTTATGGATTGATGCAGGGATTATGCCATCCCATATTGGTTGGGAAAGTGCTATAGGCAAGGATAATATTAATCTTACAAGAAGTTTTGCTGCCGAAAATTCGCCTTATTTTGAAACCGGCGCTAAGATTTCCTATACTTCAGACAATGGAAAATGGTTTTTAAGTGGTTTGGTTCTAAACGGTTGGCAGCGTATTGCTAAAGCGGAGGGAAATCAGAGTGTTTCTTTCGGTCATCAGCTAACCTACAAACCTAATGATAAGATTACCTTAAACAGCAGCTCATTTATTGGAAACGATAAAGCTAAAAATGAAAAGAGAATGCGCTATTTCCATGATTTATATGGAAGTTTTCAACTGACAGATCAGTTTTCAGCATTGCTTGGATTTGATATTGGAGCAGAGCAGAAGCTAAAAGGAAGTGAGCAGTATAATATCTGGTACAGCCCCAATGTACAGATGAAATATCAACTTGATAATAAATGGGCATTGGCTGGAAGACTGGAATATTATAATGATAAAAATGGAGTAATTATAAGTACAGGAACTCCTAATGGGTTTCAAACTTTTGGATATTCACTGAACGTAGATTATGCTATTTTTAAGAATGTGGTTTTCCGTACAGAAGCACGAGGTTTTACTTCTAAAGATGCCATTTTTGTTAAGAATGACGGATTGAAACAAGGGAATTTCTTTATTACAACGAGTCTGGCAGCCTGGTTTTAAAGGAGAGATTAGAAATTAGAGGCTTTATGCCGATGAAAAAAGTAACCATAAAAGTCACAAAAGCCTTTATTATAAGACACTTTAGCTCACTTAAGTAATTTAAAAAAAAGAATTCTGTAAAAGTTCACATAAGATGAAAATCAATGATTTTCAAAACTAAAGTGTTCTTATTAAACAATTAGCAGTCCCTTAAAATAACTAAAGTGTAAAAAAGATAATAAGCTTTACAGGAATGTTTAGACGGCAAAAGCCCCAAAAACCTTTATTATAAGACACTTTAGCTCACTTAAGTAATTTAAAAAGAATTCTGTAAAAGCTCACATAATATGAAAATCAATGATTTTCAAAACTAAAGTGTTCTTATTAAACAGTTAGCAGTCTCTTAAAATAACTAAAGTGTAAAAAAGATAATAAGCTTTACAGGAATGTTTAGAAGGTAAAAGTCCCAAAAACCTTTATTATAAGACACTTTAGCTCACTTAAGTAATTTAAAAAGAATTCTGTAAAAGTTCACATAAGATGAAAATCAATGATTTTCAAAACTAAAGTGTTCTTATTAAACAGTTAGCAGTCTCTTAAAATAACTAAAGTGTAAAAAAGATAATAAGCTTTACAGGAATCTTTAGAAAGTAAAAGTCCCAAAATGTTTTATTATAAGTAATCTTATTAAAGAACGCTTTTGTGACTTTTGTGGTTCAAAAAATATATAATAACTTAATACTGAAAAAAGTAATAATCAATGTCATCAGCAAAACATTTTTTAGAACTGATCCAAAAATCCCGAAAAGGGAAATTTAAGATCTATATTGGGATGAGTGCAGGTGTCGGAAAAACATTCCGAATGCTTCAGGAAGCTCATTCCCTTTTACGAAACGGCATTGATGTAAAGATAGGCTACATAGAAACCCATGATCGGGAAGAAACGGTAGCTCTTGTAGAGGGACTTCCGGAAATAGGAAGAAAATCAGTCTTTTATAAGGGGAAAAATCTAGAGGAAATGGATCTTCAGGCTATTATTAATGAACATCCTGAAGTTGTTCTGGTGGATGAGCTTGCTCATACTAATGTAGAAGGGTCCAAAAATAAAAAAAGATGGCAGGATGTTTTGGAAATTCTGGATAATGGGATCAATGTCATCAGTGCCATGAATATCCAGCATATTGAAAGTCTGAATGAGGAAGTAAAAATAATAACAGGAGTTGAAGTTACAGAAAGAGTTCCCGATAAAATTCTGGCATTGGCTGATGAAGTAGTGAATATTGACCTCACTGCTGACGAATTGCTGACCAGATTAAAAGAAGGAAAAATCTATAAAAAAGAAAAAATTCAGACGGCGCTCAGTAATTTTTTCCAAAGCGGACATATTTTACAGCTTCGTGAGCTTGCTCTAAAGGAAGTTGCAACCCATGTGGAAAGGAAAGTGGAAACTGAGATTAAAACGGAGAATTTTAAACCCATAAAATTTTTGGCCTGTATCAGCAGTAATGAGAAGATTGCTAAAACAATCATTCGTAAAACAGCAAGATTGGCAAGCTATTACAATAGCCAGTGGATCGTTTTATACATTCAGAAACCCTCTGAAAATCCTGAAAAAATTGCATTGGATAAACAGCGGTATTTGATTAATAATTTTAATTTAGCACAGGAATTGGGTGCCAAGGTTGTCCGAATAAAAGAAAGCAGTGTTCATAACGGAATTCTTGAATATGTAATTGCCCATAATATCACAACGGTCTGTATCGGAAAACCCCATGCAAAACTCTGGCAGCGTCTGTTTGGATACAGCTGGATTTATAGCCTAATGAACGGGCTGAATGAAAGACAGATAGATATTATTATTTTATCGTAAAAGTAATGAAACTTAAAACAAAACTTACCTTAGGCGTCGGCCTTTTATTCTTACTGATTGTTCTGCTTTCAGTAATAGGTTCTGTATATATCAATAAATTAAAATCTGACACAGAGAAGATCCTTACGGCCAATTATAACAGTCTGGAATTTTCCAAAAATATGCTTCTCGCACTGGACCATATAAGTATTGATAGTACTGTGGCCATTGCAGACTTTCAGAAAAATAACAAGCTTCAGGAAAAAAATCTTACTGAGTTTGGAGAGAAAGAGGCTACCCAGAATCTGAATCTGCATTTCAATAGTTATTTAAAAGAACCTAATTTCAATAAGGAAAAACTGATTCGGGAAGATCTGGCAAAAATAATGTCCCTCAATATGAAAGGGATTGAAAGAAAAAGTGATATTGCCATTATTACAGCAGAAAATGCCACCTTTTGGATTGTCAGCCTGGGAACGGTATGTTTTTTAATTGCTTTTATTTTGCTTTTCAACCTGCCACAGACCATTGCAGAACCTATCAATCAATTAACATTCAGTATCAGACAAATTGCTGATAAAAACTATAATGAAAGGGTCCATTTTAAAGGAAGTGAGGAATTTAACAGCCTTGCAGAGTCTTTTAATGTGATGGCCGAAAAGCTTCAGGAATATGAAAGCAGTACTCTTTCCCAGCAATTGATGGAGAAAAAACGGATTGAAACATTGGTGAATAACATGCATGATGCAGTAATTGGCCTGGATGAAAATCATTTTATCTATATGATTAATGATGAAGCCTTAAAAATTACCAATCTTCGTAAAGAGGAGATTATCGGAAAAACGGCTCATGAAGTTGCGGTGAATAATGATTTGATGCGGGAATTGCTGAAAAATATCGATCATCCGGTTAAAGAGCCTATTAAGATTGTCAGAGACAACAAAGAAAATTATTTTGAACAGGATATTGTGCCCATCAATATTGTGAGAACCGGAGAAAAGGAGAAGAAATATATTGGTAAAGTAATTTTGCTGCGAAATATTACCCCTTTCAAGGAACTGGATTTTGCTAAAACTAACTTTATTGCCACTATTTCACATGAACTGAAAACTCCAATATCAGCTATAAAAATGGGCGTACAGTTATTGGGCAATCAAAAATTTGGAGAACTTAATGCACAGCAGCAGGAGCTGCTCAAAAGTATCAATGAAGATGGACAGCGTTTGTTGGATATTACAGGTGAACTTCTGAATCTTTCGCAGGTAGAATCCGGAAATATTCGATTAATGGTTGAAAAATGTTCACCGAAGGAAATTGTACAGACAGCCGTAAAAAATGTCGAAAAACTGGCAGAACAGAAGAACATTTCAATCAGTACGGACTATTTATCGGAAGAAACAGATTTTATAACAGCAGATTTTGACAAAACAGTTTGGGTAATGAATAACTTTCTTACCAATGCCATAAAACATTCTTTTCAGGACGAAAGCATCCAAATTATAGTGGAAAGAGACGAGTCATTCATCCAATTTAATATTAAGGACACTGGAAGTGGTATTGATGAAAAGTATCATCGTCAGATCTTTGATCGTTATTTTCAGGTTCCTGGAGAACATCAGAATGGAACCGGACTTGGTCTGGCAATCTCAAAAAATTTCATCGAAAAACAAAATGGCGAAATTGGAGTGAAGAGTACGCTGAATAATGGAAGTACCTTTTATTTCAGGTTACCGGTTGCTTAAATTTTATATGTTTTGATGAGAAAGAACTCGGTTTATTAAAAAAATGATTGGCCAATATTCTTTTATATTTGCTGACAAATTAATGATATGAGAAAAAAAATAAATCTATTCATTGTATTATTCTTCATCATAATGAGTACGCAGATTTCTGCCCAGACTTTTACATTAGAGGAGCTTGCAGCATTCAATAAGCTTGAAATGTCTGATTTTAAAAAGGAAATGAAAAAGCTTAACTATGGTTTTTATGACAAAACAGAAGGCTTAGGTTTCGTTTTAAACGAATATGAGGCTCCCGACTACAAATCTAAGATTGGGAAATTTGTATTTGCAGAAGAAAAATCGGAGGACAGAATTGAGTATGAATTTAAGACTAAAAAAGAATATGATCAATACCTTAAAATAATCCTGGCTTCCGGCTATAAGGAGACGGAAAAAGGAAAGACCATCACCAAAGACTCTTATATAGATTATTATAAAAATAAAGAACACATCAGGCTGATTACCCCCAAAGCCGGCGTAAACAATCCTTATACAATTCTTGTATTTAAATAATATACCTTTACTAAATATAAAAGGCTGCGAAAATCATTTGCAGCCTTTGTTATAGTTTGTTTTGTAATCTTAATCTTTAATGAACTTCAATAGTGAAACTTTATCTTTTAAGAATAATTTAATCAGATAATTTCCTTTAGGCAGATGAGAAACGTCTACTGAGTTTCCTTTTGTTCCCATAGAAGTAATAACTCTTCCGGCTGTATCATAAATTTCAACTTTAGTCACTTCATTGGTAGATTTAACATACAGTATATCTTTTGCAGGATTAGGATAGATGCTTATTCTATTCTTGTTATTTTCGGTCTCGGAAGTAGCCAATGTACTTTCAACTGATGTTGTATACGTGTTGGTTACAATAGGAGCATTATAATCAAAGTAAATTTTTGCCGTATTACTGAAAGTATCTCCAATATTCAAAGTAGATTTTGTCTTTATCTTGAATGCAACATATCCATCATTATGGTCATTATCAAAAGGAAGCTGAATATTTTCAAAAATAAATTCTACAATATTCGGAGATCTGATTTCTGTTACAAAATTATGGCTTCCGTTTAATGCAACCAGAGAAGACAGATCAAATTTTGAAATATCAATTTCATCCTTTACGACGATGTTTTTGGCATTGCCTGTTCCTGTATTTTCAAATCGAATCAGATAATGAACATAATCTCCAACTTGGGTTTTTGCAATAGACGTTCCCTCAAGACAAGTTTTATCATTAGGATCAAAAGAATTAACAACTGTTTGATGTAATGTAAAACGATTGTCAAGAGGTTTTTCATCTGTTGCTCCATTGATTTGTGCTACATAATGTAGAATGTCACCACTATTCACAGGGGTAGTATGTGTTGGAGTATTTAACTTTAGAGTGGCCGTGATTTCTCTTGTTTCAAAAGGAAGAAGATTAGTGAAATTCCAGCCGAGAACTCCTGTAGATTGAGAAGCGGGAGCTACTGTTGCATTCTGATAAACCATTCGATTCTGATCAAAATTAAAATAAATATTTCCGGATTGTGCTCCTGTTCCTTTGTTTTTATAAACTATTTTATATTGAGTGTCAAATCCGGGAACTGCAGATATTATTGGGATAACAGTAACTTCAAGGTCATTATGAGTGCCATTGGCTGTCAAACAGAAATTTTGTACTACAGGACTAGGTTGATTGGGAAAGTTGACGCTTATGGAAGGTGGAGTGACTGTAAAATAATTAGGGTTTTCTAACACAGGGGTAAGAGTATGTATTCCGGACTGTAGTGGAATTGAATAATTAGCTGAAGTATTTCCTATGAAACTTCCTGAAGTAGTTGCACTTGTAATATTAAATTTTTGCAATGCTTTACCCGGATCACCAATGTCACAGCCATTATTGTTACTGTCATATTTTGTATTTCCCTGAGCGACATAGAATATTCCGCCCGGAGTAAATGAGCAATAATTTGTTGTTTTATAAGTGGAGAAAAAATAATTGGAACTATCTATCATACCTTGTATCATATCCTGTTCATTGTAATCGCAACAAATTACAAGATTGGGATTAAAAACTATACCTGTTCCGTTATTTTGCTGAGCTTTACCATTTTTTAAATTAAGAAAACTCATATTGTTTGAGCTGCAGTTGATATTATAAAATTCAGGATTTTGGGATAGATCAAGAGATTGAATTGAATTATTATTACAATTGAGTGTATTTAAAAGAGGATATATGGAGAGATTAAGGCTTGTGAGCTGATTGTATCCGCAATAAATCATTTTCATATCGGGGCAACCGGGCATACTTAAGTTTGTTAAGTGATTGTTTTCACAGTAAACAACACGAAGCTTGCTTTGATTTTGAATATTGAGAGCTGATAGATTATTTTTGCTGACATCTATGATCTCCATGTTGGAATTTGCAAAGTTAATGGATGAAAGCAAAGAATTGTTTTTCAGGTAAAAAACAAAAATACTCTGCAGATTAGAAGCATCAAATGTTGTAAGTTGTGTATTTTCTATATCCAATTCTACAATATTTGAAGATCCGGAAATATTGACATGGGTTAAAGGGGTATTAAAAATGTACAAATATTTTAAAGAGAGTCTATTTTGTAAATCCAATGAAGTTAATGCTGTATTATTGCAATAAAACCTGTATATATTATTACAGTTGGTAAGATTCAGGGAATTTAGCTGTAACATTCCATCAAAACTTAATTCTGATAAAAAAGGATTAGAGCTCAGATTTAGGGATGATATATTATTCCCGGAAATATCCAGCCCTCCTAAATTTCCAAAGGCAGAGATTCCTGTCAGATCTGATATTCCTCCACCATAAAGTCGCAGTTTTCCTACCTGTAAAGCTTCGGATATTTCAATTTCTCCATTGTTATTCGTATCAATTTTCATGTTGAAATTACCGGAATTTGTTGATGCAATACTATTGGTAACATCTGCTGACAATAATTTTGCTTTAAAATTAGCATCGGGAATATTGACAATCTGTGACTGAAGGATAGAAAATATAGTCAGTAGAATAACTGAGTAGAGTTTTTTCATGGTTAAGATGGTTACGTTTTAGTTTTTATTATTTGATTACAAATCAAAAGCAAATGTAAACTTTTAAGTGATTACTTTGTATTTTTTACGCTTTGTTTTTATCTGATTTAAAATAACCTCGTCCAATTAATGAAACAAAAAAAGCTGTGAAATTTATCACAGCTTTATATCATATTAACTTATAAAATAATTAGTCATTATTGCTTCTCAATCAAATCCAAGAACTCTTGCTCATCCAGGATGATAATCGTTCCGATGTCCTGAGCTTTCTTCAGCTTACTTCCGGCTTTTTCTCCTACAACAAGGTAGTTTAGATTTTTAGAAACCGCAGAAATGTTTTTTCCACCATGTTTTTCTACCATTTCTTCGGCCTGTTCTCTTGTAAATAAAGATAATTTTCCGGTAAAGAGGAAAGCTTTTCCTTCCAATACATTGGATAGAACTTCATTCGTGCTTTCTCCTTTTTCAAGCTGAACTCCATAAGATTTCAAACGCTCGATCATCAATAGATTTTCAGTGTTTTGGAAGAAGTCTACAATGCTTACCGCAATTTTAGCTCCGATATCCTCCACCTGACAAAGTTCTTCAACAGTTGCATTTTTCAATTCCTCAATAGTAGGGAAGTTTTTGACCAGTTTTTTGGCTACCGTTTCTCCTACATGCTTGATTCCAATCCCGTACAAGACTTTTTCAAATGGGATATCCTTCGATTTTTCAACTCCGCTAATAATATTCTGGGCAGATTTTTCCGCCATTCTTTCCAGTGGTAGAAGCTGTTCCTTTGTCAAAACATAGAAATCGGCAGGATTCTCAACCAATTTTTCTCTGTAAAGTTGCTCAATGGTTTCACTTCCCAGATTTTCAATATTTAAAGCCTTTCTTGAAACATAGTGAATCATTCTTCCTACAACCTGAGGCGGACAGTGAAGTTCGTTCGGACAGAAATGGATGGCCTGATCTTCAATTTTAACCAATTCAGTTCCACATTCCGGGCAATGTTTGAGGTATTCTATTTCTCTACTTTCCTCTGTTCTTTTATCTGTATTTACTCCTACAATTTTTGGAATAATCTCACCTCCTTTTTCTACATAAACAAAGTCATTTTCATGAAGATCCAGCTTTTTGATAATATCTTCATTATGCAGAGAAGCTCTTTTTACAATAGTTCCGGCTAATAAAACTGGCTTTAAGTTGGCAACAGGAGTGATAGCCCCTGTTCTTCCTACCTGATAAGAAACGCTCTGAAGCTCTGTTTCTACCTTTTCTGCTTTAAATTTGTAAGCCATTGCCCAACGCGGAGATTTGGCAGTATATCCCAGTTGTCTTTGCTGATGCAGAGAGTTTACCTTTAAAACAATTCCATCAATTTCGAATGGGAGATTGTGGCGCTCCGTATCCCAGAACGTTATAAATTCCTTTACCTCATCAAGGCTTTTGCATAATTTGGCCTGCTGAGAAGTCTTGAATCCCCAACCCTGAGCCTTTTGAAGCAATTCCCAATGGGTTTCTGCAGGAACTTCTTCGGAGATAAACTGATACAGTACAGAAGAAAGTGAACGTTTTCTTACCTCAGCACTGTCCTGCATTTTCAAGCTTCCACTTGCTGTATTTCTGGGATTCATGAACGGGTCCAATCCCTCTTCCTCACGAAGTTTATTAAGCTTGTCAAAGTTTTTTCTGGTTAAATAGATTTCACCACGCATAAAGAATTGAGAGGGGAAATCTCCTTTCAAGGTCAAAGGAATATCTGAAATAGTACGGACATTTGGAGTGATCTCGTCTCCCTGAAACCCATCACCACGGGTTACTGCCTGTATAAGCTTTCCGTTTTCATAAAGAATGGAAATAGAAGCTCCATCATATTTAAGCTCTGCTACAAATTCTACAGGCTCATCAATTGCTTTAATGATTCTTTTTTCCCAATCTTCCAGATCATCAAAATCATAGGAATTATCCAATGAGTACATTCTGAATTTATGCTGAATGGTAGGGAAAACCTTTGTGATGCCTCCTCCTACACGCATTGTGGGTGAGTTTTCATCATAAAACTCAGGGTGTTTCGCCTCAAGGTCCTGAAGTTCCTCCAACAGCATATCAAAATCATAGTCAGATATGGTAGGAGTATCCAGAAGGTAGTAGTTTTCGTTATGCTGATGCAGCTCTTTGCGGAGCTGTTCTATTTTTTGTTGAATGTTTTCAGACATTGCTTTTATATCTTTTGAGCAAAAATAACTAAAGTAATTTCATTTAAAAAAATAACAGAATTAAATATTACCGGAAAATTAAAAATACGTAATGTCCCACAACAAACTGGTTACCCAACGAATAGAATATTTGTTTAAAGTAATTTAACATAACGTTCTAATTTAATTAAGAAAATGTTAAAATTCTCTTAAATAGCCAGCCTGAAAAGTCACGATACCTTTGCGCATCTAATGCTAATAAATGAGAAAAGTAAAGATTGTATTGGGGTTGTTGTTTTTAGGACTTGGAACAATGGCTTATGCACAAACCACACAGGCTTCCATCGTAGGAAAAGTGACAGGGCCGGGAAGTTCGGCTCAGGAAAAAGTGAAAGTTACGATTGTAAATGAATCTACAGGGTTCAGAACAGAGACAGAAACAAACTCAAAGGGAGAGTATATCTTTAAGGAAATCCCCCTTGGAGGCCCTTATACAGTCATTGTAAATGATGATAAAAAAGAAGGATACAGTGTGAACTTCGGAGATCAGGTTACCGTAAACATGAACCTGGGAGGAGAAAAGGAAATAGAAGAGGTCAAAATTACCGGAAATCTAAAGAACAAAATTGGAAACTTAGGAGCTGCTACAGCTATTTCTGCAAAAAATATTGGGATACTTCCTGTAAACGGACGAAACTTTGCGAGTCTTACGGATCTTTCTCCTTTAAGTGGGAAAAACGGAAGTATTTCAGGTCAGCTTGGATCTTCTACCAATTTTACTATTGATGGAATGACCGCGAAGAACCCTACTTCTGCGGGAGCTACTACCAGCCGAAGCGGTGCCCCTTTTTCTATTTCAATTGAAGCAGTACGTGAATTTAAGATTACGACCAACCAATATGATGTTACATTAGGGAGAAGTGGCGGTGGAACAGTAAGTGCCGTTACCAAATCAGGTACCAATAAATTTTCCGGAAGTGCCTGGGAATATTTAAGAACCAACTGGCTTTCCAGTCCGTACGATATTAGAGGAAATAAGAGAGAGAATGATTTCTCTACTTCTCAGTTTGGATTCACTTTGGGAGGTCCCATCATTAAAAATAAATTACACTTCTTTGTAGCCTGGGATCACCAGCTGGATTCAAGGCCATTACAGATTGCAGATATCAAATCGCAGGATGATGAGAAAAGATTGAACATTAATTCAGGAACTCTTAATAAGTTTTTGGATATTGCAAGATCCAAGTATGGAGTAGGAAATACACCTCAATTTGGAAGCTTTGATAAGGTAAGAAATTCTGATGCTGCATTTCTACGTTTAGACTGGCAGATTAATGAGAAGCATTTGTTGACCCTAAGAAATAACTTCACCCACGATCTGAATAAAAACGGGCTTGCTGATAATACAAGCATTAACTTCTTTGAATCTTATGGAAATGATAAAAACCTTGATAACAGTTTGTTATTAACGCTAAGGTCAAATCTGAAGCCTAATTTAACCAACGAATTAAAAGCTCAATATCTATATACATTTCAGGATAGTTACCAAAATAATGAACTCGGAAAGCCTGTTCCAAGAGCAATTGTAGAAAATATTTCCACTCCCGGCCTAGGAGCTACCAATATTCAGTTTGGAGGGCATCGTTTTGCGCAGGAAAGCTTTAAAAACAATGTATTTCAGATTGTAGATAACCTTTACTACAATACAGATAAGGTTAAATATACTTTCGGGGCTGATTTGATGTACACTTCATCCAAATCAATATACGGAAGTGAAGTGAATGGAAGATTCCACTTCAGAGAAAATATTACAACCAATCCGGGTAATAACCTTTATAATTTTGAAAACCTCATTCCTTATAGATTCTATAGAGAGGTTCCTTTAATGGATGATATCTCTGTAAGATCCAGTATCTGGAACATCGGGCTGTATGGGCAATTCCAGACAAAGATTGCAAAAGGCCTTGATTTGATGGCGGGGATAAGATTGGATTACGGAGGATACCCGAAAGCCGAGTTCAATCAGAAGTTGTTTGATGAAATGGGAATCCGAACAGATAATAAAATCAAATCATTTGTTATCCAGCCTAGATTCCAGTTTGATTGGAATATCAATGAAGATAATAAGGACTTCATTAAGTTTGGAGCCGGGATATTCTCTTCGGATATCAACAATTATATGATCATCAACAATCTTGTATTTGATGGAAAACATTTGGCAACCGTAGATGTAGATCCGGCAGTTGCAGGTCTTATTCCTGATTTCTTTGGCTACAGAGATAATTATAATACGGTGCCTACACTTCCTAAGGATCAAATGCCAACAATTAACTATACAGGAAAAGATGCTAAAATCCCGATTGTTTATAAGGCTAATATTTCTTATACCCACTTCTTTAATGAAAGATTCCGGGCAGGAGTTGCCGGTTATATGGCATTAGGAAGAAATAACTACTATTATTACGACAGAAATATGGTATCCAACCCTTTCTTTACCCTGGATAATGAGGGAGGAAGAGGTGTATATGTTCCAATTTCGACAATAAAAGGAACAAAATTGGACTGGAAAGAAGGAAGAATTAATAACAATTTCGGAAGAGTACTGGAATTGGTAAGTGATGGTAAGGTAAATCAGTTCTCTTTCGTATTAGATACAAGTTACCGTTATTGGAAAGACGGAGAGATCACAGCAAGTTATACATGGTCAGACATCAAGGATAATACTTCCTATAACGGAAACGTAGCCAATTCTGCAACATTATCAACCCTTATTCAGAGTGATCCTAGAGATTTAAGAATGACTTATTCTGACAATCAGTTCCGTAATAAAGTAGTTATCTATGGAAATTCACCTACTATTGCAGGATTTACATTGGGTCTTAGGTATTCAGGAATTGGAGGAACACGTTTCTCTATGACCTCAGGAGGAAACATTAACGGAGACTTTGTAGACACCAATGATCTAGCCTATATCTTCCCCAATATCGCAGAATCCATCGTGAATGATCCTCAGGTAGGGCAGGCATTGAAAGATTATGTGAATGAATACAACGGTAAAATAGCAGAACGTAATGGAGGAAAGAATGGATTCTATGGAGTTTGGGACGTACGTGTAGCCAAGAAAATTAAATTTGACAAAATTGGAGCCTTTGAGCTTTCTGTAGATATCTTCAACGTAGCGAACCTGCTTAATAAAGAATGGGGAGTCAACGAGTCATATGGAAACACTTCCATGTACAGAATCAAAAGCTTCAACCAGACAACCAGACAGTTTGAGTATGAAAAGAATATCAGTGGAAGCGGTTTGGCGCCACTGTCAGGAAATCCATATCAGATTCAGATTGGAGCAAAGTATAGTTTTTAAACAGTAATCATTTTTTAAACCACAGAAGACTTAAAAGGCTGTCTTTTGTGGTTTATATTTCTCAATAAGTCTCATATTAACTACCTTTATCAAAAGTTTCGGGACTTTGTTTTTAATTATCTAAATTATATTATGAAAAATTTTATCTTAGGGTTAGCAGTTTTAAGTACAGTTTTGATGAAAGCACAAACTCAGATTATCGCACATAGAGGATATTTTCAGGCTCAGCCTCCTACAACGGAAAATTCTATTACATCATTGGAGAATGCTCAGAAATTAAAGGTTTACGGATCTGAATTTGATGTGAGAATGACCAAAGATGGAGTATTGGTTATTAACCACGACGAACACCACGGTAAAATGGAAATTTCTGAAGCCTCATTCAAAGAACTGGAAGCATTGAAATTATCCAACGGCGAAAAGTTTCCTACCTTAAAGGATTATTTAAAGCAGGGAAAAAAAGATCCGTCTGTAAAGCTTATTGTTGAGATTAAGCCAGCCAAAACTCCTGAAATTGAAAATGAGATTACTCAAAAGACCATTAAAATGATCAAGGACATGAAACTGGATTCTCAAAGTGAATTCATTTCCTTCAGCCTAAATATCTGCAAAGAGATTAAAAAACTAGCTCCGGCCTTTAAAGTTCAATACCTGAACGGAGAATTGTCACCGGAACAAATCAAAAAAGAAGGACTTGACGGAATGGATTATCACTACAGTGTTTTCCAGAAAAATCCAACCTGGATCGCAGAAGCGAAAACATTAGGTCTTATCACCAATTCGTGGACCGTAAATGATGTTTCAGTATACGACGAATTGAAAAAGCAGGGAATAGGGTTTGTAACAACCAATATTCCTGAACAGCTGAAAGGAAAATAATATTTTTAACAATCAATAAATTCCACAGTCTGCCTCCGCAAAGGGGCAGACTGTTGTTTTTACCTTAGAATCACCCTTTTTAACTATTAGAATACATTATTGAAAAATTAAACTAATTTAAAATATTGATTATGAGCTATTTGTGGTTTATTATCCCAAGAGAAGACAATAAATATACATTAATATAGCCAGGAAATGGCATTAAGAATTATTAATTACTTAAATAGCTTTAAATCAGTGTTTTAATTCATTTTGTTAAGAAAAAATTAATATAGTATTCAATAAATCTTTAATAAATGTTAAAATAGTGTTAAAATCCTACTGATAATGTCGTTCTAATTTTGCGCAAACAAAAAGGATATGCGTAAAGAGACACAAAAACTGTTGGTTTTGTCGTTGTTAGGATTCATCAGCGTCAATCTGATGGCTCAGCAGAAAGCTAAAAAAGACACAATCAAGGGAATTGATGAAGTAGTGGTGACTGCTTTGGGAATCAAAAGGCACGACAAGTCTTTAGGGTACTCAACCCAAACTGTTAAATCTGAGGAAATCTTAAAAACCCAGAATAACAACTGGGCACAGGCTTTAGAGGGTAAGGTAGCAGGATTAAAAGTTCAGACTGCAGGAGCGGGACCTCTTGGTACAACCCGTATCACGCTTCGTGGAGACATTTCCATGAATATGGGAAATAATGATGCTTTGATTGTTGTTGATGGCGTTCCTTTAAGTGGAAAAAAGACCGGAACAGGAACTGCGGCCTATGGTGCGGGCTCAGGAGGTGATCTACCCATAGATTACGGTGACAGTTTCAATAGTATCAACCCAGACGATATTGAATCAATCTCTATCCTGAAAGGGCCCACCGCTTCAGCATTATACGGCTCCAGAGGTTCCAGAGGAGCCATTATGATTACCACAAAATCTGGAAAAAGTAAAAAAGGAAAAGTTCAGATTACCTTTAATTCCTATTCAAGTTATGATAGCGTTCTGAAATGGCCGGATTATCAATATGAATACGGGCAGGGAACTCAACAGAAAGATAAAAACGGAAACTATTATTATTCTTATGGACTTTCTGTGGATGGGATCAATACCGGATCTACCAGTAGTGCATTCGGGCCAAAATTTGCAGGCCAGTATTACTTTCAATATGACCCAACCATAGAGGGACAAAGCTTGGAAAGAAAACTTTGGAGACCTTATACCAATAATATAAAAGACTTTTGGCAGGTTGGTTCTAATTATTCAAATAGCTTGTCAATAGAACATTCTAATGAAACTACAGCGTTCAGAACATCTCTTTCCTATTTAAAGAATGAATGGATGATGCCCAATACAGGCTTCAACAGATTGAATGCAGCCCTGTCCTTAGATCATAAGCTAAGCAACAGACTGAAGATCGGAACCAAGATCAATTTTAGCCAGACAAAAAGTGATAATCTTCCGGCAACAGGTTATAACAACCAGTCGATCTCTTACTTTATGATTTTTCAAAATCCTAACGTAGATCTTGCGTGGTACAAACCCATCTGGAGAAAAGGACAGGAGCAGATAGAACAGGTTCATCCTTTCAGCTCCTATATTGATAATCCTTACCTGATTGCATATGAAAACCTGAACGGAACCAATAAGAAAACAATTACAGGAAATATTAATATTAATTATCAACTGGCAAAAAACGTTGATGTAACCTATAAAACCGGAGTAGAGTGGAATAATGAACTTCGTACGCAGAGAAGACCATGGAGTTCTGCCAACTATCTGAAAGGTTTTTACAGAGAACAGTACATCAGATACCTGGATCTGAATAATGATATTTTATTCACCTATAAAAATAAATTTGGAAACTTTGGAGTAAATGCTTCTGCCGGAGGTAATATCAGGTACCATGAATACACGATGAATGACTACAGAGCCAATGGATTAAATAAAGTCGGCCTTTATCAGCTTTCTAATGCTACCTCTCTTGAAACTAAGCTTCCAAAGCCTAATGATAATCAGGTGAACAGTATGTACGCATTGGCCAACTTCAGCTATAAGGATATGGTGTTTTTAGATGTAACAGCCAGAAATGACTGGAGCAGTACGCTTCCTGCTCATAACAGGTCTTACTTCTATCCATCATTATCCTCATCTTTTGTATTATCAGATATCTTTAAAATAAAATCTGATAACCTGAATTTTTGGAAACTAAGATTATCATGGTCAAAAGTTGGAAACGATACCTACAACTATATGCTTGAAAAGTACTACGAAAACAGTGCATTTACAGGGTCTGTAGAATCTCCGCTATTATATCCGAATCCGAATCTTAAACCAGAAATGATTACCAACATAGAAGGAGGTATGGATTTTACAGTGCTGAAAAATAGATTGACTTTCAACTTCACAGCTTATCAAAACAACTCTAAAGACCAGTCAATTGTAATTCCTATGCTGTATGAAACAGGGTACAACAAAAGAATTATCAATTCCGGAGAACTAAGAAACAGAGGAATTGAAATGACATTAAATGCCTATCCGATTAAGAATAAAAACTTTTCATGGAACGTAAATGCCAACTGGTCTATGAACAGGAATAAGATTCTTTCACTTCCGGAAGAGTATCAGGGAAAACCTTATACCATGGGAAGCGTAGGAAGTGTTGTTTACTATAATGCCGTTGTAGGCGGATCCTTGGGAGATATTTATGGTTACGGATTACTATATTCTCCGGATGGACAGGTGATCTATGATACCGATGGGTTAACAGCCAAGCCAACCGAAGTAAGAAAAATTGGAAATGCCTATCCAAAGTGGAGAGCAGGTCTTCAGAATGAATTCAAATATAAAAATATTACCATCAGTTTCTCATTTGATGGTCAGTACAAAGGGATGGCCTATTCGCAGTCCCATCACAAAATGTCTGAACAAGGAAAACTTACCCATACCCTTGCCGGAAGAGATAATCCCGGAGGCTTAATTGTAGGGCAGGGAGTAATCCAGAACCCCGACGGAAGCTTCTCGCCAAATACAAAAGGAATTCCTGTTTCTGCCTATTATGGTGACTATTACAGAAGAGCGAATGTGGAAACAAACTCATTTGATACCTCATTCATTAAGCTGAGGGATGCAAGAATCTCTTACTCGTTCCCAAAATCTGTAGTTGAACCTTTAAAAGTTACAGATATCAGCCTTGCCTTATTCGGAAGAAACCTTTGGATGTGGACGAAGTTTCCATTATTTGACCCTGAAGCTGCTACACTAGATGATTCTAGCATCACACCGGGAGTGGAAATGGGGCAGCTACCTCAGGCAAGAACCGTCGGAATTCAGTTAAACGTTAAATTTTAAAATCAGAAGAAATGAAAAAATTAATCTACATATGCTCATTCATGGTCCTTGCGGGCAGTACCGTTTCATGTGACAGGAGCCTTGATGAAATCAATAAAGATACCAGTAGAATTAATGAACCTGTTGCCAGTTCTTTACTGGTTCCCATCCAGTACAATATGGCTGCAGTAGGATATAACAGAGCCAATGATTTTACCTTCGATATTATGCAGGTTTCTCTGGATTTTCCTAATGAAGGAAACTCACTGAGTCGTTATTACATCACAGAAAACACAGGAAATGGCTTTTGGAATAACTCTTACAGATGGCTAAAGCAGGTAGATGATCTTAGAAAAGCTGCAGCCGCTGAGGGAGATAAAAACTATCAGGCCATCTCAATGGTGATGAACGCATGGATTTACTCCAACCTTACAGATACCTACGGAGATGTTCCGTTTTCTGAAGCATCACAATTAGACGGAAATATTACTCAACCAAAATTTGACAGGCAAAAGGATATTTATATAAAGCTATTGGATGACTTAAAAACGGCAAATTCTCTTTTTATAACCAATAAAATGCTTTCCGGAGGAGATTTATTCTACAAAGCAGATACGGATGCCAATGGAATTATCAACTGGAAGAAGTTTTGTAACTCACTTTCTTTAAGACTTTTGACAAGGATTTTGAACAGAGATGGAGAAGTGAACATTAAAGAAAGAATTCAGGAAATCACGAATAATCCAACAATATTTCCCATTTTCCAAAGTAATACAGATGCTGTAAAAGTAGATATTTCAGGAATTTATCCATTAATGCCTCCTATTGCAAGATACCAGGATTTTACAACGGGTAGAGCCGCTTCAGAATTCTTTGTAGAGAGCATGAAAGCTAATAATGATCCACGTATTCCCATGTTTTTCACTCAGGCAAAAGATCCTAAAGGAAATAATATTGGATATCTGGGAGCACCGTCAGGATATCCATTCGGAACCGTATTTACCAATCAGCCGTCAAACCTTAACCAGAATTTAGCTAAAGCACCATTGAAAATTTTTGTGTATCCCTATGCTGAACTTCAGTTTACACTGGCAGAACTGGCATTGAAAGGAATCATTTCCGGAAGTGCAAAGACCTATTATGAAAATGGAGTGAAAAGCTCTATAGAACAATGGGGATCAGTAGTTCCTGCCAATTATTTTGATAATCCGAATGTAGCCTTCGGAACAGGAAGTATGAAAAAAATTATGCATCAGAAATACCTGTCACTCTTCTTTGTAGATCAGCAGCAATGGTTTGAGAAAAGAAGAACAGGCTTCCCGGAACTTCCCAATAACGGCGGACTTTTAAACGATGGAAACCTTCCTCAAAGATTAATGTATCCACCTAATTCAAGAGTTTTAAATATGGAAAACTATCTGGCGGCAGTTCAGCAGATGGGTGGGGACAATATCAACGTGAAAATGTGGTGGAATAAATAAACGTAATAAGTAAAAAAGAAATAAAAATGAGTATCAAAATAAAACTTTTAATGCCCGGCCTATTAATTTCAGCAATGGCATTCTCCCAGTCTTCTGTTTCAGGATATGTTTACGAAGACAGCAATAAAAACCAAAAGAAAGAAAACAGGGAAAAAGGAATAGAAGGAGTGGCTGTTTCAAACGGGGTTCAGGTTGTATTGACTGATAAAAATGGACGTTACAGCTTGCCGGTTCAGGAAGATCAGACCGTTTTTGTGATCAAGCCATCGGGCTATCAGACGGCTTTAAACAATAATAATCTCCCACAGTTTTATCATCACCATAAGCCCAAGGGCTCTCCTGCAGATTTTAAATACAAAGGAGTAGCTCCTACCGGAGAGCTTCCTAAGGAATTAAACTTCCCACTTTATAAGCAAAATGAAGACAAAAATTTTGATATTCTGGTTTTTGGAGATCCACAGCCTTATACCGAGAAAGAGTTAGATTACTTTAAAAGAGGAATTGTAAATGAAGTTAAAAATACCAGAAAAAATGCAGTGCTGGGAATCAGCTTGGGAGATCTTGTAGGAGACAATCTAAGCTTGCAGAAACCTTATGCAGATGTAATGAAGGAAATAGGATTGCCTTGGTATAACGTCATGGGAAACCACGATATGAACTATGATGCTAAAGATGACCATCTTTCCGATGAAACTTTCGAATCCAATTTTGGTCCCGCCAATTATTCATTCAATTATGGAAACGTACACTTCATTATTCTGGATGACATCTTGTATCCTGATCCAAGAGATGGTAAAGGATATTGGGGTGGTTTCCGAGAAGACCAGCTGCAGTTTATTGAAAACGACCTGAAGTTGGTTGATAAAAACAAACTTATTGTAGTATCTTTTCATATTCCGTTAGAGCATAACAATGAAGACAGTTTCAGAAATGCAGACCGTCAGAAGTTATTCGATTTCCTAAATCCTTTCCAGAATGTATTGCTTTTATCGGCACATACCCATATTCAACAGCAGATTTTCTATGGTAAAAAAGCAGGTTGGAACGGTGTGAAAGAACTGCATGAATATAACGTAGGTACCACCTGCGGCGACTGGTATTCTGGAACACCGGACGAAGAGGGACTTCCTACTTCAACCATGAGAGACGGAACAGCCAAAGGATATTCATTCATCAGCTTTACAGATAATCAATATAAAGTAAAATATAAGACAGCCGGAAAACCGGAGGATTATCAAATCAAATTATATGTTCCCAAAGTAATTCCTTTCCCGTCAAAAACTTCAGCAAAAGTATTGGCTAACTTCTTTATGGGAAGCAAAAAAGACAAGGTTGAATACAGAATAGACAACGGAAAATGGGAAGAAATGGAGTATGATGAAACCATAGACCCTAATTTCGCTCTTTCTGTTTTCAAATGGGATACCACAGAGAAAATTTTACAGGGAAGAAGACCATCCAATCCGGAAATAGCTAAACATATCTGGGAAGCAGATTTCCCTAGAAAACTAGCCTTAGGAAAACATAAAGTTGAGGTTAGAGCCGTAGATATGTATGGAAATCAATTTTCGGCTTCAGAAGAATTTGAAGTGCAGAATGCCATCCAGATTCCTTAAGTTTTTCATTTTTTACTATACTTTTTTAGATTTAGTAGCCGGTTCATCGTGAGCCGGCTTTATTTTGAGCTGAGGTTGAAAAGGATGTACCACAAAAGTCACAAAAGAAATTTTGAGAATACATAAGAGTTTCATAAAACTTAAGTGCTCTTCTCAACAAGCTGCAGAATAAACTTCTTTTTACTTAAGTGTTAAAAATCTTTTGTGCCTTTAAATTCTCAAAGACCATTAAAAAACTATTAAATCTCCATTCTTTCCATTCCGTAAAAATGTTCTTTTGTAACTTTGTAACACGAAAAGTATTATTACTATGAATATAAACGGAAAAAATGCCATTGTAACAGGTGGCGGAAGAGGATTAGGGAAAGCTGTAGCATTAGCTTTGGCCAATGAAGGAGTGAATATTGCCATTACAGGAAGAAACGAAGAGAACCTTAAAAATACAGTTGACGAAATCCAAAAGTTAGGAGTAAATGCTGCCTATGCAGTATTCAGCATTGATGATGAAGCCGCTGTAAAAACAGGAATTGAAGCTTTAGCTGAAAAACTGGGTGGAGTAGATATTCTTGTGAACAATGCAGGTATCGGAGACTTCGGAACCATTGAAGATATGCCTTCTGAAACATGGGAACAAGTAATCAAAACCAATTTATTCGGAGTGTATTATGCAGCTAAGGCTGTACACCCATTTATGAAAGCTAAAGGAGAAGGAGATATTGTGAACGTAGCTTCCACAGCAGGATTAAAAGGAGGGCCAAATATGTCAGCTTACGCAGCTTCAAAGGCAGCAGTAGTTTCATTATCACAATCGATGATGGCAGAATGGAGAAAGCAAAATATCCGTGTGGTGACCTTAACGCCAAGTACAATTGCTTCTGACATGAGTATCCAGGGTGGGCTTACAGACGGAAATCCGGATACAGTGCTACAACCTGAGGATTTTGCAGAATGGGTAAGAGACATCCTAAAAATGAACAGAAGAGCATTAATTGCTAATGGTTCTATCTTCTCTACAAACCCATAGAAAGTTCAAAACTTAAAATTCAAGGGTAAGCTACAGAAACAACTCTAAGCATATCCTGAATAATGAGATCTAATAAAAGCGGGAGAATCCAATCAATGGAGTCCCGCTTTTTTATTTTACACCAAAAAATAGGTTTGTTTCTCACAGATCTTTCATTTTTCTCACATCAATCTGCTTAATCTCCATAATCAGCGAGAACTTCAAATTAGAATTCAATAGAAATAGGCTTTAGCCCATTTAACAAAATCATAAAATCCTCCGGCTTTAGTCAAAACTTCTCCTTTCTATTTTTTTAACAATAATAACATTAGTATTTTTGCAGCAAATTATTCACATGCAAAATTATTTAGAATTCAACTTCAAGATTTCTCCATTGCAACCTTGGAACGAGATATTAATGGCAGAACTTATTGAAATAGGTTTTGACAGCTTTACAGAAGAAATTCACGGAATTTTAGGGTATATCCAGACAGATTTGTTTCACGAAGATCAGCTTAAGGCCCTTTCAATCTTTGAAAACGAAAATGTAAAAATTGAGTATTCATATGAAGAAATGCCAAATATTAACTGGAATGAAGAGTGGGAAAAAAACTTTTCACCCATCAATATCGATGATAAAGTATTAATCAGAGCAGAGTTTCATGAATCTGTACCGGGAATGCATGAAATTATCATCCAGCCGAAAATGTCTTTCGGAACAGGACATCACCCAACAACACACCTGATGATCCAGCAGATGATGGATATCGACTTTACCGGAAAGAAAGTATTGGATATGGGGTGTGGAACTTCTGTATTGGCGATCTATGCAAAACAGCAAGGAGCAGGAGATACTAAGGCTATCGATATCGATGAATGGTCGGTAGAAAATTCAAAAGAAAATGCTGCCAGAAACAGTGTTGAACTTGATATTGAGCAGGGGACAGCAGATAACCTTGGTAAGGAACATTATGATATTATCCTGGCAAACATTAACCGAAATATTCTGATCTCAGATATTCCAACTTATGTTTCTGTGTTAAACGAAGGTGGTAAATTATTGCTTTCAGGACTTTGTTTCTTTGATGTAGATGATATTCTGGAAGTATGTAAAGAAAGTGGTCTTACCCTTAAAAAGCAGTTGCAGAGAGAAGAATGGGTAAGTTTATTGCTTGAAAAATAATTAAAAAAACAAAAAACAAATATGAAAACTTTATTGACCGCTTTATGTGTACTGATGTTGCAGCTCTTTGCAGCTCAGGATCATGAAGTGTATGCAGATGGTGTTTTTAGCTTTACAGAAAATAAAGTTCAGAAAGTTTTTACAGATTGGACCAGAGTAAGAAAAGAACCTGGTGTGAATGCTCAGACTACAGACTCGTTACAGACCAATCAAACGGTGATGGTTCTTCAAAAGGTAGAAACGGTTCCAGTTCTGAAATTAGGAGAAAGAAATGCCAATTGGTATAAGATTTCCTATCAGAAAGGAGATGTGACTTCCGAAGGATATGTCTGGGGAGGTAATCTTTGTGTAGGCTATCGTAATAAAAACGGGTATGATTTCCTTTTTGGTTTATCAAAAACAATAGATAGGAAAATTAAAACGCTTAATGAAACTGAGAAACAAAATATAGCAGGAATCAAAGTAATGGAGGGGAATACCCTGATTGATGAGGTATATTTTGATACAGGAAGAGGAGAAGAATTAAGTACTGCTGCATTCAATATTGAAAGCAACCACAAGTTACAGAATGTTGAGTTTACCCTGAAAGCAATGGTTTCGGGTGAAGCATGTGGTATTGCAACTTATGATCAATATGTTCTTTTTAAGGATAAAAAACTTATTGCACTTCCACAGCTGATGAATGTAGGGGACGCAGGTGCCTATTATCATAGTGAAGAATATGTTTTTCCTAATGATAAAGGAGGTATTTCCGATGCTTTTATCCTTAAGGTAGAAGATATGGAAACAGATGAAAAAGAAAGGGAAACCAAAAAACGATCTTCCAAAACTTATCTTTGGAATGGAAGTTCTTATAAATTGAAATAACCTCTTCATTAAAAATAAACCAACCACTGTACAATACAGTGGTTTTTTTTGTGGTAAAATCATAAAAACAGAGTCTTTCATAATTGAAAAAAATCAAATAAATTTAGGATATTAAAAAATGGATTAATGAATATATTGGATGATGTGCTTCCCATCTTGTTTTCTGTTCTGGTAGGAGGTATAATTGGGATTGAAAGAGAATATCAATTAAAATCTGCCGGATTGAGAACCATGATTCTGGTGACATTGGGTGCCTGTATTTTTACAATGCTTTCCATGAATTTAGGTGAAACAGGAAGTCCTGATCGTATAGCAGCCAATATCATCACCGGAATAGGCTTTGTAGGAGCAGGTGTTATCTTTAAGGAAGAAAACAGAGTTTCAGGTCTTACAACAGCTGTTACCATATGGATTTGTGCAGCATTGGGAATGACAATAGGAGCAGGGTACTATCAGGAAGCTACCATTGGTTCTGTGGTTGTATTTTTATTGCTCATCATGTTCAAGTATATCCAGAATGTTATCGACAGAATCAGTACCCGCTATACTTACCAAATTACCCTTTCATACGAAGAGGGAGTGATGGAGAAGTATGAAAGCCTTTTTAAAGAGAACCATTTAAAATCTATCAGAGGAAAGCAGGTGAGAAGCGGTGAGAAGTATACCATTATCTGGCGGGTACAGGGAGCTGCAAAAAACCATGAAATTTGCTCGAAAATCCTATTGAACGATACAATGATAGATGAATGTAAGTTTTGATGATAAATAAGCCTTTGCAACAGTGTAGAGGTTTTTATTTTGAATACTTCCTGTAGCTTACCACCGATAGGAATAAAAAATAGGATTGGAATCATCCAATCCTACCCAAACATGATTAAGTGTATAGTGTAGCCATAATGGCTATGGGGAATTTAAAGTTGCACAAAAAAAGATTTTTATTGATCCTTAATCAGGTTTCCCTACATCATAAAACTAACATTTAATGGCTCCCTTTTTAAAGCTTACCGCTGTAAAAGTAATACGAATAGCAATCCATGAGAGTAAAAGTTAAGCTGATGCAGCAAAATAGGCCGGTGAAACGTAATTTTCATGTCATGAAGTGATAAATAGAATCATCTCTAACAGAATATCTATAAAAGCAGGATCTTGTGAGTATTTTTTGAATGTATAATAATTGTTAAATTTGGATACTGGTTTTAGCATGTAATCCGTAAACGGTTAATAAGAAAATAAAAGGACGAAAAAATTGTAAAATGACTGACGTATTTGAAAATTACCTATCCTCAACAGGAGTACTATCAGCCGAGGAAATTAATTTTTCTGCTCAGTTCTTCAAATCGATCCACTTAAAAAAGGGTGATTTTTTTGTTCGTGAGGATGAGTCCTGCCGTCATATTGGATTTATCGCCAGTGGTGCTGTAAAGGCATATGCTATCGACAAAGAAGGAAAGGAAAATATAACCTGCTTCAAATTTGAAAAGGAATTTGTCACTTCGTTTCCGGAGTTTGTGGCGCAGAAAAAATCCAGAAGAAGTATTAGGGCTATAGAAGATAGCATAATCTATAGGATAAGCTATCCGGACTATCAATATCTGCTTGGTCAGGTGACCGCTTGGAACGGAGTTCTAAAATCAGTGATGGAACAGGAATATAGCCAAAAGGAACGCTATCTGCTGAATTACAATAATAGGTCGGCTGTGGATAAATACTTTCATGTACTTGCTAGCGAGCCGATACTCGTCCAGCGTGTTTCTACGCAGGATCTGGCATCATACCTCGGTATCACGCAACGATCACTTACACGGGCAAAGGGACAAATACATAGACCCAACCCCTTATAGGACAAATGTCCTTACGCAGCCTTGATCAGCGATGTAGATTTGCACAAAAAAAGATGCTACGTCAAATTGCTCCCGAAGTGTTTCAGATTCCATTGATGCCACGAAACAGTATCAATTGCTATATAATTGAAGATGTATTGGTAGACTCCGGAATACGGAGTTCATACACCACTATAAAGAACGCTATCCAGAAAATTCCGGTTTCTCAACATGTACTGACCCATGCCCATGCAGACCACCAAGGCTGTAGTGATCAGATTTGCGCTGAGTTCAAGATACCCTTACTCTGTCATCCCAACGAAGTTTTTAGGACTGAAACAGGTCTGGTCACCAACGATTATCCAACTCCACAACATTGGATAGCAAAACTTCAACAAATGTACTGGGCAGGTCAGGGACATAAAGTAGAACGAACAATTGTTGAAAATGATAGGATTGGAAACTTTCAGGTAATAGAGACACCCGGACATTCGGCAGGTCATATTTCTTTATTCCGAGAACGAGATGGTGTCCTGATCATCGGAGATGTGGCGACAAATATGAATCTGCTCACAACAGCGACAGGTCTGCGGCTTCCGCCCAACATATTCACCTCCGATCAGCAACGTAACATCAAATCGCTCCAGAAGTTAGCAGAGCTGAATCCTGCCATTATCTGCTTTGGGCACGGGCCGGTCATGCGAAATACAGATCGGAAGTTTGAGAAATTTGTGGCTAAATGCAGTGCGGTTATCCAAAGATAGATAGTGTTGTTTAATGGACTTACCTTATCTCATCTTCAAAAATTGCAAAATCCTGAAAAAACATAATAAACTTAAGGGATTTCGAATTGAAGAAAAAGTGTTGTAGAAAATATGTGGAAGCACTTGTATAAAGTTTCTTAAAAGTAATAAAAGAATTCTATCTTCGAACATAGAACTCTAAATGTCCCAATAGTAAAAGCTCGGGTCATAGATTTTTATGGGTATAAAAAAAGAGACAACTATCAAATAGTTGTCTCTTTAAGTGAGCGCGAAAGGATTCGAACCTTTGACCGTCTGCTTAGAAGGCAGATGCTCTATCCAGCTGAGCTACGCACCCTTAAAATCTTGAAAAAGTCGGGGCGGCAGGATTCGAACCTGCGACCTCCTGGTCCCAAACCAGGCGCGATGACCGGACTACGCTACGCCCCGAGGGTGTCATCAGTAACGAATTTTACTTCGTTTTTGCGGTTGCAAAGGTACAATACTTTTTGGAATAAAAAAATAAAATGTAGAATAAATTTCAATTAATTTTTCGTGAACCCTTTTTGAGTAATTATACTTGTTTAATAACCATGATCTTATATTATTTTACATAAAAATGGAAAAAAATATTTTTGTTTCAGTTTTATGCTATTTGTAATGCTTATTGAGCTCAAGTAGTAAATAGAGGTATCATAGGAATTGAGAGAGATCAAAAACAAAAAAGACCCACAATTTCTTGTGAGTCTTTAAGTGAGCGCGAAAGGATTCGAACCTTTGACCGTCTGCTTAGAAGGCAGATGCTCTATCCAGCTGAGCTACGCACCCTTAAAATCTTGAAAAAGTCGGGGCGGCAGGATTCGAACCTGCGACCTCCTGGTCCCAAACCAGGCGCGATGACCGGACTACGCTACGCCCCGAGATGGCCATCAATAACGAATTTTACATCGTTTTTGGGGTTGCAAAGTTGCAATACTTTTTGGAATAAAAAAAATAAAATGAGAAGAATTTTTAATTATTTTTTCGTGAACACTTTTTATTGTCTTTACTGAGTTAATAACCATGGATTTATGATATCCGAAAAATATTTATTTTTTTTCAACCCATAGGAAGACTTGGAACAAAAGATGGTAAGAACAATATTTTTAAAATCCTTACGAAACAAAAAATTAAGCAAACAGTTTCTTTTTATAATCTAAAAATAAGAAAATCTCCCTTAATTCCTATATTTGCCGGATGAAACGATTAATGTTGATGAGCCTGCTTTTCCCGGTACTTATTTTCTCTCAGACAAGCGGAAAAGTAATCAAAATTTCAGATGGAGATACAATCACCTTGCTTTTAAAAGGAAACGAACAAAAAAAGCTTAGGCTGGCTGAGGTAGACTGCCCGGAAAATGGACAGCCATTTGGGAAAAATGCCAAGCAGTTTACTTCGGCTCAGGTATTTGGTAAAACAGTTAAGTTTATTGAAACCAATAAAGACCGCTATGGTCGCTCCGTAGCCAAGGTTTACTATGATAATGGTAAATACCTTTCAAAAGAGCTTATAAAAGCAGGAATGGGGTGGTGGTACTTCTCTTATTCCAAAGATGCTTCTTTGGGGCAATTACAGCAAAACGCACAACGTACCAAGACAGGCTTGTGGCAGGATGTTCATGCAATGGCGCCTTGGGCTTACAGAAAAATGAAGAGAGAGCAGAGAAGTAAAAAATATCAGGTTGCCAAAAATTAATAATAGAAATATTGGGTGAAGTGGATTTTACTTCAGAATATTCATTTAATAATAATTTTGAAAGAAAATTACACAGTTGTTGATTTTGATTTATAAAACATTGTTTTTCAATGTTTTGTAATTACTCGTACTCTTTTTTATAACTATTCATACCTGTTTTTTTTTGATAAATGAGGTCGAATACTTTTATTCGGTCGCAGAAGAGATTTTACTTTTTCAAATTTGTATCGAAATAATTTTATAACATTAAATAACGATACAATGAAAACTTCATTCACCTTTTTAGCAGTTCTTTTATTAATTAGCAGTTTGTCTTTTGGGCAAGATTTTTCCAAAAAAATTGATTCCATTATAAAGGATAATTATCAAAAAAATCCTGATGTAGGAATTAGTGTTGGTTTTATCAGTAATAATAAAGAGTTTTTCACAGCATATGGTAAATTGAGCAAAGAAAGTAAGGTTGATATTGATAAGAATTCCATATTTGAAATTGCTTCTATTACAAAGATCCTAACCTCCAATTTGATTGCGCAGGCTGTTATTGATCATAAATTTAAAGTAGATGATTATATAGATAACTATTTGCCAAAAAGATATGTTTTAAATTCAAATCTTAAAAACAAAATAAAAATTTCAGATCTGGCATCTCATCAATCTGGTTTACCTGACCTTGATTTTGGTAAATTAATGGAATTGAATCCACAGCAGCCGGTAAGTAGCGTAACAGAGCAATCTTTAGCCTCTATAATCAATAATTGTACTGAACTTATTGACTACGGGAAGTATCGTTATTCTACTATTGGGTATACTTTACTTGGAGAGATTTTAGAAACGGTATATGCTAAAAGTTATGATGAAATAATTCGTGGGAAAATAATAGGTCCTTTAAAAATGAAAAATACATTAACAAAGGATTTCAATGTGAAAAATAGAACAACAGGTTATAATCCTGATGGAGGAGTTCAGGAATTCTTCAAATGGAATGTTACTGCGCCAGCCGGATTGGTGAAATCAAATGCTTCTGATATGGTAAAATATCTAAAAGCAATTTTAACCCCGGGGAACCCTGTTTCTGAAGCAGCACTGATAACCGAAAAGATCTATTATAAAGATGAAAAAAGAGAAATGGGATTAGGGCTTGGTGTGAGTACTGATGAGCAAAATACAATCTACCTAAAGTCGGGAGACTCTATGGGGCAATCTTCCATCATTTGCTATAATAGAGCAAAAAAATGGGGCATTATTATTCTTTTGACCCAGAGAAATTCAAAAATGAGACAGAACCTGCTTAATACAATCTATGATAAAGTCTTGAAATAAATTCTAGATCTAAATTTTAAAAACTGCTTCAAATGCTGAAGCAGTTTTTTTATAATGATATTGATAAAGTGTATTGTAACCCTTAAAAATTCATTAATATTGTTTAGTATATTCAGAGTGCACAGGGTGTGTATTTTCGAGTTGAAAGCAACTTTAAGTTCATTGATGCTTATGCTAAAAACAATAGAGATGAGGTCTATAATAATACCTGTATTTATTACTCTTTTTTCAATAACATTATTTCATTCACAGACTTCTGAAAGGAAATTTGTATCCATTAACAATAAACAAATGGCGTATAAAACTTTTGGGCTTGATGAAAGAAAGGCTAATGAACCAATTGTAGTCTTTGAAAGTGGGCTTGGTTCAGGTGGCGGTGGCTATGGAAGTTTGTTTCCTTTTATTCAAAAAAAGTATTCAGGGATAGTTTATGATAGGAATGGAATTGGAGAATCAGAAATTGACACTTCTGTAAAGACAGATGAAGAAGTTATAAGAAGGCTTCATGACTTGTTAACTGAATTGAAAATAAGTCCGCCCTATCTATTGGTAGGACATTCAATAGGTGGTCCATTTGTACGTTTATATGCTTCAATATATCCCAATGAGGTTTGTGGTCTGTTTTTCATAGATCCAACAGATTTTATGCTTACCAAAGAAGAAGACAATAAAGTGAAAGTAAATACATCAAGCTCGACAGGGTATAGGGAATTATTTGCTATAAACCTTAGAAACATCATCAATGATAGTTCTACATCCAATGGTTTTCGAAATGAGGCACAGAGAGAGCTGAATGAAAGTTCACCTGAATTCTTTAAAAAATACAAATCCTTACGGCCTCTTAAAGATATTCCTGTAACCGTAATGATTTCGTACAACAAACATATTGAGCATTATGAAACCGAAATGAATGAAAAATTGAAATTAGGGATCAATCTAATCCCGTGGTGGAAAGAATTGGATGAATTAAGAATAAACCATTATGCAGAGATGATAAAGAATAATAGTAATAGTCAGCTTATTCTGTTGCCTCGCTATAGCCATGGAATACACCAACAAGATCCAAAGATTGTAGCAGAAGCTTTAAGCAATACATATGAAAGATGTCTAACTTCCTTAAAAAGCAAGTAGAAATAATAGAAATTTTAGTATTTGAAAATGAAGTAGGCTTGTTTACAATGAATGGAAGTTCCAGAAAAAATTGTGATAATGAATCATGTATAAAAAAATAACGCCATTTAAAACATATGTTCTAAATGGCGTTATTTGTGAGCGCGAAAGGATTCGAACCTTTGACCGTCTGCTTAGAAGGCAGATGCTCTATCCAGCTGAGCTACGCACCCTTAAAAGTGATTTTGCTTAACTTAATAAGCTCATTAAAAAGTCGGGGCGGCAGGATTCGAACCTGCGACCTCCTGGTCCCAAACCAGGCGCGATGACCGGACTACGCTACGCCCCGAGAGTATATAAATGAGCGGAGGGTAAGGGATTCGAACCCTTGCGACACTTTCGCGTCGACAGTTTAGCAAACTGCTCCATTAACCACTCTGGCAACCCTCCTTTTTGTTTATTTTTTAATGATCGTTGTTCCGTTATTGCGAGTGCAAATATAGAATAGATTTCTTTATTTACCAAATAAAATTCAAGAAAATTTTGTGTATTTTTGAACTAATAAATCATCCAAAAACCAAACTGATGCGTAAGACATTATATATCATCGGATTAAGCACTTTCGTTTTTTCATGTACTTCCCAGCAAAATGTGAAAAAAAATACTTACAAACCGAAAACCCCAGTGGTACAGCCAAAACCCGTAGCTAAAACACAAACTCCGGAAGCTCCAAAACCAAAAATTACAAACGAACACGGAGTAGAATTTTTTACTACTAATATAGCAGACGCAACAAAAAATGATAATACCGCAAGTTACGGTTCTATTGTATCTGCAAAACCGGTAGGATATAAGGTAGTAAAAACTTATTTCCCTGCCGTTGCCCAAAATTTCAGACAACGTTATCTTATATTACATTATACAGCACTTCCGGACGATAAGTCCATTACAGTTCTTACACAGCAGGCTGTAAGTGCCCACTACCTGGTCAATAATACAGGAGATAAAGAAATCTATCAATTGGTAGATGAGAATAAGCGTGCATACCATGCAGGAGTAAGCTCATGGAGAAGCGACAAAAATCTAAATGATACTTCAATAGGAATTGAAATTGTAAATGCAGGCTTCCCTAATGGAACCGGTACAAGAGTATTTGCTCCTTTTAGTGATGATCAGGTAAGAAAAGTAGCAGCATTGGCTAAAGATATTATCACAAGATATCAAATTCCGGCTACCAACGTACTTGCTCATGCAGATATTGCGCCTACAAGAAAGCAGGATCCAGGACCTATGTTCCCATGGAAAAAGCTGTATGATGAATACCAGATAGGAATGTGGTACGACCAGACGACCAAACAGGATTACTTTGATCTTGCACAAACAGATTTTGCCGTAAAATATAGTGATCCGTCATTTATTATCGGTATTCAGACTGCATTGCAGAAATTCGGATATGGAATAGAGCTTAGCGGAAAATGGGATGATGCCACCAAGAAGACCATTGAAGCATTTCAATATCACTTCCGTCCACAAAACTATGACGGAATCATGGATGCTGAAACATGGGCAATACTGCAAGCTTTGAATGTAAAATATTCAGTAAAATAAATTCAGATTAAAGCGCATCGATTAGATGCGTTTTTGCTATCTTTAAACGATCAAAAACAGTAAAATATCTGTAATGGAAAATTTCAGAAAAGAGAGTGATCTATTAGGCGAATTGAACGTGCCTTTAGATGCTTATTATGGGGTTCAGACACAAAGAGCAATCAATAACTTCAAGATTTCGGGACAGCTTTTGTCTTCGTATCCGGATTTTATCAAAGGATTGGCTTTCGTAAAAAAAGCAGCAGCAAAAACAAATTATGAATTAGGTCTTCTTGATGAAAGCCTGTATTTCAAAATAGCAGAAGCGTGCGACGAAATTGTAGATGGGAAATATCATGACCAGTTTCCGGTAGACATGATTCAAGGTGGCGCAGGAACTTCAATCAATATGAATGCGAATGAAGTAATTGCCAACGTTGTATTAGAAAAATTAGGAAAGAATAAAGGAGAGTATGAATTTTGCTCACCAAACGATCATATTAACCTTTCGCAGTCTACCAATGATGCTTATCCTACAGCCATCAAAATGGGATTGTTGCAGATGAATATCGGTCTGGTAGAAAAACTAGAAAAAATTATAGCAGCTTTCCGTGCA
Organism: Chryseobacterium aurantiacum; assembly: GCF_003020585.1. Lineage (GTDB taxonomy): Bacteria > Bacteroidota > Bacteroidia > Flavobacteriales > Weeksellaceae > Chryseobacterium > Chryseobacterium aurantiacum. The sequence continues at coordinate 39,479 of NZ_PXUE01000009.1, forward strand.
AAAGGAGAAGAATTCCATGATGTTATTAAAATGGGACGTACGCAGCTTCAGGATGCCGTACCTATGACATTAGGACAGGAGTTTGAGGCATATGCAGCTACTTTGGAAGAAGATATTTCCAAGCTGAATAATAATGCTAGCCTTTTTGTAGAAGTGAATATGGGAGCCACAGCTATTGGAACAGGATTAAATGCTCCGGTAGGATATGCAGTTCTTTGCGCTAAGAATTTGGCTCAGATTACAGGATATCCGGTTATCTCTGCACCTAACCTGGTAGAAGCAACTCCGGATACAGGATCTTATGTGATTTACTCTTCTGCAATGAAGCGTCTTGCTGTAAAACTATCTAAAATCTGTAATGATTTAAGATTACTTTCATCAGGGCCAAGAGCAGGATTATTCGAAATCAATCTTCCTCCAATGCAGCCAGGTTCTTCCATCATGCCGGGTAAAGTAAACCCTGTTATTCCGGAAGTGGTTAACCAGGTGTGCTTTAAAGTGTTTGGAAATGACCTGACAGTAACTTTTGCTGCAGAAGCAGGACAATTGCAACTTAACGTAATGGAGCCTGTACTTTCCCACGCTATTATGGAGAACATCAATTTCCTTTGCAATGCATTGGATACGCTTCGTGAAAAATGTGTAGTAGGAATTACAGCCAATAAAGAAGTGTGCCTGAACATGGTGAAACACAGCATTGGAATTGTAACAGCACTTAATCCTTATATTGGCTACAAACAATCCACAGAGATTGCAAAAGAAGCACTAGAAACAGGAAAAAGCGTTTACAACCTTGTATTGGAAAAAGGAATTCTTTCCCAGGAAAAACTGGACGAAATCCTTGACCCCAAAAACATGCTGAAACCGCATAACAAATAACATACAATAAGTGCTAAGTGGCAACTTTAGGTCACTTAGCACTTGTTATTCATCATTTATAAAATAATTCGTGAGGTTTTTAATCATTATTCCTGCCCACAACGAAGAGCAGAACCTCTCATTCACTCTGGATTCCCTGCAAAAGCAAAGGAACAGAGACTTTAAGGTAGTGGTCATTAATGACGGATCCACAGATAAAACACCCGAAGTCATCAGGAAATATACAGAGAGTGATTCCCGCTTTGAAACCATTAATCTTCAAAAATCAGAGCATCAGCCAGGATCCAAAGTTGTTCATGCTTTTAAAAACGGTTTGCAGACCCAATCTCTTGATGAGTTTGATATCATCTGTAAATTTGATGCCGATATTATTCTTCCCGAAAACTATCTGGAAGCTATAGCGCACACCTTTATAGACAATCCAACATATGGATTAGTAGGAGGTTTGCTCTATGTAGAAAAAGAAGGAAGCTGGGTATATGAGGGAAATTCCAATAAACATCATGTAAGAGGCCCAATGAAAGCTTACCGAAAAGAATGCTTTGTTGAAATGGGTGGTTTAAGGGAAACCCTAGGCTGGGATAATATAGACTCCATACTGCTGGAACACTTGGGGTGGAAGGAAATTGTCTTGCCGGAACTACATGTAAAACTGATTAAGGTAAAAGGAGCAGACTATACCATAAAACCTGCTGACTACTACGGCAGATACTTCTATTTCCTTGGATTAAGCAGATTTCTGGCTTATATTGCTTCCTCAAAAGAGGCCATGAAAAGTAAGTCACCTTCATTTTTCTTTGATATTATTAAAGCTTATGAAGCCTGCAAATCTCAAAAACTAGAACTGAAAATTACAAAAAAAGAGCAGAAAGCCGTTAATGACCAACGCTGGAGAATGTTGAAGAAAAAATGGTTGAAAATGTAGGAGAAAATGATGTAAGGGGACAAATCTTATCAATATCAATAGGAATGGGTTTTAACCCATTTAATCATAAAATAAAAATTCAATTGGCTTTAGCCAAAATCTATTTAATACAATTAATCAGTGAAAAAAATAGCCTACATAGAAATTGATACCCACGCAGAAATAGCACAGGCTTTCATGGATATCATGGAGGGGAATCAATCTTTCAGTGTAGATTATTACTTTTCAAAAAAAATTAAGGACCAGGTCAACGAATCTGATGCAGCAGTATTTCTGTCGGATAGTTCCATGATCTTAGATCAACTGAAAACCAAAAAATATGATCTGGTTATTATCGGAACTGTTCACCGTTTTTTCAATACATTTTTGGCGATAACAAAAAAATACAATACAGCCATTGTTACCCATAACCTGAACTTTACAAAAGCTTCAAAGCTGGACTTGATAAAAAGTGTATTCAAAGGAGATATCATGTACAGATTGAAACTTTGGTGGAAAGAAGGCTTGCTTTACTCTAACAAGGTATATCAAAAATCAGGATCTCTAGTGGTTTTGGATGAAGCGTTGATTTCAGATAGACATCAGTTTTTACCTCTTTTTTATACAAGAACATTTAACAGAACTGAAAATAAAAACCTGATTATTGTTATTCCTGGTGGTGTTTCACAGAAAAGGAGGGATTATAATCATATTTTTAAAACCATCCAGAAAATAGGGACAGGGATGAACTGTGAATTTGTATTCCTTGGTAAAGCAAAGGATCACGAATTAAAAAAACTCGAAAACTTATCTTTAACAATATCCCAAAATATCACGATTACTTATTTTTCAGAAAGAGTTTCTGCCACAGATTTTGAAAAATGGATGCAAAAAGCCAATGTTCTTTGGTGTCCTATTCAACAGGAAACCGAGTTTCTTAGCATCAAAGAAGTATATGGAAAAACCAAGATGACAGGGAACCTAGGAGATGCTATTGCCTATGGAAAACTGGCTGTTTTTCCTAATAACTATCCATCAAAGCTAGATTTTATTCTGGCTGAAAAAGAAAACGTTCAAGATCAATTGAATGGGCTTTCAGATAATTATTTTGATTTCCAAAAAAGCTACAGTAAAGAAGAAGTTCAAAAAAGATTGGAACAGCTGTTAAATAAGCTTGTTTCTAAATAAAAATTTCTTTTTTTTAGCCGGATTTACTTTCTCAACTTTCTTAGTTTGCTATTTGAACTTAAAAATACTCTTAATAAACCTCGCATTCAGATAATCTTCTATCGGGAAAATCTTTGTAAAATAATTTCCAACGTAGATTAATGCTAAAACTACAGCCGGTTTATAAATCAGATTGATGAAATTGCTGTGGAAGTTCGGTAAAACAATAGCTACAGTAATAGCTAAAGTACAAATGATGGAAACAAAGATCATTTCGATCGTTAATGGTGAAACCTTAAATACAAAGTAGTTAAATACAATCTTGACCACGTTGTAAATGGTCAGTGAAATTGCAGTAGATAAAGCAATTCCGATAAGCTTCAGATCCGTATTCTTGATGAAATAATAATTCAGTCCAATAGTTAATCCAGCCAACAAAAGCATCACCAAAATATTGAATCTGTAGTATCTTGAGAGCGAAATAATATTTCCGTTGAATCCTGTGGCAAGATCAATTAAAACTGCAGATCCCCAGATCCATACAACAGGTTCATATTCCCTAAGCATAGTTCCGTTTTTTGGCATAAACTGCGTAAGATAAGGGAACCCAACCATAATACATGAGAACAGAACAGCTCCTAAAAAGTATAAAGACAACGAGGTTTTTTTATGAAACCTGTCTAGTTCTTCCATGTCTCCATCGGCCAGTGTTTTGTTGATGATAGGAGCGGAAATATTGAACAACCCCAGCTGTGGTATTGAAATCAAAGAGATTAAAGCATACAGAACAGAATAAATTCCAACCTCTTCCATTCCCATAAATTCCCCAATCATAAAACTGTTAATGGCCAGGTAATTTCCAAAAGTTCCTAAAAATCCGAAGAAGCTGTAATTGAAAAACTGCTGCCAGAAATTATTTTTCTTGAAGTAATCCGTATTGAAATCAAGCTGAATTTTTTCCAGTTTGTTGGTGTAATAAATATACCCAAAAAGCATCAGGGTAAATATACCGAAGAAAAACGAGAATGCAATTTTTTGGGATAACGCAAAATAATAAAACAGGCAGAAAGCTCCAAGGTTGGCTATTTTTGGAAACAAATTGTCAAAGATATTAGACACCACAATTCTTTTGTAATTGGAGGTGTATTTATTGAAAATAGCACAAAATGAAAGGATTAAAATCAAAGGAAGAATCATTTCCTTAATTTTCCATGCTTCTGAATGTCTGAATTTTGGATAAAAATAAGGCAGTATAAAAAATACAGCCGTAAAAATGAGAAAGTTGAAAAAAACAGTAAGTAATGACAGTGATAACATGTTTTGTTTTTTGCCATCCTTTTCTACCGTATGAAAAAACTTTACATTGGAATAGGAGATACCCAGTACCACAAAAGGAACCAACATTTCAGCAGTAGGAAGAATATAGCGAAGCTTTCCGTAAAATTCAAAATCATTAGGAAAAATGAAAATTGCGGAAACTGTGCCCAGCAAAAAACCAATATAACCAATAATGGAATATTTGAAGCCTTGTCTCGCTACTACACTCATAAAGTTGTTTTAAGGGTTTTTAGGTATAAAAATAATATTGTTGATGTACTGAGTTTTATTTTTTTCGTCGCTTGTATTTTGTAGCAGAATGTCTTCCGTAAGTATTTCCAGAATGAAGCTTTCCCTGTTCAGGTACTTGGCTTCATATCCCCAGCTTTTTACTTTAGAGATTTCATTCCATATTGGTGTTTGGTGGTGCCTTTGTTCCATCTCAACCATAAGGGTTGGAAGAAACTGTTTGATGGTCTCTCTTGCTCCCAAAAGAGTCTTTATTTCATTTCCTTCAACATCGATCTTGATAAAATCTAATCTGCTGAAGTGTTCTATTGCTGCCCATTCGTCTAGTTTGATCACCTTTACCTTTTCGGTGTAGCTTTTTTCTTCACCTTTTTCCTTGTAGGAGGTATTTAAAGTTCCGCGGGAAGCAATTGTTTTTCCATTAATAATCGGAACCTTGAACTCGGCTACCGTATTTTCGTCAGAAAGCGCCAAAGGAAGTACCCGCATCGTGGGGAATAGTCTTTTCAGTCTTCTGTAAAGCTTTTTATTAGGCTCAAAAGCATAGATGTGCTCATGATCCAGCTTATTCTCCAGCTGATATAAGAAAGTTCCTACATTGGCACCAATATCCAGTATAATAGCATTTTTAGGAAGGTATTCCTTGATCCATACCAGTTCCGGTTCTACATTGCGTTCCGAAAAATTATTTTTATTAAGATTATTTAGGGTCTTAAAATATCTTTTTTTGTAAAAATTCGGACTTATATATTGTAGTTTTTCTGCAATTTTTTGGTATAAAGACATCCTTAGCTTTTTGACGAATAGCAAAGATAAACAAAAATGTAAAACTTATCTTAAAAAATGTTAAATATAATCTGTTGATTTTCAATGAAAAGGCTTTGCTGTCTGTTTTTCATGAAAAATGAGTTTTAACAGGTTATTGATTTGTCACATAGACACCTCTGGTTGATGAACAGTCTATTAAAAAGGATTAAAGTCAAAAAAATGAACATTTAATATTTTGAGGCTTAAAATTAATTTAGGGAATCCCACACAATGAAATTCCCTGGAATATTTAATAATACGGATACATTAATTAAAAGGAGTGTTCAGGAAATCATTAAATGGTTTCATCAGTTTAAAGATTTTGGCCATATTCTTTACTGCATTTTTGTCCAGAACCTCTTCGTCTTTCAAGTGGTACACCACAATAAAGTTTTTAAGTTTTAAATATTCAGCCATTGGATCTTCCTTTTCAAAACCTTGAGGAATTTTTTTCAGCTTATCATCCTGATCAAGTTCCGGGAAATATTTTTTAAAATCTTTATTGTTTAGGATTTTGAGAAAATCATCACCATATAAGGAGACTTCCTTTCGTACCTCTTTCAATACAGAAGATTCAGGCATGTAGATTCCTCCTGCCAAAAAGGATTTGCCGGGTTCCATATGAAGATAGTATCCTCCTTTCTGATTTCCTTTGCCCATTCCCAGGGACGCGCCGAAATTTGTTTTATAAGGTGACTTGTCCTTTGAAAATCGGGTGTCTCGGTAAATTCTAAATAATGCTTTTTTGCTGTCAATTTTAGCAAGCTCCTCATCAAAACCGGACATTTCTTTGATCAGGTCATCCAGAAAACTAATAATGTTTCCCTGAGAATCCGTATACAGATCTTTGTTTTCATTAAACCATTCACGGTTGTTATTGCTGCTTAATTTTTTTAGAAAATCAAATGTTTTGGGAGAAATACTGGCTGGCATATAGTGTTGGTATTTTATTTTGGTTAACTTTACTTGAAATCTGGGGTTTTTTGAATTTTTTTTATTTCGAACCTTGAACTTTATCTCCTGAATTTCAAAATCATCCCAATATTCAAATTTACATAATAAGGAAGAAAATTAAAATAAAAAATTGCAATTCTGTAGTTTTGTTTGAAAATTCATAAATAGTACCAAAAAAATCAATCTACTTTAATAAAAAAAAATATTGTTTAGTAAGTCTTTAATTATAGAGGTGTTTTTTTATGTTTTATTTTTTAAAAATTAAGAAAATATTAAAGAATTGTGAATTTAAGTTTGTATATTTAAAACTTTGTTTAAAAACAAGTCAAATATTTATTGTATCTTTGCAAAAATTTTAAAATAGTTAATGAATTTATTTACGGAAACCAATTTAAGTCCTGATATCCTTAAGGCAATTGGCGAACTGGGCTACGAAAGCCCAACAGAAATCCAAAAACAGACTATCCCTTTTATTCTTTCAGATATTCGCGACTTGATCGCACTTGCGCAAACAGGGACAGGCAAGACAGCAGCGTTTTCGCTTCCGATTTTGGATATGATTGACGATACGAGTCGCAAAATCCAATTATTGGTGCTTTGTCCGACACGGGAATTATGTCTTCAGATTTCGAAGGACATAAAGAATTACTCTAAGTACATGAAGGACATCAAAACCACAGCGGTTTATGGTGGAAGTAGTATTGTAGAGCAGATGAGATCTTTGAGGGATAAACCACAGATTATTGTGGGAACTCCAGGAAGAGTAATTGATCTTATCAACAGAAAAGCACTAGACTTTTCTGCTATTCATTGGTTGGTATTAGACGAGGCTGATGAAATGCTTTCTATGGGATTCAAAGACGAATTGGAAACCATTCTAAGAGAAACTCCGGAAACTAAACAAACTTTCTTATTCTCGGCTACGATGAATAAAGAAGTGGAAAGAATTTCCAAAAATTACCTTACAAAACCACACCGTATTTCAGTAGGTTCTATCAACGAAGTGAAGAAGAACATTACTCACGAATATTATGTGGTAGGGTACCGTCAGAAAAAAGAAGCATTGAAGAGATTAATTGATGCAAACCCTAACCAGTATTCCATTATTTTCTGTAGAACAAGAATGGAAACTCAGGAAGTTGCTGACTTCTTGATGCAGAATGGTTATGCAGCAGATGCTCTTCACGGTGATCTTTCTCAGGCACAGAGAGATACGGTAATGAAGAAATTCAGATTGAAGAACATTGATATTCTTGTGGCTACAGACGTTGCAGCAAGAGGATTGGATGTAAACTCTCTGACTCACGTTATTCACTTCTCTTTACCAGATGATCCTGAAGTATTTGTTCACAGAAGTGGAAGAACAGGTAGAGCTGGAAAAGACGGTATTTCTATGGCTTTAATTAAGCCGGAAGAAAGCAGAAAATTGAAGCAAATCAAGTCTGCTACAAAAATTGAAATTAACGAGAAGTTTATCCCAACAGGAGACCAGATTATCAAGGCTCAGGTAGGAGGTGTTTTCGAGAAATTATTCACGGAGCATGAAGACTTATTCGAATTTGATGATAGCTTAATCCCGGATCTAAGTAAATTTACAAAAGAAGAATTGGTGCACCAGTTGTTACAATTCCAATTAAAGGATCTTGCTTTATATTACAAAGACAAACATGATCTTGTTGAGCAGAAATTGAGCAGCAGAGATGATGATTACTCAAGAAGAGACCGTGGACGTGATAGAGACAGAGATAGAGGTCGTGACAGAGATTCTAGAGATAGCAGAGACAGAGATCGCGGAAGAGATAGAGATCGTGGTGGAAAACCAAGAAGAAAAGATGAGAACATGGTAAGGTTCTTCTTTAATCTTGGAAAGAAAGATCACTTGAAGAAACTAGATGTTTTAGATATTATCAATAAAGCTACAGGCGATGGAAAAAGCAAGAAAAGAGCTGAAATTGGAGATATCGAAATTTTAGAGAAATTCTCTTTCTTCGAGGTTGAAAAATCGTTCAAAGACAATGTCTTGAGCAATATTCAATCCATGAAGTTCAAAGGAAAAGATATGAGGGCTGAAGTTGCAAACTAACCCCTTGTTCATACCATACAAAACCGGCAGTAATGTCGGTTTTTTTATTTGATAATCAGTTGCTAAGCGAATGTTAACAAAACTTAATGTTATATAGTTTCACGTGCGATCCTTTTTTAGGAAATTTGCACTCGAATTATAAATACTAAAAAATGGGAATTGGTAATATTTTCCACGCTTTTCAACCCAAAGATAAAATCTTCTTTGTACTTTTTGAAAAGGTAACTGAAAACCTAGTTGCAATGTCTGAGGAATTCAACACTGGAATCAAGGATTTCGATCTTAATGACGATTCAATGTTGAAAAAAATGAGTGACTTCGAACATAAAAATGACGAACTTACTCACGAGATCTTCGTAGAACTAGGGAAAAACTTCATCACACCTTTCGATCGTGAAGATATTCACACATTAGCAACAGGATTAGACGATATTGCTGATTATATCTACGCTTCTACAAAATATATCTTCCTATACAAATCTCCGGAGATGAAAGCTTACTCAGATTTCTCTCTATTGATCCACAAAGCATGTCTTGAAATTCAGAATGCAATGAAGAACCTTAAAGGGTTCAAGAATATGGAGCAGGTAAAAGAAGCTTGTATTAAAGTAAACTCTATTGAAAATATTGCAGATGACTTGCTTTCCAACTCAATGGTAGAATTATTTGAAACCAATGATGCTATTAACATTATTAAAGTTTCATCTGTATTGAACTATCTTGAAATCGTAACCGATAAAGCAGAAGATGTTGCCAATACGATTGAGAACATCATGATTAAATACGCCTAAACAATATTTAACATAGCAAAAAATGGAATTTCCGATTTTACTTACAGTTATTATTGCTTTAGCCTTAATTTTCGATTATATTAATGGTTTTCATGATGCTGCGAATTCAATTGCAACGATTGTTTCTACAAAGGTTTTAACTCCGTTTCAGGCTGTTCTTTGGGCAGCACTTTGGAACTTTGCCGCTTTCTTTTTAGCAGCTTACGTAATTGGGGAGTTTAGAATTGGTAACACTATTGCAAAAACTGTCAACGAAAATTTTATTAATCTTGAAGTAATATTTTCGGGCCTTATTGCAGCTATTGCCTGGAACCTTTTGACATGGTGGTTTGGTATACCGTCATCATCGTCACATACCCTTATTGGTGGGTTTCTAGGAGCAGCATTAATGCACGCTTTTATGTTGGATTATCATGATATTGTAGCTGCTCACCCGGATTTAGGCTTTTTCGATACATTGAAGCAGGCTTTTAGTAAGGTGACAACTCAGGATATCGTGAAGTTTGATAAAGTAATACCTATTTTCTTGTTCATTTTTATGGCACCGATTATAGGGATGATTATATCAATTATTATTACCCTGATTATTGTACATATTTTTAAGAGATCTAATCCTCACAAAGCAGATAAAACATTCAAGAAGCTTCAGTTGGTTTCTTCCGCCTTATTTAGCGTGGGACATGGTTTGAATGATGCTCAGAAAGTAATGGGTATTATTGGAGCAGCACTTATCTATTATCATGTTGAAATGCTGCATGATCCAATTTATATGAACATTCCTGCTGCAGGACGTTTCGATTACTTTGCTCAGCATTACCTTTGGGTTCCTTTGGTTTCATTCCTTGCGATTGGTTTAGGTACCATGAGTGGAGGGTGGAAGATCATTAAGACAATGGGAACTAAGATTACTAAGGTAACCTCATTGGAAGGAGTAAGTGCAGAAACTGCAGGAGCAATTACCCTTTTTATTACTGATCATTTGAGTATTCCTGTATCTACTACACATACAATTACAGGTTCTATCATCGGGGTTGGATTAACGAAAAGAATTTCAGCCGTAAGATGGGGAATTACAGTAAGCTTACTTTGGGCTTGGGTACTAACCATTCCAATTTCAGCTATTGTAGCAGGAATTACCTATCTTTTGGTAACTTTCCTTTCCTAAGATAAAAATTACAACTTATTATATAAACTTTGTCCATTTGGACAAAGTTTTTTGTTTTGTAAAGCCTCGAAAAATCGTATTTTTGTTCAAATTATAAGATTTTATGGAATTTTTAGACAGATACCAACAGATTGTTGCTGATGCCATTAATAAGTACACTTTTAAAGATAAACCTACAGAGCTGTATGATCCGATGAATTACATTATTTCCCACGGTGGAAAGCGTCTTCGTCCTATTATGGTGCTAATGGCTTGTGATCTGTTTGGGGGAGACCTTAAACAGGCTATCAAACCGGCTTTGGCTATTGAATTTTTCCATAACTTCACCCTGATCCATGATGATATTATGGATGAGGCTCCTTTAAGAAGGAATAAGCCTACAATTCATACGTTACACGGTATAAACGTTGGAATTCTTTCCGGAGACGGATTAATGCTTAAGGCATACAAATTTTTTGAAGATCTTGAGCCTGAAATCTTCAAGGCTTGTATCAGAATTTTCACCCATACCGGACTTCTATTGTGCGAAGGACAGCAATATGATATCAATTTTGAAACTCAGGAAAATGTGACCTTTGAGGATTATATCAGAATGATTACCTATAAAACAGGGGTCTTAAGTGCTTCTTCTTTTGAAATCGGAGCCTTAATTGCAAGAGCTGACTTCAAGGATGCAAAAGCTATCTTCAACTTTGGTAAGCACATCGGAATTGCCTTCCAGATTATGGACGATTATCTTGATGTCTTCGGAGATCAGGCGCAGTTTGGTAAAAAACATGCAGGGGACATCTATGAAAATAAGAAAACAGTTCTTTATCTGTTGGCAAAAGAACATGCTACAGAAGAGGAAAGAAAGGAACTGGATTACTGGTATTCTAAAAAGACAGATAATATCGATAAAATATACGGAGTTGAAAAGATCTTCAGAAGAACAAAAGTAGACGAAAAAGCACTCCGTTTAATTGAAAAACATAACGAAATTGGTCAAAGCTATCTTCAGAAAATCGACATTCCTGAGGAAAAGAAAAAACCATTCATTGAATTGGCCAACTATTTATTGAGAAGAGAAAGCTAAATATAGGCAGCAGAGGGGTAGGTAACGGTTATCAGTAATGATCTGCTACCTACTTCCTGCCACCTAATACCTGTACAATGAAATTCAGAACAGAGGTTGACATCCCAAAATCGGAGAAGAAAATTGAGATTGAAGATAAAATATTTTCAATCGGATCCTGTTTTGCTACTGAAATGACTGATTTACTGAGAGATGGACAGCTTCAGACGCTTAATAATTCTTTCGGAACTATTTTTAATCCTTTTTCTATCAATAATGCTGTAAAAAGACTTCATGATTCAGCATTCTATGAGGAAGAAGAATTGATTATATACAATGAAGAATATATTTCACTAGATCATCATACCAGTTTTGATACAAGATATATTCACCAGACCTTAGATAAAATTAATGGTAACATTGAAGAGGGCAATGCCTTTCTTCAGGAGGCTGACTGGATCATTATCACCTATGGTTCATCTTTTATCTATGAATTTCTTCCGAAGAATAAACTGGTGGCCAATTGCCATAAAATTCCACAGAAATTCTTCGAAAAAAGACTGCTTTCCCATCAGGAACTTACAGCTTCCATTTACAATACAATTCTGGAGCTTAAAGATATTTGTAAGGAAAACGTACAAATCCTGTTCTCGGTGTCACCGGTAAGGCATACCAAGGATGGAATGGTTGAAAACCAATTGAGTAAATCTAAATTAATTACAGCCATCCATGAATCTATTTCTCTTTTTGAAGACTGCCATTATTTGCCTGTTTATGAAATTTTGATGGATGATCTGAGAGATTATCGTTTTTACAAGGAAGATATGATTCATCCAAGTACACAGGCTGTGGGCTATATTTTTGACAAATTTGGAGATTCATATTTCTCAGAAGAAACCCAAAACTTTATCAAAGAAAACTTTAAAATCATCAAGGCATTGGAACACAAAACCAATGATAAGAAAGACCCCAAGTTTATAGAGTTTAGGGAAAAGCTTGATCAAAGAATAGAAAATCAACGTAAAAAAGTAAAACATACTATATTCAGATGATTGATTTTACAAGAATTGACTATTTGAAAAATGGAAATGAAAGGCAAAAAAGAGCCTATGAAGTCCTTAAAAAGTATGATGTTCTAGAAAAATTAGAACCTTATTCTGCTATTCTGGCCGGAACAATTCCTATTGAAATTGACATTGAAAGCAGTGATCTTGATATTATTTGTGAGGTTGATCTGAGATTTGAAGACAGTTTTTTGAAATATCTTACATTTAGCAATTTAATTCCATCTGATACTGATGTAAAGGTTGAAAATGTAATTGTAAATGGAGAAAAAAGCATTGTTCTGAACTTTATGCTTGAAGAATTTCCTATCGAGATTTTTGGACAAAATAAGCCTGTTACAGAACAAAATGCTTACAGACATATGATTGCAGAATACAATATTTTGCAAGAAAAAGGGGAGGATTTTAAACAAAAAATAATAGATCTTAAAAAACAGGGGGTAAAAACAGAACCTGCATTTGGAATACTGATGAATCTGGAAAATCCTTATGAAGATCTATTAAAATTATAAAAAAATGATTGATACACATACGCATTTATACGCAGAAGAATTTGATGAAGATAGAAAAGAAGCCATTCAAAGAGCTTTAGACAAGGGTATTACAGAGTTTTATCTTCCTGCCATTGATTCTGAATCTCATGAGAAAATGTTGCAGCTGGAAACAGAATACCCGAAGCAGATTTTTTCTATGATGGGGCTTCATCCTTGTTACGTAAAACCGGAATCCTGGGAAAAGGAGCTGAATATTGTTAAAAGTTATCTAGATCAAAGACATTTTCCTGCAATAGGAGAAATAGGAATTGATTTATATTGGGATAAAAGCACTCTTGATATTCAGGTAAAGGCTTTTGAACAACAGATCGACTGGGCTATAGAAAAAGATCTTCCGATTGTAATCCATACAAGAGAAAGCTTTGAGGAAACATTTGAAGTACTGGAAAGAAAAAAACATCCAAAATTAAGAGGTATTTTTCACTGTTTTTCAGGAAATTTGGAGCAGGCTCATCATGCTATAGACCTGAACTTTATTTTGGGAATAGGTGGAGTAGTAACCTTTAAAAATGGGAAAATAGACCAGTTTCTGAACGAAATTCCTTTAGATAAAATTGTACTTGAAACAGACTCTCCTTATTTAGCCCCTGTTCCACATAGAGGAAAAAGAAATGAAAGTTCATATCTTGACCTAGTTGCCGGTAAACTGGTGGATATCTATGGTAAGGATTTTTCTGAGATAGATAGAATTACCACTGAGAACGCAAGAAATATTTTTAATACTTAAAAATACATGAAACTGCTTCCTAATATTACTTCATTAAGGTTTTTCCTGGCTTTCCTGGTTATGATTTTTCATATTCCACAGTTTTTTCAAAATAGAGGATTAGCAGCATTCAATGATTTACCTATATTTAATAAAGGAAGCGAAGCTGTATATATGTTTTTTTCTTTAAGTGGTTTTCTTATTATAAGACAGTTATTTGAAGAGAAGTCAATGACCGGAAGAATTGATTTGAAGAATTTCTACATAAGGAGAATGCTCAGAATTTTTCCGTTATACTATCTGGTTGCCATTATAGGAATGGTTTACTATCACATTGTTCTTCCTAAGATGGGGTTTGATTTTCAAAGCAATTATAACCTCACAGAGGGTATTATTCTTTTGTTTACATTTTTTCCTAATGTTTTTGCCGCTTTCAGACCAGGAGGCATTCTTGAAATGCTTTGGTCTATAGGGGTAGAAGAGCAGTTTTATCTTTTAGTAGCCCCTCTTATTCTTTTGGTTCCACAAAAATATATCAAAGCCTTTTTATTTATTTTTAGCTTTGTATTTATTGGTTTATACTTTACACCAGCGTTAGCTTTTTTAAGTAAATATCAAATGATGTTTTTCTATTTTTCTTTTACAGGCTGGTGTTCTTTGTTAAGAATTAAGGAGAATAAGTATAATGGCTTTATCTGTGTTGTAAGTAGTATTCTCTTACTCATATACTTTACAACGAATATTTTCACCAATAATATGTCAGACCTGCAATATCATATTTTTGGGATGATATTATTTGGCGTTTTTCTTATTTTTTTCACTCATAAGCCCATCCGTTTTTTTGAAAATAAAAGACTTATTCATCTTGGGAAAATTTCTTACGGGATCTACATGTATCATGCTATTGTAATGCAGCCTGTAGGATTTATCCTCCTTAAGGCCGTTTCCAAATACAAATTAAGTGATCCCGTAATTATAATTTTAAGTTTTCTCTCGGTAATACTGATTACTATATTCATTTCTCATCTCTCATATCGATATTTTGAAAAGAGATTTCTTGTTTTAAAAAATAAATATAGAACAACGTCCCGATAAGAGTTATTTCTTTCTGGTAAAGTTTTTGTTTTTAGGTTTTTTAAATCCTGTAGGAGCCCCAGTACCAGAAGGCTTTTTGTTGTTTTTGTTCGGTCTGGAATTATTATTAGAAGTAGATGTTCTAGGTTTTTCAGAACCTCCAGAAAAAGGTTTGTTATTAGAATCTCTTTTCTGTGCGACCAAGTCATCAGTGTGGAACGGATGGTTTTTGATAACAGGAATCTTCTTTCCAATAAGTTTTTCTGTATTTTTTAGATTTAAAAGGTCTAGCCCGTCTACAAATGAAATAGAGTTTCCTTCAGCACCCGCTCTTCCTGTTCTTCCAATTCTGTGTACATAGGTTTCAGAAACATCTGATAGCTCAAAATTGATAACGAATTTTAACTCATCAATATCAATTCCTCTTGCTGCAATATCTGTTGCTACAAGAACCCTTGTTTTTCCGGATTTGAAGTTATTAAGGGCATTTTGCCTTGCATTTTGAGATTTGTTACCATGAATAGCCTCCGCAGAGATATTGTCTTTTTGAAGCTTTCTGGCAATTTTGTCGGCCCCGTGCTTTGTTCTTGCAAATACCAATACTGATTCCGAAATATCATTTTCCAGGATATGGGATAATAGATTCAGTTTATTGTCCTTTTCTACAAAATAAACAGACTGTTTGATGGTATCTGCTGTAGAAGAAACAGGAGTAACTTCTACCTTTACAGGATTGTTCAGAATTGAATTAGCAAGCTTCTGAATTTCACCAGGCATGGTTGCTGAAAAGAATAAGGTTTGTCTTCTTTGAGGCAGAAGCTTGATGATTCTTTTAACATCATGCACAAAGCCCATGTCAAGCATTCTGTCTGCTTCATCAAGGACAAATATTTCAAGGTTTTTTAAGCTGATAATTCCCTGCGCAATAAAGTCAAGAAGTCTTCCCGGCGTTGCAACTAAAATGTCGATTCCTTTTCTCAAAGCAGCCTCCTGATTTCCTTGTTTTACTCCTCCGAAGATAACAAGTTGCTTTAAAGGAAGATATTTACCGTAAGCATTAATGTTTTCCTCAATTTGAATAGCCAGCTCTCTGGTTGGAGTAAGGATTAATGCCTTTATATGTTTATTTGGAATTTTATTTTTAGATAAATTCTGTAAAATAGGGATGGAAAAAGCAGCTGTTTTTCCAGTTCCTGTCTGTGCGCAGCCTAAAAAGTCTCTGCCATCTAAGATATCAGGAATTGATCTTTCCTGAATGGGTGTTGGAGTCGTATATCCCTGTTCCTGAATTGCTTTAGCAATAGGTTCTATTAAGTTTAAGTCTGTAAAATTCAAATGAATTATTTTAAAATTTAAATAAAAATTCCCTCAGTCTGAAAGAATTACATTTTGCAAAGGTAGTTTAAAAAATCTTAAGAAATATCCCCTGTTTTCAAAACAGTTTACCAAATAGTAAATAGAATTTTAAAGGTATAAAAAATGGCTGCCCAGCATAGGCAGCCATATATTTTTGATAAAAATATAGATATTATTTAAATCTATACCCTACACCAGCTTGCAGAAAGCCTACTTTCACTGGAAAGGTATTGTTTTTACTGGCTTCAATGAAGTTGAAATTATATCTGGCATCCACAAAAAACTGATCATTGATCTTATATTCTGCTCCTAAAAATGGAAAAAGGTTTAATGTCTTTATTCCCTCATAATTTCTTTTCTCCGTTCCGATAATAGCGTTGCTTGATTCTGCTTTTGTGGAGATATTAAATCCAAAATTCATCCCTACAGATGCTGAAAGATTTGGAATAATATAATATTTTGCAGAAATAGGAACCTGAATCTGGTTAAGACGGTATTCGAATGTTGTATCTCCTGTATTTACAATTTCACTTCCTATTAGGGCTACTGTAGAATATGCAATTTTACCTCCTAATTGAGTATAAAGAACCTCAGCCTGCAATCCAAACTTAGGTGATAAAGACTGTTCTGCCACAATTCCTGCATAGAAATAAGATTTTGAATCTAGCTTTTCATCAAAAAACTTCATGCTGGATAAATTATATCCTCCCTTTACCCCAAAACTTATAGATTTATCAGGTGTATTCTGTGCATTAATTAAAGCTGAAATAGCTAATAGTACAACGGAAAAAAAGTTCTTTTTCATATTTGTTTCTTAAATTAAATGATTACGTTTTTATAAAAAAAATAATTCCGTCGTAGAGAGGGAATTATTTTTCACAAATATAAGTTAAATATTTTATAAGGTCTATTTGACTTTTTTCCATTCCTGGTTTTTCCTTAAGTCCTCGAAGAAATGATATACTTCCGAAAGTTTTTCACTGCCGCGTTTTCCATAATCTTCTACATTTTTAGAAGTTGCATCATTGAAGTTAATTCTTAAATAGGCTGTGGAAAGATCAGTAATGTTTCTGCTACCATATTTATCCTTTAGGTTTTTTACATCCAAGCCGTCAAGCAAACGGATCAATTTATTGTAATCTTTTTCCTTGATGGTTCCTGTAAACGTGCCTTCGCGAGGTTTTGAAAACTCATCTTTTGATGGCTTATCATTGAAATTAAAATGCTCAGCTTCAAAAATGGCAGTTCTATCCGGATTGATTGTCATTTTAAAAACAGGACAAAATCCAAAGCAAGCACCTGCCTGATATTCAATTTTGGTATATTTTGAATTCGTTGTCTGTGAAGTACACGAAAATAGAAAGATAAATGCACAAAGGCCCAGTAAATATTTCATAGTTTAAATTTCAGAA
This sequence comes from Chryseobacterium aurantiacum, assembly GCF_003020585.1. Taxonomy (GTDB): domain Bacteria; phylum Bacteroidota; class Bacteroidia; order Flavobacteriales; family Weeksellaceae; genus Chryseobacterium; species Chryseobacterium aurantiacum. Next base: position 57,015 of record NZ_PXUE01000009.1, read on the forward strand.
TGGTCTTTCAATAATTATTCCAATTGAATCGGAGAAAAAGTTATAAAGTGAAAATGATAAAAAAATAAAGAGAAGCATGATTGCTCCTCTTTATTTTATTTCTTATAATATTAATCACGGGTTGTGATCAAAATTATTTTATCCATGTAACTGTTTCCAGATAGCATCTTTCAATTCTACAAGACCTTCGCCTGTTACTCCAGAGAAGAATAGAGGTTGCTTGTTTTCTGGGAATTCTGCTGAGATTTCTTTTTTCAGCTCATCATCCAAAAGATCGGATTTTGAAACAGAAATAATAAAATCTTTATCTAGAAGTTCAGGATTATATTCTTTTAATTCATTTTCAAGAATTTTAAATTCCTGGAAGTGATTTTCAGAATCTGCCGGAATTAAAAACAACAGAATGGAGTTTCTTTCAATGTGTCTCAGGAATCTGTGTCCTAATCCTTTTCCTTCTGCTGCTCCTTCAATGATTCCTGGGATATCAGCCATTACAAATGATTTGTAATTTCTATAATCAACAATCCCAAGGTTAGGAGTTAATGTAGTAAAGGCATAGTTTGCAATTTTAGGCTTAGCTGCAGAAACAGAAGCTAAAAGTGTGGATTTTCCTGCATTTGGAAACCCTACTAAACCTACATCTGCCAAAATTTTAAGCTCGAAAACAACATAGCCTTCCTCGCCATCCATTCCGGGTTGAGCATATCTTGGAGTTTGATTGGTAGAAGACTTGAAAAACTCATTTCCTCTTCCTCCTTTTCCACCTTGCATTAAAATAATTTCCTGCTTGTCTTCAAGGATTTCTCCGATAATTTCTCCTTCTTCATTTTTAGCAATACTCCCAATGGGAACATCGATGTAAATATCAGAACCATCAGCTCCGGTAAGCTGGTTTTTCGCTCCGTTTTCACCACGCTCAGCTTTTATGTGACGGGTATAACGAAGCGGAAGTAAAGTCCATTCCTGAGCATTTCCTCTCATGATAACGTGTCCTCCACGACCTCCATCACCACCATCAGGACCTCCCTTAGGAATATATTTTTCACGGCGAAGGTGGGCAGAACCTGCTCCTCCGTGTCCGCTTTTACAATGAATCTTTACGTAATCTACAAAGTTTGACATAATTTTTAGGGTTTAGGCCTTAGGGGTTAGGGAATAGATATTTAACTATGCTAAATCCTAATCCCTAAATCCTAAATCCTTATTTAATTTTCTCTACCTCAGCGAAAAGTTTTTGGGAAATCTCATCAATTTCACCTACGCCGTTTACTTCTACATACTTTCCTTGCTGCTTATAAAGTTCGGCTACTTCTGCTGTTTTAGCATAATATTCTTTAATTCTGTTTTCGATGATCTCTACATTGCTGTCGTCAGATCTACCGCTGGTTTCTCCTCTTTTAAGAAGTCTTTCAACCAATATTTTATCTTCTACTATCAATGAAAGACAGATATCAATCTCGTCATTCAGTTCTTCCTTAACGATTTTCTCCAAGGCTTCTGTCTGAGCAGTTGTTCTTGGGTAACCATCGAAGATAAAACCGTTAGTATCAGTTGGTTTTTTAATCTCATCAATCAGCATATCTGTTGTTACCTGATCCGGAACCAATTCTCCCTTATCGATGTAAGACTTAGCCAGTTTTCCAAGTTCAGTGTCATTTTTCATGTTATATCTGAAAAGATCACCTGTTGAAACCTGCTTTAAGTTGAATTTTTCGATTAGATTCTGAGCTTGTGTTCCTTTTCCACTTCCTGGAGGGCCGAACAGAACAATATTTATCATAATTTTGATTCGCTGCCGGTCTTTAATAATCGTATGACAGTTGACCTTTAGCTTTTTTAAGTTAATATTTTACTTTTATTTCGATTAAATTTTGAAGCTAAAGGCCAATAGCCGGTAGCTAATGACAATAATTAATGGTTGATTTGTCCGTCTTCTAATTGGTATAAATTAGGTAAGTTTCTTCCCAATTCATCATAATCCAATCCGTAACCAAGTACAAACTTGTTAGGAATTTCTTTTCCAATATAATCCAACTTGAAATCTTTTTGATAAATCTCAGGTTTCAATAAGAAACTTGCCAGTTTTACAGATTTTGGACGTTGGGTTTCTTTGAAGTATTTAAAAAGACTTTCTACAGTGTTTCCTGTATCAACAATATCCTCTACAAGAATAATGTGACGGTCTTTTACTTCTTTAGTCAGTTCCATTTTCTGATAAACAATCCCCGTAGATTCTGTTCCTACATAAGAACTCATTTGAATGAAAGCAATTTCGCATTCACCCGGGTAATATTTTAAAAGATCTGAGAAGAACATGATTACTCCATTCAATACTCCGATGAAAACAGGAACTTCATCCTTGTAATCTTCATAAATTCTTAACGCTGTCTCTTTTACAATTTCCTGAATTTCGGCATCCGTTAAATAAGGAACGAAATTTTTGTCGTGAACTCTAATGCTATCCATAAAATTTTTAGTAGGAGGCAAAGTTACGGATTTTTGATTTTTCAATAAAATCTTTTTGTGTTTAATCCCGGATTTGTCCTATATTTGTTCTTTCAAAACCCATAAATACAGACATGTAGGATATAATTTCTTTCAGATTCATTCAAGCGGTAACCCATAAGTTACCCGTGTTTAACCATTATTAAGAAAGAAATCATGATTTTACTGCAAAATGTATCCTTTGGGTTTCCGGGAGGAAATCTTCTATTTAATCATATCAATTTAACAATACAATCTCATACTAAATCAGCTTTAGTAGGAAATAACGGCATGGGAAAATCTACCTTGCTGAAAATAATGGCTGGTGAAATACAGCCTTTAAGCGGAAATATAAATATTGAGGGCGAAATATTCTACGTTCCCCAGATGTTTGGAAATTTTAATCACTTAACGATCTCAGAGTGCTTGAAAATAGACCAAAAGCTCAATGCTCTTGAAAAAATTACAAATGGAGAAGTTGACGAAAAATATTTTGAAACTTTAAATGACGACTGGGATATTGAGGAACGATGCAAGAATGCCCTGCAATATTGGGGACTTCAGGATTTTGAATTAAATCAAAAACTAGAAGGATTAAGCGGTGGGCAGAAGACAAAGGTTTTTCTGGCCGGAATTCAAATTAATCAGCCAGACCTTATTATTTTGGATGAACCTACCAATCATCTGGATCTGGAGGGTAGAAAGCTGTTGTATGACCTTATAGATAAAATAAGTGCAACGGTTGTTATTGTAAGCCATGACCGATCTTTGCTAAATCTGATTGATACTACATTTGAGCTAAGCAATCAGGGAATTACCGCCTATGGTGGAAACTTCAATTTCTATACAGAACAGAAAGAAGTGGAGGAGGATGCTTTGCAGAATGATATTAATGCCAAGGAACGTGCTTTAAAAAAGGCGAAAGAAAAAGAGCGTGAAACCTTGGAGCGTAAACAGAAACTGGATGCAAGAGGAAAGCAGAAGCAGGAGAAATCAGGGGTTGCCAGAATTATGATGAATACACTCCGAAACAATGCTGAAAAAAATACCTCCAAGCTGAAAAGTGTACATGCAGAGAAGATAAATGATATTTCAGGAGATTTGCGAGAACTACGATCTACTGTAAGAAACTCTGATCAGATGAAAGTAAATTTTAATGATTCCGGCCTGCATTCCGGTAAGCTTTTATTAACTGTAGAGAATATTAATTATAGATATGGAACGGAGAAGCTTTGGACAGAAAACCTTAATCTTGAAGTTCGCAGCGGAGACAGAATTTCCATTAAAGGATCAAACGGGTCCGGGAAAACTACTTTGATAAAGCTTTTATTAGGAAACGCACAACCTTTTGAAGGGAGACTAAACCGATCCGAATTCCAAAGTATTTACGTTGACCAGGAATATTCCTTGATTAATCCTGAATTAACAGTGTATGATTTTGTTCAGACCTTTAATGACAATGCATTACAAGAATCGGAAGTAAAGACTTTGTTGTCCAGATTTTTATTTGGTAAAGAAACATGGGACAAAAAATGTGAATTTTTGAGTGGCGGAGAGCGTTTGAGACTACTTCTTTGTGGTCTGTCTATAAGCAATAAAGCTCCGGATATGATTATTCTGGATGAACCAACGAACAATCTGGATCTGCAAAATGTAGAGATTCTGACCAATTCTATTAAAGATTATCACGGAACTCTGCTAGTGATTTCCCATGATGAGATTTTTCTTAATGAGATAGGAATTGATAAAGTAATGGAGCTGAAATAGCTGGTAATATTATTCCTAAAGACTATATTAAAACTCAATGGAAGCGGACTTTAGTCCGCTTTCTGCTTATTGAGATGTTTATTGGATTAAAAAAAATATTATTTCTTTGTCTTTTTAATGGCATCCAGATAAATCTTCTTAATGCTGTTTTTTTCTTCTTTCTCGCTGATGCCTTCAAGAGCGGGGAGAAGAGTCGTATTGTGCTTGGTTTTTAATTTAAGTATTTCTCCCAATGCAAAGGCAGCGCTCCAGCGTACCACAGTGCCCTCATGTTCTGTATTCGTTAATAGATTTGTAACCGCTTTGTCTAAATTTTCAATGAATAAATGAGCAGTATTGCCTATCACTTTAGCGCTTTCCCATTTTATTCTTGGTGCTTTTTCAGTAAGGGTATTAGTGACAAATGAGAATACGGTTTCATTTGCAATATTAGGATTCAGTTTGGTAGCATATTCAATGGCTTCTATGCAGGTTCCTTTTATAGGGTCTTTAGATTTTTCTGCAAAAGCAATCAGTTCATCTGTAGGTAAAGATGTGTCAATGATCCATTTGCTGAGAATTTCGGTTTTTTCCTTTGCTTTTGTAGTCTTGTCTTTAAAAAGTTCTTCTATGGTCATAGGATAATTTTGATTTTTTCAACGTTCCAATTTAGGAATTCCTTTTGAAAATAAACCAGCACGAAAAGAACCTCTAAGCAGTCTTTTCTTGAAAGTTGAAGAGCTGCTAAATTCTTACAATCTGCGAGAGATTATTAAATGTGTTTCAAAACCCATTCATAAATTTCATTCAATACTTCTTCTCGTATTTCTTCATTGAGAATCTCATGGCGCATATCCGGATAGATCTTTGCATTCACATCCTGAAATCCGTCAGCTTTTAAATGATCGACAGTATAGATAACACCTTTACTAAAGTCTCCAATCGGATCATTCTGCCCGCTTACAAACAATAACGGAAATGATGGGGAAATAGAATTGGCCCAGTCTCTTGCCGTAGCCCTTTTATAAACCGTAAACAAAGTATAAAATGCATTATGAGTGAACGGGATTCCGCAAAGTTCATCCTGTTCAAAAGCAGTTCTGTTTTTAGAATTAATACTAAGCCAGCTGGTTGGCCCAAAGTCTTTATCCTTTTTAAAATTCTTGTTGTTAACATTCGTGAAAACAGAATTTAAAAAAGTACGGTGATGCGGAGCAATGGCATTAGCTAATGATAAATAACCTCTTAGAAAATCTATTCCCGGCAAAGGCCCACCGGTTCCCGTAATAATAGCACCAGAAAACTTAGCACTTGCCTTTTGAAGAAGACAACGGGTGATGAAAGAGCCCATGGAATGTCCCAAAATAAAATGAGGTACATCGGGATATTGCTCTGCAAGATGGTCAGCCATCAATTCTGCATCTGCAACCAATCTCTCATCCGGTTTGTCAAGTTGGAAGAAGCCAATGTCTTTTTTCTCTTTTACAGACTTCCCATGCCCTAGGTGATCGTAGGTTAATACAGCAATTCCATGAGCTGCAAAATAATCTGCTATTTCAGAATATCTTCCGCTATGTTCCTGCATGCCGTGAACAATGAGAAGAGTAGCTTTTGCTGTTTCCGGAGAAAATAGGGTGTGGAAAAGCAGTGATTCATTGTCTATTTTGGATGGTAGATAAGCGGATGTTTGGGATAGAGACATAATATTTTCTGTTTCAGGATAATCAAAGATATAAAGAGAATTCTATAGATAAAAATATAACAAGTTTAATTTTTTCTTGGTATTACTATTCTATTGAATCATACGAGTAAATAAATTTAAATTTTCAGTAAAATCAGTCTGTTAACGATCAGTGTTTGGAGTTTATTAACTTATATTTTGGTTTCTCAACTCCATGATTTTCACCCCAACCCAAAATAAATGTCACCTATAATTTGGCCGTCATTTTTTTTAAAAGTAATTTTGCATGAATCTAAAAACAAAAGTACATTATGTCAACTTATGTAGTTGTAGGTCTTCAGTACGGAGATGAAGGCAAAGGAAAAATCACGGATGTTTTATCAGCAAAATCGGACTATGTAGTACGTTTCCAAGGTGGAGACAACGCTGGTCACACGGTTTATGTGGGTGAAGAGAAATTCGTTTTACACCTTCTTCCTTCAGGAGTTCTTCAATGCAAAGGGAAATGTATCATTGCGAACGGAGTAGTGGTAAACCCTAAATCTTTCATTAAAGAAGTTGGTCAAATTGAGAGCAAAGGCTTGAGAACAGATCATATTTTTATCAGCAGAAGAGCGCATGTCATCATGCCTTACCACATCCTTTTGGATACTTACCGTGAAGAAGAACACGGAGGAACTCAGATTGGAACAACCAAAAAAGGAATCGGACCTTGCTACGAAGATAAAATCGCAAGAGTTGGTATCAGAATGGTTGACCTTTTGAATCCTGAAATTTTAAGAGATAAAATTGAGAAAAACCTTAAGGTTAAAAACTCTCTATTTGAAAAATACTACGGAAAGCCTGTTTTAGACGTTGAAGAAATCTACAATGAGTTCTTAGAGATCGGAAAACAGCTTCAGGACAGAATCGTTGATACGGAACTTGAACTGAACGAGGCAATCCAGGAAGGAAAGAACGTATTGTTCGAAGGGGCTCAGGCTTTGATGCTTGATATCGACTTCGGTACTTACCCATACGTTACTTCATCTTCTCCATCTACAGGAGGAGTTTGTTCAGGAGCAGGAGTTCCGCCAACTTCACTTCAAAACTTGATCGGTGTAGCAAAAGCTTACTGTACAAGAGTTGGAAACGGACCTTTCCCATCTGAACTGGATAACGAATTAGGAGAAAAAATCAGACAAATTGGTGGTGAATTTGGAGCTACTACAGGTAGGCCAAGAAGAACAGGTTGGTTAGACCTTGTTTCTCTAAAGCACGCTTGTATGATTAACGGGATCAATAATCTTGTAATAACAAAATTAGACGTTCTTACAGGAATTGAAAACCTTAAAATTGTTACTCATTATAAAACTGAAGACGGAAAAATTATCGACTATTTCACTTCGTCAACAGAAAAGTTATATAACTACGAGCCAATCTACCAGGATTTACCAGGTTGGGAAGAAGATATCACGAAAGCAAGAAGTTATGAAGAACTTCCTGATAACGCCCAGAAATACATCGAATTTATCGAGAAGTATTTAGGAATCAATGTATATTTGGTTTCTGTAGGCCCGGAAAGAAGCCAAAACATTATCAGAAAAGAATTATTCTAATATTCTTTGAACATAAAATAAAAGAGACCGTCACAACTGACGGTCTCTTTTTTTATAAATCAACCCATTATCTCTCATAGTTGTTGATAATGCCTATATTTAATCCATTAATTCAATCAAATGGAGGATAATAATAAATCTCATAGTATGCTGAACAATATCCTAATCAGCTTGCTTTTCACAATAGCATACGGAGTTTTGCTATTTATATACAATGAAATGCCTCTTGATCAAATCAGTAATTTTAGATTCAAACTATTTATTGTCTGTGGTTTGGTGTTTACTGTAGCGGCTATTTTTTTTGCAGCAAAAAGTTATAAAGAGGTAAAAAAGAGTTCAATTATTCTGATCATTATTAATTCACTAGGATTATTAATTCCTCTGGCTCTCTTGTTGGTAGCTTTTACATAATTCAATATTCTCAAACTCAGCAGCTATAAGCTTATTGTGGTATTCTCATTCCTCTAAAAAATAATGCGAACTTCAAGAAAGTGTTCAAGTTTTAAATGTTAAATTTTCAACTTTGTCATAAATTTTTGTAAAATTATGTTGTTTTGATAAAATTATGGCAGATATTTTGATATTGACTCATTGCTTATCGATAAGAACTAACAAAACTAATAATCGCTTTTTTTAACAGTTTAAATAGTAATAGTGATGAAACACCTGAACCAAAATCAAGAATTTCGATTCAACGAAGTTCTTTTTGAGCACCGCAACAAAGAATATGGTGCCTATGCATTAAGAAACGAATCAGATAGAATTTTAACCAAAGCACTTTTTATAGGAGCGAGTTTAATGGCTGCCGTATCAATTACACCATTTGTAATTTCAGCATTAAAAGGACCAAGTATTACCAACACAATTACTGTTTGTGATTCAGGGCCCTTTGTTGTTCAAAATGTAGATACACCAGAAGTAATACCGCCTGCAGAAAATGTAAAACCAGTAACTCCTCCAGCTGCTTTAAAAACATATGATGACAGATTGCCGGAACCCAGAGCTGTTGTTACCAATGAAAAAAAAGATGCAGACAAGACAAATGCTATTGCAAGTACGCAAAAATCAGAGGGTGAAGAAACAAACACAACGTCCTATACTCAAATTGTTCCAAGAGTAATAGGAGGTGAAGGGGTGCCTACTGTGAAGATAGAGCCAATAATTGAAAAAACAGATCCTAAAAAAATTGAAACAGAACTTAGCGTAGAAGCCAACTTTAGCGGAGGAATAGACTCTTTTAGAAATAAAGTGATGAGTAACTTCGACAGTTCTGGTTTTGAATCAGGAGATGTCATGAAAACTACGGTAACCTTTATCGTAGAAATGGACGGAACAATATCAGGGGTAAAAGCTAATGGAAACAATGCCGATTTTAATAATGAGGCGATCAGAACCGTGAAATTAATTTCCAACAAAGGAAAATGGACTCCTGCCAAAAACAAAAAAGGAGAATTTGTAAGAAGTTACTTCAAAATTCCAATTTCTATGAAGTTTGATAATTAATATCAAAAAAAACGATTTTTTAAAGTTATCCACAAAGATTTTTTTTTGTGGATAATTTTTTTAACAGTTAAAGTCTTTATTAACAATACTTTAACTCAATTTTGATTTTCGCCACTCATCGAGAGCAAAGAAAAAAGTGTATTTTTGAAACTTAAAGTTCTAATAATGGCAAAAATCATAGGTATTGCTAATCAAAAAGGAGGTGTTGGTAAAACTACCACCGCTGTAAATTTAGCAGCAGCATTAGGAGTATTGGAAAAAAGAATATTAATTATTGACGCTGACCCTCAGGCAAATGCCACATCGGGATTAGGCGTTGAAGATGTTCAGTATTCTACATATAATCTACTGGAGCATAGTGCTGATACAAGAGTTTGTATCAAAAGAACGGCTACTCCGAATCTGGATATTATCCCGTCACATATTGACTTGGTAGCAGCAGAAATCGAACTGGTAGACAAAGAAGACCGTGAATATATGCTGAAAAAAGCTTTAGCTAGTGTGAGAGATGACTATGATTATATCATTATCGATTGCGCACCAAGTTTAGGGCTTATTACAGTGAACGCTCTTACTGCAGCTGATTCTGTAATTATCCCTATCCAGTGCGAATACTTTGCATTAGAAGGACTTGGAAAACTTTTGAATACCGTTAAGAATGTTCAGAAGATCCATAATAAAGACCTTGGAATAGAAGGACTTCTTCTTACCATGTATGACAGCAGACTAAGATTGTCTAATCAGGTAGTGGAAGAAGTAAACCTACACTTTCCGGAAATGGTTTTTGAAACAATAATCAGCAGAAATGTAAGATTGAGTGAAGCTCCAAGCTTCGGAGAAAGTATCCTGAATTATGATGCCGAAAGTAAAGGTGCAGTTCAGTATATTCAGTTAGCAGAAGAAGTTCTTCTAAAGAACGAAAACTTAATAAAGAATTAAATTAATAATAAATGGGAAATAGGTGAGTGCTAGTCATCATTTATTAAACATCATTTATCAATTATATCTATGAAGGACAAAAAAAGAGCTATGGGACGTGGTTTGGGCGCCATTTTAAGTGCAGAATCTAAAGCAACTATCAATTCAGCTACTGATGAGGGAGCAGATAAGTTTGTGGGAAATATAGTAGAAGTTGCGCTTGAAGATATTTATCCTAACCCGACGCAGCCGAGAACTTATTTTGATGAAAAAGCATTAAACGAACTTGCACAGTCTATTAAAAATCTGGGAGTAATTCAACCAATTACCCTAAGGAAAGATGGCGAGAAGTTTGAGATTATATCCGGGGAAAGACGTTACAGAGCAACTAAAATTGCTGGTTTAACAACTATTCCTGCTTATATCCGTTTAGTAAACGATCAGGAACTTCTTGAGATGGCTCTTGTTGAGAATATTCAGAGAGAGGATCTTGACGCTATCGAAATTGCCCTTACTTATCATAGACTTTTGGAAGAAATTGGTCTTACTCAGGAAAATCTGAGTCAGAGAATTGGAAAAGACAGAAGTACAATTACCAACTCCATAAGGCTTTTAAGGTTAAATCCGGATATTCAGAATGCCATCCGAAGTGGTGAAATTTCTGCGGGACATGGAAGAGCAATCATCAGTCTTGAAAGTGAGGAAGATCAACAGGTTTTATTTGACCTTATCATCAAGGAAAAATTAAATGTTCGTCAGGCCGAACAAGCCGCGGCTGCATTGAAAAATCCAAAATCTCCCGCTGCAAAAAAAGTAAATGCCGAGCTTTCCAATAACTATAAAAGAGCACAGAAGACCATCGCTGACATCCTGGATGTAAAAGTGGAAATCAAGGCTTCTGGAAATGGTAAAAAAGGTAAAATTGTTCTGGACTTCAAAAATGAAGATGAGCTGGAATATATTTTATCCCATATTAAATAAATGAAGAAAATATTTTTCACATTTTTCTTGTGTATCGCTGTATTGGCTTATTCACAAGTTGTAGCCCCTATTGATACTGTTCAGGTACAAACACCTCCGAAAGAGAATGTTCCTGCGCTAAAACCTGGAAAAACAGAATCCAAGATCATTGCTGACTTAGAGAATGCCAACGGGCCCACAAGAAAAACCATAAAGCTAAATCCTACAAGAGCTGGACTGTATTCAGCAGTTTTTCCTGGATTGGGACAGTTTTATAATAAAAAATACTGGAAGATTCCCATTGTTTGGGGAGCAGTAGGAGCAGGTGTTGGTATTGCAGTCTGGAATGACAGTCAATACAAAAAGTACCGCGAATACTATATCGCTAAGCTTAACGGTACGCCTAATGAATTCGTAGACAGCCATCCGTGGTTGGACAAGCGTGCGTTAGGAAATGCACAGGATAGAGCGAAAAGACAGAGAGACTATGCTGTTGCCATTACAGGGTTAATCTACATTTTAAATATAGTGGATGCCGTAGTGGATGCCCATCTTTATGAAAGCCGTCATGATCCGGATCTTACTTTCAAGCCATCAGTTATCCAGGATCAATATGGTTATGATGCGCCAAAAACAGGATTTGTTTTAAGTTATAGATTTTAACATAATAAATACATCAGACTGAAAGATCTGGGTAGTAATAAAAATAAGAGATTATATGAAAATAGCATTAGTTGGTTACGGGAAAATGGGTAAGATCATAGATGAGATTGCACAGAAAAGAGGTCATGAAGTAGTTGCCCGCCTAAAGCAAACCCCAACTGCTGAAAATCTTAATAATCCCGATGTTGTTATCGAGTTTTCTTTGCCGGAAGTGGCATTTGATAATATCAAGGCTTGTCTTGAAAATAAAATTCCTGTTATCTGTGGAACTACAGGCTGGCTTGATAAAAGAGATGAAATAGAAAAACTTGCGGTAGAAAATGATACAGCATTCCTATATGGTTCAAACTTTAGCTTAGGAGTTAATCTTTTCTTTGCTTTAAACGAAAAGCTTGCCGATATAATGAAAAATGTAGATGAATATTCTTGCCAATTAGAAGAGATTCATCACATTCATAAAAAAGATGCACCAAGCGGAACCGCAATTTCAATCGCTGAGGGAATTATCAATAACAACCCAAAATTTGAGGCTTGGAAGCTTGAAGAAACCCAAGGTGATCAACTTGGAATTTTTGCCGTTCGTGAAGATGAGGTACCCGGAACCCACAGCGTATTTTATAGAAGCGAAGTGGATGAAATTGAGATCAAACATACTGCTTTCAACAGAAACGGTTTTGCACTAGGAGCTGTAGTTGCTGCAGAATGGATTAAAGATAAAAAAGGAAACTTCGGAATGAAAGATGTTTTGGGACTTTAATTTGTAACAAATTCTGTAAATTGCAGACAAATTACAGAGAATGATGAATAGTGAATTATAAATAGCATCCCGCTGTTATCATTTATTACTCATCATTTATCATTTTATATCATAAGAATAGGCACAAAAATTTATGAATTATTTTTTAACTTATACAGTGTATGTCCTCATTTTATCAATATTAATGGGGATTTCAACTTGGAAGTTGTTCAAGAAAATGGGCTATAGCCCTTTATTTGCATTTATACCTTTCTACAACTATTTTATCGTTTTAAAAGAAACAAAGCATCCAAAATGGTGGGCCATCCTTTCATATCTTCCGATTGTAGGGCCAATCATGATGTCTGTTTTTCATCTTTACTTAATGAAAAAATTTGGAAAGTCTCTTTTCAAAGATCAAATCCTTACAGTAATCTTGCCATTTATTTATATGGCTACTGTAAACTATTCTAAAGATGTAGAATTGGAGGATGAAAATGCAAATGACCTATTCCTTACAGATGAAGAAAAAAATGAAAAGAAAAAAGACACGTTCTTAGGTTCTATTACCTTTGCCGTTGTTTTTGCTACCATTATCCACGTTTTTGTAACACAGCCGTTCGGGATTCCTACAGGATCCATGGAAAGAACATTATTGGTAGGTGACTTCCTTTTTGTAAACAAATGGAGCTACGGATACAGACTTCCAATGCGTCCTTTAGCAATACCTTTCCTTCAGGGAACAATTATGGATACCGGACAGAAAGGAAATCCAAAAGATGATCCGAAGTCCTACGTAGATGGGGTAAAGATGCCTTATACAAGAATCTTACAATTCAATAAACCACAAAGAAATGATGTGGTGGTTTTCAACTATCCTCAGGATTCCGTGCATACAGCAATCGACAGAAAAGATCCATACGTTAAAAGATGTGTTGCCGCTGCCGGAGATAGCTTTGAAATGAGAGGAGGAAGACTTTTCGTAAACGGAAAGCCGGAAACTGTTTTAGGAGACCAGGAAGTACAGCACAGATATCTTGTAACTACAGAAGACCAGTTGGATATCCCAACTTTATACAAAGCCTATGGATTTTTACCGGTTCAGGAGTTACAGCAGCCTAATGGAGGCTATCTTTACGCTTTTCAGGGATTAACCGATAAAACAGCTAAAGAAATTAAAGAACTTCCTCAGGTTATTGATATCAAGGAGGATGTTTCTGTAAAAGGAGAAGCTGCCGTATACTATAAAGATGAAGCTAAAACGAAAATTGATACAACACAGTCTATATTTCCGATCAATAAACCTTGGAATCAGGATTGGTATGGTCCGGTAAGAATTCCGAAGAAAGGAGATGTTGTTGCAATCAATAGTGAAACACTTCCAATGTATCAGTGGATTATCTCTGAATATGAGCACAACAGTTTAGAGAAAAAGAACGGGAAAATCTTTATCAACGGAAAAGAAGCTAATCAATATACCATTCAACAGGATTATTACATGATGGTTGGAGATAATAGAGATGCTTCTCTAGATGCAAGATTTTTTGGTTTTGTTCCTGAAGAAAATATTGTAGGAAAACCAATGTTTACATGGATGAGCGTACAGGGGATATTCCCGGATGCAAGTTCAACGTATCAGGCCCCTAAGAAAATCCGTTGGGAGAGAATGTTTAAGGCAACCAATACAGGCGAGTCCAATAAAACCTCTTACTGGTGGATTGCAGCGATGATCTTGATCTTGTTCTTCGGCTGGGACTATTTCATGAAATTATTCAGAAAGGAAAAAACTGAAGATAATTAATAGAAAAATTAAACTTAAAATAGAATGAAGTATTTGAAAAAATGCTTCATTTTTGTATTATGAATATGACGAATGTATTATTGCCGGCATTTTATATGCCCCCAATCTCATGGTTCTCAGTATTTTTGAATCCTGAGAATGAAATTGTATTTGAACAGTTTGAAAATTTTCCGAAACAGACCTATAGAAACAGAGCGAATATCTATGGAGCCAACGGAAAACTATCTCTTATTATTCCTATGAATCATAATGGGAAAAGAGAGATGAAAGATATAGAAATCTCTTACAGAGAAGATTGGAGAGGACTTCACTGGAAGTCAATCAAAACAGCCTACCAGAGTTCTCCTTATTTTGAATACTACGAAGATAAATTCAGAAAGATATTTGACCTGAAAGAAAAGTTTCTTTTAGACTTTAACCTTAAAGGGCTGGAAGTAATCCAACAGATACTTAAAACAGAAAAGGCACACTCTTTGAATGAAGAATATATCAAAAATCCTGAAGGGATCAATTTTAGAGAGAAATTCTCCGCAAAAAAGTCCTCAGAATTTGAAATGGAAGACTATTATCAGACTTTCTCAGATAAGTTAGGATTTTTGGAAGATTTATCGATTCTGGATCTTGTTTGTAACAAAGGACCCGAATCACTTACCTATATAAAGAAAATAAAACAGTCATATTAATATGAAATCGTTGTAACCGGATTCTCTGGCAAATAAAAACAGATGACCTTGACGATGGCATGTGACTTTATAATAAAAATAAATATCAACATATGAAAAAGGTATTATTAGCTGCAGTTTTTTTGACAGGTTTTAGCTACTCTTTTGCACAAGAGTCTAAAGCTAAAAGTATTGACCCGAAAGAAGATAAAGATCTGATGATGTGGTATCACAAAGATTTTTCCACTTCAAAAGTGTATGGTGTAAATACAGAAAATGCATATAAATATCTCGAGTCGAAAGGTTTGAAGCCAAAAACAGTAGTTGTAGGGGTTTTGGATAGTGGAGTACAGGTAGATCACCCAGGATTGGTGAAAAATATGTGGACGAACCCTAATGAAGTACCCGGAAACGGTAAAGATGACGATGGAAACGGATATATTGATGATATCCACGGTTGGAACTTTATAGGTGGAAAGAACGGAGATATTGGTATTGATAACATGGAAGTGACCAGAGTTGTTGCTAAATATCAGCCAATTTTCGAAGGAGATGATTCTGCTAAAAACAAAGCAAATCAAGCCAAAATGCCGGAAGAATTTGCAATGTATATGAAAGCAAAAGGGCTTTTCACAAAGAAAAGCATCGAAGCAAAACAAAACTTCCAAACCTATTCCATGATCAATGACCTGATCCCGAATATGGTAAAGTTATTGGCAGGGAAATCCGTGACAGCAGAAAATATTTCAGCAATTAAGAAACCTACGGAACAGAAAGATGCAATTGCTTTGGAAATTCTGGGACAGGTATCTCAAGGACCTGAATTTAAAGGAAAATCATCTGCGGAATTTGAAAAACTGATGAAAGAGCAAATGAAAGAAGCAATCGATCATTACGCCCCTTCAGCAAAACAATATGACCTTTCATACGATCCGAGAAAAGAAATTGTAGGAGATAATTATGACGATTATTCTGAAAAGAATTACGGAAATAATCACTATGAGGGCCCTGATGCCGAACACGGAACACACGTAGCGGGAATCATTGCAGGACTTGCACAAGGAAAGGAAATACAGCATGGAATAGCCTCTAAGGTGGCTAAAATCATGACCGTAAGAGCGGTGCCAGATGGTGACGAAAGAGATAAAGACGTTGCCAACGCTATAAGATATGCCGTAGATAATGGTGCAAAAGTTCTGAATATGAGTTTTGGTAAACCGGTTTCTCCTGGTAAAAACGTGGTTTGGGATGCTTTCAAATATGCAGAAGATAAAGGCGTTCTTTTAGTAAAGGCTGCCGGAAATGAAAATGAAGATGTAGCAGAACATTTGGCTTATCCTACAAATTTTAAAAACGTTACTGATGAAAAACCTTTTGTCAATAATGTGATTGTGGTTGGAGCAAGTACCAATGATAACAATGCTTTAAGAGCAAGCTTCTCGAACTATAATAAAAAGATGGTTGATGTTTTTGCGCCGGGAGAAAGAATTTATTCTACCGTTAAAGGAAGCCAATATGAATACCTGGATGGAACCTCAATGGCGTCTCCGGTGGTAGCGGGTGCAGCAGCTGTTTTATTGGCCTATATGCCCAACCTGAAGCCGGTGCAGATTATTGAAGCATTGAAAAAATCAAGCAACCTGAGCCAGTCAAACGGGTTTAATGATTTCTCAGGAGCAGGAGGAGTTATAGATGTGAAAAAAGCCGCAGAATATGCCTATAACAATTTTTATAACGGAACTAAAGCTCCTGTTGTAAAAAAAGCATCTAAAGCTGTTAGAAAATAATTATTAAAAGATGTTTATTGTATCCATTTTCGTAATTGAATAATGTGTAGGTTTCGGATGGGAGGCCGCTGCAACAGTATAAAAGTTACCCAATGGAAATTTCTTAAAATATTCATTTTTAAATACCTAATAAAGGAGTCCGAATTTTTTCGGACTTTTTTATTTTTAAATTGAAATTTTGGCACGGTTTTTTGTAACTTTATTGTAACAAAATAATAAACAACAAAATGAAAAAGTTACTACTTGCAGGGATGTTAGGAACATCACTTTTTGCAGTGTCTTGTTCCTCTGTGAATAACGCAGCTACAGCTCAAAATCAAAAAGCTGAATTTCTTAAATTAAAAGGAGATTGGCAGATTGTGAGCGTAGATTACGAAAAAGGATATAAAATTAAACCTTTTGACGAAGGGGCTGACGCTCAGTGTTTCGTAGGAAGCCACTGGAGACTAATCCCTAATAACTGGACAGGTGCCTATACCTTAAATGGAGGTGGAAGCTGCCCTGCCGTTACACAACCTATCAAATTTGAAATAAAAAACGGTGATACGTTTATGTTTAAAAAAATTATGGAGGGTACAAAAGCAAAACAAAATACTGCAGGTTATACTCTAAGAGTAATCAATCAAAGTACAGATCAATTCTCTCTTCAGCAAGACGTTCCATTTGAAAATGGAAGTGTAAAAGTTGTTTATAACTTCGAAAGAGCTGGACTGAAATAATTTAATAACATAAAAGATAAAAAAAATGAAATTTACTAAAACATACGTAGGAGCTCTTTTCTTGTCATCAGCATTATTATTGACAAGTTGTGAAGCCGTTCAAAATTCAAATCACCAACAAAGAGGTACCGCTGTAGGTGTTGCATCAGGAGCAGTATTAGGAGGTATCCTTGGAAACAATGTAGGTAGAGGTGGAAATGGTGCTATTGGTGCTGTACTAGGAGGTATTATCGGTGGTGTTGCAGGTAACGTTATCGGTAACAAAATGGATAAGCAGGCTAAAGATATTAAAGAAACTTTACCAGGTGCTCAGGTAGAGAGAGTAGGAGATGGTATTAAAGTTACAATGAACGAAAGTATTGTAAACTTTGCTTTTGACTCTTCAAACCTTACTTCTGTAGCTCAGGGTAACCTTGAAAAATTAGCTCAGGTATTGATTAACAACCCTGATACGAATATCAACATCTATGGTCACACAGACAGCGTAGGTAAGGATGCTTACAACGTTGCCCTTTCTCAAAGAAGAGCAGATGCTGTAAAAGCTTATTTGGTAGGTAAAGGAATTGCCGGAAGCAGAATGTTCACAAAAGGTGAAGGTAAAAATATGCCGGTTGCAAGCAACGATACAGACGAAGGAAGAGCTAAAAACAGAAGAGTTGAATTCGCTATTACTGCAAATGAGAAAATGATTAATGATGCCAAACAAGGGCAGTAATTAATTTAACATATAAATATTTTCGTAAAAGACCGCCTCGGCGGTTTTTTTTGTATTTTTAGGCTGGCAATTTTGAATTTATTATTTTTGTAATTGAAATAACATAAATGAAGAAATATTTTAAACTGCTCCGGGTGGAGCAATGGGTGAAAAACCTTTTTGTATTTGTCCCTCTATTCTTTTCTGGTAACATCACCAACCTGGATCTTCTTACCAAAAGTATCTTTGCTTTTATCATCTTTTCGTTAGCTGCGAGTGTCGTTTATATTCTGAATGATTATAATGATATTGAAGCAGACAGGAAACATCCCGAGAAGAGAAGACGTCCGTTGGCAAGTGGTGCAATCTCAAAATCCAGGGCGATCGGAATTCTTGTCGGGCTGGTCATTGCAGATATTGCGCTTGTATTCATTGCTCAGCTTTATTACCATCAGTTCTTATGGAAGTTTGGTACCATCATAGCTTTTTATGTAGTGATGAATCTGGCCTATACATTCAGGCTGAAGCATGTTCCTATCATTGATATCTTTATCATTGCCATAGGATTTGTATTGCGGGTTCTTGCAGGTGGTTACATTACCGGGATTAGTATTTCACAATGGGCGATCTTGCTTACGTTTGTATTAGCGTTGGTACTTGCCATTGGAAAAAGAAGAGGTGAGCTTATCAACGCTCAGGTTTCGGGAAAAACAAGAAAAGCATTAGATGGGTATAATGTTCAGTTTGCAGATATTGCGCTGTCTATTTCCATAACGCTTGCCATTGTATGTTACCTGATGTTTACCCTGTCGCCGGAAGTTCAGGCAAGATTCCATGAAAGGGTTTTTTATACGGTGGTTTTTGTAGTTTTTGCCCTTTTGAGGTACCTGCAACAAACACTTGTTTACAACAGAACAGAATCTCCCACAAAAATTGTGTACAGAGATCGTTATATACAGGTTACCCTATTGCTTTGGGTTGCCACATTTTTAATTCAAATTTACTTTAAGAAATGAAGCCGAATTTCACACAGAAAGTTACAAACTGGGGCAATTTCCCGGTAGTGGAAAAAGAAATGAGATCTGAGGACAGCTTCAAAAAAATAAAAGAGTTTGTACTCAATCATAATGAGGTTATAGCACGAGGAAACGGAAGATGCTATGGTGATGCTTCATTGGGAGAGACTATATTTTCCACCAAAAAATTAAATAAATTCATCAGTTTTGATCGTTTAAACGGAATTATTGAGTGCGAGTCTGGAGTACTGCTTTCGGATGTACTTGAAATATCTGTTCCACAGGGATATTTTCTTTATGTAACCCCTGGAACAAAATTTATTTCTGTAGGAGGTGCCATCGCTTCTGATGTTCACGGAAAAAACCACCACGCAGAAGGCTGCTTTTCAGAATACGTTATTGAATTTAAATTAATGACGGAAAACGGGGAAATCATTACCTGTTCAAGAGAAGAAAATTCCGGGAAATTTTGGGCCACCATTGGTGGGATGGGACTTACGGGGATTATTCTTACTGCAAAATTTAAGCTTAAAAACATAGAATCTGCATACATTCGTCAGGAAAGTATCAAAGCAGAAAACCTGGACGAGATCTTTAAACTGTTTGATGAAAGTGAAAGCTGGACGTATACGGTAGCATGGATTGATTGTCTTCAAAAAGGAAAAAACATCGGAAGAAGTATTCTGATGAGAGGAGAGCATGCCTTTCAACATGAACTGCCACAAAATATGGCAAAAACTCCTTTAAGATTAAAGAAAAAATTACAACCTACCATTCCATTCTATTTTCCTGGTTTTGTATTGAATGCATTAACAGTGAAAATTTTCAATTGGTTATTCTATAAAAAACAATCTAAAAAAGAGGTAAAGAATTTTATTGATTATGAAACGTTCTTCTATCCTCTGGATGCCATTAATGAGTGGAATAAAATCTATGGAAAGTCAGGATTTATACAGTATCAGATGGTTATTCCGAAAGAAGCAGGAAAAGAGGGGATGAAAAAAATCCTTGAAACAATCGCCAATAGCGGGAATGGTTCATTTCTGGCAGTTTTAAAACTTTTTGGAAAACATAATCCGGAAGCCTACAACTCATTTCCGGTTGAGGGATACACATTAGCTCTGGATTTTAAAGTAAATTCAAAACTAAAAAAGCTGGTAGATCAATTAGACAGCATTGTTCAGGAATTTGGAGGAAGAATTTATCTTACCAAAGACAGTATGAGCAGATCATCGTTGACCAATTACCTGAAAAATATTCAAAATCCTAAATTTGTGTCTTTACAGCACAAAAGAATCATAAATAATAACTCATAATGATAGTTCTGGGAAGTACATCTGAAGTAGCACAGGCATTTGTTGAAAAAACACTTCAGGAAGGAGAAAAATTTGAAAAAATCTATCTATTTACATCAAATAAAGAAACTACAGAAAGATTTGCAAGGCATATTGATGTGAAGTTTCTACAGCAGTCCGAAGTTATAGAACTGGATCTGATGAAAGAAATTGATTACAATAGATTTGATAATATCAATTCAAATGTATTATTTTGTGCCGTAGGATATTTAGGTGATGGTACAGAAGAAGGGTTGTATGATAATAAGAATACAGAGCGTATTATTAATATCAATTACTCTAAGCTGATTCCGGTAATGAACTATTTTGCACATAAATTTGAAAGCAGAAGATCGGGAACAATCATCGGTCTTTCATCAGTGGCAGGGGATAGAGGAAGGCAGAGTAACTTCATTTATGGAAGTGCAAAGGCCGCTTTTACAGCATATCTAAGTGGTTTAAGAAACTATCTTTTTAGTAAAAAAGTACATGTTCTGACAATAAAACCGGGATTTATGGCGACCAAAATGACAGAGGGACTACCTTTGAATCCTAAGTTAACAGCCACTCCCAAACAAGCTGCAGCCTGCATTTACAAAGCTTTCAAAAAGCAAAAAGATGTAGCCTATGTATTGCCGATTTGGAGTATTATTATGATGATTATCAGGAATATCCCTGAATTTATATTTAAAAAGTTAAAGCTTTAAAAATGAAAAAATTGTATTGTTTTGATTTTGACGGAACCCTGACGTATAAGGATACCATGTTTATGTATCTTAAATTCTATGATTCTACAAAATATAGAATACAATTTTTAAGACACGTGCCTCTTTTCATTCTCTTGAAGCTTAAACTGGCGGAAACAGAAAAAGTAAAGAAAAGTTTTATCGGATCTATCCTTAAGGGGCAGAGCCAGGAAAAAATTGAATTGAAGTCTAAGCAGTTTTTTGAACAGCATTATCCTAAGATTGTAAGAGAAAATGCCTTAGACTTTATACAAAATATCGATAGGAATAATACACAAAGTTTATTAGTAACGGCTTCCCTGGATATCTGGGTAAAGCCTTTTGCCGATAAACTGAAAATGCAGCTTGTTTCTACACGTGCAGAGTTTAAAAACGGTGTTTTCACAGGAAACTTTATCGGTAAAAATTGTAACGGAAAGGAAAAACTAGTCAGAATAAAGGAAGAAATCAATGATTCCAGATATGATAAAATTATCGCATTTGGTGATACTTCCGGAGATAAGCCAATGTTGAAATGGGCAAATGAGGGACATTACCAATTTTTTCACTAATTTTGGGTGATAAAAGTGTAAAAAATGAAAAGCCTGTTAATTGCATGTGCAGCCATGCTTATGAGCTGTACCAGTGCAACATCATCTCAACAAAAATCGCCTGATATGCAGAAAAATGCAGAACTTATTGCCTCTGAATCTCAAGGCGGAGCAAATGAAAGCGGCTTTAGAATCATTAAGGATGAAAAAGAATTCCTTACGGTTGTAAAGGGAGGCTTTAACTTTGTAGAAGAGGGAAAAGAATCTGCCATCAACTATCCTAAATTTCCTAAAAATAAAAAAGTTGTTTTATATAACTTGGGAAGTTTCAGATCAGGAAGCCATACCATTAATGAAATTAAAAGCATATCTGTAAAGAATAATGTCCTGTATGTAGAAGTTCCTGCAGGAGAACCATCCGGTGGAATGGAAATTCAGATACTTTCCAACCCTTGGTTTCTTTTTGCTGTTCCTGCAGATTACCAGTTTACCTCCGTAGAATTAAAATATTCAAAATAATAATGGATAAAATATATTTAGATAATGCCGCAACCACTCCGCTTGCAGATGAAGTTATAGATGCAATGGTTGGTACAATGAAAATGAACTTCGGAAATCCGTCTTCAACCCACAGTTTTGGCCAGGAAGCAAAAATCCTTATTGAAAATGTAAGAAGACAGGTTGCAGACTATCTTCATGTAACTCCTGCTGAGATCATTTTCACCTCTTGCGGAACAGAATCCAACAATATGATCATCAAATCCTCAGTAGAACATCTTGGGGTAGAGAGAATCATAAGTTCTCCTTTGGAACACAAATGTGTTTCTGAAAGTATTTTGGATATGAAAAGCAGAAAAGGAGTAGAAGTAAACTACATCCGCCCAAATGAAAAAGGAGATATTGACCTGAATAAATTAGAAGAACTATTAAAGGCTTCAGATAAAAAGACGTTGGTAAGCTTAATGCATGCCAATAATGAGATCGGAAACCTTATCGATATTAAAAAAGTAGCTGAGCTATGCAAGCAGTATAATGCCCTTTTCCATTCAGATACAGTGCAGACTATGGCTCATATGGATCTTGATCTGTCCGATATTCCGGTAGATTTTGCTTCATGCAGTGCCCATAAATTTCACGGTCCGAAAGGAGCCGGTTTTGCCTTTATCAGAAAAGCAACCGGATTAAAAGGGATCATCACAGGAGGCCCTCAGGAAAGAAGCCTTAGAGCAGGAACTGAAAACGTTGCAGGTATTGTGGGTCTTGGAAAAGCATTGGAACTTTCATTGAAGCATATGAGTGAATATACCCATCATATGCAGGAGATCAAAGATTACGCTATCGAAAGGCTGTCAGCAGAAATAGAGGGGGTAAAATTCAACGGAAGAAGTGCTGAAAAGGAAAACAGTCTTTATACTGTATTAAGCGCTTTATTGCCTTATAAAAACCCATTGATAGGGCTTCAGCTGGATATGAAAGGAATTGCGATTTCTCAGGGTAGTGCCTGTTCTTCCGGAGCATCCAAACCATCAATGGTTATGATGATGGTGCTTTCAGAAGATGATATGGATCATTGTACACCATTACGTATTTCTTTCAGCCATATGACAACAAAGTCAGATATAGATGCATTGGTGAATGCACTAAAGGAAATTTCAAGTGATTACACTATAGAAAAAACTAATGTTGAGCATAGATAGTCTTATGATGTAAAAATCGTAATTTTGAAGACTCAACAATGGGAAAAACAAGAAAATAATATTAATTAAAATAAAAGAAACAAGATGGCTTTAGAAATTACAGACAGCTCATTCCAGGATACAGTTTTAAAATCAGACAAACCAGTATTAGTAGACTTCTGGGCTGTATGGTGTGGACCTTGTAGAACTTTGGGACCAATCATCGAAGAAGTTGCTTCAGATTTTGAAGGAAAAGCAGTAGTAGGAAAAGTGGATGTAGACAACAACCAGGAAATTTCAATGCAGTATGGTATCAGAAATATTCCTACTGTTCTTATTTTTAAGAACGGAGAGGTGGTAGATAAGTTAGTAGGTGTAGCTCCAAAAGAGGTAATCGCTGAAAAATTAAGCGCTCACTTATAAAAAAAACTATTGTGATAATGAACGCCTTCCGTTATTGGGAGGCTTTTTTTTTGAAAATAATTTGCGGGTAATAAAAAAAGGTGTAATTTTGCAACCACGAAAAAGAAACGAAGTTCTTTAACAAATCAGATCCGGTAGTTCAGTTGGTTAGAATGCCGCCCTGTCACGGCGGAGGTCGCGGGTTCGAGTCCCGTCCGGATCGCAGAAGTTTTATCAATTTCTTTAAAAAATTGATCCGGTAGTTCAGCTGGTTAG